>NZ_JABBGI010000041.1 GCF_012927325.1 Chryseobacterium antibioticum | reverse complement strand
ATAATGAATTAATTTATTGATTATCAGATGAATATACAATATTTTATCTCAACAAACTAATGATAAATTATTTATTATCAAACAATTATATACTATCTTATGTGACTTCTATCATGCGTTTGCCCTGCTGATTAGGCGGACCGATCCTCAACTTAAAGAAAAATAAGTAGATAAAAAGGAGCGCTACTCCTGTTATCAATATTCCCCTTATTATTTTATCTTCCTGCATGGCATTACGTTTAAGACAAAGTTAAATGAATTATCGCAACATAAAAAGGCCGTCTCCTAAAAGACGGCCAGTATTTAAAATATCAGATTGATTACTGAACCTGAATATTGTCTAACTGAACAGTAGTGGTAACACCGGTAGATGCTCCGGTATATTCAAACAGGATAAATCCGTTACCCGTTAATCCAGCAGGTAACGTATAAGTTCCCGCAGGAGCTAATGTTCCGTAACCACTAACAGGCGTCTGAGGAATTGTAAATGCAGATGTAATATCTGTTTTCGTTGCCGTTGTAATATCTCCAAGTGGTGTATAGTTGGTGGTATAGTAAACTTTTAAAGCATTACCATTCCAGAATCCAACATTAACATCAAACTTCACTGTATTGGCTGCTGTAAAATCTACAGGTACAGCAAAATAAGTTAAATAGTTTCCAGAACCGGAGTTAGCTCCCAACTGGATATACTTATTACTGCTGAAAATCTTTAACTGCCAGTATCTGTTTCCTAATACCGCATCATTTACATACCTAGGATATACTTCCAGGTTAGTAGGCGTCAGTGAATAGCTTTCAAAGTTTTCAAGGAATGAACCAGAATAAGCGATCTCAGTACCTCCTTTTGGCGGCGTTGCATCTACTCTTGTTCCAGTGAAGTTAATATCAGATAAGCTTCTGATCAGCATCTGCCATGTAGTATTGTATCTGCTTACTACGAAAGTAACGGTACCATTTCCTTTTGGTACAAGTTCACCTCCACTCTTGAAGAATCCCGAGTTTCTGATCACTGCAGTACCTCCTAATTTATCTTCAATATTTCTATCCGTATCCAATCCCTGGTTTCCGGCATCATAATCAAGATATTTTTTCTGAACCGGAAAGATCTCACCGATATTGAACTGTACATCAGATACTGTCACTAAAGTGTTGATCAAATTAACCTGCTTTGCATCATTTAATGAATTTAGTTTTGTAGGGACAAGTGTCTGGATATCCAGCCCATTTCCTGAGCATACTCCTGAAACATATCTTCCAACAAGTGCCTGAGGAATTCTACCGATCGCAAAGTTCGGATCTTCAGAACCAAGTTTAATAGACCCTCTGTCAAGTCCTAAACGTAATCCTTTCGCATTAATTCTGATGTGTGCCCCAACCGGGAAATCAGCAAAGTTACTTGCTTTATCCACTTCGATCTGAAGACCTACTGTAGGATTAACTGTTTTATCCTGGAAAGAGATGGTTTTATAGAAGTTCCCCTGAGCATCAGAAGAAACAATATACCCGTCGAAGATCTGATCTGTAGTAATTAATTTATATCCTGTAGCAGGAGCCTGAGCGGCAAAATCAGCCATTGAAATGGTAGGCGCCTCGAATTTATTTGAACAAACGATGGGAGGTGTTTCCCAATCATCATTCTTTACACAAGAAGACAATGCAGACAGTACACCTACTGCTACGAATGTCGTTTTGAAAAAGTTAGTGAAATTATTCATTGTTATTTTTTTATTTTTTATTAGAATCTGAATTGTAAGTTAACAAAGTACGAACGTCCCTGAGTGTACCAGTATTTCGGTCCGAAAGAAGGTGCTCCACCATAGTAGTCAGCAGCAAAATCATTAGCTTTCGTTTCTCTGGTCTGCTCGAAACCTCCGGTAATGAACCTTTTGTTATTTAAGATATTATTCACAGAAGCCGTCAATAATATATAATACTTTCCAATCATGAATGATTTTCCTGCATTAGCATTTAAGAAAAATGCAGAAGGAAGTTGTACAGGCTTCAGCATATCACGTACTTCACCATCAGTAAGGCCCAGGTAAGGTGTACTTGAATATGGGTTTTGAATAAAGTTATTGGTTCTTAAAGCCGGAGCCGGATCCAGATAATTGTTATCAAAATAATTCCAGTTTGCTCCTATCCACCAGTATTTAGGGTTATTATAACGGAAACCTAAAGAGAAAGCACGCTGAGGAGTTCCCCCTTGCTTATAATCTTTCAAATAAGACTTTCCAAAAGAAGTCACGCTACTTCCTGACGCATCAGAAACCAGATACACTTCAGGATTATTTCTGTACGTATACTCACCTAAACTCGCAAGACCCTGTAAAGATAAAGTAGGAAGAACTTTCAGGTCAACACCTAATTCAACCCCCATATTTCTTTTCTCAACATTGGACATTACCTGAGTAACGAATGCACTCTGTACCTGAGAAACAGATCCGTCTGGATTGGTACTGCTCAATTGAATTCCGTCTGCAAAGAATCTCTGTACATTGGTTTCATTCTGTGTATCTACAATATATCCAGATGCTCTTAATTTAAGGAAAGGTGTATTGATTACATAACTTAAATCATTGGCAGTATATACGGTACTTCTGATATTAGGATTAACAAGTGCGTTAATTCTAGGATTGATAAACAAATCTTCCAGGAATGGTGCCTGGTTGTACATCGCTCCGTTATATACTAAGAAGTTACGCCCGTTGATACGGTAAACCACCTGTCCTTTCAGACCGAAGTTCCAGAAATTGTAATCTTTACTTTTCCCGTAAGAGTTCTCATATAAATAATGCTTGAAAAGACCTTCTCTGTTTGAAGAAGAATATCCCGCCATAGCAGAAACGAATACATCGAAATTACCTGTAGAGAATTTCAGTCCCGGATTTACCTTTGCTTCCTGTCTTCTCAGGATATAGTTGTAAGTCATACGGTCTCCCACTCTCAACTGAACGTTAGGATCCAACGTGTTATAGAATCCTGTAGAACCCGGCTTAGCTGATTCTTTAAATGGATCTACACCGATAGCATAATCACCCCCTAAAAGATCTTTCACTTCACGGTAAAGCTCAGATTTATAGTTCTGATAAGAAACGTTCATGATAAACTTCGTACGGTCATTAAAGTTGTACGTGTAGTGTGTCCCAGCGTTGAAGATCTTATCATCGCTTACATCATCTACCAGATATATTTTAGAACGCTTCCCTGATATTCCGTAAAGACGGGTCATTTCAGCCTGGTCTGCAGCATCGTTCTTTTGGTTGTTGGCGTAGATCTGTCCCCAGTTGATCTGAGTAACATTCGGATCTCCATTCTGCCAGTTTGATAAACTTGTATTATATGCATCCAACAGAGTGTTATACTGGGATGGATCAGGTATCCCTGTCCCATTGGTTGTATTATAAACAATGCTGTTAAGATAATAACTCGGTAAATTTCTATAATAGGCAGGAGAAGGATTGGTAACACCATTCCAGTCTAAACGTGAACCTTTATCTTTTCCAAACTGGTAAGATGCAGTCGTCCAAAGGCTGGAATTCTTATTGATTTTCCAGAAATCCTGAACCTGGAAAAGTGGCTGGAATCCTTTTCGGACTCTTTCGCTTCTCTTTTCTCCATCCTGCCAACCCCAGTAAGAGTTGTAATGTACCCCTCTGTAGTCATAGACTTCCTGAGTACTTGGACTGGCTGTAGATCTTCTGTATGGTGCACCGATCGCATTGAATGTAATCGTATGGCTGTCACTGAATTTCTTTTCTATCCCCAGGTAAGCACCGTAAGCATCATAGAAAGTTCCTTCCTGGATTCCTTCTTCAGCCCATCTTCTTGCTCCCATTACAGTAAACGCCCATCCTTTCTTGCTCATTCCTGAGGTATAACGTAAAGAGGTTCTGTTTCTGTAGTTTCTGTTAGTTAAGGATTGTGTAAACTGGAATCCTTTTCTATACTCACTTGCTTTTGTGTTCTTATAAACAACAGAGCTGTTTCCACCAAAAGCATATTCAGACGGGGAATGGTTAGACGCGATTTCCGGATATCTCGTGATCTCGTTTAGCCCACCCCAGTTGCTGAAGTCAACATTACCATTATCAGATTTCACCATAGAAACACCGTTCAGCATAGACTCACCTGTTCTTCCATCGATACCTCTTGGACGGAACCAGTAAAATCCTAAATCAAACGCAGCAATTCTACTGAATACATCCATTGATGATTGTAGCAAACCTACTGTAGAAGCCTGACCGCTGTCGCCGTCATCATCACCATCGCTGTCTATAATCGCTAAACCTTGATCTGCGCTTGTAAGATTAGAATATAGGGTAACAATCCCCAGATCCTTTCTTTTCTCATCAGCTACGTCAAACTCCATCATTTTGGTTTCGAAGTTTGGTTTCGTAATCATAATTTGATAATGGCCCGGCTGCAGGTCTACAAACTGGAAGTATCCAATTTTATCAGCCGTTACATCATTTTCGCTCCCTTTAAGATCTACTTCTGCCCTTTCAACAGGCTTTCCATCAGCATCCTTAAGATACGCGAATACAGTAGTCTGCGCAAAATAGAATGAAGCTGGAAGTAAAGTAAATAAAGAGACTAATGATAGTTTTTTAATCATGAGTATATTTATTTTTTTTAATACTTTTCTTATTAGTTTTCAACAGTTTAAAAGTTGGGGGCACAAATTTAGTCAAAATTTAGAATTAACAACTTTTTTAACATTATTTTTTCTTAACATTGCAAGCTTTTATGATTCATTATATAAGAGAATTATTTTATCTTGTTTTAAATTTACAAATATTTAAAATGGGTTGAATTAAAAAAAGGTAAATTTGTCGTTTAAATAATTTTAATACTCTAGAGGATGAAGAGATTTATAAGTTTTATAGCCATCGTTTTTTCGGTAATGGCTTTTGCACAACAGGGGAAACTGCGAAAAGTGGCTGCTGTTGGCTTTTTGAATGTAGAAAACCTTTGGGACACTATCCGTTCTGCAGATTATATTGATGGTACTAAAGACATCCGTAATCCGGCTTTCCACAGAAGCATCCCGATTGATTCCATTCAGTTTTTAGAAGCAGAAAAGTATGAAGGACAATGGAGCGACGGAGCGTTAAAAGGTAAAAAAGCAGTAAGATACCAAAGCGGCTCTGAAGAATTCACCCCTAAAAGCGGCAAAAATTATAATACTAAAATTTACAAAGCAAAGCTTACCAACGAAGCCAAAGTAATTGCTGAACTTGGTGCACAGTATACAAAAACAGCTCCTGCTGTGGTAGGACTTATCGAAGTAGAGAACAGACAGGTGATTGAAGATCTTGTAAAGCAACCTGCTCTTGCTAAATATGATTACGGAATCATACATTACAATTCTTATGACTAC
Source organism: Chryseobacterium antibioticum (assembly GCF_012927325.1). Taxonomy (GTDB): domain Bacteria; phylum Bacteroidota; class Bacteroidia; order Flavobacteriales; family Weeksellaceae; genus Chryseobacterium; species Chryseobacterium antibioticum. Next base: position 26,178 of record NZ_JABBGI010000041.1, on the reverse strand, counting down.
AGAGGTATTGATGTAGCCCTGATCTATCAGAAAAGAAGATTCACGGTAACCAACTCTTTGAAAAAAGAACTGAAAGTTTTCGGTGATGACGGTAAAAGAGAATATACCAGGGACATCCTTATAGTAACTGGCTTCCTTGATAATGAAAAAGTAGCCTTCTTTATGAACCACTGGCCTTCAAGAAGAGGTGGTGAAGCGGTTTCATTGCCAAAAAGAAATGCAGCTGCAGCTCTATTGAAACAACAAATGGACAGCATCAGAACAGCAGACCCTTCTACAAAACTTTTTGCAATGGGCGACTTTAATGATGATCCGGTGAGTGCAAGTTTAAAAAATCATTTAAAAGCTGTTGCCAATCCTAAGGACTTAAGCGAGACAACACCCTACCTCAACCTAATGTATCCTCTATATAAGAAAGGTATTGCATCACTAGCTTATCAGGATGCACCTAACCTGTTTGACCAGATCATTGTTTCTAAAAATTTAGTATCCGATCAGGTAACAAAAGAATACTCAGTGTACAAAGCTGAAATCTTTGCTCCGGCTTATTTAGTCAATAAAGAAGGAAATTATAAAGGCTATCCTTTCAGATCCTGGAACGGAGACCAGTTTACAGGAGGATACAGTGACCACTTCCCGGCATTTGTCATTCTTCAGAAAGAACCATAAAAAATTAACTTAGGCACTCATTTTGAGTGCTTATTTTATATATCAATGTTTTATTATGAAAAATCTCATCGTTATAGTACTCCTTACGTTTCTTCCTTTCAGTTGTTTTTCTCAAAACACACCTAAGAAAGATGAAGAGAAGTCCGAAATGAAGCCTTCTAAAAATGATGATGGCGAGTGGGATCTCACAGTGATTGATACCCAGTTCGATTACTTTTTGAACGCTATAGCCAAACCGATGAGCCAGTACTCCGAATCATATCTGAAAACAAAGAATACATTTCTGGTTACTGAATGGAATTCTTACTACAGTTCAGGGAAATACCGGAATATCATTGAATCCGGAATAGATTACAACTCCAGAGAAAACTACGGGATTAAATTTGAATACAAGCTGTATCAGGTTTTTGCTTATGTAAGCTGGAAATATGGATTGAAAATGAACAGGCTTTCCCCAAGTGATGCTACAAGATAATTTTTTTCAACCATACCGGTTCAATGATCCAATACATTTAAATAACAATAAAAAAGGTTCAGAATTTCTTCTGAACCTTTTACTTTTATAATAAATAAAAATTATTTATTGAATAACTCCTCCACTTTATCCCAGTTTACTACGCTAAAGAAAGCTGAAACATAGTCAGGTCTTCTGTTTTGGTAGTTTAAGTAATAAGCATGCTCCCAAACGTCTAATCCTAAAACAGGAGTTCCTTTAACGTCTGCAACAGGCATTAATGGGTTATCCTGGTTTGGCGTAGAAGAAACAGATACAGATCCGTCCGCATTTTTAACCAACCAAGCCCATCCTGAACCGAATCTTGTTTTAGCAGCATCAGAAAAATCAGTTTTGAATTTCTCAAGACCACCGTAAGCTTCGATAGCAGCTTTTACGTTTCCTACAGGCTCATTGCTTCCGCCCGGAGTTAAAATTTCCCAGAATAAAGAGTGGTTGAAGTGTCCTCCTCCATTATTTCTTACTGCTGGTTTGTCAGTTCCTGTCTGGCAGATCTCTTCAATAGTTTTCCCTGCTAATTCAGTTCCTTCGATTGCTTTATTTAAATTGTCAATATAAGCCTGATGATGTTTTGTATAATGGATCTCCATAGTTTTTGCATCGATAGTCGGCTCCAATGCATCATATGCATATCCTAATTTTGGTAATTCAAATGACATAATTTTATTTTTAATGTTATATCCAAATTTAACCAATATTTAAGGGATTATCAAATACTGGGGATTACTTTAATAAATCTTTAACATTGATATATTGATTTAGAATGAATTAAATTTTACACGTGGGAAGACAGAAGCAGGAAGATGACGGTTGTTTCAGTCTAAAACATCGCGAAAACCAATTTGAAAAAAAAAGAATATAATCTGATAATCCTTAACGCTATCACAATTTAGCAAAACATTAAAAACCCGCAAGCACAAAAAAGCACGAAAATCAAATGATTTCCGTGCTTTTTAATTAACAATTAAATTAATCTATTTATTCATAGACATCATGAATTCTTCATTATTTAAAGTTCCTCTGATGTTTTTATTGACAAATTCCATCGCTTCTACAGGATTCATTTCAGCAAGATACTTTCTGAAGATCCACATTCTCTGAGAAGTAACTTCATCTAAGAGAAGGTCATCTCTACGCGTACTTGAAGATACAAGGTCAATCGCAGGATAAATTCTTCTGTTGGCAATTTTTCTATCCAACTGAAGTTCCATGTTCCCTGTTCCTTTAAATTCTTCGAAGATTACTTCGTCCATTTTAGAACCAGTATCGATAAGCGCTGTCGCGATAATCGTTAATGAGCCACCTCCTTCAATTTTTCTGGCCGCCCCGAAAAATCTTTTCGGTTTGTGAAGCGCATTGGCATCTACCCCACCGGAAAGAACCTTTCCTGATGCTGGAGTAACGGTGTTATAGGCTCTTGCTAATCTCGTAATAGAGTCAAGCAATATCACTACATCATGTCCACATTCTACCATTCTCTGAGCTTTTGCCAAAACAAGGTTGGCCACTTTTACGTGTTTGTCCGCTGCTTCATCAAATGTAGATGCTATTACTTCGGCATTTACACTTCTTTCCATATCGGTAACTTCTTCCGGACGTTCGTCGATCAGAAGGACCATCATATATACTTCAGGGTGATTGGCTGCAATAGAGTTGGCAATATCTTTAAGCAACATGGTTTTACCCGTTTTAGGCTGGGCAACGATCATTGCTCTCTGCCCTTTCCCAATTGGTGCAAATAAATCAACAATTCTTGTAGACATTGTAGAATTATCTCCTGCCAGGTTAAATTTCTCTTCTGGAAAAAGCGGGGTTAAATATTCAAAAGCAACACGATCTTTAATGAATGCAAGATCACGTCCGTTTACTTCTATTGGTTTTAATAAGGAAAAATATTTTTCACCTTCTTTCGGAAGTCTTACAATTCCTTTTACAGTATCTCCGGTTTTCAGACCAAAATTTCTGATCTGTGCTGTAGACACATACACATCATCAGGAGAAGAGATATAACTGAAATCAGAGGAACGAAGGAATCCGTAGTTATCAGGAAGAATTTCTAAAACCCCTTCAATACTTACCATCCCATCAAAACTGAATTCTTTTCTGTGTTCAGAATGATGCTCCTCATTTCTGTCAGCATGTTGTCTGTGCTGATTTTGATTAGGGTTCTGATTCTGGTGTTGATTAGGATTTTGGTTCTGACCCTGGTTTTGATTCTGATGCTGATTAGGGTTCTTATTTTGGTTTCCGCTGTTTTGCGGATTGTTGTGTCCTTTTTGTTGGGATCTGGCCTGAGGTTGAGAAGCAGCAGGCTTTTCTTCTGAGGGAGCAGATTCCTGAGGTTGTTCTGCATTTTTAGGAGCTTCTGCTCTTTCTTGTGAAGCTTCTGTATTGCCTGTGTTGGCAACCACTCTCTTTCTTTTTTTCTTAGACTGTGCTGAGTTGTTTTCTTCAGGAGTGGAAACTGTTTCAGTTTTGGGTTCTTCCTGCTTTATTTCTTCAGCGACTGGTACCTTTTCTTCTACTTTTTCTTCAGCCTGGGGTTTCGCTTCTGCCGGTGCTGTTACTTCTGCTTTCGGCTTGGCAGGTTGTCTTTTAGGCGCTGCTTTTCTTACAGGGGCCTTAGCAGGTTTATCTGCCGGTTTTTCTTCAGTATCCATGCTGGTTTCTGTGGCGTTGAAATAATCTTTTGCAACTTTAGGGTTAGAAGCCTGAAAGTCAAGAACGGCAAAGATCTTATCATTATCATTGCTGTTTCTAGCAACTTTAACGCCTAAATCTTTTAAGATTTTAGTCAGTTCCGTTACGGATTTTGACCTTAACGTTTCTATGTTAAACATACTTAATGTAAAAATGTAATTAATTGTGAGTAAGAAAAGTAAGTCCGGTGACTTTTGTTTTCAAGTACATATGTATAATGCAAATCTACACTTATTTTTGAATTGTGCAAAATTTATGTTATTTTTGCCAGGTATTTAAGAATCAATGTTACAGAGAACACAGACTATATGGACTCTACTGGCTGTTTTAGCCGCAGTTTCCCTTTTCGTTACAGGACAGGATGTTGACGTTTTCGGCAATATTCCGGTGATTGATATAAGCTCTATTGCCCTTGTTTTGGCAGGTGCACTGAGTATTTTCAGCTTTAAAAACAGAAAAAGACAAATTTTGCTGAATACGTTCAGCATCATTATAAACGTTTTGTTGATTGGTGTATTGGCGTACTGGTTACTAAACTTATCCGGAGGAATTCAGATTCCTGAGAAGGGTATTGAGCCGGTTTTCCCATTGATTGCGGTCATCTGTCTGCTTATTGCAAACGCATTGATCCGCAGAGATGAGAGGCTCGTAAAATCTGTAGACCGACTTCGATAGCCTTACAACGATTTTTTGAGTGAGAACAGTTCCGAAAGGAGCTGTTTTTTTTTGCAGTAATTTCAAATTCAGGTATTCTATTTTAAGCCCAATTAATTTTTAAATAGTAAGATTGAGTACATTTTTAAGATGATTATGGAAAATAAATGACTTAAAAATCAATTGATTAACTTAATTTCGCTTAATAGCTTGAGGTTTCTTAATGGTTCAAATACAGATTAATTTATATCGTTGCATGAAACATTTCCGTTAAGACTACGACTGATCCTATTAAAATTATAAAAAAATGAAAAAACTAACCTACCTCGCCTTCTCATTCTTCTCTGTATTCACATTGGCACAGGAAGTTTCAAAAGAAAGAGTAAAGACCATACTTTCAACGCTGGCTTCAGACGAAATGAAAGGCCGCGAGATCGGAACTCCGGAAAATGACAAGGCAGCAGAATATATCGCAAAACTTTTCAAAGAAAACAATCTTGAATATTGTACCGGAAATTCTTACCTGATTCCTTTTGAATATGAAGGAAAGAAGGTTTATAATGTATGTGGTATCAAAAAAGGAAAAACGGATAAATACCTGGGTTTCTCGGGACACTTTGATCACATCGGAACCAGTGACAAAACGGGAGATAATATTTACAACGGTGCAGATGATGATGCAAGTGGAATTGCCACTTTAGCAGGTATCGCCGATTATTTCAAAAACAAAAAGCCTGACTTCTCGATGGTTTTCATAGCTTTCAATGGGGAAGAGAAAGGAATGCTTGGCTCAAGAGCTATTTCCACAGATGCCAATTTAGATAAGGTTTATAATAACATGACAGCACTTTTCAATTTTGAAATGGTAGCTACAGAGTCTCAGTTCGGAAAAAATGCACTTTTCATGACCGGTGATGAGTTTTCTGATTTTGATGAACTCTTTAATAAGTATGCTGCCAACGGCTTAACAATAAACCCTGATCCTTATGCTGCCCAAAAATTATTCTACAGATCAGATAATGTCAGTTTTGTGAAGAAGAAAATTATTGCTCACTCCTTCTCTACGGTTGATATGACAAAAGCGGCTCATTACCATAATGAAAATGACGATGTGAATGTTGTAGATTTTGACAATTTGACGGGAATCATCAATAATGTTGGAAAAACTCTTGAAAAATTAAACCCTCAGAATTTTGCTCCAAAATATAATGACAAAGTAAAATTTTAAATAATTACACTCATAAAAACCTCCGAAATGGCGGTTTTTTTTCATACCAACACCCCGTCAACCATTAAAAACTAAACAAGTGTTTGTAACAAAACCTATCAAATTGAAACATATTAATTAAAGTAAAACAGGATTAAGAACGTCTATTCCTTTAATTTTACGTAATTTTGCTATCCAATTTTTCATTGAATGAAACCATTACAAAGAATACTTTATTTCGCGAAACCGCATCAAAAATACCTTTTCGGAAGTATGTTTTTCAATATACTCTATTCTCTACTTAATATCTTATCCGTTGGAACTATGCTTCCTATTTTAGGATTGATGTTTGGTACGATTGAAAAACAAGGGAAAGAGCCTGTATGGAGTGGAGCCTTTGGGGACTATTTCAATTACATAAAAGACAAAGCTTACTATTTCGTACAGACTCAAATTGACCAACACGGTGCTGTTCAGGTACTTGCTGTTTTGTGTGCCATCACAGGGGTTTCATTTTTATTAAGAAACATTTTCAGATATATCGGATCTTTTCTTTTGGTGAATTACCGTGTAGGTATTACCAAGGATCTCCGTACAGCGATGTACAATAAATTCCTTCAGCTTCCGGTTTCTTTCTTTACAGAACAGAGAAAGGGAGATATGATGTCCAGAATTTCCAATGACATCGGAGGTGTGGAAGGCGGCATCATGGGCGTATTGGTAGATATCATCAATGCTCCGTTCATGATCATTTCTTCACTGATCGCATTATTTTTACTGTCTCCTCAGCTTACCCTTTTTTCACTGATCGTTTTCCCTGTTATGGGCTTGCTGATCTCATGGACAGGAAAAAGCTTAAAAAAACAGGCTCATTATGCACAGGCTGAGCTTGGAAATCTTTTTTCGCTGGTAGACGAAACTTTAAAATCGTCTAAAGTGATCAAGATATTCAATGCAGATAAGATTCTTAAGAACAGATTCAACGAAACAACGACCAACTGGCAGAACTTCGCCATAGATATGAGCCGAAAAAGAGAACTAGCTTCACCTATGAGCGAATTCCTTGGTTCTATTACCATTCTTATCATTACGTGGTATGCAGGAACACAGATCTTAGAGGACCAGACTATGAAACCTCAGGCTTTCTTGGTTTTCATCGGGATGTTCTTCCAAATCCTAGACCCTGCAAAAAAACTTTCCAGTGCGATTTCTTCTATCCAGGGAGGTATGGCAAGTTTAGAGAGAGTAGCAGAAGTTCTTGACTACGATTTAAAAGTAGAAGAAATTGCAGAGCCGGTTTCTATCTCTACATTGAGCAACCAAATTGAATTCAAAAACATTGGATTCTATTATGATAAAGACAATGTTATCCTTAAAAACTTCTCACTGATCATTCCCAAAGGAAAGACTATTGCCCTTGTAGGACAGAGTGGAAGTGGAAAAACCACTATCGCCAACCTTTTGGCAAGATTCTATGACGTGAATGAGGGGCAAATCTTAATTGATGGTGTAGATATCAAACATTTAAAATTAAAAGAATACCGCCAGCTTCTGGGAATGGTAACTCAGGAATCTGTATTATTCAATGATTCAATATACAATAACATCCTGATGGGTAAGCCTGAGGCTACGAAAGAAGAAGTAGTGGAAGCAGCCAAAATCGCCAATGCTGATTCTTTCATCACCAATCTTCCGGAAGGCTATGACTCCAATATTGGTGATGATGGAAATAAACTTTCAGGAGGACAGAAGCAAAGAGTTTCCATTGCCAGAGCTGTATTGAAAAATCCACCGGTAATGATCCTGGATGAAGCTACTTCTGCCCTGGATACGGAATCTGAAAGATTTGTACAGGATGCTCTGGATAAAATGATGGAGAACAGAACGTCTCTTGTTATTGCCCACAGACTTTCAACTATTCAGAAAGCAGACTGGATCGTAGTGATGGAGAAAGGACTTGTGGTGGAACAGGGAACACACCATGACCTTATCGCTAAGAAAGGTATGTACCACAAGCTTGTGGAACTTCAAAATTTTGACTAACCATTTTATGAATTAAATTCAGTTAAATGAATCCTATACAAGAGTACTTCTACAGAATCGATGAGCCTGAAAGAAGTACTCTTTTGTTTTTACGCAAAAAGATCCTGGAGTCTGATCCTGAACACATAACAGAAACATTAAGTTTCGGACTTCCTTTTTTTAAGTATAAAAAGAAAATGCTGTGTTACCTCTATTACAGCAAAAAATACAAACAGCATTACGTAAGTTTTTATCATGGGGACAGACTTGATCACCCTCTGTTGATTCAGGACGGCAGAAAGAAGTTTAAAATCCTTCTGATCGATATGGAAGAAGATCTTCCTGTTGAGATTATTTTAAACCTTGCAGAAGAGGTTAAGAATCATATCAAATAAAAACTGCGGCATGGTTTCACCATGCCGCAGTCATCTTTAAAAACTATTTTTTCATTACTGTGTATTAATTCCGCTGAATTCTGCCTGCTTAACTGCCCATGCGATCATGTTCGCGAATAGTATAGAATTCTGCACCTGCATTCCTCCTGTTGCATACCCATTTCCTGCAGATCCGTATGTTGCTTTCTGCACCGGAAAATATCCTCCTGAGCTTGGTGCTACGAAGGGCTCTATCGTATTGCTTGAATAAGGATTTCCATTTGCATTTTCATTGCTTAAGAAACCACCGTCACCAAACCATACAAAACTCAGACTACTGCTTCTCAGTCCGGAAAGACCGGTTCGTGCTGTCGTGCTGTTAATAGGCTGAGCATAGCTATAAGGAATAAATCCGCTTGTAAGACCTGACATTCCAACTGTTGTAGAAGCATCTTCACCCCAGTTTTTTCCCCTTACATCTCCGAAAGGACCATTCAATATAGGATCATCTGTATTGGCCAGTCCATATACAGAACCTGCTCCTGCTCCATAGGATGCTGAAATGGTAGGATCTGAAAAGATTCCTCTGAATAAATTCTGTGCAGTCCCTGTATCATCAGTCAAAGCAATTACGATCCCTTTTTTATTAAGATACGAAGCGATATATCCTGCATCTGTCGCGTTTGGAGTATAATTATACCCAATAATTACAATATCCGGCTTACTGTTCAGAGCCGTCTGAAGTGCTGCTGAAGATGGTGAGTTTCCTAAAGATGTATGAGTAAAACCTTCATATTTTACGATACTTGAAGCGGTAGTTCCAAAATTAGTAGGAGAATCCATCAAACTTCTGGAAGGTCCTGTAAAGGCACTATATCCATAAGCTGTTTCCAAACCTATATGAAGAACGGTTTTCTTAGGGATTACAACAATAATATTTACATTACAAGTCGTAGAAACGCCTCCCTGACTGTCAGAAGTGATGATTATCGTTTTTACAGCTGTAGAAGATGGTGCTCCTGTACCACTTAAAGTAACGTTCTGGTTTCCTGTAGCAGTGAATGTTCCCGAACCTCTGAATGAAATTCCATCCACGGTATTTGTGGTAATCGTATAACTTCCTAATGAAGAAACATTGATCGGTAGTGTAATAGTGTTTGAAGAATTAAGCGCTGTTCCCACTTTATACACGCCATTTACTATGGCACTTCCACAGCTCATTGTATAGGTTCCTGCCGGACTGAGAACAGTTATAGATACCGCTGGTGTACAGGTCACGTCAATTCCGTTCGCATTAAGCGATACATCATCAGTCTGGATATTGAGAGGGGTTCCCTGCCCGGTAATCTGGATGGTCTGTACCCCTGTATTGAGGAATGTTCCCGTTCCATAGAAATTATATCCGTTGGGAGTGGTTCCTGAGATGGTATAATTCCCTGCTTTGGTCACATTGACAGAAATGCTCAGATAGTTGGAGGGGGTTAGCTCACGGCCTTTTACATAGGTTCCCATGGCCTTGGTATTGGAACAGTCAACTGTAAATACAGCTTTTCCCACTTGCCCACAGACACTTTTCCATTCATCATCTGCAAAACTCCAGTAATTAAAGCAGTCTTCTGTGGTATTATAAATGGTAAGACCATCATCTTTAAGCTTATTAATGATAATGGCATCTCTCTGGCTTTCGGTAAGCCTGGGAATGAGTATTCCTTTATTGTTACCGCCCGAGACCACATCTAAAACTGAATTTGTATTGGGCAAAGAGGTATTGATCCCTACCGCTCCGTTCTGAATCTGCGAATAGAACTGTCCAAAAACCAAAAGCAGAGCCATAAGCAACACTTTGGTTTTCGCTGTTGTAGAATTTGTTTTCATCATTTCGAAATAATTATGTTTGTTATGTTTTTGAATGACTTTTCAGCCAGGGCAAAATTACCATCCACAACTACTTCCCTACTAAAAAACAGATACGCAATACTACGCGCGAGTAGTAAAACACACAATATATCAGCACTTTGGAAATTATCTCGTTATAAATATCAGAAATATAGTAAAGGTCTGTTTTCGACTTCAAAACGGGGAAGCCGACTTTAAAAGGAACACAAAAGAATTATGATTTAAAAAAAGATCTCCATCTTGCAATGGTATTCCGGCTGATCTTGAAATGATTGCCCGTTTCCGTATTTGTCAGTTTATTTTTACTTCGATAGTCAAGGATCTCACGAATGGATGCTTCATCATAGGAACGGAGTCTTTGATTTTTAACTAAACCACTATGGACTTTAAGTCCATAGGTTTGGTTTGTGGACTTAAAGTCCACGATTCGAGTATTACTACTCAATGATAAAATTACTTTGGTCTTGATCAGTTGGGTTTCGATGATGTTCCAAATACTCGTTAAGCATTTCATCCGTAATATTGCCAGTGCTCCAACAACCAAATCCTATTGCCCAAAAATGACGTCCCCAATAACGTTGTTTCAATTCAGGAAATTCAATTTGAAGTTTCCTAGAGCTTCGACCTTTGAATAGTTTAACAAGACTACTTATATCTTGATTAGGGCGATATTCTATATGCATATGAACATGATCTTTAGAGACAACTCCTTTCAAAATTCTAATATCTTCTGCCTGGCAAATTTGAAGCAAAATACTACGACAGCGTAATTTAATATCACCCTCCAATACTGGAAAACGATATTTAGTAACCCATACAATATGTGCTGTTAACCTACTTACACTATGACCATTGCTACGTTGATAATCCACAAAACAAAGATAACATTTTTAGAAACTGAAAGTAAAATGCACTAAAGTGCATAGTTTTAACTATTTCTGAGACCAATAAAATGGGATATTCAGATTCGCCAAAGACCAGTATATTGAACTTTAAAACATCAACAGCTGTATTTAGAGCATTCAGCTTATTCCGGATCAGCGGATCATTTATTTTCTCCGGAAATTTTTCATTGATAATATCTGTATAAATCAGTTTAAAATCTGGCATAGCTATACTTTCTTTACCCATTTATAAAGGGTTGTTTTAGGAATTTTATATCTAGTGATCACTTCGGTGACTGTCATTTGTTTAGTGATAATTTTATCCAGTATAAACCCCTTCACTTCTTCTGTATAGATACTTTTCCTAAATTGAAGATGAGAATCCCTTACTCTAATCATGTTATCTGCTTTGCACGGAGGTGCATACAAAATAAGATGTCCGGTATAAATTCTGAAAAAGTCATAGCGCAGAAGTTTACTCCACCTTAGTAAACTGTAGGTATCCATGTATTCCTGCTGATACATGGCTTCTATTTCATCTTCGGTACAGTGTAAAAAATTCATGATTCTTTCGGGAGGCATCCTGAGCTCTTCAGCCTTTGTCTTTATCAAACTTTCCGATATGTATTTCTTTTAAATTCATACGTAAAGCAAAAGTATTAACAACGGCAAGAAATTAGCGCCTGTCTAGATACGTAATACTACTCACTTTCGTAAAAAAAGATTATATCTTAAGAATAAAGCTGTTGATATTCACATCAGAAGGGATATTCAGTTTTTTCCGGATCCTGTATTTTTTGCTTTCAACGGCTCGTACACTGCTGTTCGTACACTGAGCAATTTTCTTCGTATCAAAATCAATTTTCATGAGGGCACAAAAATATAGCTCTGAGTAAATAAGATTGGGATTACTTGCTAAAACGGCTGGAATAAAATGTGGGAAAAAGAACTGAAATTTATCAAAAAACAAAGGAGAATTGGTTTCAGCAAGATGATAGATCTCCTGAATATTTTCTTCTGTCAGATGATTGATAAGCATCTGCTGCTTAAGAAGCGCAGTATTGGTTTTCTGCAAATCTTGTATTGTAGAATCCTTCATTTTGGTATCTTCGATAAGCCCGTAAATGAGGTCGTCTTTTTGAGTAATAAAAGAAATGTCCATCAGAAACGATGCAATGGAAAATAAAATATTCAGAAGTTTTACTGTTTTGAAGTCTTCTGCCTGAAAAAACTTGCTTTTAGGCAGGAAGTCAAAATCAAAGTATAAACAGGCTATAAAGTTGACACAGATCACAAAAGCTACGAAAAGGATTGAATAAAAATCCTCTTTATAATTGAAAAAGAAAGGAATAGCAAATAAAAGGGAAAAATAAAAATATTCTACGCCTGCATTCTTATAGGTATAGATGTGAAAAAAACTGACAATAAATACCAGCAGAACAAAAACAAAAATAACAGTGACCTTTAATGCCCTTCTGTATCGGTTTGTTTTTCCCTTTACAGCCATTAAATAAAGCCAAAAGAGCGTAATGACCGTAAGAAATGTAGATATTAAAGCATCCCCAAAAAAGATCACTATGAAGATTGAGTAAAATAGGAATAATAGAAAAAGAAAAAGAAGATATTTATTAATAAGGTTCAGATAACTGCGCTCATCTTCATCATGCATTTTCTCTGCCTCATCGCTTATTATTCGAAAGAAAGATTTAAAAATCATCGTGTTCTGTTTTATGTTTTTTAAGATAATGATCAGGTTGCTTTTTGTACAAAAAAAAGCCGTCTGAATTCATACTAATACTCATCAAATTAAACAGGAAAAGCAGGACGTAAGAATTCGTCTGCTATTTTGTTGAATGAAAATCGCGAAAAGGTGTGTTTTTTTGATAAGATATTAGGCCTGTAAACGGTCTAATAAATTCGTATAATTTTTTTAGCATATTTACGTAAAAAAAATATGTTAACTATCAGATTATGTTAATAATTAAAAAAATTATTATGCACCAAATATTATTTACGCTAAAATTAATTTCCATCAAATCTTAGAAAGCCTTTATCTTTAGTAGCACCTGAAAATAACAAAAAAAGGAGAAAACTTAATTTCTCCTTTTCATATTTCGATTTTATTCTGTCTTAATCTTTCATTTTGGCGATCACATCCACGCCTCCTTTTGTTATGTCTCCGATCTTACAGATGATTTCCGTGTCTAAAGGCAGGAAAACGTCCATTCTGGAACCAAATTTAATGAATCCGAACTCATGCCCGGCTTTTGCCTGATCGCCTTCATTACAATAGAAAACAATCCTTCTGGCCACATATCCTGCAATCTGTCTGAATACTACTTTGTTATTTGTCGCTGTTTCAACAGCTACAGTCGTTCTCTCGTTTTCTGTAGATGACTTTTCATGCCATGCCACAAGATATTTACCGGGATGATATTTTTTATAGATCACATTTCCGGAAACCGGGTATCTGCAGATATGAACATTGAGTGGTGACATGAAGATAGAAACCTGAATTGCTTTTCCTTTCAGAAATTCAGTCTCCTCCACTTCTTTGATCATTACTACTTTCCCGTCTACAGGAGCAATAACGTTTTCGCGGTGTTCTAAAATATCGCGTTCCGGAACTCTGAAGAACCAAAATACTAAACTGTAAACAACCAATAATGGCATAATGATCAGTAACGACCACATTTTAAGAAAATAAATAGCCAACACACTTATAATAATAAACAGTATCGTTGCTACGGTAATCGTTCCTTTGGACTCCTTATGTAGTTTCATGAGATTAAATAAATTTTTCTAAAATAAAGTACAAATATACGACAGGAACGCAAATTAAAAAACTATCCAGTCTGTCCAGTACGCCTCCATGCCCCGGAATGATGTTTCCGCTGTCTTTTACACCGAAATTTCTTTTAAGCTGGCTTTCCACAAGATCCCCCAGCGGAGCAAATGCAGCGACCAGAAAACCTACAACCATCCAGTTCCCGCGAAGTTCAGGCTGGTAGTGCTCTATAAAGTATGATAAAATCAACGTTAAGATTACTCCCCCGGCATATCCTTCCCAGGTCTTCTTTGGAGAGATTTTAGGTGCCATTTTATGTTTCCCGAAAAACTTTCCAGTAAGATAAGCAAAGGTATCACTGCTCCAGATCAGGATAAACAGGAAAAGAACTTCCAGTGAGAATGTTCCTTCAAAACTTGAAAACTTAGGCAGACCTAATGCAAAACTGAAAGGCAGTGCCACATAGATCACCGTAAATATCAGCTTTCCGCTGTCGTAATATAATTCGTTGGGATATTTAAATAAAGTAACCACGGCAATAGCGATCAGGGAAATAGCCAGTATTTCATTCAGCCTGAAATCGAAAAAGAAGTCGTGGTGGAAATATCTTTTGGAAAAAACGTAATAAATAAAAATAACCAGGGGAAGCACAATCCATTGTTCATAGCCTTTCCCAAACTTCATGATCTTAATGCATTCCCATGTACCCACCAGTAGTAAAAGACTTATCAGCCCGAAATAAAGATACTCCTGCCTGATAAGGTCCGGATGGATCTTGTTGATCAGCTGGGCACCCAGCGGTGTTGTGCAAAGAACGATAACGGCAACGTAAACAAGTCCGGAAATGGTTCTTTGAATAAGGTTTTTGTCCAAAATGTAAAATTTATAAGTTGATGCTTAATCTTCAAGCAGCAATAAAAACAGTTTTGTATTCGTATGAGAAGAAGAATCTAAACTCGACTGTCCTCCACTGATGGAAGTCAGATTTTTGATGTTCCCGTTTCTTTTTATTTTCCCCATCGCATCATTAAGGTTGTTCACAATCTGCGAAACATTGGCCATGATAATGATTTTACCCGGAAGTCTTGAAGAATGGTAATGCAGAATATTGTTATGCGAAAGCATGATTCTTCCGTCATAGGCAATAAGGTATTCACAGGTAATGAAGGCAGCATCATTGGAGTTCTCCATTTCTGAAGTATAGGGTATTTTCACTACGTTCAAAAAGCTCTGAAGCTCCTTGTCCCAGCAGAAAATATTTCCCATTCTTTCTATTTTGACAATTTGATTTAAAGTCTGTAGAGCCTCCGCTTCATCTGCACAATAATTAAAAAATCCCCCTGAATGCGTAAATAATTGCGCAAACTTATAGTCAAGATCCGCATTTTTCAGCGAATCCCCGAGCTTCTCCAGACTCTGCTTTTCCTCCTCCTCAGGCTGGTTGGTAAGTTTGCTTACAATTCTCTTGAATAAATTCAACTTAATCTATTTTTAGTCAACTTTATACAAAAATAGAAAATAAATTACAATAGATTCTAAAAATATGTCTTTAAATATGAAAAAACCTGACAATTCTAAGACTGTCAGGTTTTTTTTGATCTATTTTGGAAGTATTTTAAAGTTGCGTCGGGCTTTCCGGAGCCTGAATTTCACTTTCTTCTTCTTTGTCTTTAATGATGATCTGCTCATCCGGTTCTTTCGCCGTAGCAATCGTACTCGTCATAGGTCTTTCCGTTAATTCCGGATCCCATGCTCTTTTACCGAATATATCTTCAAGATCTTCACGGAAAATAACTTCTTTTTCCAAAAGTTTATTCGCTAAAGCATCCAATTTATCTTTGTTCTCAGTAAGAATCTGAACTGCTCTTTCGTACTGATTTTCAATAATAGATTTAATCTCAACATCAATCTTATTCGCAGTTTCCTCAGAATAAGGCTTTCCGAAATTATATTCAGATTGTCCTGAGCTGTCATAATAAGAAATATTACCAATAGTAGGGCTTAGACCGTAAACAGTAACCATAGCTTGCGCTCTTTTCGTTACGGATTCAAGGTCAGATAATGCACCTGTTGAAATATTGTTAAAAATAACCTGCTCTGCGGCTCTACCTCCTAAGGTAGCACACAATTCGTCCAACATCTGTTCAGTAGTTGTCAGTTGTCTTTCTTCAGGAAGATACCAGGCTGCACCCAGAGAACGCCCTCTCGGAACGATCGTCACTTTTAAAAGTGGTGCTGCATGTTCTACCAACCATGAGATAGTAGCGTGACCCGCTTCATGATAGGCAACTCTTCTCTTTTCAGAAGGTTTGATAGCCATATTTTTCTTTTCAAGCCCCCCGATGATTCTGTCTACAGCATCAAGGAAATCCTGTTTAGTAACTGATGTATGACTGTTTCTTGCTGCGATTAACGCTGCCTCGTTACAAACATTAGCGATATCAGCTCCACTGAATCCCGGAGTTTGTTTCGCTAAGAAGTCTCTGTCTACAGTATCATCTAATTTGATTTTCAGCAAGTGAACATCAAAAATCTCTCTTCTTTCGTGTAATTCCGGAAGGTCTACATAGATTGAACGGTCAAAACGTCCTGCTCTCATTAAAGCTTTATCCAGGATATCAGCTCTGTTGGTAGCAGCCATAACGATGACGTTAACATCTGTTCCGAAACCATCCATTTCTGTAAGAAGCTGGTTAAGGGTATTTTCTCTTTCGTCGTTTCCGCCTGAGAAATTATTTTTTCCTCTTGCACGTCCGATCGCATCGATCTCATCGATAAAGATGATAGCCGGAGATTTAGCTTTTGCCTGAGCAAAAAGATCTCTAACTCTTGAAGCACCAACTCCAACGAACATTTCCACGAAATCTGAACCTGAAAGTGAGAAGAACGGCACTTTGGCCTCCCCTGCAACAGCTTTTGCCAATAATGTTTTACCGGTTCCCGGAGGGCCCACCAATAGGACACCTTTAGGAATCTTACCTCCCAGTTTGGTGTATTTCTCAGAATTTTTAAGGAAATCTACCACTTCCTGTACTTCTTCTTTAGCGCCTTCAAGACCTGCAACATCTTTAAATGTCACCTGAATTCTTTCTTTTTCGTCAAAAAGCTTCGCTTTAGATTTCCCGATAGAGAAGATCTGTCCTCCAGGGCCTCCGCCGCCACCCATCTTTCTGAAAAGAAGGAAGTAGAAAAGTCCTAAAATAGCGATCCATATCAATGCAGAAAACAAGATATCCATGAACGGATTTTTACCTGCTCCGTAATCTTTTGTAGTCTTGATATTCGCATCTGTAGCTTTTACCTGATCAAATTTTTGAAGGAAAAGCTGAAGATCTCCATATTTTACAGAAAAATCTGCTTTTGGAGCCATTTCGAATGCAGAAAGAGGATTGCTTTGATTGGCCGTTTTACTAACCATTGCTGTCTTTGCTGCTTTTGTCAGGAAAACATCAGCTTTCTCTGTGTCTTTGTATATGATAACGTTTTGGACCTTTCCTGCCTGCATTTCCCTGAAGAAAGCATCCTCATCAATAGATTTTGTACTGTCGCCTCCTAAAAAATTGGAACCGAAAAATAACAAAAGAGCCACGATTGCAATTGGAAAAAACCAGTTGAATCCTTTATTGTTCATTTATACTTTTTAAAATTTAAAATTAATTTTCAATTTTGGTAATGACTGCATCTCCCCAAAGTTCTTCAATATCGTAGTACTCACGTACTTCTTTTTGGAAAATATGCACTACCACTGTTACGTAATCTACCAAAACCCACATGGAGTTTTCAGTACCTTCTACATGCCAAGGCCTATCTTTAAGATCGTTTCTTACTTTCTTCTCCACACTTCCTGCCAATGCAGAAACCTGTGTATTTGAGTTTCCGCTACAAATTATAAAAGTTTCCGCTACAGAGTTTTCAATCTTCGAAAGATCGAAAATCATAATATCTTCACCCTTTATATCCTGGATGGCTTCAACAATTTTATCTATTAGTGCCTGCTTTTCTGCTGTTTTATTCATTAAAATATCTATAATCTGCAAATTTATTGTTTTTCTTTTACTTTAGCCTTATTTTTAGCCCTTTAAAGTCTTAAAGTTTTCTTAAATGGATCAATTATTTTATTTAAAAGAGTGCTCTTCTACTAATGACGAAGTTTCAAAGTTTTTACTTTACGAAAATTCGGATTTTATTGGAGTCTCTACATTCAATCAAACTAAAGGCCGCGGACAATACGGAAATACATGGGCAGCTGCTGCCGGAAAAAACGTAGCATACACTTTAGCGGTCAAGGCTCAGAACGTTCTGCTATCAGACTTTATATTCAATTACTATACCGCAGTTGTTATTAGGGATTATCTGGCCAATTTGACTGATAATCCCGTAAAAATAAAGTGGCCGAATGATATGATCCTTAAAAATAAAAAAATCGTCGGGATTTTAATTGAAAAGAAAAAAATTAATCAAAATAATTATTTCATCATTGGTGCAGGCTTCAATGTTCTACAGGAGGATTTTGATGAAATATCCCATGCCGGATCCCTTCTCACGCAGACCGGACAGATTTTTGATCTTGAAGATTTTGTATTCAACCTTCATGGGCACCTCTCAGAAAAACTGAAAAACATTCCGTCTGAACAGGACATCATTGATCAGTTTAACCTTCATTTATACCGGAAGGATGAAATATCCGTCTTCGAAATAGGAAAAGAGAGACAAAATGGCATTATCAGAAATGCTGACGAAAAAGGAGAACTCTGGATAGAACTTGAAAAAGACGGCTTAAAGCCTTTCTATCATAAAGAGATCAAACTTCTTTACTGATTGGCTCTTTTGAGGTAAAGATATAAGGTAAGCGGGAAGAAAACCATATTAGGAAGCCACATGGCTACGGCCGGCGACAAACTTTTGTTCTCAGACACTACTTTCAATGCTTCAAAAGAGAAAACGAAAACAAACGCAAGGGAAATTCCTAAGGCGAGATTGACTCCAAGACCTCCTCTTTTCTTCTGGGAGGCCAGAGAGAGCGCAAGAAACGTCAGAATAATAATAGCAACCGGCATTGAGGTTCTCTGATGAAACTCATTAAGGTAAGAATTCAGATTACTGTTCCCCCTGTTTTTTTCCCTCTCAATGAATTTGATTAGTTCCGGAGTGGTTTTATTCTGACCAAGAAGTTCGTTCGGGAAAAGTTCTTCAGGAGAATGCCCAT
Organism: Chryseobacterium antibioticum; assembly: GCF_012927325.1. GTDB lineage: Bacteria > Bacteroidota > Bacteroidia > Flavobacteriales > Weeksellaceae > Chryseobacterium > Chryseobacterium antibioticum. Next base: position 7,264 of record NZ_JABBGI010000041.1, on the reverse strand, counting down.
AGCTTTTCCGCAATTCAATACCATTACCCAGTTTTTCCGTATTATTTTTATTGATGGTCTTCTCAAGATAATTAGTAAGGATAAACTGTTTTTTAGCTTTATCCCAGTATACTTCTGAGGCCTTCAGTTCATACGTCATCTTTCTGTCTTTATCAAACTTCTGATAGACAAAACCTGAACCTCTGGTTTCTCTTTTATTCCATGAGTTAACGAAGATGTATTCTGTTTTACTGAACTGGGCAGATGCAGGGCCTGTCCCCAGAATTTTTTCCTTGTTGGCGGCATTATACGTATAAGCCTCCAGCTCATTCTTCTTGATATTGGCCCACGGAAGCACCATATGGTTGACAACAAGAGATATCAGTGCAATTAAAATAGAGGTATACAGGTAAGGTTTTGCAAATCTGTGAAAACTGGCTCCACTGCTTATTACAGCAACAATTTCAGTATTATTTGCCATCCTGGACGTGAAATAAATCACGGAAATAAATACCAGGATCGCCAGGAATGTCACTACCAGATTAATGATCCAGAACGGATAAAAGTGAATCAGAAAATACATCAGGTCCAACTTCGGATCGAGTGCTTTTGCATTTTCTATCCTTGGAATTTTCTGTTGTACATCGATCACCAGTACAACTATAGACAGCAATATCAGCATGAAACTGAAGGTTCCAAGATATTTTTTGATGATATACTTGTCTATAATTTTGATCATGATCTTTGTATTTTAAAGTCTCTGTCTAAGAACCGGTACCACAGATTTTTTCCATTCGTAGAAATCACCTGCCACAATATGTTCTCTGGCCACTTTCACAAGGTCTAAATAAAATGCAAGGTTATGAATCGATGCGATCTGCTTGGCAAGATATTCTTTAGACACAAATAAATGGCGCAGATATGCTTTCGAATATTCTCTGTCTACGAAACTTGTTCCAAATTCATCCAAAGGAGAAAAGTCACTCTTCCATTTTTCATTTTTCATATTCATCACCCCCTGCCATGTGAAAAGCATTGCGTTTCTCGCATTTCTGGTAGGCATTACACAGTCCATCATATCGATACCTAAACCAATAGATTCAAGAATATTCCAGGGAGTTCCTACTCCCATCAGGTATCTTGGTTTGTCTTTTGGAAGAATATCGGTAACCTCATCGGTAATTCTGTACAGTTCTTCTTCAGGCTCACCAACGGAAAGTCCGCCGATTGCGTTTCCTTCAGCACCTGCTTCAGAAATTACTTCCGCTGAAATTTTTCTTAAATCCGAATAGGTAGAACCTTGAACAATGGGGAAAAATCTTTGTTTGTGACCGTATAATTCAGGATTTGCTTCATTCCAATCGATGCATCTTTTTAACCATCGGTGGGTCATTTCCATAGAAGCTTTTACCTCATTGTATCCACTAGGATAAGCAACGCATTCATCAAAAGCCATAAAAATATCCGCTCCGATCTGTCTTTGGATTTCCATAGATTTTTCAGGCGTAAATAGATGATAGCTTCCATCGATATGGGACTTGAATTTCACGCCTTCTTCAGACATTTTTCTGCTTTTGGAAAGTGAAAATACCTGAAAACCTCCTGAATCGGTAAGAATAGGAAGATCCCAGTTCATAAATTTGTGCAGTCCTCCTGCTTCCTGCATAATGTCCATGGTAGGACGGAGATACAGGTGATAGGTATTACCCAGGATAATCTGGGCTTTAATGTCTTCTTTTAATTCTCTCTGGTGAACTGTTTTTACACTTGCTACAGTTCCCACAGGCATAAAGATGGGTGTTTGGACCTTACCGTGATCTGTGGTAATCTCCCCCGCTCTTGCTTTTCCTTCAGAGGTTTTTTCTATATTAAAAAATTTCATTCGTAATATTCTTTTAATTCACCGCTATTAACGATTCTGTTTTATCACAGAACCATTTCTGCTTCATAATTATTTGTCTAAAACGGGAGTATTTCCAGCATTTTTCAACTTGTCCTGGACATATTTTTCCGCTTTTGGGTCTTTTTTTAATACAATTTTCTGCGCATCTTCCGCAATATCTTTCATTTTGTCTTTGATGACATAATATTGAAAGCTGTTTACAAAATCCTCAGATTTGACCTTGTGAGTCTTAAGAACAAATCTTGTTCCTGCTTCTAAGTTTTTGTTTTGATAGATAACAACAGCCTGATCTGTAATGGTAAGATCAGCCAGGATCTCAGCCATAACTTCCGACTCGATCAAATTTTTGGGTTTGTCGATATAGTCGCCGCATGAGAACATGCCAAGCATAACGAAAATGAAGACCAGCTTTTTCATAATCTGTTGATTATTGATTTCCATTTTAAATTTAAAACTCCAAATACTGCTTCATGAATGATTCCACCGTTCATTTTGCTTTCTCCTAAAATTCTGTTTGTAAATATAATAGGAACTTCTACAATTTTGAAACCTTTTTTAAAAGCTCTGAACTTCATCTCGATCTGGAAGCCATATCCTTTCAGTTTCACATTATCCAGTCCGATTTCTTCAAGAACTTTTCTTGAAAAACATACAAAACCTGCCGTTGTATCATGAATCGGAAGTCCTAAAATAAACCTTACATACTTAGAAGCAAAGTAAGAAAGCAACACCCTTCCCATAGGCCAGTTCACTACATTTACCCCTTTTGAGTAGCGTGATCCTATGGCCATATCGGCATTCAGACACGCTTCAAAAAGTTTCGGCAGATCATTTGGATTATGTGAAAAATCGGCATCCATTTCAAAAATGTAGTCATATTGATTTTCAATAGCCCATCTAAATCCATGGATATATGCTTTTCCCAAACCATCTTTCACATGTCTTACCGACATATGTAAATGATGAGAAAATCTCTTTTGCAGCCCCCTAACGATCTCTGCCGTTCCATCCGGAGAAGAGTCATCCACAACCAAAACATGAAAGTCATCTTCCAGCGCAAAAACTGCGGAAATAATATTTTCAATATTTTCCTTTTCGTTATAAGTAGGGATGATGACGAGTTTTTTCATTTCAGTTTGCAAAGATAGTTTATTTAACCTTTTTATTTTATACAAAATAATCTATAATTTTGCAAAAAAACATTCCTTTGCCGTTATCACAAAACTTTATCAACCACGTAAGAATACCTGAGAACAATGACTGGGTAATCTTTATCTTAATAGGATGCATATTCCTTTATGTTTTCATGATGAATATCATAGAGAGAGACGCCAGCCTGAAAGACTTCCTGCTTCAGAAATATTTTGATGCGAGCAACAACCTGCCAAGCTGGATCATCACGTCATGTGTGACGGCACTCACCTTATCTGTTCTGCTTTCACAATATATTCCTATTGTTCCTAAATATATTGCCGATCTGCAGCTAATGGGCTATCAGCTTAATAAATTCGGATATACATTACTGGCGGTCGTATTTTTTTATGCATCCAAATCTGCGTTGGGATTTTTATTCTACCAAAGCATAGGTGATGGCAAAAAATGGTCAATTTTTTACTTTACCTCCACGAAATTCTACTTCATCCTTTCATTTTTATTAATAATTTTGTGTGTAACCCACTATTATTTCCCCGTCGACAGAAATAAAATATTTTTATACTATTTCTCTTTCTTTGCATTTGTCGCGGTTTTCAAGATTTTCTTCTATTTGTTTCACAAAAACAACATACTTCCCGAAAAATGGTATTATAAATTTTTGTATATTTGCACCCTCCAAATCGCACCTTTATTGTTGCTTTGGAAGTTGTTATTTTTTTAATAAAAGTCAATGATGAGAATAAAGTCTATATTGGTTTCTCAACCAGCGCCTAGTGAGTCTTCTCCATATCTGGATATAGCAAAGAAGGAAAAAATAAAGATTGATTTCCGTCCTTTCATCCACGTCGAAGGAGCTGACAACAAAGAACTCAGAACTCAGAAGATAGATCTGACGCAGTTTACTGGGATTATTTTTACCAGCAAAAATGCGATAGACCATTACTTCAGGCTTGCCGAAGAACTGCGTTTTGCCGTTCCGGATACGATGAGATACATCTGCCAGTCAGAGGCGATTGCCAACTATCTTCAGAAACATATCGTTTATAGAAAGAGAAAGATCAGTTTTGGGGAGAAAAACTTCTCAGATCTTCTGCCTCTGTTCAAAAAATTCCCTGCCGAAAAGTATCTTTTACCATCTTCAGACGGTTTGAGTCCGGATATCGTGAAAACGATGGAGGTATCAAATGTGGACTGGACAAGAGCAATCATGTACAGAACGGTATGCAGTGATCTGACAGACATCAATGCTAAGGATTATGACATGCTGATTTTTTTCAGCCCACAGGGAATCAAATCTTTGCAGCAGAATTTCCCGGACTTCAAACAGGAAGAAACCAAGATCGGTGTTTTCGGAAACACTACTTTAGCAGCAGCAGAAGAAGCAGGCTTAAGAGTAGATCTAATGGCTCCTACAAAGGAAACTCCATCTATGACAATGGCACTTGAAAAATATATTAAAGCGCTTCACAAATAGCTTTTAATGCTTAAGATAAAAACAGCCGTCTTTTCAATCAGGAAAGATGGTTTTTTTTTAACTAAATTTGAACAAGAATTAATATTGAATGAAACGTGCCTATAAAAACGACTCCAAAAAAGAGAAAAATATATAAGTACGTTCCATCCGGCCCAATAAAAACTTAAAATATTCGGATGAAAGCTCCACAGGCAAAAAAAATAGAAAAAATACTAGAAATACACGGCGACAGAAGAACAGATAACTACTTCTGGCTTAACGAAAGGGAAAACCCTGAAGTCATTAAATACCTTGAAGAGGAAAACGCTTACGAAGAGCTGATGATGAAAGACACAGAAGCTTTTCAGGAGGAACTTTTCGAAGAAATGAAAGCCCGCTACAAAAAAGACGATGAGTCTCTCCCCTATTTCTTTAACGGCTACTGGTATATTGTACGCTACGAAGAAGGAAAAGAATATCCTATCTTCTGTAGAAAGCACAAAAGCCTGGACAATGAGGAAGAAATCATTGTAGATGTTAATATATTAGCAGAGGGTGAAACTTATTTTGAAGTAGGAAGCGTTGCCGTTTCTCCCAATAATGAACTGGTTTCTTTTTCATCAGACAATGTAAGCCGCAGAATTTACACCATCAATTTCAAAAACCTGATAACAGGAGAAATTTACTCAGATCAGATCCTCAATACTACAGGAAAAGCGGTATGGGCGAATGACAATGAACATGTTTTCTACATCAGAAAGGATGAAAGTTTACGTGCTTTCCAGGTGTACAGACATAAACTGGGTACAGATTCTTCGGAGGATATTTTGATCTTCCATGAAGATGATGACACTTTTGACGTGAATGTTTTCAAGACAAAATCAATGGAATATATTTTCATTGCGAGCTCAAGCACGATTTCTGATGAACACAGATTCATTCCTTCTGACAATGTTTTTGCAGAATGGAAGATTATCCAGCCCAGAATAGATGATCTTGAATATTCGGTAGAGCATTTTGAAGATGAATTTTACATCATCACGAATGCAGATGATGCGATCAATTTCAAGATTGTAAAAACCAAAATCAACAACTGCGGGATGGAGAACTGGGTAGATGTTATTCCACACCGTGCTGAAGTTCTGCTGGAGGGTTTTGAGATTTTCAGAGATTATCTGGTTCTTGAAGAGAGAGAAGAAGGATTACTTCAGATCAAGATCATTGATGAGAAAACGAAAGAATCTTATTATCTTCCTTTTTCTGATCCCACTTACACGGCTTACATCGGAATCAATATGGAATTTGACACCGAAGTTCTCCGTTATGGCTATACTTCACTGACGCAACCAAGTTCAACATATGAATACAATCTGAAAGAAAAAACCACTCAACTTCTGAAGCAACAGGAAGTTCTTGGTGGGAAATTCGTCCCTGAAAACTATATTTCAGAAAGAATTTGGGCAGAATCCAGAGATGGAGAAACAAGAATCCCGATCTCACTGGTTTATCACAAAGATACTCAAAAGTCTGCAGATACTCCATTACTTTTATATGGTTATGGAAGCTACGGACACACGGTAGACGCGAGTTTTTCCAATGTAAGACTTTCTATTTTAGACAGAGGATTTATTTACGCTATCGCTCATATCCGTGGTGGAGAATATCTGGGAAGAGAATGGTATGAAGACGGAAAAATGCTCTTTAAGAAAAATACGTTCTTTGATTTCATCGATGCAGGAAAGCATTTGATTCAGGAAAACTATACTTCATCCAATCATATGTACGCGATGGGTGGAAGCGCAGGCGGACTTCTCGTGGGAGCTGTTGTCAATTATGAACCTAAACTTTTCCACGGAATTGTAGCACAGGTTCCATTTGTAGATGTAGTTACCACGATGCTTGATGAAACTATTCCATTGACAACCGGGGAATATGATGAATGGGGAAATCCAAATGACAAAGAATATTATCAGTACATGAAGGAATATTCGCCTTACGATAATATTGAAGCGAAAGAGTATCCACACATGCTGATCACAACAGGACTTCACGATTCACAAGTACAGTATTGGGAACCGGCAAAATGGACGGCAAAATTAAGAGAACTTAAAACAGACGACAACCTCCTATTGTTCAAAACCGACATGAGCTCAGGACACGGCGGAGCGAGCGGAAGATTTGAATCATTGAAGGAAGACGCACTGGAATATGCGTTTCTTTTGAAAATAGAAAATATAAAAAAATGATCAACGAAGGAGAATACTGGAAAAAGATAGAACAGTTTTTTGAAGACAATTTCGAAACTGAAAAAAATCCTCCGATTGAAACAGTTTTGTTTCTGATAGGACTACAGGAGCTTGGAAGCGGCCAACAGAAATACACAAAAGAAGATAAGGTAAATCTAATCCACATTGCAGTATGCAGACTATTGGAACCATTTGGATATTATAAGTTTACCCATTATGAAGACGGATGGCCACAATATGATAAACTGGAAACTCTTCCGGAATTAAGACCCAATGAACAGTCTCTTCTGATGAAAAAAGCAATTATACAGTATTTTCAGGAAGAAGAACTGATTTGATGCGCAGTAATTGGCTAATTATATATTTAAAAATGCATACGCACATATAAAATTCAATAGAGACGGGCTTTAGCCCAATGTCATTAAGTTAGTAAAATTTCATAAGCTATCTTTTTGATTTTTAGAGACTATGGGCTTGGCTCTCGCTCTGTATTTACCTATGTTTCTTTTATTTGATCTTTGAGGTCTT
>NZ_JABBGI010000040.1 GCF_012927325.1 Chryseobacterium antibioticum | reverse complement strand
CTGCTAATATACAAAATAAAAAACAGAAAAACAAATTAATTGTTTGATAACCAGCAATATAAGTATGCTTTTCCGTACGCCAAAAAACAAAAAAGTCGGAAGAAAAATTCTTCCGACCATGACTACCCCTAAGGACGGCTTTCTTTATTGTTTTTACAAAATCTGCAGTTATAAACAGATCTGTTATAGTAAAGCTAAAGCTCTGATTATTTAACCAATTCGATATTAACCGCAGAGAATCCTTTCGGAGATTTTTCTTTCTCGAAAGACACCTTGTTCCCCTTTTTAACAGGGTGTGAACAGCTGTTGTTGTGAAAGAAAACATTTTCCTTGCTGTTGTCTTCAGTAATGAAGCCATATCCTTTCTCGCTGTGGAAGGTGATGATTCCTGTCTTTCTGAGTTCTTCCTCCATAATTGGAGCTGCACCAAGCTGAATCTCATCAATGTTTACTTCCTGTCTTTCTCTGCCTTCAGGCGGTGTAGAGGTAAGTCTTCCGAATTCATCTACATACATGAAAACATCTTCCGAACCTTTGTTGTTGTTCGTTTTACGATCTTCGCGTCTCAGCGCTTTTTCTTTTTGCTTTTGAATTTTTTTCTTGAAATTTTCTTTTTTAGAAAAAGAGTCTGCCATAAATTATTCTAGTATTTAATTTTATATTGTAATATTTGTTAATCTGATCTGCCATGTAAAGCCCGCAGTCGTCCGTCTGTTCTTCTTTATGAAATGAAATGTCGAAAGCAGTTTGTTTTTGGCCGTTCATCAGGAAAAGAAGTGGTTTTAAAAAATGAGGCATCTGAAAAAGCGGGAACTGATAAGAAAGAATTTCTAAACTGTAACAGAGAGCAAAGGCAGCGGCCTATTGATTAATATACAAATATACGATAAAAAACCGAATAAACCTATATTAAATCATTGATTATCAAAATGTATTTTTCCCTCTTATCAAAACGAACCTTTATTTCATTCAATATACATAGAATAATAAAAAAATCCCCAGCGAACTGAGGATTATGGAAAATAATATATTATAAGAATGAAGTGGTGTATAATATGATTGATAGAGTTGCAAATGCCGTGCCTAAAACTCACATATTTTAGACTTCTCTTCAAGAAAAAGTTGAATTCCAGGGCGGTTGAAGGGTGTATTTAATTGGTATGTAATGGGATATATTCATCGTGTGGTATATCGGAAAAAGTATATTTTTTTGATTTAATTTATATTGTATGTGGGTATATGTAAGGAAATCAGAAATTCATTACAGCTTCCGAAAGATTCACCATGCTGCATTGGCATTCATTGTTCATCTTTGTTTCTATAACATTTAAAGCAATAGATAATGTCAACACAAAATGTCAAAGGAAAAGTAGTATTAATTGCCGGAGGAGGCAAAAATTTAGGCGGACTGCTGAGCAGAGGTTTTGCAGCAAAAGGTGCGAAGCTTGCCATTCATTATAACAGCGAAAGCTCAAGAGCAGACAGTGAGAAAACACTTGCGGAAGTTCAGGCGCTGGGAGCGGAAGCGTTTTTGTTTCAGGGAGACCTTACCAAAGTAGACCATATAACCCAATTATTTGATGAGGCTGTATCTAAGTTCGGAGGAATAGATATCGCAATCAATACCGTAGGAATGGTCCTTAAAAAGCCTTTTGCGGAAACTACAGAAGAAGAATATGACAAGATGTTCAGTGTGAATTCAAAGTCAGCCTATTTCTTTCTTCAGGAAGCCGGTAAAAAACTGAATGACAACGGAAAGATCTGTACCGTTGTTACCTCTTTACTGGCAGCTTACACAGGTTTGTATTCCACCTATGCTGGGGCGAAAGCTCCGGTAGAGCACTTTACAAGGGCAGCTTCAAAGGAATTTGGAGAAAGGGGAATTTCTGTAACGGCTGTAGCACCGGGACCTATGGATACCCCTTTCTTTTATGGTCAGGAAACAGCAGATGCAGTAGCTTATCATAAATCTGCTTCTGCATTGGGAGGATTAACGGATATTAAAGATATTGCTCCACTGGTTGAGTTTCTGGTAACAGAAGGATGGTGGATTACTGGGCAAACGATCTTTGCGAACGGTGGTTATACAACAAGATAAAGAAGTTGGGAAGATGGAAGACGGGAGATGGGAGTTTTTAAAGTCTACAGTCAGAAACTGGTGGTTTTATAGTAACTTCCAGCTTCGTTCTTCTACCTTCCTTTCTTTTATATACACTTTTAAGCTATTGATATACAGTGGTTATCATTCTTTTCTGTGATTTTTTAATTTGGATTCATGAAAAAGTATTTTTACATCCGTTCAGCCCTCTCTGTTATCTTGTTGATGCACAGTGTGGTTTCTATTTTCAGCGGTGATGTCAATAATTTTGGACGTCTTTATCTGGATACCATAGGTTTCAGCCCTTTTGGAATCTATCTGGCTTGGATTGTAAAACTGATCCATCTTTTTTCTGTATTTCTGATTTGGTCTGACCGATGGGTAAAGATCGTTTCAGTAGGTAATATACCTATTCTTATGTTGGGAATTTATTTTTTACACTGGCAAAACGGCTGGTATGTAGTGGGGGGCGGTACCAATGGAATTGAGTTCAATGTACTATTGATTTGCTGTTTTTTACAGTTGATTTTTACAGAATATCCATCACTAAAGAAAGTAAAAAGCAGTTCGTAGACCGATACTTTGGATTCGCAGGTTTATATTTTTATTTTCCACTGAAAGATGGTATTTTGCATAGTAAATCCCATCAGTTTTGAAGCCAGACAGAAAATCAAAATTATACGTTCATCTGCTCTTTTGGATACTGTATTATATTCTGGAAGTGTATCTGGACTTTTACTGGTCGAGGTATCAGTTTCCTGCTACAGAATGGCAGACAAGGCTTCAGAATACCATTGTTCTGGAACTCGGGTATCTTTTGATTAAAATGCCGTTGGCCTATGCGCTCCTGTATGTGTATGAGACAACAGGGATAAAGAAATTTCTTACCTATATTCTCTACTGCTTTATTATTGTTGCAGCCGTTCTCACTCACAGGTTTTTTACTCACTATATCATTTATCCTCACATTTATGGAGTAACAGAAACGCTTGATGGAAAACAACCTTCAGGGTTTATCAACGGATTAGTGGCTTTCAACTCTTTTATGGACTTGATTTTCATGGCAGGCCTTATTTTTGGTGTCGAAATTACGAGGCAGAAAAACCTTTTGAAAGAACAGATTTCCCTGTTGAAATCAGAAAAGCTGGATCAGGAACTTACCATGCTGAAAGCACAGATTAATCCCCATTTTCTATTCAATACCCTCAACAATATTTATGGAATGGCTCTTAAGAAAGCAGATGAAACCCCTGATGTGATTCTGCAGCTTTCCAAGGTAATGAGGTACAATATTTATGAAGCAGCCGAACGGTATATTTCCATTGATAAAGACGTAGAAAACATCAAAGATTTTCTCCAGATCCAGCAGATCCGTCATCATGATCTCGTGATTCGTTTTAAGGAAGATATTGATCAACCTTCTCAGGAAATTTCTCCGCTCATCCTGATCCAGTTTGTAGAAAATGCTTTTAAACATGGGGTTTCTGAAACCTTAGGACAAAGTTTTATTCATATTGATATGAAATTGAATAATGGAGTTCTTCATTATCACATTGAAAATTCAAAAGAGGAAAAACCTCACGGAAATTCTACCAAAATAGGATTGAAAAACATCCGCAGACAGCTCGAACTACTTTATCCGAAGCACAGTCTCACCGCAGAAAGTACAAACGACCGGTATATTGTAAACTTAATTATTGATTTTAATGACTCATCCCGTTTCTAAAAAATACAATTGCATCATCGTGGAAGATGAGCCTATAGCTGCAGAGATCCTGGAGAATTTTGTTTCCAGGGACGAAGAACTTCATCTTGTGGCAAAATGTTCAGATGCCGTGTATGCCGGAAGCCTTTTGAACAGGCATGAAATAGATCTGATGTTTCTGGATCTCCATCTTCCGGTTGTGAAAGGTTTCGATTTTCTTAAAAAACTGAAAAATCCACCCCTTGTAATTGTGACTACCGCTTATCATCAGTACGCTGTGGAAGGGTATGAGCTGGATATTGTGGATTATCTGATGAAACCTATTCCTTATGACAGATTTACAAAAGCAGTTGAAAAGTTCAAATACCTGATGAGTGCTGAAGAGGCTCTTCTTGAAGCTGCGGACCGTGAGCATATTTTTATCAGCAGCGGGAAAAAACAAATTAAGATTGTTCTTCATGATATTTTCTTTATTGAAAGCCTACGGGAATATATTCATATCCATACCAAAGCCGGAACAATCACTGTAAAGATGCCTATCAGCAGGATAGAAGAGAGTTTAGATCCGAAAATGTTCATCAGGATCCACAAATCTTACATTATTTCCAAGACTAAAATTGAGGTGCGTTCTGCCAGCATGATCCAGGTGAACGGTAAGAAATTACCGATCGGGAGGACTTATAAACCTTCGATTGACTGGTAAGCTTTAGATCTTAATTGGGATCTAAAATCCTTCATAGACGATAAGGCCTGTTTGATAGCTTTTTCTTTTATTTTTCTTCTCTTTTGAGCAACTTTGAATCGTTAAATAAAACAGATATTCAAATTGTCAATAAGATTTGAAGAAGAAGATGACCGATTGCAATAATTAGAATATATATGTGGATGTTAGCATTCTGACTGAAGAATGTGGGTTGGCTTAATGACCTTAAGCCAATTTTTATGAAGTTGAGTCAACAAAAAACCTCTGAAATTATAAATCTCAGAGGTTTTTTTAGTATATATTTTTAAGCTTATGAAACCTTTATTTCTTTTTTCTCCCGAATACTTTTAATGATAAAGAACAGCCCCAGGAATATAAAAGGGATACTCAGAATCTGGCCCATATTCAGGCTCATTCCCTGTTCAAAATCAACCTGATCTACCTTTATAAATTCAACAAAGAATCGAACAACGAAGATCAGTAGAGTAGTGATCCCAAAGTAAAAACCTTTTCCAATCTCAAAGATGTTCTTCTTATAAATAAAATACACCAGAAGGAAGATAATCAGGTAAGAGATCGCCTCGTACAGCTGGGCCGGGTGTCTTGGAATATTATCCACATGTCTGAATATAAAAGCCCATGGAAGATCAGAAGGCGTTCCTATGATTTCAGAGTTCATCAGATTACCCAACCTGATAAATGCTCCGGCTAAAGGTGTGGCAATAGCAATGACATCCAGAACGGTCATGAATTTAATGGAAAACTTTCTCGCATAGATCAGAAGCATAATAATAAGCCCGATTCCGCCACCATGGCTCGCCAGTCCTGCATATCCTGAAAAATGATAGGCTCCGTCTGCCCCTTGTTGGATCGGAAGGAATATCTCGATAGGATGCTGGGAATAATAATCAAAATCGTAGAAAAGACAGTGTCCCAATCTTGCTCCAACCAAAATGCCTATAAATGCATAAGAGAAAAGTGCTTCATGAGCCTGCTGGCTTAGATTTTCTTTTTTATAGATGGTCTTTAAGATTGTGTAGCATAAGACAAGTCCGGCAAGAAACAGCATACCGTAATATTTCAGAGGAAATCCGGAAATATTGAAAATTTCGGGACTTACATCCCAGTTAACGTATAATAAATTCATTGATAATAATTGTAGAATTACTTTTTCGGGGACAAATATAGCAGGATATAGCCATTTTTAAGGAACTGAACTTCAACTTTAGGATATTTTGGGGGAGAATATCATGTTTTCGGTTTCAATACTACAAAAAACCTCTCACATAAAGTAAGAGGTTTTTAACGGACATCAAATAAAAAGTATTGCTACTTATCAGTCAATATTCGTTTAAACGTTATATTCAAACTATGCTAACTTTACGTTAACTGCATTTAAACCTTTGTCGCTTTTTTGTACTTCGAAAACTACTTTATCGTTTTCACGGATAGATCTTGTGTCTAATCCTGAAGAGTGTACAAAAATGTCTTTACCTCCGTCTGCTGGAGAAATGAATCCGAAGCCTTTTGCTTCATTGAAAAATTTTACGGTGCCTTCTTGCATTGTAATTATTATTAAAAATTGTTATATTAATTGTTTTGATGACTTTTTTCTGAAATTTCTTTAAGAAAGAGTCCATCTATTTTGTTGTGATTTAATGAATGTACTGGAGTTTTCCAACAGGCATTATAAAACCTATTAGCTTTTGAATATTGGTTAAATCAGAGCGTTCCCCTTCATCGCAAAAAGAAACGGCTGTTCCTTTGGTGCCTGCTCTTCCGGTTCTTTCAATCCGGTTAACATAAGTTTCCGGAACATTGGGAAGTTCATAATTGACTACATAAGGAAGCTCTTCCATATCGATGCCTCTCGCTGCAATATCAGTGGCTACCAGAACCCGAATTTTGCTGTTTTTAAAATCTTCTACGGCCTGTTGTCTTGCGATCTGAGATTTATTCCCATGAATAGCCGCCGCGAAAATTCCTGTACGTTCCAGTTGTTTAACGAGTCTGTCTGCGCCCTGTTTGGTTTGTGTAAAAACCAGGGAACGTAAAATCGATACATCCTGCAAAATATTGATCAACAGATCTGTTTTCTTGGTCTTTTCAACGAAATAAACGGATTGGTTAACGCACTGCAATGGCGATGGAATCTGATCTACTGTGACTTCAACAGGATTGTTCATCATGGTGTCCGCAAATTTTCGGACATCTGAAGGCATGGTTGCAGAAAAGAATAAAGTTTGTCTCTTTTGAGAAATTAATTTTAAGATCTTTTTTACATCGTCTGCAAATCCCATATCAAGCATTCTGTCAGCTTCATCCAGGACCAGTATTTCTATTTTAGAAAGATCAATATGTCTTTGGCTTACCAGGTTCAGTAATCTTTCGGGAGTCGCTATAAGGATGTCTACTCTTTTTCTCAGAGCGGCCAGCTGGCTTCCTGATAATACGCCTCCAAAGATCGAAAGCTGTGATAATGGTAAATATTTGCTGTATACTTTAAAATTCTCCTCCAACTGCTGAACCAAGTCCCGTGTCGGAGTTAATATTAAAGTTCTTATTTCTTTATGATCTGGTGTATTTCTTTTTAGTAACTGCAGGATAGGCATGGCAAATGCCGCAGTCTTTCCTGTACCCGTTTGAGCATACCCTATAAAATCTCTTCCAGCCAAAATAGGTGGGACAGCTGCGTACTGTATCTCTGTAGGTTTGGAATATCCGGCTTCTGTAACGGCGCGGACTATAGGGTTTATTAAATTTAAATTTTTAAAACTCATTGTAATCTACCGGACATCCGGTTCTGAGTGGCCAAATCGGTTAAGATTTGAATTGTTGTCTTGTATAAAAATAAAGATTATCAATCTGGATAAGCATTATCTTTAGTTATTATTTTTACTTTGCATTAACTTTGACAATAAATTCAGTTGGAATATATTTGCTGAGCTTTGCAATATCGTATCGTTCTTATTCTTAGAAGCAGGATTTTGATGAATCCATACTGTCTTGAATTTTATAAACTGCTTTTTTTAACCTGAAAACCAAGGAAGCAGTATTAAAAATTATTTAAAAAATAAGTTTTAATTGGGCAGCTGAAAAAGCAAAACTGAAAGAGAAAAATGAATTTTAAACTATTACAGAATAGCAAAAGGCAGAGACCTGTTTTTATAAATGCTTTGCAAAAATACGATAAATAAACTAAATAATAATTGCTTTAAATAATTGATTATCAAAAAATTATTCGTAGCTTTCGCACGTTAACTGAATTGTTTGCCCCAAGCGGATGATTTTAAATCCGTTCTTATGCAGACTTCCGCTCCTTCAACCAGCCCTCAGCCACATACCTTAGAGTCCCACTCCGATCAGCATGTGAGAATTGCTTACTTTATTATGGTTCATCATAAACCGGAAGTATTCAAAACCATGTTTCAGAAGATCTATACCCGGGACCAATTTTACCTGATTCATATCGACCGGAAAGCGAAAGAAGAGATTACGGATGAGATCCAGATGTATCTGGTGCGGTTTCCCAACGTTTATATTTTAGAAAGCATTAATATTGTTTCCGGTGGGTTCAGTATGATTCAGGCAGAGCTTGATGCCATGGAATTTCTGTTGAATGTAAGTCAGGAATGGGATTATTTTGTAAATTTAAGCGGTGAAGATTATCCTCTTAAATCACAGAATGTGATCCGACAATTCCTTACCGTTAACAAAGGAAGGAACTATCTTTTCTATTATGACCAGAAATTTTACCGCCCTGATACTCTTCAGAGAATACAAAACCATTTTACCGAGCTGTCTTATAAGATTTCCTCTCTTATGTATAAAAGAGAATTTATGAAAGACGTTACGCCCTACATAGGAGGAAAGTGGGTTATTTTTACCAGAGATACCTGTGCCTTTCTGGCCAATAATAAAAAGGTGATGAATTTTGAGGACTATTATCTTCATACTTTATTGCCGGCGGAG
Source organism: Chryseobacterium antibioticum (assembly GCF_012927325.1). Taxonomy (GTDB): domain Bacteria; phylum Bacteroidota; class Bacteroidia; order Flavobacteriales; family Weeksellaceae; genus Chryseobacterium; species Chryseobacterium antibioticum. Next base: position 23,394 of record NZ_JABBGI010000040.1, on the reverse strand, counting down.
TCATTTTTTCAGACTGTCCTTATGAATACCTCTTTCAATGATCTTATTGTGAATGATGATAAAAGAGCGGTTATTGAAAAAACAATATTCGGAAAGAAACAGACGACGGATGATCTTATCCTTTTCTTAAGAACTACCAATCACCTTTTCATCAGGAAAATAAACGAGAAAACAGATCAGGAAGTTCTGAAATATATTGCAGAAAGCTATGATGTTCCTTTGATAGAAATAGATGAAGTAGAAAGGGAACTGAAAATAGACAGACGACAGAATAATTAACTTTTCCCTTAAAAAATATTAACATTTTTCCCTATAAATTTTAAACAAAACCTCCCGTAATTAACAAGAGACTAGTGAACATATGTTTTGTTCCAACTTAAATGTTCGTTAATAATAAATCAAAACACTGCGTATAGTTGCTTGATGTAATTTCGTTAAAATCCCCGTTAAGGGGATAATAGAAATATAAAGTATAATATAGATTATAAAATATAAAGTTTTGTGTTTTTTTATATGCTCTATTTCTGCTATTAAATGTAAGAGATTCAAAATGAATAATACTATTAAAAGGTGTTTATTTTCAGTGCTTTACATAGTATGTTTTGAAATCTGTTATGAATTTTCAAATGACCGTTTCCCGCTATTGATCACTTCAGAATAGCTGGAGAAATCAAGACAGCATATCAAAGCCGGTTACTGCGAAGTAACGGGATCTGAATTATAAAAAGAAGATAATTAAGGTAAGTTTTAGATAGCACCCATTACATACATATTCTCCATCGTAGGAACTGCACTACCACCCTGTTTTTCAAGAGTTATAGCAAAGGCCTGTGCTTTGGGAATCTGGGCAAGAGGTGTTTTACTGTCTTTTTCTTCGGTATACATTCCTGCGCTTACGGGTTTTCCGTCTGCAATAGCCCAAAGCTGATACTGCATGCCTTCCGGAGCTTTTGGTAAGCTTTCAGCGTTAAGGTAGACTTCTTTCGTTTTTTTATCCCAGAAAACCATTGCCTTAGAATCCGTATGTTTTTCTACGCCTTTCAGCATCACCATCTGCATATCGGGATTGGAAAACATGTTCATTTTCTGATTCATTTTTTGCATAGCGAGATCCTGAGCTTTTTTCTCGCTCTGTATCTTGGCAATTTCTGCTTTCGTTCTGGACTGGTCATTCATCCAGAAAAGATTTCCGGCAGCACTGATCAGGAATAAGACAGAAGCAGCAACCGCATAGGGTTTCCAGCTGCTTTTTTCCTGAAGTCTGATCTCTTGGAGGTCTCTTGCAACAGGAATCTCTTTGATCTCTGCAGGTTTTACTTCTTCAGTAATTTGTTCCTGCTGGATCTTATTCCAGATCTTTGATTTTAAATCGGCTGGTGGTGTCACGGCCTGGCTGGTCGCCAAATCTTCCAAAGTTTTTTGTGCTTCCTCGAAAGCCGCATTTACTTCAGCATTGTTTTTCATCACACATTCCAAAATCCCTGCCTCCTCGGGAGAAGCAAGACCTAGAATATAAGATTCTATAATTCCGGATGATATGTATTCTTTAGTGTTCAATTTATTGATAATCTTTTAGCAAATCCTTTAATTTCATCAGCGCATTCCGCATTTTGGTTTTCACTGTCCCAAGGGGTATCTTCAGCTTTTCAGATATCTCGTTCTGAGTATATCCCTGATAATAAGCCAAGTCGATAAGTTCTTGTTTATCAACTTCCAGACCTTTAAGCACATTATTAAATCCAATAAAATCGGATGAATTATTACTCGTTGAAAGTTCTGCAGAATTATATACGAAATCTGGAAGCGGTTGGTTTTTAAGTTCGTTTTGGAAACCTTTTGATTTTAAATAATCTATTGCCGTGTTTCTGGCAATATTGATCATCCAGGTGTAGAACTTGCCTTTTGACGAATCATACTGATGAATAGCATTCCAGATCTTAACAAAAACATCCTGAATAACTTCTTCAGTATATTCTTTTGACTGAACAATTCGGAGAACCACCCCATACAGTGCTCCTGCATAATGGTCGTACAAATAATGAAAGCCCGATTCGTTTTTTTCTTTCAGTAAAACGATAAGCTCCTCTTCCGAATAGGTTGTTTTAATAATGTATGATTTTCATTTCAAATGTAATAAAATAATATATATACTACAAACAACATCCGTAAAATATTTTATATCGTAAATAATTTTAAATAATCATTCAGAATTATCAAATATGAAAAGTTTAATCATAAAAACAGCGCTCTCTTTTTTGCTAGTTACTATGGCAGAAAAGAGTTGTGCACAGTCAGGGAATTTCAAGACAAACAATCCTTATTACTCTCGTACGATAACCACCCCTTTGAAAGTGAGCAATGTGGAATGGAAAAAGATTCTTAAACCTGAACTCTATCAGGTGGCTAGAGAAGGAGCAACAGAAACAGCTTTCACAGGAAAGTATGATGAATTCGATGAAAAGGGAACTTATTTTTGTACAGTCTGTGGAAATCCACTGTTTCTTTCCACTTCAAAATTTGCAACAACCTGCGGATGGCCTTCCTTTTATCAGCCCTTTACAGAGAATAGTGTGAAATATAGACAGGACACTTCTTATAATATGACAAGAAGTGAAGTTTTGTGTGGAAGATGTGATTCCCACCTGGGACATATTTTTGATGACGGTCCAAACCCTACCGGAAAAAGATTCTGCATGAATTCCGTTTGCCTTGAATTCGTCCCTAATTCCAAAAAGAAATAATGGATTTTAAAATTTTTAATAAAAAATCAATTTTTTAAATCCAAAACAAAATCCACCTCGTAAATGATTCTAAGAACACAATTCAAATACTTATTAAATTAAAAAAATCAATACAATGAACACAAGCTCAAAAATCGCAGTTTTAGGAATGGTTGCTTTATCATTCGCTTTCAGTGGGAAGGTAACTGCACAAACGATGAAAGAAAAAACAGTAATGGTAGGCGGTGCGCCGATGTATCCATCTAAAAATATTATTGAAAATGCGGTGAACTCCAAAGATCACAAAACTTTGGTAGCAGCAGTAAAGGCAGCAGGTCTGGTAGAAACGCTGCAGGGAGCAGGACCTTTTACTGTGCTGGCACCTACAGACGCAGCCTTTGCCAAACTTCCGAAAGGAACGGTTGAAACTCTCGTAAAACCTGAAAATAAAGAAATGCTGACCAAGATCTTAACCTATCATGTTCTTGCTGGAAAATATAGCACGAAAGATATCTGGGCTGCTGTAAAAGCCGGAAATGGAAAAAGCATGATGAAAACGGTACAAGGTGAAGGACTGACTTTCTGGGCCAAAGGAAAAGATCTATATATACAGGATGCAAAAGGAAATAGTGCAAAAGTGACGATAGCTGACGTGAATCAGTCAAATGGTGTGATTCATGTGATCGATACGGTGTTGATGCCGTAATGTTTTAGTTTTCAAACAGCATAATTTATTATGCTGTTTTTTTTCTCCTCTTTTTGAGAATCATATAACACTCAAACCTATAATATTATGAAAAAAACGATTAGTGTTTCTAACCAGGGAGCAACTCTGGATACAGGCAGAAGAAATTTTTTGAAACTGGGCGGTATAGGACTGGCGATGGCAGGACTTACGCTGATCGGTTGCGATGATGACAATGATTTCGGAATGACAGGTAACGGTCCGGTTTTCGACCTTGGTACCGGAGATGTAGGTGTTCTGAATTACGCGTATGCATTGGAACAGCTTGAAGCTGATTTTTACACCAAAGTAGTTAATAATTTTTACTCCGGAATTTCAAGTGTTGAGAGAGATCTTTTTACAGACCTTTATCATCATGAAGTAATCCACCGCGACTTTTTTAAAGCGGCCATTACCGGAGCAACAACCAATATTTTACCTACTCTTGAATTCCAGTATCCCAATGTGAATTTCAACAACAGAAATTCTGTTCTGGCAACAGCGAAAGCCCTGGAAGATACTGGAGTAGCGGCCTACAATGGTGCCGGAAAATACATTACCAATCCGGCTTATTTAGTGATTGCGGGGAAAATCGTTTCTGTGGAAGCAAGACACGCCTCAGCGATCAGAAATATTATTAATCCCGGATCTACAGATTTCTCAGGTGATGATGTCATAGATGCCAATGGACTGGATCTTGCCAAAGAGCCTAAAGATATTGTCATGGCAGCGGGAGGGTTTATAAAAACACCTTTCACGTGGAAAGAAAGAGGAATCAGCTAATTATTCATTTTCAAAATCTACAATTATGAACATTCTTAAATTACTAGATAAGCTTTCTAATGATAAATTTTTTACAACGGAAGCTACAAGATTAGAAACGATCACCAATATTTCAACATTGGGTAAAAAAGCAGCAGTAGCATCCATTCCTCTAGGATTGGGCGTATTAATGGCAACTCCTGCGAAAGCAGAAACTTTAGAAACGGCAGCCTCTGCCACTTTTTTTAAAAGTGCTTTAACGGATGCCCTGCAACTGGCATTGGTTCTGGAATATCTTGAAAATGAATATTACGCATTAGGTCTGGCAGCAGCCGGATTGATTCCGAATTCGGACAGACCTGTTTTTATGCAGATCTCAAAACATGAATCAGCTCATGTGGGATTTCTGAAAAGTACGCTGACATCCTTAGGAGAAGCCCCAAAGCCAAAACCGACTTTTGATTTTACAGCGGGAGGAAATTTTATGCCTTTTACAGATTACAACCAATTTTTGGTGCTGGCTCAGGCTTTCGAAGATACAGGTGTCCGTGCTTACAAGGGACAGGCGGGAAATGTAATGTCTAATAAAGCGGTATTACAAGCTGCCCTTCAAATTCATTCTGTAGAAGCAAGACACGCTTCACAGGTGAGAAGAATGAGAGCAAATAAAGGCTGGATAGAATTGGCTAACGGTGGAAATATGCCCACTGCTACCAATGCTGTGTATGCTGGAGAAGATAATGTCAATCAGGCTGGATTCAATACAAGTACTGCTTTTGGAGCCGCCGCCGGATCTGCAGCTTATGATGAAGTGTTAACTGGAAGTGAGGCTCAGGCTATCGCCGGTTTATTTATAGTCTGACATAATTTTTTATTATTTAGGTGTGAGTCCTATCCTTAGATGATGTCTGGGGATAGGATTTTTTTGTTTTTAAATCTACTGATTGAAGAAATCATTACTGCTATTCTTGAAATAAGCTAATTATATTAGAATTAAAGAAAGGGGAATCATCTAATTATTTTTTAGAGAGTAAAAACTGTTGAGGTCAAAGATATAGTCGAGCAGAGATTTATTTTTAGCCGGATTTTTTGTCAAAAAGGCTGCAGAAAGAAACTTCGGCTGATGAGATAATGCTCAGGCTGTTTCATTGGGAGCTTTTATTACTTCGCAGGAAGGGGCGTGTCCGGAGTATGCGTTGGAAGATTTTAAAAATTGTCGGCTTTGAGGTTTTAAAATAAACTAATAAAAAAGCCTCTGAAATCATTGATTTCAGAGGCTTTTAGTACCCAGTACCAGAATCGAACTGGTACATCTTTCGATACTAGAGTTTGAGTCTAGCGCGTCTACCAATTCCGCCAACTGGGCTTGTTTCAAATCGGTGTGCAAATATATAAACTTTTTTTAATGCTCAAAAGCTTTTTGAAGGAAAAATTTTAAAATTCGATCTCCAAACCATCGTAGGCAAGGTGCATCCCTTCTGGAAGATCCTTATCTTCAATATCATGCAGTCCCAGATGGTGGCTGATGTGTGTTAAAAATAATTTTTTAGGCTTAAGCTCTTTAAACAGGGCGATCACGTCAGGAAGGACAAAATGGGCAGGGTGCGGATCAAATTTTCTGATACAGTTTAAAACCAGTACATCCAGGTTCTGTAATTTTTCCTTTTCCGTGTCTGAAATGAAATTCGCATCTGTGATATACGCAAGATTTTTAAACTTATATCCAAGAACCATAATTTTATAATGGGTCACTTCAATAGGAGTGATTTCCGTATCCAAAACGTGGAAAGGTTTATTTTCAATTTCATGAAGGTCAAAAGCCGGAGCTCCCGGATATCTTTCGTCTGCGAAAGCATACGGGAAACGTTTTTTGATTTCCTGTCCAACCCTGGAGTTGCAATAGAGTGGCATATTTTTTCCACTTTTAAAAATCAGAGGGCGCATATCATCAAGCCCGATCACATGGTCATTGTGTTCGTGAGTAAGGAGGGCGATATCTACGTTATTTTCGTGGTTAAGAAGCATCTGCTCTCTGAAATCCGGTCCGCAATCGATCAGTATTTTTCTGCTTTCCTCTGTAGTAATCATTACTGAGGAGCGGAAACGCTTGTCTTTGGAATTTTCGGAAGTACATACTTCGCATGTGCAGCCTATAACGGGTACACCTTGGGAAGTACCAGTTCCTAAAAATTTCAACTTCATTTTCTTTTGAGGTTGGTTTAATTTTGGTAAATTTACGAAAAATTTTACGTCCTAATGTATCAGAAACTAACTCCTAAACAAAAAGCATTAACAATTAATCTAGATCCTACTATTTATGGTACTTTCGCGGAAATTGGAGCAGGGCAGGAGACTGTTCGTCACTTTTTTAGAGCAGGAGGGGCTTCCGGTACAATTGCTAAGGCGATGTCTGCTTACGACAAAGATTTTAGTGATGCCATTTACGGAAAAGAGGTGAAGAACAGGTATGTCACACAGAACCGACTCCGCAAAATGCTCCGCTATGAAGTAGCATTGATCGAGGAAAGGATTTCCAGGGAAAACAATCCAAACAGAAAGTTTTTCTCTTATGCAAACACGGTGACAACGATTAATTTCGACAAAACACTCAAAGGCCACGGCTGGGTAGGAATCCGTTTCCAGACTAAAGAAAACGAAGACTACAACGAGATCGTGATCCACGTAAAATTTAATGAAAATGATGCTACACTACAGCAGGAAACTTTAGGAAACCTTGGGGTAAACCTTATCTTCGGAGCTTTCAACTACTACGACAATCCACGAAACTTAATCGAATCTTTATACGACGACATTGCCAAAGACGGTCTTGAAATTGATATGATCGATTTTAGCGGTCCTGCTTTTGACTATGTTGATAACCGACTGATGTCTCTGCAACTAGTAAAACATGGGATGACCGATGCCGTGATCTTCAATTCACAGGGGAGCAATATGCTTCCTGCAGACGTTCTGTACAAGAAGAATATATTTGCGGTAAGAGGAAGCTTCAGGCCTGTAACGAAAGTGAATATCGACATGCTTAAAAACGGTCTGGAGATGTTTCAAAAAGATGCGACCTGTACTCATAAAGAAACAGAAGTACTGATTGAAATCACCATTTCAAACCTTAGGGCAGACGGTGATATCGATGAAAGAGACTTTATGGACAGGGTAGATATTCTCGGCAGACTGGGCTATACCGTTATTATTTCCAATTTCTCAGAATACTACAGGCTAATCGATTATTTTGCCTCGTACACAAGCGGAGATATCGGTGTTGCCATGGGAGTAAATAACCTCCTGATGGTATTTGATGAGAAGTATTACAAGGACCTTTCAGGAGGAATTCTGGAAGCATTTGGTAAATTCTTCAGAAATGGGATGAGGGTATACCTTTATCCTTACAAAGATCCTGAAACCCATGAATTGCTGGATTCTGCAAACCTTAAAGTAGAAGAAAACCTTAAAGAGCTTTATAAATATTTCAAACACAACAACCGTATTGTAGATATCACCAACCATAATCCGGAGTTTTTGGGAATTTATTCAAGAGAGATCCTGAGAAAAATTGCATGCTGCGTTAAAGGCTGGGAAAACCAGGTTCCTGAAGGTGTTGCAGAAATGATAAAAGAACGTGGAATGTTCGGCTACAAAGAAGAACTTTCCTTCAAACAATTTTCCTAAAACATAAAATAATATGTCAGAAATAAAGAAAAGACTTTCTTCCATTCTTGAAAGTCCAAAACATAACACAGAAGAGAAACTAGAGAAGGTATGTCACCTGTTGGATCAGGAAATTTCTTACTTCAACTGGACAGGATTCTACTTTAAAAACGGAGATAAAGATGAGCTGAAATTAGGACCTTACGTGGGAGCTCCTACAGATCATACCATCATTCCTTATGGAAAAGGAATTTGCGGACAGGTTGCCGTTTCTAATGAAACATTTGTAGTTCCGGATGTTCACCAGGAAAGCAATTACTTAAGCTGTTCTATTGATACTAAAGCTGAAATAGTAGTTCCTATTTTCAAAGACGGCCAAAATGTGGGGCAGATCGACATCGATTCCCATACTGTAAATCCGTTTACAGCTGAAGACCGTGAACTTTTGGAGTGGCTTTGTAATGAAGTTTCCAAGATTTTGTAATTGATATTTCAGCGCGAAATATAAAATATAAGCTTCGATCTAAAATCGGAGTTTTTTTTATGCTCAAAATTCACTTTGTTGGTTTAAGAGATTATTTTCAGAGTTGAGATCGTGCGTGGGTTTTTTGAACCACCCCGTCAAAAATTCTTTGAATTTTCGCCACCCCTCCATACGAGGGGAATTCTGGGCCGACGAATTTTTGTTATCACGAAAATCGTTGATTTTCATATAACTTAAGTGATCTTCTTTTTATCAAGCTTTCAAACTTAAAAAATCATTCAACGGTCTGAAAAGCTTTTGTTTCTTTTGTGGTTAAAAAAATCAACGTTGCATCGCATGAATTTCATTCAGTAATTCTTTAAAGTAATTTTCACATTTTGCAATATGTGTTCCGTACCACGAAAATGCTTCTCCATCTACGATCATGATCTTCTTGTCTGGATAAAATGCTTTTATCTCCTCAATATGTTTTTCTTTGAAGGGGAAGGGCTCAGAAGATAGCATAATAACTTCCGCATCAGCAAGATCTTCCATTTGAATTTCGGGATAGCGCGTTTTATCTTTAAAAATATTTTCGAATCCTATTTCGGTTAAGATTTTATGAATAAAAGTATCGGAACCGATTGTCATATAAGGATTTTTCCAGATAAGGTAAGCTGCTTTTACACTGGAATCAAGTTTAGCCTGCTGTAAAACATCGTAGATTTTGAGATTAAATTGCTGTGCTCTTTCCTCTTTATTGAAGGTGTTTCCGAGTGTTTTGAGAAGGTAATAATTATCTTCAATGGTTTCTACATTCGTTACCAGAACTTTAAAATCATCCATTAATGCTTCTACCTGTTCCTTGATGTTTTCCTCTTTATTGGCGAGAATAAGATCCGGTTGCAGTGCCCTGATCTTATCAATATTGATATTCTTAGTGCCACCGATAATGGGTATGTTTTTTACTTTATTTTCAGGGTGGATGCAGAATTTTGTCCTGCCGATTACTTCATGTTCAGTAAGGCCAAGATCAAATAATGCCTCTGTGATAGAGGGTACAAGAGAAACAACTTTCATATTCAGACTTTGTCTGCCTAAATTACAAAAGTTTTCCTGTTAAGAAAAGTCCGGCTACGGAAAAATAAATAATAAGACCGGTAACGTCTACCAGAGTGGCTACAAATGGGGCAGAAGAAGTAGCAGGGTCAAGGTTTAACCTTTTCAGAATAAAGGGAACCATAGAGCCTGACAGTGTTCCCCAGAGAACAATCAAAACGAGAGAAACCCCTACGCTTAAACCTACATAAGGCCAGTACATTCCATAATTGAAGAATCCTGCTTCATGCCATACCATAATCCTTAAAAAGCCAATAGCACCAAGGATACCGCCGAGCGCTAGCCCTGTGAAAATCTCTTTTTTCATCACATACCACCAGTCTTTAAGTCCGATTTCCTGAAGAGCCATGGCACGGATAATAAGCGTTGCAGCCTGAGATCCGGAATTTCCCCCACTGGAAATAATAAGCGGCACAAATAACGCAAGGACTACGGCTTTTTGAATTTCATCCTCAAAATAGCCCATTGCAGAAGCGGTCAGCATTTCTGAGAAGAAAAGGATAATCAGCCACATTCCTCTTTTTTTGATCATCTCCATCAGAGAAGTCTGCGTATAAGGATCATCTAAGGCTTCAAGACCCCCGAATTTCTGAATATCTTCCGTATTCTGCTGTTCGATCTGGTCAAGGATATCATCGATGGTTACAATACCTACAAGAACGCCGGCCTCAGTAATAATAGGAAGAGCCGTTCTGTCATATTTTTCAAAATAGGTTACTGCATCCTCCTTTGAAGTAACCGTAGTGATCGCCACAAAATGATTGTCGGTCATGTCTGAAATCAAAGTATCCTCTTCGGCCAAAAGAAGGCTTCCTAAAGCAATATCATCAATCAGACGGTTTCTTTCATCCACTACATAAAGGTGGTTCATGGTTTCCACTCTTTTTCCAACTTTTTTGATCTGCTGAAGACATCTTTTTACCGTCCATTCTTTACGGATCTGGATGTAATAAGGCGTCATCAGACGGGCAATAGAATCTGAATCATAGCCCAGAAGCTTCAGAGCAATTCTCCTTTCTTGCGGATTAAGATGGTTAATGGAATACTTAATCAGCTCATCCGGGAAATCTTCAAAAAGGGCGGTTCTGTCATCCGGAGTCATTCCGTTCAGAATTTCAGAAACCTCTTCACTTCCAATGCTTCTGATGGTATCCTCCTGGAAGTCAGGGTCAAGGTGGGAAAAAACCTCCGCTTTGTATTCTTTTGGAACCTTCAAAAACGCGAGAAGCCTCTCGTCAGCAGGAAGGCTGCTAAGAGTTTCGGCAATGTCGGCGGGATTAAAGATAAGTTCGTCTCTGGAATTCAAAACGTTGTTTTTTTGGATATGCAAAAATAATTCAAAATTTTAAGACTAAAAAAGAAACTGGAAGAATTAAGGATTAATTAAAGTATAAAGCAGGATAGAACATCTTTTGGGATAGAAAAAACATCTGCCGGAGCAGATGTCAAAAAATTAAATTTAAATTCATAAATACCTATATTATTCAAGAATAGGTCCGCACATAGGGTAGGGCGAGGGCAGACACATGCCTCCGTCACAGCATTCTCCGAATCCACATTGGGTATGGGTCTGGCATTTTTTGATCATTCCGCCGCCGTTGATGTTTTGTTGTTCTTTTCTGTTGAGTTTTTTGAGATTTTTCATATCAATAGTTTTAATTATTAATAAAAATCTGTATTTATTCAATACAGTCGTATTCCATACAAACGCCCTGACAGCAAAAACCTATGAAACATGGTCGGGTTACGCTGCATTTTTGGATAGCTCCGCCATTGATTTGACTTTGCTGCTCTCTGTTGAGTTGCTTTAAATTTTTCATGTTCAATAATTTTAATTAAATAAAAAGATATAGATCTTAAAATTCAATGCAGGCAAACGGTCTACAAACTCCTTCGCAACACCATCCAATGGTGCAAGGTCTGGTTGCATTGATTTGTTTTTGCTTCTCTGTTGAGTCTCTTTAAATTTTTTATATCAATTTATTTAATGATTAAATAAAAGATATGATCCTTAAGGTTCTATACATGCATAAGGTGAGCATACTCCGTTACAGCACCATCCTATGAAACAGGGTCTGTTGGTATTGTTGCATCTATTAATGGCACCTCCATTAATTTGTTTCTGCTGCTCTCTGTTGATTTTTTTTAAATTTTTCATATTGTAAAAGTTTTAATTTGTAAAACTAAAATAGTAAAAAATATTATATTATTCACCATGTTATGAAAATATTTAACTAGTAATCAGGGTGTTTGAATGTTTTTTTACTTTTCTTGAAAAGTATAACTGTGAGAAGGCAGCTATAAAATGGATCGAAAGATGGTGAATAGTGAATCGTCAATGGTGAATTTTGCTAACGACTACCAATTGCCTATTGACTTGCGCAGCAGAATTACCCATTCACCTTTAAGGAACATCGAAAGATGGTGAATTTTTACAACCGCCAATCAATTGCCTATTAACCTGCGTAGCAGAATTGCCCATTCACTTTTACAGCTCGGCTCCCTCGGAATGTTTCAGTTTCCGAAGTTTTTTCAGAATGCCTTTTATAGCACCATCTGTACCAATTTTAATAGAATTTTCGGTAGAACCTAAGAGACGCATGTTTTTCCGGTAGGTATCATAATCCGTTTCAGTCACCAGATTTCCTCCTGCATCGAAAAGCTTCATGCTTACAACGACCTGATTGGAGAATACATATTTACCAATTCCGACCTTAAAATATCTTACTTTGGGAACAATGGCAAAATCAGCATCATTATTAACACAGTAATCCGTAATGGTTTGTTTTTCTATGCTGTTGAAGGGGATCTGAACCTCGGCTCTGAGCATTTTATTCCTTCTTCCGCTGAAGTTATCGGAAACAGCACTGAAGAAAGCGTGGTTCGTGGGTTCTTTAATTTCTTCAATATCAGGTTCTACCTCGGGATTGAAGTATAGGATTTTTTTTACCTTATGATCTGCATTTTTCTGTGCTTTCACTGAAATGATGCCGATCAGTAAAAAAGAGCTGACTGCTGTAAAGAATATAATTTTTCTCATTTGTAATTCGTATGCAAAATTACTGCCTTTTCGTTGGATAGCATACAATTTATTAAGAAATTTTTAACATTTTTTTCTATCAATTTTGATACATGAAATCAATAATGTTTTGCTGAATTAAAAAATAGTTGTAAATTTGCAGCCGTTACATAATAATCATTAAACAAATATTGGAATGTACTTAACTACAGAAAAAAAGCAGGAAATTTTCGCGAAACATGGAAAATCTGCAACAGACACAGGAAGTGCTGAAGGACAAGTTGCTCTTTTCACTTTCAGAATCAACCACTTATCTCAGCATTTAAAGGCTAACCGTCATGATTTCAACACAGAGAGATCTCTAGTGAAATTGGTAGGTAAGAGAAAAAGTTTACTAGATTACCTTAAAAACAAAGATATCGCAAGATATAGAGCAATTATTGCTGAACTAGGTTTAAGAAAATAATCTACAAAGATTTTCAAATAAAAGCAACTTCGAAAGAGGTTGCTTTTTTTATTTCCTTAGTTTTTGTCTTTTCCTATTTTCCCCAAATGCGTATTCTGAAAACTGTCCGGATATTTCAGCCCATAGCCCAAAATCCTGTCAAAGGAAGAGTGTGAGAATAAGATTGCTCCAATCATCTGTATATAGGGAAGATGAAACACCGTTCCGGCAATATATAGAACGATGGCCAGCCCCAGATGATGAAAAAGGTTGTAGCAGAATGCTCCGGCTTTATTGTTAATGACATATCCCAGCATGGAAATATCAGGAGCCAGAAACAGGCCGATAAACCACCATCAGGAAAGCCCTGTCTGCTCAAAAGCAAAGGCTCCCAATACTAAAAAGGCAAAATATTCCAGCTGTAATTGACTCTTCATACATATAAAAGGTATTGATGATCTGATAAGTGTTTTGTTTCATGTAAAAGTTACGGTTTAAATAGTACATAAAAACAAAAGTGAGACGTTTTTAAAACATCTCACTGTATAGTATTGATTAAAACAGTTTATTACTGAAGTAATTGTTTATTCTAAGCCAAGCTCAGGTAACTTTTCTAAATGTGAATGGACAATTCTGCAACCCTAAATCAATCGCCAGTAAAATTCACCATTGACAATTCACCATTCACAATCATTGACGGCAAGGTTTTAATGTCCTGATTTTGCTTCCGTACTTTCTACATGCCCTAAATATTTGGTGCAGTAAGCTCCGAAGATAAGAATGACCAGATAACAGAATACAGGAATAATAAACGAATGCTGTACTCCAAACTGATCGGCAAGATATCCCTGAAAAATAGGGACTATAGCCCCGCCTAAAATAGCCATCACCACTAATGATGATCCCTGGCTGGTATATTTACCCAAACCTGAAATAGCCAGTGTATAGATATTGGAGAACATGATGGAGTTAAAAATTCCGATTCCTAAAATACTGTACATCGCCAGCTCACCATGGTTGACCATTGCAGAGATAAGAAGTACAACATTGACTGCCGCAAAAATAGATAATGTTCTTGCCGGAGCTGATTTACCAATAAAGAACGCTACAAAATTAAGGGCAATGAAGACCAGGAAAAAGCTGATCTGTGAAAAGCTCAGGTCTACGATACTGAAAATAACAAGGAAAACAGCCGCCGCCGCACCCAGCATATAGATGGCTTTCTTGCTCTGGCTTAATGACTGATTTAAAGAAATTGCCCCAAGAAAACGGCCGATCATAGCACCACCCCAATAGAGAGAAAGATAATTTTTACTGATGATCTCATTAAAACCCATGATCTGAGGCTGCTCCAAAAAGCTGATGATAAAGCTTCCTACCGCTACTTCTCCGCCTACATAACAGAACATGGCAAAAACACCAAATTTCAGGTGACTGAACTTAAGGGCACCCCAACCTGTTACGATTTCTTCCTCCTGGGTCTGGAAAGAAGGGAGTTTCACTCTCGAAATCAGTAACGCAACTAATAATAAGATCCCTGCAAAAATCAGATAAGGAATTCTTGTTGCCACAGCACTGAACGAACCGTCCGGAGCAGAGAAAAATTCAAAGATCAAATGTCCTCCAAGTACCGGTGCAATCGTTGTTCCGAAAGCATTGAAAGCCTGGGTCATATTCAGACGGCTGGACGCAGATTCTTCGCTGCCGAGTAATGAAACGTAAGCATTGGCTGTGATCTGAAGTACTGTAAAACCAAGCCCGAGAATGAACAAAGCACCCAGAAATAAAGGATAATAAGAAAAAGTGGCTGCCGGATAAAACAGAATACAGCCAAAGGCCGCCAGAAATATACCGAACATGATTCCTTTTTTATAGCCTGCCTTATTAATAGGATCTCCTTTTGAAATAGAGATCAGGAAATAAATCAGGGAACCGATAAAATAGGCCCCGAAGAAACAGAACTGTACCAGCATCGATTCGAAAAAGGTGAGTTTGAAAAGCTGTTTCAGATAAGGGATCAGGATATCATTCATACAGGTGATGAATCCCCACATAAAAAAGAGCAGGGTGATCGTGATTAACGGGATCGTATAATTTCTGCTCTGTGTTTTTACTTCTTTATTGATCATAAACATTTATTTATTTGAAAAGAATTGTTAAGCTCTTTCAGTTGATTTCGTCTGCTGCATATATATTTTGAGAAGCGTGGCAAATATAAGGCAGTAGCCTGTTTTTCTGCAACTTTTCGGATGTTTTTTTCCGTAAATAGGCGGTCTTTATTTTCTTAAAAACATTATTTACATTTTTTGAGACAATAATACGAAAATGGCTGGATTCTTCGATCAATTTTCTTTGAAAAAAAATCTTTTTATTGTATGAAATATGATGAATAAGTTGAACATTTCGTAAGTAATTCTTACTTCATCGATAAAATAGGAGGGTAAAATCTTATAATTCCGCATACTATTTCTGAGATTGAAAATTTAATATCTCATTATTATACGTTATCTTTGCAAACGAAAATTTAGACGAACTATCAATAATTAAAGCACTCAATACGGAGTGCAACACAAAACAATTTATGAGTATACCTCAAGCAATTACAGAAACGATTACTCTTGCAGACGGCAGAGAAATTACAATTGAAACAGGAAAATTAGCAAAACAGGCTGATGGTTCTGTAGTCGTAAAAATAGGCGGAACCATGCTTTTAGCAACGGTTGTAGCCAGTAAAGAAGCAAAAGAAGGTGTAGATTTCCTACCCTTAACAGTTGATTACAGAGAAAAATTCTACGCAGGAGGTAAGATTCCTGGAAATTTCTTTAGAAGAGAAGCGAGACCATCTGATCAGGAGATCTTAACGATGCGTTTGGTAGACAGAGTTCTTAGGCCATTATTCCCTGAAGATTTCCATGCGGAAGTTCAGGTGATGATTTCATTAATTTCTTATGACGGACAGTCAATTCCTGATGATTTAGCAGGTCTTGCAGCATCTGCAGCAATCGCTATTACAGATATTCCTTTCAACGGACCAATGTCTGAAGTGAGAGTGGTAAGAATCAACGGTGAACTTTCTGTGAACCCTAATTATGCAGATCTTAAAATTGCTGACCTTGACATCATGGTAGGAGCAACTAAAGATTCTATCGTAATGGTAGAAGGAGAGATGAAAGAAATTTCTGAGCAGGAAATGCTTGAAGCAATCCAATTCGCTCATGTAGAAATCAAAAAACAAGTTGAAGCTCAGGAAAGATTAGCTGAAAAAGTAGGTAAATCATTCCCAAAAAGAGAATACAGCCACGAAAATCACGACGAAGCTATCCGTGAGAAAGTGTGGAAAGAAACATATGATAAAGTATATGAAGTTGCTAAGCAACCTTCAGCAAAAGAAGAAAGAGGTGAAAAATTCAAAGCTGTTTTGGCTGAATTTTTAGCTCAATATGTTGAAAATGCTGAAGAATTAGAAAGAGTAACACCTTTCGCTAAAGTATATTTCCATGATGTAGAGAAAGAAGCGATGCGTCAGATGATTTTGAATGATAAAATCCGTCTTGATGGTCGTGATCCTGAAACCATTCGTCCAATCTGGAGCGAAATAGATTATTTACCGGGAGCTCACGGTTCTGCCATCTTCACAAGAGGTGAAACTCAATCTTTAACAGCGGTAACGTTAGGTTCTGTGAAAGATGCGAACATGGTAGACAGCGTAATGGTAAATTATGACGAAAGATTTTTCTTACACTATAACTTCCCTCCGTTCTCAACGGGTGAAGCAAGACCTTTAAGAGGAACTTCAAGAAGAGAAGTAGGACATGGAAACCTGGCTCAAAGAGCTTTGGCAAACATGATTCCTGAAGAAAATCCTTACACGATCCGTATCGTTTCTGATATTCTAGAATCAAACGGTTCATCTTCTATGGCAACTGTTTGTGCAGGAACTTTAGCATTGATGGATGCCGGTATTCAGATTACAAAACCAGTTTCTGGTATTGCAATGGGATTAGTAACAGACGTTAAGACTGGAAAATTTACTGTTCTTTCTGATATCTTAGGTGATGAAGATCACCTGGGAGATATGGACTTTAAAGTAACGGGAACAGCAGACGGAATTACCGCTTGTCAAATGGATATCAAAATCCAGGGACTTTCTATGGATATCATGGAGAAAGCACTTTTACAGGCTAAAGACGGAAGATTACATATTCTTGATAAAATCACTGAAACCATTGCGGTACCAAGAGAAGACGTGAAACCTCATGCTCCGAAAATGGTAATGCTTGAGATCTCTAAAGATTTCATCGGTGCTGTTATCGGACCTGGTGGAAAAATCATTCAGCAGCTTCAAAAAGATACAGATACTGTTATTGCTATTGAAGAAGTAGGAGAAATCGGAAGAATTGAGATTTCTGGTGTTAGCAGAGAGAAAATCAATGCAGCGATTGCAAGAATCAACGAGATTACATTTGTACCGGTAGTAGGTGAAGTGTATCAAGGAAAAGTGGTAAAAGTAATGGATTTCGGAGCTTTTGTAGCGATTGCAAAAGGAACTGAAGGATTACTTCACATTTCTGAAATCGAATGGGCTCGTCTTGATAAAGTACCTTACAACGAAGGTGACGAAGTAGAGGTGAAGTTCATGGGTTACGATGATCGTAAGAAAATGAAACTTTCAAGAAAAGTTTTGTTACCAAGACCTGAAAGACCTGAGTCTAAGCCAAGACCAGAAGGTCAAGACAGACCACAGGGTGACAGAAGACCACAAGGTGACAGAAGACCAGAAAGACAGGACAGACCGGAAGGAGACAGAAGGCCAGCCGAGCAGGCGCCAAAGGAAAATGAAAATCCTTCAACTGAAGCTTAAGATTAAATCTTATATATAAATGAAATCCCTCAGAAATGAGGGATTTTTTTGTGCCAAAATTGAATGTTTATGCTTTTCCCGGATCTGGTAAATAATGCTGATGTTTGTGCTAAAACCTATTAAATAATATGAGTGATTTGACAACAACTAAAAAGAAAAAAATATGTTTAGTTAAGTCGCTTTTGATTAAATTTAAAGCATAAAATTATTTTTTTGTGGCTTACAGTATTGAACTTGCAGACAGAGTTTGCGAACGGCTTTCAGAAATTCCTGATCTTGAGATCAGGGAGAAGAAAATGTTCAGCGGCTTATCATTTTTGGTCAATGATAAAATGTGTATCAATGTGAGTCATGATAATCTCATGTGCCGTTATCATCCTGATCTGGAAGAGGAAGTTTCCGAAAGAATAGGTTTTCTTCCCATGATCATGAAAGGAAAACAGCTCAAAGGATATTGCTATGTAGAACCTGTGGGGTTTCAAAAACAAGATGATTTTGAGTACTGGATAAAAATATGTCTGGATTACAATACAATAGCCAAATCTTCAAAGAAAAAATAATCTTAATATTCCTAACACTTTTAAAATTTCACCATTAAGGTAACGTTGAGTTATTAAGAATATTAAGATTTAACAATATAATTTTTCACGGATCTCTATTAAGATTTTTTCCGTCTTTTTTATATCCGGATCATCGGGAAGGAGAGAAACTGAATGATGATGTTCTATAGACTTGATCAGATCTTCAGCTTTTTGCATTACTTTTTCATAAGACCAGTTTCCGGCTTTGATATCAAGCAGCTCCTCTCTGTTGTCTACACGGATCTGTAAAGAGTTTGTTTTAAAAATATGCTCACACGACTGCAAAAGACGAATCGTATGCATCATGTTTTTGCTGTCATAGTTCTGACCATGTTCCTTATTGACGTTATAGCGGTCTTCATTTCGTTCGGAAACCCATTTCCAGTATTCTTTATAATCTTTACAATAGGTGGAGTAGGCATCAAGGTTGCAGTAGAGATAAGCTGTTGGTTTTTCATCTTTAGGAACGGAAGACAGAGAAACCTGATTGGCTTCCTCATGCTGGATGATTCCTTTATAATCTAAGTTTCCTGATTCATCATAAAACAGGGCATGCATTCCTTTGGTATTCCCAATATTGGTAAGGCCACACTTTTCCTGAAATTTTCCATTTTCTGAGAGCCATTTTTTCAGAGGAACTGACCCCGGACCGTCAAGAATATAACAGAAATCAAGAACCGATTTTCTTTCTTTTTCTATTGGATTAAGGATCTTTTTGTTGAGCCCTTTGGCTTTTTTTATTTGCGAAACAGCGTATCCGGCAAAGGTATCTTTACATAATTTAGACAAAAAATCCTCCGGACGAAGGAGATCCATTATTGAATTTTTTTGAAGAATACAGTCTTCCGGACTTGCCAGCATTTCCAGGATATTGGGATTGTTTTTTTGCAGAAGTTCTACAAATCTTCCAATTTCATAATAGGTGATGTCGTTGGTTTCATTAGAGATTTGCGGGATATAATTCAGTCCGAAAAAATCTTCTTTCGGCAGATAATAAACCCCACGGATATCGGTATCCGAGTTTTCTGTAGCTAACCCGAAAGAACGGCTTCCGGAGATGGCTTCGAAGAGGATGAGGTTTTTGTTTTTTAAGTCTTGGATGGTCATTGATTATAAGTCTATTTTTTCAATATCAAAATCTTTAAAAAAACTTAGTAATGTTGTTTCTTCTGCTTCGTCTGAAACTAATCTAATACAAATAAGATTCTTTATTGCTCTTGAACAAGCTACATAAAATAGCTTTTTATTTTTAAGTATTTTGAAAGTATCTATCTCACTCTCATTATAAATCGATTTGAAATCATACTTATTCCAAAAATATTCGTCCATTACAATCAGTACATTTTCAATTCCAGAACCTTTAGTTTTATGCATTGTTATATAATCTGAAATAATATTTTCATCTATGTAATTATAGTAATTTAAAACTTCAGAGAATTTTAATTTTTCAGAGAACAATTCGTTATAAAAATTCTTCTTTTTACGATTCTTATCAAACTCCACAAACTCTTCATCTGAAACTGTTGAATCTTTTTCAATCATTCTGGCTGATGTATTTCCACCATCAATATATAAGGCTTCTAATTGCTTAAATCTATCGTTTGTTTTTAAACTTTCAAGAAAAGCGTCTTTATTGAAAATATATTGTTTGTATGAATCTGATTTACTTATCAATTTGTTGCTAAATGCAAATTTTAAAATCCGATTAGTAGATTGCGTTGAATTTAATAATGCATCAAAAAATTTTTTGATTCTCATTTTATCTCTAACTGATTTTAATCTAAAGAATTCCTCGAGGCTCTGCCTCGGGGTGAAAAGAGGAAAAGTTTGAAAAACGGATGGTTTTTCAAAAGAATAAAAAGATGTAGCTTTGATTTATGGACGATCATATTTTGAAAAGACATAATAAAACCTTACTTCTTTACCATATTGTTTTTCCTGTGAAATACAGGAATTCGGTTATAAGTGAAGAAGTTGGAACTGGCTTGAAAGAAATATGTATTGAATTGTCTCATCGCTATGAAATTCATTTTTTAGAAATTGGTTATGAAGATAACCATGTTCATTTTTTGATACAAAGTGTTCCAAATTTGTCAATTAGTGAAATTTGTATGAAAGTAAAAAGTATCACAGCTAAAGAGATTTTCAAACGTTTTCCTGAAGTTAAAGCTAAGCTTTGGGGTGGAAATTTTTGGACAAGTGGTTATTACGCAAACACAGTAGGTCAATATGGAAACAAAGATGTCATTAAAAAATATATAGAAAATCAAGGAAAAGAAAAAGAATATCAAAAAGTGCATGAGGCTCAACTTACACTTTTTGACTTTTAATACTTCGGGGCTCTGCCCCGGGGTAGTTTATTTCGAAACCACACTTTTTTAATTTAGCAAGTACAAAATTATAGTTTTTATTTTTGTAAGCAGAACATAATTCATAGATTTCAATTAATTGAATCCTTTCGAATGTTTTTTCGATTTCTTCTTTAACTTCTGTATATCTATCATTGAATATTTGATAAAGTATATTAAAACCTAGCTCGTTTGAGATGGATTTATTGGTTAACATTAATTTTTTAACTTCAGGATTGTCTGCCGAAACATGAGCTATCATTTTATTAAGAGTATCAAGGTAATTTTCTTTATCCACTACACTATTGTTATTAGTAGGTTTCTTACCATAAATAGAATAATATAACTTAACTTCTCCTTTTCTATCCTCCAATGTTTCATCATTTTTTAAAGCCAATTCCTGTTTTAATCCATCATTTCTTATCGTATTTATAAAATGAATAACTTTATCAGAACATCTAAAATTATCTTCCTTTTCAATTTTAATTAATTTCTTTTCTGCAATTTCACGTTCAACATCTCCAATTCCATTATCATAAATTCCCTGCATAGAATCGCCGAAAAAACCAATTGTTGTTTTATTATTTTTAGGTATTGAATTTAAAAAAATATCAACTATTTTTTCATTTGTATCTTGATATTCATCAATTAATATAAAGTCAAATTTATCACTAATAATCTTCCCTAATAATCCATGTTTTTTAAAAAGTAAGGATGCAATTTCCAATAATTCATCATGCGCAAAAGACAATTCTTTAAAATTATTATAACGAGTTTCATTATATCTCACTTTGTTATAATCAATTGATTTAATTTCGTCTAATATTTTTTGGTTTAATTTATCAACCTCTACATTTAAATCCGTATTGAATTTTAATGGATCATTGTCATAGTCTTTTTTACCAGTAACTTTAGATGTTTTTTCACCAGTTATCGTAAATAGTTTACCTGAATATTTTCCGTATATTTTTTTATATTTATCATGCTCGTTTTTTTAAAATTCTTTTTCATCTTCACCAATGATTAATTCATTTCTAACGATCTTTTCGACTTTAAAAATTTCAAAAATTACTTCGTGAATATTTTTTTTGTAGTTCTTAATTAAATCATTTAAGAAAGAATGTATAGTAGAAACAACGAAATTATTATTTTCTCCTACTCTTGCTTTAATTTCATCAACAGCTACATTGGTAAGTGTTATACAAACTCCCTTTTTATCAGGATAATTTTGAGTAATGTATTCAAGAATTTGCTTCAAGGATTCTGTTTTTCCACTTCCTGCTCCACCTTGCAAAACAAAATTTTTAAATTCTTTTTCAGCATTTTGATTGTCATCAATAATCTGCTTTATTTGTTCGATTGGTGTTATTTTGCTATCCATTGTAATCCTTCTTTAATATATATTGGAGTTTTCCACTCAACTTTACCTGTCAAAGCCAAGAATAGTAGTGATGAAGCAAAATCTGATTTACCATCTGATTTTAAAACATTTTGGGTTAAATTATAAAAATCTGTAACTGAATCAATAAGGTCAGCTTTATGCTGAATTCCACGAATACCATCATCTTTATATTTTATAATTTCTTTTAAATTCAAACTAATAAACGAATCTTCAAAGCTTCTACCGTGATATCCTAATTCTTCTATTTGATAAGCAATTTTTATATAATAAGAATCATCTTGTAATGAATTTGACTTAAGTTTTTTGAACCATTCGGCAATATCTGACGCTTTAGTCTTATCAGGTATATTCAAAAATTCTTTGATAGAATAATTACTAGTATTATCTCCCTCAATTACAGGACAAGCAACATTGCTTGAGCTTTCTTTTTTTTCTGTTGTAGCAGGAGTTATTACTAATTTAGTGGTATCAATATCCGTAATTATCAGAGTTTTTATTTCTAAAAACTCCAAAAAGTGTTTAAATACTTTTGAATTAGCCCCAACTTCAATTATTGAAATATTTTGTGATGATATTTTGTTTTGTGGAGCTACAACTAATTTATCATATTGACTAATAAAATAAGGTAATAACATTTTTTCCGTAGTTCCTTCTATAAAAATAATTTTTTCAGCAAAGAAAAGCTCAGATGAATATAAAGTTAAATATTGCTTCAAAAATTTAAAGTATTCTTCTTCGCCTTTATATCTAATTTCTAAATCTGTATAAAAATTTTTAATAATAATATTTCCTTCCTTAAGTTTAAAATAACGTAAATCAGAAAAATTACATTGAGAAACTATGTGTGAAGAATGTGTGGAAATAAATGTTTGTAAATTAACTTCTTTATTAATCTCTTTTATTATTTCTTGGATTTTTTGGCTAAAAACGTATTGCATTTGAGGATGAGTATGCGCTTCAGGTTCTTCAATAAATAAAAGATTAATATCTTTCTTTTCATCTAAAAAATATTTTTTCTTAACCTCAATTTGAAGTAATAGATAAAGAATGTTTACATAGCCTAAACCGTTTAAATGTTCAGGGAGATTATTGGAACCCTCACCATAAACAATTTTAGAATGATTGGTAAATAATTGTTTAGATTCTAAATCTGACACAACGAAGTCATTTAAACTTTTCCTATAAAAAAGGCTTGCTTATTTTTGTGTTGCGAAACATAAAAAAAGAAAGCAAGCCAATGATGTACCAAGTACTAGACAAAGATATAATAGAAACTGAGATCGTACC
>NZ_JABBGI010000004.1 GCF_012927325.1 Chryseobacterium antibioticum | reverse complement strand
TACATGCTTTAGCTCACAACCTAAGAAAGAAAGTGGCATAAGAGACACTTTTCAAACTGGAAAAAACTTCAAAAGAAAAACGAATAAATACAAAAAAAATCCGCCTCACTGGTTGTGAGACGGACTCCTTATAATTTTTTTTCTTGAGTAATTTTGATATTTTTTACTACAGATTGTTAGTCTTTCATACGAGTTACTATCCCTCAAAAACTGGACAGCTACCCGGAATCGATGGGTCATAAGGGAAAAGATAAAGACAAACTTTACGGCCTCTAAAATCCGGACACACAGCACAACCTTTTGGTCAGCAATCGAGATCAACAGCACAATTGTCTGCCATCCCTCCAATAATAGCTCTTAAATTTTCTCTGTTTAATTTTTTTGAATTTCTCATGATTAATTTTATTATAATTAGAATTCTAAATATAACATTTTTAACCAATTACAAAAAAAATACATCTCTAAAAAAGGAAATATATTTTCTACTATTAAAAATTGGTCGTTTCAAAATAATTTGTACATTTGTCTCGTAAAGAATGAACTTTCTAAGAAACATATCAGATATTTCTACACCGGAATTACTTATTTCGGGGCTATCTTCTGTTTCTACATCAACTACAACAACTACCCCGTAGCGGGGTACATTTTCACATATCATTTCCTGCACCCGCACTCTTTTTTTTAAAGAGTAGCCATTTCGTTTTACCCAACCTCAAATACATATTGGATGAAAATCTTAAAATTCGGCGGTACATCTGTCGCCAATGCCCGGAATATCCTTTTGGCAGAACATATTGTTAAAAAAGAATCTTTACATAACAGGATTATTGTTGTAGTTTCAGCCCTTCATGGGATTACCGATACCCTGATAAAAGCTGCAGAGTATGCCTCTGCTAAAGACGAAAATTACATTCCAATCATCAAAGATCTGGAAGAACAGCACCTGGATCTCGTCAAAGAACTGATCCCTGTTTTAGACCAGAGTTCATGGCTAAGCTTTGTTAAAAAACATTTCAACGATATGGAAGATATCTACAGTGGAATCTACGTATTGGGAGAATTTACGGATAAGATCAGGGATAGAATCACCTCGTATGGCGAATTTCTTTCGTCAAATCTTATCGCAGCCAGACTTCAGTACGAAGGACTAGACTGCATATGGATGAATGCAGCTGAACTTATCAGAACTGACAGCAGTTTCACCCATGCGAAAGTAGATTTTGAAATCACTGAAGACAATTTAAAAAACTATGTTGCCAATCATCAAAATCAGATCATTGTCGCGCCCGGTTTTATTGCCAAAGATCAGAATGGCAATATGACAACATTGGGAAGAGGCGGTTCTGATTATACTGCCGCTATTATTGCAGCCGCTGTCTCTGCCGACGAGCTCCAGATCTGGACTGATGTAAGCGGGATGATGACTGCAGATCCGAGATTGGCTTCCCATGCCAAACCTATTCCTGAGATTTCTTACCATGAAGCAATGGAGCTTTCCCATTTTGGGGCTAAGGTTCTCTATCCCCCATCCATACAACCTGTGATGGCAAAAAACATTGACCTTAAGATCAAAAACACTTTTGATCCGGATGCACATGGAACTTTGGTTTCCCATAGGCTGAATAAGTCAGCAGACAAAAAGCAACAGGCTGCAGCAGGAGTTTCCAATATGAGCCATATTGCACTTCTTACTTTGGAAGGCAGCGGAATGGTAGGTATTCCGGGAATTTCGGCAAAGCTGTTCCAATGTTTAAGCTTTGAAAAAATAAATGTCATTCTTATTACCCAGGGCTCATCGGAACATTCCATTACCATAGCTGTTAATGAAAAAGAGGTGTTTCATGCAGAGAATGTAGTGAATTCTACTTTCCAAGATGATATACAACTCCACAGAATGGCTCCCGTAAAAATAGAAACGGGACTTTCCATTGTTGCGCTCGTAGGAGAAAACATGAAGAACAGAAGTGGCATCAGTGCAAAAATGTTCGGGTGTTTGGGAAATAACGGCATCAATATCAGAGCTATTGCCCAGGGATCTTCAGAAAGAAATATCAGCATTGTTATTTCGGAAAAAGATACCAGAAAAGCGGTCAATATTCTTCATGAGGAATTCTTTGAATCAGAAATCAAGCAGGTCCATCTGTATCTCTGCGGAACCGGAAATGTGGGTTCAAAGCTTGTTCAGCAGATTTATGATCAAAATGATTATCTACAGGAAAATCATTTGATCAATTTACGGATTGCGGGTATTTCAAACAGCCGGAAAATGTTTTTCTCCGATAAAGGAATTCCTGAAGACGAGTTCAAAAACTGGAGCGAAAAAGGGATTGAAGCATCAGTTCATGGATTTGCAGAAGAAATTATCTCACGAAATCTTCGGAATTCAGTATTTATTGATGTTACTGCAAGTTCATTGGTACCGGATATTTATGAAAGTTTATTAAAAAGAAGCGTCAATATTGTGGCCTGCAATAAAATCGCTGCTTCCTCAGATTTTGAACATTATAAAACTTTAAAAAATACGGCACGAAACCATAATTGTAATTTTCACTTTGAAACCAATGTGGGCGCCGGACTTCCAGTTATTGGAACCATTAATGATCTGATGAAAAGCGGGGATAAAATCACGTCTATCCAGGCTGTATTAAGTGGAACCTTAAATTTTGTTTTTAATAATTATGACGGAAGCAGAACCTTTTCAGAAGTTGTAGCTCAGGCTCAAAAAGAAGGTTATACAGAACCGGATCCCCGTCTGGACCTTACAGGAACTGACGTAGCCCGCAAGATTTTAATTTTAGCCAGAGAAGCAGGATATGCTCTCCAGTTCGAAGATATTGAAAATGAAAGCTTTCTTCCTGAAGAATGTCTTCAGGGAAGTGTAGAAGACTTTTATGTAAAGCTTACTGAGTATGAAGATCATTTTAAAAGTTTACTGAATCAGGCTCAAAAAGAAGGTAAGATCTTAAAATATACGGCCGCGTTTAAAGACGGAAAGGCCAAAGTTGGATTGCAGCATGCCGCTCCGGACAGCGATTTGTATCACCTTTACGGTAAAGATAATATTGTCATCTTCAAAACTTTAAGATATTCCGAACAGCCTCTTGTTGTAAAAGGCGCCGGTGCAGGAGCCGAAGTAACCGCCAGTGGTGTTTTTGCAGATATTATACGCTCCGTTTAAAATAAACAATATGAAAAAAATAAAAATAAAAGTTCCGGCGACCGTTGCCAATCTGGTTTGCGGATTTGATATTCTGGGAATGGCGATCCATGAGCCCTATGATGAAATGGAACTGAAATTACTGGACACTCCCGAAATCATTATTAAACATGAAGATCATTTCGGTCTTCCGGAAGAGCCTTCTCAAAATGTGGCAGGCGTTGTCCTCCAGAATATACAACAACATCTTCAACTGACGAAAGGTTTTGAGGTAACGATCCGCAAACACATAAAACCAGGCAGCGGGCTCGGCTCCAGTGCGGCAAGTGCCGCCGGAGCCGCCTTTGGAGCCAATGTATTATTAGGAAATATTTTATCCAACGAGGAGATGATCCATTTTGCCATGTTTGGGGAAGAGCTTGCTTCCGGGGTACGTCATGCAGATAATATTGCTCCGTGCATTTACGGCGGAATCACATTGGTTAAATCCTCCTCCCCTATCGATATTATTCCATTAAGCACTCCTGATCTGTTTGTGGTTGCCGTACATCCGCAGGTTGAGGTAAAGACTTCCGATGCACGACAAATCCTAAAGAAAAACATTCTTCTGAAAGATGCAGTAGAACAGTGGGGAAATATCGCCGGATTAGTGGCCGGAATCCTTAAAAATGATATCCCTTTGATCGGAAGAAGCTTGAACGATGTGATTATAGAACCTGTAAGGAGCATTTTGATCCCCAAATTTGACGAAATCAAAATGAAAAGTTTAGAAGCTGGTGCTCTAGGAGGTGGAATTTCAGGATCAGGGCCTTCTATTTTCATGCTGACAGAGGAAAAAGAAACGGCTGAGAAAATTGCCAAGCTGATGAAATCTGTATATGATGAAATTGAAATCGAGAGTTTTGTGTATGTATCAAAAATAAATCCTGCGGGGATTGAGATCGTGGAAGAAGGTGAATGATGAAAACCAATAAATTAAAAACAATGAAGTATTATAATTTAAAAGATAAACAGGAAACCGTTGATTTCAAAACAGCCACGATCAAAAGTCAGGGCAGCCAAAAAGGCTTATTCTTCCCGGAAAGAATTCCTCAGTTTGATGAAGAATTCATCAACAATCTTCATTTGTATTCTGATGAGGAAATTGCTTTCAGATGTATGAAAGATTTTATCGGAGATGAAATTCCGGAGGAAGTATTAAAAAATATTGCTGCCGAGACCATCAGTTTTGAAATTCCTTTAAAAAAAATCAATGAGCAGATATCCATTCTGGAACTATTCCATGGACCAACCTTGGCATTCAAAGATGTGGGCGCCAGATTTATGAGCCGCTGCCTTTCTTATTTTCTACAGGATCAGCAAAAAAAAGTAACGGTGCTCGTGGCTACTTCCGGTGATACGGGTGGAGCCGTTGCCCACGGATTTTATAATGTTCCGGGAATCAATGTCGTTATTCTTTATCCCAAAAACAGGGTGAGTGCCGTTCAGGAAAAACAGCTTACTGCACTTGGTGGAAATATCTCTGCTCTGGAGGTCAATGGGAATTTCGATGACTGTCAGAATCTTGTTAAGCAAGCTTTTTCGGATGAAAGTATTAATTCTGAACTGTTTTTGACTTCAGCCAATTCGATTAATATTTCCAGATGGCTTCCGCAGCAAATCTATTATGTATTAGCTTTAAAACAATGGCAGAAGCATGAACATGAAAATCCTGTCATCTGTGTTCCAAGTGGGAATTTCGGGAATATCTGCGCGGGACTTCTGACTTATTTCCGGGGGCTTCCTGCGGAACATTTTATTGCTGCCTGTAATGAAAATGATGTGGTTCCTGATTATTTAAAAACCAATCATTATCAACCTAAGAAAGCCTTAGCAACTATATCCAATGCTATGGATGTTGGCGATCCCAGCAATTTTACGAGAATCATGGAACTTTTCGGACATCAGTTTGATACACTTAAAAATATGATCACCGGCTATTCAACAGATGATGAATCTACGCTGCAAACGATCAAAGAAGTTCATGAAAAATACGGATATATTCTGGATCCTCACAGTGCAGTCGCTTTTGATTCTCTTGAGAAATACCTGCATGAAAATCCGGGTAAGAAAGGATTTATATTGGGAACTGCACATCCTGTAAAATTCCCTGAAGCAGTAGAAAAAGCAGCGCATATTAAGATTGAGATTCCGGAAGCCCTGAATGATCTGATGAAGCAGGAGAAAAAAACTGTAGAAATTAATACAGACTTTGAAGAATTAAAACGATTTTTGCTGAATAAAAATCAGGAACAATGAGCAAGATCTTTCTGGAAGATGTAAGAATATATGCCTACCACGGTGTGCTGCCCGAAGAAAATATCATCGGGACCTATTATATTTTAAATGCGGAGCTGCACACGGATCTTTGGAAAGCTGCAGAAACAGATGATCTGAATGATACGATAAGTTATGCAGATATCAACGGTATTATTCACCAGGAAATGGCCATCCCATCCAAATTACTGGAACATGTGGCAGGAAGAATTATCACAAAGATCCATGAAAATTTCCCCCAAATCTCCTACATCAAATTGAAGATCACAAAAACTTCCCCACCGATGCAGGGCGAAATGAAAGGCGCAAGTATTGAACTGGAAAGAAGCTTTAAACCTGGCGATCTATAAATTTTTATTTCACAAAAAATATAAAGAAATTGAAATCCATCAAATTATTATTTTTATTAAGCTTTACGGTCGTTTTCGGACAGACTGCGGTTAATAATCAATCTGCCGTTTATAATTTCCCTAAGATAAAATCCAGCATTACAATGCCGGTAACGATTCCGCTTTCAGAGATCAGTAATATGATCAATGCTTCGGTAAAAGAGCTGGTATTCCAGGATGATTCTTATACGGATAACAATAATGACCAGTTCAAAGTAAAGGTGTGGAAAACCCGCCCTATTCGTCTGGTGGGTGGAACAAGCCAAAATCTACTGATCGAAGTTCCGTTAAAAATCTGGGCGGAAAAAGGAATTGGTACTTTGGGGGTTTATTCTTACCAGAACACGACCTTTGAAACGGTGATGTCCTTTAATACGACAATCAGTTTTAACAGCAACTGGACAATTTCCACCAATACACAACCCAACGGCTTCAGATGGGTCACAAAGCCTGTTCTTGATTATGGCAAAATACAGATTCCCATCACTTCTCTGGTAGAAAAAAGTCTCAAAGAACAGCAAGGGAAATTTGCTAAAACGATTGATCAGCAGATGACGACCCAACTGAATTTCCAACAGTACGCTGTCATGGCATGGAACGTTTTTTCGCAGCCTTTCAATATTTCTGAGGAATATAATACCTGGCTGAAAATAAGCCCTGTAGGTGTGAATATGACTCCTTTGAAATTCTATGGAAATGAGATCACCACCAATATAGGAATGGATATTTATTCGGAAACGTTTACAGGAAGCAAACCTGCTGCATCACCCTCAGTAAAATCAGCGGGTAACTTTAATGTAGTCCCGGTTTTGGCGGACAAATTTCTCCTGCAGACCACTGCAAATGTTCCTTTCTCTGAGGCAACGGCTATTGCGAGGAATATGTTCATGAACAAAGAATATGATGTCCGGGGTTCTAAAATAAAGATCAAAGATGTGAGGGTTTATGGTGCTGAAGGAAGGGTCATTGTTGAAGCTGAAACGGAAGGTTATGTGAATGGTAAAGCGCTTATTTCCGGGATTCCGGTATATGATGAGACAAAAAAGAAAATCGTGTTGTCTAATACGAAATTCAACCTCAGAACGGCTAATATTCTACAGAAAACAGCTACTCTTATTTTTAAAGGAAAAATCGTTAAGATGATCGAAGATGAATACGGAATTCCAACGCAGGATCTGGAACTGGCTTCAAAGAAAAGTATCGAAGACGCATTTAATAAGGAATATTATAAAGGTTTAAAAATGAATGGAAGGGTCTATAATCTGAAACCTGGCAGCATTCTTTTAAATGAATCGGGAATCACTGCGGTGATTGAAACGAGTGCTACTTTAAAACTAATCATCAACGGAATTTAAAATTAATAAAAAAAACTAATTATTAAACATGAGAAAATATTTACAGATTGTTGATAGACATCGAGCTTCCAAAGGAGCAAGATTTGCTAATTATTTAATTGACCTTGTTGCTTTTTATATTGTATTTTTTGTCGTTCTTACGATACTGATGCTTATCAGTCCCGCTTTTAGAGAATGGATGGCCAATGCCAATGATCTTATACAAAGAGTGATCGCCATTATTTTCTATATATTGTTTTCTTTTGCCATGGAAACGGTTACCGGAGGAAGAAGCCTTGGAAAGTTAATTACCGGAACCAGAGTAATCATGACTGATGGCCAAAAACCATCTGCAGGAAATTATTTTTTAAGAAATATTATAAGAGGAGTTATACTGGTTGATCAACTGTCATTTTTAAGTGAAAATGGCTTTCATGACAGCTGGAGCAATACCCGTGTGATCAACATTAAAAATTATGACGCTGAAAGACAGCTAAAAAGTGATATCAACAGCATTGGGGCGAAATAAATTATTTAAAAATTTTTGTTCATTAAGAATTTTTGCTATATTTGCACACCTCAAAAATGGTAAAAATGGTACTTTGGCCGAGCGGCTAGGCAGTGGTCTGCAACACCATCTACAGCGGTTCGAATCCGCTAGGTACCTCTTTAAAAACCTCTAATTATCTTATTAATAGATTTTTAGAGGTTTTTTGTTTTGGGATCTGTCTATCTATATTTACAAGTCAAAAGTATGCCTATATTCCTATGATTTAATAACGACTTGATTCTTTAAAAGTTCCTCACAATAAAAGCCTCCCGAGACACGAGAGGCTAAGTGTAAATTTTCAGCAATGAAATATATGATAAAATGATGGTATCGCCTTTATCACCATTTAAATTATGTTTTATTTGAGGGATATAGAAAAGTACATCGCCATAGCAGTGACTGTTGCTACCCATCCTATTACCTGCATCAACTTTTCATTCAAAACATTAATTTCAGATTTGTTTTAATATAGCTGATTAAAATATGAATTCCTACAATATCCCTCTATTAGACATAATATTTATTAAAAATAATTCTAAATTCGGGGAATATTACTATATTTGAGACCTAACGAATAACTATTCATAAAATGCGAAAATTAACAAGAAAAGAACTAAAAAAAACAATTGCAGGAAAAGCAATAAATCCAACTGACAAAAAGATCCCAACAGATCCAATAGGTGTTGCCTGTGGTGGGTCGCACTGTCCAGATGATAACTACAGATGTTGCTATCATCCGGTTGGAAACTACTGCAGCACTCAAACTTGTACTTAATAAATATAACCCTCTTTTACAGAGGGGTTTTTATTACCCTGTCTCGTCCTGAAAAAGGTTGACAAAAAAAATAAAAACAGTCAGCCTTATTTATGGATAAAAAAAAACATCCGCCCCCTTTAGAAGAATATAGTGAGGCATTCAAAAGACAGGTTGTCTC
The DNA here is from genome assembly GCF_012927325.1 of Chryseobacterium antibioticum. Classification (GTDB taxonomy): domain Bacteria; phylum Bacteroidota; class Bacteroidia; order Flavobacteriales; family Weeksellaceae; genus Chryseobacterium; species Chryseobacterium antibioticum. The sequence goes on along the minus strand of NZ_JABBGI010000004.1, from coordinate 229,107 downwards.
CGAATATGAACGGGGATTATTTACGAAGGATAAATTGAGCCTAAAAAAACATATAACTTCTTATCATGGCCAATGCACTTCTCTCCGGCATTCAAAAACAAGACAAAACTCTCCCATAAAACGTACACTTTCGATGATCCGAAGACGTATAAAAATGGTAAAAACACGAACCTTTTATGACAGGCAAAAAAAAATCCCCGAATTGCTCCGGGGATAAAAACTAATAACCATGAAAACTCAAATTAAACATGAGTTGCTTGATTACATTGAAAAATCGTACCAAAATGTAAAACATTTGAAATTTTTTTGATTTTTTTTGAAAAAATTAATTAACAAAGCTCTTTTACACCCTTCTTTTCTTCTTACAATCCCTCTCTATTGCTTCATAAATAAGCATTATCTGTGATTCAGTAATATTTTTAATTTTTTGAATTTTGAATCTGTTCCAAAATCTTTTTCCCGTTCTCATTATCTGGGTTTAACTGTATAGACTTCTTATACATTTCAATTGCCTTATTTTTATCACCTGCTTTTAACAGTATTTCACCATAGCTGTCATAAACATTCCAGCTGTCAGGAAATAAATATACATTGAGTTTAAAAATCCCCAATGCCTCTTTCTGCTGATTCGTGCTCATCAATCGATATGCCCAGTTGTTCAGCTCAAATTCTTTTGGATTAAAATCGGGATTTTGTTTTTTCTCTTTCTTCACAAAATCTATTGCATTTTCAAATCCGATCTTTTGCAGATTTTTTCTAAGATAGGTTAATGGATCAGCTTTAATTATATCAGGGATATAACATCCGGCAATTTCTTCTATAAAATCCTCGGGAGAACTTCCTCCTAGATTGGTTAATACGATTACAGATAAACGATCATCCGGATATATGAGCAAAGCAGATCTGTTTCCGCCAGACATTCCCACTGCTTTATGGTGCTTCCTAAGCTTTGCAATTCCCCAGCCCCGTACCCAATCGGTTGGTGTTCCATTATTGAATGTGCCTGGCGACCACATCAGGTCTAATGTTGAAGGTTTTTGCAACAATTGACCATTTTGTAAAGCAATAATCCAACGGGCGACATCTTCAGAAGTACTGTTAAGCCCTCCTGAAGTACGGCTAAAATCCGGAAATTCATAATAATTATTAATCAGCTTATCCTGATTTGTTCTTTTCCCATCAAAAAAATTTCTATAACTGTAACTAGGTGCATAATGAGGAATCACATCTCTGGAATCTCCAAACAGGGTATGCTTTAAAGGAACAATCTTAAATTGTTTTTCCTCAAAAAAATCGGCAAACGGCTGACAGGTCAACTTTTCAATTATCTTACCCAATAAGTAATAGTTGGTTTGATTGTAACTGAACTGCTCTCCAGTTTTAAAATCTAAAGGAATTGTTTTCAGTTTTTCCCAAATAGCTTTTTCAGTCCGTAACGGTCCGATATTTCCTGTAGCAGGATCAAAAAGCTGTAAAATATCGGGCAATCCGGAAATATGAGTCAATAATTGATCGACTGTTATTTTCTGCCATTCCAAAGGCAGATCATCCAAATACGTATTGATAGTAGCACCCAGCTTTATTTTTCCCTGCTCAACCAATTGCATAACTGCAACACCCGTAAAGATCTTAGTATTTGAATTAAGGGGAAAAATAGTGGTATTGGTTACCGGAATATTGTCCTGTACACTTGAAACACCATAGGATTTGCTTAAAACAATTTTTCCATTCTGAACTATGGCAATTTGTACTCCGGGGATTCGTCTTATGCTCATTTCCCTGTTAATGATTTCATCCACTCCAGAACTTACATCCTGGGCAAAAGAGGGTAATGAAACTATTAATAACATAATGAGAAGGTAGATTTTCATGGTTTAATTTATATATAAAACAACTGAAAATCAAATCTGTTACATTCTTTAGCTAATTTACAGCAAGCCTAAAATATTTTTAGCCTCAGTATTACCAGATATAAACATCAAAAATCCGGTAAAAAAAAATCCTCAGATTGCTCTGAGGATAAAAACTAATAACCATGAAAACTCAAATTAAACATGAGTTGCTTCATGTATTGAAAAATCATGCCAAAACAATACGCTAATAAAAAATACTTTTAGATATTTCTAAAAGATATTATCTATGAAGCAGTTAAGTTGACGCTTCTTATTCCTCCTCAAAAAACAAAAAATTCCCACAAAATGGGAAGTTCAATAAAGTCATGAAAATGTATACTGTTCAGATTTTCAATTCAAGTTTATGATAAAGATCATATTCTTGCGGCTATAAAATCTACTTTTTCAAAAGTTTCTTTACTTCACTTTTATGATGCATGAAAAGTATCTTAAAGTAAAAAGCCTCCAATGGAGGCCTAAAAAACACAAATGATGAAAAAATTCTTATAATCTAATAAATAATTATCTCTCGTTTAATTCTACAATTCAAAAATAGTATGTTTTGTCGTGTTGATTTTATGAGTTGAGTCATAAAATTCATCTTCACATTGCATCGATTTTCTTCTAAAGCACAATTCAAAATTTGAGAATCGTTACCTGTAATATTAAAAATTAACCTCAAATTCTCCTTTTAAAAAAATTGAATGTAAGTGGATTTTGTACACCACAACACCTATTGTTGAAATTAATTTTATTAGATAAAATCTATTAACATAAAATAATCAACACGATAGAAAGTTATGTTGAATATCATTAAAATATAAGCAGATTAAAGACTGATAACAACTTACACTATTCATACGCATAATCAATTATAAACTAACATATAATATCATAATCTTAGAATATAATAAAAAAATATCAGATACACTATGACCCAGGTCATCTTTTTTCAATGTTTTATTTTATAATTTTACATTAATCTTTAATTCAATATAACGTGATAAAATTCTCTATACTGATAGCCAATTATAACAATGGTAAGTACTTTAGAGACTGCTATAACTCGTTGATAAGCCAGACCTATCAAAACTGGGAAGTTATAATTGTTGATGATGCATCTACTGATGATTCCGTAGAAGTAATTGAAGGTATTATAAAAAATGACTCCCGTTTCAGAATCTATAAAAATACCTCCAATCAAGGCTGCGGCTACACCAAAAGAGAATGCATGAAATATGCAGAAGGAGAAATATGTGCCTATCTGGATCCCGATGATGCTATTTATGCCAATTCCTTAGAAAAAATAGTACACGAATTTGCTAAAAACGACATTACAGCAGCCTATTCCCAGATGATACTGTGCGACGAAAATCTTAATCCGGAAAAAGTATTTGCAAGTACAAAACAGATTTACAACAGCAGATATTTTTTCAACTGCCCTATTCAGTTTTCGCATTTCTTTACCTTCAAAAAAGAAACTTACCTGAAGACTTCCGGCATCAATCCCAATCTTAAAAGTGCAGTAGATCAGGATCTCTATCTGAAAATTCTTGAGCATGGCAACGTAAAATACATAAAAGAGCCATTATACCTGTACAGACTCCATTCTAACGGTATTTCTCAGCAAGGCTTCAAGCCGGATGCAAAGGAATCCTTCGCCAAAGTGATCCACGATACCATGAAAAGAAGAGGCATCAAAAAGATCAATAATCAGATCGTACCGGAGGCATATACTAACCCTCAGGAAATCTATGAGCTCCTGAACTATCAGACTCAAAAACTTCACAGACTGATCAATAAAGTAAAGGTAACTTTCAATATATAGCTAAGGCTTCTCATTGTAAGAAGTTTTTTTTCTATAGACAAACAATAATAGCCCTTCACTATTTGTGCTTTACCATAAATAAAAAAGCCTCCAATTTAGGAGGCCTAAAAACACAAATGATGAAAAAAATCTATTTAGAAAAATCTAAACAGAATTCGTCGACAATAAATGTCTTATTATCTTTTCTGCTATATCGTTTTCCAGGAGATTATATTTTATCAAATCAAACAACATCCCAAAATAGAAGGTATTGACAAGACAAACAAAATAATCAATGAATAATTTCCAGTTTTTATAATACTCAATTTAATAAAATTCTAAATAATGGGAAAAAAAACCTTCTTTCCCTCTATTCATCGAAAAAATCCTCTTTCGAGGATCTATACAATTGATATTTATTTTACATAAAGTCCTACTCTGCCCAGGTAACCGGAATATATACCGTAATATAACCATCGGCATCTACCTGAGTATCAGACACAGTTCCAGTCACTGATCCGTAACCTGTCCATCCTCCTTGGCCCTGCATTGCAGAAAATGTATAGGTTCCTGCAGGAATTCCATCATAATACCCTGGAAGTGTTTGAAATCCTCCCCCATAATAAGTATCATAAATCTCTCCTGTTACTGTATTCTCAGCCAGAAAGCTTCCTACATCATGATTCCCGGAAAGAGTCTTGGTCCCGTCCAAAGAAATAAGACCAAATCTCACTTTATAGGTTTGTGTTTTCGAAACTTCTTTTGATGTTTCAGAATGAGTTTGAGGCTGAACATCTGCCATGATATCATCATTGGAAGAACATGATAGGGCCGTAACCGACAAGGCTACAAAAGCCATCGTTTTAAAAATTGCTATTTTCATATTAAAGTAATTTGGTATTCCAAAAATAACCAATTCATGTGAACTGAATAAAAACACTTGATTAACTAAAAATTACATTCCAAAACCGCAGCTGTAAACAGAAATGACCGAAGTGGGTTCTGAGAAAAAAATTAAATTTTATCTTAAAATATTATATTTTAACACTCCTTAACTAAATTTTGGCTTCATAATTGAAAATATATAAACAGTTGCCGCCGTTTTGGCTAAGACTACTTATTAAAATTTTAATTATGAGAAAGATAGTATTAGCAGGTTTTTTATCAGTCTTCTTACTGACGGCCTGCAAGAAAGACGAAAGGACAGCTGAAAAATCACTGGAAGAACAGAAACTTGAATTCCAGGCAAGACAACTTGATATTGAAAAGCAAAAGCTGGCCATTGAGAAAGAAAAATTAGTATATGAGGCACAGAAAAAAGTAGACAGCATCTCAGAAAGTAAAAAATCTCAGGCAGCTGCCACGAGCAATTCAAAACCTCAAATCATAAGAGAAACGAAAACAGTATATAGAGACAGAGTATCCAACACTAATTCAGGAGGAGGAACTTATGCAGACAATGGAAATACTTCTTCACAGGGAACAACAACCCAAAAGAAAAAAGGATGGAGTAAAGCCGCTAAAGGAACTGCTATTGGTGCCGTGGGTGGCGCTGCAGTAGGAGCTATTGTTGCTAAGAAAAACAGAGGTCTCGGAGCCGTGATTGGTGGTGTAGTTGGTGGCGCGACCGGTTATACGATCGGTAGAGCTGGAGACAGAAAGGACGGAAGAGTTCAACCACGTAATTAATATTTTCACGATAACATTTAAAGATTGCTTATTTTTAGGCAATCTTTTTTTATGATGTTACTTTTATTTTCCTCGGTTCTCATTATCTCTGTCCTAGCAGGATGGGGAAAAATTATGGAAAGTATATTCGGCACCTTAACCCGTGGAATTTCGGGAAGTATTTTATTGGGAATATTGGGATTAAGTCTTATCTGGACGGTATTGGCATTTTTTATTCCTATTAGTATATATGTAGAAATTCCTTTTGTATCAGCAGGGATTTTATTTTTCTTCAAAAAGAAACTGTACCTCCAATTTTATAGGTTCTCTAAGAAAGATTCTGTTTTAATCGGCAGTATTTCACTTGTCATTTTATATAGCAGTTCCTTTTACCCTTATATATTAGATCATTTCGGATACTATGTTCCTACGATCAAATGGCTCACGGAATATGGTCTGGTAAAGGGTATTTCCAATCTGGATCTTACGTTGGGACAGATGTCTATCTGGCATATTTTCCAGGCAGGATTTTCCGGTTTTTCAGATCCTTTTTTAAGGATCAATGCTATTCTACTGATCGTTTACACATTTTATATTTTTGAAAGAAAAAGTTGGGTACAACTTTGTTTTATACCTATACTTTTGCTTTTCTCACAATCACCAAGCCCTGATTTGCCTGTCATCACCCTATCTTTAATTATTTTAAATGAAATCGTAACAGGTAATAAAAACATCAGTCTTCTTTTCGCGTACTCCGTTTTTATTTTCTCTGTAAAGCCTACTATGATCTGGCTTCCCATACTGGTCTTCCTATGTTCTGCATTTATTTTTAAACCTCATTATAAAAACACAGTCTTCGGAATTCTTATCCTCTTATTATTCTTTATTAAAAATATCTGGACATTCGGCTACCCCGTGTTCCCGATAGCCGCAGGTGATCTCGGATTCAGCTGGAAACCAAACCCTGAAATATTAAAAATTTCATCTCAATACGCCATTCAGAAAACATATGACATGCAGTACACCTATGGGGAGATTCAAAGATTCTCTTCTTACAGCGCGGTCAAAACCTGGTTTTTATTAGACGGAATTAAATCAAAAATTAACAGTCTTTTCATTATAAGTCTGGTTCTGTTTTCAGTTTTCGCTTTCATTAAAAAGAAAAAGATCATCACTCTGATCTGTATCTCCTTATTAATAAAGAGCATCTTTGTATTAGCCTTTTCGGCACAGTACCGTTTTTTTATTGATGTATTTTTTGTGATATTTTTTATCCTGTTTATCCATTTTGGCAAAAAAAAGTCACTCCTGCTCTTCGCTGCATCAAGTTTACTGATCATGGGAATTTTAAGTTTTCCCAACTTCATCCGCCATTATATTCCGAGTTTCAAGCCTGGAAATTTTATGGCCGGATTAAAAAAAGAACAGCTGTACAAACCGTCAACTTACCACTACAACAAATTCGAAACTTTCCGGACAGGAAATTTAAAATTCAATATATCAAAAGATTACCCCTTTAATTTTGACACTCCCATTCCAGCAATTTCTTCGGGTTACGTCATTGATGATGTACAATCAGGAATTTTCCCACAGTATATTGACGAAAAAAACATAAAAAAAGGATTGATCTGGAAAAAATTGACACCACAGGAAAAAAGGGAAGCAGAGAACATTATCAATACTATCAAAAACACTGATAAATAGAACAAATCCAGAAACTTTATTATCTGAAGAAAAATAGGTAATTTTGTATTATGTTCAACACATTAGGTAATCTTCTCAGTCTTACAACATTTGGAGAAAGTCACGGCGTGGCTTACGGCGGCATCATCAATAATTTTCCGGCAGGTTTAACGGTAGATTTCGATAAAATTCAATATGAATTGGATCGTAGAAAACCCGGCCAGTCTGCGATTGTCACTCAACGGAAAGAAAGCGACACGGTAAAATTTCTTTCAGGGATCTTTGAGGGAAAAACAACGGGTACCCCAATCGGTTTTATTATAGAAAATGAAAATCAGAAGTCTAAGGATTATGATCACATTGCTGATTCATATCGTCCCAGTCATGCAGATTTCACCTATGATCAGAAATTTGGGATCAGAGACTATCGCGGAGGCGGAAAATCTTCAGCAAGAGAAACCATCAACTGGGTGGTTGCAGGTGCTTTAGCTAAACAGCTTTTATCAGGCATCGAGATCAACGCTTATGTTTCTTCGGTAGGCGATATTTTCTGTGAAAAACCGTATCAGGCTTTAGACTTTTCAAAAACAGAAAGCAATGACGTACGTTGTCCGGATGCTGAAACAGCCGAAAAAATGATAGAAAGAATTAAAGAGATCAAAAAAGAAGGCAATACCATTGGCGGAACGGTTACCTGCGTTATCAAAAACGTACCTGTAGGAATTGGAGAACCCATATTTTCTAAACTTCAGGCGGAGTTGGGTAAAGCGATGCTGAATATCAATGCCTGTAAAGGATTTGAATATGGAAGCGGTTTCTGTGGCGCTAAAATGACAGGAAAGGAGCATAATGATGCCTTCAATACAGATTTCACCACAAAATCGAATCTTTCGGGAGGAATTCAGGGGGGGATTTCCAATGGAATGGATATTTATTTCCGTGCTGCATTCAAGCCTGTCGCTACGATTTTAAGACCTCAGGACAGTGTGGATAAATATGGAAACCCTGTCATTGTAGAAGGAAAAGGACGCCATGATCCTTGTGTAGTGCCAAGAGCTGTTCCTGTTGTGGAAAGCCTGGCTGCATTTGTACTGGCAGACCTGTTTTTGATCAACAAAACAAGAAACATCAATAATTTTTAATATAAATATTTTTAGTAATGAAAAATTACTGGGACCAGGGTATTTCTTTTGAAGAATATATCCGTATCGGAAAAGAAAGATTAGAACATCCTTCCAATCCACAGGAAATCGACTATAAACAATACTACGAACTCGGACTTCAGAGAATGGACAGAACACTGAAAAAGTATGTGCCGGATGAAGAACAGTTAAAAGAATTGGCCTCTAAAAATTTTGACGGAAAAATTCTGATCATCTCGGAAGCCTGGTGTGGTGACGCAAGTGCTACAGTTCCGGCATTGGTTACTTTTTTCGAAGGACACAACGAGGTAAAAATTTTCCTTAGGGACAATGATAAAAGTTTAATCAATCAATATCTTACGAACGGGACGGAATCCATTCCTAAAGTAATTATTCTGGACAAGGATTTTAATGTAAAAAACTCATGGGGACCGCGTCCGAAGTATGGATATGAATTACTCATGAAGCATAAAGCAGATCCTGAAGCTTATCCAAAAGATAATTTCTATAACGACTTGCAGCTGTATTATGCCAAAAACAGAGGCAAGGATGCAGTTCAGGAGATTTTAGAATTATTGTAATGATTACATTGAATTCCATACGGCAGAAAATAACAGTAAAGATCAACGCATGAAAAAAAATATCATTTATCTTGTCCTTATCATCATTATCGGTGTAATCGCTTTTGTTCCCGGAGTAAAAGAATACCTGAGAGACCAGTTCTTTCCAATTGCTACCATTGAAAATGCCGTACATGTAAGTGAGGAAGATTATGACATCGAGCTGAAAGGAATCAATGTACCAAGTACCAACCTTAAAGCTTTTAAGAACAAACCTGTTTTCCTAAATTTCTGGGGAACCTGGTGCCCGCCATGCAGAAAAGAATGGCCAACTATTCAGAAATTATATGATTCAAGAAAAGGAAATATAGATTTTGTTCTCATCGCAATGAATGATAAAGAAGATGCAGTAAGAAAGTTTTTAAAAGAAAATAACTATACGGTTCCGGTATATATTGCCCAAAGTCCTATTTCTGAAAAAATTCTTCCAAAAGTATTCCCAACTACTTTTCTTATAGATCAGCACGGAAGAATCATCATTAAGGAGGATGCCTACAGAGATTGGAACACAGAGACTGTGCATCAGTTCATTGACAATATCATCAAGTAGTTTTTTTTAACTAAATTTTATAGTTTATTGGTATAAAATTTGCGAAATTTACTATGTTGAAAAATTTATCTAAACTAAACACAAAATGAAATATTCAAAATTGAATCTTGCCAAAGAGGCCATCGCCCACAAAGGTTTCGTAAGAAAAATTCCTGACATTTTCAGAATGGTCAAATTATGGAGAAAAGGAGAATATCCGATAAGATCCATTGATATCATTCTTCCACTTCTGGGAATTCTCTATGTAATATCCCCTATTGACCTGCTTCCTGAATTTGCAGTACCTGTCTTAGGTGTCATGGATGATTTAGCAGTATTATCGCTAACGATTCCAAAGCTGATCAAGGAAGTAGATAAATTCTTACTGTGGGAAGCTGAACAAAGGATGAGCGGAACTAAAATCATCGACGCAGAAATTGTAAAATAATACTTTACAGATATATTTTTAAGCCATCCCGAAACATTTCGGGATGGTTTTTTATTGACAAATGGATGATAAATTTTTAAGCCTTATTTCAAATCATTAAATTTGCAGTATCTAATAAAAAATAATGGAAAGTAAAAAAGAATTTTTCTTAGAGTGCTACAAGCTGGGCATCATCAAATTCGGAAGATTTACCCTAAAAAGTGGTATCGAAAGTCCGTTCTACGTAGACCTGAGACCTTTGGCTTCAGATCCTAAAATCTTAAAAAATCTGGCTAATTATTTACTGGACATGCTTCCTCTGGATAATTTTGATTTAATCTGCGGAGTTCCTTATGCAGCGCTTCCGATGGCTACTGCAATGTCTTTGGAAAGCTATATCCCATTAATTATTAAAAGAAAAGAAGCAAAAAGCTACGGAACAAAAAAACTCATCGAAGGAATTTATCAGAAAGGACAGAACTGTCTTTTGGTAGAGGATGTGATCACTTCCGGAAAATCTCTCGTAGAAACCATTGCGGAGGTTGAACAGGAAGATCTTAAAGTAGCTGATATCGTTGTAGTTCTTGACAGAGAACAAGGCGGAAAACAATTACTGGAAAGCAAAGGTTACAGAGTTCATACCCTTTTCAATATTTCAGAAGTATGCACTATTCTTCAGGAAAACGGAGAACTGTCTGATGAAGAGGTAAAAAGAATCCAGGATTTCCTTCAGGGGAACCATATTCAGTTTGAAGAAAAGACAAGAAGTTCTTACGAACAAAAATTGGAGCATGCACAGCATTCAGTTTCTAAAAAGTTATTGGAAACAGCTTTGGCAAAAAAATCAAACCTGATTGCTTCCGCAGATGTTACCACTACACAGGAACTGCTTGCTCTTGCCGAAAAAGTAGGCCCTCATGTGATTGCATTGAAAACGCATATTGATATCATTTCAGATTTTGACTACGAAAAAACAATTGTTCCGTTAAAAGTATTGGCTGAAAAACACCAATTCCTATTGATGGAGGACAGAAAATTTGCAGATATTGGTAATACACAGGAACTTCAATTTACGAGTGGTGTATTTAAAATTACAGATTGGGCAGATTTTGTAACGTCACAGGTGATCGGAGGATTTGAATCATTAGACTGCTTCAAAAATGTAGGTGTGGTTGCTATTGTAGGCATGTCTTCTAAAGGGGCACTAACTACATCCAGCTATCGTGAAGAGGCTCTAAAAGTAGCTTTATCTCATCCTAATGTAATTGGAGGTGTTTCTCAGAACCAGATCCCTGAAGAGCTTCTGCTTTTCACTCCAGGGGTTAATCTTGCTGATTCAGGAGACGATAAAGGACAGCAGTATAATACTCCTGAACACGTTTTCAAAATGCTTCATACTGATTTCATTATTGTAGGAAGGGGAATTTATAAATCTGAAGATCCGGAAACGGCTGCCATTACCTATAAAAATGAGGGTTGGAATGCATATGTTAATTCTTTGCAAAAAAACGTGGTTCAGGGCTAAAATCCTGCTGAATATATTCAAAATAAGTTTATATTTGGGCTTTATCACAGGATATTGAAAAAGATCACCACTTGCCTTGTTTTGTTTTGGGGAATTATCCAGATTTCCGGGCAGAAAGACAGCATTTATATTGAAGCAAAATTATCAGCCGACAGAAAAACACTGGAGGTCAATCAGGAAATTGTGTATTACAATCATTCCGACAAGGACCTGCATTCGGTAAAGCTCCTCAATTGGGTTTCTGCTTACAACAAAAAAGGGACATCTCTGGTGTACAGAAAACTGGAAGATAGAAGCAGCGACCTGCATTTTGCAAAACCGGATCAGCTTGGGAAGCTTCTGGATTTACAAATTAAAAACTCAGTTCAGCAGCCTGTCCCGGTCACTTCTACATCAGATGAGAATCTTTTTCTTCCTCTGACTGAAGCTTTAAAGCCTGGTGAAAGCATTACATTACAGCTTCATTACAGCATGTATCTCCCGGACAAGAAATTTACGGGCTACGGTACATCTGATACAATGACAGCATTAAAATATTTCTTTATTGTTCCGGATCATTTTGATCCGGACAATATGGCCAAAAGAAACTATCATGATATTGAGGAGTCCGTGAGTTTCAACACTTTCTGGACCGTCAATTTCGACCTTCCACCCAACAGTTTTATCGAAGGTAATCTCCCACAGACCCAAATGAATTCATTTAAGGGTTATCTTGACTCCGATCCTGAATTTGTCGTGTCCCAAAACGGGCTTCCTTCCATAAAAGTCAACGTAGACGGAGAAGATACTGAGATCAAGTTCGGATATAATCTGAAACCGGAAGAAAAGCAAAACCTTGAATTTTATCTGCCTCTGCATTTAAAATTCATTAAAGAAAAGATAGGGTTCATTCCAAAAAATCTTTTTATTTCGGAGAAGTTCAGATCTTCAGAAGATTTCTTCGGGAATAATGATATTTCATTCTGGAAGTTCAAATTTCAGTTATTCACGGATGCTGAAAAAACTGACCTTGATTATTTCGGAATCATCACGAAAAAAATTCTTGACGAAAGCATTATTGCTGATAAACAGAAACATCACTGGTTTAAAAATGGTTTAAAATCATATATCGAAATCCAATACCTTCAAAAATTTTATAAGGAGACCAAATTATTGGGGACCCTTCCTGAAACGCGTATTTTCGGAGTAAAGCCACTGAAGTTATTTCATGCATCCAAAGTCAAACTTATTGATCGTTACGGACTGTCTTATCAATACATTATGTCCCAGAACCTGGATCAGAAAATCAGCGAAAACTTTACAGTTTTAAGCAATTTCAATGAAATGGCGGTCAGCAGTTTTGAAACCGGAAGCCTTTTCAATTATACCGCGGAGAAAATGGGCTATGATCATTTTAACGATATCGTGAAAGATTATATTTCCAAAAACACAGACAGAAAGATTGATCCCGAAGAATTTTTGAAAGAGCTAGCTGAAAAAGACAAAACGTCAGGATATCTCTCAGATTTTCTAAAGCAAAAGAACAGAGTTAATTTCAGATTGAAAAATATCAAAAAAGAGGAAGATTCTTTAAGTATCAGAATCGGTAAAAATACAGACTCTCCTATTCCTTTAAGGCTTGAAACACAAACCAGCGAAGGAGAAAAAAAAACCTATTGGATAGAAACAGAAGCGAATGAAAAGTTTACTAATTTCGCTCTTCCGGCTTCAGAGGATATTCATAAAGTTACGCTCAACAGTGATTATATTTTTCCGGAATCTAAATATCGGGATAATTTTTTATACGCAAAAGGTCTGTTTTCGAATGCAAAAAAAATAAAATTCAAACTTATTAAGGATATTCCTAATCCTGAATACAACGAAATATACATCAGTCCAAGGGTACGATTTAACAATACCTATGATAAATTCCTTTTGGGAGTGAATTTAAAGAATCAGTCATTTTTCGACCAGAAATTCCTGTATTCATTTACACCAACGTATAGTACCGGAACCGGAAAACTTACAGGATCAGGAGCGGTCTCCTACTCTTTTCTTCCGGCTGAAAGTATTTTCAGAAGCATTACTTTTGGGGTATCGGGTTCTTATTTCCACTATGATTATGGATTGGCCTACAGAAAAGGTTCAATATATTCCAATTTCAATTTCAGAAAAAACCCCAGAAGCACGGTTAGCCGAAGTCTTGGATTTTCTTATAATTATTTAGAACGAGATCTGAGTCCCAAAATGGTTGCCAACAAAGACTACGGCAAATACAACCTATGGACTGCAGGATACGGATACAGCGACAGCCAGATGATCCATGAAAAAAGCTTAAGCTTAAGTACGCAAGGCATGGAGGATTTCAACAAAATAACGGCTGAAGGATTTTACAGGTGGGAATTTGCCCCTAAGCAGAAATTAAGTGTCAGATTATTTGCAGGCTATTTTGTGAGAAATGACACCCGAAATAATATGTTCAATTACGGAATTTCAAGGGTATCAAACTATTCATTCTCTTATAATCTTTTGGGTGAAAGTGCCAATAGTGGCCTTTTGTCTCAACAGTTTATCCTGGCTGACGGAGGTTTTAAATCTTTTCTGCCTGGATCTGTCAATCAGTGGATCACTTCTGTCAATGTAGACTCAAGTGTCTGGAAGATATTTCATGTTTATGCTGATGCGGGGGTGTATAAAAACAAAAACCGTCCTGCTGAGTTTATTTGGGATAGTGGTATCAAAGTAAGGTTGATTCCTGATTTTCTTGAAGTTTATTTCCCCATACAATCTTCTTTAGGTTTCGAACCTTCTTTTAAGGATTATGCAAAACGCATCAGATATACTTTGGTTCTTAATCTAGGCGCAGTCATCAATGCTGCCAGAAGAGGATGGTATTAAAATAAAAAAAGCAGCTGTAAAAACATACAGCTACTTCTTTTAACATGTTATATTGAAAACTAACTTTAAAATTCTTTTAGCAATAGATTTCATCATCTGATTCAATCCCAGGTATGAATAAAATACCTAGCTATACACAACAGATATCAAAAAGGATACCACAAAAAACTAAATTACCAAAGAATAGCATTCAAAATAAAACATAATTCATATTATTAAAATTATTGAATACAATATTCCAATAAAACTCAAATAACAATCAATAATTTCACAAAAAAACTCCGGCCATTTCTACGAAATGGCCGGAGCATGTATTATTTAAAGAAACTTAAATTAGTCTTTTAAAATCTTCTGAGAGATAGGCTCATTGTTTACAGTTCCTGTTACGATATAGTTTCCTTTTGCAAGTTCAGCAACGTTTACAGCTTCGTTCTGCTTTACAGAAGCAGACTTTACCACCTGTCCGAACATATTGTAAACTTTCACATCTTTCACATCAGCTCCGAAAGTAATTTCGTCACTTTTCACGAAAGTATTTTTTACGAAGTTTAGCTTAGTTGTAAAGTTTTCAGAAGTACCTAATGCACCACTTGTAGCTGTTCCAGTAATTATTACATCATCTATACTAAAAGTTCCTCCGGTAGCTTCAGCTTCAAAAAAGTAAACTCTAAAAGTAACTGGAGTAGTAATATTAGAGATATTAGCTGGTGTTAATGTGTTTCCATTTTGTCCCGAACAAGTTGAACAATCATTCACAAAATGCAATACGTTTGTACCTGTTACTTCTAGCTCCGCATTAGCCGGATTAATAGATGCAGGCAAATTAGCTGCATAAGAGTCAGCATTAGATCTTACAATATAAGACCTTGGGCCTGTTCCAGATCTTTGACTTCTAAAAGTAATAGAAGACACAGAAAGACTTACCCCCGCATTCGGAGTTACAGTAACCTGTAAGTATTTTGTCAAATCAGGAGTAGTAGCTGTAGGAGCACCGCTATGTGCAAATCTATTTCCAGTTGTCGTTTGAGTATAACCCGTTGTTGTAAAATTCCCAGCTACAAGGTTGGAACTCCCTGCTCCTGCAACAGCTCCGGTTGTTGTTGGAGGGGTTCCTTCAAAATCATAAGTTGCTGTGAAGCTTTGTGCATTCATCATGGCTAGCGTTGCCAACCCCAAAACAGTAAAGATTTTTTTCATTATAAAAAGTTTAAATTTATGGGATAAAAGTACAAAAAAACCGTCATCATATTAAAATGACGGCATATAATTAACAATTTGTTAAAATTATCTTTTTATAATCTTCTCAGAAACCGCATTACCATTGACATTCCCTGTTACAATATAAATCCCTTTCTTAAGATTTATCACATTTAAAACTCCATTTTCGTTCACAGAAGCAGATTTAACTAGCTGCCCACTTACATTGAAGATTTTAACGTCAGATTTAGCTCCAAAATAGATTTCATGATCTACTGAAGTATTTTTAACAAAGACGGTTGCAGAAGTTTTAATATCGGTAACAGCCAGTGCACCTTGAACTGTTAATTTAATATCATCGATAAAAAATCTTCTCCCACCCGCTGCTGAAGCGAATTTAAGTTTGGTTGCAGAGGTACCTCCTATAATATTCACTGTATAGGTAGAAAACGCAGAATTCGTCAAAGTAAAGCTACTCGTACCATTGACACTCCCTCCACCGGTGATTGTAACCGTTAATGCTGTATTGTCAGTACCAAACCCTGCAGCTCTGAAAGTTAAAGTTGCATTGCCTGCAAGCCCTGTTAAAGCAGGGGTCGTAACTGAGCCTGCAGCACTACCAGAACCAGCTTTAATACACTGTGCTCCTCCTCCTGCAGCTCCAAATACCCAGCCTGCCGTGGTATAGGTATTTAGTGATTTGGTGCCAACGTTTCCTGTAAAGGAAGCATCATTTCCTCCTGTTCCATCCAAATCATCGAACGTTGCATTGAAAACAGTAGTTTGAGCAAATGTTGCAACAGCAAATACAGCCGTAGCAACTAACGAATAAAATTTTTTCATGACTGTAAAATTTAATTATTAATAATTTACACCCCAAAATTACCAGTATTTTTTAGGGGTTAACAATAATTAGATTAATTTTCTGTTAATAATGCTAAACCCACTTCTATTAACATTTTTTAGCTATTTTTACGAATTATTTTGAAACACTTGCGGAATTTTTTTCTTCTGATCGGTTTGATTTTCATGGGCATATTTTCGGCTCATGCACAAATATTTTCGTGGAAAAATCCAAACATTCCCCAAGACAGTATTAAAAAGGACAGCATCCTCGCTGCACGGTTTGAACAGGATATTTTCGCAAAAGACACACTGGATTTTGTAAGAACCAACAACAAAATAATCGTAGACGAAGCTGTACTTGTCAAGAATGATAAGAAAAGGTTTTTGGGCGAACTGAACTCCAAAGGTTCCATCATCAGGGGAATTACATTTGGTAACAACCAGGGGCAATCTGTACAAAGTTCAATGGACCTTCAGATTTCTGGAAGATTATCTAAAGATGTCACTATTTTAGCCAGTATATCAGACCACAACCTTCCTATTCAGGCGGACGGTTACACCCAAACTCTTGAAGAATTTGACAAGATCTATATGCAGCTTAATATTAAGGACAAATCCATCCTTAGAGCCGGGCATCTTGATCTTGTAGAATCTAAAAATTATTTCGCCAAGTTCCAGAGGCGGAGTATGGGAATCGAGTTTCAGACCGAATTTGGAAAAGACAACAAAACTTTTGTAGATGTTTCCATGGGTGTGGCCCGAAGTGAATTCCATAGAATACGTTTCCAGGGGGTGGAAGGCAACCAGGGACCTTACCGTCTGACCGGTAAGAATGGCGAACAGTTCATTACCCTTATTTCCGGTTCTGAGCAGGTGTTTATTGATGGTATTCTGATGAAGCGTGGGGAGAACCAGGATTACATCATTAACTACAATACCGGAGAGGTGACATTTACCAGTTTCCGACCGATTTTCCAGCAAAATTTCATTACCATTTCCTATAACTACACGAATAGAAATTACTCCCGGTATTTATTTACCGGAAAGGTTGAGCACCAAAGGGAAAAATTTAAAGTAGGGATGAATTGGTTCATGGAAAATGATAATAAAAATGCACCTCTTTCTTTAAATCTTTCTAAAGAAGATGAACAGATCCTGGCTGAGGCTGGAAATGATCCTAATTTAATGTATGCCCCATCAGGTGTGGTTACAGCATATGATGTCAATAAGATCCTATACCGATTAAATCCTGCTGGAAATTTCTATGAATTTTCTACGGATCAGAATGAAACGCTTTACCAGGTTTCCTTCACTTATTTCGGGATTAATCAAGGGGATTATAAAATTACGCAAACCACCAATAATGGTCGTGTATTCGAGTATGTAGGGAATAATATGGGAGACTATAAAGCCGTAAGAAAACTTCCTTCACCTCAAAAATCCCAGGTATATTCAGTGAATTCTGAATATCTTTTAAAAGAAGGAAAAATAGGAGCTGATTTCTCCCTGAGCAATTATGATTTGAATTTATTTTCATCAAAAGATGCGGCCCAAAATATGGGGTATGCATGGCGTATTTTCGGAAACAAAACGTTTACAAAAAGCAAATGGAAAGGAACTCCAAGTTTTGAATATCAATATATAGATAAACAGTTTCATATTTTAGACCGTATCAATGACGTGGAATTCTCAAGGGATTTTAACCTGGTACAGGAATTCAGCCAGAGAACCCAAAACAGGTTTACCTTCAGCTTTTTAAATAAATGGAATAATAAATCGAATCTAAATTACAGAATCAACTATTTGGACGAGCAGGATACCTACAAAGGGATTAAGAATGATCTTGATTTTGGCTGGATTACAGGAAAATTCTTTACAAAAGGAAATCTATCTTATCTTAATACCAACGCAATACTTCAGGATACCAAGTTTATCAGAGGAGGAGTTTCTACCGAGTTTACCGGTAAAAAAGGCAGCTGGGCACTTGGGGGAAGTATGGAGCATAATGAGAAAAAGTATAATGATACACAACTCATGGATGTTACCAGTTTCAGCTGGAAAGAGATCTTTGTACAGAAAAAAATCGGTGATAGTACCCGTACAAAGCTTCTTGCCAAAGTGTATATGAGGGATAATGACTCTGTACGGAACAACAGGCTGGAGAATATGAATAATATTCTGGGAATCATGGCAGAAAGCCAGCTTATAAAAACAGAAAGAACAACTTTAAACGCTTTGGTACACTACAGAAAATTCTTTTACCAAAGTAATGAAGCGGACATGACCCGAAATAACGATTTTGTAGTCGGAAATATTCTTTACAATCAACAGCTTTTCAGAAACGGGATGCGTTTGCAGGCATTCTATGAACTTGGAAACGGACAGGAAGCGCAAAGAGAATTCCAGTACCTTAAAGTAACGGATGGCCAGGGTGTTTATAAATGGACGGATTATAATGGAGATGGCATCCAGCAGCTCGACGAGTTTGAAATTGCAGAGTACTCAGATTTAGCACAGTACATCAGGATCTACACAAACTCTGTACGCTATATTCCCTCGAATAAAAATAAAATCCAGCTGGCATTATTTGTCAACCCATCAATTGTTTTCAATTCTGAAAATGCATTTTTAAAACGCTGGAACTTTAATATTTCATTAAATTCACAAAACTCATTTTATAAAAAAGACAAGGTTCTGGTGATTAACCCTTTTGAAAAGAACAGTGACCAGATTCTCAAAAATCAGAATATATTAGCTTCCGTACAGTTTAATCCTACTGAAAAATCCGGTTGGAATGGAAACTACCGTTTTATTACAAATGATAACCTGATCAATGCCAATTTCAGTAATGAAGAGAGACAGCAGACGTCTCACTTTATCAATATTGGGTACTGGTTTAATAAGGAATTCAGAGTCGACTGGGAAAATTCTGTCCACGACCTTAAAAACTCATCCCAACTGTTTGCTACAAGAGATTACCGTTTGAATAATATTGAATCTAAACCGAAGGCAACTTACAAATTTACGGATGCTATTCAGGCAGAGCTTTCTTCTGCATACCGCCAGAAAAAGAGGGTGGATGGTGAAGAACTATTGAAAGCTTTCGATATCACAGGTACCATTCAGTGGGATCGTAAAAAAACTTCGATCAGAGGAAATTTCTCTTTCATCAATAATAATTTTACCGGAAACAATTTCAGCATTGTCGGTAACCAGATGCTGGATGGGCTTAAGCCAGGGAAAAACCAGGTATGGAGTATTTTCATTCAGCAGGCGATCAACTCTTTCCTTCAGCTTAACTTCAATTACGAAGGAAGAAACTCCGGAGACCGGACCATTCATATCGGAAGCATGCAGGTAAAGGCGAGTTTTTAGCGAGCTATTGAAAAGTTTGTGTTAGTTACAAGCGGCTTATTTATAAGCGGCCAAATTATTGAAGCAATAATCTAAAAGTCATATCTCGTGTCTGATGTCTGTTATCTAGCATCTGATGTCTACTCTTAACTCTATCTCACATTTCACTTGCGAAGCAAAATTCACTATTCACTATTCACTATTCACTATTCACTATTAATATTGACAAGTTCCGAAGTCCTAAAATCCTGTATCTTAAGTCTCTTTCCCCAAATAGATACTCAACATGTGCAGCGATAGATATTATCATACTTCCGAATGTTTAGAATTTCGTAAATTTGCCGCATGGTAAAAATAGGCAATATAGAACTGCCGGAATTTCCGCTTTTGCTGGCTCCGATGGAAGATGTAAGTGATCCTCCATTCAGACGTCTGTGCAAGATGCATGGGGCAGATCTGATGTACTCAGAATTCATTTCTTCTGAGGGCTTGATTCGTGATGCGATGAAGAGCCGCAAGAAGCTGGATATTTTCGATTATGAAAGACCGGTTGGGATTCAGATCTTCGGTGGAGACGAGGAAGCAATGGCAATGTCTGCAAAAATTGTAGAGACGGTAAATCCGGATCTGGTAGACATTAATTTCGGATGCCCTGTCAAAAAGGTAGTATGCAAAGGAGCAGGAGCAGGAGTTCTTAAGGATATTGACCTTATGGTGCGTCTTACCAAAGCGGTTGTAACGTCTACTCATCTGCCCGTAACGGTGAAAACCCGTTTGGGATGGGACAGCAACAGCATCAATATTGATGAAGTGGCAGAACGCTTACAGGAGACTGGAATCAAGGCTTTAACAATACATGCAAGAACCAGGGGACAAATGTATAAGGGTGAAGCAGACTGGGAACATATTTCCAGGATTAAACAAAACCCTAATATTGAAATTCCTATTTTCGGAAACGGAGATATTGATTCTCCTGAAAAAGCACTGGCATACAAGCAGAAATATGCATGTGACGGAATCATGATTGGCCGCGCAGCGATTGGATACCCGTGGATTTTTAACGAGATTAAACATTTCTTCAAAACAGGTGAACATCTTCCTGAACCCGGTATTTCAGACCGTTTGCTGGCTGTTCGCCAACATGCGGAATGGAGTGCGGAATGGAAAGGAGAAAAATTAGGGCTTATCGAAATGAGACAGCACTATAGCAACTATTTCCGTGGGGTCCCTCATTTCAAAGAATTCAGAAAAAAATTCCTCGAAGTCTTTACTTTGGAAGAAATGGATGTGTTAATCAAAGAAACGCAACAATTCTACGAAGAATATCATACGCAGGTATAAAACTAAAAAACCATCAAAATTTGATGGTTTTTTTATTCTCTTAATATCCTTCTGATGAGGACTCGTTTTTAATTAATGCCATTGCGGAAGAAGTTCCGATTCTTTTCACTCCCAGGTTGATCATTTTTTCAGCATCTTCGGGGGTTCTTACACCTCCGGCAGCTTTTACGAGAAGTTTACCCGCGTTTTCCAGCATAATCTTTATGCCTTTAAAGGTAGCTCCATTGGGTTTTCCACCTTCCGTTTGGTAAAAACCTGTGGAAGATTTCACAAAAATGTTCGGAAGATCATTTTCGGTTAAATTGTCTTCTGCCCAGGTTGAAATATTCCTGGTCATACCTGCAATCTGCTCATCTGTCAATGCTGCAATCTCAATAATCCATTTCACCACTTTCTGGTGCTGCAGACCAAGTTGAGTGCATTTTATAAACTCTTCTTTTACCGACTCAACATCTCCTTTGAGATAGGCACTGTAATTAATAACAAAATCCAGTTCATCTGCTCCGTCTTCAATTGCTTTTGAGGCTTCCGCAAGCTTTTCGTCAATAGAATACGTTCCTTCATGAAAACCTATGACGGTTCCTACCGCAACATTTGAATTTCTTTCCTGAATATACTTTTTGATATCAGCTACATAATCCGGACGGATCATTACCGCAAAAATACTATTGTCTATAGCTTCCTGTGCAAGTTCTTTATCAAGTTGTAGTGTTTCTTCGTTTGAGAGACCTGACTGTGCAGGTGTTTTCAAATAGGTTGAATCCAAATATTGGGCAATGTTCATAATCGTTATACTTTCAGTTGTCTGTAAATACCTTGTTCCAAAGATATGAAAGTTTCTGTTCTTGTCACACCTTTCAGCTTCTGAAGTTTGCTCAGAATCTGCATCAGATGGTCATTATCTTTGCAAAGAACTTTTAAGAATATGGTATAATTCCCCGTTGTATAGTGAGCTTCTACTACCTCATTCACGTCCTGAAGAGATTTTACCACATCCGGATAATGGCTGGGTTGATCTAAAAACATTCCGATATACGAAATCACCTTATACCCTATTTTCTTGGGGTTAAGAAATGAAATAGAGTTTTCGATAACTCCGGCGTGTTCGAGTTTTTTAATCCTTTGATGCACTGCAGTTGTGGAAATTCCTACATTTTTTGAAATGTGTGCTAACGATGTTTTAGCATTGTCCATCAACATGTAAATGATCTCTTTGTCAATAGAGTCCAGATGGTAACTTGTGTTGCTTGAATTCTTCATTTTCTACTTTTAATATTTATGTTTTTGTTTCCTCAAATTTTACAAAAACCGGAAAGTGATCACTATATCCGCCCAAATACCGTGTACCGGCATAGGTTCGGAAGGGTCGGCCTTCAAAATTTTTTATTCGGCTGCTTAATTTTTCAGAATTAAAAATGTGAGCATTCTGAAAATTCAAAATATCATTGTCAAAAAGAGATTTTGACAGGATAATCTGATCATAAAGCAGACCTGACTTATAATGAAAAGTAGAATAATTTCTTGTATAGAACAAGTCTTGAAAAGGGTTTATCAATACCTTCTCATGATCATTGTCGTATAGAATTTTTACTAAATTTTCATCATCCGGGTTTTCGTTAAAATCACCGCACAATATTACATGTTCCTTTTCTTTACGTACGATTTTCAAGATCTTTGAACGGATCTCATTAAGGATAAAGTCTCTTTTGGGCTTATTAACGTCTTTTTCTCGCTTGGAGGGAAGATGGGCGACAAAAACATTAATAACAGTTCCTTTATATTTAATTTTAGAAAAAAGTACGTCTCGGGTTGTGTCGTAATTTTCTGTGTTTTTCTTATTTATAATTTCAAAGAAGAAAGTAATCGTTTCCGAATCTATAATTTCTACTTTGCTTTTATCATATAGCAGGGCTACATCTACCTTTCTCTCGTCCATAGAATTGTAATGCACAATTCCATATTCTGAATGAAAAGGTTCCATTTCTACCAAGTCTTCCAAAACTTTCCTTCCGGAAACTTCGGACAGCCCGATTAAAAATGGGAGAACACCATTTTTCTCTTTCATTAACTGGAAAACATGTGAAATTTTAAAAAGCTTATTTCTATATCTTTTTTCATCCCAGTTTCTCAAGCCTGATTTCGTTGGATCTAATCTGTGAGCAGGTTTGGGATCAGGTAAAAATAAATTTTCAACGTTGTAAAAAGAGAACATCTCCATCTGCACAAATTGCTATCTTAAAATTATCACTTTCTTTTTCCGTTGTAAATTTATTGTTTTTTTTCAAATTTCGTTAATTTATTTATAATATTTTTAGATTAATCTTATACAATAAATAGAACTACTTGACTAAAAAACATCAACAAGAAAGCTTTTATAGGGCTAAAATATTAAGTATTTAAAACTATCTTCCTTAGAAGCAGTTTTAAAACAATCCATAATTTTCAAATTAACACGAATATATATACATAAAGAAAACAAAAAAATTAATGATTTTCTTTTATTTTGACCATTATACCAATTTTTATTCCGTTTTAATTTCTATATCCTGAAAATGTGAAAAAAATCGTGATTTGTGAATTTCATCCGCTATTTTCAAAGTAAATCCGGACGTTTTTCTTGGGTAATTCTTAAGGCTTCATCATGGCGCCATTCTTCAATCATGCCAAAATTTCCGCTCAGCAAAACTTTTGGCACCTCTAAACCTTTATAAACTTCAGGTCTTGTATAAATAGGCGGCGAAAGAAGATCATCCTGAAAGCTATCTGTCAGTGCACTCTGTTCATCATTCAGTACTCCGGGAATCAGCCTTATAATGGAATCTGCCAGAACGCATGCTGCCAATTCTCCTCCTGTCAGTACATAATCACCGATTGAAATTTCTTTAGTAATATGAAGATCCCGAAGTCTTTGATCAATGCCTTTGTAGTGGCCACAAAGAAAAATCAGGTTATTTTTTATGGAAAGGGTATTGGCAATTTTTTGGTTAAGAGTTACCCCATCCGGTGTCAGATAAATGACTTCATCATATTCTCTTTGAGATTTAAGTTCCGAAATGCACTTATCTATCGGTTCTATCATCATCACCATTCCTGCTCCGCCTCCGTAAGGCTCATCATCGATCTGTCTGTGCTTATTGATGGCCCAGTCTCTCAGTTGATGAAAATGGACTTCTACTAAACCTTTATCCATTGCTCTTCTTAAAATAGAAGTCTGAAACGGACTTTCCATCAATTCAGGAAGTACGCTTATTATGTCAATTCTCATTGTAATGTTCCGTTTTTCTTATTAGGTGAAATAATGAGTCTTAAAGAAGAATCTTTGTTGAAATAGCTCCACATCCAATTGAAAAAGACGGCAAGTTTATTTCTTACGCTCAAGATGAGCATCAGGTGAAGGAACATCCAGAAATACCATGCCAGAAACCCCTGAAACTTGATAAACGGAAGATCTACTACCGCTCTGTGCTTACCAATAGTGGCCAATGAACCCTGATCTTTATACTCGTACTCCAGCCATTCGCTTTCATTCTTCTTCAGGAAATTTTTACCTAAATTTTTTGCTTGATTAATGGCTACGTTCGCTACCTGCGGATGTCCCTGCGGATATTTTGGAGTTTCCATATAGGCAATATCCCCAATCGCATAAATATTGTCGTAACCTTTTATTTTATTAAATCTATCTACTATATATCTGTTTCTTACTAATGTTTCTGCCGGAAATCCGTCTACCACATTTCCTGTAACGCCGGCTGCCCAGATCACATTATTGGACGGAATTTCTTTACCGCTTTTCATGGATACTTTATTGCCGTCATATTCGGTAACCACCTCGCCACTTAAGAAAGTAACGCCAAGATCCTTCAGATATTTTTCAGATTGCTCCTGTGCCTCACTGCTCATTACGGCAAGTGGTTTTTCTGTGGAACTTACCAAAATAATCTTTAAATGATCGAAATTCATGTATGGATAATCCCGTGGAAGAATTTCTTTTTTCATTTCAGCAAAGGCACCTGCCAGCTCTACTCCTGTAGGCCCGCTTCCGACAATAACAATATTCCAGTTCCCGTCGTCGCTTCTGCTTTTTTCCAGGATCAGTTTTTCAAAGGTCATCAGTATATGATTTCTGATCCCTATCGCTTCCTGGGTATTTTTCATCCCAAAAGCTCTGGATTCCATTTCCTTGTTTCCAAAGAAATTTGTTTTACATCCGGTAGCTATGATCAGTTTATCATAGGTAAACTCTGCTCCGTCTGTTATTACTCTGTTATGTGCAGGATCAATCTCTTTTACTTCGGTAAGACGAAATTGTGTATTTCTGGATTGCTGAAAAATCTTCCGGAAAGGAAAAGAAATATTGGAAGGTTCTATCCTTCCGCAGGCTACCTGATAAAAAAGCGGCTGAAACATATGATGATTCACCCGGTCCAGAACGATTACTTTTTTATTCTTGTTATTTAATGTTTTTGCAAGCTGTAGCCCCGCAAATCCTCCTCCAATAATGATGATTTTTTCGCGTGTTTCCATAATACACAAATTTACTGATTTTATTTAGCATTTAGTAGTGAAAAAAGTTAGTTTTGCAAAACTTTATGACACCCAGGAAGTACACCAAAAAAACAGCCAAAAAAGTACATGAGAATCGTCGGAAGAATTATTTTTTCCGGAGAAAGGTCATATTGGGTATTTTAATTCTTGCTTTAATAGGGACCGGATTTTATCTGAAGCAGTCTATCAGCTATTATTACGCTTTATACTTTAATAAATTCAGTCATAAAAAACTTCACAACAGCGAAACAGAAACTTTAAGGATCCAGAAAATTCTTAGTGCTAATCTCGACAAAACCTATGGATTCGATATTTCTCATTATCAAAACAGAGAAGACATCAAATGGGACAGTTTAAGCATTGGAAATAAAACCATTCCGCTGGAATTTGTAGTGATGCGTGCCACAATGGGAAACCGGAATGCAGATAAACATTTTGATGAATTCTGGGAGAAGGCCCAAAAACATCATCTTATCCGTGGAGCCTACCATTTTTACAGAGCTGATGAAGATCCTGTGATCCAGGCCAATAATTTTCTAGCCAATGTAAAACTGGAAAGCGGAGATCTTCCGCCGATTTTAGATATTGAAAAAATTCCGAAACGAAAGACGAACAAAAAGCTGATTGAGGATCTGAAAGTATGGTGCAAGATCGTAGAGGAAACTTATGGTGAGAAGCCTATTATCTACACTTATTATCATTACTATAAAGATTTCCTGAAAGGTGAATTTGATGGCTATCCGCTCTGGCTGGCTAATTATAATGATGTACCGTCTCCCACTCCTGAAGGTGCCTGGGATTTTTGGCAGTTTACGGAAAACGGCATCGTTCATGGGATTAACACCAAAGTAGATCTTGATATTTATAACGGAAACTCGTGGTCTTTGAAAAGGCTGACGCTAGACTAAGGTAGGAAGAATGAAGCTAGATGGTGGAAGTTTTGCAACCCGAAAGAATAACTATTTCCAGATTTATTGACTTTTATAAGACCATAGAGGGAAATAAGGACGTTTTCTGAATTCAGAAAGAATTACTCTTCCCTGACTTACTCATTTTTAAAATCCATTTGATAATTTCACGAAATGCCTGATAGAAGTTAACCGTCTGCGATATCTCCCACCCTTCCATCTTCACTCTTCCCTCTTAAAACTCCATCATTTTCCCAGAAACCTGAGAATATCTGCATTCAATTCATCGGCATGTTCAAAAGGAATCATGTGGGTAGCATTTTTGTAGATTTTCAGTTCAGCATGTGGCATTTCTTTTGCCATCATTTCACTATGATCTTGTTTAATCACATCTTTATCTCCTGCAATGACCAACACCGGGTTTTGTATTTTTGAAAGATCTTTTTTGCTGATATGCGGTTCTTTAAGCATGATCGTTACTAATCTGCGTTCATTAAATTTTTCAGGTTTGTTCTCAATATTCAGCACATGAAGCTGGTTTTTCATATGGGAAACAAGTCTTTCATCAACACCTTGCGGAAAAGCATTAGCTCCGATGGCAATTAATTTATTAAGGTTTTCCGGGTATTTTAAGGCAAATTCAAGGCCTGTAATTCCGCCGTCGCTCCATCCGGCAATATTAATTTTCTTTAACCCCAGCTTATCTGCAAGCGCTTTTACATCATCTGCAAATTGGGTATAGGTAAAATCTCTTTCAGAAGTATCAGCACTTTTTCCCTGTCCTCTGGTATCTACCACTATCACTTTGAAGTGCTTTGAAAGGACCGGAATCTGCTGGTAAAAATCCTTTATGCTCCCTGAATTCCCATGAAGCAGAAAAAGAGACTCCCCTTCCCCGTATATTTCGTAGTACAGCTTTGCATCTTTTAATTCAAGATAATTCCCCGAAGATTCATTTTTTCCGTACACAGAATTTTCTGATGCTATTTTATATTGGGAAATATCAGAAATCAGCCCTTCGAGATCGTCTCCTGAAGCTGTTGTTTCATCGTTATTATTTTTCGCGCTTTTATCCACTTTTACATCTATATTGATGGCTGGTGCTGCCAGAGTCATTTTTTGCCAGTCTCCGTAAAACTTCCTAAGAAATCCTGTTCGGAATAAGGCTGCACTAATATTGATCTTTCCGTCAAATTCTTTCAGAAATTGGATTCCGACAAAGAATTTACCCTGCACCCAGATATTATGGTCATTGACATCCAGGGTATAAGTTCCGTCTTTGATCATATCTTCTGTAAGTTCCACTGTGATCTCTTCATCCAGAATATTTTCACCAGGAAATCCACCTTTCTCTCTATAAACACTGTATCGCATCAGCACAGGTTTATCGGAAGTATAGCTGGCAATATTCAGATTGATATTTTTGATTTTGGATCTTTTGCTAGCATTAAATTCCAATGCTGTTTCGCCCAGAAAATCTTCTTTTTTGAATTTAGGATTAACGGAATAAAGAACATGTTTTGTTTTGGTATTGACGCCCCAGTTTTTATCAACCAGTTTCTTAACTTTAATGTTGACTTCCTTTATTTCTTTAGTTTTTTCTTTTAAAAAAATTTTCTGTTGATCCTGTTTTCTGAAATTCTGCACGGTTTCAACATAGGACTCATAGCCGGGAACTTCTATTCTGAGTTTTCGGGAAGCATCAAGTTCCGAAAGGTCAATGGAGAAATTTCCTTTCTCATCAGAAACCGTTCCTGCATTTTCTTTTTCTATTCCGATTTTCACATATGGAACCGGCTTGTTTTCATTTTTAGAAATCACAGTTCCGGAAATCACCTGTGCATTGAAAGAATAAGCTGCTAAAAGAAAGAATAAAGCATTGAGTTTTTTCATGGGATACGTTTGGTGCAAAATTCTTTATTTCCCGAGTTCAATACTCATAACAGCTTATTAAATTTCAGAACCGTTTAGTTAAATTTTTTGTAAAACATCACAGGTTTGTGATCGAAATTCTAAAAAATATATAAACTTTTCTTTTTTTATAAAATACTCAGGACATCTTCCAATGAGTGAACTCTTTGATAATTTTCGTTTTCTATCAGTTTGTTGTGAGGCTGGGTAAAAATTAGTTTTTCTCCGGCAAAATGATCCAGATTTTTAGGATAATCATCAATCATTACATCACCGTGGACCACTCTTTTGCTTCCGCATAAAACAATCTGTTCCCAGCTGATAAACGGAAAATGTTCTGCAAGCCAGTCAAATTTTTCTCTTAAACAGTTGGGGAACTCCATTCCGGCAGAAACAATGTAGAGTTCATACTTGTTATTAATGTATTCCAAAGCTGCACGGCTGCCTTCCATAACAGGAAGCGTTCTGAAAAAACCAACTTCATTCACGTGTTTTTTTCCATTGGGAAATGCTTCAATTTCAGGTATTCCTGCGAGACCACTGATTTCAATTTCTCTACCCGAGTCTCTTTTTTCAAACTGCACCAGCTGATGATACACATCCGCCATTACCCCGTCCATGTCTACAATTACTTTTTTCATTATTTTAAATCAGATTTAGCATTATTTTGCAGCAAAAATCAAGCCTTAAAGCTTATTCAAAAGTAATAAATGACTTGATGAAGATTCCCATGATCTGTATTAATAAATCTTAAAATAAGGTTACTCAAAATCATTCTTCCGATTTAAATTTGGGTATTTGAGTATCATTAGGTAAAAGTTTTCTAGTTACATTTTCGTACTTTTGCCGCTCAATATAAAATCAATATCAAACCATTACATTCCAATGAATTACGTTTCTGTCGAAAATCTTACTAAATCTTATGGCATCAAAGTTTTATTCCAAAATATCAATTTTCATGTCAATGAAGGTGACAAAATAGCCATTGTTGCTAAAAACGGGAGCGGGAAATCTACCCTTCTTAAAATATTAATGGGGAAAGAAATTGCAGACAGCGGAACTGTAAATATTAATAAAGATATCCAGGTGGTCTTATTTGATCAGGAAATCGATTTTGATTCTGATCTTACCATTGACGAATTTATGATGACCCTCGATTCAGCGCCCATCCAGGCCCTGAAAAATTATCATAAATCTCTGCTTTCTACAGATTATGATTTCATTGAAAAAGCTTTGGCTGAAATGGAAATTCACAAAGCATGGGATCTGGAGAATGACATGAAACAAATTCTCTCTCAGTTGAAAATCACAGATCTGGAAGCCAAAATGGGAACTCTTTCCGGAGGGCAGATCAAACGTGTTGCTTTAGCAAAATTACTGACTGAAACAAGAGCGGAGCACCGCCATACGCTTCTCATCATGGATGAGCCTACCAACCACCTTGATGTAGAAATGGTAGAATGGCTTGAAAGCTATTTGAGCAAAGCAAAAATAACTTTAATTCTGGTGACTCACGACAGGTATTTCCTTGATGCCGTTTGTGGAATTATCTGGGAAATGGAAGATAAAAATCTGTATTTCCACAATGGTTCTTACGCCACTTATCTTGAAAATAAAATGATTCGTGAGGATAATATGAATTCTACCATCGACAAAGCCAATAATCTGTACAGGAAAGAATTGGAGTGGATGAGAAGACAGCCCAAAGCGAGAACTACCAAATCAAAATCCAGACAGGATGACTTTTACGAAACTGAAAAAATAGCTAAAACCGATACAAGAAAAGAATCTCTGGAACTTGATTTCGAAATGAAAAGGCTTGGAAACAAAATTTTAGAGCTTAGAGATATTTCTAAAAGTTATGGCGATAAATTATTATTAAAAGATTTCAGTTATCAGTTTCAGCGAGGTGAGAAAGTAGGAATTGTAGGAAAAAATGGTGCCGGAAAATCTACATTGCTGAATATCATCCAGGGGCTTGAGCCGAAAGATTCCGGAGAAATTGAAACCGGAGAAACTATCAAATTCGGATATTTTTCACAAAAAGGGCTGAAGTATAAAGAAGATGAAAGAGTTATTGATTTTATCAAAGAAATTTCTGAAAATTTTCCTTTGGCCAACGGAAAAACGATCTCTGCATCGCAGTTTCTAAGGTTGTTCTTATTTGATGACCAAACACAATATTCTCCTATTTCAAAACTTTCGGGTGGTGAAAAAAGGAGGCTGCATTTGATGTATATCCTGTATCAGAATCCAAACTTTTTGATATTTGATGAACCCACAAACGACCTGGATCTTCCGACTTTAACTGTACTGGAAAATTTCCTGCTGAACTTTCAGGGCAGCTTGATTATTGTTTCTCACGACAGGTATTTTATGGACAGAATTGTTGATCATATTCTGGCTTTCGAAGGGGAAGGAAAAATCAGAGATTTTATCGGAACTTTCTCGGAATACAGAGACGCCAAAAGCCGCGAGGATGCACTGGAAAAAAATGCAGTATCCAAACCGGAACCTGTCAAAGAAATTGTTGTAACACCAGAAGTTACTCAACCTTCTTCCCCAAAAAGAAAAATGTCTTTTAAGGAACAGAGAGAACTGGAGACGATAGAGAAAGAAATGCCTGAACTCGAACAAAAGCGTACCAAGATCATGGACCAGCTTAATAAAGAAACGGAATATGAAAAAGTGGCACAACTTTCTGCCGAATTGGAAACCATTTCTGAAAAGCTGGAGGAATATGAGATGAGATGGCTGGAGCTTCAGGAAATTTAAATAAGTTTAAGAGTTTTAGAGTAGGAGCGTATGAGAGTTTATCTCAATTGCTTTTACTCTAAAACCCTATTACTCTCAAACTCTATTACAAGTAAACCACCTTCTCCCCTTTTGAGCTCTCCAGAGAAGCATCAATGATTTTCATATTTTGAACCACTTCTCTTCCCTGAGAAGGCAGTGCGTATCCGAAAACAATGTATTCATAAATCTGCTGGTAGTAATCCATATAATTTCCGGGTTCACTGGAAGTCAGAATTCTTTCTGTTTCTGAATTTTCATTTAAATAATTTAAAACTCCGTCTGTCCCTTGTAATGGCTCGGTCCATTCATTGCCATAAACTGGTATAGCTCCTGCAACCAGTTCGTTTTCCTGATTATCGGTTCTTTCTTGCAGAAAACTTCCTTTTTCTCCGTGAATAGCATAAGCGTAGTGTGCTTCTTTAGTGAAGACAGATGATTTCAGTCTTACTCTTAGATTATTCTTGTAATACAAAAGAATTTCAAAATAATCATTGGCATATTCCGTGCCTTTCATCGAAAAAACGTCAGCGAAAAGCTTTTCAGGATATCCGAAATACTGTACCGCCTGATCTACAAGATGGGCACCCAGATCATGAAGTGAACCTGAACCTGTTTGTTCGGGATCTTCTTTATGCTGTTTTCCACTTGGTGTGGTACGGAATCTATCGAAACGGATCTCTGCTTCTTTAACAGCTCCTAATTTTCCTTCATTTAAAATTTTATGAACCTGTAAAAAATCGCGGTCAAATCTTCTGTTCTGGTAAACACTTATAAATAAGCCTTTTTCTTCTGCCACATTCACCAGCTGTTCTGCTTCTGACACACTCACCGTAAAAGGTTTTTCAACGATTATATTTTTCCCTGCCTCGAGCGCCATTTTAGCATATTCAAAATGGGTCTGCACGGGAGTATTGATGATCACCAGTTCAATATCCGCATTCTGAAGCATCTCTTCCACGGAACGGTAAATGGTTGCTTCCGGATATTTTTCTTTAGATTCCTCTTTGCTTCTTTCTACGATAGCAGCCATAAAAAATCCGGGATGTTCTTTTAAAAACGGGGCATGAAATACTTTTCCGCTCATTCCAAAGGCACAAAGTCCTGCTTTTACCAATTGCATATGTATAATTTTTTAACAAATATATTTAATAATACTTAGTTTACCAGCCTACAACCGAAGCCGGTATTTTTAGTACATCCCTAAAATATGACAAAAATCATTTTATTATTTTTATTAATTCTAAATTAATCGCTTCCGAATTCTTATTTTTGCCGCTATTTAAAACTATTCTACATAAAAATAAGAAATGAAAAAACAGCTAGCTTCTTTAGGACTTCTATTTACCGCCTTATCTGTAGGTGCTCAAATGAAAAATGTTGAGGCAGACACTATCAGATCACAAACCATTGAAGACATCAATCTCCATAAAACAGGAAACCCAAACCAGGCAAGACCATTATCTACCAAGTCTGCGCTTACGGTAATGGAAACCTCACAACCTATCTCCATTGTAACACACGAAATCATTGAGCAACAGCAGGCGAAACAGCTGAGCGATGTTCTTCAGAATGTAAACGGGATGTACGTTACTTCATCCAGAGGAAACTCTCAGGATAGTTTTGGAGGGCGTGGTTTTATTTTAGGGAATGATAATATTTTTAAAAATGGAACCAGAGTTAATAGTGGAGTTTTCCCTGAAGTAAGCGGTTTAGAAAGAATAGAGGTATTAAAAGGAGCTAATGCTATGCTGTATGGAAATACTGCTGCGGGAGGAATCATTAATATGATCACCAAAAAGCCTAGATTTAATTTTGGAGGAAGTGTGGGACTTAATGGAGGAAGCTGGAACTCTTATAAGCCGACTGTTGACATTTATGGTCCTTTATCTAAAAATATTGCATTCAGGGTAAACGGTGCTTATGAATATGCTGAAAGTTTCAGAGATGTTGTAGAGTCTGAGAAATATTATTTCAACCCATCTTTCTTATTCAATTTAAGTCCGAAATCACAGTTAATTGTAGAAGCCGATTATCTTAAGAATAATTTCACTCCAGATTTTGGTATTGGATCCATTACCAATAAAGACCAGAGTTATTCAATGAATAATTATGTGGACAGAAATACATTTTTCGGTACAGACTGGCAATATCAAAACGTAGAACAGACCTCAACGAATGTAACGTTCAATCACCAATTAAGCACTAACTGGACATTAAATGCTGTTGCTTCTTATCAGAATTATACAAAAGATTACTTTTCATCCGAGCGTGTACAGTGGGTATATGACAAAAAAGTTAATGAGAATCGTTTAACCTGGACACGCCCATTCAATAAAACCCTTAACAAAACTCAATACGGTTCAGCACAGGTAAATATTAATGGGGAATTCAATACAGGAAAAATAAACCATAAAGTATTAATAGGCGCTGATGCCGATTACAATCAGGCTGATGCTTACGCGTACAATGTAGCAGCTCCTGTGAATGTTCTATATCTGGACAACCCAGCCACCTGGGGGAATATCGCAATGCCAGACACGAGTGAAAATTCATTAACAAGGATCAACACCAGAAGAGTTGGTGTATATGTTCAGGATTTTATCAGTTTAACTAAACAATTTAAGGTGATAGCCGGAGTTCGTTGGTCTTATATAGAAAATATGCCTTCTATAAAGACAACGTATGCAACTTCAACTAAACCTCTGGATAAAAGTTTGGTTCAAAACTCAGCAACGTCTGATCAGGCATTTTCTCCAAAATTAGGTCTGGTTTATATGCCTAACGATAATCTTTCTGTTTTTGCAACGTATACCAATTCATTTGCTGCCAATGCAGGATATATATCTGACGAAATTGGTTCTTTAAATACTACGGGAACAGTTGCACAGGTAAGAGACAGAGTCAATAACCTTTCAAAACAAGGGATAAAGCCTACAACTATCGATCAATATGAAATCGGGGCCAAGAAAAACCTTTGGCATAATGCTTTAGCGATCAACCTTAGCTTGTACCAGATTATACAAAATAATACTTACCAGAACTATTTTTATACCGACAACACAGGAACCCCTCAAACTCCTGATACAAATCTTAAAGAATTTGCAGGTAAGATGAGAAGCCGTGGTGTTGAACTGGATATCACAGGAAACCCAACAGAAAACCTATCTATTATCGGTGGTTTCTCTTATAACAACTCTGTGTATATTGATACTCCGGACAAAGGATATGTTGAAAAACAAAGACTGGTAAGAACTCCTGCCACTACAGCCAATGCATCTGTCTTTTATAAATTCACCATGTATGCGAAAGGATTAAAAGTAGGCGCAGGTATTTATTATATCGGTGATAGAATTGGAGGCTGGAACGACTCTAAATCTACCAATATCACCAGAAACAATGTCAGCAGAATGCTTGAACTGAAAGATTACACAACAGTAACTGTCTCTGTAGGCTATGAATGGAGTAAATTCTCTATCCAGGGGAAAGTGGGGAACTTATTCGATGTTGTCAACTACAATGTACACGAAAACTATTCAGTCAACCCTATAACGCCAAGAAACTATTATTTTACGCTGACTTACAAACTTTAGAATTAAGTACTACAATAATTTCATCATTCAAAGTGGAAATTGCATTTTTGCAGTTTCCGCTTTTTACATTACAAAAACAAACAATACGATATGGATAAGATCAAGGACACAAGAAGTTTTATGAGAATTACACACCGCTATCTGGGATATTTTCTTGCAGGAATAATGGCTGTGTATGCAGTGAGCGGAGTTTTGCTCGTTTACAGAGATACCGATTTCCTTAAAAAAGAAAAAAAGTATGATAAAACCATTGCTGTCAACCTTTCAGAAAAGGAACTGGGAAAAGAATTAAAGATCAAAGGTCTGGAAGTAGAAAAAACAGAAGGGAATATCCTTCACTTTAAGCGTGGAACTTATGATGCTTCCACAGGAAAGGCTCAATATTCAAAAATGGAACTTCCATTTGTTCTGGATAAGATGGTAAAGCTTCATAAATCCCAATCTAAAGAAACATTGTCACCTCTCAATACCTTTTTCGGGATTTCTTTATTTTTCTTTGTCATCTCAAGTTTCTGGATGTTTAATCCTAAAACAAAGGCCTTCAAACGAGGGATCAAATTTGCAATCGCAGGCCTCATTATTTCGGTGATTCTTTTATTCATTTAAATTGTAGGATCATCAAAAAAATGACTAAATAATTCACATTCTTCATTTCTACAAATTAACAATTATTCTGACTTTTTATCTGAAATTAAGAAGTATGGCATCATTCTTGTTTTTTCTATAATCTACAAATGATAACATTTAATTATTAAAATAATAAATTATGAAAAAACTAATTTTTGCAGGAATATTAGCAGCAACAGGTTTGACTGCAACGGCTAATGCTCAGATTCAAAAAGGTAACTGGCTGGTAGGAAGTAGCTTAATATCAAGTAATTTTGGTTTAAATACTGGTGGAGGATACAATATCGGTATTCAGCCTAAAGGTGCTTATTTCATTCAGGATAATGTTGCTGTAGGGGGATATGTAGACTTAGGTATTAATAAAGTTACTAATGGTAGCCCTACTGAATTCACTTATGGTGTAGGTGGTTTGGGACGTTATTATCTATCACCGGGAGAAAAAGGTGTGGATAACTTACTTCACCACGGAAGATGGTTCCTTGAAGGTAACGTAGGTATCGGAGGAAGATCAGTAGAAAATGCAGATTCTACAACTGGTTTAGATTTTGGTGCAGGTCCAGGTTATTCTTATTTCATTACGCCTAATATCGGTTTGGAAGGTTTAGTGAAATACAAAGGAAGAGCAGGATTTGGTAGCGAAGGATTAAATTCTAATATTACTTTCAACGTAGGATTCAGTATTTACTTACCTACTTCAAAAGCTAAAGAGGTAGCAAATGATTTAAAATAATCACATACGTTACCCAATAAAAAATGAAATCGCCCCGAAATATTTTTCGGGGCGATTTTCGTACAAATTAAAACTAAACTATAAAAAATCAAATAAATCATGTATTGGGCTGGGGCGTATATCTCAGATACGGCTTTACTTCTGTAACGCCTTTCGGAAATATTTTTCTGGCATCTTCCGTAGAAATGGACGGTGGAACAATAACGTCGTCACCGTTTTTCCAGTTAACCGGAGTAGCAATTTTATGGGAATCAACCAACTGAAGAGAATCGAGTACTCTCAGAATCTCATCAAAATTTCTTCCAGTAGAAGCAGGATAAGTAATGATAAGTCTCACCTTCTTATCAGGATCAATGATCAGCAAAGAGCGTACGGTAGCAGTTAATGAAGCATTCGGGTGAATAAAATCATAGAGTTCTGAAATTCGTCTGTCTTTGTCCGCAATAATAGGAAACTGTACATCTGTGTTCTGGGTCTCGTTGATATCTTTAATCCAGTTCTGATGATCTTCTACTCCATCTACACTTAAAGCAATGACTTTGGTTCCTCTTTTCTCGAATTCTGATCTCAATTTCGAAGTATAACCCAGTTCCGTAGTACATACCGGCGTATAATCCGCAGGATGTGAAAACAGGATTCCCCATGAATCTCCTAAGAACTCATGAAATTTAATATCACCTAAAGAAGTCTCTGCCTGAAAGTCCGGTGCTGTATCTCCTAATTTGATTGACATAATATTCTGCTTTGTTAGTCTACAAATTTAGTAGACTTTTTGGAACTGGCAAAATTTTTGTTGAAAATTTATATCTTTAACCAAAATTTTATTCATGCAGAACATTGGACACAGCTATGTAGATGTTATTTACAGGGTTTTGGAAAGCTGGTATATGAGGTTTGCCGAGCTTACCCCGAAACTTATCGTCGGAATTTTAGTATTTTCTTTTTTTCTTATCACCAGTAAATACCTGAGTTTAGGTGCCGTAAAATTATTTCATAAATTTTTCCCGAAAAGCCAGAAAGAAGGCTCTCTGGTGACTTTAATCGGGATATTCAGGTTTTTGATTATGATCATAGGAACTTTCATTGCCCTAGAAATCATGGGCTTCAGCAGTTTCCTTTGGAAGTTCATCGGAAGTTTAGGGGTGGCCGGGGTGATCGCCGGGGTCGCTTTAAAGGATCTGGTATCCAGTATTTTTTCAGGAATGCTGATCGGGATTGATAAAGCATTTAAAATAGGTGATTATATTACAATCGGTGCTCATTCCGGGACGGTTCAGGAAATTGGTTTTTTAACGACCAAGCTCATTACTGACGATGGAAAGAAGGCTTACATTCCCAATCAGGTTATTTTTAATGCTCCTTTTTATAATATTACCGCTTCGCCGCAGCGCAGAATTATTCTGAATTTTGAGATTCCTGCGGATGAAGATATCAGCAAAGCACAGAAAGGTATGCTTGCCGTCATTAAAAGTCTTGACAGTGTAGACAGACTGGATACTTCAGAAGTTATTTTTACCGACCTAAAACAAGGCAATTTTAACCTCCAGGCTAAATTCTGGATGAGGGTAGGCGGAAATCTGGTTCAGTTGAAAAGCGAGGCTTATCTGAAGATCAAGGAGCGCCTGGATGCTGACAATATACAGCTTGTAACACCTACGAGCATCAGTATTACGAATGGTGAAGCTTTTCCTACTGAAAATCAGGATACATAAAATAATATCAACCGCTTTTCTTAAGCGGTTTTTTTATGCCTTATCTTATTTTTGATGTTTCAATTTCAGGCTGTCTTTCTTCTGCATTTTTGCAATGGAGTCATTCTGGATCATCGGTGCGCCGAGTATATAATTGTCATTTTTAGGAATAGTATTTTTTTCAATTTTAGCCTCTCCAATTACAGCACAAGCTTTCTCTTTTGGTTTTGAACATCCCGTCAAAAATAAAATCATGGAAACTATAGCCAAACCTATTTTATGATTTCTGAATAGGGCAGGAATATATTGAAAAAGTTTATTTTCTACAGACTCATATTTTTCGTTTTCTGTAGTCAGCTGGTGGCTAAAAAATCTACCGCAGATATCTTCTCCCTGTTTCTCTTTGAAAATAGATTCGATTTCATGAGATTTCTTTTCTGTAAAATCAATTACGCATTTACTGCATACGGAACAGAATCTTCCTTTTTCCCGGGAAGACATAGTTTCCCAGCTTTCGGAGCATGGATTGGGGATGTACAAATTTTTCATCGGACTGATTTTTAGTGTTTAACTATAAAAAAACCGCTCCAAAGAATGGAACGGTTTCTGAATTTATTTAAAAGTTTAGTCTTAAGCTAAAACTTCTTTTACTTTGTTTGCAGCTTCTTCTAAAGTAATTGCAGAATGTACAGGAAGACCTGAATCGTCAATTAATTTTTTAGCTTCTACAGCGTTAGTTCCCTGTAATCTTACGATCAATGGAACCGGAAGGCTACCCATCGCTCTGTAAGCATCTACAACTCCCTGAGCTACTCTGTCACATCTTACGATACCTCCGAAGATATTGATCAGGATTGCTTTTACGTTTGGATCTCTCAAGATGATTCCGAAAGCTGTCTGTACTCTCTGAGCATCGGCAGTACCTCCAACGTCCAAGAAGTTAGCAGGGCTACCACCAGATAATTTGATGATATCCATAGTTGCCATTGCAAGACCAGCTCCGTTTACCATACAAGCAACATTGCCGTCTAGCTTTACGAAGTTAAGACCAGCTTCACCCGCTTCTACATCCATTGGATCTTCTTCTCTTGTATCTCTCAACGCTTCTAAGTCTTTGTGACGGAACAATGCGTTACCATCTAAAGTTACTTTAGCATCTACAGCGATAATTTTGTTATCAGAAGTTTTCAACACAGGGTTGATCTCGAAAAGAGAAGCATCAATTCCTGTATAAGCATTGTAAAGAGATGCAATGAATTTTGTGAATTCTTTGAATGCATTTCCTTCAAGACCTAAGTTGAAAGCAATTTTTCTAGCCTGGAACCCTTGAAGACCTAAAGCAGGATCAATGATTTCTTTGTGGATCAAATGAGGTGTTACTTCTGCAACGTGCTCAATATCCATACCTCCTTCAGTAGAATATACGATTGTATTTTTACCTTCAGCTCTGTCTAAAAGAATAGAAACATAAAATTCTTTAGTTTCAGTTTCTCCCGGATAATAAACATCTTCTGCAACCAAAACAGAGTGTACTTTTTTACCTTCGGCAGAAGTTTGTGGAGTTACCAACTGCATTCCGATGATGTTTTGAGCGTTTTCTTTAAGTTTATCCATGTTTGGAGAGAACTTTACACCACCACCTTTACCACGACCACCTGCGTGAATTTGTGCTTTTACAACCCAAGCCTGTGCTCCGGTCTCAGCAGTCAATTTTTCAGCAGCTGCTACAGCTTCTTCTACATTGTTCGCTACGAAACCACGTTGGATAGCAACTCCGTACTTTGATAAAATCTCTTTTGATTGATACTCGTGAAGATTCATATTATTTTTATTATTTTATTTTAAAATTTAAAGGTTGACAAATTTACTAAAAAGACATGGAAGTTCAAGTTTATTGACTTAAAAATTAAGAATGTCTTCATATTTTTTAAATAAGATTTTTTTTAACCATTAAGATTATTGAAGATTTTAAGTTTAATTAAGAAAAACATCTAAAGATATTTTTAAGCTTACCTCTTATATTCGCTTGCGAAACTTAATATTCTTAATCACTT
Organism: Chryseobacterium antibioticum; assembly: GCF_012927325.1. Lineage (GTDB taxonomy): Bacteria > Bacteroidota > Bacteroidia > Flavobacteriales > Weeksellaceae > Chryseobacterium > Chryseobacterium antibioticum. The sequence goes on along the minus strand of NZ_JABBGI010000004.1, from coordinate 189,347 downwards.
AAAAACTCTTAATGGTTTAAAATACCTATTCTAAATTTTATTCTTCGGACAATTTTTCAGACTGCGACCCGATAAATGGAATTTTAGGCGCCAGGAAATACCCTGTTAAACTCGCAAAAAGTATCGGAACGAAATAGGTAAATCCAGTTAAGGTTCCCAAAATAATGGTGGTACTCATTGGTGTTCTGGTCACACAGGCATTGATGGCCGCCATGCAGCTTACAATGGCTAGCGTAGTATCCACAGCAGGAAATAGCTGATGAATAATCAATCCTAAAGTAGTTCCTACAAAAAATAAGGGAATGATAAAACCACCTCTCCATCCTGAAGTTACTGTAACGGCAATCGCAATGATCTTAAAAATAAGGATCACGATCAAAAAATTCAGGGTAAAATTCCCGTTGATCAGCTGATTGACCTCATGATGACCAAAGTATCTTGTAATGGGAAAATTATAAGCAATAACTCCCAAAATAATTCCACCAGTCAAAGTCTTCACATAGATGGGAAACTGTCTGTATTCAAAAACTTTTTTGAAAAATTTCACTACAAAAATAAAGATCCATCCAAAAATAGTTGCCACCACACCGAATAAAAAAGCATAGATAAAATCATACACTCCAGAATAATGATAAGCCTTCAGATCCCATGTTGCGCCTATCCCCAAATGAATAATCAAAGCAAACATCACATAACTGAAACAGCTCGCTACCAAAGCAGGAATAATAGCTCTGTAATATTCTACAGCGTGTTTGTGATGCAGAATTTCAAGGGAAAACAGACTTCCTCCAAGCGGAGCCCCAAACAAAGCGGTAAAGCCTGAAGCCATTCCGGCAATGCTCAAAGAACGCAGCTCCTCCCCTTTCAGTCTGAAAATTTTACCCAACCAGGTTCCGGTAGATCCAGTAACCTGAACCAAAGGAGCCTCAGGCCCGAGACTTCCTCCGGATGCCACACAAAACAATGACGAAAGAATCATGGAAGGATTATTTTTCGGATCTAATTTTCCTTTATTAAACCTGATATTATTAACAATCAAATGAATTTCTCCGGGATCTCCGATAAAATGAATGACAAGTCCTGCGAGCAGGCCACAGACCGCCATCGTTGGAATCACCATCCAGCCCTGAAACTCAGCTAAAAACTCTGTAAAACATTCTAAAACAATCCAGTAACCTCCCGCAATAGCTCCTCCTACAAGCCCCGTAAAAGCCCACATAAAAAAGGTACGGCTAAATACAAACGGATTGAATTTTATAGGCTGATCCAGAAGATTGAATGTTTTTATTAACCTCCTTCTTCTATTGATTTTCATTGTCATTGATTTTAAATATTAAAAAACCTCATCATTTGTTTTTACTATTCAAATTTTAATACAATCGGTTGGGAAAACTGTTGTACAATAGGCTTTTTGTTATAAAGGAGCGGTTTTTCCAAACCTTCAAGAGCGTACAGGAATAATGCACTGATTAAATTGAATTCTGTCCCGGATGATCCGCTGTATTTTACGTTTTTAAATTTCCCATCCACATCAATGAAGAAATTCAAATGACATCGATATATTCCCTCACTATCGTCTTCTATTAAATACACCGGGAAATCAACGGTCAACCGTTTTTTTAAGTCTTCAAGCTGTTTGTAATTTTCAACTTCAGCAATATCAACAGAATTAGTTTTTATTTCACTTTGGGCTGCCGTTTCTACCGGAGATACAGGAGTTTTTGCCTGCATTCCGGTCGTTGTTTTAAATGAAATACTTTTATTTACCTTCCCGATGATGACATCTTTATCAAATATACTTTGGTATAGGTTTTCCAGGCTCTGTATTTTTTCAATGTAAAAAACTTTATATTTCTTACTATATAGATCAGCATTTTTTTTGTAATTATAGTGACTGATGCTATCTGAAAAACGCTTTTGAATAGTTTTCACTTCCGTTAAAATAGTCTCGTTCATAAATTTCTTCTTCTCCTGTGCTTCTACTTTATGAACACTAAGAGAAAAAATAACGAGGGTCATCAAAAACAAGGTAAAGCGGCTATTCATCTTTTAATTTTAAAGTATGGAAATTGAATAAAGTGAGCATAACTCTTTTTATACCCAAACTGAAATGATTATATTTTTGTCTTGGCGAAATACCAAATCAGCATTGCCCAGCTTATAATCATAAAAAGACCTCCAAGCGGAGTAATGGGTCCTAAAAACTTCAGGTTTGCGCCCAAATAATCCTGTAAACTAAGGAAGTAGATACTAAAAGAAAACAGCATGGTTCCCGCAATCATTAAAATGGAGATCCATTTCTGTGATGAAGTATCAAATTTTAAAATATACCCAACAATCAATAAAAAGAATGCAGCATACATCTGATATCTCACTCCCGTTTCAAAACTTTCAAGTCTTTCCACGGATAATATTTTTTTTAAAGCATGTGCTCCGAAAGCTCCCAAAATAACGGACAGCATTCCATAGGCAGCACCAAAAATTAAAGTAATTGTTTTCATTTTATAATTCTTCTAATTCTAGATTTAAATATTTTCCTGTTTTATAATCCTGCCAGGTTCCGGTGATCTTATTTCCTTTTTTATCAGCTTCTATAAAAGCTCTCGGAATCCATTTTTCCAATTTTTCATCGTAGTGGTCGTTTTCCGTGATGGAAATATGACCTCCTTTAATCTTCCCATCCCACTCTATCAGTTTTTTATTTTTATCATACCAATACATTGCAGAAAAAGAATTCTCCCCCTTATCGGTGTAAAGATGTTTGATAAAAACGGTAATGAGATACTTATGGTCTATTTTTCCTTTCAGCAATTTATACTGAAAGCTTGTGGCATCCGGTTTTTCAGAACCCGACAAAAGATTTTTTGCGTACGGGCTCCAGTACTTTTCCAGATCTTTGTAAGGAATTTCAATGGTGTGACTTCCCAGATCATCCAATGCTCTCATTGCATGATTGGAACATCTTCCGGCCACAAAAGTCAGTTGATTTTTACCAAAATAAAATTCGATGTATTCTAAGGTATGTTCCATAAAACAGTCTTCATACATCGCAATCTGATCCTGAACTTCTTCTCCGGGATTCTTCTCAGCTCTTAACTGAGTAAGAAATTCATCCACCCTTTTTTTGACGTTCTGATTGATGATATTCTCGAATGTTTTGACAGCATTGGGCTGAAACAAATCCGTACAGTTGATAAAATTCCCCGTCCTTAAATCAAAATTATTCCATTTTGAAAATCCTTCAGGATAGGCTCCCGAAGCTTCACCGTCTATCCCGATGCTTACAATATTTTTAGGCGTTTCCAATTTCTCCCAGCTGTAGAAATAGAGATAGTTGGTATAGGAATTCGCAGCCGTAGAAGCCTTCTTAAAAGGATCAGAACCGGAATTCGGGATATATTCCAGCTCATTGACCTGCAAAAAGGTATTGATCTTGGTTTCGACCAACGGATTTTCCGAATAGGAAACTACCGGAAATACAGCATCTTCAGATTTCGGCTGGAGATCACTGATCTTTACATTTTTCTGTTGTGAAAAACTTAAACCTGAAATCAATAGGAAGAAGAGGATGTTCCGTTTCACTATTTCGATTTTATATAGATTAAAATAATTTTTGCCACCAAGGTTGAAATCCCCAATATGATAAAGACATTGGAAAGTTTTTTAGAATTTCTAAAACCCGGGGAAGTCGTTTTCTTTAAAAAGATCCCGAAGATGATAAAGATGACGGGTAAGATAATCTGCAGCATTATTGAGCTCTTAATCTGTTGAATTCATTAATAACCTCATGATGACTTACCGTTTTATCTTTAAAATAGGCAACAAAATGCTGCTTTTCAGCTTCTGTAGCGCCCAGTTGATTTAAAATATTCAATAAATGCATTTTCATATGCCCTTTCTGGATGCCTGTAGTAACTAAAGAACGAAGCGCTCCAAAGTTTTGGGCAAGACCGGAAACAGCCAAGATACTCATCAGTCCCTGTGCTGAAGGTTTTCCAAGAAGTGCCAGTGAGAATTTCACCAATGGATGGAGATTCGTAAGACCTCCCACCACTCCTACAGAGATCGGAAGATCGATCCAGAATCTGAAAATCCCGTTATCTGTTGTACAGTGTGTTAAAGATCGGTATTGTCCGTCTCTCGCTGCATAAGCGTGTGCGCAGGCTTCTGTTGCCCGGAAGTCATTTCCTGTGGCAATTACCACAGCATCTACTCCATTCATTACGCCTTTGTTGTGGGTCGTAGCTCGGAAAGGTTCTATTTCAGCGATAGTAACAGCCTGTTTGAATTTTCTTGCAAATTCTTCATTGGAGATTCCACTGTCGTCTTTTAAATCTTCAATTTTACAGGAAACCTCAGCTCTTACGATACAGTCGGGTGTAAAATTGGAAAGAATATTCATCACTACCTGAAGTGAGCTTTTCTCTTCCTGTGTAAAATCTTCACTCGTTGCAATTTCCTGCTTCAATGTTTTTCCGAACTGCTCAAGACATGAATTAATAAAATTCGCACCCATGGAATCTACTGTATCGAAGCTTGCTTTAAGCTGGTAATAGTTGGGCATTTCAGAAGTTTTATCAACTAATTTAATATCCAAAATTCCACCACCCCGATTTCTCATGTTCGCCGTGATCGCTTCGGTTGCTTCATATAATTTCTTCTTCAAATTAAAATTAAAGAAATGCTGAAGCTTATGAGATTCTACATTGAATATAAAGTGGGTATGTCCTAATTTTTCGTTGTTGATAATGGTTGTCTTAAAACCCCCTTTATCGATCCAGAATTTAGCGGCTTTAGAAGCTGCTGCCACTACTGAACTTTCTTCTACAGCCATCGGAAGGGCAAATAATTTTCCGTCAATTAAGAAATTCGGAGCAATTCCGTAAGGCATATAGAAATTGGAGATCGTATTTTCAGAAAACTCTTCATGAAGTTTCTGGAGATCAGCATTTTCGTTCCAATATTGTTTTAATATATTTTGATATTCTTCGTTTCCTTCAAGGTATTCGCTGACAAGCCAATCAATTTTGCCCTGTTTGGTAAGTTTAGAGAAACCTTCTACCGGTTTATGATTCATAGCATAAATTTAATATGCGTAAAGATAGTAATTTTGAAAGTCTCCATTGTTGATAACTTCTATCGAAAAAGATTGATATTTATCAATTTTGGAACTATTTTTGAACACTATTTTGATACAAATTATAACATCCGGTTAAAAATATGAATTTTGAACGCCTGAAAGAAAAACTCGAAATCCTTGCTGATGCAGCGAAATATGATGTTTCCTGCTCATCCAGCGGAGGAACGAGAAAGAATAAAAAAGGCGCTTTGGGAGATAGTTCCGTAAGCGGGATCTGCCATACCTATACAGAAGACGGACGCTGTGTTTCCCTGCTCAAAATTCTGCTGACCAACCACTGTATCTACGACTGCGCATATTGTGTATCCAGAAGTTCCAATGATATTAAAAGGGCAGGTTTCACTGTAGAAGAAGTGGTTGACCTTACAATTAATTTTTACCGCAGAAATTATATTGAAGGTCTGTTTCTGAGCTCCGGTATTTTTAAAAATGCAGATACTACGATGGAGCGTCTGGTAAGAGTGGCAAAAAAATTACGGACTGAAGAAAATTTTAACGGTTATATTCATTTAAAATCTATTCCTGGGGCAAGTGATGAGCTGATGCAGGAAGCTGCTTTATATGCAGACAGACTCTCTGTAAACCTTGAAATTCCTACGGAAAGCGGGCTGAAATTACTGGCTCCTGAAAAGAACCGCCAAGATATGATCAATCCGATGCGCTATATTCAAAAAGGTATTGACCAGTATAAAGATGAAAAGAAAATTTTCAGAAAAGTGCCGAAATTTGCCCCTGCCGGACAGTCTACGCAAATGATCGTGGGAGCAACCAATGAAAACGATTTGCAGATCATCAAAGTGGCAGATCATTTTTATAAAAATTTCAATCTGAAAAGGGTCTATTATTCGGGATATGTTCCCGTTTTGGAAGACAAAAGACTGCCCTCTCTGACGACGGAAGTTCCTATGCTTCGTGAAAACCGTTTGTATCAGTCTGACTGGCTGATGAGATTTTATGGTTTTAAAGCTGAAGAAATTTTAGATCCTCATATGCCGTTTCTGGATCTGGAAATAGATCCTAAACTGAGTTGGGCTTTGAGGCATCTTCATCAATTTCCGGTGAATCTGCAGACAGCGGATTATCAAATGATTTTAAGGATTCCGGGAATTGGCGTAAAAACTGCGCAGAAAATCATTCAGGCTCGTCGTTTTCAGGTTTTAAATATGGATCATTTGAAAAAGCTGGGTGCCGCTGTCAACCGGGCAAAATATTTCATCGATTTCAATGCAGGAAATGCTTATTTGCGATATTTAACAGATATAAATTTGAGAAAGCTGTTGGTAGGCGGAAGTTCTTCCAAGTTTCACAATCAGTTTTCACAGCAGCTGAGTTTGTTTTAAAAATAATCTTCAAAAAATAATTTCACCTGAATCACCATGACCACATTACTTTATGACGGAAGTTTCGATGGCCTTTTAACCGCAGTATTTGAAGTGTTTGAATACCAGTATAGAGATGTGGAAATTGCAAGCAAGGAAAGGTTTCATCAGGAAAATATTTTTGCTGAAATTCATGAAGTGATTACGCAAAGCGATAAAGCGGAAAGAGTATTCAACAAACTGGAACAGCATATCGGAAGATCGGGCGTTCACCAGCTCCTGAAAGTTTTCCTGTCGGAAGATCCGGAACGGGAGCATCTTATTCTCTCTGCTGTAAAGCAATCGATCCAGCATCCTGATAAAAATATTCTTCAAAATTATGCAGATGAAGATATGCTGAAAATTTCAAAGATCTGTAAATCTGTAGACCGGGAAAGACATAGAATGACGGCTTTTGTCCGGTTTGAAAAAATGCAGGATGGAGTTTTCTTTGCGAAAATAGATCCTGATTTCGATGTTCTTCCCCTGATCCGTAAACATTTTAAAGACCGTTATCAGGATCAAAAATGGATGATCTACGATTTGCAACGGAATTACGGAATTCTGTACGATCTGGATACCTGTGAGTTTTTTTATCCGGAAGAAAAATTAGATCTCCACAAATACCAACAGAAGTTTCATGATGAGGAGCAGAATTACCAAACGCTTTGGCAGCGGTATTTTACGAAAACCAATATCATAGAAAGGAAGAATTTAAAACTGCATGTGCAGCATGTTCCGAAAAGGTATTGGAAATATCTGACGGAGAAATGGTGATTTACATATGTTTGAAGTTTTTTTCTCCCGCAGATTTCTCAGATCACTCAGATCTTCTAATGGTTAAATTTTTAATCTTTCAATTTCAAGTCCGAGTGAATTTCTTCGTGGGATTGCTAAAGTTGACCGCAGAATTTTAAACAAGCAGCTTAATGAAATGGTGGAGAATGGCATTTTGGTTAAACAATCGTTTAATGAATTACCTCCAAAAGTGAGTATACATTAACGGAACTTGGAGGAAAACTGGTAGAGATTCTTTGGCCGCTGAATGATTGGGGGAAGCTTTTGATTCCTGAGGAGGAGAAAGTTTAAAGCATATTTATTTAATTCATGTTGAAAAATCTGTCATATTTGTGATTAACTAAACCACTATGGACTTAAAGTCCATAGGTTTGGTTTGTGGACTTAAAGTCCACGATTCGAGTATTACTACTCAATGATAAAATTACTTTGGTCTTGATCAGTTGGGTTTCGATGATGTTCCAAATACTCGTTAAGCATTTCATCCGTAATATTGCCAGTGCTCCAACAACCAAATCCTATTGCCCAAAAATGACGTCCCCAATAACGTTGTTTCAATTCAGGAAATTCAATTTGAAGTTTCCTAGAGCTTCGACCTTTGAATAGTTTAACAAGACTACTTATATCTTGATTAGGGCGATATTCTATATGCATATGAACATGATCTTTAGAGACAACTCCTTTCAAAATTCTAATATCTTCTGCCTGGCAAATTTGAAGCAAAATACTACGACAGCGTAATTTAATATCACCCTCCAATACTGGAAAACGATATTTAGTAACCCATACAATATGTGCTGTTAACCTACTTACACTATGACCATTGCTACGTTGATAATCCACAAAACAAAGATAACATTTTTAGAAACTGAAAGTAAAATGCACTAAAGTGCATAGTTTTAACTATTTCTGAGACCAATAAAACAGGGTTCTCATTAACAAATCTACTGCCTCACTGTTGTGGATGCTCGTTACTGAGACCATGACAGCTAAAAAAAAATCCATTCTTATCTACTACTGTATGACGTTTATATCCTTTGATTAAGGACATTGCCTAATTTTTTAGAATTCCCACCTTACAAAAGCTTCCATGGCAGCATAAGTTGCAAGTCCCATTTTATGATAAGTTTCTGCCGTTTCTCTGTTTCTTTCTTCTGCTCTTTGCCAGAATTCTCTCGTGTCTGTCCCTTGGAATACTACTCCATCTTTTTGAGATTGATGTTTGAAAATCCCATAGCGTTTCTCCAAAATTTGGTCTGGGCTTAGTGGAACTGCCATTTCTATTTCTTCTATAGACCACTCTTTCCATGCCCCTCTATATAACCATAACCAACAATCTTTCATGTATTCCTTCGATTTTAAATTTTTAACAGATTCAAAAATAGAATCTAAACACACTTTATGCGTTCCATGAGGATCTGCTAAATCACCAGCCGCATATATTTGATGTGGTTTTACTTTGTCTATTATATCTATTACAATTTCTATGTCTTCTTTGCTCAATGGTTTTTTTTCTATTCTGCCTGTTTCATAGAAGGGCATTTGCAAAAAATGAATCTGGCTGTCTGGTATTCCCACGTAATGGCAAGTGGATCTTGCTTCTCCTTTTCTTATTAAACCCTTTATTTGTCTTACTTCAGGAATGTCTATATCACTATTTTTTTTATTTTGCAAAAATTTGATTGCCTTTTCAAAAATCTTTTGCGCTGCACCATTTTCTATGCCAAACATTTCATTGTAATCACACACAAAATTTGCAAATCGCAATGCTTCAGAATCCGCTACTGCTATATTTCCAGAGGTTTGATAAGCTACATGAACTTCATGCCCCTGTTGGTGTAGTCTTATGAAAGTTCCACCCATACTAATAATATCATCATCTGGATGTGGACTGAATATAAGAACTCTTTTCTTAGCCGGGATTTTTCTTTCTGGTCTGTTACTGTCATCTGCTCCTGGCTTACCTCCTGGCCAACCAGTTATAGTGTGTTGTAATTTATTGAAGATTTGGATATTGATATTGTAAGCTGGCCCTTTGTCTGCCAACAAATCGCTCATTCCGTTTTCTATATAATCAGAATCGGTAAGCTTTAATATAGGTTTTTTTATTTTTTGGGCTAATCCCAAAACTGCTTTTCGGATTAATGCATCAGTCCATTCTATTTTTTCTACCAACCATGGAGTATTAATTCGGGTAAGTTTATGAGCTGTTCCTTGATCCAATACAAAAGTAGCGTTTTTGTGTTCTTGCAAATAGGAAGCTGGTACTAGGTTGGTAACCGTACCTTCTACGGACTCTTTTATAATTTTTGATTTAGATTCACCCCACGCTAATAGTATTACTCTTTTCGCTTCCATTATTTTCTTTACTCCCAATGTAATAGCTGTTCTAGGAGTATTTGGCAGTCCTAAAAACTCATTGCTTGCTGCTACTCTTGTGATATGATCTAATGCTACAAGACGGGTTTTGGAATTTTGCAAGGAGCCCGATTCATTAAACCCAATATGACCATTACCGCCAATACCTAGAATCTGCAAATCTATTCCGCCTAAGGCTTCTATTTTAAGTTCGTATTCAGTACAGTAGTCTGCTATTTCTTCTTTAGATAATGTTCCGTCAGGAATATGATAGTTTTCAGGAAGAATATCTACTTTATCAAACAATAACTCTTTCATAAAACGAACATAACTATGTACGGAATCTGGTTCCATAGGATAATATTCGTCAAGGTTGAAGGTGATTACGTTTTTGAAACTTAAGCCTTCTTCCCTGTGCATGCGTACCAATTCGGCGTATAAACTCTTGGGCGAGGAACCTGTTGCCAGCCCTAAAATACAAGGTTGTTTTTGAGACTGCTTTACACGTATAAGATCTGAGATCTCTTTTGCCACGGATTTTGAAGCTGAAAGTGAATCCGTGAATATAACTGTTTCTATCTTTTCAAATCTTTTTTCAAATCCTGTAGAGGAATCTATTGTGCTCTTTAACATATTAATTTGGTTTTTGGAAGGGCTAAAATTAAATTTATATATATAGAATTTGTATTTCTAAATTTTTTTTCAGTTATAAGAATACTATTTCTTACGTTTCAATATTTCTTCTATCATAGTAATCTATTGTTTCTAATAATGCTTGGTCTAATGAATAAAGAGGTTTAAATCCTAATTGTTGAAACTTAGAAGGATCTGCTGTTGAATGCTTAATATCTCCTGCCCGTTCTTCTAAAAAGACAATTGGTGATTTTGAATTAGTAATTTCAATAATCTTTATAACAAGCTCAATAATAGAAGTACTGTGCCCTAAAGCAACATTATAAATAGAATCTCCTTTTTCTGATGCAAAAATATTAGCCCGAACTATATCTTTTACATAAATGAAATCTCTAGTTTGATTTCCATCTCCATAAATAGTAATCGGTTCATTTTTCAATGCTTTATTTATAAAAATGGGAACGGCAGCTGCATAGGCAGAATTAGGATTTTGTCTCGAACCAAAAACATTAAAATATCTCAATGATACAGTGGGTATTTGCCATTGTTTTCGGTACATATCTAGGTAATATTCTCCATCTAATTTACTGATGGCATATGGAGTCATAGGTTTGGGAATCATGCTTTCTATTTTAGGAAGAATGGGATCATCTCCATAATTTGCAGCAGAGCTTGATAAAATAACCTTACAACCATAATTGCTTTTAGCAGCTTCTAAAACATTGATAGTTCCATGTGTATTGATATCAATACACTCCGAAATATTTACTAAAGACTCTGGTACACTTACTAATGCCGCGAGGTGAAAAATAGCTGTGGCTTCTTGTGCATATTGTAAAAGAATGTTTTTATCCCTTATATCCCCATTGATAAATTCTACATCTAATCCTTCCATATTTTTTTTGAATCCTGTCCTTAAATTATCTAATACGATAACATGATGCCCATTTTTTGATAGTTCTTCAGCAATATGACTTCCGATGAACCCTGACCCACCTGTAATGAGATATTTTTTCATAGATTAATTTCCATTTCGTTGTATTTTTGCTCTAAACTATAAATCAATTTGAATTGATTTTTGGTACGATCAAGATTGTGTTCAGAATATTTGGTTTTGAAATAAACATCATTATTGAGATAGTCTGTAAGAAATCTTAATCCTATAATAAATATCATAGTTTTTGCTGCTAAGGGTAAATATTCTATTTCGATTGGCGTTAAAGTTTCGCCTGTTTTTTCCAAAAAACCTCTAACATAACTTTTGTAAAATTCTAAATTAAACTCAACTTTTGATAAATCGATTTCGTCTTCTGTAGCTGTATTACAAATCGTACGAATAGCATCGCCGAAATCATAATGTACAATACCAGGCATTACGGTATCTGTATCTAACACACACATTCCGATATTTTTTTCATCAAAAAGCATGTTTGATATTTTAGTATCATTATGGGTAACCCTTATTCGTATTTTTCCTATTTCTTTGAGATTCTGAAGAATCTGCATTTCGTCTCTTAGTTTTGAAACCCAATTGATATAAAGTTCTGCTTTTTTAAGACGATCAACTCTAGCGCTTTGAAGAGCAAGTTTATATTGCTGAAAACGGAAAGACATATCATGGAATTTTGGAATTACCTCTACGAGCTTAGAATTATCTAAATCTGATGTTAGATTTAAAAATTCTCCCATTAATTTACCTCCTTCGTACGCAATTTCACTATTAGTTACTACTTCATGTGTTTTTCCCTCTTCAATATAGGGCATCAGATTCCAATAATTGATTCCATCCGTATAATAAAAATTTTCGCTGCTTTTTGCTTTAATAAAGCAAAGTACTTTTTTTCCAATTTCTTTTGGGGATAAATAATTTAACTTATTTAATAGATGATTACTAACAGTAACCTTATTACTTATAAGACCGGGAACATTTTTGAATACATTGTGATTAATGCACTGTAAAACATAATGTTCATTGGCATCAGTAAGAATAAGAAATGTATCATTTATGTGCCCTGATATTAGTTCGCTATACGATTGAAAATTAAACTTGTGTTCAAACTGATCAAAAATTGATTGGATCTCTTTTTCTCTCATGGCCTTTGGTTCTGGATTTGTTTTCAATATAATGCTGTAGGAAATTTTTAATAAGTACTATTTGAGGAAATAGGATAAATTTACTAGTTGTCATGTTAGATTATTCCCATAAGTTCTCTGGATAAAGTTTCTTCATTCTTAATTCTGAAATAGCTTTTTGCACAATTTTTTTATCTTCAGGATATGTAACTCCGAACCACTTGTCGTTAGATTTCAGTAATTTCACATTAGCTTTTCTAGATCCTATACTGTCGGCAACCAAAGTTGGTAAATAGTATTCTGCTTTTAAACTTCCTTTATTTTTTTCCAAAAATCTTCTAAAAGAATCATCAACAAGTTCAAAGCACTTTGGTGTGAATCCCCAAAAATTCATTGATACTGTTACATCCCCTTCAATTGTTGTAAAGGTCTCATCTTCTTCTTTGTACCTTAATTCGTTTTTATTTTTCTCTATGTGAGTTCTTTCAGTCACGTTTAATAAGTTTCCATTAAAATCTACATCACATACCCCTCGGGAAACATAACCATGATCTGAAACCGTATTTTTCAATAAATAACCTATCATACTAAAATTATAAGAGTTGATGTCTGTTTCTTTTAGAAAATCATACATAACCATAAAGGCATCTCTCCCATAAAAATCATCAGCATTAATAATGGCAAAATTTTCGTGTACCACATCTTTAGTAAGTAATAATGCATGCCCGGTACCCCATGGTTTGGCACGTTCTGTATTAAGATATTTTGCTGGAACAGTATCTATTTCCTGAAATACATATTCTATTTCGGCTTTCCTTTTTAATTTTTTTTCAAATATCTCTTTAAATTCTTTTTCAAAATTCTTACGAATGATGAAAACAAATTTCTTAAAACCTGCTTGCAATGCATCATATAAAGAAAAATCTATAATAGTATCTCCCTGTGGTGTAAATGTGTCTATCTGTTTGAGACTTCCGTATCTACTGCCCATTCCAGCTGCTAAAACTATTAGTGTAGGGTGGTGATTTGTATTCATTTTTTTTTAATTAAGTCATTTAAACTTTTTTAGTTTTATAAAATTTCTTCAGAGCTATTATTATAGAAGCTATATAATTGAAAGACTTCCAACTCGATACTGTTTTGTCAAAACGGTTAAGCAGTGATCTAAAGCTGTCTAGCCATTGCAGTTGTTCTTTCTATAGCAATCTTTCCCTGTATAAAATTTCATCAAAATAACAATCTTCCGTATCTGTTCCATTCCGTTTATTGAAAGCAATATTGGGGTAAAATATCCTTACTTTCACAGTGTTTTCTGATATTCCAGGAATCAAAACCAGCATCTGCATTAACAAATAATCCTTCTGCTTTTTCTAATCTTTGAGTTATTTTATTATTAATAAATAATCAATTTAATGCTATTATGCTAATTCTTGCCTTCATTGCCTGACTATCTGCTGCCGTAGATCCTGCGTACCCTGCGGCAAAAGGATCAGTATTAAATCTGGTTGTATTAAACCAGCTTTTGGCTTGCAGCTTTATGGTATGGGTCCCTGCTGGGAAATTACTTATTACTTTTTGTGCAGTAGAATAATTTCCAAGTGTAGACAACAGACCAGATGGAGCATCTGTAGCGGAATAATAACTTGATATAGCTTTAACCCCATCTACAATCAAATCGATACTTCCCTGAACAGGAGCTCCTCCAGCATTTGGTAAAGCAAGAGCACCATAGGTGTTGCAGTATTAATCCCTACATTCCTTGTTTGAGCGAAAGTAACTGCTGTAAAAGCTATCGCTGTAATTGTAAAAAAAATTTTTCATCATTTGTGTTTTAATTTTATGAAAATTTCTTCTAACAAAGAGATGAAAAATCATCCAAAACAACACAAAATACAGGTACTTATCAGATACCTATTTATATTTTTGCGAATGTAATAATTTGACTTTTAAGTATATATAATTATTAAATGATTTATTTATCTTTCAAATAAAGAAACATAAGAGGAGGGTCATAGAGAGTATTTCTTATAAACTTCCAAAAGAGTATGAAATACGTATTTATTTTATTGATTTAATCCGGACATTAATATCCTGATCGGAAGGGATATCTAATTTTTTCGGATATGGTTTCGGGTATTTCGTTTGTGAATAGATAATAAATGATCCCCGGGGCAGAGCCCCGAGATTCAATGGAAGAGATTCTATTTTTAGTTTTATGAAAAACCATCCGTTTTTCATACTTTTCCTCTTTTGACCTCGAGGCAAGCCTCGAAGTATTCTCTTCGAATAAAGTCTTGATTTCGATTATTTGGCTTATCGTTTTTTTATTGGAACAGCCTCCTTTAAGGAACTTCATTTATTGAAGTCATCTTGACTTTTTAGCTTTTGTAAATTTCTTAATTGCAATAATTATGAATGCTATAAAATTAAATCCTATCCAACTTGAAACAGTTGTTTCAAATCGATTAAGAATAGTTCGACAACTATCCATCCAAGCTTTTGTCCTTTCGATCGAATATTGCTCTCTATAAAGCTTGTTATCTAATATACGTTCAGTGTATTGGCTATTATTTCTTTTGTTATATGCTATATTAGGAATTATTTCTTTTTGTTCGCAAGCCAAAAGTAGATCTACAAAATCAAAACCTGCATCGGCATTCATAAAAAGACCTTTTACGGAAATTGATGCTGATTCAAGGGTATCCGTTATTTCTTCAATTGACTTATCCCTTTAATAAATACCCAAAAACATGTATTTTTAGGGTATTTATTAAAGGGATAAGTCAAAAAAAGTATTTTATTTAGAAATCAATCTCCATTTACAATAGTATTCATCCAGATATTAATATCCAGATCGGAAGGAATATTTAGTTTTTTACGGAGATTATATTTGCGATTTTGAACCGTTCGAGAAGAAGTAAACGTAAATTTCGCAATATCTTTGGAAGAGAAATTAAGGAATAATAAAGCGCACAATTTTAATTCGCTGGCTTGTAGTTTGGGGGAGATTTGTTGTAATTTATTGATGAATTCAGGATATATTTCTATAAATCGTGTCAGAAACTCAGGGTTATTTTCCTTGGCTAACTGAACGGTCTCTTCAAATGAAGCATTTAATTTTTTTTCGAGCTGTCTGGTTTCTTTTTCCTTTAATAGTAAGATCTGATCTTTTTCCAATAATTCTGCTTCTTTTTTATTTTCATGTTTTTGGCTATTTATATAACCAATGGAGACTAATAAAAGGATCAATATGAAAATGATTCCCCCTATCCAATATGTTTTGCTTTGCAGTTTTTTACTTTCCTCTTTTTCATCATTCAGAATATTATTGATTACAAACGCTATTGATTTAGCTTGCTCTGTTTCTATACTATCCCCCATTTTTATGGATTTGTTCAGATATTCTTTCTCTTTTTCCGCATTATGCATTGCTGCATAAACTCCGGCAATGTTTTGGTACAGGTAAATAATATCACTTTTGGGATTGATCTTTTTTTCAATTTTTATAGCTTTAAAACTAAGATCCAATGCTTTATTATATTCTTTCTTTTCAAGTGTAAGTTTGCTTAATGCATATAAAAAAAATGGGCGTGATCTGAATGAATCCTGATAAAAATCTAGTATTGCTATTGATTGGTTAATATAAAACTCAGCTGAATCTGTATTTTTTTTCTTAAGAAAATTTAACCCTATACTCGCATTTGTTGTACTGAAATTATAATAATTCTCTTTTTTGTCTTTTTGATCCAGCTTTGCATATCCTGCCAAGCCCTTTTTGTAGTAGTAGTTACTAGAATCAATATTCTTCATTTCTTCATATACATCCCCTATATCCATATAAGTCATATAAATGCTTTTTTTATCTTTTATTTTCTTATATAATAATATCTCCTGTCGGAATTCGGCGAGTGCTTTGTCATATAATTTTAATCCATAGTAATTATAACCAGTTACATTTTTCAATATTGCCCTCATTTCATAATCATCTTCGGCAACATATTTTTCTGCAACTTCAGCATAATGCGAACTCTCTTTGTACATTCCTAAGTCTTGTAGTATATAAGATATATCTCCGTTCCCTTTAGCCAGGGGTTTAGGGTATTTCTTTTTTTTAGCCAGTTTTACAGCTTGTCGAGCTATCTTTAGTGAGGGGATGAGTTGATCCGCATAATATAAGCTATCGGAAACAGCCAACATGCGGTCGATATTCTCTTTTTCTGATTTGCTCTGCCCAAAAGAGAAAAATGGTATCAGAAGAAAAAGCAGAAACTTAAATGGTTTCATCTTCAAAATATAATCTAAAATTACTAAAAATTAGCATATGAATTACTTAAAAATGATATGAATGTTTTTTCCAATTGATAATTTTAAAATTCCGAAGCAAATATTTTCTTCCATTTGGCAACTGTATTTCTGCTGAGGTTGAATCTCATGGCGACTTGCGAATTATTCAGCTGTTCCTTCTTTTGAAAGGTAAGGATTTTTTGAATACTCTCTTTATCATACGCTTTTGATCTTTGATTTTCTATATTCGTCTGAAGATCCTTTATTGAAAGACTTTCGTCTATGTTAATAATAGATATTGAAGAGCTTAGATCCTGTAGATTTTCCAGTAAATATAATTTTTCGGGATATTTCGCCATCAGCAAATCTTCATATATTTTACGGTAATTCGGTTTCATAATTTTTGGATTTTTTTATTTAAAAAAAAAGTATATTTAGTTTTGGTTTCCAACCTGTCCACTTGCTCTTTTTCATCAAAGTAAATTTTCAGATATTTTTTATACCACCATCTCTTTTCTTTGATATAAAACCATTCATCGGAAGAGTACGGGCTAAACTCATCTCCAAGAATTTCTAATATTTCCTTTTTGGATCTTCCCAATAAATTACCGGGAATGGCACTTTTACCTTTCATCTATTTGATTATTAATTTTTTTCTACTTTTCTTATCCACTTGTATATGGTGGTTCTCGGAATATTATATTCCTGAATTACCTGAGCAACCGTTTTCTGATTGGAAGTAATGAGTTCTATCAAAAATTCTTTAATCTCCTGATTATATATATTTTTCCTGAAAAGCATTTTCTCTCCTGCCTCCCTCACTTTTTTGTTATTTTTTGTATGGGAAATACCGTCATACAAAAGAAGATGGGTTACATATAATCTGAAAAAATCATATTCCAACAGTTTGCTCCACTTAAGAAGAACGTTGGTATCGAGACTTTCCTGTTCATACATTTTTATAATTTCTTCTTCGGTAGTTTTAAAGAAATTGCAGATGCGTAAAAGAGGTATTTCATGCTTTTTTACGTGCTCTCTGATATAGTTTCCGATATGAATATCTCTGAAATTCGTTTCCATACTTTTTTATTGATAAGTTATTTTTGTTTTATTATTTTTTCCCGGTCTGTAAGGCTGTTTTATTCGAAATCTCCAATTGTTTTTATGGATTCTAATATCCCTATTACCTTCGGGTATATAAAGCTGTCAAAGCTTTAAAACTTTGACAGCTTTATAATCATTTGTATTCTGCTTTTACCCTTTCAATAATACGGAGCTTTTTCGCCTGTTTAAGCTCCGTTATAAAAGTTACAAAACAGTGTATACCTTCACTATTTCCTGTCTCTCCCGAGGTTAAGACAGGTTTACAGTTTAGTATTTTATATAAAAAATGTGTTTCGTTTATAGAGAAAACAGGTAAGAGAAAATATTGTATAGAATCTACCTGTGGTATTTTGATCTTGCTAAACTTTAATCAACGCGATAGATACTGACTTCGTAGTATCCTGTAACACTAGTTGTAGCGCCATATGTAAGAGTCTGTATTTCAATAACCTCCCCAGCAGCTAATTTTATCAAATCATTCCTTTGAAGTGCAATTGGTGCGAAACCTCCTCCAGCTTCATTTATGCCAACTTTAAGATAACCTTGAGCTGAGTATATTGTGGTGCTACCGGCAGGTCCTTTAGTCACCCTAACTGCGGCAAGATAACCATCACCACCATCAACAGTACTAGGGTGTTGATCATACCTAAAGTGAATATTTACTGCATACAAACCGGCCCTTTTTGCTGTAAAGGTACTACCGCTAAATTCATTTAAATTATCCAAATCCTCATTTGGTGTAGCAGTCTTATTCAAATAAAAAAAAATATTATTTTCTGCATTGGTCGTTATTACGTTTCCATTCAATCTTACTGCACTTACTGAGCTTCCATCTTGATACCTTATTGTTCCACCGGCATCGGTTACAATTGTTGCTATTTTACCCGTTGAAGGTTGCAAGCCATTGATTGAAAGTGTATTGGCTGCCGATGCAACTATGTTGGTAGGCTGCGATAAGGTACCTCCCAGTTTAACATCACCATTAGTGGCTGTTAAACCATTACTTGCAGCTATTAAAACAGGTACTGCCGGTGTACTTGCAACCCCGTTTACTGTTGATACTAAATTACCATTGGTTGCACTTAATGCATTAGAATTTATCATGGGTACAGCAGCACCGGTAATTCCATTAACGGTGGTACTTAAGTTATTGCCCGCAGAAGTATTTGAGACACTGGTTACCGCATTGGATGGTGCTGCAACCGTTTTAAAAACACCCGTTGCATCGGCTACTACAAGCCTGTCTGCTGCTGTACCGGTGTTCGTATTAATATTACGGACACGAAGATTTCCTAAGCCAACATCTAATGCTTCAGTTGGGGTCGCATTATTAATTCCAACATTTCCACCATTAGGGTTAAAACTTAATGGTAAAATAGTCGCTAAATTTCCTTTTTCCGTACTTTGCAGATAACTTCCATAAGGGGCGGTGGCAAAGGTTCCCATATCTAGTACATGATTGCTGCTTCCCTCCATTCGTATGGTTGCATTAGTAGTCGTTCCAGTAGTTGCAGGTTGATTATTGGCTCCCTTTACATCTAAGCTTGATGATGGAGCTGTAGTATTAATTCCTACATTTCCCATCTGGTAAATATTCTGTGTATTGGCAGTTGCTTGCGTATTGGTTGCTTGGTTGGACCATGGTTCTACTTTCAATGAGGATAAATCAACAGTGGTTCCTGCAACTCCATTTACTGTAGTTGATAATAGTGCTGTGGCCGGAGTAAATGTGTTTGATATACTATTTACCATTGGAACGGCTGTTCCTGTAATCCCATTAACGGTCGTGCTTAAATTATTACCTGCAGAAGTATTTAAGACACTGGTTGCGGGTGCTGTATCAGTAGTAGGTACCCAAATTGTACCATTGTTATAATACAATCCGGGTACTACATTATTGGGCGCAGTACCGGCTGTTGCCGTATTATACACCACCATCCCTGCAACATTGCTGGCAAGCGGTGCAGGAGAGTTAGTAGCAGTTAAAGCTACACGTGGAGGCAATAGCCCTTTGTTTGTGGAAACAATATCCAATGCTGCATTGGCATTGGGCGTTGGGGTGTTTATCCCTACATTACCCGTTTGAGCGAAAGAAACTGTAGCAAAAGCCAAAGCTGTAATTGTAAAATATTTTTTCACTGTTTTTAATTTTTTCTTCTTCGGTTATAACCTATAAGGCAGTATTTTTTTGAAATCCCAATAGGTTTTTATGGCTTGTAATTTCAGGTATAGAAAACTGCCAAAGCTTCACAACTTTGACAGTTTTTATTGTATTCTGCTTTTACCCTTTCAAAAGTTACGGAGCTTTTTCGCCTGCTTAAGCTTCGTTATAAAAGTCACAAAACAGTGTACACCTTCACTATTTTCTATCTCTCCAGAGGTTAAGACAATTGCATAGCTTAGTATTGTATATAAAAAATGTGTTTCGTTTATAGAAAATAAGAGACAATATGGTATAAAATCTACTTGTGATAGTTGGACTTACTAAATTTTAATCAATTCGCTCAATAAGAATTTCGTAATATACTGTTACGTTAGTTGTAGCACCATATACCAATATCTGGAATTGTACTACCTGTCCGGCATTTAATTTCACCAAATCTGTCTTAGGGACACCAATTGGCACGAAAGTTCCTCCAACTTCCACTATAGGAACTTTTCCACAGAAAAAAGGTCCGTATTGTCCAGCAAAAGGTCCATTTCCAGCCATCAACCTAAGACAACCAACGTAGCCATCACCACTATCAACAGCATTAGTATGCTGATCGTACCTGCTATTAATCTGTACCCTATATAAACCCGATTGAGATGCTGTAAAAGTATTCCCGCTAAATTCGTTCAGATTATCAAGATCCTCATTTATTGCCGTACCACTTTTATTAGTATAAAAAAATAAATTATTTTCTGCTCCTGTAATTGTTAGGTTTCCATCGACTCTTACCGCACTTAGTGTGCTTCTATCTTGAAGCCTTACAATACCGGATCCATCGGCTACAAGGGTTCCTGTCTTGGCGGCTGAACCTTGCAAGCCGCTTAATGTAAGTGTATTGGCTGCCGATGCAGCTATGTTGGTAGGCTGAGATAGGGTGCCTCCCAGTTTAACGTCGCCATTAGTGGCTGTTAGGCCATTACTTGCAGCTATTAAAACAGGTACTGCCGGTGTACTTGCAACTCCGTTTACTGTTGATATTAAATTACCATTCGTTGCACTTACTGCATTAGAATTCACCATAGGTACAGTTGCACCCGTAATTCCATTAACGGTAGTACTTAAGTTATTGCCTGCAGAAGTGTTTGAGACACTGGTTACTGCATTAGAATCAGTAGTCGGGACCCAAATTGTACCATTGTTATAATACAATCCGGGTACTACATTATTGGGTGCCGTACCGGCTGTTGCCGTATTATATACCACCATCCCCTGAACATTGCCGCCAAGCGGGGCAGGAGAGTTGGTCGCAGTTAAAGCTACACGAGGAGGCAGAAGCCCTTTGTTTGTGGAAACAATATCCAATACTGCATTGACATTGGGTGTCGAAGTATTAATCCCTACATTTCCTGTTTGAGCGAAAGAAACTGCTGTAAAAGCCATAGCTGCAAT
Source organism: Chryseobacterium antibioticum (assembly GCF_012927325.1). Taxonomy (GTDB): domain Bacteria; phylum Bacteroidota; class Bacteroidia; order Flavobacteriales; family Weeksellaceae; genus Chryseobacterium; species Chryseobacterium antibioticum. The sequence continues at coordinate 167,998 of NZ_JABBGI010000004.1, read as the reverse complement.
CGTAAAAAACTTTTTCATCCTTATTTGTTTTAAAATTTCTTCCTCAAAGAGATAAAAAATAATCAAAAACAACACAAAATACGGGTACTCATCAGATACTCTTTTATAGTTTTATTAATTTAATTTATTGATTACTAAATAGATATAATTTAATATTAAAAGATTCGCTCCCTCAAATAAAGAAAAATAAGACACACATCACAAAGGGTATTTTTATGAACTTTCAAAAAAGTATAAAGTGAGTATTTATTTTATTGATTTAATCCAGACATTAATATCCTGATCGAAAGGGATATCTAATTTTTTCGGATGTGATTTCGGGCATTTCCTTTGTGAGCATATAATAAACTCGTGATTTCGATTATTTGGCTCATAGATTTTTTATTGGAACAGCCTTTTAGGGAAACTTCATTTATTCTTTGATAATTAATGATGTGTAACAGAAAAGGGGTTGGAAATGTCCAAATTCCTTCTATATTTTATATTTTGTCTTCAAATTCTCATTAAACTTTAAACGTTAATTAAACAGTATTTAAAAGGCCTTTCACATTGAAATGTCTTTGTATGTACAAATGTTTTTTTCTTTACATTTAGATTTGCCAATTATTTATTTCTTATTAAGATTTGACATCCAGATATATAAATCTTCTTTTGAAGAAAGGTTCAATTTTTTTCTAATCATGGATTTTCTGGTCTCTACGGTTCTATAAGAGGTAAACGTATATTCTGCAATGTCCTTATTTGAAAGTTAAGAGATAATAATGCGCAAAACCGTAATTCACTATTGACAAGTTCATTGTTGATAAGACGCAATTTTTTACAAAATTTATGGATAAGTCTCCTAATACCTTGTCAGAAATGTCGGGGCACTACCTTTCAGTTTGCTATTTTTCTTTTCTCCAAAATTCAGTTAGTCCAGGCTTTCCTTGATCTTATTGGTTTCATACAGGTAAGTCGCAATATTTATATATCCTTTAACAACCCCTTTTTTATAGTTTATTTTTTCTGCCGAATTGATAAATCTTTACTGGATATCTATCAATTTTCCGTAATTATATTCCACTTCAGGAGCACGCAATTGTTGCTCCGGCAAATTATCTAACTTTTTCAGAGTATATTTTTTTGGCCGTCAAAAATACTGATGACAATATATATACTATAAAAATAAATGTAGTTCTCACAGAATCAGGCTATAATAGACTTATGTACTCTATACGAGAGTATAAAGAAAAGGACTATTGAGAATAGTCCTTTGAATAAAAATCTAATAATCAATTATCATTATTTTACACTTTTAGTCTTATCAGTACATGAAGTACCTTATAACTATCCTGATTGTATTAAATGTTTGTTATAATGATGTATAGGTAATATGAAGGTATGCCCTCCTGCTTTGCTGATAGGTGGTGTTCCATGCTGCTATACTATCTACATATATATAATCTCCCGGATTCAAAATAGCAGTAAAGTTGCCGCTTGCAATACTATCATTATTAGTAAATCTGAGTCCCTCTTGCTGATAAACAGCTACACCATTTAACGCTATTCTTATCGAAACCCCCCTATTGTTATCCCCTGGATAGTTAGCCGATACATTATGGTGCCTTATACTGGATGTAATTACATAAACCCCTTTCTTTTTTACAAAATACACATTTTGTGAATTGTCCCAATTTCCTATTACCGTATTCTCAATATTAGAAGTTTGGAATTTCATTCTGTTATATGTTAAATTTCCCTGAAGAACGGGTGCCAAATCTGTATCCTGCGTCCGGTTAAGTGCATTAATGGGAATGCTCACACTTTTCAAAAAATTATCTACGGTGATTTCTTTTACAAAACCGTTAGAATCTGACATCACCACTTTCTCATTATTTACAGAAGCTATATCATCAATACTTCTTATCCTCACCCCACCGTTCACATCGAGCTTTGCAGTGGGTGCAATCGAACCAATTGCTACATTTCCCATCTGGTAGATCGGTTCTGTATTGGAGGTGGCCTGCTCGGTGGTGGATTGCTTATACCAGGGTTCTTTTACAATATCTGTTGAAGGGATTTCCTGCACAAAGCCATTGGGATCTGCCAATAATACTGTTTTATTAGCAATAGAGGTTACATTATCCATACTTCTTATCCTTACCCCACCATTCACATCGAGCTTTGCAGTGGGTGCCATGGAACCAATTGCTACATTTCCCATCTGGTAGATCGGTTCTGTATTGGAGGTGGCCTGCTCGGTGGTGGATTGCTTATACCAGGGTTCCTTTACAATACTTGTTGAAGGGATTTCCTGCACAAAGCCATTGGGATCTGCCAATAATACTGTTTTATTGGCAATGGAGGTTACATTATCCATACTTCTTATCCTTACCCCACCATTCACATCGAGCTTTGCAGTGGGTGCCATGGAACCAATTGCTACGGGTCCCATCTGGTAGATCGGCTCTGTATTGGAGGTGGCCTGCTCGGTGGTGGATTGCTTATACCAGGGTTCCTTTACAATACTTGTTGAAGGGATTTCCTGCACAAAGCCATTGGGATCTGCCAATAATACTGTTTTATTGGCAATGGAGGTTACATTATCCATACTTCTTATCCTCACCCCACCATTCACATCGAGCTTTGCAGTGGGTGCAATCGAACCAATTGCTACATTTCCCATCTGGTAGATCGGCTCTGTATTGGAAGTGGCCTGCTCTGTTGTGGATTGCTTATACCAAGGTTCTTTTACAATATCTGTTGAAGGGATTTCCTGCACAAAACCATTAGGATCGGCTAATAATACTGTTTTATTGGCAATGGATGATGCATCATCAATATTTCTTATCCTTACCCCACCGTTCACATCAAGCTTTGCAGTGGGTGCAATCGAACCAATTGCTACATTTCCCATCTGGTAGATCGGTTCTGTATTGGAGGTTGCCTGCTCGGTGGTGGATTGCTTATACCAGGGTTCTTTTACAATATCTGTTGAAGGGATTTCCTGCACAAAACCATTAGGATCGGCTAATAATACTGTTTTATTGGCAATGGATGATGCATCATCAATATTTCTTATCCTTACCCCACCGTTCACATCAAGCTTTGCAGTGGGTGCAATCGAACCAATTGCTACATTTCCCATCTGGTAGATCGGTTCTGTATTGGAGGTGGCCTGCTCGGTGGTGGATTGTTTATACCAGGGTTCTTTTACCAGTGGAGAAATATTAATAGTATTAGTACTTCCATTTTCATCTTTGTAATCCAAGGTAGAATTAGGTACATTGAGTGTCAAAGAAGTAAGTGTTTCACTTCCTGAAAATTTTTTCCATATAGTTCCGTCAAAATAATAATACCCCACAGCTGTAATGTTTACTGTTTTCGGAGACGGGGCAGTTACCGCAGCAGTAGCATACACGATTGCTCCTCTTTGCGGTGCAGCATACAAAAGATCATTGGCTCTTATCTGGTCCCCTGTTGCACGGGGAGCAATAATGCCATCTGGGACATTTTTGTTGGGAGAACTTGTCACATCTAAAGTGGCCTGAGGGGTAAGCGTATTAACGCCTAATTGTCCGTACGCTATCTCTATGCATAAGACGGCTAAAACCTGTAATACTTTTTTCATTTTTTTAACATTATTTTTGTTTTTAATCAAAAGAAGTGCAGAGAATTTTAAAAATTCTCAGAGTGCAAAGGAAACAATGATTTTTGTTTTTTGGATAAAAAGACATACTTATTAGATACATAACAAGTCAAATCCTGTTAATAATCATATAAATACTAAGTCTAACTTAATAAGGCTATTTTAATTTAAAAAGTAATTAAAATAGAGGCAAATAACAGAATAGAAAAAAAATATTTTTTTTCACATGCCTTATATACAGATCTGGTGTATAAATAGCCCTTCTGAATTGTTAATTATTTCTTAAGCAGGTGTCGAAAAAATCGCCTTTAACTGACTAATAAAATGAATAAAGCATCTGATGAGTATCTATCTATGTGCTTCATTTTGCGAATGTGTACTCAATATGTAGCATTATTTGATGTGCAAATTTATCACCCATTATATATTTGCGTCATAAAAATACAGACTATCAAATTATGAATACACTTATGAAAAAAAATGTTTTACCAGCATTTGCATTATTTTTATCTACTTATGCTTTTTCCCAGACGGGGAATGTAGGGATCAATACCTCAACACCAAATCCTAATGCAGTATTAGATCTATTTTCTGCCACCAAAGGATTGTTGAACCCGCGGGTTGCCTTAACATCTACAGCAAGCCCAGCTCCACTGAGTGCTCATGTTGCTGGAATGTTGGTATATAATACAGCAACAGTTTCTGACGTAGTCCCTGCATTATATTATAATGACGGATTAAAATGGGTGAAAGCCGGAGGCGCCACAACAGCTGCTCCCGCAATGAATGTCACCAGTCAGACAGGAAACTATACAGCACTGGCAACCGACGATATTATTTTATATTCTAATAACACTGTAGGAACTACTTTAACGTTACCCACCGCAGGTATATCCATCGGTAAAAGACTATATGTTTCTGTTATTGGATCTGCAGATGTTCAGCTCAGCCCAATACCAAGAGAAACGGCAAATAACCGGTTAGTGAGCGGACAAGGAAATATTCTTCTGTATACTGGTGATGCTGCGTCACCATGGTCAATCATATCGGGTTATTAACAACACAATAATATTATTTAAACACAATGAAAAAAGAAATTAAACATACTCTATTATTTGGGGCATTATTTTTTGGGGGAATGGCTACTGCACAGGTAAGATTTTCTAACAGCACAATGCATACTGCTATCCTGAATGGCTCTGCTTTTATAGATGCTTCTTCCAATCCTGTCAGTAATTTATCCACTAATGTAGGAAAAGGGTTGCTATACCCAAGAACAGATCTATCAACCTTTAAGGCATTTGGAGGCGCACCAATAGGTATCCCTACCTCTTTCCCTACTTACTATGACGGCTTTACAGTCTATAATACGAATGTAGGCGGACAGGCTGGTGTAGGTAATACCCAGGGAGCATTAACTGCCGGATTCTGGTATTATGACAATAAGTCAAATACTATAAACGGAGGAACGTGGAAACCCCTTTCTGCTGGTACAGTTACTACTAATACGCTGACCAATACTGTAAATACAATTACTTCTACCGTAAATGGTGTTGCGGCATCCGCACCAGCAGTCAATACGGTATCCAATATCTTTACCCCTGCTGATAGCCAGCTCTCAACAACCGTTAACGGGGTAACAGGCACAATAGTAGATTTAACAACACTGAAAGTAGAACCATGGTTTGTACAAAACAGTACCACACAGGCAACCACAGATGCACAAACCATTTATCATACCGGTAATGTAGCTATCGGACAAAATGTAATGTTTGGTGCCGGCGAAAAACTTGCTGTAAACGGTACAATAAGGACCACGGGCAGTACCTATCCCGACTATGTATTTGAAGATTATTATACAGGCTTATCGGCAATTAAAGCAGATTATACATTCAAAAGCCTGAAAGAGGTTGAGAATTATATTAGAGAAAACCATCATTTACCGGGCGTAACTTCCATCAAGGACCTCTTGAAAACCAAAGAAGGGTATTCTTTTAATCTAACAGAACTTTCTGTACAGTCCCTGGAAAAACTAGAAGAACTTTACCTTCATGTTATCGGGCAGCAAAAACAGATTGAGGGCAAAGACCTTGAAATTGAAAACCTGAAAACCCGATTGTCAAGATTGGAAAAGATGATATTATCCCATAAATAACCACAAAATTACGGGGCTTTTTCACGATCAACCGAAAGGCCCCTTCTATAAAAATAAATTACTGAAAATCAATAGTAAGTCTCATCTTTTAATTATTCGTCATTTTTCATTTGAAAATTATGTTGTAAATATTTCCAAACCCTGAAAAGATATTCTCCAACGCCTTTTCAAGAGTTTCCCAAGAGCTATAATCCTTTGCACGAAGCCATTCATACTTTATTTTTCTCCAAAGAATCTCAATAGAATTAAGATGTGGACTATATTTTGGAAGATAAAAAATATCAATATCTAACTTTTTCCATCTTGAAATTTGGGTTTGGAATTCCTTAGAATGATGTATCCGTGCATTATCCAAACAAATGACAGTCTTCTTTGTGATGATGTTTGAAAATTCATTAATGGCCTGAATAACAAAATCAGAAGTTATTTTTCCCATATGATGACACTGAAAAAGATCATTGTTCTTCGACATAATCCCAAAAACATTGATTCTTTTACTGTGTCTAGGTACGATTTTCACATTTTCATTTTTCTGCTGCCAGTGGTAAGAAATGGAGGGAGTTAAAGAAAATCCGCTCTCATCAGCAAAGTATAAATCCAAATAATCATCTTTCGCTAAGCTCATTAAACTCTTTAATTGCTCTGATTTCAACAGGTATTCCTCTTGATTTTGAAGAGGTTTGAGCCAACATCTTATTCTTTTCCAGACATAACCTTTTTTTTAGAAAGATTTTTAGCATTCTTTCTGTAATACGCTCTGAAAGATTTTCATTGATAAAACAGGTCGTTTCTTTCACAGAATCTCCCTTATCTATTTTATCCAAAATACATTTTTGCTCTTCCGAAGAAAATGAAGAAAAAATACTTATCCTTCCTTGTCCTTTTTTTGTATAAAGTCCTATAAATCCTTTATCCTCATACGATTTCAACCAAGAATAAACAGCTCTGATTTGTACTGAGAAAATATCCGAAATTTGCTTTGCTCTAATGCCATTATGATTCATTATTAAACCTTGGGCACGGTCACGAACGAAAGAATTTGGATGGGTGGCTTGACATCATTTTCAAGGTTACCATTTCCTCTTCACTTAAAACTATAAATTTCATTCTTTAAATTTGCAGAAAAATGACGAATAATTAATGAGTACTACTTATATTAAACATATTTTATAAATAAACTCTTAATTTAATGCTATTATGCTAATTCTTGCTTTCATTGCCTGACTATCTGCCGCCGTAGATCCTGCGTACACTGGAAAAGGATCAGTATTAAATTTGGTTGTATTAAACCAGCTTTTGGCTTGTAATTTTATGGTATGGGTCCCTGCTGGGAAATTACTTATTACTTTTTGTGCAGTAGAATAATTTCCAAGTGTCGACAGGCCAGATGGAGCATCTGTAGCGGAATAATAACTTGATATAGCTTTAACCCCATCTACAATCAAATCAATACTTCCCTGAACAGGAGCTCCTCCAGCATTTGGTAAAGCAAGAGCACTATACGTTATCAATACTGTTGTAGAACCTGTTGTAGTAAATGTCATAGTGGCTCCATTAATATCTGCAGTAACACCCGATGCTATAGTTTGCGGAGTTGTACCAATTGCTTCCTGTATAATCTGAATAGATCCAGCTGCTGGTGCAACCGTTTTAAAAACACCGGTAGCATCGGTTACTACAAGCCTGTCTCCTGTCGTGCCTGTGTTTGTGTTAATGTTACGAACACGTAGGTTTCCCGTAGCAATGTCTAATGTTTCAGTAGGTGTTGCAGTATTAATCCCTACATTCCCTGTTTGAGCGAAAGTAACTGCTGTAAAAGCTATCGCTGTAATTGTAAAAATTTTTTTCATTTGACTTGTTGTTATATTAATAATTAAAGATATAAATATACATAATATATTTAATATATATTATATATTAATAATAAATAATCAATTTAATGTTATTATGCTAATTCTTGTCTTCATTGCCTGACTATCTGTCGCCGTAGATCCTCCATACCCTGCGGCAAAAGGATCAGTATTAAATCTGGTTGTATTAAACCAGCTTTTGTCCTTTCGATCGAATATCGCTCTCTATAAAGCTTGTTATCTAATATACGTTCAGTGTATTGGCTATTATTTCTTTTGTTATATGCTATATTAGGAATTATTTCTTTTTGTTCGCAAGCCAAAAGTAGATCTACAGAATCAAAACCTGCATCGGCATTCATAAAAAGACCTTTTACGGAAATTGATGCTGATTCAAGGGTATCCGTTATTTCTTCAAATTGAAGCTTGATATTATAGAGATCATTATGGTTACCTGATACGGATGAAGACATTGCTATAGGGAGACCCTGTCTGTCAGTTAGGTATAAAGCATTAGTTGTTTTTCTTTTTTTTCTCCCTTGATATCCTACTTCTTCGCCTCCTCGTAATGCCGTGGTATGACTGCCGTCCAGATCTGAACTTGAGAGATCTAACAAGGATTTATATTTTTTTAATCTAAAGCATTCCTCGAGGCTCTGCCTCGGGGTATTCTCTTCGAATAAATGGTATTAGTAAAACATTAATTCTAAAGAGATGAAAAAGATTTTTACGATTGCAGCCATGGTTTTTGCTACAGCTTTTTTCTCCCAAACTGGTAATGTTGGGATCAACACTTCAACACCCAATGCCAATGCAGTATTGGATATTGTATCCCAAACAAAGGGCTTCTGCCTCAACGTGTGGCCTTAACAGCCACTAATTTCACAGCACCCCTGGGTTCCCCGTTGGCACAGGGAATGGTGGTGTATAATACTGCAGCAGCGGGTACTTCCCCAAACAATGTGGTTCCTGGACTGTATGTATATGATGGCACCCAGTGGGCTGGGATGGTTGATGCTTAATATTTCTACGCTGAACTCTTTGGGAATCCCAAGGCCGTCGGTTTTTGAGCTGGGCACCAGTATGACTAATTTTTTAAGTGCTCAAGGTATTAGAGGCAAACAAACCCTTAGCCCTGTAGCAGAGGTAGCCAATAATTCAGGAAGCGGAGTTACTTATAATGCAGGGACTTCCCAGATCACTTTCACCCCGGGTCTTTATTCAATCACTTTTACCTATGAAGCAGAACATAATAATGGAGCATGCAGCCTTTCTTCCTATTTTGTAGACTTTCCTGTTGGTAGTGTTGGTGCACAGAGGATACACAGTACATCATCACACAACACAGGTGTCTTATCAAACCATGGCGGGAACATTATATACACTACAAGGATAACATCAAATTTTGTATGGACTATTCAATTGGGCAGAGGGCAATCCGGAAATTGTTTAGGGACAGGAAATACCCTCTTCCAAAAGTCTACACAAATCTCCATACTAAGAATAGGAAATTAAAATTTTCCGTCTTTTTTTAGATTAAAATAATATTGCCTCATCATAAAATTTTTACAAAAATAAGAGCCTGTTTAAATTTTGTTCAATACTATTTTTATAGCTGATAGTTTGATCATATTTTCAGAATTTTCCATTAGCAATTCATAATTTCGGCAAAGTCTTCTGTCATTATCAAACCAAGAAAAAGTTCTTTCAATAATCCATCTTTTGTGTATAGGCTTAAAGAGTTTTTCTTTATGATCGGACCGTAAAACAACCTGAATAATGTAGCCAAACTTATCTTTTATTTCTTCAATAATATTTCCTCTATAACCTCCATCTGCTAAAATCACTGTAATTGGAATCAAAAGATAGTGCAATGTTCTCATGAATAACAAAGCAGCTTTACTATCGTGAAAATTGGCTACACTTACCATTACGGCTAACAAAAATCCATTTTTATCTACCACAACATGCCTTTTTATTCCTTTTACCTTCTTATTCCCATCAAACCCATTAAGGGAACGATTATTTCCCCAGCGCACACTCTGACTGTCTATAATTCCTAAACTTGCTTCTGCATTTTGGCCTCTCTTTACTCGTACCTTCTCTCTTAAATTACACAGAAGTAAATCAAAGAGTTCTAAATTTGACCATTTAGAGTAGTAATAGTAGACCAATTGCCATTTGGGATAATTCGAGGGGAGCATTCGCCACTGGCACCCTGTTTTTACGATATAATAAATGGCATTCCAGATGATACATAAATCATATTTTCGCTTTCTATCATCAAAATAAAGCGTTTTTTTTATAAATTGCCACTGAGTAAGAGTTAAGTCTGTTGGATACATCAATTTTTTTGTTTTGCAGCTCTAAATTGACGTTTTTAAGCCAAGGAGTAACCATTACTCTTTTTTATACCGTTTTTAAACAGGCTCTTACAATAACAATATCAACTGAATGAATTGTGTAATTTGATTAAGCTTTCAGAAAGAAAATTTACAGAAGCATTGAAGAACTGCAATTAGATCTAAACAGTTGGTTGTCATATTACAACAAGGAGAGAACGCATACAGAAAAACATTGTTGTGGTAAAACACCCTATGCAAACGTTTTTAGACAGTAAAATAATGGCAAAAGAGAAATTGTTGGAAACACTTGCTGAAGAACAAAAAATCCTTACTTTTGGAAGTAAGGACAATATTGAATAACTGACAAATATTTTTAGAACCAAACTGTCAGATCAAGTTATGGCTATTACATTAAGAGAATAGATGTTTTTACCTCACTGGAGGCTACTATTTTGATCAAATTAATACAAAATGCTGTAAAATATATTTACAGCATTTTTTCAATATTAACTCTAAAACTTGACATTATATATCAAATTGGTATTCAATTATTTGCGGTTAATAAACTTTTTAATGTACCCATGTCTTCAGCTACTTTTTTCTCCAAAATTTTAGCATACTGTTGAGTCGTTTTAATACTTTTATGACCTAACATTTTACTTACACTTTCCATGGAGACACTATTTCCCAAAGTTACTGTAGTGACAAAGGTATGCCGGATAGTAAGAAAAGTAAGCTTTTTGTTAATTCCACAATTCTCAACAATCATTTCAAGTATTCATTTATTTTGGATAGTATAACTCTGGTAACAATTTGCCGGATTGTAAAGCTTATACAAATATTATTCTTTAATAATCTTAGATTGATATTTATTGGGTCCATCATTTATTGAAATAACATAAATTCCAGTTTTCAAATCCTGTATTTTATCGTTAATTTCCTTATTTATCTCACTTAAAGAGCCTTTTGCAGAAATAAATAACTTCCCTGCCATATCATATAATTCTGCTTTCAAATTTTCTTTTGAATTTTTAATATTAATAACTAATTTTTGTCCATTTTTTAAAGGATTCGGATAAACAATAAAGTCATTATTATTTGTCTTAATATCATCAACAGCTAACGTATTTGCCGGATAAACGAGAATTTTTTGCCCGTTATATCCTATTGCATAAACTTTCAAAGCATTGGAAGGGAAATCAACATATGTATTTGCCAATGTAGTATCTCCTGTTCCTACAATAGAAACACTGATTAGCTGGTTACTTGCATTATGAGTTTCAAATGCAACAGCATTACTCCACTGAGAATTATTTACCAATAAAAATTGACCTTGTGCATTGTTCACAATTTGAACCCCAATTCCTGTAATACCAGAAACAGGTAGAAGATTTTTATATGCATTCACACTGTTTGCCGAAAGATAATTAATCACCGGAGATACTGGTTTTGTATATCCCCGCATTAAAACATAGGCTTTCACATCATCAATCATACTTTGTGTAATCGTAAGCTGACCGTTTGAGTAATCTGAAATTGTAGCATTAATAGGTTTTAAAAAACCCGTATTTGTAAAGAAATCAATAAGATCTTCTTGTACGGCGTCGCACGTATTTTTTACAAAATTCATAACCAATTGTCCTTGTGTAAGCTGAGATTCATTAGTATTTCTTACTTTCTCAGCTACTATAGCAAACCAATGTGCATAATCTACTCCTGTAGCCGGACCTGATGGAGATTGTGTATCTTCATCCGACATATCTGAATCAAATGCAAGGGTTGAAGCACCTTTTGAAGCACCCGCCAATTGATAATACAATTCTAATTGCCAAAACGGAACAAGGCTTCTGAAATTCGCGTCAGCAGGATTCACATAATCTGTTCTGAACTGATCCATAATATTCTTCCCGTTAATTTGTGTCTGAATAATAATTTCTCCAAATCGGTTCCCGGCAACTTTAGGAAAAGCAGTTTTATCTGCAATTTCACCTTCCAGTCTTGTAAACCTGTTAGCTCCTGTTGGCGAATACAAATTGTAATATGTCCACAATGAATACAAATTATTTGTAATTTCTGTTGTTCCAATCCATCTTAAGCCGGGTCTTACCTGATTGATATGGCCTAATTCATGAGCTACTCCCCAAAGGTCAAGTCCGGTTGCCGATGCAGAATTTGAAAGTCCCCAAGTAAGATCTAGATGAACACCTAGGCCGCCTGCATACCAGCCGCCTGTAGATTCTGTATAAACAAGCTGTCTGTTTTTAAAATTTTTATTGAACTTAAAAAAGCCCATCATTTCTCTTTCAGATTTATCAATTGCATCGTATTTATCGATTAAAGGCTGAGCGGTTGTGAAATGGAAATTGCCTACGGCAGACTTATCAATCAGCAGTTTTGTGTAGTAACCTTCTATATCAATTTTTGGATAGACATCATTAGTTAGCATTTCTGTCCATTCTGTAGACGTTGCACCTTTTTTATACATCCCATTTACAATACCTGCTGTGATATTTAGCCATATAGGTGCTGCATTTACATCATCAGTGTAATATGAAATATATCCAAGTCCGGCATTTGTAATATTAACAATGTTCAGTCCATTTTTCAATTCATAAGATGTCTCAGGAGAAGATCCTTCAGTAGCAAAATCTCTTACTTTTAAATAAACTTTGTTTGTATTTGTAATATCTTTTGCAAAAATAATTGCTGTTGTATTTTCCTGAAACGCAATTCCTGTAGGATTTTCAAATTTGTTGTAATTTCCTAGTTTGTATTGACTGTTTATTGATTCAATTGTTTTATAAGCAGTAAACGCCTGAACTCTATATTTTTTATTATAGGTATTGTTAAACAGACATTGAGCTAAGCCCTTGATAAATGGTGAATTAATAGCGTCAATATTCTGTTGAGTAACAGAAGGTTTCAATGTACTGAAAATATTATCATTAAAAATATTTGAATAAGTAGAAAGATTAAAACTATTTGGATTTGTCTGGAAAAACTCCATTTCAGCACAGCTAGCAAAATCGTTCTTCCCGTCCAGAACCTCAATTTTAATATTTAATGGAATAATTGCAGAAGGAAAAACTACAGTTTTACTTGTACTTGTTTGTCCAAAATTTTGTGTTAAAATATCAATATAAGTAGGATTAGAAACAGTATTGTAACTTATTTTTACATTTCCAAAAAGCCCATTTGGCCCGCCATCCTGTCTTGGCGTATACTTTAAATAATTCATAGTTGTCTGTCCATCAAACTTATAAATCAGAGAAATAGGAAAAGTGGCAGCTGTCGCATTCCAACTACAATGATAAAGTGTGCTTACATCACCATCAAAAGACATCTCAATGTTTTCACCCGGTTGGAAACTTGAAGCTGATGATCCTGAAACTTGAGGTAACACTGCAATATCTGTATAAGCCGAAAACTCATTGGTTGCAAGTGTACATTCTGTTTGTACAGGATCCATTTGTTCTGAAGAATAAAATTCCATTTCTGCACAGCTTGAGAAATTATTCTGAGCACTCAAAATATCTACTCTTATAACGGCAGGATGAATAATTGCTGTTGGCAAATCTATTGTTTTAGCCGTATTATCCGCTGCCCAAGAAATAACTCCGGTTGCTGTCGTAAAAACTGTAGGGCTGGATTGCGTAGAATAAGAAATTTTCACACTTGTCCAGATTCCGTTAGGACCCGTTGTTCTAGGCTTGTATATCAATTTATTTACACTTTTTACACGATTGGAAAAATTGAAATTTAATTGATCCGGAAGCGCTGTACTCAAATTATACCGAGAATGGTAAAGTGTATTCACATTATTATCATTACACATTCCTGCCTCAAATCCAGGTTGTGGTGGCTGTAGTGAGCCTACATATGCTACAGGCATTTTATATTGCTGAGCAAAAGCTGTCTGCAAAAAGAACAGAAATAAAAAAAAAAAATAATTGTTTTTCATCTTGTAGTAAATTTTTGATTAAAAATATGTATATCCGTTTTCCATCACACTCTTGTAATTGTTGCTATCACGAGTCTATCCGTAAAATAAAGTGCAGTACTTTCGACCTTGATAAGGCTACCTCTTCTCCTCCTCGTAAAGCCGATGTATGGCTGCCGTCTAAATCTCCACTTGATAAATCCAGCTTTGATTTGTTTTTGGATAATAATTGTATCCAGCAATCTTCCCAAACATTACTTATATACCATTTACGGTAATGATAAAAAACACTTTGATAGCTCAAAACTTTATCCTCAAAAAGACTTTTTACAGGTAAATACTTCCATTGCACTCCTGTTTTAAGTTTGTATAAGTACAGTTAACGATCTGAGCCAAAAGAGCTCTTGGTGAAAATCCTCGTTTTGGGGTCGGAAGATTTGGGACTATCTCATTTTCTATTATATCTTTGTCAAGTACTTGGTACACCTATACTAAAAATCTTCTTTCCAAACTTAAGAATTAAAATAATTACGCAAACCAAGTACCTACCTGTTTTTGAATATGCACCACCAGTTGACTTGTCTTGTCCTGAAATAGCTTTATATTAGGCGGCTAAAAATGGCAAAAAAAATCAAAATAAAGACCACGATCCAGTCCATTAAGCAGGGAGCCTTATAAAAGGCTTGAAGAATCGGAGATTATCAGGATACTTACAGAAATAGACAATGGTCTTATCAGTAAACTTGGAGCCTGTAAAAAGTATAGTCTCAATAGGAACACATTACGCCTTTGGATCACCACATTCGTACCTTGGAGGGCAAAATCCCTCGTCCATTTCAGTAAAGAAGGTATTTTAGAATTAAATCAATAAACCAAATACTCATTTAGTACTCTTTTGGAAATTTATAAGAAATATACCTTGTGAATTATCTCTTATTTTTCTTTCTTTGAGAGATAAACAGATCATTTAAAAAAAATATCTATTTGAAAATCAGATTATTATATCTGAATATGCATTTAATATGTACCTGTATTTTGTGTTATTTCTGATGATTTTTTATCTTTTTGTAAAACATTTTAAAATAAACAAATAAATACAACAGCTCAATTAAATAGGAAGAAGAAAAATCTGTATCTGAATTTCTAAAAATACGTCCGTATTTTTATTAGGAAACTTTAAACAACTTATATATATGAAATATCAAACTAAAAACTTAAAAAAGCTAGAAGTATGTTTTTTTTTAATGTCAGGGTTACTATCTGCTCAAACAACAAAAACAGATTCTTTGAGAGAACAGGAAATTGAAGACGTTGTCATTATAGGATACAAGGCACAAAAAAGATCCAGCCTTACCGCTGCAGTTTCAACTATTTCTGATAAAAAATTGAAGGATGCCAATACTTCTGATGTATCCAGTTTATTACAGGGAAAAGCAGCAGGAGCTCAGATTATGCTGGGAGGAGGTTCTCCTGGTTCGTCCGCAACTGTAAAAATCAGAGGAACTTCTACGATCAATGGCCCCAGCCAGGCTCTATGGGTGGTAGATGGTGTAATAATGACAGGTACGCCAAATTTAGATCCCAATCAAATTGAAAGTATCAATATACTAAAGGATGCCACATCAACAGCATTATATGGTTCCAGAGGGGCCAATGGCATTGTGCAGGTGTTCACGAAATCCGGAAGCTCAGGAAAGGGAATGCTGAGTGTTTCAATAAATAATTCTTTTAATACATTCAATAATGGACGTTTCAAATTGATGGATGGCACTCAACTTTACGATTATTCTACCTCATTAAAAAATGTACCCGAAATACCAAAAGAACTTAGAACTCCAGGCTATAACTGGTTGAAAAATGGTACTCAGACAGGAATGGTACAAAATTATAGCATAGACTTCAGAGGAGGTTCTCAAAATTCCAAAACATATATTTCAGGAAATTATTACGATGAAAGCGGAACTGTAAAAGGTTATGACTTCAACAGACTGTCTTTCAGAATTAATCATGAGCAAACTGTAAAACCTTGGCTGATTCTTAAACCAAAAATCAGCTTGTCTTACACAACCGGAAAAGACAAACAAGAATCTCTTTACGAAATGTATCTCAATATGCCTTGGGACAATCCGAGAGACGCCAATGGAAATTTAATTAATCCAAATACTTACACCGGAAATTGGTACGGAAGAGATTACAGCAATTATCTGTACGATTTACAATGGAATTACGGTAAAAGCAATCAATTAGACCTCATCGGAAATCTTGATGCAGAAATTAAGCTTACAGATTATTTAAAGTTTGTCACGACCAACAATATTACTTACAAAAACTATGATGATACATATTATACCGATCCAAGATCTATCGCTGGGGAAAGTAACAAAGGCGGATTAACGGAATCGTACGTCAAAGATGTCAGTAAGTTTTTTAATCAAATGTTGAGATTTGACAAGGATTTTGGAGTTCATAATGTAAATGCATTGGCTGCCTATGAATACAATGACAGAGTTTACAAAATATCCAGAGCGGGTGTTTATGGTGTCGTGCCGGGAACAGAAATCTTTGACGACGGGGCAACAACAGGGCAAAAACCATCAGGAACAAAATACGACCGAGCTTATAACGCACTCTTATTCAATGCTGAATATGTGTTTGATAAAAAATATTTTGTGCAGGGATCTTTGAGAAGCGAATCTTCTTCTGCATTTGGCACCAGTCAGAGAAAAGGATTATTTTATTCTTATAGCTTGGGGTGGAATGTTCATAAAGAAAAATTTTTCCATGTAAAACCAATTAATGAATTGAAATTAAGAGCCAGCAGAGGTCTCGTAGGAAATACTCCAAGCCCGAATTACGGATGGCAGGATTTATATGCATTAACACGGCGTTATGATAGTCAAATCGGCGCAACATGGAGCCAGTTAGGAAATCCGGGATTGACCTGGGAATCTATTTATCAAAATAACATTGGCACGGATATTAAAGCATTTAATAACAGATTAACATTAAATATTGACTACTTTAATAATAAGACTAAAGATTTATTACTCTTGGTTACACTTCCATCATTGACAGGCGTTGACAGACAATATCTGAATGTCGGAGATGTTAAAAACAAAGGCTGGGAATTTAATTTTAATTATGCCATCATTAAATCTGAAAATGTAAATTGGGATTTAGGATTTAATATCAGTACCTATAAAAACAGTGTTCTTTCAACCAGAAATAACAGCACGCAAATATTGGCTAATAATCATGTAGCGATTGCAGGATACGATGTTACCTCTTTCTACATGAGAAAATGGATGGGCGTAAATCCTGATAATGGAGCCGGGCAATGGGAAATCATCAATCTTGACGGAAGCAAAGGATTGACATCAAATTACAATCAGGCTACTTTACAGATCGTAGGAGCTTCTACGCCGGATTATTATGGTTCTGTAACCACAAATTTCAGTGTAAAGAATTTCTATTTTAATGCTAATATTTACTTTTCACAAGGTGGACAGATTTACAATTCCTACAGAGAATTATTTGATTCAGACGGTGCTTATCCTTATTACAATCAAATGATATTAAAAAACGACTGGAACAGATGGGAAAAACCGGGAGACATTGCTACACATCCAGTAGCAGTTTTTAATAATAGTAGTTTGACTAACAGGCCTTCATCACGTTATCTGGAAGATGCAAGTTACGTTAAGGTACGATCTGTAAGACTCGGATATAATTTCCCAACATCTTTATCGGAAAAGATCAATATTACATCTGCCAGTATTTATATCATGGGAGAGAATTTATTTACGATCACAAGATTCTCAGGAGTTGATCCGGAAGTTGGTCCGGCAGACGGACAAACTGCTTATTCCGGGAGCGCGGGAGCGATTTATCCTATCCCAAGAAGATTTTCTTTAGGCTTAAACTTTTCTTTTTAAATGCAAAAATTATGAAAAAAACACTTATATCATTACTAATACTATCATTAGTTGCCTGCAATATAGACCGATCACCTTACGATTCCCTAGAATCTGATGTGATACTGGCAGACGCAACAGGATTACAAACCATAACTCTTGGAAATTATGCTTTGCTAAAAGGAGATGCTGACGGAGGCGGATTTTTTAATAATTTATACAGAGTTGGTGAATATGGTGGAGACAATATCGACATCAGCGGAACAACCTCAGATCAGTTTTTTTATTATTACAATTATAGAAGCATTAAAAATAATGGACGATCTAATGTAATTTGGAATACCGGTTATAAAGCCATTATAGGCTGTAATAGAGTTATTTCTAAGGTTTCTGAAGGAAAAGATGCAGAGACAGATCAGCTTTTAGGTGAAAATTATTTTTTGAGAGCGTATGTTTATTTTTCTTTGGTTAATGTCTTTGGAAAACCTTACAATCAAGGAATCGGAAACCTTGGCGTACCCTTGAAAACTTCTGATGATGTGAATGATTTACCCGCCAGAGCAACCGTTGGAGTGATATACGATGAAGTTATTAATGATCTGAAAAAGGCAGAACAACTAATGACTCTTGATAAACAAAACATCTACGCAACTAAAGAAGCCGCTCAAGCCCTACTTTCCAGAGTATATCTTTATATGGAAAATAACGACAAAGCCATTGAATATGCTGATAAAGTAATCAATTCCGGAAAATATTTATTGTTATCCAAAGCTGAACTTCCTTCTTATGCAACCAAGACACCGGAAAATAATACTGAAACCATTTTTGCATTTAAATATAACAAAGACGGTGATTACAGCAATGGTTGGTATACAATAGGTTCTATGTATGCAAGTATTCAAAGTGTCGGCTGGGGCGAGATGTATGCGTCATCTTCTTATTTGGATCTTATTAATCAATATCCTCAGGATGCGAGATTGAAATTTATTTCACCAAAATACAACGATCCTTTAACCCCAGTTGCTTATTGGGTACAACAAGGAACCAATGCTTCCGGAGGAGTGACTTACAGTTATAAATTTCAGAAAACATTCCAGCAAGGTGGAAATACTTATTTCACATTGGATAATATTAATTATCAAGTTTATTCTGAAGTTACGCCCAATAAAATGAACTATTATTTCAATAATTCCGGTGGCGGTAAGACCTATGTCACTTTAGATAACGACATGGAAAAAAGAAATGGATATCCAAAGTTTTATATCTTAAAATGTTCGTTACAGGAGGGTGTTGCCCATTTATGGTCGCCGGTTGTCATAAGATTAGCTGAAGTTTATCTAAACCGAGCCGAAGCTTACGCAAAGAAAGGTATAACAACTTCTGCACTTGCTGATGTTAACGTTATCAGAACTAGAGCCGGTATTCCGACGTACACTTCGATTCCAACAGGTCAAACAGTTTTAAACATTACACTTCAGGAAAGAAGACTTGAACTTGCTTTTGAAGCTCAAAGAAAATATGATGTTTATAGAAATAAATTAGACATGAACAGACAATATCCCGGAACTCATTTAAATGGAAATAATCCTTTCTACATCGTACCTTATACAAACAACAGAATTATTGAATATATTCCGGAACAGCAGATACAAATACAGCCGAATTTAGTGCAGAATCCGGATTAAAATTAATTTAAAAAAGTAAAAGGCTCCCGATCTTCGATCCGGAGGCCTTTTACTTTTTTCTTTTCTTCAGTTTGCTGCATCTTAAGCAGGTCATAGCTCAAAGAAGAATGATCGCCGTAATGGTAAGTGTAGCCAATTTTCACGATAGTAAAGCTGCTTTGTTATTCATGAGAACATTGCAATATCTTTTGATTCCAATTACAGTGATTTTAGCAGATGGAGGCTATAGAGGAAATATTATTGAAGAAATAAAAGATAAGTTTGGCTACATCATTCAGGTTGTTTTACGGTCCGATCATAAAGAAAAAGTCTTTAAGCCTATACACAAAAGATGGATTATTGAAAGAACTTTTTCTTGGTTTGATAATGACAGTGGTTATCGAAGCAAGAAACTTACTTCGAAATTCAGATTTGTCCATTGCTTAGATAGCTGATGCACTTCATTTCAGCGATCAATCTTTTTTTTGGCAAATTTTTCAAAAAAAGATGAAAATGTCACCGAAGGAGTTCAGAAATCAAAAATCTTTTACACAAAACAATAGCTTACTGTTCTTTTTAATTTTTCTCATCTTTAAAAAAGTCTTGGGACATATTTGTATCGAAATAGACCATTTTTATCGAGATAGGAAGCTTTTATTAGACTTTTTAGTGATATATATATATGCAGTATAAGCCAAATAGAATTTGCTGAAATTGTAAATATAAATTTCAAAAAGTTATGATAATCAATTTAAGAAGTAATTCACTAAGCATGTTTTCTGTACTGATGTTATACTCCTGCGAAAGCAGAAGCTCTAAAGAAACTGCAAAGAAAATCTCTCCACAAAAAGTCTCTGTACAGAATATACAAGTAACCGATGGCATGAAAAACCTGACTTACAGCGAAAGCATAGAGGCAGATAATTCGGTTTCCATCGGCTTAATGTACCGGGTAGGGTAATTGCTGTGAACGCACAGGAAGGGCAGCGTGTAAGCAAAGTGCAGTTTTTAGCAACTATTGAACAACATGCTTTGGCGGTTGCCAATGCAGGATTAGAACAGACCTAGGATAATTTTAAGCGGCTTGATCAGCTTTATAAAAACAAAGCTTATCCATTTGTCCTCCTGCACTAAATACTCAGAGAACTGAAGTTTAATATTTTGAAATAGTGAATTTCATGTACAAATGCAAGCCTTATCCCAGGACAACACACTGGTAAACCGAATGTTAAATATTAGTATAAAACTGCTTTTTCCATTTTGCAATTGTATTTCTGCTCATTTTAAAATGAAATGCTAATTGAGAGTTGTTTAATCCATGCTTCTTTTGATAATTCAGTATTTTTATCATTGCTTGTTTATTATAGGAGCGGAGTTTTTGATTGAAGATCTGGACGGAATGATCCCGATCTCCAAATATTTTTTGATTGATCTGTATTACATCTAATGCGGAGAAGTCTTTTTTATCCAGAAGAGGTTTACATTCCTTTAATTTGTGGGGGAACTTCTTTGTGATAATGTCGATATATATTTGCTTGTAATTTAATGGTATAAGTTCTTCCATATACTTTCTTTTAAAAAATGGTTAAAGGATCTTATTAATTTTCTTCATCTTAATGTTTTTTCTTTCGCAGCTTCAATGTATCATTCAAAACTAATGAGAACGAAGAAATATAAATCTGAAATCTGTGAAATGATGGTATAAAATCATATTGATCTATTGGTGAATTTATTGATCCATTTATATAAAGTGGTCTTAGGAATCTTGTATTGCTCTATTATTTCTAATTTGGTTTTCTCACCTGTTTTTATCTGCCCCAAGATAAAATCAATGATCTCTATTGTATATATATTTTTTCTGAACTGGGGTAGTTGATCATTCTTGTTTATCGCAGTTTTATTATATCTGGCAGAAGAGGGGGGAGCATACAGGATAAGATGTTGGCTATAAAATCTAAAAAAGTCATATTCCAGCAGTTTGCTCCACTTAAGGAGAACGTTGGTATCGAGACTTTCCTGTTCATACATTTTTATAATTTCTTCTTCTGTAGTTTTAAGGAAATTGCAGATGCGTAAAAGAGGTATTTCATGCTTTTTTACATGCTCTCTGATATAGTTTCCGATATGGATCTCTTTGAAATTCGTTTCCATACTTTTATTGATATGTTATTTTTTATTGTTTTTCCTCAGTCTATAAGGCTGTTTTTTTTTGAAATCTCCAATTGTTTTTTATGGATTGTAAGATCCGTTATCCTTTTCGGGTATATAAAACTGCCAAAGCTTTAAAACTTTGACAGTTTTACAATCCTTTGTATTCTGCTTTTACACTTTCAATAGTTACGAAGCTTTTTCGCCTGTTTAAGCTCCGTTATAAAAGTTACAAAACAGCGTACACCTTCACTATTTCCTGTCTCTCCCGAGGGTAAGGCAGTTTTATAGTTTAGTATTGTATATAAAAAATGTGTTTCGTTTATAGAAAATAAGAGGCAATATGGTATGTATTTCTTTTAAATTGCTCTTATTACTATTTTGATCGTCTGAAAAATAAAATATTACTCCTTTTTTATACATAAAGTTTGTGTTTTTATCTATAAAAATAGTTGAAAAGAGGCAGCAGCAGCTATTTCTTCAGCATTTCTACTTCTTTTTTCAGTGCAATAATTTCTGCCTGCAATTCCTTTACTGCATTCACTAATATTTTAGTAAGAGCACTTTCATCAAGTTCACGTTTATCCGCCAGACCGCTTTTTTTAGTGTCATCTATCACTTTCACCATATATGGAGCCACTTTTTCCACATCCTGTGCTATGAAACCTACATATTCTTTATTTAAATCCTCATATCCGGATTTTTCGTTGTACTTATAGGTCACCGTTTTAAGTTTAGAAATTACATTCAGTCCGTCATTAAAATCTGCAATATCTTTTTTCACTCTACGGTCTGAAAATGTTCCCCAGCTTCCGCCTCCTGGTTTATCAGCTGATCCGTTTACGGATAGTAAAGATGTAGGAGAAGTGGTACCAATACCAAAATTTCCCCCAGCGGTGATTGTAGCCCTTGTCGTATTATTGGTTTTAAGATCGAATTGGGCGACATTCGCCGTTCCCACTGAAAAAAGGGTAACCCCGTTGCTATTAATAATATTTTGACCTCCATTTCCGACGGTCATATCAAGAACCCCGGCACCACCAATAGCTCTTACAATTGCAATATTAGAGCTTGTGGTTATTATTGACGAATTTACACCACTGTTACCAATGAAGGTGCTGTTTCCACCAACACTGGCTGTAATATCTCCCGCAGCGGAAATTGTAGCTCTTGTAGTACCATTGGTTATAAAACTTACTGGAGTATTATTAACTGAACCCAGCAAAAGATTTGTGGCAGAACCTGAACTACTAATTTGAGTGGGACCTCCATTGGTAGCAGTTATATCAACACCCGCTGTTCCTCCAATAGCTCTTACAATTGCAGTATTAGGACTTGTGGTTACTATTGACGCATTTGTAACACTGTTAGTAATCACGGTGCTGTTTCCACCAACACTGGCTGTAATATCTCCCGCAGCGGAAATTGTAGCTCTTGTAGCACCATTGGTTATAAAACTTACTGGAGTATTATTAACTGAACCCAGCAAAAGATTTGTGGCAGAACCTGAACTAGTAATTTGAGTGGGACCTCCATTGGTAGCAGCTATATCAACAGCCGCTGTTCCTCCAATAGCTCTTACAAATGCACTATTAGGGCTTGTGGTTACTATTGACGCATTTGTAGCACTGTTAGTAATCACGGTGCTGTTTCCACCAACACTAGTTGTAATGTCTCCCGCAGGGGAAATCGTAGCTCTTGTAAAACTATTGGTCATAAAAGTCATTGGATTGGCATCCATAGTACCGACAACAAACTTGTTTCCAAGCCAGCTGTAAATTTGATTTTCACCACCATTCACAGAAATCATTTCAAGCATTCTATTTCCTCCAACCGCTCTTATAGTTGCTGTATTAACAGGACTTGTAGTTGTAAGCAGTGCGGTAGATCCGGTGTTATCAAGGGTCGTATTATTTCCGCCGGCAGGACCAGCATAAAAAACTCCTGACGGACTGATACTGGCCCTTGTAATGGTATTGGTTATAAAACCTAATGGAGTGTTATTAACTGAACCCAGCAAAAGATTCGTGGCAGAACCTGAACTGACAATTTGAGTGGTACCTCCATTGGTAGCAGTTAAATCAAGAGCCGATGTTCCTCCAAAAGCCCTGAAAAATCCTACATTAGAGCCTGTAGTTGTTACAGATGAATTACTACCACCTGTTGCAAAAGTCGTATTATTTGACCCGTTTTCAAACTTAAGGATATTGGCTCCCATGGTAACGGTTCTGTTAGCCGTTAAAGTTCCGTCAGCGGTATAGATGTTGGGGACAGCTACTGCAGTACCGGTAACACCGTTTACGGTAGTACTTAGGGTATTAGTCCCTGCAAGGCTGGCTGTATTGCTTACGGTAGTTGCGGGTGTTGTACCAGTAGTAGGTACCCAAATTGTACCATTGTTGTAATACAATCCGGGGGTTACATTGTTGGGGACAATACCGGCAGTTGCCGTATTATACACCACCATCCCTGCCACATTGCTGGCAAGCGGTGCAGGAGAGTTACTCGCTGTTAAGGCAATACGTGGAGGTAATAGCCCTTTGTTTGTGGAAACAATATCCAATGCTGCATCGGCATTGGGCGTTGGCGTGTTTATCCCCACATTACCCGTTTGAGCGAAAGAAATTGTAGCAAAAGCTACAGCTGTAAATGTAAAAATATTTTTCATTTTCTTTTTTGTTTTTAAATACTTTTTCTTTGATCTATGTCTACGAGACTGTATTTTTTTGAAATCCTCAATAAGTTTTAATCCCTACATTCCCTGTTTGAGCCAAAGTAACTGTTGTAAAAGCTATCGCTGTAATTGTAAAATTTTTTTTATTTGATTTGTTGTTATATTAATAATTAAAGATATAAATATAAATAATATATTCAATATATCTTATTTATTATTAATAAATAATCAGATTAATACTATTATGCTAATTCTTGCCTTCATTGCCTGACTATCTGTTGCCGTAGATCCTGCGTACCCTGAGGCAAAAGGATCAGTATTAAATCTGGTTGTATTAAACCAGATTTTGGACTGTAATTTTATGATATGGGTCCCTGCTGGGAAATTACTTATTACTTTTTGTGCAGTAGAATAATTTCCAAGTTTAGTTAAACCGCCATTTGAGCATCCATACTGGCATAATAACTTGATATAGTTTTAACGCCATCTACAATCAAATTGATACTTCCTTGAACCGGAGCTCCCGCAGCATTTGGTAAAGCAAGAGCACTATACGTTATCAATACTGTTGTAGAACCTGTTGTAAGGTGTGCAGTATTAATCCCTACTTTCCCTGTCTGAGCGAAAGTAACTGTTGTAAAAGCTATCGCTGTAATTGTAAAAAACTTTTTCATCATTTGTGTTTTAATTTTATGAAAATTTCTTCTAACAAAGAGATGAAAAATCATCCAAAACAACACAAAATACAGGTACTTATCAGATACCTATTTGTAGTTTTTTGAATGTAATAGTTTGGATTTTAAGCATATATAGTTCCTAAATGATTTATTTATCTTTCAAATAAAGAAACATAAGAGGAGGGTCATAGAGAGTATTTCTTATAAACTTCCAAAAGAGTATGAAATATGTATTTATTTTATTGATTTAATCCGGACATTAATATCCTGATCGGAAGGGATATCTAATTTTTTCGGACATTTCGTTTGTGAATAGATAATAAAGTCTTGATTTCGATTATTTAGCTCATCGTTTTTTTATTGGAACAGCCTCCTTTAAGGAACTTCATTTATTGAAGTCATCTTGACTTTTTAGCTTTTATAAATTTCTTAATTGCAATAATTATGAATGCTATAAAATTAAACAGGCTCTAAGATAACCAAAAATTAAAATTCCCCCAATGAGAGCTTCAGTTACTTTTTTAATAATCCTCTGTTTGGAATTCCGCTCTTCAACTTATCATTTAAGAAAGAAAAATAGATAGCAAATCAATGTTTTGATAGTATTTAATTTTAATCAAAATTAGTGTGTAGAAACTTGTTCATAAATCAAAAAGTTATTACATTTGTTATAGAATTTGAGAGTATTTGTTAAAAATTCCTAGGTGGAATATTAGGTTACCTAATAAAATTAATTTTCTTAAGATCTTTATTAAAAGGCTATAAGAAAGAAAACATTATTCCTGGAGATACTACCCGTTTTTGTGTACTTCACGATTCTAAACTACTTCTTTTTTCACTTTTTGTTAGTATATTTTTTAGCACCGACATATCCTTACCAATTTTTTTATCCTGTATTTTAGCATAATGCTGGGTCATTCTGATATTGGTATGCCCAAGCATTTTACTTACTGTTTCCAATGGTACCCCATTATTAAGAGTAACCATTGTAGCAAAGGTATGCCTTGCGGTATGGAAAGTAATATCAAAATCTATTTCACATAAATCTCCGATTTCTTTTAAATATTCATTCATCTTTTGATTGCTTAATACCGGTAAAACAGCATTTTCATTAATACATTTTGGATGATCCTTATATCTCTTTAAAATTTCTTGTGCATCAGCCAATATGGGAATGATGGCTTCAACTTTTGTTTTAGTTCTTTTGATTTTTATCCATAATTCTCCATCAATTCCTCTGGTAATTTTAAGTTTTGTCAAATTCTTAACATCGATATAGGCTAAACCTGTAAAACAACAGAATACGAAAATATCTCTTACAATACTTAACCTTTCAGAAATGAATTTCTTTGACTGGATTTTCCTTAACTGCAAATCAGTTAGAAATCTCACATCCACAGTTTCTATCTTCGATTTATAAGTGGCAAAAGGATTTTTGCTTATCCATTCATTATCAATGCAGATATTGATTATTTTTTGAAAATTTTTGATATATTTTACAGCAGAATTATTGGAACAGTCTCTTACAGTTCTTAAATAAAACTCATAATCAGCAACAAATCCGGAATTAATATGGCGAACATCAATATCAGTAATATTATACTTCCATTTCATAAATGCCTGAGTATGCCGTAAAGAAGTTTCATATCTTTCCCAAGTTCCTTTGGAAAATTCTTTTCCTATCATCTCTTTCATTTTTGAATTATGATCTTTAAAAACTTCAATAAGTGTAAATTTTCTTTCCTCAATTCCTAAATATTTATTCCGTAGGGTTTCACAGGTTATTTCTTTTCCTTCATTGAATAAACTATTGTAACATTCAAATAATTTTGACCGTATTCCTTCTAAAAAAGAATTTAACCGCTTAGCATTAGGAGTATTGCCTGCTATTTTCCCTGATTTGATACTCCATTGTGAGGTTTTGATCATCTGTCCTGTCGAAATTTCTGTTCTTTTACCCGAAATAGTAATTCGTAAATAAATGATAGAATTTCTAGGATTGTTTTTGACTTTTTTTGCATAGAAAAGCACATTGTAAGTTTCCATAACTTTAGATTTTTAAGATTAGTAATGTATTTGCGAATCTTAAAACCTACAAGATGTTCAATCGATGAATAGGCTGTTTAGCTGTTATTCGGTGAGTAGAAAATGATACTTCCGGCTACTCACCGAATTACTCACTTTCAATTTGTTTTTCTTTGATATATTTTGATAATCTCAAACAACGAAAAAGCCTTTAAACACTATGATTTAAAGGCTTTTGATTTTATTTGTTCTCCAAATTGCGGAGAGAGAGGGATTCGAACCCCCGGACCTGTTACAGTCAATAGTTTTCAAGACTATCGCAATCGACCACTCTGCCATCTCTCCTGAATAACGGCTGTACCGTCGTTTTCAGTGGTGCAAATATATAAAGTTTTTTAGAACTGACAAAATATTTTTCAGCTCTTTGTAAAAAAATTGAAACGAAGGAGAAATTGCTCTACTTACTTTCAGAATTCCCTTATGCAGAAAGCATCCGCAATAATCTGATACAGAATAGGATTCAAAAGGCAAGCTTATTTTGCCTGACCAATATCCAGCCTTTCAAATTTACCATCATTATTTTCATGAAACTTGAAAAAAACCGAAAATACCCCCCAATTCCCTGCCTGAAAGTTTCCGTAAATATCTTTACCTTCATTTTCCACTCTGTCTATACTGAGAAATTTTTCTTTTCCCAGGCATTTGAAAAGAAAGATTTAAAATCTACCAGATTACCATCATCCGTCATCACAGGGTTTTCTATGAAGAATTCATACCAGCTTGTATAGCCTTCCTGTAATTCCTGTATGGCCCGTTTTACCGTGTCGTTTGTTATTTTTGACAAATCCATATTCTTTTGTTTTGATGCTGCAATTGATTTTTGAGAATATTTCCCCTGTACTTTCTGCCCAAATGTGATACATGAAAAGCATAATACAGCTGTGATTATCAAGTATTTTTTCATTTGTTTTTATTGTTTTAAAGGATATTGAAGATAGATAATCAGCAGGTTAAGAAGGAGAAACGGAATTTCGATCATTGCTCCTTTAAAATCTTTATCCTGTAGCTGAAAACAGATGATCAGCAGTATTCCGGCGGCCATCAGAAAATTTCCCCACACAAATGTTTTGGGAAATACAATCAATACCGCAGCAATAATGGTAATTGCACCATTGATCATCAGTCCGGTCTTATCAAAGCCCCATTTTCCAAATAGAGCAGCCATTTCAGGTTTGCCCGTCAGCATAGCCGTTCCCTGCTTTATTCCCATAAAAACAGCGACCAGAATAAGTAAAGAGTTAATAATTTTTAAGATCATTGGTTTCATTTTCATACAAATATGCATGAAAAGAATGATTTACAAATGGTGAATTTTTCGGAAATTGTCCGTCTACCCTACTTATTCATTTTTAAACAAGTATCTTATCATATTAAATCACAGAAATCCAGCCCGCTTTTATTCTCCAGGCATTGTATTCAGCGTCTTTCCCATCGATTTCAGGGATATCTTCTACGCCAGAAATTCTGTTGATTATTTCCTGGGAAAGAGGGGGCAAATTTACTTTCACCCGTTCTTCATTCAAGTGTTTTTTATCTTCTACAGGATAAGGTATTCCTTCTACAGTCAACTGTGTCCCGTACTGTTGTGGTTTGCTCTGAAAAACCTGAATCCTGTCATGCAGATAGGCTATGTTTGATGGATTGACATCACTGCTGTTCTCTATCATCAGCTTATAGTATTCTTTCATCAATTCAGGCTCACCTATCGAATGCTGAATAATCAACCATGCAGCATTACTGGCCTCCGCTCCTACTTTAGAAACCGTTGGAAACCCAATGGCTTTGACTATTTCCCGAAGCCGCTCTGCATTCTGTCTGTGGATCAGTTCCATTTCAGGATGATAGCCTCCAACAAGTTGACCTTCTGATGCCAATTTTTCCCTTACTGAAAGATCTTTTTCAGCCAGCTCGATTAATTCTTTTGAAAATACTTCGTTCATCCTTTTTTAAGTTTAATGATCAATAATACTTAAAAATAACGATCAAAAAAGAATTTTAAAATTTCAAAGTGTTCAATCCACTGAATTCATCCTTTTCATACATTTTTTCAATCCTGCCATCCTTCAGCACCGCTATTGTATCACAGGTGTGAAAAAGTGTTTCAATAATGTGCGAACTGATGATCACTACTTTATTCTCTGACTTCAGTTGCTTGATAATATCGTAGAGGATATGAACGCCTTCAAAATCTACTCCATTAAAAGGTTCATCAAGGATATTAACAGGCTTGTCCAACATCAGCATCCCAATCAGTGCCAGTTTTTTCTTCATTCCGCTGGAATAATACTGTACATATTTTTTCAGTGGAAGGTTGAATTTTTCAGTGAATTCTGTAATGTCAATTTCCTTTTGACCAGAAAAATAAGATAAATATTCTTCTCCCGTAATGTAGGGATAAAAGTAATTTTCAGTTTCGAGATAAGAAACAGAACTCCGCTTCAAGGCCTTACCCTGCCAGCTGATATTTCCTGAAAATGGAGTATTTTGATATAAAGAATCAAACAAAGTCGTCTTTCCTGCTCCATTCTTTCCAAGGATTCCGACGATACTACCCTCTTCCAGGGAAAGCTCCACACCATGCAACACTTTTTGGTTTTTGAACTCAACCTGTAAATTTTTAATCTCCAACATAGGTTTTTATATTTTGTTCCGCATTTTTTATATTATTCCTGAGTACCAGCAAAGCCGGAATTACCGTCATGCTGTAGAAAATGTATTCCAGATACACGCTGATATTGTAATAGCCTCTCTTTTCTTTATAATGGTAGAGTTTATATTTTCTGGTAATGATCAGGAGAAAATACAGATTCATGAATAGAAAATAATACAGCAGATAAAGGCTGTCGTAAGGATTTATAATCAGAAAAAGAGTGTAAACAGGCAGCAGCAGGGCATTAAAAAACAAAGAATTCTTCCTGATCTTTTCTTTTAAGCTTAGCTTTTTAAAGTACATTTCAAACATTTCTTTGCTTTCGTAAGGCTCATAGATATCAGAAACAAAGTCTGTCAGGAAAATCCCTGCTACAATCAGAGATCCCGGATGATAGGATGACAACAGAACCATGACGTATCCCATCATTGAGAACCATGTATTTTTTCTCAGGAAAGTTTTCCATTCAAATAAATCAGTTGGTATAAAATTCCATTTCAGGGCTGGATCAAGCTTAGTTTTCGGGAAGAAAAAAGCAAAGGCTGCAATCACAATATATAAAGCCAGACCTGTTTCTTCCAGTTTATAATGAATGTTTCCCAAAAGAAAAACGGTATAAATGAATGCAGATTCCAGTACAATAAATGCTCTCCAGCTTTTTTCAAACACCTTCTTCAAAAAAGGAATATCTTTTCTGCTGCAGTGAAATACAAACGCCGCCATGAAA
Source organism: Chryseobacterium antibioticum (assembly GCF_012927325.1). Taxonomy (GTDB): domain Bacteria; phylum Bacteroidota; class Bacteroidia; order Flavobacteriales; family Weeksellaceae; genus Chryseobacterium; species Chryseobacterium antibioticum. The sequence goes on along the minus strand of NZ_JABBGI010000004.1, from coordinate 137,541 downwards.
AAAAGTCCCGGATAATAATGCTCTGAAGGTAATTTTACAGCAATAAGGCTCCCAAATACAAGCAGAAAAGTTATACTCACCTTCATATCTAGGTTAAATATTCTGAATATCTGGTACAATCTGAATCTTAAATGGTTGAGTAGCTTTTTCAATGGATTAATATGTGCTCTGTAAATTTGAAAGCATAAAAATGCCGAAAAAAATTTAAATATCCCGACTACAAGGGTTTATTTTCATTAAAAAAACTCACATTTTTGAAATAAACTGTCACGTTTTATTCATTAAGTTTGTCTTCAAAAGAAATATCATGCAGGAAAATTACAGTAAACTGCTTACTTACGCCTACAATATTACCGGATCTTATGAAGATGCACAAGACCTGGTGCAGGATGTCATAGAAAAATATATTTCTTTGGATAAATCTGAGATCAGAAATGAAGCTAATTTCCTGATCAAAAGTACAATCAATCATGCCATCAACTTCAAAAACAGGCACAGCAAAAAAATAGTCTACGGCGAATGGCTTCCGGAACCTCTTTCCTTCGACCATGCAGAAAATAAACTGATCAAGGAACAAACCGCCCGCTACACACTCCTTGTCCTTTTGGAAAAACTGAATGCGAAAGAAAGAGCCATTTATATTTTAAAAGAAGCATTTGATTATTCCCACCAGGAAATCGCTGAAACGCTTGATATTTCTGTCGATAATTCTCGCCAGATCCTGAGCCGCGCCAGAAAACAGCTGCAACATGTAAAATACGCTCCAGACACTGCCAATTCTGTTGACACTGATATACTCCATAGATATCAGATAGCACTGAGTGAAGGAAATATTTTCAAAATAGAGGAACTCCTGATAGATGATATCAGGCTTTCTGCAGATGGTGGACAACGCATCCGTGTCATCAAAGCTGTGGAAACCGGAAAAATGGCTACAGCATCGCTTCTTGCTTATGTACAGAAGCTGTTTCTGGCAGGAAAGCGTTTTACTTTCCAAACTTTCAACCACCAACCTGCTTTGTGTTTCTGGCAGGGAGAACGGGTTTATAACTGTCATATTTTAGATATTGATAACCGTGGACTGATCCGTGAGATCTACTCTATTGTGGATCCGGAAAAATTGAAAAGAGTGTATTAAGGCTTAGAAGAGGCAAGCCTGAGGATAGAAGCTAACTTTCCCTTCTTAATTACTGAAAGTTTTAGAAATTAAATTTTAAAATCTTACGATGTAAAGAATTTAAAGTGATTAAAATAGAGATTCATTTGTATCAATTGCCTTAAAGTACTTCCCTCTTCCCTCCTTCCAAACACATTTTTTTCACTTTTGTCACATTTCCGAATACCTGTGTGTCTTTAAAGAAAAAGCAATATGAACACACTACTCCGAATCGACAGCAGTCTAAGACTTGAAGATTCTCATTCACGCCGGATGGGCGATTATTTTGTTAAACAGTGGAATATCAAACACCCTGATGGAGCAGTTATCCAAAGGGATACAACCAGGCAGTCCACTCCACACCTTACTCAACAGACCTTTGATGCATTTTTGGACGAAAACCTTTTTTCTGAAGATCTCCTCCTGTCCGACCAACTGATTGGAGAGCTTTATCAAAGCAGTGAGATCCTCATCACATGCCCTATGTATAACTATGGAATCCCTTCGTCCTTGAAGGCTTATTTTGACCTTGTGATCAGAACAAAGAAAACATTTGTGTCTGAAAACGGAATTAAAGGACTTCTTTCAGATAAGAAAGCTCATATTATTTCTGTTATGGGTGGCATTCATTCTATACCCGGGGGTATGAATCCCCTTGAGACTCATTTAACCAGTATTTTAAATCTTATGGGAATTCGTGATATCACTTATTTTCCGTTGGAAGGAACTGCTATTCCGGATCAACTTTCAGAGAAAACGGAATTATTAGAAACATCGATTATTAAACATTTAAATTAATTATGGAAAAAATCAGAGAGGTTATAGAAAAATTCATTAAAGGCGGAGATACCAGTGATACTCTTCTTTTAGAACAGGTTCTTCATCCAAATTACCAAAATATCCAGGATGGTTTTTTTGAGCAACCTGGAATTTTCGTTATTCCTAAGGAAGAATACATAAGATTAGTTGGTGATAAAGTATTTGGAGGCAAACCGAGGACCATTATTTATCATGCCCTGGAACAGAAAAACAATATCGCCTATGCCCAGGTTTCCCTGGAAAGTTCGGCACTAAAGTTCTCTTCGCTCATTACTTGTGTTCAGGAAAACGGAAAATGGCTCATCATTAGTAATGTTCCTGTGATAGCACAGAAATAAAAGGAAAAAACTGATTAATAGGCCCGCATATTTCGTTGGGCCTATTTAAAATAATAACCATTTCACTGTCTTTCAATTTCATACTTTGGACTGCCAAAAAAATACTTTCACCTCTTTAATTAAATTACCTATTATGTCAGACCAAACTGTTCATAAATCCTTAAAACAATCGTAATCTTAATTTCAGTTTATTCCCCAAACAGACGTTTAATTTTGTTCCGATTTATATAAACTAATAAAGTGAAGAAAATTTTTACGTCCGTTTTATTCTGTGCTTCTCTATTTTTCTATGCACAGACCGGTACTCTTTCCGGTAATATTAATGATGATTCTAAACTGTCTCTTCCGGGTGCAAAGATTTCTCTGACTCCGGGAAATATTTATACCACCTCAGATGACCACGGTAATTTCGTTTTTCTGAACGTTCCTCCGGGAAATTACACCATGAAAGTAGATTATCTGGGCTATGGAACCAGTGAATACAACGTCACTGTTGAAGCTGAAAAGAATACGAGACAGAACATCCTTTTTACCAGAAAGGAAACAGCAATTGCAGAAGTGATCGTAAGCGGATCTACACTGAAAAACCAAGCAAGAGCACTTAACAAGCAGAAAAGTAACGCCAATATTACAAATGTGATCTCCTCCGACTAGGTCGGACGGTTTCCTGATGCCAATATCGGTGATGCACTAAAACGTGTTCCCGGGATCACGATACAAAACGATCAGGGTGAAGCAAGAAACCTGATCATCAGAGGTTTGGCTCCCAACCTGAATTCTGTAACATTAAACGGTGACAGAATTCCGTCTGCTGAAGGTGATAACCGCAATGTTCAGATGGATCTTATTCCATCGGATATGATTTCCACCATCGAAGTGAATAAAACCCTGACTCCTGATATGGATGCCGATGCCATCGGGGGTTCTGTCAACCTGATCACAAGAGCATCTCCTAACGGGCAGAGAATTTCAGCAACATTAGCCGGAGGGTATAATCCGATTCGTGAAAAGGGAAATTACACCGCGGGATTTGTCTACGGAAACCGTTTTTTAAATAAGAAATTAGGGGCAGTTTTCAGTTTTTCTTATAACAACAACCATTTTGGTTCAGACAATATTGAGCCGACATGGAGTCTTGCCGAGGATGCCGCTCAAACGGCCTATATCAGTAAAATGGGTGTTCGCTATTATGATGAACACCGTATCAGGCACAGTTTTGATCTGAATATGGATTATGAATTTAATTCTAAAAACAAGATCTATGCTTCAGCGATGTACAATTTCAGAACAGATAAGGAAAACCGGTTTGCTTTGGGGTATAAAGTAAAACCGGTTTATAATGATGATGAAACTGAGATCACAGGCTGGAAAGGAAGTATTACAAGACAGAATAAAGGCGGAGATGCGGATAATGACAACACGCGTCTTGAAAGACAGAAAGTACAGAATTATGCTTTAAGGGGAGAACATCTTCTGGGGTCGAAGATCGATCTTGACTGGTCGATGAACTATGCAACGGCAAGTGAAAAAAAACCTCATGAGCGATATATAGAGTTTGAAAACGGAAAGATGAATTTCTCTTCAGACCTGAGTGATCCTGAAAGACCGATGATCACTCCCCTTTCGGCAGATAATTTAGGGGTTTATAAGCTGAGTGACCTTTCGGATTCGAATAGTTTTACGCAGGAAAAAGAATTTGGGGCAAAGATAAATGTACGTTTTCCATTTTCTGTGATTGAAAACCAGAAAGGAAGGCTTCGTACAGGTATCCGTGTCCGGTTAAAGGAAAAGGAGCGAAACAATGACTATTATGCTTTTGACCCTTTACATGATATGGGAAGTTTATTGTCTGTTCCGACCGTTCATTTCGACGGGCAAAATTTCCAGCCTGGGAATTATGTTCCGGGAACTTTCGTCAATCCTTCTTACATGGGTGGTTTGGATCTTTTTAATCCTAATGTATTCAAAGGCGAATCTAAACCTGAAGAATTCCTTTCCAGTAATTATACCGCAAAGGAAAATATTTATGCAGGATATATCAGATGGGATCAGGACTTCAATGACCAATTCTCAATGATCGTGGGAGCCCGTTTTGAAACAACAAAAATTGATTATACGGGAAATTATGTGTTGGATGAAGAGGATCTTGTAGGTAAGATCAACCGTACCAATACGTACACCAACGTACTTCCTAATCTATCGTTTAAATATGTTCCGGTTCAGGATCTTGTGCTCCGTTTGGCTTTTACAACGGCTTTAGCACGTCCGAATTATTATTCATTGGTTCCTTATCTTAACGTTATTTCTGCAGATGAAACCATCGCAGCAGGAAATCCGGATTTAAAGGCAACGTATGCTTATAATTTTGATTTTATGGCAGAGAAGTATTTTAAGTCTGTAGGGATTCTTTCGGGAGGTATTTTTTATAAGAACCTGAAAGATTTTATTTATACGTATTCGAGAAGAAATTATACCTCCGATGATTTCGCAAATGATTTTGCGGGACAGTCCAATCCTATTCCTGCGGGAGCAGATAACTGGAGATTTAACCAGCAGCGTAATGGGGACAATGTAGATATTTACGGTTTTGAGGTTGCCCTTCAACGTCAGCTTGATTTTATTCCGGGAGCATTCTGGAAAGGTCTTGGCGTGTATGTTAATTATACCTACACGAAGTCAAAAGCAAAAGGGATCACCAATGAAGATGGTGTGGAAAGAACGGATGTAGGACTTCCGGGAGCTGCTCCACATATGTTCAACGGATCGCTTTCCTGGGAAAACAAACGTTTTTCAGCAAGGGTTTCTATGAATTATGCTTCTCATTATATTGATGAATTGGGTGGAAAGTCATTTGAAGACCGTTACTATGACAAACAGGTTTTCCTTGATGCCAACGCTTCGTACAAGATCACAAGCCAGCTGAGAGTTTTTGCGGAAGCCAATAATCTGACCAATCAGCCGTTACGTTATTACCAGGGAATCCAGAGCAGAACGGCCCAGGTTGAATATTACAGACCGAGGTTCACTTTAGGAGTGAAATTTGATTTTTAAACGCATGAAAAAGATACCATTTATACTGGCTGTTTCGGTTTTACCTTTTGTGGTAAGCTGCAGCACACAACATTTAGGAAAAAAGATAACCCCTTCTGTCATTTCCGAAACCGTAGGGCATGACACCGATGATCCTGCCATATGGATCAATCCGGCAGATGCTTCAAAAAGCATTGTTATCGGAACCGATAAAGATACTGACGGTGGTCTTTACGCTTTTGATCTGAACGGAAAAATCATCCATAAAGTTCCGAGATTAAAACGCCCAAACAATGTAGATCTTGAATACGGCTTTATGCTGAACGGGAAAAAAACAGATATCGCTGCCGTTACGGAAAGGGAAACAAATACCGTAAAGCTTTACAGTCTTCCTGATCTGAGGGAAGTGGGTGAATTTACCGTCTTCGATGGTGAAACGGAACGTGACCCAATGGGAATTTCGATGTATAAAAATCCATCAACCGGAGAAATCTATGCTGTTGTGGGAAGAAAATCCGGTCCGGCCGAGGGCTATCTGTGGCAGTATCAACTGTCTGAAAAAAATGGAAAAATAACGGGTGAAGTGGTCCGTAAATTTGGAAAATATAGCGGACTGAAAGAGATCGAAAGCATTGCTGTAGATGATGAAATGGGCTATATTTATTATTCTGACGAACAGTTTGGAATACATCAGTATTATGCAGATCCGGCCAAAGGAAATGAGGAGCTTCTTGTTTTCGGGAAGGGTGATTTTAAGTCCGATGTAGAAGGAATCTCTATCTACCCTACTTCACCCCAAACAGGATATATTCTGGTTTCCAATCAGCAAAAAGATACTTTTAACGTGTACCTGAGAGAAGATCCTGCCAAAGGAAAAATTGCAGAGATCCCGGTTTCCACCAGCGAGAGCGATGGTTCAGAGGTGACGAATGTGAATTTAGGACCCAAGTTTCCAAAGGGTGTATTCGTAGCCATGAGCAATGGAAGGGTTTTTCATTTTTATGACTGGAGGATTATTGAGGAGAGGATTAAGGGGGCTGGACAAGCTGGGAGGTGATGGATCATTTTAAATACATACTAAAACCACTGCAGTTGCAGTGGTTTATTTTACCTGCTCAAAGTAACAGACTTTGCGTAGCGGGGGGAGCTATTTTATGATTCTGTAAATTTTGAACGGATTGCATTATAGAATAACAACCATAAAATAATAATTCCTATAACAGAATTGTAGAGTCCCGAAAGCTTATCTGAAGGAGAGTAAAAATATGTATAGAAGCTATATTCCACAATAAAAAATAAAACTATAGAAAGCATGAAATATAAACCTCTTTTCATTTTTAAAATAAAATAAGATATAAAGCCAAATACTAATATCAGAGGAATTGAATATAATAATACTGTCAAAATATATCCAAAAGTAAGTTTAAACATTTCTGAGGATATTTCTGTCTTGTCCATTACAGTATTCTTAAATCTATTGCCAATAAATGCAAGTATAAAAAAGAAAATTATATATTTTATCAATACATAAAGAAAGCTATTTACTAAACTAATTTTAAACATAATTAATTTCTTTTGTAAAATTTTGATGGGTAATAAGAATAATCATATGTATTATATTTGTTCTTAGGAGCTCTGTGAGTGCCTGGAAAAGAAGGTTGATTATATTGCATTAACTTAGACGTTTGTCCATTTCCAGAGACAGTTAAATTTGCGGAAGGAAATATATTGGTATAAGCTTCCGCAGAAAGATTTCCACTATTAGCATTATAGTTAATATTTAATTTTTGTGCTACATCTACTATTTTAAAGCCGTTTGGCCTTAAAGCCATATATTCTTCAACTGGTGATACACTAGCATGTTGTTCAAAATTAATATTAATCCCTCCTGGGACACTACTCATTGTAAATACATTATTACTTCCCCCTTCTCCAGGATAGAACATTCTTGGCTCGCCTACTGGAGTTTTACCAGGTTTAGATTTAAAACTTCCTACCAAATTTGTTAACTCTCCTGCATCATTCTCTCTTGCGGTCAGTTTCAATGTGCTTGTTAGTTTATCTCCAGACGCATCTACAATTCCTCCAAGTGTCAGACCATCCCAAAGATCTTTATCTATATAACTGTTAAATGTAAAATTTAATTCTTTTCCTAACCAAATATCTCCAGAACCAGCTTTAGTAGTGGCTTGAGAATTCGCATTTTTATCCCAATAAATACTGCCGTCTTTTCTCTCTACAAAATCATTAACGCCACGACCATCCGGATCGATAAATCTAATAGGGTTGTTCATTACATAATTATAAGGTGACCATCTGCGATATTGTTCCGCCAACGGATCCACCACACCCCATCTTCCAATATCTGGCATATAGAATCTCGCTCCATAATCATACATTCCTGTCTCTTGAAGCTCCTTACCATTGTACTTATAATTTTTATAAGAAACTGCCCCAAAGAATGCGTTTCCAGATTTTAAATGATTCATTCCGAAAGGATAATAATCATTGTTATCAACTAATTCAAGAACTCCTACGCTGTTTCTGGCAAAACTTATTCTTGTATTTCCTAACTGATCTTTATATTGATAAATATACTGATTTTTTGTATAGTCATAAAATCCTTCTGATGTTGGAAAGAATTGCAGATCAGGTGTGGCAGCTGATAAAACTGAGAAATCATCTACTCCCCTCGAAAAAGCCTGAGGTTCCATCGCTCTTGATAAGGATTCTAATGATTCTGAGTCACCACCTCCCGTACCAGTAGAGGTAGATTTAAAATATTGAAAACCATCCAAATAATCCGTCACCTGCGTGGTAATATCAGTTCCTGCAAAACCTATTGAGCTTTTAACATTCTCTTTTCTGAGCTTTACCCCATCTGCCCTATATTTTGTATTAATCTGCGCTGTTATCTGGTCAAAACCAATGTTAATTTTGTTCGGAAGATTCAAATGATTATAGTCAATTCCCGTAATCTGCTTATCCATCATGCTCTTCATGTTTCCATTAGCATCGTAGTCTATAGGCCAGCCTGCGGTGCCTTCGTAGCCTGTGCTGTTGCCAGAGTTATCTTTGATTTTTACAGCCTGGTTGCCATTGAAGGTATAGGCAAGGCTATCGATAACAGTTGCAATACCGGTTCCGTATTCCATTACGGAGGTCCTGTAAAGATTAGTGATATTTCCGTTCAGATCATATGTTAATGATTCCGTATTTTCCTTACTGTACGGATTGTTAGGGTTCTGATAATATCCAGCTGTTAATCTGTTCAAATTATCATACGCATAACCATATCTTTTGGGTGTAGAAGATGGATTAACTCCCAATGTTTCCACTGCTTTCCAATCTACTTCGGCAATATTGCCGTTGTATTTGGGCTTTACATCTTTTCCTGAGAATAGGACCTGATCATCGGGATTGGTGATTCCTTCTTTTTGGTTATACTTAATCTTATAGGAGAACAGCTTTCCTCCAAGATCAGAAAGGCTCATCTGGTTTTTATTAATATCAGTCATCCAACCTCTGATATTGTAAGCATAATCTATACTCTGAAGGTTATTTCCTACTTTTTTATTGGTAAGCTGTGAGAGTTCGTTATAGGTGTTTTCAGCCAGAAGTTGCTCTGGCTTGTCATCTACCTGATGGTAATGTTCCTTCAGTCTGTTCTGATGGTCATAAACAAAACGTTCTTTAACGGTTACTCCAAATTCACCAGGTTTTCTCAGATGATAGGTATCCATTTTTTGGGGAATTCCTGCAAAATCCAGCTTGGATTCTGTTTTGGTATAGCCACCTAAATGATTGATGGAATAGGTTCCTACTGCACGACCTTTGGTATCGTAATAGGTGTAGTTTTTGGTCCAGTTATCGTCTTCAATATTCTTTACCAGGCTCATAACGGGTAATCCTTTGGTGCTTTTACCATCGGTTGATGGAGCTTCAGTCAAAATAGATTCTCCCTGAATTGTGGATGGAAAAGAGGGATTGAAGCTGTAGCCTGGAAGAGTATCATAATAATTTACACTTAGAATTTTGTCATACAAAAATCCAAACGGATAGACAGCATTGCTGTAATAAAGGGCCATTGCACTATTAGTAAATCCGGACGCATTGCGTTCTTCATGAATCGGAGTTCCTGTATTAGCATAATAATCTAACGATTCCTGCACCTGTCTTCTGACATACTGTGAACCTATAGCTGCTATTCCCGTATACAAAACTCTTGAAAATTGATCATACTTTGTGAATAGCCATTTACCAGAAGGCCGCATATTGGCATCCTGACTCATTACCAAACGATCAGCTTTGTCATACACCATGTATTCCCAGCCTTTACCGGGAAGTTTCTTTTCTACCAAACGGTTTCTGCCGTCGTAACGATACTGGTAGTACAAATTTTCTACTGTCGTAGGTTCAACAGTAGGAGCTGATGCTAAGGGAGGAATAACAAATGACAGCTGATCATATTCATTATAAACATAATAAGTATCTGTATTTTGCGTAGCATTTAATACTTTTCTAACCAGTAAAACCTGTCCTTTACCATTTTTGAATTCTATCGTTTTGTTGCCGTCTTCATCAGTGACGGTATTTTTGTACAGTTGTGCCGGCTCAAAATACTGAGGAAGCTCTACCAATGTTTCTGTTCTTCCATCAATCCATGTGGTAGTGGTTTTATATTTTCTTACGTAATCTTCACCAATATTTGTCGCGTAATCAAATTTTACAGGTTTTCCGGCCCAGTCATTTCCTACCTGGATCTGCTGCTGGATTCTGTCCAATGGAGAGTTTTCTAATACTTTTTCTGAATAGATCTTTTCCTGTCCGTAAATATCTGACTGAGTAGCATTAGCCAGTGAAGAAGGTACAATACTTCCGTTCAGCGTTCCAGATTGTGGAACAGGTAAGTAGTCTTTAGTCTGCCTTCCGAATGCATCGTATTCTATATGGGTAACCACATCTCTTCCCAAAGGGGATGCTTTGACATTTACGACCTGTTTTGGTCTTCCCAGCCCATCGAAATACTGAACGGTTTCTGAAGACTTTGTTGGGGTGGTTCCATTATAATCGAGATAGGTTTTAGCTTGTACATAATTTTCTGTGTTGGGAAGCGGGGTAAGCTGTCCATATGCTGAATGAGTAATCAGCAATAACCCAATAGGAATGATTATTTTTTTCATATCTGTGTTAGTTTTTATAATTGTATTTGTATTCTTTCAGCACTTTTCCATTGACATCAATCACCTTTTCGAGTCGGTTTTCCGTATCATATTTATACATTTCTCTGATGCCGGATGGTGGGGTGATACTTGTAACACCTATCAATGGATCATAGGTATAGGTGGTAATGTAGAACCTACTGTTAGCTATACGGAAATTGTCCAATGCTGAGATTAAAGCATCTTGTGTATTGATATCAATATCTTGATTAGATTTAGTAATAATATCTGCTATTCCTTGAAAAACTAATGCTTGATCATAAGTGATCCCCTCTATTTTGACAATAGGTTGTGTTTGGTTATACCCCCAGATAATAGCTACTGGAATACTCTCTTTGGTTGTGTATTGCAGAAGATTTCCTTTTAAATCGTATTTATCATAAGTAACTTCAGTGGAGGGGGGAATGCTTAAGTTAGATATGTCATATGATTTTACAGATAAAGGAAGTACTAAACCAGCAGTGTTATTGGTGATTTCAGATATTATTTTTGGATAAATTTTTTCTGTTTTTGCCAATGTTTTTGTTGTACCACTAATAGTTTGAGTACTGGTAGTTTCCAATGGAATACCGATCATGTTTTTATCTATCATGAGTTGGTTGCCTTTTTCGTGAGCGTAACTATAGTTAGTCTCGTTGACAAATCCATCCGGAAAAGTAGTTTTCTGACGGCTCAGCTGATAATGGGAAGGATTGTTATAGAAATATTCGGTTTCTGTCTTTACAGGAATACCTTCTAAGTAGTCTGTGGTTTTTTGGGATTTCAGGTAATGCCAGTAAGAAATATTTCTGTACTCGTTAATACTAAGATTCTCCAAATCGTTGAGATTGACAGAGGTCCCTTCTGCTTTTCCCGTGCATTGATTATTGGGCTTGATTACATCAGAAGCTGTACAGGTATAAGGGTGCGGAAGAGGTCCTCCACATCCGATCTCAGAGAGTTTTTTACCCGTAAAATTTTTAAACTCAAAAACTGCAACATCATTTTTTTCATATATGTTTTCTTTTTCCTGAATAATATCCAGGACTGATGAGCCGGAGTTTTTTCTAAGTGTTAAAGATTTCAGCTCTGTCCCGTTGTTCCAGCCTCTATTGCTCCAAGGACTGCTACTTATATCTCCGGGACCCCATATATTGGACGCAGGGTCATCTCTTTGAACTGTAAATTCTTTCATTTCACCACCATTCTCGAAACTATCCCCTCCTTCACTGATGGTAACGAAAGGATAAAGACAGGACATGGTTCCTGTATCATACAATGGTATAAGGCTGCTTGAAGAGAGGACAACATCCGAATTTTCTATCATAGCGTAACAGCCCCCCAGTCCCCCAGTATTGTAACACGAAATCTGCCTTTTATCAATATCAGTATAATAGGCTTTATTTCCCTTAAGACCTGAGGAATGGTTAATATCGTCTTTATGGGCATAATGATACCTTTTGTAAACGGGTACATTTGAAACAGGATCAATATCTTTTGTAGACTTTACCCTGACTCCTCCGGTATCCAGATTGGTATTAAAAGTCTGTGGAGCGGTCTGATAATAGGAGATTTCCGTATTGACAACACTACACGAAAAATTGGCACGGGCCGTTATAGTATAGGTTTGTCCAGCTACCGCATTGAAGGAAATTTGCTGGGTTACGTTATCACGGGTAAGGGGGTAAATCGTCCCCTGCCCAATCCGTATTGAGCCGGAATAATGACCTGAATTGGCAAAACTTTCACATTCAGATAGTGAATTGGGTGACAGCGTAGCTCTGATACTGATGGTCTGATTGACCGGTGATATTAGGGTATATTCTACTGATCTGTTACTGGTTCCAGCATCTGTCTCTACGTCCAGATACTTGGTATACAGGCTTGGCATGATCGTTTTTTCACCCCAATAGGTATTCCCTTCATATTCAAGTTCAGTAAAGCCCTTTGTAGGATAAATAACTTTTTTGAGCATTCCAATCTTCGAAAAGCTAGGATTGGGTTCTTTATTCGCTCCACCATAATTAAATTTTGAAAGACCATAGTCAGGAATGTTCTTGGGAATAAGTACACTATTACTTAGCACACCATTATAATACCCCCAATGATCCTGGGCTTTTGAAAGTCTTTCAGGAAACTCTGCGGGATTCTCATATTCAAAACTGTATTTTTTCTGGGGATCTTTGAATGCTATGTTACTAAGAAAGTTTCTTTTATTGACTGTGTTGAGATAATTAAACGATGAACTTTCAATAATCACTCCATTTTTATCGAGCAGACGGATGTTTTTTACTTTTTTGTTTCCATTGATATCAAAAGAAGCAGGATCTGTATCATATTCAAATGTAACAGAGCCATCAGCTACATTATTGCTGCTGATCGAAAGGATTCTTTTTCCTGAAATTTGAATGGTATTGTTAACTATTGCTCCTGCGGAAGGGGCAAGTGAATAACCAGATCCCTGACAAGTGGGTTGCAGTGACGGATATGCTATGGACATCACTAAAGTCTGTGACTGGGATGCTGTATACTGGGAAAGTTCATTCGCTTCATAATTTAAAAATACTTCATCTCCGTTCGGGTGGACGATCTTGGTCAAATACTAGGCGGTAACCGCTCCAGAAGGTATAGAGTGTCCGCTCCCGACACTTCTGTAGATAGTAGTTTCTTTTTCTGTGAAGTAGTATTTTTCACCGTTAGCAACTGTCAGCAGGAAATCCTGGCCATCACCGTTTGTATTTCCTGTTCTTTCAATTTTGACAGCCTGCTGGTCCACAATGTGAGGTTGCCCACTCTGGTCATAAAAAAATTTACCTGAGTAACCATTGAAATTAAAGGAATACAAGTCTGTTTCCGTATCCAGAGCGTCGGAGGCATTTCCTACAGTAAATAAAAAATTGTTGGTTACAGGATTGGTATAGGCGCCGTCTAGTGTTTCAGGTAGAGCAATATGTGTTGATGAGTCATCAGCCCTGTCTCTCACCATTCGGGTAATGACCCCTCCAAAATTCAAATTCCATCCTAATCCTACATTGGTAGAAATTTCATCTACTTTCACACCATTAGAAGAATAGGAAAGGCTTAAAGGTAGATCAATGCTGCCTGTTTTATAGGTAAATAATGGTACAGAAATATTAGGTGATCCTGTAAAAAGTCCTACTGGTACATTCCCATAATTCCCAAGGGCATAAGCTGTAGGAGAAGGAGGAATTATATTAGGCAGGGATGCATTAGTAGTAGCCTGCTGTGCATGTATAAATTCTATGCATAGCAATGCAATCGGAATTAATATTTTTTTCATTTGGTTTTTTTTATTTTTTAATCAATTTAGCATTCGCAGTTTTATTCGTATCCGTTTTTATAGTCACCAGATAAGCCCCCTGAATCAAATTCTGTGTATTAATCTTCGTCACTTTATTCTTCGTTTTCACAGTCTGAAGCTGTCTTCCACCCATATCGTACAGGATAATATCTACTTCTTTGAATTCAAAGCCTATTTCCACATAAGCATACTCTGATACTGGGTTTGGATAAATTTTAATATCTTGTTTCTCGATCAACTGATCAAGTTGTTTGTCTCCCAGTTTTACAATCTTCCAGTTTTCTTTTCCTAGTTCCTCAGCACTGGTTCCCGCTAGAATGATTGAACCGTCTCTGTTTAGCTTTATATCAGATAACCTTTCTTCTCGTTTTCTGGATTCACCTTTCACATGTTTGCGCCACTGTTCATTTCCATCTGCATTTAAATAAAGCATCCAGAAGGTTTCATCGTCAGTTTCAACCCTTCCTTCTGTCTGCGTGTAGCCGCCTAAAAGGAGTCCTTTAGAAGTTTTATCATCTGCTGAATGAAGTACGCTCATACCCATTAAAATATCCCGATTCCTAAAATTGTAGGATTTCTGCCAGATCTCTTCTCCTCTTTCGTTTAAAGAGATCAACCACAGGTCAGTTCCTTCTTCAATCCCCACCGTTTTATTACCTGATCTTTCGGAACGGCTTTCACCACCGATGATATAGCCAGAAGAAGTTAAAGCAAGAGTTCTCAAATGATCATCTTGTTTACCTCCAAAGTTCTTTTCCCATTCTACTTTTCCATCTTTTGAAAGTTTGATAATATAGTAGTCGCCTTCACCAAAGTTTTCAGTTTTCTTTGATCCTCCCATGTTGCTTCTCGAAAAGATTCCTAACAAGGCACCACCATCTTTAGTTGGAATTATTTTTTCAACTTCATCCAATCCTTTCCCTCCTAAAATAGATTGAGACAGTTCTTTTCCATTCTTATCGAGTTTTATAATCAAAACATCTTTTGATCCGTAACCTTTAGCTGAATTTTGAACATTGCCTGCTACAAAGAATCCCAGATCAGTAGTCTGAATTACAGATCTTGCTTCTTCATCGGATGCCGACCCTAAAGTTTTCTGCCAAAGTTCATCTCCGAATTCGTTTAATCTGATCAACCAAATGTCCGATCCGCCTTTGGAATCATCTTTTTTATCCAGCCCTTTAGCTGAATAGGAGGTCCCTGATACCAAAAATCCTCCATCCTGAGTGGCAACAGAAGATGATAAATAGTCATGATTCTGCCCTGAGAAATATTTTTCCCAAACCTGTTCGCCCTGATGGTTAAGCTTAATTAAATGAAAATCGTAGCCGTTATTTTGCTTACTGTCTCCTGCTTGAAGTTTACTGCTCTGAATTGAGCTTCCCGAGATCAAATACTGTTGATCAATAGTGGTCGTCACCTGGCTTAAGAAATCCTGAGTAGAGGATTTGATATCTTTCTGCCAAACTACCTCCTGAGCATTGCTCAAGATTGTGCATAAAGTAAATGCACTCATGTAGAGTTTTCTCATCTGTTTGTGTATTTTAAGTTAATATTAGTTTTTGTAAAATTTTGAAGTAAATTTAACATTTTTTAACACACCCACAAGTCCCTAATATAAGATTTAATGTAAATTTCCATATGATGATATTTTTTTAATCTAATCTGTGTAATGGAAGCACAAAATTAATCGGTAATGCGACAAAACTTGACGTATATAAAAATATCAATGAATATAATCAGACTTTAGAACACTTTGTGAACTAACAAAACGGGTGCAGAATAGAAAGTATAAAGAATTGATCAGCTATAAAACTTTCACCAATAAAATTGATGAGATATAGCAGAAAATATTTCTATTTTCACGATCGATACGTCCCGAACAGCCTGTCCCAAATAGAGGTATAAAAACCAAAGTTCTTACTTTCATCCAAGTGGTGCTTGTTGTGAAACTTGGTCGTTCCTACAAAAAACTGATCAAATGACTCCGGAAAAAATTCCCGATTCAGATGTCCTATCGTTCCCCAGATAAGATTGATCAATAGATAAAGGCTTATTGAGATCATAGAAAAATCATAGCCCATTAATAAAGCTAAAATCATTAATCCAAAACCAATGGTTTCAAAAGGATGTAATACAAAAAGGCTTAGAAAATTGGTACTCACATGCTCATGATGCTTACTGTGCAACACTTTAAATATGAATGGTAAATGCGCAGCATAATGGAAAAAGTACATCAGGAGATCCATCAGAAGAATTAAAGCAACAGTCTCAAATAAAATTGAAAAGACAGAAGGATTTTGATCTAAAATAATCCAGTTATTTTTCCATAAAAATACGCCTAACAACATGACTATACTATTGCATAAAACATTAAGAAGGCAGAGATAGATATCGGATTGGGAAACGGGATGGTTTTGTTTCTGCAACAACTCTTTACGGCATGTTTTTTCAATCAACTGATACAGACCTATTGAAAATAAAAACAAAAAAATATTCGATAAAAGGCTGAATACGATCCACTGCAGCCACGAGAACTGCCAGAATATCTTTAAATAATCAGAAAAACTAAACCAATCAGGATCCATACACTCTTTATCTGTCTGCTTAACCTGATAAATGTATGAATTTCATCCCAAAAAATCAAACGTTTACAGATTCTGATGATAGTGAATCCTTTTAAACCATTAGGAACTGATAAGGTTTTGAGAGTATGAAGAAATCTTTGATTTTCTAAAAACTTAGGTGATCTTTTTATTCATCAAGCTTTCACCTTAAAAATAACTAAAGTGCTAAAAATTTTCACCTCTTTTATGCTCGAAAAACATTCCCACAGATTTTTCAGATAACACAGATTTCAGCGTTGTGAATATAAAAATTTCTGATTTTTTTTAAACTTATGTGATCTTATTATGCATCAAGCATTCACCTTAAAAACAACTAAAGTATTAAAACTTTTACACCTTTTATGGTTAAATTAAAATCACTTCTGCCTTGTTTTTCGTCTTAATTCCCGCACCCGAAGAGTCAGCTGTTTACGCAAATCATTATGATACTGTCTGTAATTTTTGATACTCCTTTCCAATTGCTTTTTATTGGCCAGATAATCTTCATACAATTTACTTAATTCTGAGATTCTCGACATCATATCAGAAGGCTGGATATCGGGATCTACGGCTGTTTTTTTCAGCAGACCGCGGTAATATTCCATCCGGTCCGTAAGGCTGCTGTGAAATTTAGGTTCTATTCCCTGCATGGCTGTTGGTTTATGTAGTAAAGCTTAAAAGAAATCATTTTCCGATGGCTGCAGAAGGCGTATCGCTTTGAAATAAAATCTTAACACTCTGATATAAGGCATTTTTACCTGCTGATTTTGAATAAATACTGTTCAAAGCAGATGAAATTAAGGCTTCTTCTGAATCTCCCAACGGAAGTAAAGGTAATGTTCCATATTCACTGGCTGCAATCTCTGGGGCAATTCCATTGCTGTAGGCTCCTTCCCCATTGGCATTGAAAACTTTATATATTAAAGGATGCAGCTGCCATGAGATCTTTTTAGGCTTTCTTTTATCTTCCACCATAAATCCTGCCATATCTTTCCCCAAGGTCACATCTCCTACCTGAACCACCTGTAGATAAGGTTTAAGGTTATTGATCACAATCTCCGAAGCAGATGCCGTACTGTTCGAGGTGAGAATGTATACTTTATTCAAACCTAAAGAATTGGCACGAAGGGTATTGAAATCAAGGGCATGAGGATCGTAAGTGATCTGCTGGGCAAAGGTTCTTTTTACTTCTCCTCCGTTTTTGTTTCCTTTATAGACAATGAATGGTGAGGAGGACGTAATTCCCGGCGGAATTAATGAACAAAGTGCTGCAGCTGAAGATACTGAACCACCGTAATTGTAACGAAGATCCAAAATCAGTTCCTGTACTCCGGCAGCTTTGAATTCAGCAAATTTCTGGTTCAAGGCTGGTGTCATTCCATCCGGAAAATCATAAATGTAGAGATATCCGGTCTTCTTACCGTTTTTTTCAAATATTTTAGACTCTAACGGCTGTTCAAAGGAGTATCCGTAATAGACTTTGATATTCTTTTCATCAGCAACTGCTCCGTTTTTCCAGTTTCCTACCGTAAGATCTATCACAGTCTGATCTTTAATCGATGAGGTTAATGCTTCTGCGTTGGATGCAGTAATCGCTTTACCGTTGATCTTGGTGATCATCATCCCTCTCTGCAGCCCAGAATTGAATGCCGGAGAATTTTTCATAACCAGTTTAACAGTGGTTACTACATTTCCATTAGGTAGCTGTATGACGGCGTAATCAAAACCATACATATTCCGGACAGAACGCGGATAGGAAGAAGGATCCTGAGTATCCACGGCAAATGAAAAACGGTCCTGAGAGGACAGCAGACTTTTAAAAAAATCTTTCACCGGAAGATGGTAATCCGGCTTGGCGGGAATCTGTTCTGCCCAGTAATAGTACCGTTTCATACTGTCCAGTACCCAAAGATTCACAGATTCTGTACTTCCTTCCGGGAAACGGGGACCACTCTCATCATCATTATTGCATGAGAAGATCAATAGGAAAACTGCAACAAGCAGCATGAGCTGAAAACAAATATATTTCTTCATAGAGACGGGCTGGTATTACAGGTAATCTGCTACATCGATCTCTCCTTTGATCGTAAGGATGCCATTTTCCATTTTTTCCTGAATAACGATCAGATTGGCTCCCATATCCTGTTTTATTTTTACTTTAATGATTTCAGATCCGATATAGGGAGTTGAGGTTCCGGGTTTATACAATTCCAGATAAACCGGAGCCGTATTGCTGAAATAGTTATATATTTTCACCTCCGTAAAGCTCTTCTTTCCAATATTGTCGAATTCTGCCAGTACTACTCCATTCTCTCTTTTCAGAATTCCTTTCACGTTCGTCAATGAGGTATTGGAATATTCCCCAAGATTTGGAAAAATAAATTCAAATCCTACTTTCCCCAGATTCACCTGTGGTTTTACAGCTGAAGCCTGAAGAAAAATACCCGGAAGGTTGAAGAAATTCAGGGTTTTATACTCATTGATATTATCGTAGGTAATGTTATAATGGGCTACCTCGGTACCCGTTTCATTGTTGTAGATGCCCAATCGGTCTGTTTCGCCTTCATCCAGGACGAAATCAAGTTTGGTTTCTATTGTATTGGTATAAGAAGTGCTTCCGTTGATGGATACCGGAACCCCGTTCAGCCTCAGCTGTAGTACATCCGGCTTTGAATATCCTTTGATATTAACTTCAGCGGGTTTCTGCGATTTATCGAACGGCTGCATAACGCTGTTGTCCGCACAGGAAATCAATAGAGTGAAAAATAAAAATGCAATGAACTTATTCATTTATATTGTTTTAAATTATAAAATCTAACTTAGAAATATTGTCCCGCCCTTGGTCAACGAGACAATAGAATAATTATAAAAAAACTAAGTTGGATATGTTGATGATCAAAAATTCTCTGCGGGGAAGCTTCAAATCTGTTTTGATCGATTAAAGTTTTCATGGTCAATTCCTCCAGAAATCATCTGTAGGTTATTGGATCATCACTGTTTGCTTATTTTTTGATAAACTTCAGTCTTTCTGTTGTTTTTCCGTCAGAAACTTCAGCTATATATATTCCTGCCTGCAATGGCGCTACATAGACGGATTTGCTGTACGGTGCTGAAAGTATCTTCTGTCCGGCCCCATTGTAAATAGTAACCTGAGTTATATTGTCTCTAAAGGCTGGATTTAACTTAAATTGAAGGAATTCCTTTACCGGGTTTTCCGTTATTTGGGTTACATTTTCTTTCTTCTTTACATCCTTTGTACCCAGGAATGTTGATGCATAAATAGCCATTTCATCGATGTTAATATTCTGCAGATTGTTTCCGCTCGGTTTTCTGTTAGACCACATCCCGATGTAGATCTTTTTACCGGCAAAAGCAGAAATATCGATAAGATTTTCTTTAAACTGAGTAAGATCACTTGGGAAAGGATTGCTGGAAGTTCCGGCTATGATTCGGTATGGACTTGGAATATCATTTCCTCCTGCATCCACGGTCATTGCCTGGAAATCTGCCAATTCAGGAATCGGCTTCTGAGGGGTGCTTACATAAATAAACAGATCACGTCCAAAATTAAGGTGGGTGGTTCTCTGTCTTCCGATATAGGCGGCCAGACTGATGGTCCCGGCTGCTCCTTCCAGATTGATCTGCGGAGAAATAATCCAGTCGTTTTCAGTACCGAAACCGGCAGCATTACCTGTAGGAACCAAACTTACTGAATACCTGAGAACTCCCGAAGTACCATACGTAAGAGCGGTACCGTTGAAGTAGATATTTTGTCCCTGTACCCATCCGTTTCCGTTGTTATTAAGGTCATGGGTAGTCCATCCCTGAAGATCAGCGGGGGTATCAAAAGAATTGCTCCATACCTGAAACTGTGCTGCCACAGCCTGTGATACCAATACAATAGATAATAAAAATAGTTTTTTCATAATACAGATTATTAGAGATTTTTGAAAAATAAAAAGCAGGGAAAGACATGGGAAGCTTCCCCTGCATGTAAGGTTTTTATTCCTGAATAGAGAAGTTATATTTTGTCCAAGTTCCCTGGAAGTTTCCACAGTTTCTAGGAGATACGTTCCATGGTCCTTCGTTGAAGAACGGCTGGCTCATACCCCAAGATGAAGCTGTAGTTCCTGTTAATAGGTTGGCAGCAGGAATTCCTGATGTACCTGTACCTGTAACAGAAGTTGTAAATCCGTGTACCTGGATCGAGTTTAGGTTGGAAACTGAAGAAAGTTCAGAACCTGTACCTTCTACTTTGATTCCTACAGGATATCCTGAAACAACTACGTTGTTTAAGGTTAATTTACCTCTTCTTCTGATATGGATTCCGTTTTCGTATGCTGATCCCTGACCAGAGATACCGCTTTTAGCACCTATTATCGTAAGATTGTTGATGACAGGATTGGTAATAAGCGGGGTAACAGAACCGTCTGCATTGTTATCAAGCTCAATACCGTTTGAGTCCGGGCTTGATCCGCTAAGACTGTGTGTAGAATTGTAATCAGCTAAAGCCAGTGCACATGTGATGGTTCCTGTATATCCATTGTCGAAGTCAAAGTTATCATCATCCGCAGCAAAAGAAACCAGGTTAGAAGCATTCACTGTACCTCCGAAGAATTCAAAAGAGTCATCTTTACCGTAAGAAACCTGGATATGATCTAAAGTAGTACCGTTTCCAACACCTCCTAAAGTAAGTCCGTTGATTTCGTTTCCTGAGTTTGGAGCAAAAAGATCGAATCCTGCAAATTCAATACGAACATATTTCAATGTTCCCCCGTTGTGAGCTGCATTGGTACCTCCGTAATAAAAATCTGAACCCGTTAATCCTTCAATCGTTTTAGTATCAGGTGTATTGGTAGGTGCATTACCTAACATAATCACCCCACCGAAGTCACCAGGAGCAGCCGTTGTATTTTCATCTCCGTCTAACAGTTTATAACTTGTAAAAATAATCGGCTGAGATTCTGTACCTGTAGCATCAATAGAACCTGCTTTAGAAATCACAAGAACTCCTGTAGCAGTATTCGCTGCATTTGGTTTTGCTTTAATGAAAGTTCCTGGCTGGATTGTTAATTTAGCACCGTTCTTTACCGTTACGATACCGTCAAGTTCTACCACACCACTCCAGGTTGTACTTGAAGTAATATCACCGCTTACACTTGTTACAGGAAGTGAAGAAGCTGTAATATATTCAGCAGAAGCAGACTGCATTTCAAACGGAGTAGAAGAATCTGCAAGGTGATCATTTTGACAAGCAGTAAGAGATAATGCTGCAACAGCAATTAAAGTTAGTTTTTTCATTGTTATAATTTTTACTAGATCCGGTTATATTATTTTTATGACCGAAATTTTTAATATTTAGGAACATCCGCCTCTATATTCCTGCGATTTGGTTTTATATTCACCCTGCATTTCAGGAGGAGCTGTCCTGCCGGGGTTCCCTGCTTATCCACTGCTATCCGGGAAAAATAACAGCGTCCGGTTTTTATCTGATCCGGTACTGCTGTGCGCATCATCAGTATTGATCCGGATCGTCCTCAGGTTTCCGAAACCTGTACATTGCATTAATGAGCTCTTTATTCTGTTTTTTATAATCTTTTAAAAGGTATAGTTCACGCTTACCCCGAATATCCTTCCACTGTAAGCACGGAATGTAATCTTATCGATATTTTTGTCATATTTGTCCGTAGCTCCGGGAAGAAGTTGCCACGCCTCCCGATCTGTTGATATCGTACTTCCCGCAGATCCGTTTGGCACCGAATAGGAGTTGAAATTGTTATAAAACTCTTTCACCCTGTTGAAAAGGTTTCTGACATTGAATTTAACTTCCAGATTTCTGTTTCTTAAGAATTTATAGGAAACCTGGGCATCTGCTACCGCATACGGACGCTGTATTTCCTCACCGTTATAGGCATATCCTACAGTGATGTACTGGTCGCCTTTGGCATTGTATAAAAAACTGGCATTTAAACGGTTTCCATCGTAGGTCATTCCTAAATTATAGGCGTACGGGGTCTGTCCGTAAAGAGGTCTTTCCACTTCGTAGGTTGGATCATTATCACCCGTTTTATACTGGTCTTTAAAAGCGATTACTTTCGTTGTGTTATAGGTGAAGTTTCCATTGATATATAGTTTCTCTAAAAGAGATCCCTCTGCGATAAAGCCCAGATTTTTCCGTACTTCCACTTCTACTC
Source organism: Chryseobacterium antibioticum (assembly GCF_012927325.1). Taxonomy (GTDB): domain Bacteria; phylum Bacteroidota; class Bacteroidia; order Flavobacteriales; family Weeksellaceae; genus Chryseobacterium; species Chryseobacterium antibioticum. The sequence continues at coordinate 114,875 of NZ_JABBGI010000004.1, read as the reverse complement.
CTTTCAGGTTTGCATTTTTAGAATTTCCGTTGTACAGAAACAGGTTTCCTTCGTTGGAAAGACGTCCTTCACGCTCAATAGGCCTATCGATATCCTTGTAATATAATCCTGCAGAGAATATTTCACCCAGACCCGGAAACCATTCAAATTTAAAATCATAATTATTGACTACCGCTGAGGTCATTTCTGTATTATAAATCAAACCGTTGGCTACCGGATCAAAATACGGCAGTCCCGTTCTCTCATTGAACTGAGGGCGAATAACCGTTTTGTTGTAGGCAAGCCTTAGATTGATCTTATTGGTAGGGCTGTAAGTGAAGTTCGCGGAAGGCATCCATTGCCATGGCTTATCATCTACAGGAGCTTTTGTAACCGTTTGATTATCTGAAGTGTCCAACTGTTGAGAAATAAGGTCATACTTAAAATATTCTGCACGAATTCCCCAAACCAGTCTTAACTTATTCTTCCATCTGTTGTCAAACATCACATAGAATGCATTTTGGGTCACTTTTCCTTCATATTTATCATTTTTATACATAGGTCTGGTTTGCCAGCCTATTCCTCCCGGCACATATTTAGAGCCGTCAAACCATTGCGCTAAAGAGCCGTACATGGTGATAAAGTTTTTTTCGCTGCTCGGAACATCCCTGTTTTCATCCACTCTTAAAAAAAACTTCTCCTGTTGGTTGGTATTGTTTTTTATAACACCCGCATAACCTGCTTTAATATCATTTTTAAAGTTTCCCGCGTCCATATTCCATTTGACGGAAGTTCCATAATTATAATCCGTTTCCTTATTGGCGATATATCCTCTGTAAAAATTGGATCCGGAATTATAGATCCTGTGATAGGTAAGGATCTCACTGCCTATAAAATCATAAAGACTCAGGTATTGTGTATAATCTTTAGTATCAGATTTCACGCCTGTCCGTGCAGCAAACCAGTTGATTTCTGCATTTCCTATTTTATGATTTCCTTCCAGTTTATTCTGCAAAAGCGTCTGGTAAATAGGGTAATTGGTATTGTCTGTATAAGGTTTGTCTAAACCTTTGATCTGTGCAGGATCATTATTAGGAATAATTCCGTGATACAGATAATTATAGGAGGCTTCAGCATTGGCTGCCATTCCGCTACCTCCTGTATATTCGTTCCAGCCTGTCACTCGGGTCAATGTATTATCGTAGATATGGGTGTAAGAATTACGGAAGGAAATTCTATTTTTGCCTAGTTGTAGTCCGAAATTCAACATTCCTGCTAACGTAGAATTATAATTATAAGAGACTCCTTTGTTTTTGAAATTGTAAAACACTATAGGATCTGTCCCATTCGCCTGCCAGTCCGGATCATAAGGTACTGTGGTGTCCAGCCAGTTTCCTCTTCCTGTGTGGTCAATATCCAGTTTATTCTGTTCATTCCTGACAGTAAATGCTCCGGCAAATCCCCATTTATTGTTATTGTTAAGGGCAAAAGTTCTTCCCAGAGCCACCTGCAAGTTTGATCCCATATCAGCTTTAGTCCTGAAGGTGCTAAAGTTGTCATTGGTAAATCTTTTAGACTGTTCAAAAAACAGAGGATTGTTCCAGTCTGTAGCTTCCAGGCCTTTAGGAAAATCTCTTGTTCCGTCATCATATCCGAAATAATCATATTTTCCCTGCTTACGGGTCAGAAATTCTTTAAAGGCCGACTGGTCATTATAGGAAGTGCCTACGCTTACTGTCGTAAAATTTTCATTGGGAATATCTTTGGTTCTTACTTCTACATAACCGCCTGCAAAGCTGGCATTCATATCCGGTGTTGCGGTTTTGCTCACCACTATGCTTTCCACCATCGAGGTAGGAATAATATCAAATGAAAAATTCTGGTTATATGCCTCAGTACTTGGAAGGTTGATCCCGTCCATCGCTGCTGTATTCCAACGTTCTCCCATGGAACGTACCACTACATATTTATTATCGATCGTCGTGATCCCCGTTACTCTTTTCAATGTTCCACCAACATCATTATCGGGAGTTTTTGCGATCTGTTCAGCAGAGATTCCGTCACTCATCTGAGCCGCTTTTTTCTGTTGGGCGAGAAGTCCTGCCTGGGTATCAGCTTTTCGAGTGGCCGTAATGACCACTTCTTTAATATCTGTTATTTTATCCGATGCCTGTTTCATGGCAAATGACACCATACTGGTTTCATTATTGCTGACTGAAAGTTTTTCTACCCTCAGCGGGCTGTATTTTGAAGCTTTTACAGTAAGTGTATAAATTCCTGAAGGAAGATCCACTACAAAATCGCCGTTGTTATCGGTTAGGATAGTCTTCTTTGCAATCGTAACTTCAGCTCCGGTAACGGGATTTCCGATTTCGTCGACTATTTTACCGGAAATCCGGCCGTCTCCTGTTACAGAAATACCTGTGCCCTCATATTTTATTGAAATCAGATCTCCGCGGAGACGGAATGCTACCGGAAGTCCGCTTGTAATATCTTTAAGACAGTTGTTGACAGAAGTATTTTCACATTTTACGCCTTTCACTTTCAGTTCTTTGATATCCATTTTAGAATAAGCCAACCGCATTCCCGTTTTTCCGGCAAAATCTTCCAGCACCTCAATAAGAGGTCTGCTTGCCGGGACAGTAAATGATACTTTCTGGACCAGTTCCTGTGCTTCGGCTGCTACCGTAAAAAATACTGCCGCAACGGTAAGACCGCATTTCAATCTTTTCATATGTTCAAATTCTCTTTTGATTAAAAGTTTATTTTTTAGTGTTAATTCTCGAGGTTGATTTCTATTTTTTCAAGGTGTAGATATGATCTTCTTTATGCACTTCCAATCCCAGTATAAATGCCAGTGCTTCCATATTTTCATCAGCTGCACCTCCAGTAAAGTCTGCTGTAATCCTTTTCTCAGCAGTCTCCTTCGGGTATATAATCTTGATTTTATAGTTGGCCTGCATCACATCTGCAACTTCTTTAAATGAAACATCATTGAAGCTTAATGACAGCAATTCTGTTTTCTGTATCCCTGATTTCTTTTCTGTAGTGATGGATATCACTGCTGTGGTATGAGCTATCCCGAAATTCGTCCACTTCTGATTGGGCTTCAGGTAGGAAACTTCCGTTCCAACGGAAGATACAGCCACTTTTCCTTCATAAAGGTGTACGGATTTATCTTTTCCGGACTGGGAGATTTTAAAAACAGTTCCCAATACTTTGGTACTGAAACCGTCTGCCTGTACAATGAATGGATGTGTTTTTGATTTGGCTACAGAAAAAACAGCATCCCCTTTCAGATCTACAATCCTTGTGGAAGCAGGAAACGATTTATCGACGGTAAGTTCTGCTCCTTTTAATAAAGTCACTACGGAACCATCTTTCAGATAGATGGTCCGATTTCCGGAGTCAGCAGTATAGGTATCCGGTTTAAAAAAAGTATGGTAAGTAAGGATTCCTCCTATTGACAGCAGAAGTATCACTACAGCCGCAGCAGCGTAAGCGTATTTTTTTAATTGATAAACCGGGGCATTTTTTACAGGTTTGATAAAATACAGTTCCAATGCAGATAAAACTCTTTCTTTAGATTCTTTCATATGAATCGTATCCAGTTCTTCTTCTGCCTGATTTTTCCACTGACTTAATAATTCATCTTCTTTTTCTGAGATTTTCTCTTCAGAAACTTCCCTTTGCCAGAGCTTAAAAACGAAAGCTGCAGTATTCTTATATTGTTGGCTTTTCATAAAATATTTCATGGTATTCACAGATACTTCTATCTATAAGACTGTGAAAATGAAAAACTTCCCCAGGTGGTTCTTAATATTGTATTCACATTAAAACCAGCCTGTTAATAATTTTAATCAGATTTGCTATTTTATCAACATTTGATTCACATTATGGGGATATTTTTCAGAAATAATTAATCTTAGAATCCCCAAAGTTCATAAAAAGTTAATTTTCCTTTAGGTAATTTTGCGATACCAATATGAAGCCTACAGACCATATAATATTAAAGAGAATAAGATCCGGGGACCGTCCTGCATTCATGCTGTTTTATGAACGGTACTGGGATAGTCTTTACCGTTTTGTGTTCATGAGAACGAGAGACAAAGAAATGTCTGAGGAGCTTCTTCAGAACCTTTGGATCAAGATTCTTGAGGATACGGCTTCCATCCATACCGATGAATCAGAAAGTGCAAAAGGATACCTGCTCCGATACCTTCATTACCGGATCATCGATCATTATAACAGCTCTAAAAAGATACCGTCTACCATTAGTATTGACGAATTTGATCCTTCGGGAGAAATGGATATATCAGATACAGAATATTTTGAAATCCTGGAAGAAAATGAGGTCTCTGCTTTACTGTCTATGATTGACGAGGTGGTTTCACAGCTTCCTTCCACGGAGCAGAGTGTGTATGACATGAGAATCAGAAGAAATATGTCCGTTGAAGAAACGGCAGAAGCTTTAGGCATCAGCAACAAAACCGTAAGTAATAAATTAAGCAAAGCTTTAGGGGAAATACGGGACCAGCTGAATCCGGAATACCAGTCTTCTAAAAAATTGGTATCTATACTGATGCTGATGGAGATATTGACGAAGTATTGAATTTCAGGAAAGGAAGCTGGGTGCCTGAAGAGGGAAGTTATAAAGTCGGGAAAAACAAACTACCCCTAAATTTCTTCGTGATCGGGTTTAATTAAAGCATTCTTTCTGTATTCTTTAGGCGTCATACTCCTGTGTTTTTTAAAAAGTTTGGACAGATGACTTTCATCACTGAACTGAAGTTCATATGCGATTTCACTGAGTCGGACACTGCTGTACTTCAGGTAGGTTTCCACCAGTTTCAGGCGGTAATCCAGCAGATAGTCCTGATAAGAGACACCGGTATGCTGCTTAAAATATTCTCCGAAATAATTTCTGGAAATCCCGAAATGATCTGCTATTGCATGAATCCTGGTCTTCTCCTTATCTTTTACATGCTCCTGGATATAGGTGATGATCTTCATGACAGAGAACGCTTTTGTGTTCTGCTGCAGATCGGAGGTTTCACTGTATATAATATTTCTGGCAATAAGATTCAGCAGGATAGAGATCGCGTTCCGGATGATCAGATAATCATTCGTTTTATTCTTATACTCCCTTGCAATCTGTACAATAAGGACTTCAGCAAATCGTTCATCATCCTTATTACGGAATATACAGCCGGCTCTTGCATGATAATTAGTACTAATATACTGCAATTTATGGAGGTTTTCACAGCTCTCTATACGGTCTGCTTCCAGTCTTATTTTATCAATGAATTCAATGGGGCACTGGATAACGGCCAGTTCTGCATCTTCGCTTTTAAAACGGTACAGCTGATGTTGGGGAATAATAAAAAGCTTACATGCTTTGAATGTAATGGTACGTTCATCATAAGTAAGCATTCCCTTCCCCTTTAGAACATAAACCAGTGAAAGAAAGGTTTTTGTTTTGAGAGTGATTTCCTCATGGCAAATCTTGATTTCCTTCACATCAATGCGCTCAACGGATAACAACTTCATGTTTCAGTACTTATTTTTCCTCCAAAAGTACAATTTTACAGGTACAATAAGGGGTTAATTTTGCAGAAAAAATATGAATATCTATCCTAAACGATGGCAGGCTCTTGGATATCTGACCGCCGGAGCTTTTCTTTCTCCATTGGATTATTTTATCGTCAATATGGCCCTTCCTTCCATCAAAAAAGCTTTTAATGCCAGTGATCATCAGCTGCAGATGGTCGTTGCCATTTATGGACTCACTTACGCAGCCCTTGTGGTCTGTGGCGGTCGTTTAGGAGATTTGTATGGCCGAAAGAAAATATTTATCCTGGGATTATATATCTTTTTATTTTCATCCCTTGCCTGCGCCTTTTCTCCTGATATAACATTTCTAATCATCGCCCGCCTGTTTCAGGGAGTTGGAGCATCTTTTCTGGCGCCGCAGGTTCTGGCCTCCATCAGGGTTCTGTTCAACAGCAATGAACAGCCCAAAGCAGTAAGCATATTCAGTTCTGTATTCGGACTGGCTTCTGTGGCGGGACAACTGCTGGGGGGCTTTCTGCTCAACCTTCATTGGACAGTATTTTCATGGGAAATGGTATTCCTGGTGAATGTACCGGTTACCTTGCTCTGTATGATCGGTATTCATTTTACAATGGACAATAACCGGGAAGAGAGAAGACAAAATATTGATTTTACCGGGGCATTCCTGCTCATCCTTTCACTGCTGATGATCATATGTCCCATTATTTTCGGCAGGAAATACGATTGGGCATGGTGGATATTTGCCATTTTGTTATCGGGGATTTTCGTGTTGGTAATGTTCTATAAATATGAGGTCAAATCATTGCGTGAGGCCAAGCCTGTATTGATAGACCCAACTCTTTTGGGGCACCGCCCATTTGTTCTTTGCCTTCTGATTATTTTCTTTTATAATTTTACGTCAGGGCTGTTTATCTGTTATCCGTACTATTTGCAGCAGTTTTTGCACCAGAATCCGATAGAAACAGGCCTGGCTATTATTCCATACGGGATAGCTTTCTTTCTTGGGCCGCTGCTTGTTGCGAGGATAAAACTTTCTTCACATACTCTGATCTATGCAGGTTTGGGTCTGCTAATTGTTGGATTTACCCTGACTTCATTATTCATTGCTTTTTATGAGAAACCATCCCCGATAATGGATATCAGTCTGTTTTTGGCAGGATTGGGTCATGGTATTATTATGCCCGTGATGATGCGGAAAACCATTGCGTTGGTCAGTAAAGAAAAAGCTGGCCAAGCCTCAGGTTTGATCAGTATCAGCATACAGATCGGTAGTGTAATTGGTGGGACCCTTATCGGAACTGTCTTTTTCAGTGCTATAGAATATGTAGGATTTCCAAAAGCTTTTGCTCTTGCGGTCTTATTAATTGCTGTGGTTCAGACCGTAGGAATTTTCATCAATAGAAAGCTGTTGAAATATCGGGAAAACTAAGTTTCCTTCCTTTTTAATACAAAACATTATATATTTAAACTTATGAATAACACAGAGAAAATTATTAGAGAAATCAAAGAATTCCATATCGATATTGAAGCTTGGTTTCGTGGAAAAGAGGATCAGGAGAACCTTTACGAAAAGCTTCTGTACGGTTTTCATGAAGATTTTAAAATGATCACTGGTAATAATGATACCATCACTTTAGCTGCATTTTCAGAATGGCTTCCAGGAGCCTATGGTCAATTTCCTAACCGAAAGATTGTCCTTGAAGATATTGAGGTGTACGCTACGGAAAATCATGGATTGGCTTCCTATATTGAAATTCAGACGACGGGGAGTACGGTGACACAAAGGAAATCATCTGCGGTCTTTGTGATTGATGAGGAAAGGGCATTCTGGCTTCAACTTATTGAGAAGTGGATTTAATAATATTGTGAAATTGCAATTTAGGTTTTGGCTAAAGCCATTGTAATATTTGTAAATTAAAAGCGGGCAAAAGCCCACTCCTATTGATGTTTAGTCAAAAGATCTTTTATCTTTTATCTTTTATCTTTTATCTTTTATCTTTTATCTTTTATCTTTTATCTTTTATCTTTTATCTTTTATCTTTTATCTAAAAAAATCACCCACTAATTTTATACACACACCGCTGCCCGCCAGACAAAATATGGTTTACCCTTTCTACCTGATAGTCTTTCCCGATGAGGTTCCGGAAATTAGACAGTTCGGCGCGGCAAAAACCCTGGCATTCAGCGGCAGCGGCACAGATTGGGCAGTGATTCTCTATGAGGAAATAATCATTGCCTTCTTTTGTCCATTCTGCCATATATCCTTCTTCACTGCGGACCTTCACCAGTACATCCAAGCGCTGTTCCAGAGATTCTGCTTTTACCAAAGCTTTTTCATACCGTTCGTACGTATTCTTTTCCCGGTCATTGATTAATAGATCCAGTGCATTTTCTCCCAGAAGATTTTTTACAGAGCGTAGAATCTGTACCGTCACATCAGCATGGGAATCAGGAAACTGGGATAAACCTTTTTCTGTAAGGGTATAATAGGTAGAGGGCCGCCCTACTCCTTCACTTTTTGAAATGGAGGTAATGAGCCCTTCTTCCGCAAGATTGAGTAAATGCTTCCGCGCACCCTCTTTTGTAATAGAGAGTTCTTTAGAGATCAAAAGTGAGGTGGCTTCTCCTCTCATTTTTAAAAACATCAGGATTCGGTCTGCTGCCGGCTTCTTCATTTGACAATATTTAAGTTGTTTTATTTCCTACAACAAATATAGTCATTTTCTATAATTTACAATTATATCGATTAATTCAATCATAATCAATTCATTGCATTTGAATTGATTCGCTTAATAAAACAACCATAAAGTTGTTTTATTAAAATATATTGTTACCTTTGAACCACATTAATCAAAAAAAATAAAATAATGAACTCATTTACATTACCTCAGCTTCCTTATGCTTATGATGCTCTGGAACCATTTATAGATAAAGAAACAATGACCATTCATCATCAACGTCACCATAAGGCCTATGTTGATAATTTGAATGCAGCTTTACAGACAGCTGGAGAAACTTCTACCGATCTGGATTCCATCCTTCAAAGAATCAGTGAATACAGCCCGGCCGTAAGAAATAACGGTGGCGGACACTTCAACCACTCTTTATTCTGGGAAATTCTTTCTCCACAACCGAAATTAAATCCTGAAGGAAAACTGGCAGAAGCCATCAACGCCAGTTTTGGAAGTCTTGAAGATTTTAAAGCTGAAATGAAAAAAGCCGGCCTGGGACAGTTCGGTTCCGGATGGGTATGGCTATTGGTAAAATTCAGTGGCTCACTGGCGATCACTTCCACACCCAATCAGGACAATCCCATGATGGATACCCAATCTGTCAGCAGAGGCTTTCCCATCCTTGGAATAGATGTCTGGGAGCACGCTTATTATCTGGCTTATCAGAATAAAAGAGCAGATTATCTGGATTCATTCTGGTCTGTTTTGGATTGGTCAGCCGTGGAAAAAAAATATGAAGAAGCTTTATCAAAAATCAGATAGTCCCATTAAACATTGATTAAAAATCAATTATGAATCAGAAAATTTTCATCAATAAAGCAGAAGCTTCAGGAATTATTGCCCTTGATCTTTTAAACTACAAACCTACTACAGAGATCGTAGAGCTGGATATCAAAGACCATCTTTTTATGGGCATGATTGTGAAAGAGAAAGAATTTAAAGAATCCATTGCTACCGTAGATTTTTCTGTATATAATGAAAAAGCTGTGGCTATTGTCTGCTCTGTGGATGCCATCATTCCACCGTGGGCATTTATGATGTTAATGGAAAAATTATCCCCTTATGCTGTGTATGCTGACTTAAATAATGCTGAAACAGTTCTGCTGGATCTTTGGAAACGCCGTCTCATGTATGCAGACCTTAAATGCTATAAAAATCAGAAAGTGGTAGTCCGGGCAAGCACTGATCATGATCCTGCACTTTACTTATTAGCAGCCGGGCTCCTGAAACCTATCGTTAAAAGTCTGATGTATGGTGAAATTGGCTTGCCTAAAGTCATTTTTAAAACTTAAAAACAATGAAAGCAATTATATTTAACGGTTCATTAGAACGAAGACCGGAATCTACCTCGGGACGGATTTCCCAATACTTTGCAGAAAGGATAGAGAAATCTGGATTCCAAACGGAGGTCTTTACACTGGCAGATTCAGGGATTCCTCTTTTTGATGTGACACTTACGAAAACACCTTTAGCTGTAGAGCGTATGACGCAGCTGTTTCTGGAAGCAGACATTCATTTCTGGCTTGCCCCGCTTTACCACGGAAGCATTCCGGGAGTGATGAAAAACTGCCTGGATTGGCTTGAAGTGACTTCCGGTCATTATCAGCCTTACCTTACGGATAAAACGGTTGGACTCGTTTGCTGGGCAGATGGCCTTCACGCCATGCAGGGTATCAATACAATGGATGCGGTTGCAAAATCTCTTCGGGCATGGCCTATTCCTTTCAGTATTCCTGTGATCAGAGCGGCATTATTCGACCATGAAGATCCAACAAAAATATCTTCCCTGTACTCTGATAAATTTGATAAGCTGATCAATATTGCTACAACAAAAAGGATAGAAAAAGTACAACACCATCATTAAAACAAATAGGATCAACAATTGACTGATTATCATGAAGGACGAAATTACGATTACGGTAAAGGATCAGGACGGAAATATCCATGAACTGATCTGCCCGCTGGAAATGGGGCTAAGCCTTAAAGATCTATGTAAAGCTTACGAACTGCCAATGGAAGCGATGTGCGGAGGAATGGCGATGTGCGCGACCTGCCATTGCTACATCCTGAATGAAACTTCAATGCTGCCGGAAAAAGGAGATATTGAAGAAGCACTCTTATCTGAACTTTTTACAACTTTACCTTCCAGCAGGCTGGCTTGCCAAATTCAGCTTACGGCAGCAATGGATGGTCTTTTCATAGAAATTGCACACAATTAATTCCTAAAAACAAAAGAAAGCTGCCTGGGCAATGAACCGATCAATGCCTGCAGCCCAATGTTTTTTTCATTTAAGTTATGTTTAGACGGAGGGATTTCCGAAGCCATCAAAGGTGGAAAGAAATCCCTTTTTAAAACAACCTTTAAAAACTAAATTACTTATGGCTATTACAATAACAGACGACTGCATCAACTGTGGAGCATGTGAACCTGAATGTCCTAATTCAGCGATCTATGAAGGTGCTATTGACTGGCGTTGGCAGGATAAAACCAAACTTTCCGGAAAAGTGGTCTTTCCGGACGGTACTGAAGCAGATGCAGGAGCCTATCAACAAGCCTACGCTGACGATGTCTATTATATTGTCCCCGGAAAATGTACGGAATGTAAAGGTTTCCATGAAGAACCTCAGTGCAAAACGGTTTGTCCTGTAGACTGTTGTGTAGATGATCCGGAGCACCGTGAAACTGATGAAATCTTATTTGGACGACAGGAGTTTTTACATCGCTAAGCGAATCTTCGTTTTTAAACACTCCTCCCACAAATATTTTGCACAAATGATCACAAATTGGCCTGCAAAAATCTGTGAGAATTTTTTGCTGGTCATAGTTAAAAATCAATAGAGGCGGGTTTTAACCCGCCTTTCCTGTAAAATTTTTCCTCTGGCTTTAGCCAAAACCTATTTTTTCTTAACCTCATTATAAATTTTTTGTGTGAAAGGTGTTTCGATACCCAATTCCTTTCCAAAATTCAAAACGGCACCACCCAATAATTCAAGTTCGTTATTTCCTTTTCCTGAATTGACATCCAGCTGCAGAGATGTAGGCGTTTCGAAGGGAAATCCAGCTGCTTTTTCAAAGGTTTTCTGAATGATATCTTCATCTAAAGCGATCTCTTTTTTATCAGCGATCATTTTTATTTCTTTCATGATTTCTGATGCTTCCTGCTTCTGTTCATCATCTGCGCATACTGTTCCGATGGAAGAATTATGTTTCGCTGTTACCAATCCGAAACTGGCGATGAAAATATATTTAGTCCAGATATCCGTCAGTGAATTGTCTTTAAAATCGAAGTCAATTTTACTTTCCTTCAGTAGGTCCACTATCCAGTTCACATCAGCAGAAAAATGTTGTGGATCTCTGCCAACGATCATTTTTCCTGCTTTTCCTTTATGTTCTACAATCCCTTTTTCTTTGATATGGGAAGCGACATACAGACAGGTAGGCAGAATGACGTTATCGGGAATTATTTTTCTAATTCTTTCATAAATATCCGCGCCGTTCATCATGGGAAGCAGTACCGTTTCGCTGCTAATCACCTCTTTAAGCTGGCGGCAGATATTTTCGAGATCATATTCTTTAACACAAATCAATATTAAGTCTGCATTTTTCACGTCACTGATATTCTGTTCTACAGCATCAGGATGGGTATGATCTACAGGATGCTCAGGTGAAATCAGAACCAATCCGTTTTCTTTTACCTTCTGATAGGTTTCTCCTCTGGCTACAAAACTGACTTTATATTTTTTTGACGACTCATTTTCCTGGCTGATTTTGAAACCGAAATATCCACCTACTCCACCCAATCCAACCACTGCAATATGTTTCTTAGTCATAAATTTATTTTTAACAAAGATGAGGTCCAAATTCTAATATATCACTTGACAAATGAAAAGAAATTAGATTTCAGATGCCAGATTTCAGACACGAGACGTGAGACTTTTATTGATGTTAGAAAATGTCAATCGTTAATTTTGCTTTGCAAGTGAATAGTAAATGAAGTCAAGATGCAAGACATCAGATACCAACTGGCAACTCATGAACTCAATCATTAGGAACCAGCAACTCCATACACTCATATATTCTCAAACCAAAACAACTCGTATCCCGAAACTCTAAAATCCGAAAACACTCCGACTCTCAAACCCGTACGGTTACATTTTATGAATGTCTCTTCTGATGCGACTCAATGAACTGTCTTTAATCCCTAAATATGAAGCAATAACCTTCAGAGGAACGTGCTGGAAGATATCCGGATGTTTTTTCATCAGATTAAAATATCTCGTAGAAGCTTTCTGGCTGGCCATTTCGATCAGTCGGTCGTGAATATTGTAATAATTAAGAACAAAAAGAAGCCTGCTGAATTCTCTGAATTCCGGAATGTTATGAAAATTATGCTGCACGTTTTCTAACCCTGTCTCCCAGAAAGAACAGGCCGTAATGGTTTGGTAAGTTTCCTTGGCAGGCTGCTGTCTGAAAAACGACAGAAAGTCATTGACAAAACAGGGTGCCACGTAAATATTCGTTGTGATTTCTTCATTGTCCTCATTCAGAATAAAGGAACGGGCATAGCCTTTTTCCAGGAAATAGGTCTTGGTACTGATCTCATCTTTATGAAGGACAACTTCATTCGCTTTTAATTCAAAGGGACTGAAGGTCTCTGTGATTTTTCCAACCACCTCTTCTTTGATGTCAAATAAAGAATGGAAATAGTTATTAATTGAGGACTTATTCATGATCATAAAGTGTCGCAACAAAAATCAAAATTAAGCAAAATCCCGAACACTTCCTTTATTAATCGGTTTTATCAATAATTACCATCGAAACAATATGCGCAACCGCTTAAAAAAAATGAGGAGATTTGTATTTTCAAACAAGTCATCATTTCAAAAATTATCTATATTGAAAACCCAGCCCGTCATTGCAGTTCTGTTTCCAGGAGATATGGGAACCCAAATAGCCAAAGCACTTATAGACCATAATTTTAAAGTCATTACCGCAAGCGAAGGAAGATCGGCAAAGACATTGGAAAATATACAAAAATCCGGAATTACAGATACCCACTATCTTCAGGACACTATTGAGCAGGCAGATGTTGTTCTTTCGCTTACCAGCCCGGAAGGAAGCTTTAAAATGGCAGAGCGTATTATTTCCTGTCTGAAAGCAACTTCAAACCGTCCTCTTTATGTGGATTTAAATTCCAATACTCCGGCCCTTGCCTCATCTATTGAAGACCTATTTTCGGCTGTAGATGTTCCTTTTGTGAACGGAGCAGTAATGGGAGCTTCCAAAGATATTCCTGACCATGCTGTGTTGGTGGTGAGCGGTATTTACAGACATTTGTTTATCAATCTGTTTGCTCCTGTTTTTAAAATAAAAGATGCCGGTGAAAAAACAGAGGCGGCATCAGCATACAAACTCCTATTTTCTATGGTCAATAAAGGGATGAACGCTCTATTTTTTGAAACCATGACTGCAGCAGCCCATTTCGGAATCCTGGATGAGCTGAACGAAAGTCTTCAGGAATTTCTTCCCGGAACCTATCAGGACCTCATTAAAACAACTCCGACTTATCCACAGCATATTGTGAGAAGAATCGATGAAATGAAAGGTCTGGCCGAAATGCTGGAAAGTGAAAACCTTCCTAACATCATTGCTTCCGGAACTGCCCAAACCTTTGAAAGGGTTTTAGACTCAGGTATTTTTGAAAATGAAAACCCTGCAGGAGTCGTGGAAACGCTGCAGAATTTTAAAAAATTATCTAACAAAAAGTAATCAGCGATTTTTTAATTTATCTAATATAAATTTCCAGTGAAGATTCTCTGGTTCAAGTTCGTATGCTTTTTTGAAATATTCGATAGCCTTTTGCTGATCTGAATTTCTTTTATACATTTCGCCCAGACTTTCGTAAACGAGAACATTTCCCGGATATTCACTTCTGTTCAGTTCAAATATTGTAAGAGCATCCTCTGTTCTATTCATTCTTCTCAGCTCATGCCCCAAATAATTAAGCTGGTATTCATTAAAACTCAATTTGGGATCTTTAAGCTTCTTCAGTTTTTTGTATAGCTGAATAGTCTCAGTAATTCCATCCTTTTTTACACTTGCTCTGAGTGTATCTAATAATTTCCAGGAATAGTCATATGGCTCCAGTTTATAAGCCGAATCCATAATATGTGCCCCGATATCCGTAATTCCGTTATTTGAACTGGATAAAACAACAACACCGAATTTTTTATTCTTATCAATTCCAATAAAAGTTCTGAAACCGGGTGTTCCACCATCTTTGAAAAGTATATTCCGCCCGTCATCTTCCCAAAGAGTCCAGCCCATTGTTGAATAGGTAAAATGGTTTTCTTTTTTAGCCTGTTTCTGATGAGTAAGTTCCATAGCCGGCAATAGATCTGATTTGATAAACCCTAAATTGGCAGCTGCAAAAGTAAGCATATCATCTACGTTGGATCGTAGTGCGCCACCCGCTTCTATGGCGGACAGGTCTATCAGACCTACAGGCTGTCCGTTTTCCGCATGTCCTGTCGCTATATTTTTTTTAAGCTTTGGTGTCAGGGTAATGACCGTGCTGTTCATATGCAGCGGCTTACATATCTCCTGTGTCATCAGTGTTTCGTAGTTCTTTTTCTCAGCAACTGACGTTAGAATAGACCCTAATATCCCGTATCCTACATTAGAATATCTCCATTTTGAATCAATATCGATATCAGGTTTATAGTTTGAGACGTATTCAAACAGCTGCTTTTCGCTGTAATCAACATAGGGTTTATCCCAATCTTTCGGGTCTGTATTATAGGGAAAGCGGGGAAATGTACCTCTGTGAGTAGATAAGTTCAACAGCGAAATTTCTTTTCCGCTACGCACAGGGCTTTTGACATTCTTGGGTAAAAATTTTGAAAGAGGATCATTAAGATTTACCTGATGCTTTAAACTCATATCCGCCAATGCCAACGCGGTGAATACTTTGGTAATGGACCCAATTTCATAGATGGTATTTTCATCCGGCTTCCTCGGTTCGTCATCACTGATTATTCCTTCACTGAATATCCGTCTGCCATTAGCATCGATAATTCCTACAATAATACTTTTGCTTCTTTTGCTGTTAACCGCTTCTTTAATCAATATTTTAATACTGTCAGACAATAATTGTGCAAAAGTTGAATTAAGGCCAACTAAAATAAAAATCAGAGTCAGGTGTTTTTTCATTTTTGTAAATTAATATTGATTAAAGTCTTATTTTGAAGCATCAGCTCTAGAACTCTTCCCAGCCTTCATTCTGCGGGTCATATTTTGCAAATTCACCCGTATCTGTAAATTCAGACGCAGTCATTCCTACTTCAAAGATGGAACTTTCACTCAAATTCGCATTGAAATAAAGGCTTTTATCGGTAAGCAAGGCGCTTCCAAAATCTTCATCAGGATGACTGAAATGAATTCCCGTTTCATCCTCTCTTACCAATGCGTATTTATACTTTAAAAGGCGTTCTTTCAATCCCGCCATCTGCTCTCCGGTGAATGGAACAAGATTTTCTTCACGGTCAAAAAAGCTGTCATCATCGGCGGCCTTCTCTTTTTCTTTTGTTTCAATGCTGAATAACTGGATATTATAGCTCATGAGGGATATGTGATTATCAGTTCGCCAATATAATACTTTTATAGGTATCTATGCGGTCTGTTTCTCTAAACATATTACAGAGGAGGATTAATTCATCCGTATCATACTCCTCTGCTTTTTCCCGGAGCCTCGCTGAAATATTTCCCGGAGTGTCTATGATGATATGTTCCAGGATCTTAAAGAATTCTTCTTCATCTTTGTTTCCCAACATTCTCTGTTCAACTGTTTTCGAGGGAAGAAGTGCTTCCGGCGACTGAATATGTCTTGCCTGCAGAAACTGATAAGCCATCCCATAGGCATTATGTTGAGCTGATTTCAAATCTTCTGCTACAGATACCGCAACAGCCACCTGAAGCGAAGGAACCGGACTGTACTGGTTTCTGTCAAATTCGCTTAAATAAGTTTCAGTACTTTCGGTCCCCTGATCATTTCTCATAAAATCAGCATATGAATACCCTACGCCATGTTGAGCCGCTTCCCTGGCAGATTGAATTCCGGAGCCAAGCCATAAGATATCAGGCAGATGCATAATCTCTGTAGGTTGGGCAATAAGCCCATCATAAATTCCTTTTTCTTGTTTAATATATCGTATAATTTCTTCAAGTTTCGTTTCCTGACTGGATAAAACAACGGGTCGATGGTTATTCAGTGCGGATACGGCATCTTTTAACCCGCCGGGAGCTTTCCCCAAACCCAGGATAAAACGGTCCGGATAAAGGCTTCCCAACATTTTGGCCCATTCTGCGATCTTGTAGGCTGAATAATTTTTCATCATGATCCCTCCGGTTCCTACTTTGATACGCTGGGTTTTGCTTAATATGATGGCAGACAGAATTTCAGGACTTGAACTTCCATATGCTTCCACCCCGTGATGTTCAGAATAGATCACCCTATGAAACCCAGCATGATCAGCAAATACGGCAAGATCAACACTGTTATTTAATGCCTGTAAAGCGCTTCCTCCTTCAATGGTGGGAGACTGATCTAGGATCCCTAATTTCAATTTCATACCTGCTGTTTACTTCTATTTAAAACTAAATATTTACTGATTGAACAATTATACTTTTGGAAATGAGCATGAGTCCCTGAAAACTTTTTATAAAAATACCAAAAATTTAATGATCCGTTAAAAGCATACTTCCTGTTTATTGATAATTTTGGGCAGATTTAAACTGGCTATGTTGTACATTTTAATAGTTGTCATCCTGAATAGAAGAAAACTTACTGAAAGCCAGAATTTCATAATTGCGATTTGTAACTAAATTATCAGTTATTTGAATATTTTCCAAATTTTCAGAATAATTTATTCACATTATAAAGATTTAAATCAATTTTAATTAAAATTCATCACCCTAATAAAGAAGTCCTGTGATTCCACTCCAATTTTTTGTAATTTCCTATTTTGAAAAAGCAGAAGCACATTTCTATGAAACACGAATTCTACTGTAAATTTATTAAACCGGATCCATTGCTGGACCACTTTGTAGAAAACATAGGGATGTTTCATAATCCAACGGATAAGGAAAAAGAAGTTGTTGTAATGCCCGATGGAAGGGTGGATCTGTTTTTTATGCAATCTGGCCCGAATGAGCCATTCAATGTTTTTCTCATCGGATTGGAAACGGCACCTGAGCAGAGAAATATTCCTTCCGGCACGCTTGCTTTTGCAATCAGCTTCAGACCTTTGGCCGTTGAATATATTCTTCATACTTCTATTGCAGCCCTTCTCAATACGGCAAAGACTCTTCCGGATGACTTTTGGAATCTCACTCCGAATGATCTCACAGATTTTGAAAAATTTGCGCAAAAAGTATCACAAATCATAACAGAACTTCTACCTGACATCGTTGATGAAAGAAAACGAAAGCTTTTTGACCTCATCTACTCTTCAAATGGCGAAATGAGCGTGAAAGATCTTTCAGAAAGAACAGGCTGGAGCAGCAGACAGATCAACCGGTATTTCACTCAGCAGTTTGGGCTTTCTTTAAAGGCTTATTCTAATATTCTGCGTTTCAGGGCATCTTTGAACCATATCGCAGAAGGCAAGTTATTTCCTGAACTCAATTTTGCAGACCAGACGCATTTCATCAAAGAGATCAAAAAATTTTCCGGCGTACCTCCGAAAGAATTATCCAAAAATAAAAATGACCGATTTATACTATTATCTGTACTGAAACAAAAATAATTTTGCATCAGTAAAAACGAATTACAATGTTAACAGACAATAAATCAATAGCCATAGTAGGTGGCGGTCCCGGAGGATTGACGCTCGCAAGACTTTTACAGCTTAAAAATGCCAATGTTAAGGTATACGAAAGAGATCTTAATAAAAATGCAAGAGTACAGGGTTCTCCACTGGATATGCATGAAGGATCTGGAATGGATGCATTGCGCGCTGCGGATCTTCTGGATGAATTTAAAAAGAATTACCGCCCCGGCGCAGATAAAGCACTGATCGTAAATGAACACGCAGAGATCGTATTCAGCGATCATGAAACAAAGCCTGATGAAGATTTTGGTAACGAGCATTTTCGGCCTGAAATAGACCGTGGCCCATTAAGAAATATGCTGCTGGATTCTTTACAACCTGAAACAGTGGTTTGGGACAGTCACTTTATCTCGATGGAGGCATAAAACGGAGGTTGGCTACTTCATTTTAAAAACGGATCTTCAGCGTATGCAGACATCGTGATTGCAGCGGATGGAGCCCATTCAAAGATCCGTCCTTATCTTACAGACCTGAAACCAATCTATTCAGGTATTTTAATGCTTGAAGGGAATGTTTCGAATGCAGAAAAATCCGCTCCGCATATCAAAGAACTGATCAAGGACGGAAAAATAATGGCTTTTGGAAATCATAAAAATCTTCTTCTGGGCCAGAAAGGAAGTGGTGAACTTGGATTTTATGCCAGTTTCAGAACCAATGAAAACTGGGCACAGGAAAGTGGCCTTAATTTTTCTGACCCAAAACAGATCCTGGAATGGTTCAAAAAAGAATATCCAGAATGGAGCAGCATTTGGTACGAACTTTTCGAAAATGCCACTGCCCCATTTATTCCACGCCCGATATATTACATGCCTTTGGATCAGGTGTGGAAAACTCAGTCTAACCTGACGCTGCTTGGCGATGCAGCTCACGTGATGCCTCCATTTGCCGGAGAAGGCGCCAATATGGCCATGCTTGATGCTTTGGAGCTCAGTCAATGTCTGACTTCCGATCAGTTCAGTACACTACATGAAGCTATTTCCCATTATGAAACTCAGATGCGTCAAAGAGCTGCCGAAGCCACAAAAGAGTCTTTGGAAAATGGCGATAAGATGCATTCTGAAACCGCCCTGACTACGATGCTTGAGTTTTTCAGCGGTCATTAAGCTTCACCAGAAAATAAACTTAAAAGTTTTTGCCAATAGGTATATTTTCAATAATTTACAGGATCAAAAGGTCAACACATGAAAATCACATCTGTACAATCATTCATTGATTATTATGAAAAAGTAAGGGGAAGAACGCTTCGGCTCATTGAAACAGTTCCTCCCGTGCATCTTGATTTTTCTTATAAACCTGGTAAATTTACGATCGGTGACCAGATCAGACATATTGCCGCTATAGAAAGGTATATGTACTGTGAAACCATTTCGGGCAGAAAAAGTGCGTATCAGGGTTGTGGAAAGGAACTTGCTGACGGTTATGACAACATCATCAGCTTCTTCAATGAAATGCACAGACAGTCGATAGAGATCATCAGCGGACTTTCTGATGAGGATCTCAACCGTAAATGTCTGACCCCACCGGGTCATGAAATTACGATCTGGAAATGGCTCAGGGCAATGATAGAACATGAGATCCACCACAGAGGTGAATTATATATTTATCTTAATCTGCTGGATGTGAAAACCCCGCAGATCTATGGTTTTTCAGCAGAGGAAGTTCAGCATATGAGTGTAAAACTGGAATAAACTGATCAATTGATACAACAAAAAAATGCCGTTTTCTGAAACGGCATTTTTAATTCTTATAAGTTCACAGCTATCTATTCCTTTCTATTTAATAGGAAGAAAGATCCAGTTCATCAAAGTCTTTGATCTCTGAAAGCGTTAGCAACTTAGTTGTTTTTAATTTTTTCCAGGAATCTTTAAATACTTCATCACCACTTTCTGCTTCTTCATTAACATTGGTTTTATCAAGTTGTTTGCCAGTTAAAAAATTAATACTGGTTGTATTGTTCACTCTAGGGCCCGTATTTGAACTGTCGTCATACCCGATCAGGTCAAAATCTGAATTTCCATATCTGAAAGTGTATGTCCAGTAGCCATACCTGCCATGAGCATAATGAATGTATAGCTTCTCTTTTTCTGCATAAACTTCCAGCTCGGGTGCATAATAAACACCTCCGTCTTCATTTTCTGAGGAGAAGCAACTGTAGTTTTTGGATGCCAGTTCATAGCCGTCATTTTTCTTAAAAAGAATGATCAGTCCGCGGCGGTTGCGATCCAGTTTTCCACGGTATTCGTCGGTAATGATATTTCCGGGATCTACTTTTTTGATGATGAGAATACAGTCTTCTGCTCCATCTTTATTTAAATCTCCGAAAGATTTTTCAAACGTAGTATAGCCTTTCGGTACAAAATCGGAGGGAGCTTTTTTAGTCTCAACAACAGGTTCAGCTTTTTCCGTCTCTTTGACTGTCGGGATATTTGTGATACTATTCTCTGTGGGTATCTGTTTTTTGTCTTCTTTTGAGCATCCGCAGATCAGGATAAGAGATAAAGGAAGCCATGTAAATTTAAGAAAGACTGATGTATTTTTTTTCATGAAGTGATTAGGTTTTGCCTTGCAGACAGATCCCAAATGTAAGCATTTCGGGAAAATTTATCCAAAATACATTTTAAATCAGCTAAACCTAAATCCTGCCCTGAATTCTAAGGGAGCCATCCTTGTTTTTTTCTTAAATAAAGTACTGAAAGACTGCGCATGCTCAAATCCTAAGCTGTAGGCAATTTCACTGACTGACAATTCAGTGGCGGAAAGTTTTTCTTTAGCCTTAGTGATCAGCTTTTCATGGATATGTTGTTGGGTATTCCTGCCTGTCTGTATCCGTAAAAGATCACTTAAATAGTTGGGTGAAAGATTCATAGCTTCTGCAATAAGGTGAACCATCAGAAGTCCTTTTTCTGCCGACTGTTCCTGATCAAAATAGTCATTCACAAATTTTTCAAACCTGGTCAGCAGTTGTTGATTATTGCTTTTCCGGGTAATAAACTGCCGTTCATAGAAACGGTTGGAATAATGAAGCAGGAGATCAATTTGTGACAGGATAATTTCCTGGGTATGTTTGTCAATATGCTGACATTCTTTATCTATTTTGTGGAGAATATCAATAAGGTTAGTTTCTTCATCTTCAGACAAATGCAAGGCTTCATTCACTGCATAAGAAAAAAATCCGTACCCTGAAATAATATGGGCTAAGGGATGCCTCAATATAAAATCTTCATGAAATATCAGCAGATATCCTGCGGCGCCACATTCCATATTGGGAAGGTCGAGATACTGCACCTGATTGGGTGCAGTGAAACTCAGAACTCCTTTATCGTAATCATAATGCTGCTGCCCATATCTGATTTTACCTTTTGCCTCTCTTTTTAATGCGATACAGTAAAATCTGTTCACAAAACCTTTCCATATCTCGTCCTCAAGAAATACACTTTCGGATAAATTGATCACACTTACCAGTGGATGTTTAGGTTCAGGTAACGATAATAAACGGTGAAAAGCGGAAACAGACTGAATGGTATTCATAGCTTGTAATTTACAGATTAATCTAAAAGTCCCATACTGAACTCATCGTATGGAGCACCCGTATCAGTTCCTAAAGGTACAATACTTTCCAGTTTTAAAAGATCTGCTACGTTTAGCTGAATTTTAGCAGCATCAATATTCTGTTCTACATATTTTCTACGTTTAGTTCCCGGGATAGGAATGATCCCTTTACTAATGATCCAGGCCAGAGCCAGCTGTGAAGAAGTTACATTCTTTTCAGCAGCCATACGCTCAATGGCTTTTACCAATTCAATATTCTTATCAAAATACTCTTCCTGAAAACGCGGAATTCCTCTTCGAAAATCATTCTCCGGAAGATCATTAATGGAACGGATCTGACCTGATAAGAAGCCCCGCCCCAATGGTGAATAAGCTACAAAACCTATCCCCAGCTCCTGCAGTGTTGCCACAACTCCTTTTTCTTCTGCTGTTCTTTCAAATAAAGAATATTCGCTCTGTACAGCAGTTACGGGATGTACAGCATGTGCTCTTCTAACTGTTTCCGAAGATACTTCCGACAAGCCTATATATCCTACTTTTCCTTCTTTTACCAGATCGCTCATCGCACTCACGGTTTCCTCAATCGGAGTATTTTTGTCGAGGCGATGCATGTAGTAAAGATCGATATAGTCTGTTTTTAAATTTTTAAGAGATCGTTCTACTGCTTTTTTCACATAGTCTCTGGTTCCGTTGATCGCCCAGGTCACCTTGTCGTTATCATCTATTTCCCAACCGAATTTTGTTGCGATAATATACTGGTTCCGACTGGTCCCAATAGCTTTAGCAATAAGCTGTTCATTTTTTAAAGGTCCGTAAAGATCAGCAGTATCCAGAAAATTTCCGCCTAATTCCAGGGAACGATGGATCGTTGCAATGGCTTCCCTTTCATCTGCTTCGCCATACATATGGGCATCTTCAAAACCTGTCATTCCCATGCACCCTAAACCTATATTGGGTATGGTTAAACCCTGACTTCCTAATTGTACCTGATTCAAATTCATATTGTTGATTTTTATGAGTACAAAATTCAGAAGAAATGGCGGAGCCAATGTATGCATAATGACGAATGTTGTATGTAAATCACGGAATTATATTTCTCACATACCTACAGTCTATATTCTACAGGTATTTACATTATTCACATAATAAAGCTTATCATTTGGAATGAAAAGAATATTCCGGTGAAAAGTTTTACATATATTTGAAAGCAACCGGAAGAATACATCAGCTTCCTGATGATCCTTTATTCTAACAATAAAAAAATAGACATGAAAAAAGTAACAGGAATTGGAGGTATCCTTTTCAAATCAAAAGATCCAAACGCCATGAACGAATGGTATAAAACTCACCTTGGCCTTGAAACAAGTCCTTACGGAACCAGCTTCGAATGGCGTGAAAGTGAAGACACCACAAAAAAAGGACTGACTCAGTGGGCTCCTTTTTCTGAAAATACAACATATTTTGAACCTTCCGCTAAGGATTTTATGATCAATTACAGAGTGGAAAATCTAGAGGCTTTGACAGAGGAACTAAAAAAGGAAAACGTTACTATCCTTGACGAAATTGAAACCTACGATTATGGAAAATTCCTTCATATTCTGGATCTTGAAGGAAACAAGATTCAGCTGTGGGAACCCATTGGTTAGAAAGTTAAAAAAAACAGAAAGAGCCAGGCTATGCCGGGCTCTTTCCTCACAAAAGGTACCATGAAATTAGTCTCTATTTCAGGACAGATCAATCATCTGCCTCTGAATCTAAAGCATCTCATTTTATTTTTTGATCAGCTTGGTGCTATACGTATCCGTTTCGTTTGTAATTGAGATGATGTATACTCCTTTTACCAACGCTGCTACATTGATTCTCTGATCATTCAGTTTTCCTTCCTGTGCCAGTCTTCCGTCTGCACTGTAGATTTTGTACTCTGCTTTCCCTTTGATGTTCTTTACTTCTACATAGGTATCGGCAGGATTTGGATAAATCGCTATTCCAGATTGAGTTTCTTTTATTTCATTTACTGCAAGGGCAGCGTTTTCTGAAATTTTTACAGAGAAATCTCTGAATGAACCTACAGAAATAACACCACCAGGAACAGAAATAGTAGGGCTTCCACATGGTCCGTTAGCTGCATTAAAGAACGTACTTGCTACTCTCATTCTTAACAGTTTATCTCCGGAATAGGCAGTCGAAGGCACCGTAAATGTTACATTTCCATCACGTACAAATGTACCTGGAGCTATACTTACAGGCAGGCCACTATTAGAAACCACCTTTTCTGAATCTTCAAAAACACCATTTCTATTATAGTCTATCCAGATTTCAAGCCAATCCTCGTAATTTCCTCCTGCCAGGTTTCTAAAGTTAGCAGTGTACTGAGTTCCTTTTGTTAAGTTCACTAATTTTGATGCATCTTCGCTAAAATCCAGGTAGGTTTTATAAACATCTAAACCTGTAAAAACGTACGCTAAATTAGATAAAGTTAATCTGACAAGACCACTGTTAAAGCTTCCTCCATTTCCACCTGTAGTCATTAAACAGTAATCTACGCCCGTTCTTAATCCCTTCGTTTTAAAAGCATAATTACCGGAGAATGCTCCAGGTACGCTGTTCACAACTGCAGCAACCTGCACTTCATAATTGGTTTCATCTTCTAAATTATTCAATAGTACAGAATTCGTTGGGCTGGTTGTATTTGACCAGTTTACCGCACCTGTTTTTCTGTAATTGATAGAATAAGTAGCTCCTGACACTTTATTCCAGGAAACTCTTGCTGTTGTTTTCAAAATCTCTGTGCTTATTGCAGCCACTCCTGTTGGAGCATCTGTAGTAGAAGTAGGAACAGTTCCCACAGTAATTGCCGGAGATACTGCATAGAAAATATTATTTATTGTTGATATTCTTAGCTTAACAGCTCCATTTAAACTACCCGGCATCTGTACCGTATAACTTCCGGTATTAGGAGTAGAAGCAACGAGATCTGTCCAGGTAACTCCATTATCTTTAGTATAGTCTATTTTTACAGTAGCTACATTATACGGAGCATTATTTGTATTGGCTACATCCCAATAAATAGTGTTGGGCGCATCATTATACAATATTGAAGAAGTAGTTAATCCATTAAATTTGAAAGGCCCGTCATTTCCTATTATTACTGTTGTTTCGGAAGTTGAAGTCATTGGTCTCTGTAGACTTTGGTCTCTTACCGTCACAGCATAATTCAACTCTCTCGGAATATAGGAAACTGTTTCCAATGTTGGTTTGTCCGTCAGTATTCCATTCATTACAGTTTCAAGTTTAGGAAAATATCTTCTGCTGTTTGGAGTTCCGGGCAGTGATCTTGCTAATGCTCCTTCTGCATTATAACCCCAGCCGCTATCTCCGGATATTGTATTTCTATCCCCTACGCTGTTGTATTGTTCCCATGTATAATTGAATAAATCATTTTCGGCATCTATAGCGTTGGCATCCAAGTAATAAGCAGTTCCTTTAGGAATGGAATAGCTGGCAAGCGGAGTAATTACCGGAGCTGTATTTCCTACAATCTCTGTTCCGATACCACATGCAGGTTTACTTTCCAGTACATTTAATACTTGAGAAATAGATTTATAGTGGAAATATCCATCCATATTTGCCTGAATATTATCCTGAGTAATTCCCGGATATCCCATAATGGTTGTTCCGCCCCAAGGTTCTACATTGGCACCGTAACCTTCAGTTCTCATTGAAAAGGTATGATTGGCTCCTAACTGGTGCCCCATTTCATGTGCGGCCATTAGATCAAAAACTTCCCCTACCGGGTCTGGACTCATAGAAAACGCTGATCCTTTACCCAGGGCATTATTATTCGGAGGGCTTGAACAGACAATTCCTATGCCTCCTGCATTACCGTTTCTGCTGCCACCAGCATTACGATGAAACACATGTCCAATATCATAATTAGCATCTCCTACCTGAGTTGTCAGTATCCGCTGAAGCTGTAAATTGAGCGATGGATCACCCTGAACAGCCTGAGGAGTATAAAAATCTGTTGCCGGATCTGTATAAATAATTCCCGGAAGATCCTGAACAATAAAATGAGCCCCAAAATCTTTTTCAAAAAC
Organism: Chryseobacterium antibioticum; assembly: GCF_012927325.1. Taxonomy (GTDB): domain Bacteria; phylum Bacteroidota; class Bacteroidia; order Flavobacteriales; family Weeksellaceae; genus Chryseobacterium; species Chryseobacterium antibioticum. The sequence goes on along the minus strand of NZ_JABBGI010000004.1, from coordinate 89,053 downwards.
TCCATTGATTCTGGTCATTGTATTATTGACAGCCGTAAGCGCTCCCAGTGCTGTACCTCCATGGAATTGAGAGTATTCTCCCGTTACTGCCATAGCCATTCTGAATGTTCTGTATCTTGTGTTGGTAGGTCTGCTGGTAATTCCTACATTGGAAAGTTGATTTTTTCCGTTTTCAACCAACTTCTCGATATCTTTAAAATTATGCTCTTTTGTATCACATTCAAAGCCATGTATTCCGCCTTCTTCCTTTGTCTTATAAAACACTCCATACGTCTGTTTATCCACACTAATAGGTTCGATAAACTGGAATACGCCATTCTTAATAATCATCGCTTCCATCTCTGTAGGGGCAGTACTGAACCTGATATATTTAGACGGATCATCTACACCTGCTCCTACAAATGAACCCAGCTGATATCTTTCCGCCAGAGATTTCTCCATAACAGGATTACTGTATACCGCGAACTTTTCAATTTTCCCTTCTGCTGTAGGCAGAGAAACAATCACCGGTTTTGCTCCTTTTCCTGTTTCCACTGCATCTTTCAGAAGACTTCTAAGCGTCATCAGATCTACTCTGTACGCCTGTCTGACCTCAACACCTTTTCTGATTTCGGATGTTTTCTGCCCTACCGGCTCCCATCTTTGTCCATAAGCAGCGGTAAATCCGGCAGCCAATACACTCACTAATAGAATTCTTTTTTTCATAAAACGGATTAATATAATAGTTGATTTAATTTTAAATGAAGCTTCACTCATTGTTGATTATCATCACATTCAAAGATTATCAAAATTTCACTGCTTCAGTGTTTTATCTGAGATAAACGCATCGAATAATGAAGATTCATTTAGGGTAATAAAACTATCACTATCATCTTAATACTTAGATAAAATCAGATACTATTCAGATACTTCTTAAATATAAAATACTGATTTACAAGTAATTAAAATTCAACTTTCTTTCAAACTATTTAACATAATTTGAAATTTTTCTATGGGAAACACTTATTATTATTGTGAATAAGGATAGTATAAATGAGAATATCATAATGCCTGAATTTTTTAATGGTTTTAATCTTTTCAATTTTAAAAATATAAAGCTCTGCAGATGGCGCCATAAAAAAAGCTGCCCGACAAAGTCAGACAGCTATTCCTAATTTTTACTAACGAGAACAATTGAAAAATTATCCGCTTCAAAATTCTTATATGTAAAATTTAAAACCAAAAATAGACATTCTACTTATGTACTACCTCGAAATACAAATCGCAACATTTGTAAAAAGCAAAATAATGATTAATGGGACTCATTAATTTTTGAAATCATCCAATTATGATGCATAAAACAACACCAAAATAATATTAACACACTAAAAACCAATAGCATATATTTAAAAAACTGGACTTAACCGTTGTATTAAAAATTAAGTAGAAATTGATAATTAATGAAAAAAAAATCGCACCGTAGTACCTGTGTAGTATATTGTTTTTTTTCGTTTCCTAATAAAAAGTGCAAATTTGAAATTATAACAACAATTGATGAAATTGGTTTTCAGTTATGATGAAAAAAAATATTTCGAGGGCTGTCTGATGTGATCAGGCAGTTTTTTTATTTTAAAATAATTTGTATTTACTCAAATGAATTCCCAACAAATAGACCAGAATGGAATATCCGGACGAATCACATCAGACCATCAAAAAACTGATAGATATCTGTCTCCGTTGGAATATTGAGCTTTTTGCGGAGCCTGTATTTCTTTTGCTGGATGGATCTTGGCTGCACAAAGGTATAGCTGGCAATTTCTTTAGAAGTAAAATGAAGTTTCAGCATGGCACAGAAAACCAGATCAGAATTTTCAAGATCGGGATTCATAGCCAGTACTTTTTCAATAAAACCGGGATAAGCCTCCTTAAAATTGTCTAAAAACGAGGGGTCATTTTTTCTAGCCAGTTCAATGACATCCTCCTGACTGGTATTATGGATCTGATTTTTCAGTTCCTCTGTTTCATCTTTAAGCTGCTCTCTTCTATTTTGCAGCTGTTTTATTATTTTCCACGCATACATTCCAAGCAGTCCGAAAATCAATGTCGAAACAATAACAATAACCAGAATATTATACCTGTGGTTTTGGGTATCTGTTTGTGTGTCTGCAATAAAGCCTTCCATATCATAGTTTATCGCTTCCAGCAAAGCGGTATCGGATCTGCTCCTTTCCTGTGTGTAGGCCTGGAGATACATCAGTGCTTTCTCTTTATCTCCTTTGCTTTCGTACAGGGATTTAAGGTCCGTATAAATGTATTTGGTGTACTGCGCAAAGACATATTTTGTTTTGTTATTGATTTCCAATGCCTTTAGCAGTGATTCTTCTGCTTTATCATACTGTTTGGTGATCAAATAATATTCTCCCAAAACGGTATTTGCATTAAGAGCTACCCCATCTGTTCTGCCCTGCCGGTTACATGCTTCAGCTATTTTTGACAGATAGATCCGGGCGGAATCCATATTTTTGAATCCATATAAATAGAGATCTCCAATAGCGCACTCTGTGCGTCCCGAATGGTCTAATTTTTTAGCTTTACGGAAATAGTCCAATGCAGGAGTGTACTGATTTTTTCGGTAAAAATAATCCCCCTGTCTATAATAGATTTTAAAGAGAACATCATTCCGGAACGGAGATTCCGGAGTACCCTTTATATAATTCATTGCCAATGCGTTGTATTCAAATGACTTATCCAACCGCTTAAGGTGCATCTGAAAATTGCTATAATCATTATTGAATTTGGCTTTATGAATTTTATTTTTTGAACGTTTAGTAATTTTATCTGCCTTATTAAGAAAGAATTCTGCCCTCTGATAGTTTTCCAGCAGCAGATTGACATTGGCGAGGTTCAGATAGCACAAGGCTTTTCCGTCTTCATATCCTATTTTTTCTGCTTTCTGATAATATTTTTTGTTCAGCTTCACAAGAGCATCATAATCACCGGAAAGACGAAATTTTTCATTTTGCGTGAGTAAAGGAGAGTCAAAATCATTCTCATATTCATTATGAAAATCCTTAGTGCATGATGTCAAAATAAAGAGCAAAGCGAAAATAGAGCAGCGTATCATGTACGTTTTTATAATTAATTAGATTTTTTTCAAGAGGAATGAGAGGCTAAAGTCCTACGTTCAAATGTAAGGTTTCTTCTGAAATTCTTCATGCGATATTTTTTCTATATGATCAAAGAATTCATAGATATCCTGATCGCCTTCAATATTCAGTTTCTTTCTGATTCTGTACTTTTTCTGCTGAATAGATTTATGCTGAACAAATGTGTAATCTGCAATTTCCCTGGAAGTAAAATGGAGTTTCAGCAGTCCACAGAAAGCAAGTTCAGAGTTTTCAAGATCAGGATTAATGGTTAGCAATCTCCTTATAAACTCAGGATTCAGCTCTTTAAACTTCATTAGAAATGACGAATCATTTTTCTTTGCCAGTTCAGTAACTTCCTGAAGTTTCTTTTCGTATACCCTATTCTTTAATGTATCTGTTTCTGTCTTCATGCTTTTCTTCTTCAGCCTTAAAAGATGTATTTTTTTCCGGGTATATAATCCTGATACAGAAAGGATGACAAAAGATAAAATTCCCATAATCCATAAGTCATTTTCCCGTTGATCCACTTCCTTTTTAGCTTCTGATATAAAAGTATCTGCCGTTTTATTGATCGCTGCAAATCTTGACTCGTTCAGTCTGTTGTCTTCCTCCAAATATTTGGACAGGTAGTAGAATGATTTTTCTTTATCTTTTTTCTTCTTGTACAAATCCGCCAAGGCTTTATAGATATCTTTTATATGGAAGGAATAGGTGAGTCTGGTTTTAATACTCATCTGCAATGCATTTTTAAGCATTTTTTCAGCCTCATCATAATGGTCGATTTCATTATTGTAGTACCCTACCGTATAATAGATCCACAGCTTTTCAACATCGGGTGTTTTCTGATGGTTCATCATTTCTTCTGCACGTAAAGCATATATTCCTGCTGAATCCAGCCTTTCGGTATAGAGATGATACTGGGCAATCATACAGGTAGAATAAGCTGATTTCTCTAAGGCATTTCCTTTGTGGAAATTTTTCAATGAGTTTCCCAATTGCCCTTTCCATGCAAAATAGGCACCCCTGTTAGTATAAATCCTGGGCAGGAGCTTCTTTTTAAGTTCTGAATCTGGCGCTTTTTTTAAAGCATGCATTGCCGAATCACTATAGATGATTGCCTTATCGTACTGTTTAAGATGGGAATAATAATGGGCATAGCTGTCATAAAATTTAGCCCTGTGAAAATTATTTTTTGAATGTTTAAGGCTTTCCCCAGCTTTATCTAAAAGAATGTGTGCCCTCTCGTAATCCCCTTCCGTAGAATTGACATTGGCAATATTGAGAAGACAAAGGCCTTTACCTTCTTCGTATCCAATTTTACCTGCTTTTTTAAAATATTCTCCATTAAGTTTAACAAGTGCTTCAAAATTCCCTGAAGAATTCATGTCATTGTTCTGTTGGATCAAAGGCTGATCAAAATCTTCTGTATGATGATAGGGAGAAATCTGGCTGCATGAAATAATAATAAACAATATCATCATCCGCATGGTACGGACTATCAACTTTTTCATAATACGATGTTATTCATCTATAATTTATCAGTTATTTTTGATCTGTATACTCTCTTTTCATATTGCTCCTTTTTACAGAGCAGAACAAATCAATATTGAGTACATTAACGAAATAGTTGTTAGTTTGTTATAAATATACAAAAATTCCAACGTTAAATTGAATAAAAAACATAAAAACAAAATATTAATTAGAAACATTCTTGTTAACTATTTTAATAAAAAAAGACAAAAATTCATTTTTCATTAAAAAAAAGAGTTTATTTAAAAAACATTTTCACAAATTTAATAGATACAACGAAAAAATATCAATTCAAAATTTCATTATCATGAATATAAACTACCGCATACTTCTACCCCACGAAAGCAGGAATTATAGAATCATCCGGCTGGAAAGTTTAGAAAAGTTTCCGGAATCATTCGGGGCCAATTATCAGGAATCGCTTAAAATTGAAAAATTCCGTCTGGAAAGTGACATCGAAAGCCAGGCTCGGGATAGATTTGTCATGGGAGCATTTGTAGATGATACGCTTATAGGAATTTGTGCTTTTGTGAAAGACGAAAATAATACCGGAAATATTTATCAGATGTATGTCAGAGGGAGTTTCCAAGGTAAAAATATAGGTTTTGGACTGATTCAGGCTGTCATTGACGAAGCTCATAAAAGGTTTGGCGGAATCACTATTTTCCTTGGAGTAACCGATAAAAATGAAAAAGCATACAACCTGTACAGAAAAATCGGGTTTGTAGAAGTGATTGATAATGCAGAAAAGAAAGAAACAGGCTGCAATACACAACTTTTTCTAAATACGGCGGACCACATGACTCCCGGGAAGACTCATTAAAAAAACAAGCACTCCGGATCAGTGATCCGGAGGCCTGCCCTATTTCGGATAAGTCTGTTTTAATTTTCGCCTTACAGACAGGACCTTATATTATTGGGTTGCTTTAATCATTGCTCTGGTAATCTGATCTTCCTTCTCCGCTGAGTAAGTAGAATCAAAAGGCTTCATCACATCAAATAAATATTGATAGAAAGGCGTGATCTTCTGTACATTTTCAGACTCTTTTGTGGCTTTTTCTTTACCCATCTGCTGAAGTTCTTTAATAAAAACATTGAACTTTTTATCAATAGGCTCAATGGATTTCACCAGATAAGCATATGCTTTTTCATTCTGGCCCAGCTTTTTGTAAGCATCTGTAACTGCAGATACTACGAGGGAATATTCCATCGGCTTCACCCTCATCTGCCTACCCGACTGTTTCTGGAATGCCGGGGAAAGGCTCAGGTAATAATCATATTCTTCAAAAATCTCTTTTTTAAGGATTTCTGCCAACTGAAGACCTTTTTTCTCCTGCCCGGCGATGATATATCCTGTCACCATAGAACTTAGTGAACGTGGATCATTGTATTTCTCGGCCGGAATTTCTTTTGAAACAAGATCCAGTATCTCCAGCGCTTTAGCTTTCTGTCCGTTTAACGCCAGAGCTGAAGCTGCTCTGCTTGCCGTCATTCTGTAGCTCATGATATTGGAGGTAGCTGCCTCGTCATAATGAATACTAAGGTCTTTAAAATTCCCCCATCTGAAGTTTTTCACGACATTGTAAAGAGAATTCACATCTACCCTGCCCATATCACCATCCGTATTGGGAGCCGTATGAATAGGAACCAGCCGGTAGCTGAATCCTTCAAACTGCAGATATTCATCGAGGTAGAAAATATTTTCGCTGTCATAGACTCCTCCTGATGAGAAGTTGACAGGACGTTTCCAATCGAAATTCGCCAGCATATCAAGCATCATCAGGTTATTTTTGTAAAGGGTGTTTCCTTTGTAAGTGATCATGATCTGATTGACCACATTGGGAAGATCTGCCTGAGTAATGATTCCTGCTTTTAAAGCATTTTCTTTATTAACAGGAAGAATAAATTTGTTCACCGGAAGAACATTGTATTCCGCATACTTTTCCTCTCCGAAGCACATTTTAAGAAGCACATCTTTTTCAGGAGATTTGAACTTTAGGAAGCTCATAGCCTCTTTCAGCGTTAAGGAATCCTGTGTAAGGAACTTTCTGAAAACCTGGAATTCTGTATCCGGAACGCCCTGTTCTTTTAACATAGAGAAAAATCTTTCCCAGTCTTCTTTCTTCATCATATAGATCTGATCGTTCACGCCATCTCTGTAATCCTCATGAGTCAGTTGGGTAGGAATTCCCGTTGCATTATACGTTTTTCTTTTCACCTGATCAATATACCATGGCGTGGCTAAAAGAGTAAAATTTACAGTTTTCACATCATCACGGAATCTTTCCGTCTCCTGAATGGCCCATACAGGGAAAGTATCGTTATCGCCATAGATAAAAATAATATCATCTTTCGGCACTGACTTGAGGAATGAATAAGCATAGTCACGCGCTGCCGATTTTTTGCTGCGATCATGTGGGGTATAATTCTGAAAGCCCATCATAAAAGGAACTCCCAATAAAATTACGCCCAATGCTATATTAGCAACATTAGATTTCACTTTAGATTGGATGAACCATAAAATAGCTCCGGCTCCAAGTCCGATCCAGATCGCAAATGCATAGAAGGAACCTACCATTGCATAATCTCTTTCTCTTACTTCAAACGGTTTGACACCGGTATAGAAAACAATTCCGAGTCCGGTTAAAACAAATAATGAAAGCAATGCGTAAAATCTTCCGAAGTCTCTGTTCAACTGAAAAAAGAAACCAATCAACCCTAAGATTAAGGGCAAAAAGAAGAATTTTACTGTACTCTCATTTTTGAACTTCGCTGGCATTTTGTCCTGGTTTCCAAGTAAAGCATTATCGATGAAAGAAATTCCGGAGATCCAGTTTCCTCTCGTATTTTCCATTTTACCTTCAAGATCGTTCTGTCTTCCCACGAAGTTCCACATCAGGTATCTTACGAAGTAATAGCCGTTTTGAAATGTAATGAAATAGTCCATATTCTGAGCCAGTGAAGGCTTTTGAACATTGATCAAGTTGTATGGCTTCACTTTCAGATAATCTGCTGCTGTGATGGATTTATCTTCATATTTCCCTCTCAACTCATCAAATATCTGCTTTGCCTGAGGATTATCAGCGACCTCTTCATTATCGTAATTGAAGGTAAAATCCGGAGCTCCATACATTGAAATGTAGTTAGCCATCACATCTTTATCCTGATTGAACATTCTCGGCATCAAACTCACCTGAGATTTACTGAAAACATAACGGAATCGGTCACCGGTTTTTCTGTACGTTCCGGTTTTCTCATCCTTTTCAAAGGTTTCACCTGTCTTTTCAGTTTTAAAACTTCCATCTTCATTCTTTTCCATTCCGTTCGCATCAAGAAAAGCCGTGTAGTTTTGTCCATAGATCGTAGGCCAGTCTCCGTACTGCTCTCGGTTATAATAATCCAGCATGCCGATCGCAGTATCAGGATCATTCAGGTTCATTGGTGGATTGGCATTGGCTCTTACAGGAATCACCATCCAGCATGAAAAACCGATGACCATATAAACCACGGATAAAGCGACCGTCTGATAGATGCTTTTTTTAGCTTTTCTGGCATATTTAATCATGAAATAAGATGCTCCTGCCATCAGAATGAATGCTGCTATCGTTCCTGAGTGGAAAGGTAGTCCAAGTCCGTTCACAAAGAATATTTCAAGCTTTCCGAACATCGTCATGATGAGTGGGAATATAATTTTGAAGACAATACTTAAAATTAACAGGGTGATGGCATTAGCCCAGATAAAACTTTTCCAGGTAAATTTGTAATTTCTGGCGTAATATACCAGACAAACGGCCGGAACCGCCAACATACACATCATATGAACTCCTACTGAAAGTCCTAATATGAAGAAAATAAGGATGACCCATCTCTCGTTATCGGCTGCTTTGTATTCGTTTTCCCATTTGGTAACGAGCCACACCAGCAATGCAATAAACATAGAAGCCATAGAATATACTTCCCCTTCTACTGCAGAAAACCAGAACGTATCTGAGAATGTAAAACATAATGCACCTACTGCTCCTGCAAAAAGAATGGAGATTTCCTGATGCTTCGTTATTTCTTCAAAGTCTTTGTTTAACAGCCTTCTCACAAAATGAGTAATCGTCCAGAACAGGAACAGGATGGTAAATGCGCTGAACAGTGAAGACATAGCATTGATCACAATGGCATAATTCTGTTCATTTCCCAATGCAAATATACTGGCCACGGAACCCACAATCTGGAATAAAGCCGCTCCGGGAGCGTGCGTTACTTCAAGTTTTACAGCTGAGGAAATGTACTCACCGCAATCCCAAAAACTGAGATAATGCTCCATGGTGGAGAGATAAGTAATCAGGGCGATTGTGAACATTACCCATCCTAAAATGGTGTTCCATTTTTTAAAAGACCAGTTCTTCATATACTATGTAATTTCAATACATAGTAAGACAACCCACACCGGGGAATTATTACATCCATCTAATAAAACATTATTTTATTTTAAATTTTTCATTTTTACAGTCTACAATCAGTGTATGATTCAGGAAAAGCTTATTTCCAATCATGCCTTGCATTCCGGAAGTTTTCATCATGAGATTCTGCATCTGTGAAGTTCCTTCTACATAGGTCACTTCTGAAAGTTTAAGCTCGCGGTTTCCTATTTTCACGACCTGATCAGCAGGTGCAGAAATAACAGTTAATACATTTCCCCAGGAATTTCCTTTTTCTTTTTTGATGTTACCGTTTGGCATTCTGTACTTTTGCCATTCTTCTTTGTTGGTAAGGAGTTCATAGCCACTGATGCCTGAATCGTAAAGCAGTTTCAGTTTTTGATCTCCAATTGTTCCCGGCATCAGGATTTTCCGTTTTTTAAATTCAAATGCTTCAAAACCGTTTTCATTGATCTTTTCTACGAATGAGCACATTTCGTTTTTCAGATCAAGAATGACAATGCGTTTTTCAAACAAATCGGTCCCGATGGTTCCGATGATATTGTCAGGCTTAGTGCTTTCAAAATTTACTGTTTTACCATAATTCAATAATTCAAAATCTGAAGTCACGCTCATATTTCCTATGCTAAACTGCATTGAAATTTGATTATTCTTTTCATGGATGTTAATTTTATTTTGAAATTTTGACTGAATAGATTGGAGTGAATTTTTATAAAACAAAGTAGTTGGAGAGCCGGAATCGAGCTGCATGTAAAAGACTTTGTCAATTCCTTTGATTTTGACAAGTAAAAGTACCGCAGCATGGAAATTTCCCTCGGCAATATCCCAGCTTAGCGTACTATTTTCTGCAATTCCAGCAACGTTCAGATGATTTTCCGGCGGCGTAAATTTTTGATCAAAATAAAAGTAACCGCCTACTAAGGACAGCGCAATAATGACCGCAACAGATAACACCAAGTTCTTAAAGATTTTCATATTTCAATTTTGTGCAAGATTCAGCATTTCAGTCTGATTTTCCTGCAAAAACAATATGACATCTTTACGTCATTTTTACGACTCCGACTATAAAAAACTGGTTTTCAACTTAATATACAAATCTCCATTTTTATTCAGACCGATTCCGTTTTTGACGATAATGAGTAGTTTAACAGATATAAAAGCTATTAAAAAGATAAGAAAAAGAGGTGTTTTTAGAGATAATGCTTTCTGAATAAACGGACTGATGATCATTAAAACGGAAACAATACCCGCCAAAATAATCTGGATACTTACGATATTTTTTCCAAGTTCTTTATTGACCGGATCTTTGGTTTTATAGGTTAAAATTAAAGGAAATATCACACCCCCAAACGGAATGATGAGACCTGCTAATGCGACCAGATTGATTAATTTTGCCCGATCAACGTTGGTGTTTTCTTCATTTGCTGCAATCAGGTCTTCAGGTTCTGTTTCTAAAGCCCGGGCAACAGCTTTCAGGGTAAATCCTTTGGGAATACTTCCCGCTTCAATCCGTTGGACCGTACGCAAAGAAAGGCCTGATTTCTCGGCAAGCTCAGTCTGGGTCATATTCTTTTTCTCTCTTAAGGTTTTAACCGTGTTTTTCATGTATTTTAGGCTATGGAATCGGCTTTCATCTTTATTTACTTCTTAATTCTCCTATTTCTTCTACCAATTTTGGATACATTTTATGTAAATCAGCCCCTCCTTTCGGCTCGCGGTTCATGCTGCGCTCCATACCGTCGTAATCATTTTCAGGGTACAATTCATACACCGTATCTTTTATGATGGATTCTTCATCGTCATGATTTTGGGCATATGCTTCATCGGCCACATAAAGCAGACCTTCTGCCCAGCAGTCTGCAATATCAAAGCTGTATTTTCCACTTACGAACGACTGTATATCAGCTTTTATCTCTTCAAAAAACTCTTTTCCTTTTAATAACAACCAGCATCTGAAATAGATAAATCCGTCATCGGAAAGATAATCATCGAAGACATAGACTCCGTTTTCCTTTTTAAAATCACATTCAAGAATGATCGAAAGTTCAGCGATTTCAGCGGTATACAATTCACTTAGTTTCTCCTGAAGCGTTTTTTCAAAAAGGATCATCCTATCTTTTCCGAATTTGGATAAATAATCGGTCAGGTTCTCGATGTGTTCATCAATATCATATTCGCTCCAATTGGCTTTTTTATATTTGTTGGATTTTTCAATGGCTTCCCAAAAATAAATATCTGCTTTTTCTTTATCGGAAAGCTCGATCTTTTGGGGAATCTCATCATTTGCCTGAATCTCAGTGTAGCCTTTTTTTATTTTTTGAGCGATGAGCTTTTCAGACTCCTTCACACAGTCTTTTTCATCTGCATATTCTTTAACTGTTTCCCGGCCTTTGGTTCCGGTTTTGCCAAAAGATAAGGTCTGTACGTTTCCGGAATACTCAATATTCCAAAATTTGTCGGACAGCTCTTTTTGGTTGATAAAGTTTCTTTTCATAAGAGATTGTGGTGATATTTTTTGTTAAAAGAAAGTGAAACTACGAAAAATCAATGGAACTAGAAAGGAAGAATGCCCTGATGATACAGGTTTTTAATGAATTCTTAATTTAATTTGAGTGATATACTACCCTCTCAAATAGGACAGTCTCATAATTGAGAAAAAATATCATTAAAACCTGCTAAAAACAAAAACTTTTATTTTTTTTAACGCAAAGTTTTCATGCTAAATGTACAATTTCAAGACAGGCAAAGAGGCGTGGCTACGCCATTAAATAAGCGAACGTTGTATCCATACGCTTCATCGAATCAATTGTATTGATTCTTTCCTTTGCATTCCTAAATATAAAATCATGATAGCCAAACTTTGTGTAAAAAAAATATGATCAAATTACTATTCATTCTCTTCATCGGCTGACTATGTATCTTCAAGTCCGCACATTTTTTACAGATACCATCAAATAAATAGTCTCCTGAATTAATATGTATTATTCAAACCTCCATCCAACGGAATACTGGTTCCGGTAAGATAGGACGAATATTCTGATGCGAGGAAAGCTGCCAGGTAGCCATACTCTTCAGTGTTACCGAGTCTTTTCATTGGAATTTTATTTTCTCTCGCTTTTTTTATTTCTTCCTGAGATTTACCCGTCTGCTGTGATTCGTGGCTGATCAGATTCTGAATACGCTCCGTATCAAAATACCCGGTTAAAATATTATTGACCGTGATCTGATGCTGTGCCACTTCATTGGATAAGGTCTTGGCCCAGGCGATCACTGCCGAACGAATGGAATTTGAAAGTGATAAATTATTGATCGGTTCTTTTACCGACAGCGAAGAAACATTAATGATCCGTCCATTTTTCTGTTGTATCATGTGGGGTAAAGCCAGAAGGGTCGTTTCGCAGACTGTTTTAAACAGGAGATCAAATGCTTTCTGATAATCATTCACCCCTTTATCCAGCGCTAAGCCAGGCTCCGGACCGTTTGTATTGTTGACCAGGATATCTACGGAATTATTGCTGAAATAGTCGGAAATAATAGTTCTGTAGTCTTCAAAATTGGAAAAATCCGCCACCACATATTGATGCTTCTGATCAGGATGAATGAGAGGTAATGAAGACACAACATTTTTAAGTTTCGTTTCATTGCGGGCCATTACGGTAACATTGGCCCCGCATTTGGCCAGTTCCAGAGCTATTCCAAGACCTATCCCCTGTGTGGCCGCACCTACTAGAGCATTTTTTGAAAAAAGTTGAATATTCATAACTTAATAATTATTGCTGATTGATAACAGATAAATGTAGCAAAAAAGCTTTACATTCAGGGTAACGAATCTTTAATAATTACTGATAATGTGCGTTATTTTATTGAGGCAATGCAGGTGGCAGAACTCTTTCAGGTTTCGTAGATAAAGTCCGTAGGAATGCTTCCAGCTGAGCAATTTCCTGATCAGTAAGATCCAGCAACCTTACAAAACCTGATTTTTCTGAAGAAAGTGTGATACCCTGATGCACTGTTGCCCGTTTTTGAGAATGTTCAGGATTTCCTCTGCTATAAAACTGAATAACTTCTGTGAGGGTCGTCATAGAACCATTATGCATCCAGGGACCTGTTCTTGTCACTTCACGGAGTCCCGGCACCCGAAACTTTCCGGCATCTTCCGGATTTTTCGTAACGAGATAACGGCCCAGATCTTCTTCTTTAGAGCCTAATAAAGAAGTCCCGATATTTTCAAACTGGTTATTGGAAAAATACCCTGAGCTGTGACAGTTCATGCATTGCGCCTTGGTCCGGAAAAGATGCAGGCCCATCAATTCATCATCCGTATAAACCTCTGCCTTTCCGTCAATGAACTGGTCAAATTTGGAGGTTCCGCTTTTAACGGTTCTTTCAAAAGCGGCTATTGCTTTGGAAATCCGGTCTTTTGAAACGATTTTATCCCCAAAAGCTTTTTCGAATAAGAGTTCGTAGCCTTTGATTTTCGCAATTTTACCTGCTGCCAGATCGATATGCCCATTCATTTCTCTTGTGTCCCGAATCGGCATTTCCGATTGTTCTTCGAGAGACGCAGCACGTCCGTCCCAGAATAAAGATCTTGCATAAGCCACATTCAGTATGCTCATTGCATTCCGGATACCGAGTTGCCTGTCGTGTCCGAAGGAAAAAGTTCTGTTATCGCACCATCCCAGCTCCGGATCATGGCAGGAAGCACAGGCAATCTGGTTAGATTGAGAAAGACGCGGATCGAAGAACAGTGTTTTTCCCAATACTGCTTTGTCTTCAGAATAAGCATTATCTGCCGGGAACTTAATGTCGGGAAGATGGCCAATTTCGGAAAAGTGTGGCATTGCATCGGGATCCAGAATCGGTTTTGGCCATTTTGAAGAATCTCCGGAAGAATATAATTTCCTCAGTTCGGCAATGAATGAGGCTTTCTCCCGGATCTCTTTCTGGACACTGTTGCTGAAACAGTTGTTCAAAAGGGAAACGGTAAGAAATGCAATTAATATCCAGCTTAGGACATTCTTCATGGATCATTGGATTTCGGCAAAAATAGGAAATCTGATAGATACATTTCAAAATTGATGAATAAGATTCCTCTTTTATGGATAAAAAGCACAAAATTGATTGGAAGATCTAGATCTTATTATTTTGAATCTCTTGATAAAATCCGCTATAAGATTCAACAAGAGCATCAAGGGTAAATCCCCGGTTCAAACCACTGGTATTGGGTAAAACCCAAACCCGGGCTGCACAAAAATCTTCAGACTGAGAGCCCCACTCTATCTGTTTCTTTTTGGAGAAAGCCTGGTAGGCTGCTTTTCCAAGAAATACAATATATTTTGGCTGAAAATGGGTCATTTTTGTTTTAAAGAGCTCAAGTGAATCATCAAATTCATCTTTTGAAAGCTCATCGGCGCGGGACGTTGCCCGGGCTACGGCAGTCGTAAGTCCATATCCGAAATCCAGAATACTTGTATCCTCTTCTGCTTCGATCTGGTAAGGGGTAAATCCTGCCTGATGCATTACTTTCCAGAACCGGTTGCTTCTTCCGGAAAAGTGGTGGCCATCTTTAGCAGATTTTAAACCGGGATTAATCCCACAAAAAATAACGGTGAGATCTTTGGCAATGATATCTTTTAACATAAGTAATTACGGATCTGTTTTGATCATCAGATGAGAAAATGCTTTGAACAACAAGATAATATTAATTTTAAAATATTCAATAACCATGTGGCTCCTCATGGATCATTCGTTAAAAAATAGGAAAAGAACAACTATGGCATGAATATTATTGTATATCATACAAATACACCAAGATGGAAAATATGTTACAAAATATCGAGCTGATCCATCGGTACTTATCAGCCAGTATAGCAGATCAGTTTTGTTTAATTATGGATTTGGAAGGCGAATATATCTTTACCCAGAATATCGTTTCTAAAAAGACCATTATCGCTACTACATTTACGAATAAAATACTGTCTGATCCTCAGTTGAAATTATTTTTATCAGCACTGATTGCTGAAATCAACAGTGGACGATGTACCGTTGATCTTATCCGGGAGAGGACCAGACATTTTGAAGAAATAAGGCAACAGCCTGTCAGACGGATTATTTAAAGAAAAAAATCCCTACACATGAGGTAAGGATTTTCTATAGATGCCAAAAGCACCAATACTTTTCAGTGGAATTCTGCTATTTTAAATATTTAGCTACTTTATCTTCCAGATCATCCAGATTAAATGGTTTTGCCACATAATCATCCGCTTGCGCTTCTTCTGCCAGTCTCACGATATCATTGTTAGCCGTCACATAAATGACAGGAATAGATTTGAACTCGTCATGACTTTTTAAAAGCTTGGTAGCCTCTACTCCGCCGATCTTTGGGATCCAGTTGTCCATAAGAATAACATCCGGCTGAAACTTTGAAACCTTTTCCACTATATCATGAGATGTTTCTGAAATTTCGACCTGATAACCATTCTCCTCGAAAATGATGGTAATTACCTCTAAAATAGTTGTATCATCATCAAAAATCAAAATTTTCTTTGTACTCATAGTTGTTCTATTTAAATCTTAGGGTTGTTTTAATTTCTTATTTTATAATTGATTGATATAATCGGCCAGATTATTGGGTTTAATAATCAGATCGTAGTCAACTTCTTCTACCGCATGTCTGGGCATATAGTCTACTTCAGCCGTTGCAGGCTCCTGAATCCAGACTTTTCCTTTATTTTTTTTAATACATCCCAAACCTTCAACTCCGTCTGCATTGGCCCCTGAAAGCAAAACGCCCACGAGGTTTTTGCCATAGATTTCCGCCGCAGATTTGAATGTGACATCAATTGAGGGACGGGAATAGTTCATTTTCTCCGAAAAATCCAGTGACATCATCTTTTTATTTTCGAATAATAAGTGATAATCTGCAGGAACTACATACAGTTTATTGTTTTGAACTTCCGTTTTGTCATCGATCTCAATAACTTCCATGTTCACGAACTGCTGTAGCAAGGTCTGCAGAACATTTGTTGAAGATGCTTTGCGGTGAAGCACCAGCAAAATAGGGAAACTCAATTCGTTTTTTAAATTTTTAAGCATTTCCAGAATAACCCGCAGGCTTCCTGCTGATCCTCCTATCACGACTAATTCTGTCTTTGTGTTTTTTGTTTCCATGCTCAATGTGTTATATATGCTCGGTTTTCTTCCAGATCCTCTGATCATCAATCTGATGATAATTCTTGTCTAATTTGGAAAATCTCAGAGTCTCTTTTGAACCTAAGGCCAGATAGCCCAGATTTTCAAGACTGTTATCAAAAAGCTTAAAAACACGTTCCTGTAAATCCCGGTCGAAATAGATGAGTACATTTCTGCAAATGATCAGCTGGAAACTATTAAAAGAACTATCTGACACTAAATTATGAGTGGATAATATCAGTTTTTCCTTTAAACTTTTATCAAATTTTACACTGTCATAGTTGGCGGTATAGTAATCTGAAAAATCTTTTTTCCCGCCTGACAAAATGTAGTTTTCTGAATAGAGTTTCATCTGTTGCAAAGGAAAAACTCCAGAGCGTGCCGTTTCTAAAACGGAGGGGTTCAGATCTGTCCCGTAGATCAGTGATTTGTGGTAGAGATTGGCTTCTTTCAGCAAAATAGCCATTGAATAGGCTTCTTCCCCTGTAGAACAACCCGCCACCCATATTCTGATGAGCGGATATGTTCCCAATTGTGGTAAAATTTTCTCTCTCAGCGCTTTAAAAAAGTGCGGATCACGAAACATTTCGGTCACATTCACTGTAATTTCTTCTACAAAGCGTGTCAGATATTCTGGATCATTGAGAACGGTATACCGAAGTTCCGCAAAACTGGTAAATCTATCAATGAGACAAATACGGTTAACCCGACGTTTAAAAGAAGCTCTGCTATATTCTGAAAAATCATAGCCATACATCTCATAAACATCTTTGATCAGATATTCTACTTCTTCATCTTTAACGATACTCGGCTCCAGCATTTATAAAAATTTTTCGATGGCGGTCATCAACTGATCTACATCAATTGGTTTTGATACGTAATCCTGAGCTCCTGCATCGATGCATTTCTGACGGTCTTCCGGCATAGCCTGAGCCGTAACCGCAATCACAGGAATTTCGCTCATAGATGGTGTATTTCTAATCATTCTGATGGCTTCATATCCATCCATTTCAGGCATCATCATATCCATAAGGATGATGTCTATTGCATGTTCTTTTAAAATCTGAATGGCCTCCTGAGCCATTGTACAGCTTTCAATCTGGTAGCCTCTTGATTTCAGCGTCAGTTTCAGTGCAAATATATTACGTGGATCATCGTCCACAATCAAAATCTTCTTATTCATCATTTAACTTTCATATAGCCAGACACGCAGTAAGGACAATAGCTGGTCGATATCCACAGGTTTTGAGATATAATCTGAAGCACCTGCCTCTATACATTTTTCACGGTCCCCAATCATGGATTTTGCTGTAATTGCAATGATAGGAAGCCTTGCCAATGCGGGCATTTTTCTGATCTCCTTTATGGTTTCATAGCCGTCCATTTCAGGCATCATCATATCCATTAAAATAACGTCTATATCTTTATGTTCCTTGATCTGCTGCAGAGCGTGTTTTCCATCCATAGCAACTACTACTTCCACTTTATATTTTTCTAAGGCTTTGGTCAAAGAGAAAATATTCCGGACATCATCATCGGTAATCAATATTTTTTTTCCGCTCAAAACTTCAGTTAATGAACCTAAAACTTTGTTTCTTGCGATCTCCACAGAGTTATTTTTTTCCTCCACCAAATGTAAGAATAAACCTACCTCATCTAAAATTCTTTCGTAAGAATGAGCGGTTTTAACAACGATGGAATCTGCGTATTGCCTGATCTTCAGTTCTTCGGATTTGGACAAACTGTGTTCTGTGAAAATAATGATAGGCAGGTTTTCCAGTCCTTCATAACTTTTAATGGATTCAACTACTTTATATTCACTGCTTCTTGAGCCTCCGATATCCAGGATCACACAGTCAATATGATCTGAAGTTAAAGCTTTAACGCTGTCTTCGACATTATTTTCTACGGATAAAGAAATATTGAAATTGCTTAAATAGTAGGATAATGCTTTGGCATGCTTGGCATTATGTTCTACAATTAAAACTTTTTGCGGAGACATTTGAAGGGCATCTTCAATTTTTTTGAAGACATCTGTCATTTTGTCCAGAGCAAGCGGTTTATTAATGAAATCAATAGCGCCTTTCATCAGACTTTCCTTTTCGAGCTGCAGAACAGACATCATATGCACCGGAATATGTTTGGTAGCAGAATTGGATTTAAGTTCGTCCATTACCTTCCAACCGTCTTTCACAGGCAGCTGAACATCCAGTAAAATAGCCTGCGGATGATACTGAACGGCTGCTGATAAAGCGTAATCTCCTCTCACCACAACAACCCCTTTATAATTATTCATACGGGTGTATTTGAGAAGTGCTTTGGCAAAATTGATATCATCTTCAACGATCAGTATCACTTTATCTTCCGGTGTTATTCCGTCTCTGTCATCATCTACGTCCTCAGGAATTTCCAGGGTCTCCAAATGCAGTATCGTTCCTGCTTCTGTTTCTTCCAGAATATTCTGGATCTCTTCAACATCTTCACGAATAGTATCCACCAGGTTCTGATCTGTTTCAGGCTGAATAGTTTCATCTATAGCTTTTACAGGAATAATAAGGCTAAACTCACTTCCTTCATCAACTTTACTTTTCAGACTTAGTTCCCCTCCGAGTAATCTTGCAATTTCCCGGCTTATGGAAAGCCCTAGTCCGGTACCGCCAAATCTACGACGCGTAGAGCCGTCTGCCTGCTGGAATGCCTCAAAAATAATGGCCTGCTTTTCTTCCGGAATCCCAATTCCAGTATCTTTCACACTGAAAACAATGAACTCTTTATTTTCAGTATCTTTTCTAATATTTAAAGTGATGCTTCCTTCTGTTGTAAATTTTATCGCATTGGACAAAAGATTACGTAAAACCTGATCTACACGGAGTCTATCGGTTTCAATAGTTTTTTCGACGCCTTCTTCTATATGAATATCAAATTTGATTTTCTTTTCCTGAATAATCGGATTGAACAGGCTTCTTAAATCTCTGATCACATCATTAACGACCACATCCTGATATTCCAGGGTCATTTTACCTGATTCTATTTTGGCGAGGTCTAAAATCTCATCAATAAGGGTCAACAGACTGCTTCCCGAGCTCTGAATTACTCTTGCAGACTCCACCTGATCTTCATTCAGGTTTTCATCAGGATTTTCAGCCATTAATCTGGAAAGAAGTAAGATTGAGTTCAGTGGTGTTCTCAGTTCGTGGGACATATTGGCCAAAAACTCAGATTTATATTTGGTACTTAAAGCGAGTTCTTCTACTTTTTTCTGAATCTCCCCGTTTCTCTGGGCAATCATGTGATTTCTTTCCTCCAGAAGTCTTGAACGTTCTTCCAGTTCGGCATTAGCCTGCATCAGCTCTTCCTGCTGTACTCTCAACTCTTCTTCTGAAGCCTGCAATTTTTGGGTCTGGGCTTCCAGTTCTGTATTCAGGTTTTCCAGCTCGGAGTGTTGTACCTGCAATTCCTCTGACTGAGCCTGGGTTTCTTCAAGGAGCTGCTGCTCTTTCTCACGGCCCTTGGCTGCATTTAAAGCAATGCCAATATTGCGGCTGCATTCTGCAAAATAATCAAGTCTGTCCTGATCAAAATCTGTGATAGATCCCAATTCTAGTATTCCAATACAGTGGCCATCTGCATGAATAGGGATTAATAGTATTCCGTTGATTTTTATTCTGCTGCTTGCAAAGCTTGCCGTAAAATCTTCTTCTTGAAGGTTGCTATACACCTGCATTTTCTCATTGGTAAAGGCCTGGCCTACCATTCCTTCTCCCGGCTCGAAAGTTTTTTTCATAGTACTTTCCAGACCGAAAGCAGTGCTCAGCTTCAGAGTCCCTTCATCAAACAGATAGAGCGCACCATTGATGCATTTTCCGTATTCAACAAGCTGATTCAAAGATGCATCAGCAATTTTTTTTACCGATTTATTTCCTACTAAAGATTCATTAAGTAGAGCAAGGCCTTTCTGGCGCCAGTCACTTTTGTTGATCTTATCAAAAGATTTCTTCAGAGAATCGGTCATATGATTCAGTGAATCTACGAGATCTCCCAGGTCATCCTGTGAATGATCAACTGCTTTCTGACTGTAATCACCATTGGCAACTCTGTTGGCAATCTGCTGAATAGCGCTTACACGTCTGCTGATTTCAAGGTCTTTTGTCCGTAATTCATTTTCTAATTTGTCTCTGCGAATCAAATCTGCCCTCAGTTTAATATAGAAAAAGATCGTGACTACTACCGCTGCTATTGCCGAAACAATGATAAACATAACGGTTGTACCGGATGAGCGGTTGAGATCCTTGTTTTTAATTTCAAGCTGAGCTTCTTCGTACTGAACAAAATCACGAACGATCTGGCGGCATTTATCCATATAGCTTTTGCTCATCAGAATCTGCTCCTGCGTCATTACCATCCCTTGTCGTCTATTCTGAACAAACCGCTTTAAATTGCCAATATTGCTGTTAACATTTTTTTCTAAGGCATTTAAACGTTCCAGCTGATTTTTATCTGAAATATTTAAGGATTTTGCACGCTCAAAAGCTTTTGTATATTCGCTTAAACTGCGGTGATAGGGCTCTAAAAAGTTTTCTCTTCCTGTAAGCTGATAGCCTCGGTTTCCGGTTTCGGCATCCAGTAAAGCAACGAGAACGTCTTTAACGGCAGTAATTGATCTTCTGCTTTGAGAAAGACTTTCACGATGGTCCATCTGTCTCTGAATGCTCAGATAAGATGCCACTGAACTTGCAATTAAGATCAGTAACGATAACCCGACTCCAAACTGAAGATTTCTGATTATTTTTTTCGGCATGTGACTTAATTTAAGGGTAAGGTGAAATAGAAAGTAGATCCTTCCTCTAATTTACTGGATACACCAATGGTTCCGTGATGCTGTTTGATGATCTCCGAGCATATAAATAACCCGATCCCCATTCCCTGGAACTGCAGCGAAGATTCTTCTACACGGTAAAATTTACGGAATACAGCATCCTGCTTAAAGTCCGGGATTCCTATTCCGAAGTCGGTAACACTCACTTTTACTTCCTGCTTTTCATCATCTACAAACGTAGTGATGATCACCTGGTTATTTTGAGGAGAGTATTTTATGGCATTGGTCAGGAAATTAATCAGAACCTGTTCTATGCGTATTTCATCTAAAGGAATCAGGATTTCCGGTTTTATACCATGTCTTTTTATCTTGACTTTATTTTCGTCATGGGTCTGTATGATGGTTTCAACTGCATTGCTGATCACGTTTTCCAGGCTGGTTGGCTTTCTGTTGATCTTAAGCTTGCCGTTTTCTATTTTGGAGACATCAAGCAGGTCGGTGATCAATGTATTCAGTTTTTCTATCTGATCCTGAACCTTCCCCATAAAACCAGCTTCAGCACTTTGTTTATCTAGTTTTAATTTACGGTCAAGCAACTGAACATAGGCTTTAATACTTGTTAAAGGTGTTTTGAGTTCATGGCTGGCGATGCTCAGGAATTCATCTTTTTCCTTTTCTACTTTTTTCTGATCGTCGATATCGGTAAAGGTTCCTACCCAGTTTTTGATTCCATTCCCGTCATTCACAGGGGTTACTCGTAAAAGGTGATAACGGTAGTCTCCTGAATCTCTATTTTTTATCCTGACTTCCAGCTCAAGTGCTTTATCCTTTTTTCTGCACCGGTCAAATTCTTCTCTGATATTAAGATCATCAGGATGAACCTCCGGAAAGTCTACATCAGTCTCTGAATATTGGTACCATTTAAGGTTCACAAACTCTATGTTTCCCTCTTCATTGAGTGTAAATGCGATCTGCGGCAAAGATTCCAGCATTAGCTGAAAATGATCGATCTGTGACTTCATGGTCACCTGTGATTCTCTTCTTCCTTTGACTTCCAGTTCCAAGCTCTGCTGGGTCTTTTTCATGGCAAGATTTTGCTCCTGCAGACTGTAAAAGGTTTTAACCTTAAGCAATAAAATTTCCGGATCTACAGGTTTTGTAACATAATCTTTTCCCCCTGAGGCATATCCTCTGGTTATAAATTTTTTTTCAGTACTTACTGCCGATAAAAATATAATAGGAACTTCTTTTGTTTTGCTGTAGTCAGCCAGTGTTTCAGCGACTTCAAATCCATCCATACCCGGCATCTGTACATCCAGAATAATCAGTGCATAATTATTTTTTATGGCTTTCCCTAGTGCTTCTTCTCCGGATTCGGCTGTATCTACCTGAAAATCTTTGGATTCCAGCAGTTTTTTCAGTGAGTAAAGATTACTTTGGTTGTCGTCAACAATTAAGATCATAAGGTGAATCAGTACTTGGTGGTTTATATTTTTTAGTAGCGCCAAAAATACTCACAAAATTTCGAAAAACATTTATTTTTTCATCATTTTACACCCACATACCACACATATACACTTATAAATCAATTTTTAAAAGAAATATTTAAAATATCTTTTTTATAATCAAAAAAAGCCTCGATTTGTTAAATAAATGATACGTAATCCATCCATGATTTGTTTTCAAAACAGCCTAAGATTGTAAAAACATCAGCCATTCCATCAATAAATCTCTGATATCAGCTAACGGAAAAGTATGGGACTGCCATCAATTATAAACTGTGGAAAGTCACTTTGCAGATCAATATGTTCTAATACCATTAATTCATAAGGCGTCCTGTCAGGATCTGGTGTAGTATCCAAATAAAAATTGATTTCCTTCAACAAATACACAGTACGGAAGCTATTTAAATAATTTAAACAGAAGCCCTGAATTGGGTCTCTGTTTAAAAATAATAACTGCCTTCAAAATATGAAAGCAGTTTGTTTTATAATGATTTTAAAATCTTTGCAACGTTTTCATTTTTAGGATTGATGTCCAATACTTTTTGGTAACTCTCTCTGGCTTTATCCTTTTGTCCGGCTTTCAGATAAGCTTCCCCTAAACTATCGTAGGCATTTTCACTTTTGGGATACAATGCCGCATTCACACGAAAAATATCAATGGATTTTGTGAATTCTTTATTTCCCAGCATTTTGTAGCCTACTCCGTTCAGATAACCTTCAGAGAGAAGATCGTTACCGGCCTCTTCAGTTTTGGCTTTTTTATAAGCTTCCAGACCTTTGCCGAAACGTCCATCCAGCACCAGTTCCAAAGGTGTTTTATCGTCTGCACTCATCTGTGCCTCTGTTGATTTTATTTTCCCGTTAGAATAGGCCTGTACGATATCTGTTTTCCCGGAATCGGCATTTTTCACAAATTTTATCGTCAAATCCCAGTCTCGAAATGCGTACTTATTTTTCCCGACTTTGATCATTTCTACAGGAGTTTCTGTATTATAAGCAATCATCAACTTTCCGTTTTCATTATAGACTCTGGAAAAACCATATTTCCCATTTTTGTAACGTCCGACACTTTTAAAATCATCCTGATTTAAGGGTACTATTTTCTGAACCGGCGCATTAAATAAAGGCCAGTGATAGACTTCTGCTACCGAACGTACGAGTTCTTCTACAAAATCAGGTTTATTGGTATTCGTTAATACTACAATTCCATCACCGCTTGTTTTACTGGCTATAAATCTGCTGGAGAACCCTTCATTCCAGCCGCCGTGGTGAAAATACATATGCCCTCTTCTGTCTTCCAGAAAGATTCCCAATCCCATAAACGGATCGATGAAGGAAGTCGTAAACTGTTCAGCAGTCTTTTGTGAAATAATCTTACTGCTTTTTCCGCTCAGGGTATTCTGGACATCAATGACGAATTTAGCCAAATCTTCAGGTGTAGTCCATAAACCGGCTGCTGCCTGCTCTGGATAGGTGTGTGATTTTCCCGGAACTTTTACCCCGTCCTGATTGTATGCCGTAGCAGCAAATTGGGCCTGTACATCGGATAAAGGTTGTGAAAAAGTACTGCTTTTCATATCCAGCGGCAGAAGTACTTTTTCCTTCATAATGGTGGTAAAATCTTTTCCTTCCAAATCGATAAGCATCTGCTGCAACACACAATATCCTCCTCCAGCATAACGGAAAGGTGTTCCCGGAGTTTTATCTACGAAAACAGCCGGAGTATTTGCGGGACTTTGACCGCTTAAAACCTGAACCAGTGTAGGAATAGGCTTTCCAGTTTCATATCCGGGGAATCCGCTCACCGTAAAACCTGCTGTATGACTGACCACATTTTTAAAAGTGACTTTTTTCTCTTTTGTGAATTCATTTTCCGGGATTTTCCATGATTTGAGATAGGAATTGACATCGGCATCCAGATTTATCTTTCCGGCTTCCACTTCCGTTAATGCCGCATAAACACTAACCGGTTTGCTGATAGATGCTGCCTGAAACAATGTTTTAGAATTGACAGGGATTTTAGACTCTACATCTGCGAATCCATAGGTCTTCGTCCAGATCACTTTGGAATTTTTAATAACAGCAATACTGACACCAGGAACATTATAATGCTTCATTCTCGCTTCCAATGTCCATAAGGGTTCGCCCTGAAAACGAACGGCAGGCATCAGTCCAGCTTCCACTTTTGAAATTTCGTTATTTAATTGTGATGGAGTCTGTGCATGGAGCGGAACAAAAGTCATTCCGATGATCAACGCAGTATAAAAAGAAGCTTTGGATTTCATTCTATTTTGGAAATTTAGTTTGTCAAAAATAGCTAAGTTTTAGCAGGAATTGATTAGATTATTTTAAGATTTAAAAAGAAGATATTGTTTATAGGACATCCATTGCTCAACATTCATTACATCATTCTATACAAGCGGTAAAAGAACGCGCGCGAAGTCTTCGACTTCGCGCGCGTTCTTTTCCTTATAAAAATTTAAAGATTAGTTTTTTAGCAATATCCCGGAGGCTGTTTTCATGTATTGAACATCTGAAAGGTCTTCCAAAAGTATATTAGGAGAAAACCCCTGTCCTACTTTAGAATATTCTTTCTTGGTACGGTCTACGATATTCCCTGTAGTCAAAACAAGGAATGCTCCATCAGAAAGCTTGTATTCCTGGTTTCCTGACGTAAGGCCCATTGTATTTTGACCGATAACCGTTGCATTCTTCTGACCGGCAAAAGCAATCGTGCAAAACTCTCCTGAACTTGATGTTTTCTTGTTGACCATCACTACAATCGGCTTCGTGATCTGTTGAGGAACTTTTTTGACATTAAAATGATGAGCAAGCAGCTTCCCCTCATAAAGGTCTCCGTTAGGGTTATACTTAAAAAATGCATACTTACCTTCTGCATCTACGGTACCGATGACGTTTTTTTTATCCAGCATCGGCGACAAAGCCGCAAACATTGGGTAAAACATTCCGCCTTCGTTATCCCTGAGATCCAGTATCCAGCCTTTGGGCTTTTGGGCATGGAGCTCTTCAATTTTCTTATAAAATGTGTTGACGAACTCATCCCATTCGGCAAAGTGATAACAGGCAATACCGGGAAGCCTGATGTAAGCTATCTGATTTTCAATTATTTTTGATTCAATAACGGGAAATTTCTGCCCTGTAGCTCTATAGCCAAGAGTATAAGCCTGAACCATTTCTGGTGGAAAAAAATTGGAGTGAGCATCTTTCAGATCTCCCAGAATATTTTTAATAAGTGGATACGTTTCTCTGATGGTATGAAGATTTTCAGCTTTTTTGCGGGAATCTGTATATAGCGAATCCCAATTGACCCGATGTTTATTGACGGATTTGGCCTTCATAAGGTCAAGAGCACTGACTACATAATTTTTAACACTGTCGGTCTGTGCATTGATATTGAGATGAATAAGGATAAGAAAGCCTGTGATCAGAAAGTAAAATCGTTTCATGTATAGTGTCAATTGAGGTAGGGTAAAGATAATCTTTTTCACAAACGATCATACATCAAATGAAATACGACCTAAAGCACTCATTTCCTGCTCAGATTTTTTAAAACCTCACCACCACTTTCCCAACCGTCCGCCCGGTTTCAATTTGCCGATGTGCCTTAGCCATTTCTTCAAATTCAAATACATGGGAGACATACGGTTTCAATATACCTGCTTCCAGTAAGGACGCGATCTGATTCATATCGGCCCCATCGGAATAGACAGACATAAAATAACAGGCATGCAGCTTTTTTTCACGGGCTTTTAATTCGTCATCTTCCGTATGTCCGGAGGGTAATGTGACAATGGTTCCAAATGGTTTTAATACCTCTACTGATTTTTGAAAGTTTTCGCCTCCTATAGATTCAAGAACAAAGTCTACATCCCGGAGTACTTTTTCAAAAGAAGTTGTAAGGTAATCGATATGCTCGTCAGCCCCTTGTTTTAATACGAAATCACGATTGGACAATGAAGATGTACCAATGACATAGGCGCCCCTATATTTAGCGATTTGTACAGCGAAATGTCCCACACCACCCGAAGCAGCATGGATAAGTACTTTATCTGTTGATCTCAACTTACCATAGCTGTTAAATGCCTGCCATGCCGTTAAAGCTGCCAGAGTACTTGCGGCAGCTTCTATATGAGTGATATTCTTCGGTTTTAAAGTGAGATGTTCAGCAGGAGCTGCAACATATTCTGCATATCCTTTACCGTGTCCCACGAAATTGACCATCCCAAACACTTCATCACCAATGTGAAATTGCGTGACCTCACTTCCGGCTTCCACCACTTCTCCGGAAATGTCCCACCCTAAAATCAATGGATTGTATTGTGCAAGTTCTTCTGCCAGCGGAGCCTGCCGGCTGCGGACTTTGATGTCTACAGGATTGATGCTTACAGCTTTCACCTTAATAAGTACTTCATTTGTTTTTATTTCAGGTTTTTCTATGTTTTTATAGATAAGACATTCAGCTCCTCCAAATTTTTCCAACACGATTGCTTTCATAATATTTCTTTACTGTATTAATTTCACAAAAATAGACTGGTAAACAGAATAAAAACAGGTACATTTAAAGCTTATTTGGGTATCTTTACGGTATGGCAAAAGAAAACATGCATCAGTCGCTTGAGGTATTCTATGAAAAAGTAAATGATTGTCCTCTACGTGACAGGCAGTTCAATTTTTTCGAATTTGTGTACGTTATTTCAGGTACGGGAAACCACGCTGTGAATGGAAATAATTTTTGGTATTCTGCAGGAGACCTATTTCTCATAACACCCAATGACTGTCATGCATTTGATCTTGAAAGTACCTGCGAATTTATGGTGATCCGTTTTGGAGAAAGCTATATCAGGGAATATCAATGGAAAAGTATAGACCACATCGAATGTCTTTTATACTATGCATCCCATATACCAGGCTCGGTACTTGTTAATAATGATGACAGAAAAATGGTTGATTTAGTGATACAAAACCTACAGCAAGCTATTAAAAACCAATCTATTTACAATGAAGATCTCATCCGCCATTTCGTGAATGCTATTATCGTAATCGCTGCAAGAAACATGGCTGTGATTCATCCAAAGTTTATCACGCTCAATGCAGACAGCCGTATATTGCAAATTCTGGATTACATTCAGGAACATATAAGCCATCCTGAGTTTTTAAAGATTAGCGTCATCTCTGAAAAATTCGGGTTATCTCCTACCTATCTTGGCAGCTACTTCCGTAAGCAATGCAATGAATCTATTCAGCAGTATATCTCTTCTTACCGCATCCGGCTGATAGAACACAGATTACGTTTCAGCGATAAAAGAGTTCATGAAATAGCTGATGAATTTGGGTTTGCTGATGAAAGCCATATCAATAAGTTCTTCAAACGACATAAAGGATTGAGTCTTAAAGCGTACCGAGTGGGAAATAAATAATTGAAAAATTAAATACATTTAAAATGATCAGCCCGGAAGCCCGTTTTAAGCACAACTATTTCTTAATCAGCTTTTCAACCAGTTTAAGCATTCGGTAATCTGTCTTTTGCTGATAAATACATCCGAATTAATTTCAGGAGCAGGAGACAGTTTCAGTTCTACTTTTTGGCTGGAATGCTTGATGATCTCAACAATTGCATTTTTATTGATGATAAACTTACGGTTGATTTTGAAAAACAGCTGTGGGTTCAGTTTATGGATGACATCTTTAATTGTATCATCATAAATATAGGTCTGGTTGTCCATCGTCGTCAGAAAAAGGTATTTTCCCGAGGCGAAAAAATAGGCTGTGTTTTCTTCGTCTATTGATTTAAGCTTATTCCCCTCCCTTACCATAAAACGCTTCATCACCTCAGGGCTGTCTGCCTGTCGTAATGAGGACATCGATTTTAGAACAGGTTCCGGATCAAAATTAGTCCGTATGGAAATGAATTTCTGCAAAGCTTGATGCAAATCCTCTTCTTCAAAAGGCTTCAGAAGGTAATCTATTGTGAAATGCCTGAAAACCCTCATCGCATATTCATCAAAAGCGGTTATAAAAATGATGGGTGTAAAAAGTTCCACATCTTCAAAAATATCCAGACTCATTCCGTCACCGAGATGAATATCCATAAAGATAAGATCTGCTGAATGGTTTTCGAAGAAGTTTATTGCCTGTTTTTTTGAACGCAGAACCACCGTCTCAGTCACAGGGACTATGCTTTGTTTACCCAAGAGATCTTTGAGATAATTAACAGCCAGCAATTCATCTTCTATAATGGCAATTTTCATAACATGACAAAAGTACAAAAAAACCGCTAAAACTATTAAGTTCAAGCGGTTTCAGGCGTTGCTATTATGAATGTTTATAAAAGAGGATTATTCTTTTTGGCACTCATTGGAAATTCTATGGTATATCTCACGTCATTCTGCTGAAGAATATACTCTGTACCGTTCACATTATGAATGATTTTTTTCTGATTGGCTCTTCTTAAATCAAACCAACGGTGTCCTTCCAATGCAAATTCTCTGAATCTTTCATCGAGTATAAAATTCATGAACTCTGTAGTATTCATCGAACTGATCTGGTTTTGAACTGCAGTGTATCCTTCCGGAGTGTATCTGTTCTTTAAAACTTTAAGCAATGTATCTTTAGCTTCACTCAGTCTGTTCAGTTTTAATAATGCTTCAGATTTTATAAAATACATCTCCGCACTTCTGAAAGACACTCTGAAATCTGTGGTTCCTCCTTTGATGACTTTGTATTTGCTGCCGTTCTTTTGAAAATAAAGCGCAAACCTTTTGTCTGTAGCCGTATTATATTTTGAAGTCAGTTCTGTAGAGGCAAAGGAAACATTTTGCACTGCGATATTGAATGCATTATCCAAAGCCAGAATAGATTCCACTGAAGCATAATGATTAGGAGCTGTAGTCGCAGTATTTAAATTGCTTAAATCTCCTTTAACCGTCAGGACCTGCTCTGAAAAGTCTAAAGCCTTGTTCCAGTCGCCCTGGTAAAGGGCGGTTCTCGCCTGAAATGCTTTCAAAGCTACCTTTGAGAATCTGTAATTGATGCCGGAAGGCTGCTTCTCCTCTACCATAAGTCCCTCTGCCTTTGCAATATCCGCATTCACCTGGTTATAGACTTCCTGTACAGAGGATGGTTTCAATACCTGTTCAAGGTCTATTTCAAGGCTGATTGGCACCCCTCTGTCTGTCGCTGCTGTAGCACTATTGTAAGGTTTCCCGTAAAGGTTAACCATATCAAAGTATAAATAGGCACGAAGAGCATAAGCTTCTGCCAAAATCTGCTGTTTTTCAGGAGAATCTGCCATGGTCTTGCTTCCTTCATTGATGATCTGATTCAGATAAAAATTTACGGAATAAAAACTCACCCACGGAAACTCTGCTGTTGCCTGATCTGTATTGGAATCTTTCCACATCGCAATTTCACGGTAGACATTAAATTCATTTACATTTTCATCGATATTCATCTCATCTGTACGCAGAGCGGTTAAAGATTTGTGAACCGGATATTTTGAATAGGCTGATGTAAGCACTTTACGGTAATCCTCCACACTGACAGGGATAATTTTCCCTTCAGGCTGTATATCTAAAAAACGGTCACATCCGATACTGGAAAGGCTTAGTGCTGCGATCGCAATGATTGTTGTAATTTTTCTCATTTTTCTCAAGTTTTAAAAAGAAACATTAAATCCTACTGTCACTGATTTTGCAATGGGCTGTGCATAGATATTTCCGTAAGTTTCCGGATCAAAATATCCTTTATATCCATTACTGAACACAAACAGGTTACGTCCTTCGATGCTCAGTCTCAGACTGCTGATTCCCATCGGACTGGTAAACTCTTTAGGGAGTGTATAGCCTAAACGGATGCTGCTGATTCTTACATAGCTGATCTCTTTTGCCCACACATCCAGTAAACTGTATGCATTGGAACGGTTATCGGCAAACCATTTATTGACCATCCATCCCGGATTGCTTTCCATATCAGGACTGGTGATTCCCGGAAGTGTAGTTCCGGCTTCGTAGACATCTTTTGTATAATTTCTTCCTCTGTCCAGATCCATTCCTCGGTAAGAAGGCGACCTCATCACCGTTTGCTTGAAGCTGAAAGCAGCAGAAATAGTCATATCAAAGTTGTGTACTTTGAATGTATTGATAATTCCTCCTGTGAACTTAGGATCTCGGTCTCCTACATACGTGAAAAGGCTTCTAAGCTCTTCATTGGACAGTTTGGTATCTACAAGCTGACCCGGAAGGAAATCTGCGTACACATCGTAGAGTTTGAAGAAATCTTCGGCTGATATTTTTTCATTTCCTTTCCAGAACATTGGATTTCCGTTTGCATCCATTCCTGCAGTTTTCAGTGCAAAAACGGCATTTACGGGAAGACCTTCTCTTGAAGGAAGCAAAGCGTTGTTACGAGGCTGTTCGCTAAGAACCCGGCTCTTGTTGTGGGCAAAGTTAATCGTAGTACTCCATTTGAAGTTTTCCTTATCGATGTTTCTCGTAGATAAAGCCAGTTCAAAACCTTTATTGGTCAAGCTTCCCCAGTTCATCATCGTATATTCAAACCCGGTTTCAAGCGGTGTTTCTTTCATACTGATCATGTCTGTTCCTTTTCTGCTGTAGATATCCGCTGTAAAGTTGACACGGTTCTTAAGCACTCCCAGATCAAGTCCAAAGTTGATGTTGGTTGTTTTTTCCCAACGCAGTTTATCGTTTGGAGGGCTGATGACGTTGATGATATTCTCTTTATTTTCAGGAAGAATCGTTGCATCATAATATTCACCGATAAAGAACGGTGAAGTATTACGGTCTATATTGCCCTGCAAACCGTAAGAAGCTCTTAATCTCAGGTTAGAAACAGCCGTAAGATTCTTCATGAAGTTTTCTTTCGTTACCAGCCACGAACCTGAAACCGCCCATATCGGCAGGTATTTGTATTTTTTATTAACCCCGAATAAATTGGTTCCGTCATATCTTACACTTCCGAAAAAAGTATATTTCTGGTCAAAAGTATAAGAAGCGGTCGCAAACATGGAAGCATAAGCATTCTCAACCGGTGGCATTTCACGGTACGTCTCATATCTTCTGTCCGAAGCATCGTTGGAATTTGGGAAAACGATGGCTGTCGCTTTTCGTGTTGTATCGTCATAACCGAAAGCTCGGGTCAATGTTGTATTATCTTCCGTTTTACGGATTTCTGTTCCGGCCATCAAATCAATTTCATGTCTTGAATTGATTTTTGTACTGTATGATCCCTGCAATTTCCAGTTGTACTGGAAAAAGTCATTATCCCAGTTTTGTTTTACCCCTCCGTCAGGCAGGAAATAGCGGAATGCCCCATCTTTGTAATAACGGGTCCCTTCTCTCATTTTTCTGGTGAAGTAGGTTTCCTGAGCCGCAAATTTCTCTGTTTTGTTGCTGTCATACTGCATCCCCAACTGAGAAGTAATCTTCAGGTCTTTCGTTATTTTATATTCTAAATCGAATATGGCTTTTAAAGAACGGTTCTTCAGGGTATAGCTTGTATTTTCCCTTTCTTCCAGGAAATTAAAAGGAATGTATCGGTCGGAAAAACCATCAATATCCTGGTCATACCTGTAGCTTCCGTCCGGGTTGAACGGGCTCAGGTAAGGATTGGCGTTTCTTGAATAATTGATAGGATTGATGGAGGCATCAGCATCTGTCACAAACGATTCCCGCTCACTTTGCGTTCCAAAAATAGAGATTCCTGCACTTAATTTATCACTTAGTTTATAATTGTTTTTTAAAGTCAGGTTATATCGTTTAAAACCAGTTCCGATGGTTGTTCCTTCTTCATCATAATATCCCAATGAGAAATAATAATCTGAACGGTCGCTTCCTCCTGAAACACTTAATCCATACTGCTTATTGATCGCGTTTCTGTAAAGAAGTTTCCCCCAATCTGTATTATTGCTTCTTAAACCATCCAGCTGCTGACGGGTAAATGTATTCAATG
Organism: Chryseobacterium antibioticum; assembly: GCF_012927325.1. GTDB lineage: Bacteria > Bacteroidota > Bacteroidia > Flavobacteriales > Weeksellaceae > Chryseobacterium > Chryseobacterium antibioticum. Next base: position 56,463 of record NZ_JABBGI010000004.1, on the reverse strand, counting down.
CTCCCAAACCTCCGTTTCTGTAAACATCCAGTTGCCCGTTCTTCATTAGAATTCTCATCACTTCCCCTTTATCAGCACGGTAAGTTAGGTCGGCACGGCTGGCAAGCATTAATTCCAAATCTACTTTTTCAGAAGCATTCAGAAGGTTAAGCTTGTTAAAATCCGGGCGGGATGTCACGAAGGTATCAGCTGAGAAATTGATTCTCATGGTTCCTTTTTTTCCTTTTTTAGTGGTAATAGAGATCACCCCATTGGCAGCTCGGGCTCCATAAATAGCGGTAGCCGCGGCATCTTTTAAAATGGTGATATCCTCAATATCGTTAGGGTTTAAACCTGCAATAGAAAAATTCTGTAGCTGGTCTATATTATCTTTATCGCTGAAATTAGGAACATCATTTCCTTCTAACGGAAGACCGTCTACTACCCATAGCGGATCCTGCGGACCTGAAAGAGAAGCTGTTCCTCTGATTCTGATCTTTGCAGGGCCTCCCGGAGATCCGGTTTGAGGCGTTACCACAACCCCTGCAACCTGTCCCGAAAGCATCTGGTCTACACTGGCTACACCTGCCTGGTTGATGTTATCCATCTTCACCGTAGCAACGGCAGAAGTCTGCTTACGCTTTTCAATTTTCTGATATCCGGTAATGATGACTTCCTGGATTTTATTTTTGTCTGAAACTTCAGGAGCCAGTCTTACCGTATAATTGGTCTGCCCTTCACTGATCTGAATGACCCTGGACTCATAGCCCGGATAACTTACCAATACAGACTTGGTGTCTGCAGGAATTTCCAGGATAAATTTCCCGTTACTGTCGGTTACTGTACCTACCGATACACTTTCAATAATTCCTACTAAGTCGGTCTTTGTAGAAACGGACTGGGTTTCTATCTTTACAGATGCTCCGGAGATCATAGCAGATGTATTTCCGTCTTCTATTTTTCCTGTAATGGTCTTCTTTTCCTGGGCAAATGCAATCTGAGCCGCCAAAAGAGGTAAAAGTACTAGAGTTTTTTTCATAGCTGATTATTTGTTTAAAGCCTCTTCTATTCGGATGATCAAGTCTGCATAATGAGCCCTGGAAGCTTCATCTCCTTTGTTTTTATTTCTATTTAATACGTTCAATATTTTCTGTAGTTCTGCTCTTTTATACGTAGTGACCTCAGAAACTCTTTTCATTGATGAATAGTTGATATTCCTGAGTCCGTGGTCTTCTTCATGAAAATTACAGATCATCGGAATGTTCAGTTTATTTTCTACTTTTAAAGCTTTTACTGCCGTTTTTTCAAATAATTTATTAACGGAAACAATCAAAGCATCTACATAGTTTTTCTGTGTCATCTTTTCAAGGATCGTCAGGCTTCCTTTTTTGTTGAAAACAGCTGTTCTCAACTGGCCAAACAGATCCTCTACGGTATAAATTTGTTCTTTTGAACCTGACACCTCATGTTTTAACTGGTTTTCAATCATTCTGAGCAGTCTGTCATCCATCAGCAGGGAATAAATATTGGCATACTGCATTCCTCTTGCTAACGTGTATGGAGTCTGTTCAAAGGGTCCCATCGGGGAATTTTTCACAGAATAGGTTTTCTCTGTAATCGGGTTAAAGAATAGCCATTCCGGTAGATTGACTGAATTTTTAACCAGATAATCCACCGCTCTTTTCTGAGTTTCGGCAGGTACCGCTTCATAGGCTTTTTTCTTGCTGCCAAAGACTGTATTGTCCAGATAAATTCCTCCTACATTCGCCATCACATGACCTGTGTACAGATCCCACTGCCCGACTGCCCCCATGTACAGTTTTCCTGTATCTGTGTAGGTCTTCCCGTCTTCATACGTCCACTTCAGAAGGTTGTCTACAACGATTCTTAAGTTTTTCATCCCGTATTCACTGGCCTTCATCGCATCATCCCCTAAATCTTCAGACTGGGAACGCGGATCGATGGTTTCCAGATAGCTCTGCTGTTCTCCATAAAAATACAATGGGTCATCTTCATGCTTTTCTATTAAATCTCTCAACGCCTTTTTCTCTGATGCTGCATCAGGATACCAGCGGTAGCCCCATTCAATAGCATGTTTGTCGTAAATACCTATCTTCGGGGTGATCGCTGTTACTCCATCTTCCGGCTGCGCTACGTAGTTGTATCGTGCATAATCCATAATGGAAGGTGCAGTTCCACCCATTTTATCTGTAAACTCTTTTGAACGGAGAGATTCTACAGGAAAGGCAAAGGAAGATCCCATGTTATGCTTCAGTCCGAAAGTATGTCCCACTTCATGGGATGATACAAAACGGATCGCCTCGCCCATCTGCTCATCGCTGAATACGTTTCCTCTGGCTTTAGGATCTATAGGTCCTGTCTGAATTCTCATCCATTCCTGAAGAGAAGTCATCACGTTGTGCCACCAGATGATATCCGATTCAATAATTTCACCGCTTCTCGGATCTACCACTGAAGGTCCCATGGCATTTGATTTGGGTGAAGCCACATAGGTAATCACCGAATATCTTACATCATCAATGTCAAAATCCTTATCGTTCTCATCCGGCATTTTTGCAATGACTGCATTTTTAAAACCTGCCTTTTCAAAAGCGGCCTGCCAGTCGAAAACTCCTGCAATGATTTTCTCACGCCACTGGATAGGCGTTGCAGGATCTATATAATAAATGATCGGCTTCTTGGGTTCTACCAACTCGCCTCTTACATACTTTTCTTTATCTTCATCTTTAGGTTCCAAACGCCATCTGGTGATGAACTGTTTTTCATCCATCTTCTGCTGACGGTCGTTGAATGCCCAATGTTTTTCACTGAAAAAACCAACTCTTGCGTCTCCAATTCTCGGCTGCATCGGTATTTTTGAAAGCAACACCAGATTGGTAGTGACTCCAAGGGTTACCGGCAGATCTACTCCTCCTTCATTGACGGATGTAGTCAGCTGGGATTTTACAACCAGGTTCTGAGGAAAGGTTTTTACGCCTTCGATGTAGGAAAGGTTTGACTTTACAGATCCTCCAAGGCCTACATTGGCCAAAACATCATTAAAGCTTTTCTGATTTCCGTCAAAAATCTTATTGACTTTAATGGCTACAGACGTAGAGTCGTTGTTCTGGGCTTCAATATCAAAAACCTCAATCACAGATTCTGAAAAGTTGTCTTTTACAGATTTTGTGATCACATCGTTTTTAGGCGATGATACCTGTGGAACCACCGTTTTCACCCATACTTTTTTGGCTACTGCATCTCGGTGAAAAGAAATGACCTTGTTTTCATAGTTCATTCCTTTATTCAAGCCGGCTTCGTTCACCTGCATTGGTACCTGAGACAGTTTATTGACCACCAAAAACTGACGCCCCATTAAACTGTCGGGAATTTCAAAATACACATCGGTTTTTACCTGGATGGTATTGAAAAGGCCTTTTTTGTAGGTTCCTTTTTTAATCAGATCATCAATTTTCTTTGCTTTTTTTGATGAAACATCTGTTTTTTCCGATTTTTCTTTATCTGTTTTTAATGTGTCTTTTTTCTGTGCCAGTACTCTAGGTGAGGCTAACGCCAGCCCTAAGTACAGTGCAAGTCTGTAGTTCTTCATTACCATAGTCCGATTCATTCCAAATTATTAGATATCTCAGTTTCAGCTCACAAAACTATACGTAAAGAAATAATATCAACAGCGTTAGGGAGTGAGAGGCAGTATTTCGGGAGTGAATGGATTTCATTTTTTATTCTAATAATGGTAAAATGCATATGAAATACTCACCATCTACAGAAATATTAACAGAATTCTTTTTAAAAAAATCATAAACCTGATTCAAATAGTCAATTCCGAATTTGGCTCCCTGAACGTCTTCATCCGTTTTGGGCTGCCAGGTATTCTTCACTGTGATCTCTTCGTCTTCCACAGTGATGAGAATGTCCAATGGATGATCTATGGTCGCGATATTGTGTTTTATAGCGTTTTCCACCAGCATCTGAAGAGACAGGTACGGAATACGCTTTTCCAGGCTTTTGGGATTATGAACGATCAGATCAAAGGTCAATTCTTCATCAAACCTGCTTTTGAGAAGCTCCATATACTGCTGGATAAACTTGATTTCCTGCGCTACAGGCACTATATTTTCCTGTGGCGGTACGATAAGGTATCTGTAGATCTTGGAGAGATTCATGGTAAACCGCTGTGCATTGTCTCTATTGATCCCGATGAGCATATAAAGGGAGTTTAGCGAGTTAAAGAGGAAGTGCGGATTGATATTGTTTTTAAGCTGCTGAAGCTGGTGCAGGGCTTCTACCCTATGCATTTTCTCATTCTCAACGAGCAGCAGGTTTTTCTCGGACTGTATCTTTTCTTTTTCTTTATACGCCATGTTGGCAGCCCTGTGAAATAGGATAAAAACCGCTACGATAAGGAATAAAGCCGCCAGAAAAATATAAACGGTATACATTTTTGTATTGCTGACACTTTCATCGATCAGGAAATTCACGTGGTTGACCACAGCATAGCCATCAAAATTATCTGTTTTCAATGGTTTTACGAAGCGGGTTACTTCCAGATTGAGATACTCAGAAACCCCGATTCCTTCGGTGTAACCGGATTTTGTGGTACTGCATAAGGTATCTTTTGGCTGGATATCCGTAAAATCGAAGATATTTTTTCCTAAATATTTCTTTTCCGGATGGGAAATGCAGATGCCTTCTTTGGTGAAAACATAGGCGTAATTGTTCAGGGTTTTATCAATATTGGAGAAATATTCGTGAAGGTCGTTCAGGCTTACCGCAGAACCGTAATAAAGCACATTTTTCCTCGGTAACACCAGCGAATCATAGCTTACCCAATAGGTTGTGTCTTTGCGAGTGGTCAGAAAATCCCTGAAATGGCCGGATCTGTTGTTTTCTATTCTGGTATACCTTGCGTCTGCTGATTTCTTTGTGAGCACGTCTGATAAAGTAGTGTTGCTTACAGATTTCCCGGAAGCAGCATCGTAGTAGGAATACCAGCTGTAGGGCAACAGGCTCCCTTTCGTGTTCATATTATTTAAGACGGAAGAATATTCCTTATAGTTTTTCAACCCGTCTTTCTGAATGAGGGCACGCAGGAGGTACTGGTATTCTTCTATATTTCTGAATTCTTTCTCCAGCGTTTCGTATTTCTGAAAAAAGGTTTTCTTAGCAAATCCTTCATTGTTTTTCCGGCTGTCACGGGTAATGAGGAAACTCAGAACTGCGAAGGCAACCACCGCAATGAAACAGGCCGACAAAGCTGCTATATAAATAGATTTCTGGGCTAATATCTGTTTAAAATTAGTATTCATTTCTTTCCTTCTTCTTTGTCATTATATTCAATGATCAAACTATTAGAATCTTATGATAAGATTCTTCTTATGCACCCAAAGGATGCATTTTTTGTGATGTGATTTTGTAAGGTGTGATTTTTATATATTCTTTTGTCTTGAAATCAAAGATTCGATATGGTCAAACAAAAGAACCAATAGTTCAAGACTAGAATCTTCCGCTAAAATTTCCTAAGCCAATAAGATCAATTAAGGATCATCTTTTGGTTATAAATCCATAAAACAGGATGCTTAATTTTTTAACGCAAAGTTTGATTCTGATCCTGCATATTGTAAAGGATGCAAAGAGGGAATCAATTGCATTGATTCGATTAAGCGGACGTTTTATCTGTATGCTTCATCAGCGGCTATGCAGAATTCTACTCCGTCTGATCTCCAAAAAGTTACATCCTGTCTCCGTGACTTTTTTGCATAAAAAAGTTCCATTAGCGCTCTAATGGAATTAGTTTTTTCAGCAGAGATGGGGAGGATTACTGTTGAGCACCTAAAGCCCCTTTTAACCTTTATTTGATACCATTAAAAATTAAGTTGCAAATATACTATAAAATATTGAAAGCTTCTTTTAGTGAACGTTGCTAAAATCAAATAAATGTCCATCAAAAACCGCTTCTTATATCACCAGACCGATTATTCTAACCTTTTCCTGCAACTTCCCCTACTTACTTCTCAGTGAAGAGAGGGATTAGAAACTCTCTTGTAAGAGCTCATAGATACTATTTCTATAATATGAATCTAAAAGTGCCATCAAACAAACATTTCTAACTAAAGATTAAGCATTAAATAAGATCTTCTAATCATGATTTCCCACAGGAACCATTTCATCAATTCCATTCTTCATCGAAGTAAAATAACCATGATCACATCTGGCAGGAGGATTCCGGTTGTCTATTCCAATGGAATAAGCTATTATTGTCTAAAAAAATAATCTTTTGATAATATAATTATTCAGATGATCAATATATACCGTAAAACAGCTTTAATTGGAGGGCTTTCCTATCTGATTCTGCTCTTCATTGCAATGCCTTTAAAATACTTTTTCAATATACCGGAAGGGGTAAAATATTTTGGCTGGATCCATGGAGTTTTGTTTCTTGTATTTCTGATAGCGCTCCTGCTAGCCGCAATAAAATACAGGTGGAATTTAAAAAGAATCTTGTTGTATTTAATAGCTTCGGTACTCCCGTTTGTCCCATTTATCCTAGATAAAAGTCTGAAAAAAGAATATTCATAAAACGAGATGGTAGTTCCCTGTTCATATCTTACTATTGATCAATTATCCTAATTATTTTTCTCAATCAATTCAATAATTTTTAGAGCAACACCATTTGATGATTGAAAATTTTGTCCTGTAACAATTCTACCATCTTGTTCAACGTGAGATACATTTCCCTTTGAAAATTTAAAAGTTCCCCCTCTTTCTTCTATTGTCTTCTGAATTAAGAATGGAAAGTGTTTAAAATATTCACCATCTTGTTTTTCAAAAGAATCAGGATAACCACTTATTGTTTTTCCTTGAACTAAGAATTTACCGTTTTTAGTTTTCAAGTTGACAATCCCCGCCGTTCCGTGACATACCGAAGAAATAATACCCTTATTATCTTCATATACCTGCATAGCAATGCGTTGAATCGCTGAATTTTCAGGAACATCATACATGGCACTTCCGCCCCCGATATAATGAACTGCTTTGTAAGTTTTATAATTAATTTCTTCGGGGTTCATCGTATGTTCTAGGGCATACATAAAGTCTCGATTATATAAATATTGTTTTTGCAAGCTGTCAGAGGTATTGATATAGGCTAAAGGAATAGCACCACCCTTTGGGCTTACAAAATCAACGGTATACCCTGAATTAACAAAAGTATCATAAGCATTTACGATTTCGGCAAAGCTATTTCCTGTTGAAATGGTGGAGCTTCCGTAATAATGGGCATTGGAAACAATGAATAATATTCTTTTTCCGGATTTATTGCTTGCTTTGCTGCTTGCAGATTTACTAATTATTTTCCATTCTCCCTGAATTTTTTTCAGCAAGAACATATCCATAAATTCCTGTTTTTTTTCAGGAATGAGAATTTCGGCTTTTGCAATAGCAATATCATTATAAAATTCTATCGAGAGGATTTTTCCTAAACGACCGTTAAATACTCCTTTACTCCCTTTTTGAAACCAGGAAACATATTCTGAAATTGGAACAATCCATAAAGGTTTTTCTTTGTGGCTTAGAAAAAGATTGGCTTCAGAATAAAAAGCCTTACTGATATTGTCAGGCTTATTATAGGATGTGCCCTCAATATAGTTTTGAATACAATTCTTAATCAGAGATTGTTCCGATTGTGAAAAACATAAATTGGATAGTAATGCAAACAGGATTGCAAGAAAGATTTTTTTCATAAACTTAGGATTTGGTCGTTTTAAAAATGTTTCTCAAAATTATATTGATTCTTTTTTAAATCATTCCAAGTTTATGAATATGGAGTCCCAATGTATATTTTAGGAGTAGAAATTATCTTTTTGATAATTTGAAGGCGTAGTTCCTGTGATTTTTTTAAATGAACTATAAAAGGTACTGGTTGAATTAAACCCAGATTCAAAACCCACAGCATCTATTTTGAACTGAGTCCTTTCTTTTAATAACCGTTTTGCTTCATCAATTCGATATTCATTGATGAACTGAGTAAAACTTTTCTTCAGATTGTCATTAATAAATTGTGACAGCAATTGAGGGCGAATATTTAATTCTTTTGCTAAAATTGATAATGTAAGATCGGGATTAGTATACATTTTTCTTGTTTCAAAAAGGATACTTATTTGTTCATGAATTTCTTTTACTAATTTTTCATCTATTTTGTTGATGTATTTTTCTTTATGAGTCACTGAAACTGATGTTTTGCTTTTTACATAATAAATCAAAAGGAAGGAAATGTAAAAGCTGAAGGAAAAAGCCAGAGATCCGGAAATATAGGATGTATATTTAGCTAAAGTATACGAAAGCCAAATGGCAGAAACACCAAAAATAACGGACAATATCCAAGTTTCGTGATAGCTAATTTGGTTGCGGTTAGCTACCAACTTCTTGAAAATCTGTCTGGCTTCATAAATAGATAATACAATAAAAATAAACCATTGAATATTGATGAAGTAATAAATTATTCCTTTCCATATTGCAGGGTTCTCCTTGTATGGAAAAAGAAAACCAAACAAGCTTATGATTATAATTGTTAGTGTGAGACTATATTTTGCAAAAGAATAATTAAGATTTTGCAATATTGATCTAACATAAAAATATAACAGAGGACCAATTAAAAAACAAGCTGACAAACCTATTTGCAAATACGTTTTTGACAACTGCGGATTAAAATTATAAAATACAGACTTTCCTATCCTTACACTTAAAGACAATAATAGAAGCCCCAGAAACAAATCAGATTTAGTTTTATTGTGCTTGAAGAATAAAAAATAAAAACTCAAAACAACACTATTAAAAACACCTAGAGCACTTAAAAAAAATAATATTTGATTGTCAATATTCATTAGTTGGAAAATACTTTCTTTTTAGGATTGTTTGCCGTTCACTTAAATATACCTGCTAAACTGGTTGAGTAAGTTTTTTACAATACTACATAAAAATATCAATAGGATAAGTAAGTTTTTTTCATAAAGAGAACATTACGATCTCATCTGTTAAGATCCTATTTTCTTTTAGTAGAAGTCTCTTTAGGTAGTCCGTCAACAGTACAGTCAATAGTTTTCAATACTACCGCAATGTCAGCAAACGGATGTTAGCCATCGTTTTTTGTTAAAAATTTTATTTCTTTAATTCCATTTGAATAGTGTCCTTGTAAAAAATCATTTTCCATTGCATTGAGTTATTTCTAAAATTGTTAATCTGAACAGGAATTGTATCAGGTTTATTTGGATTCTTTTCGTAAGATATAACCTTAAAATTCTGTTCTTTACCATCGTGATGATATTTCATAAATAGTGAAGTACTATCCACATACATATATGGATTCGGACAATAATACATTTTTCCTCTTTCTTCAATATAAATTGTTTTCCAAGCCAAAGTATCTTGTTGCCAATGATTTTCTTTAACCAATTTTCCATTACGTGTCATCGATGTGACCTTCCATTTTCCAAAATATTTTTTTGAAAGGTGAACGTCATAATTATAGTAAATAACAAACAATAAAGGAATTAGAATACATAACACACGAGCGATTGAACGTGAAAAATTATTACCAATTGATGGCAGTATATTTTTGTGTTGATTAAAGAAGTTTATTATATTAACTTTTTGCTGTAAAAATAGATTAACTAAGCCTAATGTTATTAGGATAGATGTAAATAAGGTAATGGGTCCAATACTATAAAAAACATTAATCAAAACAATGTTCAGCATTACAGGTAAAAGTATTGTAATGCCTAATAAAGTTGTACGTTTGAATAACAAAAGAATACCACCAATTATTTGAAAAAATGCCAAAATTACAGCAAGTCCGTAAGAAAATCCATAATATTTCCAAGTTAATTCCGGACCCGTTAATACGCTTGATAAAGAATCATTTATATGATATGAATAATTAAAGTTAACTTCAAATATTTTCTGAAAGCCAAAATCCAATAGTAGAAATGCAATCCAATAACATAACAATGTTGAAAGCCAGGAAATATATTTTATAGAGTTAAAAGTTCCATTATTTTCTTTTCTGTGCCAATAAAAAGAAAAACCAATTGAGAATAGTATTGCCAATCCTAATGTGAAAAATCCTACAGGAAATATAAACTTTGAAATTTTATAAGGTAAAAGAGGTAAGATTATAAAAAGAGCAGTATTTGTAGTACCAACAATTGCTAAAAACGATAATGAAAATTTCGAAAACCATTTTGTATTATTTATTACTTCGGCTGAATTCATAGATTTTTTAAATTAATATTTTTTGGTTTCTGCTATTACAAAATGATGCCTGACATTATTTTTAACGAAACAAAAGATATAATAACTTCGTGAAAAAAACACCTATATCCATATTTCGTTAAATTGGTCGCTAATATAATTATTTATTTACGAATTAGATACTTAATAAAAAAACTTTCATGGATACCAAAGATCATTAGTAGGAGCTCTAAAAAATATACGAATTGGGAGGCAATCAAAACTCGAATAAAATTACCTTTATCTAAATGGAAAATAAGTCAGTTACCCGCCTTTTTCTGGATCCATTATTTTTGAGTGTTTTTGAAAATTTTAGCTATACCAAACAAAAAACCTGCAATTTTAACTAATTGCAGGTTTTGATACCTTTTTAAGCACTTTTTGAGTTTTACTCTTGCTTTTCAGCGGAGAGAGAGGGATTCGAATTCCTTTCTTAGATCCGCATGGATATAATATTTTAAACAGATCATAAATCAGGGTATCCTAATTTATCCCTTGAAAATTGTTATAAATTGATTCATTTATACTTTTCAAATATAATAATTATAATTCAAAAACTAGTATAAATATTCTGTCTTGTTAAATGTAATAACTCCTATATTCGTAACCATATAAGTCTTTTAAAATATTGATTTATTACCGGGTACTACTCCATTACCCTTCATTCACTTTATCATGTTAAATAATATTTTCACAGGAAAATGGGTAAATTTTTACTGTTACTTTTTCATATTTCATCGGGAGTATATATAGTTCCATCAGGGCTCCATTTCATTATGCCAGAGGTTATAGTTGTATTGAAATTCTCACCATGATATCTTTTAGACAGTCGATGCCATTTCTCATTAACTGCTATATAATATAAAAGCCCCCTCAACAAATTGTCGGATATTATCTGAAATATATTCATCACTTGCAAACCTCTCTTCTTTTAATTGAATAAATCCTTTTTGCAATTGTTCTATTTCATCACATAATTTATCTTGTGCCGCCCATTCAACAAGTTCTGTGCTTAATTGTTCGTTATACATAGGATAACATTTAAATTCAAGAACATTCTTGAATTTACGAAGGTAAAATTGCAGGGGTTCTTGATCTGTCGCAATATTTGTCGGGGTGCTTTGTTCATTTAGTTAGTTCAAGTGTATTCATGGTTTTATTGTTTTTTTTAATTTCACATAAGAATAAGATTTATTTGTAAAATTCCGCATCCATTAACCACTGGTAAACAGTTCAATAGCATTTAAAAGGTGTATTAAAAAATATATGAATATATTTTCATTGACAGAATGTCTGCTTCTAAAAATGCAGTTCAATCTATAATTTGATCCTTAAAGTCTCGAATAACCTGCTTCTTATAGGCAACAGTTTTGGAGATTTTAATTTCAAGATTTTCACTTTCAGTTATCAGCGATTGACATTGATTTAAATAATCGGCAATGTATTTAGATTGGCAATTTTATTGTCCGTATAGGCGAGAGAAGGAATTGAAACCTAGAAGGTTTACCTTCCTATTTATTGGGTAGCAAATTTTCATAGATTATAATTTGATGTTTTCTCTAGTTTTAGTTTAGTACTAAAGTAAAAAATTATTTGGCCCCACCTAATTGTATTTCACGTAAATATAATATCAGCATAGCAATCGCCTACATCATTGAATTAATAGAGGATTAAAAGTTTAGAAAAGTTTTAATTTATGTATAAAATTCGGAATTTATTCGAAGAGAATACCTCAAGGCTTGCCTCGGGGTATTCTCTTCGATGTTTTTGAATTAATAAAGAGTGTATTCCGGCAATCTGAGCTTTTTCAAATATGCTTCCAATCTGCAATGACCACCTTTGGTGTCAATAATTTGTTTTATGAGCTACGTTTTTTAATCTAAAGAAATTGGCGCGAAAGTAATAGATTTTCCACTTAACTCTAATTTACTATATAAAAAAGATATAAATTACAATCACTAACTTTAAAACATTAGTCATTTCTTTATCATTTAAAAACCTAAAAATACACAAGACAGGTACTTACCTGTCTTGTGGAAAAATTTTATTTTAAAAATAACATTGTTTTTTAGTTACATAAATGATTCTAATACTCTTAACTATCTTTGAATATTACAAAAATTTGGTATTTATTGAGGAGAGTACATCTATCAAATTATCTTTAAATCTCATCATGTAATTTAACTCTATATCTGATTTGGCGGGAATAACAACCGAACACACATGGGTATCTGTTTTAAATAAAATACCTTTGTATTGGCTGAAATTTTTAAAGTGACATTCCCATAAATCATTTGTAAGGGGTCTAAATTCCTTTAAAGCCAAGAATTTAAAGTCAAGAGTTAAGCCTGTATTTAGAATTTTTGATAATGCCTCCATAGCACTCCAATACATAAAAACTCCTTCAGTTTCAGTTATATCGGGAAAGTAATCATGACCATCAAGTGTAACAAATCGCTTTATTAAGGTAGTTTTTTTATGATCTATTTCCTCAATATCAATTCCAACAGGATGTTCTTCAGGAAAAGCCAATGCTACTCCCAAGTTAGAACTATGTGAAATACTTACCTGTATGTTTTCAGATAATCCAGCTACAACAGGGAATCCAAAAACACCATGTCCAATACTTATAGAGTTAAATTGGATATTAGGTAATAAATCAGAGATAGCCAGTTTTGCCGAAATCCTTCCTAAAATATAACTTATTTTTCTCTTTTCAAATTTGAAGTCATTATATTCTTTTTCTTCCCGTTCACTTAATAAATATACTAATTTGTTTAAAGATGATAAATCTCCTATAATTAAAGAATAACCAATAGTATACATGTCATCCTTTCTAAATAAAGGAAAATTCCCACTAACAAAATAGGATTCCATAATGCTAACCTGGAAAGTATTGAACTACTTTTTGCTTTATTTTTCCAAAAACAGACCCCCCATCTTTGTCAAGCATTTCTATTTCTATGGTATCTCCAAATTTCATGTAAGGGGTTTCTGGAGCACCATTTTTTATAGTTTCCAAACATCGTACTTCTGCCAAACAACTCGAGCCGTCATAACTACCACTGTTAGCAACTGTTCCAGAACCAATGATTGTACCCGCAGTTAGAGATCTTGTTTTTGAAACATGCTCAATTAAACGTGCAAAATCGAATGTCATATCAACTCCGGCATTAGGAGATCCTATTTTTGTTTCGTTTAACGTAGAAATCAATGGTAAATGAACTTTTGCTCCATCCCATGAATCACCTAATTCATCGGGAGTAACAGCAACGGGAGAAAAACTCGTCCACGGTTTCGACTGGTAAAATCCGAATTGTTTGCCCAATTCGTTTGGAATCAAATTACGCAGTGTTACATCATTTACCAACATAACCAGTTTGATATGTTTGTGAGCCTGGGCTGTTTTTGTTCCAGCTGGAACATCATCAGTTATAACAGCAACCTCAGCTTCAAAATCTATTCCCCATTCTTCGTTTTCTACTAAAATATCATCACTTGGGCCAATAAAAGCGTCCGAAGCCCCCATATAAACCAGCGGATCTAACCAAAAAGAGGCTGGCAGCTCTGCTCCACGCGCTTTCCTTACCAATTCAACATGTGTTACATAAGCACTTCCATCTACCCAATGGTATGCTCGGGGAATTGGTGACATTATGTGAGCTGTTGAAAAGTCAAACGTATTCTCCAATACACCATTTTCGAGATCTGCTGCAACTTGACGTAGTTGAGGTTCAACAACATTCCAGTTATCAATTGCTTCTTGCATTGTTTTGGCGATTTCAATTGTTCTAACTGCAGTTTTTAGATCTCTGCTAACAACAACCAATTGGCCATCTCTACTATTTATATCTACTACTGTTGCGAGTTTCATATTTTAGTTTTTATTATTTTATTACAATCCATTATATTTATTACAAAGTTATTACAATCTATTATTTATCCAATCTATTATCATGCTTTTTTGTCTTGTACTCCTATCACCCTGCAATAGTTCATGACCACATTTTTCAATGGTTTCATACGTTTTATCCAAAGAAGTTGATTTTTCAAATAATAATTTACTTCCAGCTGGGTTTGACAATCGATCGTTTAAATCATGAAATACTATAAATGGAACTTTCATTTGATTTATTGATTGTGGAACTGTATTCATGACGCGCATTAATTCTCCCAAAAACTTCCATTTTGCACCAATGTTAGCAACAAGTGGATCATTATTATACTCTTCAATAACCACCTTGTCTGTTGAAAGTGCTGACGCATCCAATTTGACAGAAGAACGTTTGCGTGCCAGGAGTTTTGACAGCACAAGAACAATTTTTATCTTCAGTTTTGATGCCGATGCATTTTGAATCAGTGATGGTGATGTTAAAATAATTCCACGAACAGGAGGCATTTTACCGCTTATTGAATATTTGTAAGTTATTAATCCGCCCATACTATGCCCCAATAAAAAGAGCGGTATAATCGTTCCAAGGCTTTTTATAAAATAATCGAGATCGTCAATATATTCATCAAATAACTGAATAGTGGTACGTTCTCCGGTAGATTGACCATGGCCTCTCAGATCAAAAGCAAAAACAGAAATCTGATGCTGATTAAGGTAATGTGCTATTTGTTCATACCGACCGCTATGATCAGTATAACCATGTGTTATAACAACGTTTGCAACTGGCTGTTCGACCCTCCATTGTCGTGTAAATAATTCAATAGAATCGTCTATTACGAGTTTTTTCTCTTCGTACATGTGTCTAGTTTTTTTGCGATGCGATAAGACTATCTGTTTTCTCTATGAGTTTCCTAAATCGCTTGATACAAGCTTTTGGAGTTGTTCTTAACGGATTTGTCCGTTCGCCGAGACCAGCATAGAGGACACCTACCGGTTTTGGTTCTTTTTGTTGCAATTGAATTGCTTTTAAAATCAGTTTCGCGTTGGTAAATACAATAGGGCCAATACCATTATTTGGTACTCCGGAACCTATCACATAGAATTCTTTAGCCAGTGGTGTAAAAACTCCGTGAACCAGTGCAGGTCGATTTTCTTCAATTGGGATCACGCCAGGTTCAACGATCTGATAAGAAGGTCGGTATCCTGTAGCAAAGATGATCAAATCGTATTCTTTAGACGTACCATCAACAAACAGAACATTCTTTCCTTCAAAACCTTTTATTTCCGGTTTTATAGCAAACTTACCGTGTTTCATGCTGTGAATAAAGCTCTCGTTGACCGTCGGAGGTTTGGTGAATAACTCATGTTTGGGTTTGGGGAGTCCATAATCGCGAATATCTCCGAATATTACATTGTGAGTATGTTTGATAATGCGCTTTTTAAGCCATAAAGGAACATTCATTCCAAGGTAATCTGTAATCGGTTTCTTCTTGAACATTTTCGGAATAATCCAGGGAGTATCCTTCAGACTCACATCTGTTGTTTGAGCATTCAACCCGGATTCAACGACGATATCCACCCCTGAATTTCCAGCACCTACCACCAACACATTTTTCCCTTTCAGGATTTCCGGTGTTTTGTATGCTGAAGAGTGTAGGATTTCACCTGTAAAGGTCCCTTCATAATTCGGTATTACCGGAATCCTAAACAAACCGATTGCCAGAATAATTCCCGCAAATTCTTTTTTACTCCCGTCTTTAAATTGAATGAGCCATTGATCTTCAGGCAAATTTTGGATCATCTGAATTCCTGTATTGAGTACAATGTTTTCCTCTAATCCTTTTTGTTTTACAAAATCCAGAAGATAATCCTGAATTTGTTTCTTACTTGGAAAAACAGGGAAATTTTCCGGCATTTTAAAGTCGGGAAACTCCATGACTTTCTTAGGGGTAATGGTATGCCCACTTTCGTAGACAATGTTGTACCAGTTTCCTCCGATTTGTGGATTTGAATCATAAACTACAAAATCGATCGCTGATTTTTTCAGTTCATTTGCCATGGCAAGCCCTGAAAATCCGGCACCAATAATGGCATATTTTTTCTTTGTTTCTTTCATATTACTTTCCTTCCCAGGGAAAACGCCCTGTTGATAGATAATTTTTAATTCCTGTCTGTACCTGATCTGATCCTGCTAATTCTGAAATGGTTTTTACCGCAAGTTGTTTCGTGTGTTCATCAATAATCCACAGTTTTTCCAGATAATCTTTTGCTCCCTTGATGGTTTGTGTTTCCAGTTTCGTCAGCCGAAGTAAGAGTTTACGTACTTCATTGTCCGGATCATCCGTCTTCACATCAATTAATCCGAGTTCATAGGCCCGTTCGCATGAATATAGCTGAGTAGTTAAGGTCATCATCAATGCTTTTTGATAGCCGATTCTTCTGATTAAATACGGCAGCACACATGCGGGAATCAAACCAAATAGGGCTTCTGACAAGGCAAATGTGGAACGTTCTGATGCGATGACGATATCTGATGCAGCAACAAAACCGATACCTCCTGCATTGACACGTCCATCTACTTTGGATACAATGATTTTACTTGTTGATGAGAATTGTTTCAATAATTCATAGTACTCCTCCGAATCCCTAGAAGCTAGTTTTCCCTCAACATCAGATGTTAATGCTCTGAAATCCATTCCAGTACAAAAAACGCTGTTGGTTCCTTCCAGAATAACGACCTTAATATTTGTATTTTCCTCAATTCCGGTCAATATGCCTCTCAGTTCGGACAACAAAACACTATCTATAGAATTTTGTGCTTCCGGCCGGTCAATGCGAATGGTAAGCGCATTTCCATCCTGTCTGAGTTTCACCGTAGAAAATACTGTCTGCGGAATTTCTGTCATGCCGTTATACCCACTCATATTTTCTATGAAAATCTTTGATTGCTGAAAAAACCAATTTGTTTTTTCCTTTAACATGACTAAATGGTTTTGGGAAACGATTAAAATCAATTTCCAGTTCTCTCAATCCGAACCGGATATCCTTGTTGGAATAGATCACTTCTTCGTATTCGTCCATAGTCATCACGTAACGATCGTTCAAATGCTCTCTTAAACCATATTCTCTCAATATTTCCTGTGATTTCGGAGTAACTACCCCACTGTAAAATTCAGAGCTGCATCCGGATCCGTAAGAGAATATCCCCAAACGTTTCGGAACAGAAAAATCACCGTTATCAATAGCACTTGCTAAAGCGAGATGAGCTGTAGCTCCCATGATGTTTCCAACTCGCTGACAATAATGCAGTGACGGTTCAACCCGCTGCTGAAAATCAGCTTCGATTTCATTCGGTTTAGCACGTTTGAACTTTCTCATATTGGTGCGATGTGCTCCTTTCACCATTCCACCAAATGGAGTATGGAAGACCAGATAATCAAACGAGTCTTTGTAATCGGCATTTTCAACTCTTTTTTGATACTCCAGGAACGTTTTCTCACAGCAATCAAGATATGAAAGCAAGGATAAATCCGCATTTCCGGCTTCATGGTCCGGAATTGGCCGGCAGGAATCCATCACTTCATAGCCATAGTAACCATTGGCTCCTTTATCCACTTCAAATATCAAGGGATTATCACTAATCAGCATTGCTACAGCTCCTGATCCGGAACTTGGCTCTGCATATCCCAATTCGGAAAGGCCTTCAACTACAGATGCCCGTGTTATATCTGTTGCAATTAACAGTACTTTTTTCCCCGGCGCTGCCTGCGAAAAAATGAAATTAACGGCCATCTGAAATCCAGCAGTTCCTGAATAACAGGCATTTTTCATCTCGAATAAGCGACAGTTTCTACCTAACTCCAGGTAATGATGCACATAAGTACTGAGTGATTTGCCAAAATCCAATCCTGATTCTGTACAGGTAATCACCATATCAATGGATTCCTTCTCCTCTTTACTTAAGCGATCAATGATCGGTTTTGCTGCATTTACTGCATTTGTGACCGGATCTTCATAGGGCATTGGAACCGTTTTCTCTCTCATCAGGAGGTTTTCAAAACGTTCATTATCCAAGTTTCTTCGAACTGCTAGTTCTTTTACGTTGATGGCCGCAGAGCCACAATAAACGTTCATTTTTTCAATTCCTGCTCTCATTTATTTTATTTTTTAATACTAAGGAGGTGTTGATACCTCCAAATCCATAACTATTGCTGATACACCAGCTCAATTGACACTGCTCGTTAAGGGTCTTTGCCCAGTTTATGCCACTTTTTACTGCAGAGTCAAGATTGCGTGACTTATGTACAAATCCTTCGTTCATCTGAATGACGCTTGCTACCACCTCTACCAATCCGGCAGAAGTAATACCATGACCAATCAAAGATTTCGTACTATTGACAATCGCCGAATGACATCCTGCAAGCAGCAGTGCTTCAGCTTCAGTATGATCGCCTAATGGAGATGAACTTCCATGCGAATTGACATAATCAATCTGATTACCTGATATACTAGCCATCTCCAAGGCTTTACCCATAGCAGATGCTTCACCATTCAAATCGGGATTCGGATTTCTATTGGCATCCAGAACCACTCCGTAACCCTTGATTTCTGCTAATGATGGTGTATTTCGCTTTTGCACATGTTCTGAAGATTCAAGAATAACGCATGCTGCGTTCTCTCCGAACACAAAACCTGCATGGTCTTTGTCAAAAGGACGGCACAAGCGCGCAGGATCACTATCAGCTTTCAACTTTGCCATTGCACCCATTTCGGTAAATCCTACAAATTCATAAATAGACAGGTCCATCATTGGCGCAACCACAATTACTACATCGTATTCACCTGTTTTGATCAACCGGCAGCCCTGAATCAATCCCATATTCCCGCTGGCGGAAGCTGCGCCCAAAGTATAGCCTTCTCCCTTTATGCCAATTAACTCGCTGATAGTACCAACGATATCGGTATCCAGGAAGTTGATTCCATAACTGGCAGACAAACTTTGAAGTTTCAGTCTGTACTTTTCCATGGTTTCAAATTGATTTCCTGCTTGAAAATTACTTCCACAAGCCACAATTGCTACACGTGAAAAATCAATCTGAATATCATTCAAACGGGCATTACACCAGGCATCAAGTGCAGCATAAATACCCATTTGAATTCCTTTTGAAATATTTCTCAGGCGAATTGCCTTTTTAAAAAGCTCATCATTTGAAGGATGTTGCTGGAAACATCTTTTGATGTCCAAATCCGGATTTTGTGCTATTGGAAATTTGAACTGCTGACTTTCCAATTTCAGGGTGACAGAAGTATAGTTCGTATGTCCTTTCTTCAGACCCTCTGTAAACTCAGCAATTCCAACCCCAATTGGAGTAACTGCACTTATTCCAGTTATTTCAACAGAAATACTCATATACTTAGTTTAATTCCTTACGCTTTTGCGCAATCAGATCCGCCAGCTCACTGATCGTTTTTGCATTCACAAAGTCAATTCTTGAAATGTCTAATCCAATACGCTCCAGAGTCAATGTAATTAATTCTCCGCGGTCAAGGGAATTTGCTCCCAGGTCAACAAACGTTTCTTCGCTTGAAAATGATTCGTCCTCCAATTCAGGCATGATTTCGATTAAATTTTCGCGGATTACTGCTTCTAGTTCTTCTTTCATTTTTTTTGTTTTAGTTATTATATATAGTGTTTACTTTTTCTTCAAAAAAGAGTGTAGCCTCATGCATCAGTTTTTCACCGATTTGATCAACATGACGTGCTCGCCAGGATTCTAATCCTGTTCCCTTTACCCATTGATTAAAGGCTCCCAATGCCGGACCGGTATGTATCTGAAAATCTACTCTTCGTTCACTGAATCCGTTCAACGCACTTCTGCTGCTGAATCCGAAATACCATTTGAATACCATAGCCATTTTCTGTTTTCCATTCATTTCTGCTTTTTCAATGGCATTAATATTCCCTTTTGCTAACTGGTAATTTTTGACTTCCTGCCAGATTTCGTCAAGGCTTTTTTTGAAATAGGACTCTTCAAGCTGTTTGCGAATATTTTCAGGAAGTTCTTCCAGACTTTCATAATGATTATAAAGTGTGTACAGCTTATTGGCTCTTGGAGAAAAGAGTACTCCTTTTTTGAGTACCTGTACCTTCGCTCCTATTTCAAACATATCACCCGCTGGGGCATAGTCTGTATCCTGAACATTCATTTCCTGTAACAGATCCTTAACCAAGTCGCTGGTTGCAGCCTCAACGGTACATTGATTTATGGAACCTGTGAGTACAAAATCGGCTCCCATCATAAAAGCGCAAACCACTGATTCCGGTGTGCCGATTCCTCCTGCAAGACCAATTCTGATAGATTTTGAATAACTATTGGCAGTAGAAATCTGATCACGCAATGTCCGGATTGCAGGCAAAATAACCAATGCTCTTCCGGCATCAGTGTGCCCACCTGAATCTGCTTCTACACAAATATCCTGGCTAACCGGTACTTCTCTTGCCATTTCTGCTTCCTGCTCAGTGATCTTTCCTTCGGCGATCAGCTGTTTCAATATACGTTCCGGAGCTGGGTTCATAAATACCTCAGCCACTTCGGGTCTGGATATTTTTGCCATGATCTGGTTATTGGAAATAATCTTACCATGAGCATCTTTTCCAAGTCCCTTGACGCGGAAGTATACCAACGGTTTTGTCATTTGCATAAACGCGGAGGCTTCAATAAATTTTATGTTTTCTTTCAGGTAAAGTTCTACCAACTTCCATTCTGTTTCCGGATCTCCGAAATGATGCAGCAAATTAATGCCGAATGATTCCCCGTTACTTAGAGCTGTTTTTATTTGTCTGATCCCGCTTTCAATTTCATTCATTTGCAATCCACCCGTACCATAAAATCCGAACATTTTTGCTTTTCCCAATCGAATAACCATTTCGGGAGAGGCAACTCCCCGGTACATTCCTCCGGCAACATAAGGTAATTTGATGTTATAATCCCGGCAAAAATCTTTGCTTCCAAGAAAGATTTTCTTTTCTCTTTCTGGAAGAATCGAAGCTTCATGATGGGTTAAGGGTGTGCAATTTTTTTTAATATCAGCCACCATTCTTGTAAGAATATGACTCCCGATTTCTTTGAATTCTGTTACTCCATTTCCCATTAAAAGCCGAATGGAATCTACCCATCTTACAGATTGTGCAATCTGAGTTGCCAAGGTTTCTTTAACCGCTGATGTGTACCAATTGGCAGTAGTATTTGCAACCACAGAAATACTTAACGGATTCAAATCAATCCCATTGATAAATTGCTCAAATTCCAAGGCTGCACTTTTCATATAGCGTGAATGGAAAGGCGCGCTTACCTGAAGTGGGATTGCCTGAATTTTTTTCTCTTCAAAATAATTCACTGCACGGCGGATATCTTCTGCCCGACCGGAAATTACAATTTGGGTCGTAGTATTATAGTTAGCAACATCAATTCCATCAAAACCTCCTTCAGTCAATAATTTATTCAATTTTTCTGTTGAAATTCCCAGAATAGCGGCCATTCCTCCTCCGGAAGCAGCAGCCATTAAAGCTCCACGTTTATGAACGAGTCTTAATCCTGTTTCAAAATCAAATACTCCAGATGCCAATAACGCATTGTATTCTCCAAGACTATGTCCAGCCAAGAAGTCCGGTTTGGAATTCTCTTTCAGGTATTCCCAGTAATGCATAGCACTCACCGTAAAAATTGCTGGTTGGGTATATTGTGTTTGTCCAAGTAAGTCGTCTTTATCTTCCAGACACAACGCTTCCAAATCGTATCCCAGGATTTCCCGGGCTTTTATTTTTATTTCCGGATATTTTTCAAATAATCCTTTTCCCATTCCTTTGAATTGGGAACCTTGTCCCGGAAAGATTAGTGCTCTTTTCATATGCTCGTAATTTTTGATGAGATGGTTACTATTTCGACCAATTTTTTCAAACTTTCTCCCTCGAAAATCGTAAAGTGATCTCCTGTCAGTTCATGATAAGTATATTTCCCTGTGAGCCAATTTTCCCAAGCCTTTGCATCTCTTTCAGATCCGATAAACGAACGGTCAGTTGCCACTAAGATGTGGGTATTGCTGTTCACTGGTGATAATGCCTTGTAATTGGAATAGGCAACACAATTATTCCTGAACATTTCGAGGAGTTTCCGGATTGTTTCCATAGTTATTTCGGCAGGGAACAGTTTTGTTTCAACAGCCTCATCCAACATTTGCTGCATGGTACTACTCTGTATAAGGCGGCCGCCTTTCTGAAAACTCAGATCCTTCAGGAACTTTTCAAAAACTTCTGTTTCGTGAACATTTTCCAATTGGTATCCGCTGGAATGGAAGTAAGAATCGATCAGGAACAGATCTTCTACCCTATCCCCCATCTGCTCCAGCTGACGAGCCATTTCAAACGAAATAATGCCGCCGAAAGACCAGCCACCTATGCAGTAAGGGCCTTCGGGCTGAACGGATTTCATGTCTTTGATATAAGCTGCTGCCATTTTTACTACATCCTGAGATTCATTTCCCGTGGCGTGAAAACCGTATACAGGTGTTTCAGGATCCATTAAACGAGCCAACTGATTGTAGCAAAAAACGGATCCTCCTATCGGGTGAACCAAAAAGAGGGGTTGACCTTCGGCATCAGCATTTCGAATGGCAACAATTGATTTTGTTGTATTCTGCCCTGAGAATTTACCGGCAATCACCTGAAGTTGGGCAGAAAAGCGGCTGTTTTGAAGCAACTCACTTAAATCAATCTTCAGCTGAAGGTTACTTTCCAACAAAGCAGCCAATCGGATAGCCAACAGGGAGTTGCCTCCCAGTTCAAAGAAATCATCCGAGCCTGAAATATGGTTTACCTGAAGCAGTTCTTTCCAAACCGTTTGAAGTGATATGGTAAGATGTTCCGATATTGTTTCCGTATTCGCTTCTTTTTGTTCAGTTATTCTCGGATCAGGAAGACTTTTCCTATCTATTTTTCCGTTTTGCGTAACAGGAAGATCTTCAAGGGAAACAATGTATTTCGGAATCATGTAGGACTGAAGCTGAGATCGCAGCTCTTCTGTCAATTCCTTTTCATCGATGGACCGGTTCTTCGGTACAGTATAAGCCACCAGGTAATTGTTGCCGATGATGTCTTTCCATACATCAACAACAGCAGCTTTTACTTGTTCAGACCGCAATAACGCAGCTTCAATATCCCCCATTTCAATGCGATAACCCTGTACTTTTACCTGAAAGTCTTCTCTTCCCAAAAACTCAATATTACCGTTTCGCATAACACGCCCCAAATCACCTGTTTTATAAATGATTTCTTTTGTTTTCGGGTGACGGACAAATTGATTCCTGGTTTTTTCTTCGTCTTTCAGATAACCTTTTGCCACTCCAATTCCCCCGATATAAATATCTCCGGTAGTAAGGAACGGGCAAGGATTCATAAATTGATCGAGTACATGCATGGTTTGATTGGCAAGAGCCTTTCCGTAAGGAATACTGCGTAACGTTGGATCAATTTCTTTAATTTCATGATAGATAGACCAGATAGAAGCCTCGGTTGCTCCGCCCAGACTAACCACTTTTGCATTCGGTACAAACTGCCTGATTCTTTCAGGAAGCGTTACAGGAATCCAATCCCCGCTCATCATGACCAGTTTTAGCTGTTTGATAACCTGTTTCTCTAACAATGCATTGTATTCAATCAGCATATTCATCAATTCAGGAACGGAATTCCAGACCGTGATTTCGTGTTCCTGAATCAATTTGATCCAATGTCCAGGATCACGCAGCTTTTTGTAATCTGGAAACACTATTGTTCCTCCACAGCCTAGTATTCCGAAAATATCGAAAACCGACAAATCAAAGTAAAGCGCTGAAAGTGCAAGCACGACACTTTGCTCATCCAATTCAAAGCGACTGTTGATATCTATACAGGTATTGAGCGCTCCCCGGTGATCAATCATCACCCCTTTCGGGAAGCCTGTAGAACCTGAAGTGAAAATGGTATACGCCAGATCACTTTCCTTTAATTCGATTTGAGGTGCTGTATCTGGCTCAGATGCAAAATCGGTATCAATATTCCAGCAACGAATATGTTCTGGGAATGCCAATTCTTTTACCGGAATAGAAGCTGTGGTTACGATCTGATTTACTTCGGCCTTTTCCAGAATATAGTTTAATCTGCTTTCCGGCATTGTAGGATCTAATGGCAGATACGCTCCGCCTGATTTCATAATCCCAAGCGTTGCAGGAACTTGTTCCCAACCCTTGTGCATCAACACCCCTATGAGCTTATTCTGGCTTGCTCCATTTTCTTTAAGCTTGTTTGCGATGCGATTCGATAAACGTTGAATTTTGCTATAAGTAAGTTGTGTTGTTCCATCAATCACTGCTGCTTTTTCTGCATACCGTTGCGCACTTTTCTCGAAAGGATCAAATAAAAAGGTTTTCGGAATTTCCATATCCGTTTCATTTGTAAGATCAATCTGTGCTAACTGATCTTCCAATACAACAGACTCCATCGGTGTATTCCAGTCTGCCGCCACAAGTATACGGATGGCTTTTTCATAGGAACAAATAATGTCGTCAGTGACACCATTCTGAAAGTATGCATCATCAATATCAAATGAAAGCAGTAATGACCCATCCGGTTCTTCACAAACCTGATGATCCATAGCAACCTGTGGAACCTGAAGACTTGCTGAAACTCTTCTGAACGGAGGCTTTTCATCGTATCCTAAGCCAAAAGCACTGGCAAAAGTTACCGGAATGGCTATTTTTCCAAGCAATCCGCGTTCGATATTAAGATCTCGAA
Organism: Chryseobacterium antibioticum; assembly: GCF_012927325.1. Lineage (GTDB taxonomy): Bacteria > Bacteroidota > Bacteroidia > Flavobacteriales > Weeksellaceae > Chryseobacterium > Chryseobacterium antibioticum. The sequence goes on along the minus strand of NZ_JABBGI010000004.1, from coordinate 31,462 downwards.
TCACCTCAATTCCGTTATATGAGTTGTGTTTCTGATCTTCCCAGATCTGACGTGAAACGGCAGCTACTTCAGCAGAAAAGGATTGTTCTTTTCTATAATCCAGTTCTAAAACTGAAATACGCGAAAAATTTCCTAGAATCTTATTGATTTCTGCATTTGGAAATTCTCTTCCCAAGGTCATTATCGTCAATGAAAAATGTTTGCTTCGGCTATATGTTGCCAGTACTTTCGTGTAAGCGGTGCATAATACTGATGAAAGTGAAAAATTGCTTTTTCGTACTTTCTCTTTCAGAACGGCAAAGGTTTCGCGGTCTATTTTCTTCTCCTTGTGCACCATTATACCGTCATCATTTCCATTGCTGTAAGCCAGTTCCGGGCCAAGTGGCAACTCTTTCAGACGGTTTTTCCAGTATGCTTTTGCATCCTTGTATTTCTGTCTGTTGCGGAACTCTTTCTGATAATCCACGTAATCCCTGAACGAAATTGTTAAGGGCTCAAGAGTTAAAGCCGGATTGGTATAAAGGTCAAATAGTTCCTTGAAAAAGATAGCCACACTACTTCCGTCACATACCAATAAACTCATATTAACCACCAGTTGATCTTTGAGATTGGTTTTGAATACCGTGAAGTCGAACAATGGCCAGCTATGTTTATCCGGACTTGATTTTCGTTTTTCGTTCACATAATTGATTACGACTTGTTCAACAGTTTCCTGTTCCATTTCAAGAAGATTCTTCATGGTCGCATCATAAGACGGAGTGTTTTCTATCAGTTGTTGTTGACCAGTTTCTAAGAACCTGGTTCTCAAAATACCATGTCGACGAATCAACTGATTGATTGCCTTATCCAATCGTTTCACATCTATGGAATCAAATTCAAAATGAACCGTCAGATGTGCTTGCTTTCCGCCCAATTCAAGTTCTTTGTTTTCACCTACCCAGTATGCCTGTTGCATATAGGAAAGTTCAAACGGGGTAATATCTTCAGAAATTTCGTTTACTGGATTAGCAACATGCTCTACAGCATTATCTGAAGTAACAAATTGTTTAATCAGGTCATCAATGGTAGCATACTGATACAAATCTCCGGCTTCGAAAGCGGTTCCAAAGGCCATATTTATTTCACGAATGATTTCTACACCATTGATGGAATCCATTCCCAATTCGCTGAATACGCTGTTATCATTGAAATCAGCACTATCAATATGCAAACAGTTGGAAATGATGCTTCTGATCGTTTTTCGGGCTTCAGAAAGATCTCTTCCGGTCGTTTTTTCAAGAAGAGGGATTTTTTTTTCAATATTTACAGTTTGGTTATCAAGAGTTTCGATTGCAGGTGCTTTTTCTGTTAACCCGGAAATATGGTTGGCCAACTTCCCCAGTGTAGCGAAATGGTATAGAACTGCCCCTTCCAGATCAAGATCGAATCTGGTATTGATTTCCCTCAGGATTTCGACTCCGTTAATGGAATCCATTCCAAGTTCTGTAAAAACACTGCTGTCGTTGATAGCAGTAGGTTCCAGATGAAGTGCTTCTGCTACAATCTCTTTTAAGGGAAACAGTATCTCAGTATCTGACTGCATCAGTTCAGATACAATAATCGGTGTGTTTGTACTGATTTCGACAGTTTTCGAATCGTGACCGCTCAAATGAGCAGTAAGCAAATTGATTGTCCCGTATTCATACAAAATTGGTCCTTCAAGTTGCAGTTGCAGGGTTTCATTTATTTCCCGAATTATCTCAACACCATTGATGGAATCCAATCCTAACTCAGTAAATTGAACATCAGCAGTAATTTCCGAATCCGGAATATGAAGTATTCTTCCCACAATTCCTTTCAGGGTCAGGAACAATTGCCCCTCGTTTTGTTCATTCAAATGTGGATTCTGAACCTGTATATTACCTGATGACAGCTGGCTCAGAGTTACTTTTATTGTTTCCGTAGAGTCCGGGATTGATTTTCTTTCTGCGACTTCTACCGGAGGTACTAACCTAACTTTCCCGGACACTGCATCCTTTTCTGAAATTACGGAATTAACAACCGGTGTTTGAGGTTTAGAAAATTGTTCAGTTATTTTCTGTTTTACTTCGGGCTGTGCAAAAGTAATTTTCTGCATTTCTACTTCCCGGGCAATGTGTTCTGTTTGTTTCAGAGAAAGGTCATGAGCCAGTTTTTCTTTTAAGAGTTTCAATGCCAGAACTGGCTTTGTTACCATTTCACGGGCAATTTTCAAAGCTTCTCCCATGACATCCGTGCTGATTCTGACAGATGAGCCTTTTTCACGCAATTCTTTTCCGCTGTACATTTTTCCGGTAAAGAGCATTTCATTAGCTATGTTCACTCCCAATTTTTCTCCTAGCAGGAAAGTAGCTCCCATTCCCGGAGTAAATCCATAATTCATGAAATTGGCACTGTAAGTACTCTTTTCTGAAAGCAACACCACATCACCATATAATCCAAGAACGAGCCCGCCACCTAATGCATGACCTTGCATTGCCGTAATCACCGGTAAATCGAATTCCAGCAACCCCTTATATAAAAACGGCAAATCTGTATAAGCTCCTTTGTTTTCCGAAAGGTCTGTAAGTCCTTCCTTATCTCCGCCCATTGCAAAAATGGTATCGTACCCAGTCAGAATTACCACTTTCAAATCTGTTCGCTTGCTCAATTGATGAAAAGCCAAATAAAGGTCATTTACCAGATCATAAGTGAACATGTTTTTTGAAACCCTAGATTCCATTGTGACAACTGCAATGCCATTTTCCGGGAAAGTTGTATTTACCGTTCCCGTTGACTTCCATTGCATACCGTTGAGGTACAGCGATTTTGAAATTGGGAAAATGGTCGGCTTTATTTCAGCATCGATATTCTTTTTGATCTCTTTATCCAGAAAACTATCGAACCAATAGCGCTTATTGTCGAACGGATAGGTTGGTAAACTGATCTTATTCGGGAATCTACCGTTATAGATCTCTAACCAGTTTACATTTGATCCGTTTAACCATTGACTTGCCAATTCATTGAATGTAGAAAAAATCACTTCGGTTTGAGTGACATTTCCTAAATAACCTGTACGGTATTTACCTGGTTCTCCGGCAAGAAAGGCATTTAGCTGCTTTATGAGATCATGCGGGTTAGCTGCCTCAATTACCAAACGATGTTCCATAGCCATACGCCCGGTTTGAAGCGTATATGCAACATTATAAATGAACAGATCTGCATGATCCTGAATGTATTGTTTGAGTTTTCGTGCATAATGTTGTAGCTGCTTTCCGTTTTTTGCAGAAAACACCACCAGTGCAGGATCTGTTGATATATATTTTTTTTGTAACGACTTGTATTCCTGAACAATTATGTGTGCATTGGAACCACCTGCACCGAAACCACTGATTCCCGCTGTTCGTAATGTCCCTTCATCAACATTCCATTCTTCCAGCCTTTGCTGCACCGAAAAGGGTGTATCACCAAAATTGATCTTCGGATTCAGATTTTGGGAATGAAGAGATGGAACCAATTGTTTGTATTTCAGCTGCAAAAGTACTTTCGTTAGCCCTGAAATCCCAGCAGCAGATTCACAATGTCCAATGTTGGACTTAATGGAACCGATTTTACAGAATTGTTTTTTTCCTGAATTAAAAGCTTTGGTCAATCCTTCAATTTCTATTGGATCTCCCAAACTGGTTCCTGTACCATGAGCTTCAACATAACTGATCGATTCCCCAGACAAACCGGCTTTTAACAGTGCGGAGCTGATCACATTGGCCTGAGAAGCAGGATTGGGAATGGTGTAGCCATTTCCTTTACCTCCATGATTGACGGCTGTTCCAAGAATTGTTGCGTAAATCTGATCTCCGTCTTTTTGCGCATCTGAAAGTCTTTTTAATACTACAGCGCCAACACCTTCGCCCGGAACAAATCCCTGACCGTTACTTCCAAAACTTTCGCAACGGCCATTCGGTGACAAAAATGTGCCCTGACTCAAAATCAGGTATTTGTTCGGATGCACGGTAAGGTTTACACCGCCGGCAACCGCAACATCCGTATCACCAAATTTGAGATCGTTACATGCCATATGAATGGCTGTTAAAGACGAGGAGCACATAGTATCAATTGCAATACTCGGCCCGTTGAAGTCCATACAATATGAAACCCTGTTTGCTATCCCAGCGGGATTAGCTCCTAATGCAACTCTTCCTGTTTGAGGATCCATTGCAGCGCCGTGCAGCTGGTATTCTTCATACATTACCCCGACATATACGCCAGTTTTGACAGCGTTACGTTTACTAAAATCTGTGTATTTATATCCGGAATCTTCTATGGATTCCCACGCTGTCTGAAGGAACAGACGTTCCTGCGGATCCATCCGTTCTGCTTCTCTCGGAGAGATATTGAAAAACAATGGATCGAACTGATCAAAATCATCAATAAAACCTCCGTAAGGACAGTAATTTTTGCCATGTTTTCCTTTCAATGGGTCAAAGAATTTTCGATTATCCCATCGATTCAGCGGAATTTCAGAAATCATATCTTTTCCTTCAGACAATACCTTCCACAATTCATCTAAAGTTTTAGCTCCGGGATATTTACCACTGACACCAATAATCGCAATAGGTTCATGGATAGCTGGAGTACGCACAGATGGTGAAGTTTTAACCTGAACAGGCTCAGAGATTGACTGCCCCGATTTCGAAGCAAAATACCCAGAATAATTTTCTGAAAAGTACTGTGTCAGCTCACTGATTGTTGAATACTCGAAAAATATGGTTGACGATATAACGGGAATGATGCGTTGTACTCTTTTCGTAAGTTCTCCGATCATAATGGAATCCATTCCCAATTCATCAAGTGGGACATGAATGTCAATTCGCGAGGCATCGGATTGCAGCAGTTCAGCAAACAAATTAATAAGGTACTTCCCGATTTGTCTGGGCTCAAAAGAAACCACATCCTCTTTCAAATCAGCAGCAGCAATAAACAACGGATTAACCGTTTGTGCTGATAAGTAAGCTGCCAATTCATTAATTGTTCCATATTCGAACAAAAGCGTTGCTGAAATGTTGCCGTATTTTTCCGACAATTGTTTGGAAAGTGTCCCTATCATAATGGAGTCAACTCCCAATTCATCAAACGGAGCATTCAGATCCAGGCGCTTTACATCACATTGCAAAACGGAGGCAAATACGTTTTTGAGTTCTTCCAGAATGAAATTACAGCCTGAAGTGGAATTTTTCTGAACTGCTGCTGCAGACAGAGTTTGTGCAGGAGTCATTTCTTGTTCGATCCATCCATCACTATAAGCAGCAATAATTTGCTGGGAGCAGCTGTTACCGGAAGGATAAACAGTGCTTCTGACAAAACCGGTTTCTTCAAGTACAGTTGTCCAGTTTTCAAAAGATAGTCCCGGATTGTTTTTGAATCGGAGCTCTTCGTCTTCATACAACCACCATCCATCGAGAAGACCAAAGGTCAATGTCGTGAATAATTCCTTACGCGCAATTTCATTCATAAGTATCACACCGTTTGCTTTCAACAACTTTTTCAGTTGTGTAAGCGTATGAGTAATATCTCTTGTAGCATGCAATACGTTGGCTGCAATGATAATATCATAAGCACCCTCCAGGAATCCTTGTTCTAACGGATCATTTTCAATATTCAGGATAGAGGTTCTAAATCCAGTAAAATCTGATTTGAACAGGGATTCAGCATTGAACAGAAAACTTTTTGATAGGTCTGTAAAATGATAATCAATGAACTCTTTTTGTGTAATCAACTTATTCAGCACACATTTAGTTGTACCGCCTGTTCCAGCACCGATTTCCAAAATCGTGATTTTCTTTCCAGCAGTGCTGGCAACTCCGGTTTGTACCAGACCAGCGAGTAATTCATTGAAATAATCTGCTTGCTTGTTGCCATTGTAAATTCCTTCCACCAATTCTAGTGAGCCCAATGGAAAAATAATGTCTGTGGCCCGTTTTTTTCCTGTGAGAATATCTCCGTAGACTGCAAAGCAGAGGTTCATTAGCCTGGTGTGCGGTTCAAAATCAGGATAAGTTTTGCCGAAATCAGCAAGGTCTGAAAGTACATTATCGATCGACCGGATTTCGCTGGAAATATGCAAATAATCTCCGGATAGGGTCAAATAACCGTTTTGAACCAGTTCTTCTATCAATTCTGTAAACAGTCTCTCATATTTTGGCAAAATATCCAATTGTACTGCCAGTTCACCTATTTTACTCAATTGATTTCCGTTTTCTCTCAACCCGAGATTGTGTATTACTGCAATCAGCCCCTGAAAAAGAATTTTCTCCATTAGACTGACGGTTTCTCTTTCTACATTGAAACGCTGTGGTTCAGGTATATTCAATACTACCTGAGAATATTGATTTACTTGTGATATCTTTTTGTTTTGATTGATTAAGCTCATTAGTTCAGAAATTTAATTGCAGCCAATTGTTTTTGTTCTCCTGCTAAAATTTGTTCAAGAATTTGCATTCCTTCTTTTGCATTAATGCTTCCTAGCCCTGAAGCGGCCAGTTTTGCTCTATATTCGTCCGTAGAAACGATTCCTACATCCCCCCAATATCCCCAGTTGATAATATACACCGGAGTTTTTTTCCATTGTTGCTGCAAAGCATGTGCATAGCTGTCCTTGTATGTACAACCGGCAGAATAATTACTTTGTCCGGCAGCATTTATCTGAGACTGAATGGATGAATAAAAACAAATAAAGTCCAGTGTTTCTCTCTTGAATATTTCGAAGAGGTTTTGCGTAGCCAGCGACTTCGGTTCAAATGCCATTTTAAAAGATTGCTCCTTCATATTTTTAATCAGGCGATCATTCAAAACAATTGCAGAATGGAAAATTCCATTGATCTGAAGTCCCCGTTCCAGGAATAACTTATGAATATCTCCTACTTCATTTTTTTTTGTAGCATCACACTGGAAATATTCCGGTCGATTAGAAGGTGTTCCAACTGAATGAATGGCTTTCTCCAGCTCTGAATCCATTTCTCTTCTTCCCAACCAGATCACTTTAGCATTGTATTGCTTCATGAGATAATCAGATGTTACACGACCTATTCCTCCGGCTCCACCCAGCAAGAGATATACTCCACTTTGCTTTAGTTTGGATGAAACAGCGGCATGCTGATCTAGTGGTCTCAACTCAGATCTGAACAGAAAACCATTTCTGTAAGCCACTACTGCTCCATCCTTATTGGATGAATAGGACATCAATGTATCCCAATTCCAGGTAGTTTCGGTTCCGAGATCAATCATTCGGATAACCCATCCCGGCTGCTCTTTTGCCAAAGATCCGATGATCCCGACAATGCCACTTCCTTTTGGATTGACCGTATCTGTATCCAATACTTTCTGAGTATTTCTGGTCAATACTGTTAACTCTATTTTCTTTTGGTTGAAATTACTTTCCTGAAGCATTTTGATAGCTCGAAAAACAGTGTATTCCATTTGTTCCAGGCTGTCTTCATGATTGTAAGCCGATTGAAGCCCATGCAAAAGATATACTTGTACAACTCCTTCTGGAGCATGATCCAGGGTATCCAGGTGTAACGGGATTATCCCTTTATCCTTCAGATATAGTGTTAAGCTATTCGATAGATTTCTATCAGTTTGCTGTCCGATGATTAAATGTTGTCCGTTACTTAAAATAGGTTGCACAAGTCCCTTACCTGTTTTGATTCTGTTCCATTTCGGGATGTATAAATGTTTTTTTCTGTTTTCTACAATTTGGGGTTTGCTTGCTGCTCCATGTATTATTGGGAACACCGTTACTTTTTGCGCTTTTGCCAGACAAAAGCCTTCCTCATCATAGATTTCGACAGTGAATACAGTTTTACCCTGTACATCCCGTTCTTTTCGCGCATAGGTCCAAACCTTTTCAGGCATTGACCGGTACAGCAACAAATTTTCAATTCCAAAAGGTAGTTTCAGTGTGAAATTGTTGTTATCTATGCCTAGGCAAGTTTGAAAACAACTGTCCAACTGACCCAAAACGGATTCTTCAGATTGGTTTTCAATTTTTTCCGAATAAGCCCATGCTTCATTTTCGTTGAAGTATAACTTTTTCAATCCATTAAAAAGTGGACCGTATTCCAATCCCATAGAGGCAAGTTGCTGATAAAACTCACTACTTTCCAAGGTAAAAGAAAGCAATTTGCATTGTTCTTCTCCACGGCGTAACACAGTCGGTTGTTCTGTTGAAAATGAGGTGAATCCTTGCGATTTCACTTTAGTTTGGCCATGCTCTTCTGTCGTAATCCGGTACTCAAATTCCTGGTCATTTCGTTTGATTTCAACCTGAAAGATAAGTGGTTCCTGCCCAATATATCCGGGATCTAATAATTGAACGTTACGGAAACGATTGACTTCCAAACGAAATCCTTGTTTCATAGCTTCTTTCACAATCTGTAGATAATATACTCCAGGTATGATTTTTCTTCCCTGAACTTTGTGATCGTTTAACAAGGGGCTGTCCGGAGCTATCGTGGTTTTGTATATCCATTCATTCAATGGGGTATTTACAACTGCTTCGATTGGTTTTGCATACACTATATCCACCCAGTGACGTTCTTTTTCAAAAGGATAGGTAGGCAGACTGATCTTTTCGGGGTTTTCTTCACCAAATAAAGATTCAGCGTTAACAGACTGGCCTTTTAACCAACTGTTGATAATTTCCTGTAATCTTTGATCTGTAGCTTGTAATGCCTGCTGGTGGATAACCTGAGATTTTATATTTCCCGTTGCATAATTAGCACCTGTTCCTTTCAGATATTCCTGCAATGTACCAAGCAAATCTGATTGTGTTACAGCAACAATAGCCAAACGTTCAGGCATTGCTTCTCTTCCGGTTAGAAGTGTGTAGGATACATTATTTAAATTACGTTTTTCCTGAAGAAACTCACAATACAGTTTTACCGTTTCAACCAATCGTTCCTTGTTTTTTGCTGAGAATAAGAATAGTCGTTCCTGATCTTGAACCTCTGTTTCCGGTAATTGCTCAAATGCCTCCAATACGATGTGGGAATTGGTTCCACTGTATCCAAAACTACTGACGGCAGCTCTGCGAACCCTTGAATCCGGTAGCTTCCATTCATTGAGCTTTGTATTAACATAAAAAGATGTTCCGTTTAACTGAATATGCTCGTTGCATTGATTATAATGCAATGATGGCGGAATCTGTTTATTCTTCATAGAAAGGACCACCTTGAGCAAACTAGAAATTCCGGCGGCGGTCAATGCATGACCGATGTTTGTTTTTACACTGCCAAGTGCACAGCTTTCCGGTTTAAAATTCTTTCCAGAATACACTTCTTTCAGTGCTTTGATCTCAATCGGATCACCCAATTTCGTTCCTGTTCCGTGCGTTTCTACATAGGAAATACTTCCGGGATCAATATCAAAACGGTTTAATACCTGTTGAATAAGTTTTTTCTGTGAATTGGCGCTTGGCGCCATAATACCATTAGTTTTCCCATCCTGATTAACTGCGCTACCTTTGATAACCGCATAAATATTGTCTTTATCATTGATTGCCTGGTGTAATGGTTTTAGTAAAACCACACCCACTGCTTCTCCCGGAACAAAACCATTTGCCTGGTTATCGAATGTATGGCATTTGCCGTCTTCGCTCAACATTTCGGTCTTGCTGGTAAGGATGTGCATACTTTCCGTGGTCATAATATTTACGCCACCAGCAATAGCCATTTCACATTCACCATTCCGAAGACTTGAACAAGCCTGGTGAAGAGCTACCAACGAACTAGAACAGGCTGTATCAATGGCAATTGCAGGCCCCTGCAAATTCAGCAAGTAGGAAATACGGGAAGCAAGCATAGAAGTGGTTACCCCTGTCAATACATGATTATCCAATAACTCGTTTTTCTTAAATCGGTCAAAATAATCTCCCGGTCCAACACCTACAAACACACCACAGGCACTTTCTGAAAGACTCTCCGGGGAGTACCCCGCATCTTCAAATGTTTTCCAGACTTCTTGCAGGAATACCCGTTGCTGGGGATCCATTTTTTTGGCTTCAGCCGGAGAAATATTGAAGAAATAGGCATCAAATTTATCTTCATCATTAATCGCTCCCATCCATTTTCCATAGGATTTTCCGGCAAGTCCTCTTTCTTTGGAATAAATGTCTGCTATAGACCATTTCCGTTCCGGAACTTCAGTCACGCTGTCTTTTCCTGAAGCAAGATTTGTCCAGAATTCATCAACATTATCTGCTTGCGGAAAACGGCCGCTTATCCCGATAATAGCAATATCTGTTGCTGAAATCTGCTGTTGTTTTTCTTCAGCCAACGCAACGCTTTCTTTAACTGGAGTATAATATGGCTCAGCCATTATCCTCGTTTTCTCCGGAAGTTGCCCTGCAATGAAATTCGCAAGCTTCCCGATATTGAAGTAATCATATAAAATAACTGTTTCTAATGACAAATCAAATTGTTCATTGATTGCTCGTACCGCTTCAACGCCACTGATAGAATCTACTCCAAAATCAATAAAAGATTCATTGATGGATAGTTCTTCAACAGGGAGGTTCAACATTCGACCAAAAATCTGTTTCAGCATATCGGTTACATCTTCAGTGTTGTGCTGTACATGCTCTTTCTGCAACGGTAAGACCATTGGTTCTGCAAGCAGTTGAACGAGCTCTTTTTTTGGCATATCCAGAATTACCGTCGTTGAATTCTTTTCAATAAATGCTGATAAGGCATTGATATTCGGATAGTCATACAGCAATACCGCTTCCAACTGAAGATCGAATTTGTCATTAACAGACCGAATGAATTCCACTCCGCTGATGGAATCAATTCCCATATCCAGGAATATATCTTCTGCTCCAATTTCGTTTGCCGGGAGATTCAATAATGCAGCAGCACAATCTTTCAGAAAACCAATGATACTTCCGCTTTGCATGATTGCTTGCTGTTGATCTGCTTTAATCTCCTCTTCTTCCCTTTTCGATTCAACAGATACCGGTTGAGTGATTGGCTTTAGTTCACTGATGAAATCTGATTGTCCCACATCACACAGGGAAACTTTTCGGAATGGTTCGGAAATGAACGGTTTTACTCCCTTGGCAGCAACCGTATCAGGGTGTTCAAGTTTAACTTTGGAGTGAATCGGAACAATCGTGTTTTTATTCTCCGGATTTACTGGAGCGGGACGATTGAATGTTGCCGTAATGAGGTTTCTGACTTCATCTGTATGAAATGTTTTATCGTGCATTTCCAGTTCCTCCCTCACATGCTGCTGTAAATCTTGCAGCATTCGGTCAGAAAGATTTCTTTTCAGAACTTCTAATGCAATTTTCGGTTTGGAAGCAAGTTCTTTTGCTGTCCGGATGGCTTCTTTAAGCACATCTCCGGTAATTTTTACAGTTGCTGCTCTTTCTCTCAGCTCATTTCCACCAATCAGTCGTGCAGTGTACATCATTTCCTGAGCCAGCTGCTGACCAAGTTTCTTCGGCATGATATAGGTTGCGCCCATTCCGGGTGTAAAGCCGTATTTCATGAAGTTGGAACTGTAAGTAGACCGCTCATCCATATAAACAATATCTCCGTACAACCCAAAGATCAATCCTCCACCAACAGCCATTCCCTGTATTGCTGTAATAACAGGAACTTTAAATTCAAGAAGTCCCTTGTACACAAATGGCGCATCGGTATATTTTTGTTTCTTATTGGCAATTCCATTCAAAATATCCTGCGAACCACCCATACAAAATACATTGTCATAGCCGGTCAGAATCACAACTTTCAAATCAGCCCGTTGTTCCAGTTCTGAAAAGGTTTTAGTCAAGCTTTTGATCAAGTGATCATCAAGCATGTTTTTGGTTTCGCGGGATTGCATTTTCACCATCACAATTCCGTTCCCAAATTCTTCTATTCCAATTTCGTTTCCAACGACATGGTCTACCAGCAAGAATTCTTTACTGTATGATTCTTTGGGCGTATTGATCTCCTGAATTTCGGTATACCAGAAGCGTTCACGTAGGAATGGATATCCGGGAAGCTCTATTCTTCGTACTTCGGCCGAATTGTAAAACTGTTTCCAATTTACCGGCTGGCCTTTCAACCAGGAATGCATAACTGATTCCCATTCATTCGAAGCCTGAAGGTTTCGCCGGACAGCGATCACGGTATCTTGTTCGTTGAAAGTTTTCATATCTGCCATTCCTGAAACAAATGCAGATTGTTTTCCAAGAATCACCTGCTCCAATTGTTGTTTTAAATCATCCGGCGAATCAGTTACTAAAGCAGCTCTTATCAGCATCGCATCTCTTCCCACAAGCAGCGTTTGAGCGATATCGTGTAACGAACAATCTGAATTTTTCTGAAGAAAGGCAAATAGATTTTTCTGAATCGTCAGAAGTTGGCTTTCTGTTTTAGCAGACAGACAGATTAATGTTTTTCCTGGTTCAAGTTTCTTTGCTGCACTGCCAGCATATTCTTGCAGAATAACATGCGCATTGGCTCCGCCGAATCCAAAACTGCTCACTCCTGCTGTTCGCACTTGCTGATTTGCAGACTCCCAGTTTTCCGTTTCTTTAACTAATCGGAACGGGCTGTTGTTTAATTTTAACAACTCATTCGGTTCTTTGAGGTGGGGATTTCCACCCAATGTTTGATGATTCATACACAGAAGAGTTTTTATTACACCGGCAATTCCAGCAGCTGCTTCCAGGTGACCAATAGTTGCTTTTACACTACCGAGTGCACAATTTGACTGTTTTAAAGGAGAATCTCCTTCCAGCTCTTCAAAAGCCATTTTAAGCGCCTCTGTTTCAATAGGATCACCAAGAGGTGTTCCTGTTCCATGCGCTTCAATGTAACTGATATCATTCGGATGGAGTCCCGCTTTCTGAATGGCTTGAATAATGAGGTTTCTCTGTGCATTGGGATTCGGAGACGTCAAGGTGCTCACTTTCCCACCGTGGTTTTCAGCCACAGATTTAATGATTCCATAAATATGATCTCCATCCCGTTCAGCTGCGACTTTGGATTTCAACAGTATCAATCCCATTCCTTCAGAGCGAACGTATCCATTTGCCTTTTTATCAAAGGTTTTACAACGTCCGTCTTTGCTCAACATTCCCGCCTGACTGAACGACAGTGTCAATTCCGGGGATAAAATAATGTTTACTCCACCCGCTACTGCCATTGAGCAATTGCCTGACCTAATACTTTCAACAGCTCGGCTTATAGCGATTAAGGAACTGGAACAAGCTGTATCGATGGGGATACTCGGACCGTGAAGGTCAAAAAGATAGGAAATTCGGTTTACCAATACCGAATGGGTATTTCCGGTAGCGTATTGTGCGTATTGATTGAGTCCCTTTTCCTTGTTGATCAGGGTTGCGTAATCTGCACTGGATACACCGATGAATACTCCGGTATCAGTTCCTTTCATTTGTTCCGGTGCAATTCCTGCGTGTTCAAATAAATGATAGACTCCTTCAATGGTAATGCGATGCTGAGGATCCATCAGTTGCGCCTCTAGCGGAAGCACCCGGAAAAATTTGCAATCAAACTTATCTATATCGGAAATGAAGCCTCCGAATTTTGCTTTTGTTTTTCCGCGTTCTTTCTTCTCATCTCCATAATACGTTTCCCAGATCCAACGATCTTCCGGTATTTCAGTGATCAGGTCTTTCCTTTTCAGGATATTTTCCCAATAATTCTCCAGTGTTTCTGCCCCCGGAAATCTGGCTGTCATACCAATTATGGCAATTTCATCTTCAAAAGCTACCGGGATTTCTGTCAGCTGTTTTTCAGGTTTAATTTCCTTTGGTTCTTCTGTTTCCGTTACAGGTGCTGCCAATGGTTCCTTGTATTGAAGATGTGCAAGTTCGGAACTGTACGTTGCTGCAATATGTGCAGCGAATTTTCGTATGGTATCGTATTGGAAAAGTAAGGTAGGATAAAGTTCAATATTCCATTCATCGCCTAATTCGCTTGTGAGCTGAATCAAAACAGTAGAATCCAACCCAAGATCCATAAACCCTTCATCTACTAAAATATCTGCTGGTTGAATGTTTGTTTTTTGAGAAATTTTATCACGAATCAGGCGAACAATCTCATTTTCCAACCCACTAGTTAAAGGCATCATCCCTACGATTGTTTTGCTGGTAACTGCTTCTTTTTCAAAAACGGCAGGATCGGTGTACCCTAACCAGTAGTTTTCTGATTGACGCTGAACTTTTAACGGCGTTCGTTTCCAGCTCATTTTATCCTGAGTGGCTTCAGACAAAATGAGGTGGCAATTGGTCCCTCCAAATCCGAAGCTTGATATGGCCGCAACTTTCTGTTGAACATCCCATTTTTTATAGATAGTAATTGGGTAAAACGGTGATTCATTGAATTTAAACCGCGGATGTGGTTTTTCACAATGAATTGTAGGAACAAGTTCACTGTGCTGCATTTGCAGAATAATCTTGATCAATCCGGTAACACCAGCTGCGGTCATTGTATGTCCAAGGTTGCTTTTTACCGAACCGATCGCACAAAATCCGGTTTTATCTGTTTGTTGCTGATAGACTTCAGAAGCTGCATTGATTTCAATCGGATCTCCAAGCAACGTTCCTGTACCATGTGCTTCATAATAGGAAATCTGATCGGGATTTACTCCTGATTTTGCCAAAGCTTCTGCAATTACAGCTTTCTGACCTTGTTTATTAGGAACGGTAACTCCCATCGTTTTCCCATCGTTATTAACTGCTGAACCCTGCACCACGGCTAAAATCCTATCTCCGTCCAGCAACGCCTGTCCATAATCTTTCAATAGCACTAATCCACCTCCTTCTCCCAGTACAAAACCGTTCGCACGTTCATCAAAAACGCAGCTTTTTCCATCGGCAGAAAGAACATTTGCCTGGCTAAACCCTATATGTCCGTATTCGTCTACCATTACAGAAATACCGCCTGCAATAGCCATGTTCAGCTTACCCGAAAGAATAGCTTCATATGCCTGGTGAATAGCCACCAATGAGCTGGAACAAGCCGTATCGATTACCTGACTCGCTCCTTTCAAATCATAGAAATCCGACACCCTGGCAGCAATCATGTTGCTGATGCTGTTTACAATTACATGCTGATGCGTTCCCTCCGGAAGTAAATCGTATCCATTCCGGATATAATTATTGTCCTTTGCACCAATAAATACACCGGTATTGGTTCCGGCCAGTTCTTCTTTTTCGAAGCCGGAAGATGCCAGAAGATCACGTGTAAGCTCCAGAACAATACGTTGTTGCGGATCCATTGCAATAGCTTCCTCCGGCTTTATTTTAAAGTACTGAATATCAAATGCAGCAGGATTTTTCATGAATCCTCCTTTGTTCGAATAGGAAGTTGAGTTTGTTTTTGTTTGGTTATAATATCCTTTGCGAAATGATCTGTTAACAGGAACTTCGCTGATCAGATCTCTCCCGTTTTTCAAATTTTCCCAAAGCTCTTCAGTATTCTCAGATTCCGGGAAATTGCAGGAAATTCCAATAATCGCAACTCCAGAAGTTGTATGTGAATTAAATTGTTTGTCAGAAGTTACTAAAACCTGAGGGTCCATCACTGCATTTTTTTGCGGAGTCTCTTCAACTGCAACCAGTTTGTTATCTACGAGATAAGCCGCCAACTCTCCAATTGACGGATGTTGAATGACCATAGTAGGATCCAAAACACAATCATACGTTTCTTCCAGCACAGTGAGGAGTTTCATCATGATAATGGAATCCAGTCCGTAATCTGATAAGTGAGATTCTGCATCCAAATCGGATATGTTTAATTTCAGGAGTTTTGCACAAATTTCCTTTAATTGGTTTATTAATACTTCTATATTCATACCAGCGATTTGTGTTTCTTCATCGATTGTTGCGGTTATGTTGTCAAGCAGAATTTTTTTGATTATTTTTTGCTGTTCACCAAAGAGAACTAGAATGGGATTTAAGCCATTTTTCAAAATAGCATCAAAGGCTTCTATTCCCAAATTGGTGGGAAGTGGTTCCATTCCCCAATGGCGCTTTAAGTATTGTTCTGATGATTCATCGATCTGCATTCCCCCAGAACGCCACAACGGCCAGTTTATACTCAATGTCTGTCCGTGTCTTTCTCCCCGTTCAACCAAAATATTCCGGTAATGCGTATAATCATTCAGGTAGGCATTCGCCGATGCGTAATCTGACTGACCGATATTACCTAATACAGCAGACACCGAAGAAAAATTCACCATAAAATCTAGAGACTCTTCTTTGGTTGCCTCATCCAGGTGCATGATCCCTGAAATCTTGGGGCCAAACACGGCTTTTATTTCTTCATGGGTTTTATGAACCAGTAAGCTGTCTCTTAGAACTCCTGCAGCGTGGATGATTCCGGTCAGTTGGCCATATTCCTTTTTGATTTGACTAATCAGTCTTTCAACAGAAACAGCATCGCTCACATCCGTTTGAATATATCTCCAAGAAGGTTGATCTGATAGTATCTGCCGCTGTATTTCATTGGCTGTTCTTCGGCCTGATAAGATAATTGTTGCCGTTGGATAATTCCTGCTGATGTGGTGGGCAAACTGTATACCCAAACCTCCGAAACCTCCGGTAATCAGGTACACTCCTTCAGGGCGAAAGGAAATGCCGTGGTTATCCGCAAGATCCACAGATCTCAGCATACGCACTGAACGAACTCCTCCTTGGTAGCTGATCTCTTTGGAAGCTGTTTTTAGTTCAGTTTTAAGTATCTCTACCCATTTCTCAGGAGCACTGAAATCTTCCACACCAAGTATTCTGCCCGTGAACCAAGAACATTCCTGTTCTGCAGATTTAATCAAGCCACGTAAGAATCCAAAGCTGTGATAACGGGAAGTGAACCCAGCAACAGTAAGATTCAACGGCGATTTACTTGTGATACTTTTCAGGATCTCGTTCTTTACACCCTCAAACAGATCGATGGGAGAAGATGAAGAAAGACAAAGTACTTTAAGGTTTAGAAATTGCGATACGGAAGCGGTAAGCTCTTCCGAAGCATCTACCAAAACAATTGTATCGGCTGAAGATGAAGAAGTATCTGCATCCGGCACAAGATTTTCCTGTTTCCAGGTGCTTTGGTAATAACTCATTGTACCGGTTTCCGATGCGACAGAAACCGGATCGGGTTGCTCCTGGCTCACCGCCGGCTTCTCAACGGCTAGTGTTAAAGCGGAAAAACCAATCAGTGAAACAAACACTTTTCCCGAATCATCACATAGGTAAATAGCATATTCCTTCAGACGTGCTTTCGGATTCGTAACTTCAGTATAACACCAAACTGTCTCAGGTAATGCGCCATATATGTTCAATTCACGAAGACTGAACGGCAATTCAAGCGAGCCTCCTTCCGGCACAAATCCAATTCCCATACAGGTTTGTAAAGCGCTGTCGAGCATTCCCGGAGAAAGAACAAAACCGTCTTCCCTTGGTAATATTATTTGAGATACGGCACGGGTTTCCGAGCAGTGCATCTCTTTGATTCCCTGAAAAGTGAAACCATAGAACAATCCACGATTCCGGAAACTGTTATAACTTTGATCTGCAGAAACAACTTGTGTGCACGACATCCGTACAGCATTCAGATCGATTGTACGCGGCGTGGGTAAAATTCCCGTGTAAACATGTCCCTGACTATGTATTTCTTTCGTACCGGAGCTTTGCGAACTGATCTCATAAGTGATTCCTGAAACATCTTCCGTATAGCCGGTTACAACATCAACAGGTTCATTCTGAATGCTAATCGGGCGCATCCAAACCACATCACGCAATCCTGTTACCTGTTTTTCAAGAATATATTCTCCTCCAAAACGGGCCAGTTCCAAGTAAGCAACTCCGGGAAGTATTTTCGTTCCCTGAACCACATGATCCGAAAGAAATGTTTCCGATCCTGTAAATTTACTTTGAAATTCTTTTACTACTGTTTTCATCTTCTCTTATTCTCATTTCACCTGATGTAACAATGGGTGCAGCTTCCCAGAACTTTTTACTTTAATAATTTCTTTGACTGCAATCCCTGATTCCAATTCAATCGATTTAACCGGAATCCAGTGTCTGTTTCTTGCAAACGGATAATTGGGTAATTGTAATTTAACTGGTCGTTTATTTTTGTATTGTTTTGTCCAATCGACAACATAGCCCTCAACCCATGCAATTGCCAGTTCCGTCAGTTCTTGATTCTCTCCGGATTTCTTTCCTTTTGATTTGCTTACAATTCCTTCAAATTCCCTTTCTTGTTTGCTTCCATAAAGACTTTCTTTCAGTTCCCCCATATCAGATACAACTGCTGCCCAACGGTATTTTAGTTCTTCTCGTCCGATGTGGAGCGTATAGGCCATATTTTTTAGATCAGTCTGCTTATTTTCCTGAATAAAATGCAGGTAATTGTTCTTCAGCTGTTGAAGTGTAGCCGTCGTATTAGCGGATAAACAAATCACAACCAATTCATTCTCTGAGGAATAATCGAGTTTTTTTTTAGGATATTCCTGCACAATTACGTGTGCATTTGAGCCTCCGAATCCGAAGCTGCTCACTCCTGCAATTCTCGGTCTGTCCGATTTCCAGTTTTGTGTTTCTTTTACCAATTCAAACGGACTACCCTCCAGTTCCAGATATTCATTTGGGGAAGTGAGATGCGGATTGCCTGGCAATATTTGATGCTGCATACTCAAAATCACTTTAAGCACACCTGCAATTCCTGCTGCGGATTCAAGGTGACCAATATTTGTTTTTACGCTTCCGAGTTTACAGAACGATGTACCTTTTATCGGTAAATTTTGAATAGCAGCAATTTCCCGGAAAGCAGCCTTTAGCGCTTCCGTTTCAATAGGATCTCCAAGAGGCGTTCCCGTACCATGTGTTTCAATGTATGTTACATCCCTCAATGAAACTCCGCTTTTCAAATAGGTATTTACCAATAAATCTTTCTGTGCTTTTGGGTTCGGAGATGTTAGCGTATTGGCTTTTCCGCCGTGATTTTCGTTACTTCCTTTAATAATCCCGAAGATGGTATCTCCGTCTTTTTCCGCCTGTTTCAAAGATTTCAGCAAGATGAACCCGACTCCTTCCGAACGCACATAACCATTCGCTTTTTTGTCGAATGTTTTACATCTTCCGTCCTCACTCAGCATTCCGGCTTGTGTAAATGATAAAGTCAGATCGGGAGCCAGCAAAGCATTGACTCCTCCGGCAACCGCCATAGAACAATATCCGGATCTGATATTTTCAACTGCCCGGTGAATTGCAACCAACGAACTGGAGCAAGCTGTGTCAATGGCCTCACTAGGACCATGCAGATCAAACAAATAGGAAATACGATTTGCCAAAACGGCATGAGAGTAACCTGTAGAAAAATGGGCTTCACTTACCACATCTGCATGTTCTTTCAACAGGATGGAATAATCCGTGGATGAAACCCCAACAAAAACTCCTGTATCTGTTCCTTTTAAATCTTCGGGACGAATGGCTGCGTTTTCAAATAAATGGTACACCAATTCAAGTGTAATGCGTTGCTGCGGATCCATCAACTCTGCTTCATGCGGAGAAATATTGAAAAACAAGGCGTCAAATTTATCGATGTCGGTAATGAATCCGCCATGAATTGCTCTGGTTTTATTTTTTTCTTTAAAGGGGTCACCGAAATAGTTCTTCCAATTCCATCTGTCTGCAGGTACTTCTGAAATGGCATCGTACATATTGACTAGGTTTTTCCAAAAAACATCCAGATTTTCTGCTCCTGGCAATCTCCCGGCAATACCAATAATTGCTACTTCTTCCTGTTCCGTTCTTTGCGAACGCATCTTTCCTGTTTCTGTAGTTCGTATTTCTTCCGGAATATCGAAACCGAGTTCGTTTGCTTCGAATGGTGATATATTCTCCTTTACAACATTATCGGCATGTTCTTCCATCAGGAATGAACCCAACTCGTGAAGCGTCGGATAATTATAGAAAATGGTAGGCATCAGGTGAAGATCATAGGTCTCATTCAACGCATTGGAAAATTGTGTCAGTGAAATCGAGTCGAAACCAAATTCACCGAATTCGAGTTCCAGATCCATTTCCGCAGTATCCAACTTCAATATGTCAGCTGCCATCTTCAGCAGATTGTTTCGAAATGCCTCTTCTTGTGCTGTTTTATCAATAGCCGGTTTCGAACCGGTTTTCTGATAGACAATCACCGGTTGGTCATAAAATTTCTTTTCGAGAATATCCGGATCACCGTATACCAATCCCGCCACGGAACAACCACTTTTCAAAATAACATCAAAGGCTTCCATTCCCAATTTGCTTGGAAGTGGTTCCATTCCCCAATGGCGCTTTAAGTATTGTTCTGATGATTCATCGATCTGCATTCCCCCAGAACGCCACAACGGCCAGTTTATACTCAATGTCTGTCCGTGTCTTTCTCCCCGTTCAACCAAAATATTCCGGTAATGCGTATAATCATTCAGGTAGGCATTCGCCGATGCGTAATCTGACTGACCGATATTACCTAATACAGCAGACACCGAAGAAAAATTCACCATAAAATCTAGAGACTCTTCTTTGGTTGCCTCATCCAGGTGCATGATCCCTGAAATCTTGGGGCCAAACACGGCTTTTATTTCTTCATGGGTTTTCTTAACCAGTAAGCTGTCTCTTAGAACTCCTGCAGCGTGGATGATTCCGGTCAGTTGGCCATATTCCTTTTTGATTTGACTAATCAGTCTTTCAACAGAAACAGCATCGCTCACATCCGTTTGAATATATCTCCAGGAAGGTTGATCTGACAGTAACTGTCGCTGTATTTCATTGGCTGTTCTTCGGCCTGATAAGATAATCGTTGCCGTTGGGTAATTCCTGCTGATGTGCTGGGCAAACTGTACACCCAAACCACCGAAGCCGCCTGTAATCAGGTATACTCCTTCCGGGCGAAAGGAAACCTTGCGGTTATCCGCAAGATCTACAGACCTCAGCATACGCACTGAACGAACTCCTCCTTGGTAGCTGATCTCTTTGGAAGCTGTTTTTAGTTCAGTTTTAAGTATCTCTACCCATTTCTCAGGAGCACTGAAGTCTTCCACACCAAGTATTCTGCCCGTGAACCAAGAACATTCTTGTTCTGCAGATTTAATCAGTCCCCGTAAGAATCCAAAGCTGTGATAACGGGAAGTTAACCCAGCAACAGTAAGATTCAACGGTGATTTACCTGTGATGCTTTTCAGAATCTCGTTCTTTACACCCTCAAACAGATCAACAGGAGAAGTCGAAGAAAGATGAAGGATTTTACAGTTCAGAAATTGTGATACTGAAGTGGTAAGCTTTTCCGAAACATCTACTAAAACAATGGTATCGGCTGAAGATAGAGAAGTAGCTGCATCCGGCACAAGATTTTCCTGTTTCCAGGTGCTTTGATAATAACTCATCGTACCGGTTTCCGAAGCTGCAGGAACCGAATCATATTTTTTCTGGATGATTACCGATTGTTTTTCCGTAATTTGAGCCACCTTAATATCATCAGCCTCTATCCAAAAACGCTTTTCCTTGAACTGATAAGGGGGTAATTCTATCTTTTTAGCGTGAGAAGAATGGAATAATTTCCAGTCGATTTGCGCCCCTTTTGTCCATAAACCGGCCAAGGAATTCAATTCTGAAAAACGAACTGCTGCATCAATGTATGCTTTTCCGGCTTCCCCAGTAAGCAACAATTCTACCTTATCTTTTCGTGTATTTCCTTCAAAATATGTTTTCGGAGAAGAACCATTGTCCAGATAAGCTATCAACTGCAGCAATAAATCCTCAATAGAATTTGTAATAAAGGCTAAACGATACTGAAATTCATCCCGCCCTACCTGTAAAGTATACGCCAGATCCCGAAGAGAAATATCTGTTCTTATAGTCTGAACGGAAGTTGGAAGTTGATAAAAAGCTTGTAATTCTTTCCGCCATCTGTTTTCAATATGGGTAATTAAATGACCAATCGATGTGGTATTTATTATTTCATGCTGAAGCTGATCAATGTGCCAGCGATCTGAAAAATGGACTGCAAAAGTAATGAGGTCGAATTGTTGAACATTCAGTTCTTCAAAACTCATTTCGGATCTGATTTCAGTTTGTGAAATGCTCAGGTGACCCGAAAACCATTGAAGCAATTCCTGCTTCAATATATCAGATAATGTAGGAATTCCCCGATGAGAATCTACCAATAAAAATGACTGTAAAGCAACAATATACTTCTTTAAACTCTCTTCCGATTTGGCTGAAACAGGAACAATCAATTCTTTTTTCTCTTCCTGAACAGGTTGCTCATCTTTATTCCGGTAGGCTGTAACAAGAATATGCGCATTGGATCCACCCGCACCGAAAGAACTTATTCCAGCCGTTAACGGATGTTTTTTACCATTTAACTGAATCTCTTCCCAATTACCACCATTCTGGGCAATGGTAAACGGTGTGTTTTTCAAATCAATCATCGGATTAATTTCTTCCGAATGCAATGATTTAGGAATATAACGATGCTTCATACTGTATAATACCTTTGTCAGGCCTGCAAGTCCGGCAGCAGTTTCAGCATGACCGATATTGGTTTTTACCGAACCTATTTTACAGTATCCACTTGGTGGATTGCTAATTCCCTGTTCGGAAAACAAATCAGAAAAAGCCATTTTCATTCCGTTGATTTCGATTGGATCACCCAATGCTGTTCCCGTTCCATGCGCCTCAATGTAGCTAATGGTTCTCGGATCTACGGAGGATTTTCGGATTGTTTCTTTGATCAGTTCTGCCTGTGCAAGCGGATTCGGCGCGGTTAACGAAGCAGAGGCACCGCCGTGATTTTCGGCAGATCCCACAATTATACCGAGAATCGGGTCATTATCTCTTTCAGCAGCACTTAATTTCTTCAAAATAACTGCTCCTACTCCATCTCCGCGAACATATCCGTTTGCTTCTTTTGAAAAGGTTTTACAGCGTCCATCCTGACAGATCATTCCTGTTTTGGCATATTGAATATGCATCATGGGATCCATCATAATATTTGCGGCTCCGGCAATAGCCATTTCGCAACCTTCGTTCTGAATAGCAAGTGCCGCCCGGTGAATGGCTACCAGGGAACTGGAGCAAGCTGTATCAATAACGTGACATGGTCCGTTCAAATTCAACTGGAATGCGATTCTGCTCGGACAGAAGACGTGCGATGAAGCAGTCAAGTTCATGGCATCCAGCGGCAATTGCTGTAGCCTGAGTTGGTAATCCATGAGGTTGATACCCAGAAATACAGCTATTTTCTTTGACGAGAGTGAGGCTGTGCTATATCCGGAACGATAAATAGCTTTCCAGACACTCTGTAAAAAAAGTCGGTGCTGAGGATCCATAAGTTCCGCTTCTTTCGGGGAAATAGTAAAAAAATCAGGGTCGAATTGGTCAATTTCCGGGATAAATCCACCCCACTTGACATTCGTTTTATTCTCTTTCTGCGGATTCCCAAAGTGATTTTCCCACTTCCATCGATCGATAGGGATAATGTCGATGCAATTATCTTCGTTTCTAAGATGTTCCCATAATTCCTCTGCGGAACGACTTTTTGCAAACATTCCATCTATTCCAATGATGGCAATCGGTTCATAAGCGGGAGGTCTGGTTTTTTCTTCTTTTGGTATATTTTGCTTATTGACCGCCTGTTCACGTGAAAAAACGCCTCGGTATTTTTCCAGCAGTGCCTTTTCTTCAACATGTGTTTCTGCTTCGATAAGAGAACCAAAATCGGAAGACACCGTATGTGTCATTTCCACAGTCGGTTTTGTTTTTTGGAAAAGCTTCGGATTTTTTTGAAGAATAATTTCCGCTAATCGCTTCAAATTTCTGGCTTCAAAAAATACGGTAGCGTGCAGCTCAATAAGGAATTTGGCACTAATACGTTTGATAAACTCTGTAATCAGCAGCGAATCCATACCGTATTGAGAAACACCGCTGCTTACATCGATTTTATCAAGTGGAAGCTTGATTAATGCTGCCAATTGTTCGGTCAGTTCGCGTTCAATAACCATAAGGTGCATTTCTGATGATGGTTCGATGGCCTTGTGTACTGCAATAGTTTTGGTTTTTTTTGTTTTTTCAACAAGTGATCTGCGGGCAAGTTCTATTAATTCATTCTCTAGGTAGGCTTTCATTTTATTGTGAATAGGATCCATAAAAGTGAATTAGTGGTTAGTTAACATATCGGTGTAATAATTGACTTCTTTGAGGTATTTCCAGAGATCAACTTCCCATTGATGCCTATAAGAATCGAGGAAATTACGTTGTCCCATCTCTGGAATATTTTCGGTTTTCGCTTCATTAAATTGTTGAAGACCTTTTCTTCCGGATCGAAAGGCTTGGATATACTCGGCGCAGAAATTGGCACTTGACTCGATAAAACTGCCAAAACCTGTGGCTGAATTAATGAACCCGGCAAACAAGAGGTTATCTATATTTTTCGGAACCATGTGGAGGAAAAAATCAGGAACGCCATTTTTCATATCGACCAATCCTTTTTCAAGAAATGAAAAATCACGATCATAGCCTGTTGCACAGATAATCAGGTCAATTTCTTCTTCTGTTCCATCTTCGAATTGAACTATTTTTCCTTCCAGCTTGCTGATGTCCGGTTTTGGCTGAATGGATCCGTGACCGATATAGTACAAAATTTGTGAATTCAGAATCGGATGTGCTTCGTTAATAGGGTAATCAGGTTTTGGTAATCCAAAGTCTGTTCCGTCGAACCCGGCAAGTTTAAATACTTGCTCTATGTAAGCCATTCCTTCTTCTTTCGA
Source organism: Chryseobacterium antibioticum (assembly GCF_012927325.1). Classification (GTDB taxonomy): domain Bacteria; phylum Bacteroidota; class Bacteroidia; order Flavobacteriales; family Weeksellaceae; genus Chryseobacterium; species Chryseobacterium antibioticum. The sequence continues at coordinate 6,634 of NZ_JABBGI010000004.1, read as the reverse complement.
TTCGAATTTATTTCCAAGCGAAAGCATCCAGTCTGAAGTTGGCATTCCATTGATGAATTTCGGCTGATAATAGTACCCCCTTCTGGTACTATGAAATACTGCTGAGGAATGATGAACGCAATCTACAGTAATATCACAACCGGAATTTCCTCCACCCATTACCAAAACACGTTTACCTGCTATTTGATGAGATCCTTTATAAGCCAGGGAATGAATTATTTCTCCGGTATAATCGGAAAAATTCAGCTTCGGAAATCTCCCGACACGCTGCAAGCCATTGCACACAATTATCAAGTCGTAATACTGAGAATGCCCATTTTCAGTATTTATTCTCCAACCGTCTTGTTCTTTACGAACAGATGTTACTGTTGTGTTGAATTGGACATGTTCATAAACCCCTGAAGATTTGGCTACTGCTCTCCAATAATCGAGAACCATTTCGTGTTTGGGATAATGCGGATAATTCTCCGGCATTGGAAAATCCATCAACTGAGTAATTTTCTTTGATGAGATAAGATGAGCAGATTCATAAACCCGACCACAAAGCTCATTTGCATTCCACACTCCGCCAAAATCTGCCCCAGCTTCGTATAAATCATATTCAATTCCAGATGTGGAAAACTTACGTGCGATGGAAATACCACTTGGTCCTCCACCAATAATACAGACTTTACTCATAGTTTAATTTTGACACAAGAATTCCGTTATCATTTCTCCTGTTCTTACTCCTTTGAATGCAAATTGCATGATCCCCTGAGGGTTAAATAGCAGAAAGTCATAACTATTTTTATTTTTCTTTATTTTAAATGACATTAGCGGGGTCAATTTTCCTTTCAGATTGATTTCTTCCGAAAAATAAGGAAGCAAATCTTTTTGCTCTGACGAATCACTGACAATTATTGAATTGGCAGGAGCCAGCTTTCTCCGAATTGTCCAAAGCCCCTGAAATATGCTGGAGAGGGTTCCTGTTCTCACTTCTAATACTCCATCAAAACTGTTTTTTTCTGCATGGATTTCAAGAATTCTGCAAGGGTTTTGAAGAGCATACAATTCCCGATTCAGCAGATCTGAATCTGGCTGATTCGGTTGTTTTTCTTCCCGGGAATTGATCTGATTATACTCCTTTTTCATATTACTTTCCTGCATTTCACCAAAAAACAAGGGACTTCCGGATTTGCTGAATTCAAAATATTCCATTTCATCCTTTCTGATGATTCTAAGCGACACTAGATCTCCCGATTTTAAATCTGTATTCTCTTTTGTCCAAAACACATTTTTCAGAATATAGTGTTTGCCGGAATGATTGGTATCCAGCATTTCGCATATTAGTTCCGGGAATAATAATCGTAGATTTTTGCTCTTCCATCCAGCTAAATCCGGAATTGAACAAGTGATTGATTCACCGGAAAAACAGAATCTTTCGGAATTGCAAATTTCATGTGATGTATCATCTTTTACTTCATCTTTTTTTGGACCGGCAATCCAATATTTTTCTTTTGCGAACGGATACACCGGTAAGTCAGTTAACCATTTAACATCTGAAGAAACGTATTGTCTCCAGTTAACTGTTCCTCCGGCTGCCCAATATGCTGCAATTTGATTCCAGTCAGCACCTGCCGGAAGTATTTCTGTAATATCCGGATTAGCTTTCCCGAGAACCAATTGATTATTTGGTTTGTGATGCTCAAAGTCTTCGAGTGCAGATACCAGTTCAGCCTTTTTAGAAGATACAACAGCTACTCGCTGCCCTAATTCAGCACGTCCCATCTGCAGTGTCGCAGCCAGCGACTGCAAGTCCGTATTTTCGTTTCGAAGCACATATCTTTTAAGGTTTCCGGCAAGCTCCTGTAAGGCTTCAGCAGTAGCCGCAGACAGCACAAACAATAAGGAGCAAGACGTATCTGTTACTTTTTTGACTCTTTCTTGTCCGGTATGAGACGCGATAATTACATGGGCATTGGTTCCTCCGACACCGAAGTTGCTCACCCCGGCATAAAGTTTATTATTTTCATTTTTAGAAATCCATTCCTGAAGATGTTGTTGTATATAGAATGGACCCGCATTCAGATCTATTTTAGGATTTAGCTTTTTATAATTGATCGTAGGAGGAATTTGCCGGTGTTTCATTGCAAGTAAAACCTTCAGAACGCCAACCAAACCGGAAGCTGCTTCCAGATGGCCTATATTGCTTTTTACAGAACCAAGTCCACAGGTATTGGGTTTTATTTCATCATTCATCTTACTGGCGGCATCGTTCAATCCATTGATTTCAATAGGGTCACCTAATGATGTTCCTGTTCCGTGAGTTTCCAAATAAGACAAATCATTTATAGTAATATTTGCATTTTTTAGTGCAGCAATTACCAATTCAGACTGCTGTTTGGGATTGGGAACAGTTAATCCGCTTACTCTTCCTCCGTGATTGACAGCTGAACCTTTGATCGTTCCGAGAGTTTCATCATTGTCTTCCAGTGCTTCGCTCAATGGCTTCAATAAGAACAATATTGCTCCTTCACCCCGTACATAACCATTTGCCTGCTGGTCGAACGTACTGCATTTTCCATCTTCACTCAACATTTTTGAAGTATAGTATGAGATGGTTTTTGCACTGTTGCACATCAAATGGACTCCGCCTACTATCGCTTGCTTACATGTCCCTACCTTTAATGCCAAAATCGCGTCATGCAGTGCAACCAATGATGACGAACACGCCGTATCAATTGTTTTACTGGGACCTTTAAGGTCAAAGAAATATGAAATACGATTGGCTAGCATTGCAGATGCACTTCCGGTTACACTGATTCCAGATGTTGAGTTGTATGAAAGTTGTTCATAATCACTTCCGCTTGCTCCGATAAATACTCCGATATCTTTCCCTTTGTACCTGTCGGGATGATATGCTGCGCGCTCAAAAAGTTCCCAGGATAACTGAAGAAGCAAGCGCTGCTGGGGATCCATTAATTCGGCTTCCAGAGGAGAAATAGAAAAAAAAGAAGGATCAAATTCATTCAGTCCGGTGATAAAACCTCCTTTATCTATTCCTTTGTGTGAGCTCGCCGGATTTACTTCTTTTGGCCATTTCCATCTTCCCTCTGGTAAACTTCCAATGACTGATTTTCCGGATTTCAATATTCTCCAAAAAGCTTCTGTTGTATTCGCTCCAGGCAATTTGAAGCTGGTCGCTACAATGGCAATTTCGTCTCTCGCTTTTCTCTTTTCAATTTCATATACTTTAACTGGATTTGCCGATCTGTTCAAAATGGTATCTACAATTTCTTCACAGGTTCGTGCTCCATAGAACTTACTTGGGTTTGTCTTCAAATTCAGATCAATATTCAGTTGCTCAGAAAGTTCCATAAACAAAATGGATTCAATCCCCAGGAGAGATAAATCGGTTTTGGATGAAATGACAACTCCTCCAAGCATTTCAGATAAAATTCCAGCAATCTTGTGAATCAGTTCTGTTTTTTCTATACCGTTTCCATTTTCTGTAAAATCTTCCGTTTTTTCAACCTGTTTTACTTGTTCATCTGAATATTTCTCTATTCCCGCTTTCCATTCTTTTTTGAATTCACGAATAACAAACTGTTTGGAGATCAGCTTGCCATCTGCTTTCCGGTATATGGAAGAAGAGATTTGGATTTTGTTTTTTTCGAGGAATTCATAATGATTCAGTTCATATATTAACTCATCTTTCGGGTTTGCATTTCCGAAATAAAAAATATCGCGGCCCAAGCAGGCATTTAATTGCGTCCAATCACTATCCTGAATACTCAGTATTTCGTTAAAAACCTTTCGTTCACAACGGTCATTAATCATCGGATAGGAAGCGAAATATAATAGTCCAACGCCATTGATATCAGAAAAAGGATCTATCGCATAAGCATATTGAGCAATGCAATGAGAAGTAACTTTAAAGCTTTTTCCGGCAAACTCATGCGACCACTCTGATTTATCCGCATCCGACAAGTTGCTTTTCATCTGCAGAAAGCCTTTGGCAAACTCAGGTAATTCTTTATGCGTAATTGTTTTTTCGTTTGCCTGTCTTACAGGAGCCGACTTTTGCAATTCCGTATTGTCTGTACTTCTCGCAGAAAACACAGTCATTAGCGAAGCTGTGATTTTCTTACGTGAGCCCGTTAATTCCTGTTCTGAGAAGAACATTTTGTTACCGAATCTGGAAATCTCGCTGGTAATTTGAATCGGATCATTTTCTTTAAATGCAGATAAATCTTTATTCGATTCCCATTTCATCCTGACAAAACTGGCATAGAGCCGTTCACCAGAATGATCCACAAGTTTGTCTGTAGAAACTCCCAGGCTTCTGGAAATCAAATTCCAGTGATGGTCACCAAATTCTTTTAAAAACCAATTTTCGGAGAGTCCGGTTAGGGATAAATGAGGCATCCCTACAGTGTAATCTTTACTTTGTGTAAAAAAAAATTCCGTCATAATTTACAATATTTAGCAACTTTCAGCTCTATCAGCTTCTTCTTGCAGTCGTGTAATTCCATTTTTAATAGGGCATACAGATTAAAAAAATTCAATATTTTTTAGATTAGAATCTTGGTTTAGCTCTAAAAATATCTTTGAAATTCTATTTTGAATTATTGTATAATTATGTAACTCCATTCTATGTTTAAAATTTTAAAATATGCTCAACCGTAAATAGTTATTCTTTCAACAAAAATTATATCATTCGTTACACAAATTATCATGAACAAATTCTACTTGCTTTTTTTTGCCCTTATTAACAATCTTCTCATTTAATATTTTAACCCATCTTTGGAGTGAAAAAATAGTAAAGTGATTTTGTTAATGGGTGAATACTACTGATAAATTAATAATTTAGTTTTATGGTTTTTAGGTTGGCTAATATAACATCATTAAAATTCACTCACAAATGAAATACTATTTTAAAAAGAAAAAATTTCGTAACACTGAAATAAAATACGCCTACAAACGCCTAATATGATAATATCATAAGAAAAATAGCAATTATTTTTATCTAAAAAATAGAATAAAAGTTATAACTAATTAAGTAAGAACAAAGGGATGTGTGACCAATCTCAAAAGTAGGGGATACGCAATTAGGGGATTAAATTTTCGGAATGTATATTCCTGATGAATTAGTAAAACTCTTACTTCCTGATTTTTGGCAGACCACTTTGAGATAATAAAAGCAGAAGATACTGAAGTACTTCATGTTGATTTTGAAGAGAAGAATATGATTCCACAAGAGTTTTCCGATCGTCCATATCAGTCCATTGGTTTCACTCTTCCATTTTCGCTGAAGATTTTCCCTTAAGAGGAAAACAGGTTTTACTCCATATCAAAAGACAAAAACGGATTGATAAATACACAGATGAAATACTTCAAAGAAACGTGAGTCTGATTGTAAAAGGAACTCGCATAACTCAGGATTTTGCAATGCTTTTTTTAAATTAGCAGATACAAATCTTTTAATGCTAAAATAAAAAATTTTAGATTACAGCTTAGAGGAGTGAAGGATCGTGCTTTTTTCTTATTCAGATTAGCGAATCTTTTTGCTTAGCCCCCAGATTTTGCGCATGATCCGTTTTTAAGCGATATTGCTAATTTTGGCTATACAGCCCAAAAACAAAAAACCTGCAATTAGTTAAAATTGCAGATTTTAATAGCTTTTTAAGCATTTTTTGAGTTTTACTCTTGCTTTTCAGCGGAGAGAGAGGGATTCGAACCCCCGGACCTGTTACAGTCAATAGTTTTCAAGACTATCGCAATCGACCACTCTGCCATCTCTCCTGAATAACGGCTATACCGTTGTTTTCAGTGGTGCAAATATAAAACGATTTTATATTTCTGCAAAACTTTTCCCTGATAAATTTTAACGAAACTTAATAATAGGCTTAAAATCAGGCGAATTATTTTCAGTCATTTATTTAAAATAGATCTCCAATATTACGTTCCAGAACTAAAAATACAGTCTTTGAAATACCTTTGGGACTTTTGTTTTGTTTAGATGCCCTTTACTTCTTCCCTATCCACAATTGAAATGAAACTATTTCTCAGAAGATCCGCCGGATACACAAACTGATCTCCATTTTCTCCCTTCACCACAATGGCGCCCTGTTCATCGTTCAGGCATTTGTCCAACTGGCTTTGCATTTCATTCAGTCTTCCCTCCGCAATATCAATCGTGTAGGTTCCTGTGACGTGTTTTATTTTTATGATTTTGTTGTGCATGATGTTTTTTGATTGGGAGATAAATTTAGGGATTTTCTTTGAAGTGCAACATAAACCACCCCGTCAAAAATTCTTTGAATTTTCGCCACCCCTCCAATGTAGGGGAATGTGATACCGACCAATTATAACTTTTGTGGCAAGAAACGGGATAAAGTGAAATAAAAAAGCGCACCCAGAGGTAGTCATGGTCGGAAGAATTTTTCTTCCGACTTTTTTGTTTTTTGGCGTACGGAAAAGCATACTTATATTGCTGGTTATCAAACAATTAATTTGTTTTTCTGTTTTTTATTTTGTATATTAGCAGTTGATAATCAATTATTTATGCCCGTTTTCAAAGATCACAAATTCTCCCTTAAGCAGGTTTTAGAATTTCTCCCCGAAGCACTCTTAAGTCATCTTTCCGCGACCA
>NZ_JABBGI010000039.1 GCF_012927325.1 Chryseobacterium antibioticum | reverse complement strand
TTGTGAGATAAAAACCACAAAAATAAGAGTAACAGCAGTAAATGCAGCATATTGGGCAATAGGAACCTTCTATCCTGTAGTTTACAAATAAAGCCAAATAAACAAAAGGTTTTAAAAGTCAGGAAGTCTCTTCACTTCCTGACTTTTAAACTAAATCTTTATGTAAACTTATTCGATAGAACATCATCAATAAATGCAAAAAAAAAGATAAAAAAGTTTCTAATGGAAAAATTTCAACCTGACTATAGGAAAATATACATAGAGACATTATTAAATTATTCTGTTTACAGAAAGGTTTATGATGAATGGAAATTTAATTTGGAAAAATAAAAATGTGTTCAAATTGTTATGGGAGAAGATCAATTTTTGATCTACAATCTAAAGAGCATATATTTTATTTAGAGACTGATTTTTTGGCAAAAGAATTTGTCTACATATTATTTTTGAAGATGAAATTATTGTAGGAGTCTATCAGGTTTACAAAAAGTTTTAGAAATAAATACATTAAAAAATGATAGATTTTAAGGATATCCATATTGGAAGACTTGTAGAAATTAAGTGGAGAGAAAGTGAAATTTCTATTGAAAGGACATGTGATTTTTTGAAATGTACAGAGGAGGAAGTACATATACTATTCTTGGAAAAATCAATAGCTTCTGATATTTTGTTGCGATGGAGTAAACTTTTAGAATACGATTTCTTCAGGATTTATTCTCAACATCTGATTCTTTTTTCACCACCCGCTAGTATAGATTATAATGATCGAAAAAATAAAATAAAGTCTGAGCTTCCAGAATTTAGAAAAAATATTTATACACAAGAAATCATCAATTTTTTAATGGAATTGCTGGATTCTGGTGAAAAAACAAAAGCACAAATTATTGAGGATTATAAAATTCCTAAGACGACCCTCTATAAGTGGATAAGTAAATATAAAAAATATGAATAAAGTTTATGAATACAACTATGATATAGGTAAGAGCATGCAGCAAATAATGGCAGAAATTGGTAATCAATTCAATGACTATCATTCCAATATTTGGAATTGTCATATAAAAACTAATTTCTTAGGAAAGAAAACTGTACTGATATTATTTTTTGAAGATGAAAAAGTTTATAAAATTAGGGTGAGAAAAACGTATGGAAAAATCAAAACCTGATTATAAGAGAATTTATAGTGACATTATCAATAAAAAATATCCTCATAAAAAAAAGGAATGTCAATCTATATTAGAAAAAGATAATTTATCCTTTTTAGATGTTATGAAAATGAATACATTGATATTCGGCGTGAAGAGCAAAGAAGCTGAACTTTTTAATGGGAAACATCGCGCATATAATAAATCTACTATTCTTGATATATTACATTATCAAGAAGAAAACAGATTAAATAACACTCAGTTGGCAATTCATTTTCAATTAAGCAGAAATTCAGTAGCTAAATGGAAGAAAATATTTGCAGTTAAATTTTGTAATTAACATAGCATTGATAAATGGTAAAAATATCAACATTGAAATCAGTAAATTTTAAGTATAAGTAGCAGAAATTTTACTTTTCATCTTTATCAAATACAATATTATTTGTTACAAAAGATAGTAAAGTGTGAATACATTATTCAGATTACTTTTTAAGTAAAAAGTAGCTAAGATTTAATTTAAAAATGAAAAGAAAAATATTATTTCGATTACGCTCTATGGAAATGGGAGGAGTACAAAAAGTACTGCTTGATCTTTTAAATCGGTTAGATAAAGATAAATTCGAGATCAATTTATTGCTAACATTTTATCAAGGAGATCTAAAGTATGAAATTCCTTCTCATGTTAATCTATACTATTTAGCTGAAGGAAAGGAACGGTTTTCTTCACATCGTATTACACATTTTATCCAGCTTGTATTGAGAAGATTTATTATTTTAATCTATCAAATTTTCCCGATACTGCTCAAGAATAAACTTGGTTTTGTACCAGATGTAGAAATCGCTTTTATGTCCTCAAGTTTACCAGATCTGTTAAACAGTACTTTCAAGAAATCAAAGAAAATCAATTGGTTTCATTCAGATATACGTTTTTTTAAACCTAAAAAATTAGCTAACAAAGTGTTGCAGCAAATGAAGCAATGTGACATAACGGTTTTTGCGTCTTTGGCAACACAAAAAAATATAGAAATTCATGCGAATGAATCACTTGCCAATGGAGTTTGTATCAATAATATTTTCGATTATGAAATGATAAATATAAAATCCAATCAGTCAATTGCTGATGATAGAATTTTGAAAGAGAAAACGAGACCAACTTTTATTTCAGTTGGAAGATTAGTTCATCAAAAAGGGTATGATGTATTACTTGAAGCACATATTGAGCTTCTTAAAGAGGGGTTTGTATACCAAATCATTATTATTGGTGGAGGTCATGACTACGATAAACTGAAAGAAAGATCATTAGCAGAAAATGTCGAAAGTTCATTCATATTAATGGGGCAAAAATCAAATCCCTATCCTGATATAGTTGCCGCTGACTATTATATTCAACCCTCTCGTTATGAATCATATCCTCTAGCTATTGGTGAAGCTCTTATTTTGAATAAACCTATTATAAGTACGGATTGTGGAGGAGTTAATGAAATAATTGTTCATAATGAAACAGGTTTTATTGTAAATTTTTCAAAAGAAAATTTGAAAGAGAGCATTAAAGCCTTTTTACTGAAACCAGATTTGGTTAATCGAATAAAGGAAAATCAAAAAAAAATAAACTTTGAACTCCATAACCAAAAAGCCTACAGTAAAATCGAGCATATGTTAATGAATTAATGCTTTATTTTTTGCAAATTTTAAAAAAAAGATAATTAATTATCTTTTTTTAGCGAGAAAGCCAAAATTGTCGATTTCAGATGTCACATTAAACTTTGAATAGCAGTATACTAGCCTGAAAAATTAAAATGACATCTTTTTAAATAAGAACCAAGTCCGTAAAATTAAAAAACACTGTATGAATAATGAGTGAAGTAGGATAGGGATTTCCACAACCTTACTTGATTTACTGGCAAATTCTAATGCTTCATTTTATAATCTCAAGAATATGATTGTCTTTAAAAAGACTATCTGTTTAAAGAAAGTAACATTTACAATTATTATTTTAAAATTAATATATGATTCTAAAAACAAACAAATGAAACCAAGGACCAGCATTGCTGGTCCTTAACAATATATAATATTCTACAATAGGTAGAAATGAAGACCAAAGTTCTCTAAGAGATTATTTAAAATAATTTATAAACTTTTTAATGACCAAGCAATAATATTAGCCATTAATATACCAACCCCTGAATTTGTTCCGTTTGCAGAAACAACTTGACATTTAACTGGCTTTCTTCCTCTCGTCCCTCCAACCATAGAGGGAGTCATGCATGCAGGACCACTGTTATCCATTCCTCCAAAAAAGGGAGCACCATCAGCAAATACAAAAACATTTTTATTTTTCACTTTGAATGCTCCAATTTTTGAAGTTGATTGAGGAAGTCCTCCGACCAGACCATCTGCTGCAATAATTTGTATATTAGAACTTGTGCTTAATTTTGTGTAGGAAAATGAATTAGATCCCGAGGAATGATCAACAAATCTTTCATTGGCAGCCTCAATGACTCCGAATGGACCTACTTAAAAACGGACTGTTAAGAGGATCAGCTTTTATATAATAACAAGGGCCAGCTGGATTTGTATCACCATTAGATCCAATACTGGCAACTATATCAGTAGCAGTGAGTGTTATATCACCAATAAGTTGATTCAATAAAGATAATTTTCCAGATTGTGTATAGCTTTCAGTAAAAAAATAAAGATGCTTCCCTGGAGTATTAGCAAAAGTTACTAAAGCATTTACTTCTGCTATACTTAAATCGACATACGGACGATAAGAAAATCCAATAATATCATAATCCTGGAAATTAATACTACTAAAATTCGTATACTGCAGTTTATCAGGGGTTAAAGAGGATCCGTCTGTCCGAATTATAGATGAAGGAAAAGGACCGAAATTATCAAAAGAATTAAAAAAATCAATAAATAGGGGAGTGGCAAAGGTATAAGTCAAATCTTGTTCGTAGGATAATAATTTAACATTTGAAAGTGGTACATCCGCACTGTCATTGCACATTGATCCCCATTTGGTAAGGTTCCAAAATTCATAACATTTGTTGTCTGTGTTATATACAAATAAACCATTAACATCCTGATCAGTAGTGCTTGGAGCAATTGCGTCTCTCTGAGCAGTTGTTAATCTTGGAAATAACACTCCTGTATTATTATTTTTTGATATGATGTCTAATACAGATTTTGGATTAGGATTAATAGTGTTGATTCCTACTTGTCATTTCGATTTTTTTAATTTTTAATTAGTTTATCTATCTTATAAACTTTTGTTTTAGTTTAACGGTTGTTGAGGAATTGATAAAGTTAGTTATAGATAAGCTCTTTATGATTTTTATCTATTGTCTTTAGAAATGGACTTGAGCAATTCCCAGGGAATGGGAAACCCAATTTTAGGGTTCAAATAATTTATATTAACATAGGTAGAAGCGTGATTTACCAGAATTAATTATACTTTTCATACTTTTATATCATGCTTTATCCTATTTGAGAGACATGTTTGTGGATATATTGACTCTAAAAGAGAGAGCTATTATTACCGGAATGCACAGTTATGTATTCGATATAATAAAAATCAATTATTTGTTTATTTGCTCTAAATATTCTTGAGGAGTTATTAAGAATTTATTCTTAAATACCCTATTGAACGTCACCTGGTTATCAAAACCTATATTAAGATAAATTTCCTTTAGAAAGAATTGTTCATTTTTATTTTTTACACTTTCAATAAAAGCATTCAATCTAAATTCATTCAAATAAGTTTTGAAATTATTTTTAGAGTACTTGTTAATTGCTGAGGATACATAGAGTTGGTTAGAGTTTAAATCTTTTGTAAGCTGCGTCAGATTATAACCTGGAGACTTCCATGGTTCATTTATTTTCATATAACTTTCAATATTTTCAAATAGTAATTTATAAAACGACTCATCTATAGGAAGAGTTTCAGGTTTATCTTGTAAGATATTACTAAAATGAATTTTATAAGTTTTTGGCTTAATAAAATAAAAGCCGTCAATTGTAACTTCATTATTAATTGTATAATTATAAACAGTTCTCAACTTATTTATTTGTACAAAATAATATAAATAGCAAAAGAATAGAATTAACGAGAATATTATTGTGAAAACATTAATAACTTCTGCGTAGTACTTTGGAAAATTCCTATCAATATTAGTATAGTTATCCAATAAATAGCTAACGGGAAAAATTAGCAGAATAGAAGCAGATAAAATAAAAGTTTTTTTAAATTCAAAAAAAAGTAAAAAACTTAAAGGGAATAAAAAAACATATGAAAATATAGCTATTAGATTTTGAGAATAACTTACAGCACAATATAATATTAATAATGCTAAATATAAGAAAGAAGTAATTTTCCCTAATTTGGAAAAATTAAAATTGGAGAGATAAAAAAGCAAGATAAAGCCTGGAGTAATTAGACATAGAATAATTGTATCTAATGCTAAATATATATATTCTCTGAAAAAAAAATTAATAATCCATAAAAGTAAATGCCTCAGTATGATTAGTAAGGTAGTGTATTTTGCAAATAAAATTTCATACTCACATAGTTTTTTTTCAATATTCATTGGTGAATTAGTTTAAACAAATAAATACTATTATATAATTATCAATACATTATAGGGTGGACTCCCAAAATTGAGTTTTATTAAATGAGACCTAATTCCAATTTGTGAAATTGGAATTAGGTAAATGTGAAATAAGGTATATCTCAAAATAATTAAAGATTATTTGTTATTACAGTGTTTGTTATTTCATTACATTGTTTACAATCTGCCTATCATCATTTAAAAATTCAAAAAGATTAATCAAAGATACTTAGAGCCTGTTTACAAAAGTAAGAATAAAAAAGAGTAAGGGTTAGAAGTTGCATAAAAATTGTCATTTTAGAGTTGCAAAACAAAAAATATCAATGTATACAAACGACTTAACCCAAACTCAGTGGCAATTTATAAAAAAAGCATTAGATGTTGATGATAGAAAACGAAAATATGATTTGATTGTCATTTGGAATGCTATCAGCTATTTGGTGAAAATAGGCTGCCAATGGAGACTTTTACCTCGTGATTTTCCAAAATGGCAATTGGTTTATTACTATTATTCAAAATGGGCAAATCTGGAGATTTTCGATTTATTATTATCAAAACTAAGAGAGAAAGTACGACGAAACAGAGGTCAGAAATCACAGGCAAGTTTAGGAATTATGGACAGTCAAAGCGTTCGTTGGGGAAATAACAGTTCACTCAATGGCTTTGACGGAGGTAAAAAAATAAAAGGAATCAAAAGACACGTTGTGGTAGACAAAAACGGCTTTTTATTAGCCGTAATGGTAAGTTTAGCCAATGTTCATGATAGTAAAGCGGCATTATTACTGATGAAAACGCTGCGATATTTACTGATCCCGCTTCAGGTAATCCTGGCGGATGGAGGCTATAGAGGAGAGATTATTGAGGAAATAAGAATTAAGTTTAATTATATCATTCAAATCGTTATGCGGAATGATAAAAAAGAAAAAAGGTTTGAGCCAATTCATAAACGATGGATTATAGAGCGCACTTTTTCATGGTTTGATAATGATAGAAGATTATGCAGAAATTATGAACTCCTAATGGAATCCTCTGAAAACATGGTCAAATTATCTGCTATAAAATTATTACTGAATAAAATTTAAACAGGCTCTTAACAATTAGTTCTACGATTTACCTAAATTAAGTTTGCTCTAAAAACCTCTTTTCCCAATACTCAAATGATGCAAAATCCAGTTTTCTATTTTATCTTTGTTTAAACGTTCTAGCTATTTAGGAATGTATGTTTAACGTAAAGTTTCCATTTTTCTTTAAGACTTTTTAGGTATTAGAGAACCTGAAAAACCAAATCAAAAAATTGCATAGCCATAATAAAGAATAATTCTAAGAACACGAATAAAATTGATTTTAAAAATAGAATTTATTCTTGCCAAAGTTTTATAAAATGAATTTCAAGAATATACATATAGGTGATTTAATTAACCAGCGCGTTAAAGAAATTGGAGTAGAAATGTTCCGTATCTGTAATTTTTTTAAGTGTACAGTGAAGACTACATATCTAGATGCCACGATATTCGCTGATAGAATGAAGCTGTTCCCTAAAAATATCATCAGGAATTACGGTATGGTTTTCTAAATTAAATCGAATACCTTTTATCCTTTAATAAAAAGGGTATAAGAATCGTGTCCTAACAAATGTAACAACTTCAGCAGCAAAATATTATATTTTAAGCACAGACTAGTATATGGATTTAGAAGAACAGTAAATTCCAGTTGGAGCCTCCCGACTGCTACGGCTGTCCCGGTAACTTTGGGAGGACGAATTTATGAAATCAGAAATGGGAGCACTTTTGATGTAGTGGTAACCGCAAATGGTGCTGAAAGAACAGATGTATCTAAGACGGACAATAATCAGACTAGTTTAACTGTTCCCGCAGGACGTTCCCGCCAATTGCTCTTGAGGAACGTGTTCAAGAACGAAAGTATTCTTTTACATATATCAGATCACAGAGCCTTAATATTATTAAACTTAATGAGTTAATTTTTGAAACCAAGGATAAGGGGACATTCCTCTTTAACCAAAGTCATCGATCCTATAATAAAGCTTCCATCTTTGAGATTTTGGATTATCAAAAGAAAAACAAGTTAAATAACACCCAATTAGCACAGCATTTTAAGTTAAGCCGAAACACCGTCGCTAAATGGAAGAAATTGTTTATGAGCTAATAGCCTGAAAGCAAAACAGTACATCAAATAATTTGAAACAAAAATCTTTTAGATAAAAAGCTTCAATGCAAATTGAGACGTTTCGTGAGCATGACAGGACTATCCTAGAACACTTTTATTGCTGATTTAATGCGGTTTTTCAGTTTAACTATTTGATTTGAATTTATTTGTATTGTTGTGTCTTTTTTATGTAAAGAGTTTTTTTGATAATAATATACTTTAATGTACTAGCAATTGATGTTTATGAAATTAGTGTGGAGGTCCTTTTTGGGATTAAACCTTCGCATGTTTTTTGCCTAAAAGCAATGCTAGAATTAAAATTGGTACATTAAAGTATATCATCACCTAAATTTAATTACAATTGTAAAAAAAATTGAAAAATTACACGTTTGAACAGTTACCTTATATTCTGTGTAAGATCGAAGAAAGATTGGATAAAATAGAAGATTTATTGTTAGGGAAATACCAAAAGGATCCATTAGAAAATGATTTTATTGGAGCTAAAAAAAAATGTAGTGTTTTAAAGTTTTCTCTACCGACACTGTATACAAAAGTTTGTAAAAGGGAAGTTCCTTTCTACAAGCAAGGAAATCGATTGTACTTCTCAAAACTAGAATTATTTGATTGGATTCAGGAAGGCAAAAAAAATCATTAAGTGGGATTAATGCTAGTGCTATAGAAATAGCTAAAAAGATGGGGAGTAGAAATCGACATTAGAAAAATCATTTATACAACCAATTTAATTGAAAATCTAAATGGAAAAATCCGAAAATACACCAAAAACAAAATGTCGTTCCCTACTGATGATGCCATGATGAAATCAGTCTATTTAGCTCTAAAAGAAGCAACCAAGAAATGGAAAATGCCAATCCATAATTAGGGCATTGTTTTAAACCAATTTATTATTATTTTTGAAGAAAGGCTCAGATTATAAAATCCAAGCCCTAACTTTTTAACTTACACACTTCCTGGGATAGTGTCAATATATTTTAAGATGTACAACGGTATAGAATTCCTTCGATGTTATTTATCATCTTTTACATATTCCAAAATATCTCCAGGTTGGCAGTTTAATGCTTTACAAATAGCTTCCAGAGTCGAAAGTTTTAAAGCTTTTGCCTTTCCGGTTTTTAAAATGGAAAGATTGGTCTGCGTAATTCCTATTTTCTCAGCGAGTTCCTGTGATTGCATCTTGCGTTTGGCAAGCATGACATCTATATTGATAATAATCGACATGCTTAAATGGTTAAATCTGTTTGGTTTTGAAGTTCTACCCCCTTTTTGAAAAATTCAACAATAAATAGAACGATAACTCCAAAAATAAGAATTATAAAAGCCGTCAATAATATCTCATAATCCCGAATATAGTTATCAACATGAAAATAAGTGGATATAGGATTGTAATACCAATTACAAATAGATATCGTTGCATAAATGAAGCTAAGCCATGAAAATCTTCTCAAGCATTTGATGACTATGGGATTGAAGAGAATATCTTTGGTCAACCCATTAAAAATTTTATAAACTGAAAAGAAAAAAAGGTATAAAATGTATACAGTATCAAATAATGAAAAAATACATTAAAAGCGAAAACTCCATGTAATACAGTATGTATTTTTTTTAAAGGTTCACGAAATGAAAATCATAAATAAAATTTCTCTGGTTTTCCATCCACCAGATCATTTGATTTGTTAGAGACTAGCTCTGTTTGAAAAATTTCATCTAAAACATGACTTCCTGTTTTGAGATTATAATAGCTTGCTGCATAACCAAACAGGACGTATGCAAAAAGAAAAGCGGTAAGAATAAATAATAAAAAAAAGATCCAGCTTATTGCTGTTGAAATAGAATTTTTGCCTAATAATTTCATAATGTGTTATTTTAAGTACTGCAAATATTTTAAAAAATTTTTTATTCTTAAAAAAAATTATCCGCATCAGTTTGAACTACCTTCATATAAAGATTGGAGAGAGCAATGGGAACATGACAGTAAAAACAGCCTTTATTTACTACAAGCTAAAGATAATATGCATGAAGGTTATCCACAGTAGCTTTATCAAAATACTTATGCTTGGGACTGTTATAATGTAATCGAATTCTTGAAGGATTCCGATATAAGGGAACCAGAGTTTAATAAGTCTTTGCTGGATTCTTATTTAAAATATCTGGGAATTTTGGCTTCATAATATATTAAGGAAAATAGTACTAACTGGTCGGGCAACTTTATTGTCTGGTAAGTTGTTTTTAGAGATTAGTTAAAATCTATAAAGATTATTCTGGAAGGTAATTTCACTTTTTCTAAAATTGGCTTTAGATTTATGCAAAGAAATTTTGTCAATTATATACTTGAATGTACCAGTTATAAAAATCCTGAAATACTATTTGGTTTATAATTTATTTTACCAGCTATACATAGAAAAGTTTATAAACCTTTAAATATCATCCAATACGGCTGAATAAGGTGTTCAATAACTGAACATTACTGCAAAGTGACAATAGAATTAATGGTAACATTGTAGGGTAAACTTAGTACTAAGTATAAAAATAATAAAGTTACTTCATTGATTATGTAGCCTTTATTATTTCTTTAAATTTAAATGTTAAAATTCGACAGAAAATTGAATTCTTTCTTTTTTACTAATGTTTTTCTGTATATCATTTTTTAACTATTTGATATTAAGTGCTTTAATAAGCCTTGAGTGAAATACAAAAATTCAACGTATTTATTAATTCCATTACATGAAAATTTCAAAACAAGATTTAACTTTATAATGTAAACTTTGAGACATCTTGTAACCTTTTAATTATAAGATATTTTTAATTAATAAACTTTATGAATTATTCTTTTTACACTTATGATATTTTAACTTAACCTAAAAATACTTATGAAAATCTTTACAAAATTGAATTATGTTATAATGCTTTTTATAAGTATTATGGCATATTCCCAAAGTCCCGGAGGAGTCCCCGGCGCAGCCGCCTGGTACAAAGGAGATGCAGGGCTAACGTCCCCTGCCTGGACAGATCAATCGGGTAATGGATATAACCTGACAGGAGCTAATGCCCCTACAAGCAGTTATATGAATTACAATCCGGTAGCAACCTTTAATGGAACAAATCAACAGTATAGTAATACTGGCTTAAAAGCTAATTGGCCGGTAGGATCTTCTGCTCACACTTACTATTATGTAGCCCGGCAAACGGATAATGCAGTCGCTGTGAAAACTGTATTGGGAATTGGAGTTGCTGGTAACCTTACGGGGTTTAATAGTGGAAGGGTTGTTACGACTGGTAATATTGGGACTTCCGGAAATTTGGATAATAATACCGGAACTTCAGGTGTTCAGGTAACACCTCCTCCGACTTGGCAAACAAACTCTACAAACTTGGTAAGAACCGGGCATAATGCTGCTGGTTCTGCTCCCAATTATATCTCGGCAAACGGAGGTACAGAATATACGGGTGCCAATCATATACCAACATACCTAAACACTTCTGATTTTCGTGTAGGGGCAGCGGCATGGTTTGCTGGAAATGGACTGCAGTTTTGGGCTGGTGATATTGCCGAGGTGATTGTATATCCCGGTA
Organism: Chryseobacterium antibioticum; assembly: GCF_012927325.1. Classification (GTDB taxonomy): domain Bacteria; phylum Bacteroidota; class Bacteroidia; order Flavobacteriales; family Weeksellaceae; genus Chryseobacterium; species Chryseobacterium antibioticum. Next base: position 22,884 of record NZ_JABBGI010000039.1, on the reverse strand, counting down.
AGCATACTGTAACGGATTATAATAAAGTAGAAAGCTATCTGTCTGTGAAGTATGGAATCACCAAAAATGGTAATTATGTATCTTCTTCTGCTACAGTTTGGGATGCAGGTAACAATAACGGATATAATAATAATATTGCAGGTATTGCCCGTGATAATATTTCAGGCCTGCATCAGAAGCAATCAAGGAGTAGTAATGCCGGACAGCAGGTACTTATTGGAGCTGGAGGAGCTTTGGCAGATAATAACGGCAGTAATATCAACACCCTTACAGACGGACAATCGTTGATCTGGGGTGATAATGGATTAAATAAAGGGCTAGCTACAATAATTAACGGAATTTCGGGAGTTAATTTCCGTTTTGTCTCAATATGGAAAGTACAGAATACGGGATTAGTAGGTATGGTAAGGGTAATGTGGCCTCAAGGATTAACCAATTTGAAATTAATTCAAAGTACAGATGCTGTCTTTGATGGTACAGATACGGTAACTGATATGTCTGCCAATACCCAGACCATTAATGGAGTAACTTACAATTATGCAGATGTTACGTTAGGGGATGCTCAATATTTCACTTTTGCAGCTTTTTCAGCAGCACCTGGAGGGGTAATCGCGGGATTGGGGTATTGGTATGATGCAGGAGTTACTGCAACTGCGACAAGCTGGTCTGATAAAGTAAATGGATTTACAATTAACAAAAATGGAACAGGACCAACAGTAATATCCAGTGGTGACAAGGATAGTAACTTCAATCCATTTTATACATTCTCTTCAACCAACTATGCTCATTTTACGGGAGCTATTAATCCTGCTGCTTTAGGCAGGTTGCATACCACCTTTGCAATGGGTTCAAAATCGGGTAATATCGAGGGGACTTATAATCATATATTCAGATTTGGATCTGCTGCAGGAAGTGCTGTTCTTCACCGATATGCTGTCGGTCTTAATACTGCGGACAACCAGTCTACACTTCATTATATTGATTCTGGTGGGGCTGTAGATAGACGGAATACCAATTATAATGCCCTTTTTAATCAAATGACTTTAGTAGGAGCACAGATTAGCGCAATTACTGGTAGCAACAATAAGCAGGTAGGCTATAATGGTAATTATCTTAGTTTTACAGATGCAATAACCGCTGATGTACATCCAAATCTTCAGATAGGAGGAAGCTTTTATGGTTTTGCAGGAAGAATACCGGAAGTTGTATATTATAACACTAGCTTGGGCTTACTGGATAGAAGTAAAGTGAATAGCTATCTGGCTCTAAAGTACGGGGTTACTTTGATACAGCCCATGAATTATGTTGCTTCTAACGGGGATCTTGTTTGGGATTCTTCTATCAATACTTTATTTAACAACAATATCTTTGGTATTGGAAAAGATGTGGCCGGTAGTTTAGATCAAAAAGTATCCAATTCTATAAACCCTATCACAGTGGGCAAGTTAACTGTTGCTACCATACAAAATTTCACGGCCATTAATTCAAATGTTTCGAGAACATCTTTGAATGATACCCAATATTTAGTATTTGGTGATAATAACAATAATAATACAGCAACAACATTTTTAGATCCGAATGCCTGTCCTGCTTTGCAAGGTGATGATAAGCGTATTGCTAAAACCTGGGAGGTGAAAAATACCAATGATGCCAACGCAACGTGGCTTGAAGTAGATATGCAATCCTATGATATCACCAAAGATGTATTTTTATTGGTAGGTGATGATGCGGCATTAACTTCCAATACGTATACGATTCCGGGTACTATATCCGGTGGTAAAGCCGTATTCAATGTTAAATTTACGGGCGTAAAATACTTTACCGTAGGTGGCAAGGTTGGAACTGCCACATGTGAAACATGCAAAGGCGGTAAGCAGGTATTGCAAACAGCTTTGGCTTGGTATAACGGAGGTGTTGCAGGAATGACAAGTAATAATTTAACAAATGTAGCGTTGAATGGAACAGCCCCTAGCAGTGGAGCATTATCCGCCAATATTGGAGTAAGCTATCCTGCTAATGTAGAATGGATTCCTACCATTTTTCCAAGATGGTATGGTAAATGGGCACAGTTATCAAGATATGATAATGTAAGTGGAGCTGCAGGTAAAGTAACATACACAGTAGACTTGAAAGATGCTATTGGAACTAAAGCTGCAAAAACAAGTTTCCAGATTGCGGGTATTACCAAAATTTCAGGACAGTCCACTGTAGTAAAAGTAACAGGATATTGCGGAGGTACTGCGGTGCTTCCAAAGATGAATTATGCTTATAACTCTACACCTGCCAATAATAGCTATTGGCGCAGATATTCCATAGATGCCTCTACGGCCACAGTTACCGGAACTCAGCCTTATTATGAAATCTATGATATTGGTACTGTGAATGTCAATTTTGAAAAGGTAGTTGATAAAGTGGTGATCGAGTGGACGGTAGATAGAAGTCCTGTTTTTAAAACAGTTAATTATCTTTATATCAGTGATATGACTTATGTATGTGATAATCCTGTAGAACCAACACCGGATAATGTGAATATCATCGCTTCCTATGTTGAGAGTCAATTGCCTACTTGTGAAGAGGGTACTTTAAAATTGGATATCAGAAATAACAATTGTTCGTCCAAGACAATAGATCTGAGTAATACTTTACCTGCGGGATTAGAGTATGTAGCCAATAGCTATGTTGGTTTGGGAACTGAGACTCCGACCTATTCAGGACTGAGTTTCCAGTTAAATGATTTGGTGTTACCATCAGGTATTTCCTATATATATGTAAAAGTAAAACCGACCAATCCGGGAGCTACAGGTACGTATTCTACTCATTTTACTTATACGGTAGACGGAGGTATTAATACACCTACACCTTACAGAAGTGATGATGATAGCGGTCAGTCTGGTTATCAGGACACCAGTATTTTATACACAGCAAGTGCAGTTACGGCTAAACCTACTATCATTAAAACGGTCAATAGATGTTTCGGTACTTCTTCCACAGAACTAGAATATACAGTTACGATTAAGAATAATGATTCCGGAACAATTAATAATGTTGAATTTGCAGACCAGCTAGATGGTTCTCAAACGTATATATTAGGCTCTTTGGCTTATACTAATTTTGTCTCTAATGGCTTAGATAATTCTAATGATGCTCAGGTTTATATATCTGGAATGAGTATTGCGGCAGGACAAACAGCGACGATTACATTCAAAGTCAATACCAATAATGCTTATACAATGGCTTATACTGATGTTAGTGGGAATAAATATATTAATAATATGGCGTCAGTTATCATAGATCCTCAGTCTGCATGTGGTTCGTCTTCTTCTACATTATCTAATGAATTGAAAGTTCTTGCGTGTACCTTCTGTACCAAAGATCCTAATACTTTACCGGCAGATCTGTTTACCAAAATAGGGATTACGATCCAATCTAAGCAAAATGGGTGGCCAGAAAACCTTCCAAACGGAGCGGTTGCTCTGGAGTCTAAAACGAAGGGATTTGTGATTACTCGTACAGTAAGTTCATTGGTTATCAACCCAGTAGAGGGGATGATTATTTACGATACCACAGATAAGTGTATAAAGATGTATAATGGCAGCAGCTGGAATTGTGTAGCAAGAAGCTGTAATGACTAAGTAACATTAAAATTAAAAGACAATGAAAAAAATACTATTAACAACAATCGTTCTTATCAATTTTTATCAGATGAAAGGACAGGTGGGCATGGGTAAGGCTTCTGTGGATGGGGGTGCTATTTTAGATTTTCCATTATCCAAGACAGGTATCATTCTTCCGATGCTCGATACGCTTCCTACAGGAACGGCGGCTACTAATGGGACGTTTATCTATGATAGTAGTGATAAGATAGTTAAGGTACGTCAGAATGATGTTTGGGTATCTTTATCAGATGCTGGCAGCCTCACGGGTACAATGCCTAATACTTCGGCGGAAACTGGTGGTGGAGTTATCATAGGAGCTGCAAGTTCAGCTGCGCAGGGTGTATTGGTTCTTGAATCATCAAGCCTGGCACTGGTTTTACCAAAAGTAAATGATCCAGTTTTCAATATGAAAAGTCCAGTAGCGGGAACCTTATGTTACGATACTGTAAGCAAAACAATGGCCGTGTTCGATGGATTAAAGTGGAGCTTCTGGAAATAGATTGTCTCTTTTTATAGAAGACAGTTTAAAAGTGATAAAACAATTTACTTCAAATGAGAAGATAATACAATATTGCAAATCAGTTGGAGCCGGCATCATGTATGCCGGCTCTATTTTTTTGAAAAAACTGTTTCATGGATCATATGAATATGCCATTTTTTTTGAATAGATAATTTTTGAAGTCCATTATTGAACATTTTAGGCACTTAAAAATAAAAATTTATTTGATAGAGATGAGTTTAAACGAAGATAAAAATATACATGGGAAAGATATTTGCTAGAGAAGATCTTCAGATTGAAGAGAACCGTAGGTGTTTTATCAAAAACTGTTTAGAGCAAGGGTGAAACAGGAATGTAGAAAAATTATCTCACTACATTTTTAGCTTCCCAAACCATAATGTTGAAGGTTATAGACTTAATAAAAACAAAATGTATGAAAAAAGAAATGTTCACTGTTTTTGCAGTGTCACTCTCTGCGATCTCATTCGCTCAATTTGTTGTAGGTATTAATATATCAAACCCAACAGAAGCAACGGGACTGCAAGAATAAGAGCCCTTCCCCAAAGCGGAACCCCCAATGCAATACGAAGCCCGATGGCACAAAGTCTTCAAGTCAGAACCAGACTTTTACGGGAACTAGAACCTTTGTGGCGGATAGTAATGGAGTAATCGGTACGGTAAACTGGGTTCCATCTGAAGGTGCTGTACCTATTGAAGGAGCAGATGGAGCAGATGCAATAGCAACTACTCAGACAATATCTGCCAGAAATGGGACAACGGTTGTAACTCCGGCATTAGTATCGAAGACATTCACTTTAAGTAAAAAATCCCTGGTGACATTTTCGTTCAATGTAAGTTCTTTCTCTTTTGAATGATGCTGATATAGAGCATAAAGGATTATTTCTCAATGCAGATTCCGGGTTTGACAGTAAAAAGTTCAGAGATATTCTGGAACGAAAAGAAATTATTGGGAATATTAAAAACAATCCTCGTAATGGAAATATGAAAAATAAAAAGTATTTTGATGATACTGAACTTTATAAAAGAAGGTTCAAAATAGAATAAGCCAATGCTTGGTTGGATAGTTTCAAGGCGTTATTGGTAAGATTTGAAACATTAAATGTAACCTGGATAAATTTACATTATATTGCTTTTTCTATTTTGTTACTCAGGAAAATAAAAGTTTAAACAAGTTTAATATTCACATTCTTAAATTGCAAAAAGAGTCTTCCATTTAGCTATTGAATTTCTGCTTAATTTAAAATGATTAGCTAGCTGGGTATTATTTAACTTATTTATTTTCTGATATTTTAAAATCTCAATAATAGTAGATTCGTTGTAAGATCTATGACGTTGATTAAAGCTCATAGTTTCTTTACTTTTTGTTTCAAATATTAGAGAATTAAGTTTTATAATATCTAAAAAAGACAGATCTTTCTTATTTAATAATGTTTTGCATCTTTCTTCCTTATGAGGATATTTTCTACAGATAATATCAGTATAAATTCTTCTATAATCAGGCTGTGAATTTTCCATAAATGTATTTAATTTTGATTTGAGATACTTTTTCTCCTTCAAAGAACAAAAGCATAATTTTTTTTCTTCCAAACCAACTTATTTTCAAGGTGTAAGTCCATAGGTTTTGTGGATAAAAGTTGAATTCTTGTCCCATCTTATCTATAATCTCATTTTTACTTTTGTTTAATAGATAATTATATTGATTCTTGGGTTCCATTTTTGTTGTATTTGCTAATCCATTTGTAAAGAGTTGTTTTGGGAATGTTATAATCATTCATGATTTGTTGTTTTGTCTTTTCCCCCCGATTTACCAATTCTATTATAAAATCTATGATCTCTTGTGTGTACAAGTTTTTCCTAAAAATAGGAAGTGAAGAATTTTTGGATTTATTAATGCTTTTATCCGGAGATCCAGGCGGAGCATATAAAACCAAGTGTTGAGAATACAAACGGAAGAAATCATAATCCAGTAGCTTTGACCATTTCAAAATAATTTCAGAATTTAAAGAGTTACTACGATACATCTCAGTGATCTCTTCTTCGGTACATTTGAAAAAGTTGCATATACGGTGAATATCTATCTCCAATGTTTCATTACGCTCCTTAATGTAGCTGCCAATATGAATGTTTTTAAAATTTTTTTCCATCACATTTTTAATAAGAAAATTTTCTTCTTTTATCCTTATATGCTGTTAATACAAAAATATAAGGTAAAAAGGAAAATCACGATTTAAATTTAATTTGTTGCTCATATTTGTTTTATTTAGGTTACTTTAAAAACCTATCTTTAATTTTATAAAGCTATGTCAAATTATAAGGAAAATGTGTATATTTATCAATGAAATCCTGTTATTCATTTAACTTTTAAGATGTTGATTATTAATGTGATAAATAATATTTTAGATATTGTTGAATATGTAAATAAGAATAATGATTTTTTTTGTAAAAATTTGATATGGTTAAAGATAGTATATATAAAAAATCTGTAATAAATTTTATATATTCTTATATAATTGTAGGTATTAGTTTGCTTGGGATGTTTGGATATATGGGAATGGCAAATTATTTGTTATTTTTTATATTCTTGTCTGTTGTTGTAAATATCACAATTGTATTATCTATATGTTATTTATCTTATAATATTATTCGTTTATTCGTAACTCCATATTTGATATTATCTTCAATTATAATTTATTTCTTGTTAATTTTGTTTTGGAATCATAGTCCGTTGTCATTAATTTGGTATACTATATTTCCTGTTGCTGTTTATCATTTCTTTAATATGCGTACTACTTTATATTGGTCCATTTATATTGTATTTCTAATTATAATTACTTTTTTTGCAAATTATTGGTTTGAAATTCCTAGAATCTCCCTAACAAAGACTAATTTATTTATCATAAATATCTTTACTTTATTTGCCGTGATTTATTTTATTTCCTTCTTTTTATATTATAAGTATAAAATAACTTTAATTGAATTTGAAAATAAAAGTTTAGATGATAGTAGTACTGATAAAAATGTTGTTTCTACAGCTGGGGTAGAAGACGAATTATATATAAATGAAAATTTAATTCCAAGTAATACGCTCAAGAAAATTTATGCTGATATTCTTGATCTTTTTGAGAATGATGATATATATTTAGATTGTAGCTTTAATATTTCAAAGCTTGCGGAAATTCTAAATACCAATGTTTCGTATGTTTCACGTGCACTTAACTCTATTGCTGGCTCTAATTTCAATGCATTTTTAAACAAGTATCGTATTGAGTATGTCAAAAGACTTATTAAAAATGATGATTATGATCGATATAAATTAACATACCTTTATACCCAGGCCGGCTTCAAAAATCAGTCTACATTTAATAAGGTATTTAAAGATTTGGAAGGAATTACACCCACAGAATATATCCAAAAGCTAAAAGAATCCCTATAATTTGTAGTGTTCAAATCCAATTTAAAACCTACTGTCATTATTGATGGCACATATCATAAATTCAATGAGGGGTGTGTTTTACTCAGGATGTGTCATTTCTTTACAAGAGCAGGCAAAAAAATCATTGCAGATTCTGAGTTAGTTTAGCAAGAAAAAAAGAAATCATTTTACGAAAAAACACGAAGTCAAAGAATCGAATTCCAAATTAAACATCGCTTTTGAAGAAGTTATTCAAATATTAGGGAAGTTTACCCGTCCGGATATTTTAAGAAATGTCATCACTTTTATTCTGTTTCAAATCCTAATTAAAATATTTCATTACCCATAATTTACATACTTATCTGGTAAAATAGACAAGAACATAATGTAAAGAAGGTTTTCAATGGATTATTGTACCTCTAATGTCAATGTTTTTACGCAGTCTGAAAGGTTTGTATCAATAAAAAGAAGCCTACTAATATAGGCTTCTCCAATCTTTGTGTGCGTGTTTTTAGAATCGAATCTTATGGAGCAGTAATCTGATCTATTTTTATAAAGACCTTCATGGTAGCCGGATTAGTGCCTGTCTGTCCGCCAACTGCCCCTGCCATCATATAAGCTGTATAGGCCACCTTTGTCGTAGTAGATGTATCTATCCAGCTGTAATATCTATATTCAGGTCCACTATTAGAACCTTGATAAATGCCCGCGTCACCCCAATATACTCTTGTAGCCGTTGTACTTGTAGTCCAGGTATTCCCAGAATCAACATCTCCTCCAAACAAATTCGGAACCGCTGTTAAAGTATTACCAAAACAGGGAAGTTTACCTAATTATTGATTTGTGTAAGTTATTTTTTGAAAAACATTAAGATGATAACTACGAAAGAATCTATAGATGGATCTGTGGATGCATTGAAAAGAAAATTAATTTCAAAATACGTGTATTTCATGTCCGGGATATTACTCGGATATTCTTTGGTATTTTATTTTGTTATTAAGGATTCATTTTTTGCAATTTGTACATCTGTTTATTCTATATTGTTATTTTACACATTTATAATCATTCGTAAGAGCTATAATATAAAAATTTTTGTACATCTTTACATGACGTATGCTCCCATATTTGCAGCGGTTGTCATGCTTTATTTTTGGAAATATTCTGCGGCCACTGCCATGTGGCTTTTACCTGTACCGCTAGGAGCTCATGTCTTTCTGGGAAAAAAATATGTTTACATTTATTCAGTATATATATTTCTGATCATCGTTACAGTGAGCATCCTTAATAGATTTTTTACATTTGATTATTTTAGCCTCAACGATGTCAATGTTATTGTAATTTCTGATACGTTTGTTGGTTTGTCTAATCTTGCTGTATTCATAATTTTAATATGTTACAATGAAAAAATTAGAAAAACAGAAATAGAGCAGAATATTTTCAATCAAATTAATCTTTCTCAAGAAAATAATCAGAATCAAAAAGATGGTGATTTCCTCGAAAATGCTGATGTTGTTACATCTTCCGAATCTATTGAAAAAGATAAATTAGTTTTCTCTGAGAATGTAAATATAGAAAAGTATGTGGCTTTGTTTAAAAAGGTGAAAAATATTGTAGAACATGAAGCTTATTTTAAAGATGTAAATTTTACGATTTCTTAGCTGTCAAATATGTTGAAATCTAATAATTTATATATAGCCAAATCCATTAAAGTAAATGGCTTTACCAACTTTAATCACTACCTGAATGTCTGCAGAATTGAAAATGTAAAAAAGCTTCTTTCAGAACATGATATTAGCAGAGTTACTCTCATGTACATCTATACGGAATCTGGATTTTCAAACCAATCTACTTTCAACAGGGTTTTTAAGCAAATAGAAGGAATAACACCTTCAGAATATATAATAGCGTTAAAAGATGATAAAAACAATAATTTGGCTCATTTGTAATTGTTTAATTATATTCATTTAGTCACAAAATTTTATATTATATAACAAAAAAGTCGGCACATTCGCACCGACCTTACTAATTTATATTAAATGCTTTTATTTCCAAAAGCTCCATTTTACTCCATCAAATACAGCGATTGTTTTACTTACTGTATCATAACACATCGTTCCTGCGATAGTGCTTTTCATGCTTGTCACAGGGTGGTTTACCTTCGGTAAAACTAAAGCTTTGCTTGTTGATTCAAGCATTAATACTCCCTGTGCTGAAGAACTTGCAGCTCCTTTGAAATTTAGGTAATCATCATATTCAGCAAGATTATCATACGATGGCCAATGAGTATCAGCTAGCATATCCCTAGCCAAGACTCTTAAAGGTGAATATCTGTTTTTTTTTTCGAAGCCAATCCTTTGAAGGTAGGAGGATTAAAAGTGATTTTGGTTGATGCTGATTTTATATTGTATGCCCTTTGGCAGTCAGTCCAATTTGAAAAATCCATATTGCTCAACTACTTTGTTAAGCGCTCCAACATATTGAATGCCAGGTTCTCTTTTCAGCCTTTTAGCGTTTAGCTTATAAAAATTAATTGTATTTTCATCTATCTGTTCGCAAACATTGTTATTAATTATCCATATTAGCGAATCCCCTTTGTTATAGAATCATTTTTTTAATCATTTAATTGGACAACCAGTTAAAAAAAAAGATATCAAGTATTTACTAACCAGTATTATAAAGATAAATATCTACGTGTTTATCGATATAATTCGATGTGTATTCTAAGTCATTTTAAATCGAAATGTCGGTACTTTGTGACGGGAAAAAAAATCAAAATAGCTTTTTTACTTTATAAAATATTTTGTTGTTGACAAATACAAATGATAACAACATGAAAGTAATAAGCAAAATTGATAATACATATATTGTAATTAATGATGCTAAAAATACAAATATTAGATCATAACTCTATAAGCTTCTTCAGATTCTGAGAACATAAATGAATAATGTAATCAGTCTCCTTCTCATTCTCCTTGATTCCTCAAAATGGTAAGAAATAAGGAGGCTGTTTTTAATCTTAATTTATTTTTATAAAAACACACTAAAAATGAAAAAAATATTTTTTTTATTGATTCTTTCAATGTACACGGCAATTTACGCTCAAGTGGGTATTGGAACAACGACCCCTCAAAAAAGTCTTCATGTGAATGGTTCGTTGCAGGTTACGAATGAACTTAATGTCGGAGGTAATAGTACTACTGCAGGTTCGTCAGGTCTAATTGGCCAGGTACTGAAATCAAATGGACCAGGCACCGCACCCTCATGGCAAACTTTAGCGGGTGTTCCCACATCTACAGGGACAGTAATAGCTGTTAATGGACAGTTTTTAGTTGCACAGGAAATTACTGTTCAAATGACTGCTGACTTTACAGCCGTTGGGTCTCCCGGGGCAACGGTAGCTAATCCCATTGGTAATCTCAATAATGAAATTATTGATAATGAAAGTCTTTATGCCGGAACGGCTACAACCAATTCTTTTAAAGTTTCTGCTGACGGGGTTTATCAGATTAATATGAATGTGCAGATTTCTACCGCCAATGCAACCTCACCGGTTATTGGTATATGGAACAATACTACTGGATTGTGGGTCGCAAGAGTAAATGACAACTATGTAGCGCCAACCGGCGGATTGCAAACTTATACTTTAATTACCTCAATTCCGATGTTGGCAGCAAGCACCTATTCGTTTAGAGCTATAAATACACAAGATTACACACTCAAGTATTTAAGCACAGGCTCTACGGGTTCAGGTCCTGTTACGCAGGTTTCTGTAAGACGATTAAAATAAGCCAGTAAAGAACAAAATCCCATCAAAATATGGAGACCATAAACAAAATTTGGAAGATAAAATTGAATGATTTATTTTTTTATTTTCATAATCAGAAAATAATAACAAAATTTATAAACAACAATAGAAAAGCCTTATTTATAAGGCTTTTTATGCAATATATTTGTGATCAACCAATTAAAAGTAGTTTATACTCGCCTTCATTTTCCACAGAAGCTCTATGAATGCAAGTCAAGACCTGTTGTTCCGGATGACCTAAGGCTAACGTCCTTTTTCTAAATTAACAGGTTCTGTATTGGGTTTGGGTTGATTATACAGATCGAAGAAATACTTTTTCAAAAAAAATCAAATTCCACTTCCAAACCGCAATGTAATTCATTAGGCTTTTCCCATATTTAGATTTTCCCCCAATACTCTACAGCTTGGTTGAGAAGGGGATGTCAAGCTTCATTATTTATTAAGGATGATTAGTAGTAATAACAAACATGATCAAAGGTTCATCACCTATATTTTCAATAGAATGATAACCTATGGAACTGATGGCTGTAATATCTCCTTTTTGAAGTATTTTTTTTCGCTCTGGTCCCTGGGTTCCGGTTCTTTCACGATACTCTCCGGTTCCATGCATGACGACATATAATTCTTCTTCCTTTTTTTCATTGTGGGTATGAAACCCGGATTCATCACCTGTATTCAACAGAACCATATAAGCACCCAGACGATTATTAGCCAGTTCATTCTGATCGAACATTTGGATCATATATACAGTTCCGTTTCCGCCATACATTTTTTCACGCTTATCTATACGTGTAATGGTTCGTTCTTCCTTTTCAAAGGCCATTACATACAGGTGGATGTATTTTGAAACTTCCTGTATAACGTGATCGAATTCCGCTCCTTCAGATAATATAACTGTATCAGCCATGTGAGTTAGATGTTAATTTAAAATAATGTACATCAATTTACCAAAAATTATACAGCAATGCAAGCAAAACAGCTTTCATTGAAAATCAACCATTTAGCAAATCAACAACAATCTATACTCACCATCACTTTCAACAGGAGCCTTATGAACACAAGGCAAGACCTGTTGTTCCGGATGATCTACCGCCAGGCGCCAAAGATGTCCGGATCCTAAATTGATAGGTTCTGCATTCGGTTTAGGCTGGTAATGCAGATCGAAAAAATAGTCTTTAAGGAAGGTTTCAAATTCCGCTTCCGGTCCGTCGTGTAATGCTTTGAGCTTTTCCCTGATTTCCGGAATGAGAATTTTTTGATCAACCTGATGATTGGGCAGGATATCACTTGCAGCGCCGTGATAGGTACATAAAAAAGTATGGGTACCAACAGGCGAACGGTCTACATGATAGGAATATACATCTGTTGCAATGAAATCCAGCTCTTCATCCCGTTCATAACATTTAAGCAAATTGAGAGAAGGTAATGCTCCCAGATCTGTTAATGACTGCAAATCACTTAAGATCGTTTCTCTGGCCATATTTCCTTTTTCTGATAATTCCAGGGCTAAAAGATCCTCAACGGAAACTTCTGTAACGTTCTCCTTTAATTGAAGTTGAGACACAATTTCTTTAAAATCTCCATCCAAATTTCTGTGCCAGCAAATGGCATTCATAGCTCCTTGAAAATGAGTATTTACGAGTTCAGAAAAAGTAGAAACTACTCCAATTTGATCGTTGTCAGAAAATGTAGGGTTCATATTTTTGAAGAAACAATTGAGTTGCTTAATTCTTTGCAAAAATAAGGAATAGGTGAGAGATTATGCTAAGATTAATCAGGAGTTATTTTTAACGACATTGATCATATGATCGATATCGAATGGTTTTTCGATATAGTCATCTGCTTTGCATTCTTTTGCTTTTTCAGGTAAATCAAACGATGTAGAGGTTAGTACGGCAGAAACATCTTCCGTTTGGGGGTCAGCCTTTAATTCTTCGATCACTTTTGATCCTTTTTTATTTCCTCTGATATGATCATCTACAATCACTACATCAGGTTCAATTTCGTCTATTTTTTCTATAGGTTCGGTGGTTAATGATGATGTAACATCAAATCCTTCTTCCTCCAATACCTGATCCATTATCTCCAGGATCTCTTCATTATCCTGAATAAGGACAACTTTTTTCTTCATATGTTTTTTAATAACTAGTATAAAGGTAAGAAAACTTTGATATGTGCCGCAAGTATTTGACATACAATTATCTTATTGTTTTGGAAAATGGTCACTCATCATTTTATAAAACACCGCTTCGTCGGTAGCTAGCGTACTACACTCATTTGTAGTATTCACATAAATCGTGACTTTTTCATGATAAAAGCGAAAACAGCTCCCATCTAATTTCTATATTTGTAAGGTTCGGTTTCGGATCTAAAAGAAAGGTTACCTGAAATCCAAAATCAAACCGATCAAAAAAAAGAATAAAGAATGGATAAAATTGATTTATTAATTATAGTAACGGTAATCTCCCTGTTCATTTCATTATTTCTTGCATTTTTTCTGTTAACAGTTAAGACAAAGTACAGGACAAGCAACACTCTTTTTGCTGTTTTTTTAATCATTACGGCAGTGGATACAAGCGAACCTTTGTTCAGCTTACTATCCGATGGCCCTTCAAATCTGGGAATGTTGAGAAATACATTGGCTTTCTTACAGATTCCTGTTTTTTATCTGTATGTATTATCGGTTTGCTATTCTGATTTTAAGTTTAAGCTTAAATATATCATTCATCTGCTGCCGTTTTTATTGGCGAATGCCGTTTTATTACCTCGTTTTTATACCGTAGATCTTGCTTCCAAGATCAATTTCATTATACATCGTCAAAGTATGATAGAATTGCAATTCAATCATGTTCTTTTTCATATTCAAATTGTTATATATCTTATTGCCGTTTTTAGGGTATTAAAAAAAGCCAAAAAATTATACCTTGAAAATTATGCAGGTGCTAATATTAATTCTTATCATTGGCTGTTTCAGTTTACGGTTGTACTGACTGTTTTGTATTTGATTGTCGTTTTCAAAAATATTTTTAAATTTTCCGACTATTCGTACATCTCCGAATGGATAAAAATTGGAATCCTTGTATTTCAACTCTTTATCGTTTGCTGGTATTTATTTAAAGCCTTAAACAATCCCGGTTTATTTAGGAATATAGATTCAAAATTAAAACTGGCTTCCGATATGGTTTCTGAAGAAAAAAAGAGTGATCCGGAAACTATCAGTAAAGAACAAAACAGTGCAGAACTATTGAAATTAAAGAAGTATATGATGGAAGAAAAACCATTTCTTGATCCTTCTTTAACCATTCAGCATATTTCTAACGGTATCGAAATCCCTACCCGTGAATTATCCGTTTTAATTAATCATCAGTTAGGGCAGCATTTTTACGATTTCGTTAATACCTACCGGATAGAGAATGCGATGGCTATTTTGAAAGATGTTACAAAAAGTAAAGTAACCGTTCTTGAAATCTTGTATGAAGTTGGTTTTAATTCAAAATCTTCTTTTAATACCGCTTTCAAAAAACATACAGGTTATACCCCAACTGAGTATCGCAAAATCTTGTAAAATAGTGTTTTGTAATTATTCGTACCCTTTTTACAGGAACTCGTACTTATTTTTTTGAACAAATGAGACCGAGTAAAAGTAGTCGGTCGCATAGCTTTAATTTCTCCCGCATATTTGTATCGAAATAATTTTTTAACATAAAAAAAATGATACAATGAAAAGTATTATGTATTCACTGGTTCTTATAGGAGTAATGTTGAGCTGCCTAACAAGTAATAAGGTCTTGTCCCAAAAAAGAGACTATCGTTTTCTTACGGACAGTTTGAATATGGAACAACAATTGGAAAAACGCAAACTTGCGGGATTTAGTGTTGTTGTATTTGAAAACTATAAGATCGTGTATTCCAATCAATTTGGGATAAAATCAATGGATTCCAAAGAAAAAATAGAGGAAAACACGGCATTTTCCACAGCATCAATGACAAAACCAATCACAGCACTTCTTTGCCATATACTGGAGGAGAAAGGCTTAATTAACTTAGATGATCCGATAGATAAGTACTTAAAACGCTGGCATTTGCCGAAAAGCAAGTTGACTGAAAATAACAGTCCAACCTGGAAACAATTCTTTAATCATACCTCCGGAACAAATCAGGGCGGATTTGCAGATTATTATGAAGGGGATACAATTCCAACCATAAAACAAAGTCTTTTAGGACAGATCCCAAGATATGATAAGGAAATTGAATTTCTGTTTACACCGGGAACCAACTTTGAATATAGCGGTGGCGGATATGTCATTGTCCAAATGGCACTGGAAGACACTTTAAATAAATCTATTGCAGAACTTGCCAAAGAATATATTTTTTCACCACTTGGTTTGAAGAATACAACCATGATACAGCCTAATGAAGCCAGATTTCTGACCAATGTTGCTCTCGTTCATGATAAAGATGGAAAAGTGATTAGAACCGGCCTGCCCATCACACCACAGATTGGAGCATCAGGAATGTGGTCTACACCAACTGATTTAGCGAAACTTTCCATTGAAATACAAAATGCTTTACGCAATAAAAACAACAAAGTGATTTCTCATCGTGTTGCAAAAGAAGTAACAGCAGTCACAACTTTAAAAAATGCTGTTGGCGGGTGGGGTTACGGATGGCAGAAGTCTTTAGGGTATAACAACTATGACTGGTTTTCATGCAATGGTTCCAATACCGGAGTGGGGGGGAGCATTTTCGCGACAATGACCGATGGGAACGGCTTCGTATTTCTTGCCAATGGTGAAAAACCGAACCGTATTCCTGTGATGGTGAACACCCAAAAGAAGATTTTGAAACTGATGAACTGGAATAGAAAATCAGACAACGAAGACATTCAGGAAATGCCCGCAAGTCTAAAGAAACAACTGAACGGGAGATATGATGATTTCCTGTATGGGCAAAAAATGGAAACCAAAATAGTGGAAAAGAACAACCGTCTGTATGTTGAATCCCAATTATTAGAACATTTTAAAGGAAAAAATGAGAATGAGTTGATCTATCTGAAAAATGGGTTGTTTAAAATTATAGATTATCCCAACCTGTTAAAACTCGAGTTTAACAATGGAAAACTCAATTCAGTAGTCTTAATAAGAGATCGGCTGAGTACTAAGATTGAACTCGTTAGTAAAGAAAAATAATATCACAGAAAGTAAGTTTGTCAATGTTTTATGGAAATTAAAAGTGGCTTTTGGCCACTTTTTTTAGTATGTATTCTCTTTCCAAACTCTTCTGACATTGATTTCTATGTAATGGAATTCTTTCCAGAGTTGTCATAATACTAAGACTGAACTTAATAAAGAATATCGAATTCTCAGACAACCACAATTATAAAAACTGAATAAAAAACCATGACCAAATCAATTGTAATCTTAATAATGACTTTCCTGACCATGACTATCTCAGCACAGGAATTGAATACTTTCTTTTCAACACTTTCTAAAAATAATATGTTTAATGGGAGTGTGGTTGTTTCTCAACCGGGAGAGAAGATTTTTTCTAATAACTATGGATTTTCCAATAGGGAAAAAAAAGAAAAGTTTAATGACCAGTCTCAATTTCCAATTGCTTCCATCACAAAAACATTTACATCAACAGCCATATTACAACTTAAGCAGAAAGGAAAGCTTACAATTGATGATCCGGTTCAAAAATATCTTCCGGATTTTCCTTATCCCAATATCAGTGTTAAACAGCTGCTTAATAACACCTCAGGATTGGCCGATTATTATAACTTATTTGACAGTGTGATCAAAGAACAGCCGGAAAAAATAATTTCCAATCAGGATATTATCCCAACGTTCATTCGTTTCAAAACACCTCTTGCATTCGTACCCGGAAGCAAATGGGAATACAACAACGTTAATTTTTGCATTGCTGCCATGATTATCGAAAAAGTATCAGGAATGAGCTATGCCAATTATCTGGAAAAAAATATCTTCGGTCCTGCAAAAATGAACAGTTCATTGGTTCCGGTTGACAGGAAAATAAAACAAAAAAATCAGGTAGAACTGTATACTTATCCTAATCTGTACTCAACTGATCTTGTTAATATCAATACCTTAAAAGAACCCTTTCTGATCTTTGCAAAAAGTAACTTTTATGGAAATGGGGGGATTGTAAGCACAGCCTCAGACTTACAAAAGTATCAGAATACATTATTTACCTATCAGATTTTAGGCAAGAAAGAATTGGAGGAAGCGCTAACACCTACAACGCTTAACGATGGAAAGAAGGTAAGTTATACTATAGAGGGAAAAGAGGTGAGCTATGGTTTAGGTTGGGCGATGTACAGCGACGAAAGTAATGGAAAAATAGTTTTTCACGATGGATCTATTACCGGGCTTACCAGTGTTTTGGTACACAATGTCACTAAAAATAAAACGGTAATCCTTCTTTCTAATACAGGAAACAGTCCCGTTTTTTCTACATCCAATGCGGTCTTTCAATTGCTTGATCATAAAGCTTATACCATGCCAGTACAAAGTCTGTCAAGAATCTATGGCAGTTTAATTGAAAACGGAAATAAGGAAAAAGCCAATCAGCTGATTCAGGCATATTTAAAAAATACAGCCGGTTATGAGTCTACAGAAAGAGACTTTAACAGGTTAGGGTATCAATTTCTCAGACTTCAAAAATGTGAAAATTCTGTACAGACATTTAATGCGGCCTCATTAATTTTTCCAAAGAGCTGGAATGTATTTGACAGTTATGGTGAGGCATTGCTCCAATGTGGCAAAAAAGAAGAGGCGATGAAGATGTACCGGAAATCTCTGGAACTAAACCCAGAAAATACAAATGCTAAGGAGGTGATTAAGAAAATGGAAGCCTTATCAAAAAAATAAAATTTATGAAATAAATTTGTATTGATGAAATATGACATTTCAGGAGACGAATCTGAAATATTACCTAACAAATTGGAATTAAAAAAGCCACATGATATTGCTATGTCAGAATTTGAAGGTTTTTTACAGGCAGAAATTAGTTTTACAGAAAATCTCCGTGATAATACTAAATTTGACACAAAATACATATTGAAAATTCATAAGTTGGCATTATCTCATTTATACACATTTGCAGGAAAATATCGTAATGTAAATCTGTCAAAAGGTGGATTTCTTCTTTCTTCTGCAAAATTTCTTCCCGAGTCAATGAAAAGTTTTGAAGACGAAATCCTATTAAAATTACCATCTGATTATAGTGATAGGGAAAGTCTGATAGAGATGTTGCTACTGTACATGATGAGTTGCTATTTATACATCCGTTTAGAGAAGGTAATGGCAGAACAGCGCGTATACTTGCCAATCTCATGGTTAGAAAAGCAGGGTTTAGTCCTTTGGAATTTGAAAAAATAGGGAAAAAAGAATTGGAACACTATGTCGTTGCAGTTCAAAAGTCAGCCGCAAAAAACTATGAACCGATGATAGATCTTATCGGGATGATTTTGCCATCTTAGTCTCCACTTTTTTAAGTGTTTTAGCAGCTTCATCAGGAGAGATTCTTATTCCCTCTATCTTAAAAGAAGCTACCGCAGATTTCATAATCTGTTTGCGTAAACCATCCTTATCTTTATGAACTGTTTTCATTTGCTTATTTTTAAGAGAATTTTCTACTATACAAATATAACGTTCTTATTCTCTTTTTTTGTTCTTTTTGAGTAAAATTAAAGCCATATACAACCGCCTCATTCCTAAAAATGAGACGGTTGTATTACTTTATCAATTACCTAAATCTACCATCAAAGACGGTCGGCAATTGAATGATATGGACTGGTTCTGTTCAAATTTTTCTTTCCTTTCTATTGTGCTTTACACATAGCATCCCAAGTTGTCCAAAAATGTGCATTAATGGCACCGGGAAAAGGATTCATGCTGTCTGCAACAATACCCACCATGGAGGCACAGTTGGAATTACAGCCTATTTCATTATAACTTCCCTTTTGAGGAGGGATCTGTCGCCATGTACCGGTTGAACCGCTTAACAATTCTACTTTAATATCAAAGATTCCAGATAAGTTAAGCGTCTGAATCTGTTTCGTAGGATTCTCGCTTGAAATGGTATCACTCCAGTTACCTTGTGAGAATGTGACACGCCATGTTGAAATCATTTTGGCTGTATTGTTCTGTGGTGAAAGATATACCCAGAACTGAGCGCCTCCACCCAATTGAAGCTGGCCGGATGAGTTGACGTTTACGTTTGCTGTTTCCATAATGAATGTATTTTGGTTGATTCGTTTCTGTTGATAATGGCTTTTTGGAAGTACATCAGTTGATTGTACGGTAAGCTGCCATTTTATTTTTTTTAGCTTTGATTTCTATCTCAAAGTAACAAAGAAGAAAGAATCTGGAGTAGCGTACAAATAACCAATTATGGTTTTGAGTAGAAATACTTAATCTTATTGAAACCATTTACCTTGATCATATTTTCGGGAGATTTGCGGGCAAAGGAGGAAATGCTTTATCTTTGTTTTTCGGGGTTGATGATCAGATGTTAGCCGAAATACCTTTATGAACAAAAACAGTTTCTTATTTTCTGCAAAAGGAATTTATATTGCAGCTTTTCTTTCTTTAAACACAGTAATGTATGCTCAGAAAAAAGCAGATATTTCAACAATTTCAGAGAAGACCTTAAGCAGTATTCTGGAAAAAAACAGAACCTATTATACACAGGGAAAAGTAGCTGATTATATTCCTGAACTGGGAAAAATGGATGCGAAAGCCATTGCTTTTTCTGTGGTTGGAAAAAATGGGCGAGTGCTGAATGTAGGGGACGTTCATAAGAAATTTACGATGCAGAGTATCTCAAAGATCATTGCGCTGATGATTGCTGTCAATGAAAAAGGGGAAGCGAATGTTTTTGATAAAATGGGCTATTTCGGAACCGATAAACCTTTCAATCATTTTTCTAATCTTGAAACTACCGGGAAACCGATGAATCCGATGATGAATGCAGGGGCTATTCTTACGACTTCTTTAATCTCCGGTGAGGGCGAAAAGCCGTTTCTTAAAATTTTGGATCTGGTTCGTTATATCACCAAAGATCAGACCATTGAGTACAATACATCCGTTTATGAATCCGAAAAATCTACCGGACACCGTAACCGGGGCATGTTCTATCTGATGAAAAATAATGGGCTCATTTCAGGAAACGAAGATCAGCTGGATAATTATTTCAAGCAGTGCTCTATTGAACTGACCGCCGAAGATCTGGCTAAAATAGGATATTTCTTTGCCAATGAATGCGTTCGGTTTGACGGAGATGCTCAATATAAAAATGTTGAATTGGCAAAACTCGTAGAATCACAAATGCTCATTGCCGGGATGTACGAATTCAGTGGAGAATATGCCAGAACCGTAGGGCTTCCAAGCAAGTCAGGTGTTGGAGGTGGAATTACCGTAAGTGTTCCCGGAAAAATGGGCATCGGTGTTTTCAGCCCGGCTTTGGATCAGCATGGAAACTCTTCAGCAGGGTATCATATGATTTTGGATCTGGTGAAGCAGTATGATCTGAGTTTGTTTTAAAACTTGATCTATTTTGCTGTTACTTTCCCCAATCACACCATCTTATTTTTCAGCTCCTTATATTTTGAACGGCCCACCGGAAGCACCTCACCCGTCTTAAGCAGGGCCCCATACCGTGTCCCGGGGTTGATGATGATTTTTTCGATCTGTTGAAAATTAACAAGATAAGATTTATGGATCCGTTCAAACCTGTCAGGAAGAAGTTGCTGCAAATGCTCTAGCGATTTATCATGAAGCTCATTCTGCCCATTGCTGAGGTGAAGCTCAGTGTAAATTCCCGCTCCCTTAATGTAGATCACCTCAGAAATACTGATAAGACGAACCTGTCCTGATCTTTTCACGGCAAGATATTTAATCCCTTCATCCGGTTTTAAGGCGGGACTGACAAATCTCGTCAAGGCCTTAAAAAGTCTTTCCTGATCAAATGGCTTGGGAACAAAATCAAGCACTCCATACGAAAAAGCGGTAATCGCTTTATCAATATTGGCGGAAACAATGATCGTATGAAAAGAAGCGGCCACCATCTGTTCCAATACCTCAAAACCATTATCACCATTCAGATTAAGGTCGAGAAGTAATAGGTCTGGAGTTCGGTTTACAATTTCCTGAAGCCCATTTTGAAGAGAATCACAAACTGTCATGGTAATAGGTTTGTCCGTAAAGAATTCAGTCGTCATGCGTTGCAAACGTCGGGCAATTCTGGCTTCGTCTTCTATGATTAATACATTCATGATCTTAAAATTTGAATGGTAGATACCCACCCGTTTTCTGTAGAACCCGATTCAAACTTCCAGTTTTGACCGTAGCTTTCACTCAGACGAGCTTTGATATACTTAAAGCCGTTTCCACCTGCACGGTCTGTCATGATTTGTCGGTTCTTTGCAATAGTTTCAAAAGTATACTGATGAGCATCTTCTGATAAAGAATAGCGGAGTACGAATTGAATCGTGTTTCCGGACAGCGGTTCACTGTGGGTGATGCCATTCTCCAGCAATGTGTGAATAATTGCGGGCGGGATCATCTGAGTTTCGTCTATTCCTTTCTGTTCCCATATATAATTGATTTCTTTACGAAAACCCATCACAGACAGATGCTGCCGGCAAAGTTCTAATTCTTTGGTTATGGGAATCAGCTTTTGTTCAGAGATCTCGTTCATGATGTCAAATTCTGATGCCAGTGCCTGAATGAAACGGGCACCTTCTTTTGGAGACTCTTCCACCCAGTCCATCATAGAGGTTAAAGTATTTCTTAAAAAATGAGGCTGGATATTCTTTTTAAGGAGCTCTAATTGCAATCTTGAGGAAAGCAAAACAGCATTCTGATGTTCTGCCTCGATGACACTCGTACGGATAGAATGAAGATAAAGCATAGACAACACGATGATCGTAAAACTGATGAACAGTCCAAAATCGTACACCACAAATTTATTAACCAGGGCACTCGCCAAAAGGGCTGCCAGGGCAATAAAACCACCTTTTTCTTTTTGAGCAATGCCTTTTAGCACTACAATAAAAGCAGCTATCAGCATGGCTAAACTGTAAAGTCGGGCCGTCAGATCGTAGTGCCCGTAATTGAACCAATAAAGCACGAGCAGCGTTAGTAACAGGGCGGACATTAGCCATTTTCCTTTTCTGAAATTAAACTGAATGATAAAATACCAGGGAACCAATAGCGCATTGGCAAACGTCAGCCATCCGATGATCTCAAGGCGTATGAAAAACTCAGAATACGGAATCACGACATGGAATTTCAGATACTCCATAATCAGTAAAATAAAAAAGAGAAGGCATATGGTTAGTCATGGTCGGAAGAATTTTTCTTCCGACTTTTTTGTTTTTTGGCGTACGGAAAAGCATACTTATATTGCTGGTTATCAAACAATTAATTTGTTTTTCTGTTTTTTATTTTGTATATTAGCAGTT
>NZ_JABBGI010000038.1 GCF_012927325.1 Chryseobacterium antibioticum | reverse complement strand
AACTGCTAATATACAAAATAAAAAACAGAAAAACAAATTAATTGTTTGATAACCAGCAATATAAGTATGCTTTTCCGTACGCCAAAAAACAAAAAAGTCGGAAGAAAAATTCTTCCGACCATGACTAGACATATGCCCGGTCTTCGTTATTAATATACTGTATGCTTATTTTTTGATAAGTTTAGTATTGTAAGTGTTTTTATCATCTTTAATGGTGATGATATACATTCCTTTAGTTAAACCAGCTACATTAATAATCTGATTATCAATATTCCCGCTCTGAACTAATCTTCCGTCTGCGCTATAGATTTTATAGTCTGCTTTTCCTTTAAGGTTTCTTACCCCTACGAAAGTATCAGCTGGATTTGGATAGATTTCAACTTCAGTTTTAGTTTCTTTAGTTTCATCTACCGCAAGTGCAGATCCGAAGATTCTCACTGAGAAGTCCATTACACTTCCTGCTCCACTTGGTAAAGTACCACACGCACTGCTTAATGCTGCAGAATAGTTAGATGCGACTCTCATTCCCACTACCTTATTTCCAACAAGAGCTGTTGCAGGAACAGTGAAGTTACCTGTAACGCTTCCTATACCATTTGCTGCAGGAGCTGTAGCAGCACTTGTATATACTTTTTCACTTGCTTCATATACCCCATTTCTGTTGTAATCGATCCATACGTTATAAGTCATAGGAGCAGCCTGATTGTAAATACCAAAAATACTTATCGGATAAGAGTTTCCTCTGATAAGGTTGATTATTTTTGCAGGGTCTTCACTTAAATCTTTGTATGATCTAATGGTAGTATCAATATGATTAATGTTAGAAAGTTGTACTCTTGCAATGTTTCCTACAGAATTATATCCCGTATTTAAGATACAGTAATTTACTCCTGTTGCCAATGGTTTTGTTTTGAAAACATAGTTTGAAGAGAAGCTTCCAGGTATGCTGTTTACCACAGCTGCTACTTGTACTTCATAAGTAGCTTCGTCTTCAAGAGTACTCAATAATAATGAATTCGTTGTGCTTGATGCATTTGTCCATGCTGAAACTCCTAATTTTCTGTAATTTACAGAGTAAGTAGCAGCTCCCGGTACACTGTTCCAAGATACGATCGCTGAATTCTTAAGGACATCTGCAGATGTAGTAGATAATCCTGTAGGCGCAGCTGTAGTAGAAGTAGGCGCCGTTCCAATAGTCACTGCAGGTGATACTGCATAGAATACATTATTGATAGCAGATACTCTCAATTTAACAGCTCCGGTTAAACTTCCCGGCATCTGTACTGCATAACTCCCCGTATTTGGTGTAGAAGCTACTAATTCAGTCCATGTAACCCCGTTATCAGCCGTATAATCTATCTTAACATTAGCTACATTATAAGGGGCAGCCGTGGTATTAGCTACAGCCCATTTAATTGTGTTTGATGCATTATTATATAAAACTGAAGAAGCTGTAAGACCATCAAATTTAAATGGTCCGTCATTTCCAACAGTAACTGTTGTTTCTGAAGAAGAAAGCATTGGTCTTTGTGCATTCTCATCTCTTACAGTAACTGCATAATGCAATTGTCTTGGAACATAAGAAACGGATTCCCAAGTTGCTTTATTAGTAAGTTTTCCGCTCATTACCAAAGGTAAGCTCGGGAAATATCTTCTTCCACTAGCCGTTCCAAAGAATGATCTTGCTACAGCACCCTGAGAATTATATCCCCATCCGCTGTCTCCAGAAATAGTAGCATCTTCGTCTACGCTGTCATACTGCTCCCATGTGTATTTAACAGGGTCAGTATCTGTTGCTGTAGCCTCTAAATAATAGGCAGTTCCTTTAGGAATACTGTATGCTGTAAGAGGAGAAATAACAGGGGCGGTATTTGTTGTAATCGTTTGAGAAACACCGCATGTTGTTTTATCATCCAGATTATTAAGAATCTGGTTTACTGAAGAATAATGGAAGTAAGCATCGGAAACCATCTGTACATTGTCATAGGTAATTCCTGCATATCCCATAATTGTTGTACCCCCTCCCGGCTCTACATTTACACCAGAACCTTCCGTATTATTTGAGAAGGTATGGTTTCCACCTAACTGGTGACCTAATTCGTGAGCTACATAATCGATATCAAATGAATCACCTGACGGAACTCCATTAGCTGGTGAAGTAAATCCAGAACCTTTGTAAGCAACTGGTGAACCTTGATCTAATGTCATATCATCGCTACAGATACATCCGATACATCCGGCATTACCTCCTCCTCCAGTGGCGCCAAATAAGTGTCCAATGTCAAAATTAGCTTCCCCAACGTTATTGTGAAGAACATTCATCAACTCTCCATTCCATAATGCATCATCTACTCCTGCATCTGAATCTGAATAAGGATCAGTAGCGGCATTCGTATAAATAATATTCGGATAATTCTGAAGAAGTAACTTAATACCAAAGTCTTTTTCGAAAACTCCATTGACTCTGGTCATGGTATTGTTTATCTGCGTAACAGCTCCGGCAACCCCTCCGAAATAAGCCGTATATTCACTTGTAGTAGACATTGCTAACCTATAAGTTCTATACTTTGTACTTGCAGGTCTGTTCGTAATTCCTACATTAGAAAGTTTTTTTTTACCGTTCTCTCTTAAAAGCTGTATATCTTTAATATTGGTTTCGTTTGTACCACATTCGAATCCCTGCTCACTGTTTGTTCTCTTTGTTTTATAGAACACTCCGTAAGTCTGCTTGTCTGTAGTGATTGGCTCAATGAACTGGAATACTCCGTCCTTGATGATCATCGACTGCATTTCTGTAGGAGACGTACTGAATCTTACATATTTGGAAGGATCTTCAACCCCTACACCTACGTAGGAACCCAACTGATATCTATCTGCCATAGACTTTTCCATCACTGGATTGCTGTATACTGCAAACTTTTCAATTTTTCCTTCTGCTGTTGGAAGAGAAACAATAACAGCCTTTGCGCCTTTCCCTGTTTCTACAGCATCTTTTAAAATACTTCTAAGTGAAGCCAGATCTACTCTGTAAGAGTATTTTACATCTACCTCTTTTCTAATTTGGGATGTTCTCTGCGAAGCAGGCTCCCATCTCTGTGCGTTGAAACTGGCAACACCCGCCGTCAATGCACAAACTAGTAAAATTCTTTTTTTCATAATGATCTACATGAATAGAATTAATAAATTTTAAATATCCGGGACAAAAATAACAATTTAATGCATAGTACCATCAAAAAAAATGGCTAATTTCAATGAAATCAGCCATTTTTTTATTTTTTTATATTAATAAGCTAATTTATTAATTCCCATTTCATATAAAGCAAATGATATAAGATCCGCATTTTCGCTGATTACTTGATCCGTTGCTCTTCCTGCACCATGCCCTGCATTTTTCTCAATTCTTAGTAAAATTGGATTCTTGCATCCTTGTTTTTCCTGAAGTTCTGCCCCAAATTTGAAAGAATGTGCAGGAACTACTCTGTCATCATGATCGCTGGTAATGATCATTGTAGAAGGATAGCATGTTCCTTTTTTCACATTATGTGCCGGAGAGTAAGATTTAAGGTATTCAAACATTTCTTTGCTATCTTCTGCCGTTCCGTAGTCGTAGGACCAACCTGCTCCCGCCGTGAACTTATTGTATCTCAGCATATCCAGAACTCCAACACCCGGAAAAGCCACTTTTGCAAGATCAGGACGCATGGTCATGGTAGCACCTACAAGAAGTCCACCGTTTGATCTTCCGGATAACGCCATATAGTCTTTGGAAGTATAGCCTTTGCTTTGCAGATATTCTCCTGCTGCAATGAAGTCTTCAAAAACATTTTTCTTCTGTGTTTTCGTACCTGCATCGTGCCATTTCTTTCCATATTCACCACCACCACGGATATTTGGCACTGCGTAGATCCCTCCGTTTTCCATCCAGATCGCATTCACTACAGAGAATGAAGGCTGAAGGCTGATGTTGAATCCTCCGTAGGAATACAGGATTGTTGGGTTTTTGCCATTAAGTTTTGTTCCTTTTTTATAATTGATCATCATAGGAATCTTGGTCCCGTCTTTTGAAGTATAGAATACCTGCTCGGAAACATAGTCCTCAGGATTAAACTTCACTTTAGGCTTCTGATACACTTCGGATTTCCCTGAATCTGCATTAAATTTATAGGTAGTTCCGGGCGTGATATAGTTGCTGAAAGTAAAATAAAGTTCTTTTTCCTCTTCCTTACCTCCAAAACCTCCAATATTTCCTTTTCCCGGAAGGGTAATTTCTCTGATCAGTTTTCCGGTCTTATCAAACTGTTTTACCTGGTCAATGGCATCGATCATATAGGTTGCAAAGAAATATCCGCCTCCTGAAGAGATTCCCAATACATTCTCTGTCTGTGGAATGAGATCTTTCCAGGTTTCCGGGGAAGGATTTGAAATGCTTGTTTTTACCAGACGCATATTGGGAGCGTCTTTATCCGTAAAGATAAACAGATCGTCTCCTTGGGTATCTACAATACTGGCATTAACATCAAATCCTTTGTTGATCTGCACAAAATCGCCTCCTTTCTTTAAATCTTTGATATACAATTCATTTCCATTCGTTGCATTGGCTGCAGAAATGATCAGGAATCTCTGGTCTTCGGAAACTCCAGCACCAAGATATCTTCTGGGCGTTTTATCACCTCCAAAAATGAGTTTATCTTCAGATTGCTTTGTTCCTAATTTGTGGAAATATACTTTATGTTTATCGGTCATTCCGGAAAGTACGGTTCCCTCTTTCGGCTTATCGTAGCTTGAATAGTAGAATCCTTCATCACCCTGCCATGAAATTCCGCTGAACTTTACGTCCACCAGCGTTTCGTCGATCTGCTTTTTGGTGATTGCATCGATGATAATGATCTTATTCCAGTCACTTCCACCTTCGGAAATAGAATAGGCGGCAAGGTTTCCTTTTTTGTTGAATGATAAATTGGAAAGCGACGTAGTTCCTTTATCTGAAAATTTATTCGGGTCTAAAAATATTTCCGTTGCTTTGGTCTTATTGTTTGTTCTATATATGGCAGACTGTGCCTGAAGGCCGTCATTTTTAGAATAGTACGTATAATCTCCCTCTTTGAAAGGTGCTGAAATTTTTTCGTAATTCCAGATGTCTCTCAGTTGGTCCTTGATTTTATTTCTGAAGGGTATTTTTGAAAGATAATTCTGACTATAGGCTACTTCATCATCTACCCATTTCTTTGTAGCTTCAGAATCATTTTCAAGATCTCTGAACGGGTCAGAAACAGCGGTGCCAAAATAAGTATCTGTCTGACTTCCTTTTACTGCTGTAGGATAATTCATTTTTTGAGAATAAAAAGTTGCTGAAAACAGGACTCCAGCGGTTAATAAAAGAGGTTTAAAATTCATAATCAAGGGTTTTCTCAAAAATACACAAAGTATGTGAAATAAAAAAAGCTCTGAAACATCAGAGCTTTTTCTTGAGATATATTTTCCAGAGATCATTATTTAGATCCGAAACTTTCAAAGTAAAAATCAGTTAATCCCGAAACGATTTCGTCAGGACTACCATTCCAATAATATATTTTCCCACCTTCATTAAGTTGATACAATTTAAACTTCTGCTCCGTTACTACTATTTTATCTGCATTTTTAAAGTCCTGTACACTCTGAACCAGGTATTTCTTAAGGTCTTCGGGCTTTACATTTTTAATATCTCCTGATGGAATATCTGAAAATTTTGAAGGAACTTTAAAACTTACTGAATAATTGATCTCAGCAATTTTCTGATCTTCTATATATTCGTTCTGGACCACTTTTACATCTTTAACGGTAAGTTTTCCATTTTTAAAATTCTCCATCATGGCACTAAAGTACTGTTCAGCTTCTTTTCTGCAGGCATCTGCCGTGGTTTTGGAAAAAGCAGATAAAAAATTGTCTGTACTTTCTTTCATCATATCCTGAGAAACTACTTTAAAATCTATCTGGTAAGCATTCTCTCCTTCCACAGTAGGCTTCAAATAATCATTCAGCTTAGTCAGTACCGCATCGTCATTTTTAACGAAAGTCCCGAAGTACATTTCAAACACTTCAGAAGGCTTTTTCACTTCGGTTTGAGCTATCAGATTTTGACTGAGTACCGCCATCATCAGCAATACAATGATCTTTAACTTCTTCATATGTCTATTTTTATTTTGTTTTTCTAGTGATTTAAGTTTTTAAAATATAATTCATTCATTTTCAGCGCCTTATTCTGAGCAAAAATATTCTGAATACAGAACAGCATCATCAGAAATAAAATTCTCACAGGTCCTTTCATAGTATAGTTTATTTTCAATCTGCTGAATGGTACAGCAAAAAAAAGCTCCTGAAATTCAAGAGCCTGATTTATAATTTATTTTAATAATTTTCTTCTTCTCCCTTCATCTTCTCTGCATTCTCCGCCATGATCACGGCATCTATCATTTCAGAAATATCTCCGTTCATGTAGGCGTCCAGATTATACATCGATTTGTTGATCCTGTGATCTGTCACCCTTCCCTGTGGATAGTTGTAAGTTTTGATCTTTGCAGAACGGTCTCCGGTAGAAACCATTGATTTACGTTGTGCTGCAATATCACCAACAGATTTTTGAACTTCAATATCATATAATTTAGTACGAAGCATTTCCATCGCTAATTCTCTATTAGCCAACTGGGAACGTGCTTGTTGACAAATTACAACCATTCCTGAAGGTTTATGTGTTAGTTGTACTTTCGTTTCAACCTTGTTTACGTTTTGCCCTCCAGCACCTCCAGAACGAGAAGTTTGCATCTCAATATCTGCAGGATTTAATTCAAAATCTATTTCTTCAGCTTCCGGTAAAACAGCAACAGTAATTGCAGAAGTATGCACTCTGCCTTGCGATTCCGTTTCAGGAACACGCTGTACGCGGTGAACGCCGGATTCAAATTTCATGATTCCATATACGCCGTCCCCTTCAATTCTGATAATTAATTCTTTATATCCTTTAGATGCCTCACTAGAATCTGTGATTTCGTGTTTCCATCCTTTGGTTTTAAAATACATGGCATAAGCCCTGTAGACATCTTCTACAAAAATTGCAGCTTCATCCCCTCCTGTTCCGGCACGAAGTTCTACAATTACGTTTTTGTCATCTGTTGGATCTTTAGGAATCAATAAAACTTTAAGCTCTTCTTCCAAACCTGGAAGTTTAGCCTGGGCTTCTACTTTTTCCTCCTTAGCCATATCTACCAAATCTCTGTCTGATCCATCAGCAATAATTTCTTCAGATTCTGCGATATTGTCTAGCGCGCCTTTATACTGATCGTAAACTCTTACAATCTTACCCAAATCACTGTATTCTTTATTTAATGAAGAATATTTTTTTTGATCTGAAATGATATCAGGCTGTATAATAAGGTCTGCGACCTCATTATATCTTTGTTTAATCGCTTCTAGCTTTGGAATTAATGATTTAGACATTCTGCAATTTTTGAGAGTGCAAAGATAAGAATTATTAATTCAAATTAAAATTCGTTTATGCGATCAAATCATCATAATTTTTTGAATCATTTAGGTTTATGATATTTTGAAGATCATCAAGTGCGTTTCAACCCTGGGATTTCACTTAAAATCAGAATGATTGCTTTAATGAATATTGATGATTATCCACTGAATGATTATTCTGCAGGCTTAGTAAAAAACTTTTTATCAATGACATATAAAATCAGTCCGAGGGCTACAATTCCCAGCCCTATAATACTCTCTTTAGGATTATGAATAAGTGTAAAATAGAGGATATAAACACTGAAAAGCAGAAAAACGGTCGGAAATAGGTAGAATAAATTCGATTTAAATATCTTTCGCTGGTCTTTTTTCAAAAAGAAAACGGTAGAAATGGATAGGCTGGCAAACAGCTGAAGGATAAAAGCGGTATAGACAAAAATTTCTTTGAAGCTTCCTGTCAGAATGATCACCGAAGCAATCACAGCGTGTACAAAAATAGCTCTTACCGGAATTCCTTTTTTATTGTTAACAGCAAGTGATCTCCACAAATGATTTTCTTTCGCAAAAGCCTGTGTCAGTCTTGAACCTACCCACAGATATCCGCTAATGGTCGCAATCAGCTGTAATGCGATAAAAATATTGACAATTTTCCCAAAACCGATACCCAGCATATTGCCCGCCGCTTCTCCCATCACATCTTCTTTTCCCGCCATCTGGCTTATGGGGGCATGTTTAAGCATTATATAATTGACCAGAAGATAACTCACCGTTACAAAAACAGTTCCCACAATTAAAGCTCTGGGAAGATTCTTCTGAACATCTTTTATTTCTCCTGCGATATAGGATGCAGAATTCCATCCGGTATAGGAATAGGTAACAAAAACCAGAGATGTTGCAAATGCCGGGAGCATAATTTCGTCTTGCCAGCTGCTTCCGAATTCCAGACTGTTTCCTGCCTCAGATCCTGGCAGTACTACACCAAGAATGACCAAAACGATGATAAAAGCGATCTTAATAAAGGTGAAAAAATTATGGAATCTGCTCGAAGTTTTAAGACTGAACGACAAGGCTGCTGCCACCAAAAAAATAAATCCAATGGCAAAGCCGTTTCCAAAGGTGTAATTAAATGCTGAAAGGTATTTTGACATAGCCAACGCAGCCAGAGCAACAGGCGCAGAAAAACCAATAATCAGAGAGATCCAGCTGACCAGATAGCCGAAAACTGGGTGATAGGTTTCTTTGAGATAAATATAATCTCCCCCATTTCCTTTAAAATAAGATCCCAGCTCAGCATAGCAAAACGCCCCAAACAAAGCGAGAATCCCACCGATGATCCACAACAGAAAAATGCTGTAGGTATTGGTAATATCAGAAAGCTGGAAGCCTAAAGTGGTGAATATCCCCGTCCCGATCATATTGGAAACGACAATAGCAGCGGCGGTTTTCCAGCCGATCTGGTGTGTAGCAGTACTCATTTCGCAGTTAAAAATTAAAATTAAGTCTTCCGAAGAAATAGCTCCCCAGTGTTCCCATCTGAACCGGAGCATACTTAAATACCCCATAGTATGAATTTTCATAGATCTGAAGATCAGGAAATACATCAAATACGTTATTGGCACCCACCGTCAGGTTAATACTTTTTGTGATATCATATCCTACGCTCACATCCGTTACTACTTTAGGCGTAAAACTCTGAACTTTCCCAAAAGGATACCCATCTCTTATGACCTGGCCAAAATACGTATTTCTTACCATGAAATTGAATTTTCCGATGGCATAATTCAGTCCCAGGGAAGCTTTTGTTTTTGGAGACAGGGTTTCGATGATATTGATCTGGTCCGGCCCGAAGAATTCATTTTGGGCAGGTACTAATTTTTCAGGAAAATGAAAATCTTTGATCTTTGTCTCTGTATAATTTCCTGCCAGATTGATATTTAAATTTCCAGCACCCAATTTCCAATCATAGGTAACTACCACATCAACACCTTTTGTTTCTGTATCAATTGCATTGGCAAAAAATCTTCCGCTTTCTACATTATACTCAGCCAGTCTTGGATCTGTGATATTGCTGGTGATCACAATTCTATCTTTCACTCTGATCCAATAGCCATCAATAGTAACAAGCAGTCTGTTGGCAGGCTTTAGAGCAAATCCTGCACTGGCATTCACTGATGTTTCCTGCTTTAATTTATCAAATCCCAGCGCTTTGGCAGCACCACTATCGTTTCTGAAAATTCCTTTCGTCACAATTCCCGATCCTGAAGTGGAAATATCTGCATAGGAATTATTAAAATACTGCTGCTGAAGGGATGGAGCCCTGAAACCGGTTCCCACAGCCGCCCGTATAGCATAGTTTTTTACAAATTCATATCTCACGGCCAGTTTTCCGTTAAGGGTATTTCCAAAATCTGAATAGTTTTCAAATCTCCCGGCAAGATCTATATTTAATTTTTTAGCAAGATCATAAGAAACATCTGCATATACCGCTGCTGAATGTCTGGATTTTTTCACTGCATTATCCGGTGAAAAACCGATAAACGACTGTGAACCGCCATTCCCCTCAACCGTAGAACCAGGGCCAGCAGGATTTCCGTTGATATCATAACGGGTGTAGGAAGCTTCATCTCCGGGCTTGATCTCGTACTGTTCAAAACGGAATTCTCCTCCAAATGCTACATTCAACTGATTGATATTTTTAGAAACATCAAGATTGACCGTATTCTGAAGGAAACTGTGTGCCCCTGCATAAAAACTTGTTGGAGATTTCGCCCCCAAAGAAGCGTTATTAGTATTGTTTACGTTGTAATTGAATGTATTGCTTCCAAAAGTATTGCTTAAATCAATCAGCCAGTTATTGACATTGTATTTAGCTCCTAAAGCATAGGAAAAATCGTATACCTGTGATCCCAGATAAGCCTGAAATCCATTGGGATAAATAGAAGAAACCACATTTGATGTTTCACTTGGCAGCCTTCTGAAACCAAAACCTTTTCCTTCTTTCATGCTGAAACCTCCGAAGGAATACAGCCTGAAGTTTTCACTCAAAGGATATTCGGAATTAAAAAACAGTTGGGCCTGTCTGATTTGAGCATCTCCGATCTGAAAATTAAAATCATCACGGGTGAGTCCCAGTTCTCTTATTTTTTGATCATCGGCTGCTCTGGCAGCGTCAGGATCATCAGCAAATTCATAAGCAAAATTATTCCCGAAAATATCAAGATCATGATTTTGAGTTCTTGTAGTTTTTCCTCTATGGCTCAACTGTAGGGAAAGATTGATATAGCTGTCTTTTTTTCCCAAAGAAGATCCGTAGTTGATTCCGGCCTGATACGTTTCTCCGTCATTGCGGCCGCTAATTCCGTAAGATGCCGATGCAGACGCTCCGATATCTTTTTTAAGAATAATATTCACTACTCCTGCAATGGCATCTGAACCATATTGTGCTGCTGCCCCATCTCGCAGAACTTCTATTCTGTCAATAGCGATTACGGGAATTGTACTCAGGTCTGTTCCTACAGATCCGTTTCCGACCGTATTCTGATAATTGACCAATGAAGTGGTGTGTCTTCTTTTTCCGTTGATCAGGACCAGAACCTGATCAGGACCCATTCCTCTTAAGGTTACGGGATCAATATGTTCCGTCCCGTCAGAAGCGGACTGCCTCACTGTATTAAATGACGGGATCACATAATTCAGAAGGTCCTGAACCGTAGTCTGCGGAGCAGATCTCTGCAGCTTTTCTATGTTGATAATATCTACCGGAACCGGAGTTTCCAGTTTTGCTCTTTTGGCATTCCGGTTTCCTACGATCACTACATCCTCAATCTGAGTTCCTTTTTCCTGTTCCTGTGCGTTGACCAAAACGGATCCCAAGAGTATAACAGACAGGCTTAATTTTTTCATCTTTTGTTCTTGTAAATTAATAATAACATGCTTCCACGGAGCTCATCCGCAGATATAAAAGACTTCAAGAAATGGAATTGCTGTCAGAATATTGACTTTGTTCATCTTCCCCACAACGGGCTGGAATTAGCACCTTTACACTTTTTAGAGACGTGCAGGTTGCTAAGGTTTCATAGGGCCAAATCCCTCCACCTTTCTCGATAATCTGCTGCAAAAGTAGACTAATATTTTTAATTGGCAAAAAAGTAGATTTATATATTATTATGTGCTGTAAATAAAAAAGAGGGATCATGTACTTTCATCATCCCTCTTTATATTATTTAATCATCATTTTCTGAATTGCCGTGCCTGTTTCGGAACGTAGATGAACCAGATAAGTGCTTGGCGGATATCCTACTTTCAATTCATAGGTTCCGTTTTCCTGATTTAACTTAAATGAATCCAGTTTTTTACCCCCCATATCAAAGATGGCGATTTCTCCATTCTTTGCTTTATGATAGATCAATTTTACCAATCCATTCTTTACCGGATTATCTGCAATCTGAAGTGATAATTTATTGGCCACATTGACGTCAATGGTTGACAATGCCCCTGAATAGTTACCAAAAATCCTGAATTCTCCGGGCTGCAGCATAATAGGAGTTGTGGTAGAAGCAAAATTCGAGATCGTATTATCCATCAGGTTCTGCCATTGCCCTGCATACGGGAAATAGGGAACGACATTTTGTGCGGAAGTGGTATAATTGGCCAGCACCACAACGTTTTTCATTCCACTTATTGCATTATCATACACATAAATCCTTGTGATCAGCCCTTCAGGATCATTGGTAAGGTTGTTGGATTCTATCGTGTATGTTTTAGATTTGAAAACCTGATGGCTATTTCTGATATTGATAATTTTAGCCCAGGTATCATAAACCGCTTTCCTGTTTGCATTGGTATCATAGCCTAATGTAAAGGCAACAGGTTTTTCATCGGTTCTGCATCCGCTGCTGATCGTTCCGTTTGCACAACGGTTGATACTGAATTCGTAGCCCAATTCTCCAAACTGCCAGATCATTTTCGGTCCGGGAATGGTAAAAAATGTAGCCCCGAATGTTTTCATTCTTTCTAAAGCCGTGTTCAAATTGGTCACATTATAACTTCCGTTTACAGCTCCATAAGCAAGGTTCTTAAACATTAATCTTTCTTCATCATGACTTTCCCCGTATCCCACGGCGCTCATATTGGTAAACCCGTGAAGACTGTGGTTCATTCTGTCATAATTGCTGTTATCCTTATAGCCCATCGTATTCTGATTATATGGATCAGTCTGCTTATTCCACAGCATCACTCCTTTTCCTTCCGCTATTCTGTAGTTCGCCCACTGCTGTTCTTCCGCATCTGTTCCCAAATGTTCGAAGATCATATAGGAGTTCGGGTCGATAGCCCATTGTTTGTCAGCATATTGCTTCATAATATCTACCCTGTCCTGCTGGTAAGCATTGGTACAGACTTCATCATTTTCAGAGCAGTTTTGGGTAAACCCTTTAGTGAGATCCCAACGGAATCCATCGATATGATATTCAGTCAGCCATTGCTGAAGGCTTCTTTCAACGTAATATTGAGTTGAAGGACTTGTATGGTTGAAATCATTAAACACATTATAGGAATGCTTGGGAACCTGATTGAAATAAGGATTGTTAGCCGCTATTCCACCATAACCGTCACCATCGGGATCAATATTCCAGAGTCTCGCCAGAGGAGAACGTCCCGTTGCATGGTTAAAGGCAATGTCTAAAATAACAGCAATCCCGTTCTGATGACACAGATCGACAAATTCTTTGAATTTTTCAGGAGTTCCGTAAGCTTTGTCTAGTGCATAATGGAAAGAAGTATTGTAGCCCCACGAAAGGTTTCCTTCAAATTCCATAATAGGAAGCAGCTCGATGGCATTGATATTCAAATTTTTCAAATAAGAGATCTTGTTAATCAGTGACTGCCAGTTTTTTTCCTGCGTAAAATCCCTCAGTAATAATTCATACACCATCAGGTTTTCTTTAGCTGGTCTTTGAAAATTGGTCATCTGCCAGTTATAAGGAGCCTGTCCGGTTTTAAATACTGAAACTTCGAAGTCCTGTCCTGCAGGAAACGCTGGCAGGTTGGGATAGGTAGAACTTGAGATCCACTGATCATCATAGGAAGATAAAATCTGTGGCGAATAAGGGTCTGCTACTTTTTTCAGATCATTGGTTCTGTACTGAAAAGTATATAATTGTTGTGGAGTCAGGCCATTTAATTCGATCCAGTAAAGATCCGGATTTGTGGTGTCTCTTTTCATTAAATATGTGTCATTCACTGCCCAGTTATTGAAGCTTCCGATGACATGCACAAAATTTTTATGAGGGGCATACAGAGCAAGACCCACTTTCGTCTGATCTGAAGGAAGGTAATTAATTCCCTGTCTGATCCAGTTTGGAATCGCTTCCGAGATTACTGTTCTGGGAGTCTGTAGTATGAAAACTGCATTCTTTGAGTTTGAATTGGTATCCGTTGCAATCAGCTCCATGTTGGCGTCCTGAGTTACCGTATAGCTGTAATTATAAGACTGTGAAGGAGTAGAGGTAGAATTCACAACCGTACCATTCGCCTTTAACTGAAATGTGGCATTAACGTTCGTTGTTGCCGTAATATTGACAGAGTTTCCTGCCGGAACCGTGGTCAGGCTATTGGCTACAGGATTGGTTAAGCTTAAATTTAAAATACCAACATTGACAAAAATATCCGGGGAGGTCTGGTGGGAGCCTGTTTTATCTTTTAACAGAAACCCGAACCTACCTATTCCTGTTCTTCCGAAAAAAGCAGTAGGAGTCATGGTTAGGGAGTAGGTATCTGTCCCGGAATTATAATTGAGCTTATTCAGATCATTGGAATTGTTCCAGCTTCCGTTGGTAGGACAATCCTGGCTGTTCTGATAATTGGTATCAAAAGACCATGACCAAATGTAAATGGAATTATTGGAAACACCCCAGGCAGATTCATCGATCTGATCTCCGGGAACGGTGAGGGTAATTGCATCCGTTTCGTTGAATGGATTTGGAGCAATTGTATAGTTGATCTGTCCAAAAGCGAACACCGCAATGAGCAGATAAACAAGGGAATAAAACTTTTTCATTTCTTTATTTTTATCGAATATAGTATTAATTTTCATTTTTTCACTTTATTTCCAGGTGAAAAAAAAGCTCTGAAAAAAGGCCCATGAAAAATTTCATAAGCCTTTACGATAAAAGTAATTGTAATGAACTATGCTTAAAACAAATCAATTCCGGGCTTTCACAACAAAGGACTTTCCTAAAAAAGCCCCTTGCTGATCAATCAAACGTATGAGGATCTAGTTTTTAATAATTTTCTTAGAAAAAACCTGTCCGTTCTTTACCTTTAATTCTACAATATAAATTCCGTTCGGAAGTCCGTTCAGATTGATCTGGTTGTTGGAAAACTGAATATTGTTTAGTCTCTGTCCTACCATATTGATAACATTCACATTCTCAATCAATGAATCTGCTTTAATATTTAAGATTCCATTCGTAGGATTCGGATAAAATCCTATCGTTTCAGTCTTTCGGATGATATCTGCTGTTCCTAACGCAGGACCTGTCTTAATACATCGTACTGCAGACCCCTGTCCTCGCATTGCTCCTGAAGAAGGATTAGCGATGGTAGAACCTATGTATAAGTATTTTCCTCCTGAATTTGAAGTATCTGAGCTCCAGAAATACCCTCTTTGCCCTACAAAAGTAAGCGCTCCGTTTGAAGAGCTTCTATACCCTGATGCCGGCAGTTTTAAATGACTATTGTAGCCTGTTCCCGGGTTGGCAATATTTTCTGAATCTACAATGGCTGTCCACTCTGCCTGAGAAGGCATCTTCCATCCTGCTCCTACTGCCATGCACGGATCCGCTCCTACATTGTTTGATGCGTTGGCAGCATTGGAAGCTGTCCATTTATCAGTAGCTGCAGAAACGCCCCACCACGAAGGTGACCCGATGATAAAGGCATTGGATCCAGCCAACCCATCCGGTGTGTTTGGTGATGTAGGCGCTGCCGTAGCCGAATTTCTCAGCTGATGACCATCGTCCCATCTTCCCCATTGGAAAAGATCTCCGTATGATTCAGCGTCACCCATTGCAGACGCTACCTGAGCGCTTCCAAGGTTCTGCTGTAACCAGATATTGCCATCACCGCCTCTTACCGTAGAATAAGTTACCTTCTGTCCTTGGTAAGTAAAAGTAACACACCCCGTATCTCCTGCGTTGCTTCCCGGATCTGTATTGGTACAGCCGGGTGGAGTTCCATTCAGTGGGATTCTTTTGACTTTGGTAACATCTTCGGAATAAGAAAGATAATAATTTCCGGTTTGATCTACTACTACATTATTATAACTGCTACCCGCAGCCGAAACTCCCTGTGCATCTCCTACATCCTCCCATTGCTGGGAGTATAGATAACTTCCTGCGATGGTTAGCAATGCTAAACCGGCTCCTATTTTTCGGATCTCAAAATGTAAATTTTGAAACATATTCAATATTATTTTTAATTATTCTAAATTTAATTTTACGCAAAATTACCTTTCATTCTTAATCCTGAGTTATCATTTCCAAACTTTTTGTTATCCTATGTAAGGCTTTTGTCTCAAATTGTACTCTACCCGTAAAATCATTTCGTATGAAGAATCTCTCCAGCAGCGGATTACTGTTCAGTTCCGAAAACATCAAGATCGTCCTGCAGGAAGATCAGCAGCCCGAAAAGTTTTCAAGATTATATATGATTGAAAGCAAGGAGAGTTTCAGCCTTCTTTTTCTGCTAAGCCCCAATATTAAACTGGAGGCGAATGACTGTGAGACCAGGTTTCTGTTCAGGAAAAATCAATATATTCTTCATTATTCTTCTCAGGAAAGCACCGCAGATCTCTGGACAGAAAACCAAGAAACGATAAAATATTTCCACATCCAGATCAATTACCAGTATATTTTTAACCTCATCAATCCGGAATCGAGCACAGAAAATGCGGATATTCTGGAGAACATGATGACGAACAATTATATATTTCTTCATCAGAAAACACCACCCTACATGACTGTGGAAATGCATATGATCTTAAATGAGCTGATCAGCTATTCAAAAAAAGGGATGATGCAGAGGTTGTTTGTGGAGGCCAAGATCATTAAGCTTCTGATCCTGATCTTTGAACAATTTAATGAAAAGAATACAACACAGGCAGAGCCGGGAACTTCTTTTGTGATAAAAAAATTCATTGATGAAAATTATCATAAAAATATCCGTGCGGAAGACATAGGAAAGCTTACCGGCATTAATCAGAATAAGATCAGGAAAGAGTTTAAGGCACAGTACCAGATGACTGTAGCTGATTATATTTCGGAGCTGAGAATGCTGAAAGCGAAGAAAATGATTATTGACAAAGGGATTATGATCAAAGAAATTGCCATTGAATGCGGATATGAATATGTCCAGAATTTTACACGGGCATTTAAGAAAAAATTCGGAATCTCACCCGAAAAGCTGAGAAATGGATACTAAAAAACCGCTTAAAAAAATTAAGCGGTTTATATATATTGTTTTGCTTTGATATTACTTTTTCAGAATTAAGGTGAAAAAGCAATGACAATCAAATTAATGATGATGTCCGTGATCGTGTAGAAACGGTCCGTTTCCTTTAGGATTGCTGTAGATTACTTCTACACCTTCCTGCTCATTAACCTGTTTTCTTCTGATGTCCTCAGGGTCGAAAGGTTTTACTTTTCCGAAATATTCTTTCAGACCTTCAGTTAACCACATTGGGATTACCAAACCGAAGAACATGAAGATACACCAGAACCCTACTAAGAACATGATTATAAAGAATACAGTCCATAGGAACTGGTAGAACGGCCAAAATGCTGATAAAATCGTTATCATTCTTTAAAGATTTTAGGCAAAAATAGGACTTTTTTGCGTTGTACACAAAAGATACATGTCCTATTTTCTAATTTATTTTAATTTTAAACTAATTAGTGCGCTAGATTTGCAAAGAAATCGTTGCCTTTATCGTCCGTAATGATGAAGGCCGGGAAGTCTTTTACTTCGATCTTTCTTACCGCTTCCATCCCCAGTTCAGGGAAATCTACGATATCTACGGATACAATATTGTCTTTGGCAAGGATAGCCGCAGGACCACCAATGGATCCCAGATAGAATCCTCCGTATTTACTGCATGCATCTGTTACTTCTTTAGTTCTATTCCCTTTCGCAAGCATAATCATACTTCCGCCATAGCTCTGGAATTCGTCAACATAGACGTCCATTCTTCCGGCAGTTGTAGGTCCGAAGCTTCCTGAAGCCATTCCTTCCGGAGTTTTTGCAGGTCCAGCGTAATAAATGGGATGATTTTTGAAATATTCAGGCATCGGTTGTCCGCTATCCAGGATTTCTTTGATTTTTGCATGAGCAATATCTCTTGCAACGATCAATGTTCCGTTTAATTTTAATCTGGTTTTGATCGGATATTTCGACAGCTCAGCCAATATTTCAGGCATCGGCTTATTCAAATTGATTTCAACAGCTTCTTCTAAGTGTGGAGGGGTATCCGGTAAAAATCTTTTCGGATTTTCTTCCAGCTGCTCTAGGAAAATACCGTCTTTGGTGATTTTTCCTTTAATATTTCTGTCTGCAGAACATGAAACTCCCATTCCTACCGGACAAGAAGCAGCGTGACGAGGAAGTCTGATCACTCTTACGTCATGGGTAAGATATTTTCCTCCAAACTGGGCTCCGATCGCACTTTCCTGGCAGATTTTCTGAACTTTAGCTTCCCATTCAAGATCTCTGAAAGCCTGTCCGCCTTCATTTCCTTCAGTAGGTAGATGATCGTAATATTTTGCAGATGCTTTTTTCACGGCAGCTAAATTCGCTTCAGCAGAAGTTCCTCCAATGACAAGCGCCAG
Source organism: Chryseobacterium antibioticum (assembly GCF_012927325.1). Taxonomy (GTDB): domain Bacteria; phylum Bacteroidota; class Bacteroidia; order Flavobacteriales; family Weeksellaceae; genus Chryseobacterium; species Chryseobacterium antibioticum. Next base: position 17,752 of record NZ_JABBGI010000038.1, on the reverse strand, counting down.
GTGATATGGAGGGCACGCAGCCGTTCCAAGATCTGAGATTCTTTCTTTAACAAATGCTTCAAGAGACTTTTCGTTCAGTAACGATTTCGTTTTTTGGTACAGGAATGTTTTGTTAGCAGATCCTCCTCCTTTCGTTAAAAATAAAAACTCATAGTAATCTCCTTTTTTAGCATAGATATCAATCTGTGCCGGAAGGTTTGATCCTGAATTCTTCTCTTCAAACATGGTCAAAGGAACCACCTGTGAATATCTAAGGTTTCTTTTCTGGTACGTATTGTAAATTCCTTTACTCAGGTATTCTCCATCATCCACTCCGGTGTAAACACTTTCTCCTTTTTTTCCCATTACAATGGCCGTTCCTGTATCCTGACATGAAGGAAGTGCTCCCTCAACGGCAACCGCGGCATTCTGCAACAGGTTATACGCTACGAATCTGTCATTATCTGTAGCTTCCGGATCATCGATGATTTTTTTAAGACTTGCCAGGTGTGAAGAACGAAGCATGAAAGAAACATCAGCCATAGCTTCTTCAGCCAAAAGCTCCAATCCCTTTGGATCAATGGTTAAAATTTCCCTGTCTCCTAATTTTTCAACCTTTACATAGTCTGATGTCAATTTTTTATACACCGTATCATCTTTCTGGATCGGATACGGATCCTGATATCTAAAATCCATTCAATTTTTGTTTGTGCAAAAATACGGCATCCTCAAAAAAGCATGAGTAAAATCAGTCATCCATATTGATATTTATAATGGTTATAAATTGCGGGATTATTCGTTTATGATTAACTTTATAAAAATTTCAATCACAATGAATTACAGAATCGAAAAGGATACTATGGGAGAGGTTCAGGTACCTGCAGATAAGTTTTGGGGAGCACAGACTGAGCGTTCAAGAAATAATTTCAAGATCGGACCGGAGGGTTCTATGCCCCACGAAATCATTGAAGCATTTGCTTATTTAAAGAAAGCAGCAGCCTTTACCAATACAGATTTAGGCGTTCTTCCTGCGGAAAAAAGAGATATGATTGCTAAGGTATGTGAGGAGATCCTGGAAGGAAAACTCAACGATCAGTTTCCTTTGGTCATCTGGCAGACGGGCTCGGGAACGCAATCGAATATGAACGTTAATGAAGTGGTTTCAAACAGGGCTCATGTTAACAATGGCGGAATTTTGGGTGAGAAATCTGAAATTCATCCGAATGATGATGTGAATAAATCCCAGTCTTCCAATGACACGTATCCAACGGCCATGCATATTGCTGCTTATAAAAAAGTGGTTGAAGTAACGATTCCCGCGGTTGAAAAATTAAAGAATACCATTGCTGCCAAAGCGGAAGCTTTTAAAGATATTGTAAAGATCGGGAGAACCCACCTTATGGATGCTACTCCCCTTACACTTGGACAGGAATTTTCAGGCTACAAAGCTCAGCTTGAATATGGATTGAAAGCTTTAAAAAATACCCTGCCTCACCTTTCTGAGCTCGCTTTGGGAGGAACGGCTGTTGGTACAGGACTAAATACTCCGAATGGTTATGATGTAAAAGTAGCTGAGTATATCGCCAAATTTACGAATCACCCTTTCGTTACCGCAGAAAATAAATTTGAAGCTTTGGCAGCTCATGATGCTATTGTAGAATCTCATGGAGCTTTAAAACAACTGGCTGTTTCTTTATTCAAAATAGCTCAGGATATCAGATTGCTGGCTTCCGGACCACGTTCGGGAATCGGGGAAATTCATATTCCTGAGAACGAGCCGGGATCTTCTATTATGCCGGGGAAAGTAAACCCTACGCAGAACGAGGCAATGACCATGGTTTGCGCTCAGGTTCTTGGAAACGATACCACCATATCATTTGCAGGAACGCAAGGTAATTATGAGCTTAATGTTTTCAAGCCGGTTATGGCCTACAACTTCCTTCAGTCTGCGCAACTGATTGCCGACGCCTGTATTTCATTCAATGATCATTGTGCGGAAGGCATTGAACCGAACCACGAGAGAATTAAAGAACTGGTAGACAAATCATTAATGCTTGTTACTGCTTTGAATACCCACATCGGCTATGAAAATGCAGCAAAAATTGCAAAAACGGCCCACAAAAACGGAACAACATTGAAAGAAGAAGCCGTGAATCTCGGCTTTTTAACGGCTGAGCAGTTTGACGAATGGGTAAAGCCGGAAGATATGGTGGGAAGCCTTAAATAAAATTTTAGCACTATAGATTAAATGATAGAAACCTCAGAAATTCTGGGGTTTTTATTTTAAGTAAAACATTGAATTACAATTTTTTATCAAAATACATTTTGTAATCTTATTTTTTCATATATTAGTGATATAAATACATTTAAACTATCATTATGAAAAATCTAAAAAAATTAAACCGAGACCATTTAAGAGAAGTAATGGGAGGACACACCTGCCCAAACAATCTTGTTCATGTTGAATTTAACGGTTATCATGCATGCTGTCTGACTACGCCTCCTCTAGGAAACCCGTGTAAAGGAACATTCTGCTTTATCCCGGAAGGAATGTGTTCAGGAGACCCGATGTAAAATGAAACTCTAACTAAACTGCTTTCCAATGAAAAATCTGAAAAAATTCAACAGAGCCAATCTTAAAGAAGTATTCGGGGGCGTATTTATTCCGCAATGCCCTACTAGCTACTCGTACCTTATCCCCTACAACGGCTATTATGCATGCTGCAGAGCCCGTACAGATAACCCTTGCCAGGCAATGTGCATAATACACATTGATATGTGTGCTACTCCAATAGAGGAAGATCCTATTTAAAATAATTGATGGAAAGGCCGGGATATATGTTTCCGGCCTTTTTATTATCCTGAAAATTCATCCAGCATATTCCTCGTAGGAACAAAAAACAATGTTCCGGTCACCGCTGTGCTGAAATCTAAAATTCTATCGTAATTTCCAGCCGGATCGCCAACGAACATATTCGTCAGCATCTTCTTCGTGGTACTGAATGTACTTGAATATGCAATAAAGTAAGTTCCGAATTCATTGGACGATGGGCTTCCAAAAGGCATATTGTCCCTTACAATCTTAAGCTCTTCTCCGTTTTCACCTTCAATATTGGCTAAAGCGATATGGGAATTGGATGGTTTTACGGTATCCGACATTTCAATGTCATTTTCTTTTGATCGTCCGATCACTTTTTCCTGTTCTTCTGTTGAAAGGCTTTTCCAGGCATCCATATTGTGAAGATATTTCTGGACGAATAAGTAACTTCCGCCTTTATACTGTAAATCTTCTTCTCCAATTTTCGCAAAGTAATCGCGGTCTTCCCCATGCGGATTTTCTGTACCATCTACAAAACCGAGAATTGACCGGGCATCCCAGTATTTAAATCCGTGGATTTCAAGAATACTTTCGGCAACGGGACTCAAAAGTTTTGAAATTTCTATCGCCATATCAAAAATAAGGCTTTTATTATCGGCTCTCAAGTGAAAATGAAGGTCACCAGCTGTGGAAACTGCGGTATGCTTTACTCCTCTAATTTCCTCAAAATTGACCAATTCTTTAGGTAGCGGAGTTGGAAGTTCTAATTTTTTCCAGCCTTCACAACCTATTCCCATGACACAGCTTGCTCTGCTGTCCGGAAACCTGTTGAACACCGAATTATTAAGGTTGAGAATCAAAGCACAAAGCTGCTGGAAAACATCTTTCAGCTGTGGGCTGTCATTCAGATTCCACATCATAAAAATAGTGTTGCTGTTAGGATAGTCCGTGACGTTTTGTGATTCTATGCTCATTATTTTTTATCTAAATTAAATTACTGAAGAAGCAGAAACCTGATCTGCGAAATACTGCTCCAGATCCTGCAATGTTTCCGGATTGGTCTTGATGTCTTTTACAAGCTGTCCTTTGTTGACCACAACAATCCTGTTACAGACTTCTGTCGTATGCGAAAGGTCGTGGCTTGAAATCAGAAAAGTAACTCCGTCCTGCTTTGAAAGTTCTTTGATCAGGTTCTTAAGCTTGATCTGGGTAGACGGGTCCAGGTTGGCAAAAGGTTCATCAAGGATCACAATTTCCGGGTTTCCGATAACTGCTCCTATAATTCCTACTTTTTTCTGGTTTCCTTTTGACAGATCACGGACGTATTTTCCTGAATCCAGGATCTCTCCGTTAAAAAAATCATGAAACGGTTTTAAAAATTCATCTATGGAAGCTTTATTCTGGCCCCTTAGCTCCCCAATGAAGTAAAAATATTCTTCAGGAGTAAGGTATCCGATCAGGAAAGTATCGTCCACAAAAGCAGAGACTTTATTTTTCCAGGCTTCAGATTCATTGACTTTGATATCCTCGATGCTTACAAAGCCTGTCGTAGGCTGAATAAGATCAAGCATAAGGCTAAAAAGCGTGGTTTTCCCGGCTCCATTATTTCCTACCAGTCCAAATGTTTCACCATTAGGAATTTCGAGATGCTCTATATTAAGAACTGTAGCCGTTCCATAGGTCTTGGATAAGTTATTGATAGTAATCATAGTTTAGTCTTTGTTTTTAAATGCTTCCAGTGTACTGTACTTTTCGCGTTTATATTGTTTGACAATGATATCGAATATTTTTTCTCTGAATAAAAATCCCACGAGCCCTAAAATAGCTATGCTTACGACGCCCGCTGTCATTCCAAAGAAGTATTTTGACACAGCAAAAACACCCATCGGAAGCAGCATTTTTGGAATCAGAAGGAGCATCGCTTTCAGGTTAAAACTGTTTTTCTGCCCTATCCTTTTCTCTTTTGAATTAAGATCAATCTGGGTTTTGTTAAAAGCTCCGGACCACAGGGTAAACTGAGAATTCACGCCCATATTATAAAGTCCTGCGGCAAAAAATGTGATATAGAGTTCCCATCCAAAATACGCATAAAACAGCGCAATAATCATTGAAGCGGCTGTCACGATATTGATCAGCCACCATTTTGCTTTGAGATATTCTTTGTAAGGTACATTTAAGGTCATCATCAACGGATAGTACGAACTGTCGAAAGCAGGAACCCGCTGCCCGAAAAGAAACTGAAACCCTCCCGTTACAAACAGCCCCATAAACATCATCATGGCAGGTGTTTTATAGATCACAGAAGTGTACATCAGCATTCCGTAAAAAAGGAATAAAAAACTTCCGATCAGAATTCCTTTGGTTACTTTATTCCTTCTCAGCATTTTAATATCATTATTGATGAATGTTCCGATGACTCCATACTTGTTTAAGAATGCAATATTTTCTGTTCTTCCGAACTGTTTTTTAGCTTCCAGACCCTGATCGAGATAGAATTCTTTACGGACATATTTAAAACATATGATCCATAAACCAAAAAACAACACGATTGGAATAATAATAAAGTAAGGATTTTGATAGAAGCTGTATATAAAACTCTCTGAGGAAGAAAGTACAGGTACGATATGGTAATAACCGAGACCAGCAACCGCAGCAAAGAGACAGCCTACCATAATGGCGACAATTTCTTTATCATTGAAGAGAATGTTTATGAAATTATTCAGGTAAAACAAAAAAGAAATCCCGATAAACCAAGCCAGAATGCCGAAAACACTATATCCGTTGAACATGGCAATGACGGAAAAGGTGATAAAGAATAGGGAATTCAGCCAGCTCAATGCGGAAAGAAAGGTTTTCACGAGCATATAATTGACCAGCGTATTCTTGGGAATATTTAGGGTCAGGAATGGCTTAATATTTTGGGTTGACATTTCCTGCCATATATACTTTAAAACCAGGTCTACCGCCCAGGCAACAACTAAAAGTTTTGAAATCGCTTTTAAAGGATCCTGATGCATTTCGTCCCGTACGTAGAAGAATGCGGCAAAAGCACCTCCAGCCAGGCAGGCCATAAAATAAAGGATTCCTATAAAACGAAGGATCTTCATAGCCAGATTCACGCCTACAGAGGTACCACGGAAAAAGCTTTTGATTTCCAGTCTGAGGAACTTTAGAAACATATTTTAGTTTTTTATATTAGTCAATATAATGTAAAATATGTTACAGTTTTTTAGCCAATAAGTAAAACAAACCGCAGAAAATTCTGCGGTTTGTCTTATTCAGAAAGTTTTTATATGCTTATAGAATTTACTCTCAATAAGAAATAATAAATCCTTTGAAAAACACTTCTTCTTTAATTTATTTTCAGAAGTTTTTGTAAGATTGTAAATCTGGTCGTTTTTTTTTATCGTTTTTTTTATCGGTGAGACTTTATAGTTCTTGACTATTTCATTCGTATTAAAATTTGGATTATAGATGGAAAGCACATATTCTTTATAATATTCATTATCTTGTTTTTCCAATTTTATAGAATCACTTTTATTCACTTTAATAATACAACTTTGTGAATATAAAAAGGCAATATTTAATAATAATATTAATATTAATAGTTTATTTAAAGTTCCCATAGCCAATAATTTGTGTTAAATGTATTAATATATAAATCCTTTTCTGATTGAGGTAACAAGTTCCATGCCTTTGTTCCTTTAAGACTACTCATCCAAGCAACTGTTTTATATTCAACATCAGTATATTGATTTCCATACACTTGTTTTAAAAAATTAACAATTGTTGTCACATATTTTTGAGCCATAAATTGGTGTTGAAAATCTGCATCATTAGTTTTAGCCTTCACGTAAGCATTAAATAATTCTATATTTTTATGATTCTTTGCATAATCTAAAAGAGTTGCTTCGTCAATACTTCCATTAGAATTAGCAACAGCTAATAATTGCCTTAAAATTTCTGCATGTATTAATTCATGTATAAATGTTTGTGCTATTACAATTTTAGGTATATCTGCCCAATTTTTATTTTTATTAAAAGTAATTTTTATCCAATAATTCACAGGCTCAGAAGTCTCCGCTTGGGCTTCTTGCTTATACACTGCCCCAATATCAAACATCAAATGTGCTACGGAACCTTCGGGAGTAAAGTTTTTTAAAATCTGATTGAAATTTGCTGCAGTTTTAATTTTATTATAAATTCCATTAAGCTTAGCATGATTTTTAAACTTTGTTGTTGGCTTTACTCTGTCTGGCTCTGCCCAATCTTCAAGGAATTCATTTTGTAAGGTATTGTTTAGTGTCTCTTCTAAAAACCAATTTTCAAACCGTGTCCAAGTAACATCCGGATTCTGAATAAGAAAATTCAATCCCCAATTCACGAATTTATCTCTTTCGGTGTAAGGTATGCTTGCATTTGCAGGATTATTATACCAGCCAGCCATTAGACTCAGACGGTCTGTTAAAAATGAAGTACCCCCATTCAGTTTAAAATAACCTTTGACAGTAAGGTAGGTATGAAGATAGCTGCTCAGCATACTTGTTGGAGGAGGTAATGTCAGCAGATAAGCCTGAAGCTCGATGTTGAGCTGCCTGTTAGCTTCACATTGGCTGTCTCCAGCTGCACATATATTATATGCATCCCCAAAATCTGTGAATAAAAATGTATTGTACAGAAACTCAGTCGGAGTAGTACTTCCTACTCCTGAACCACCACCCTGAGTTCCTCCTGGACCTGATCCTGTACCAGAGCCTCCCGGATTTCCTGACGGGTTACAATGAGTGTCATCCACAGACATCAGTATAATCTGAGGAGCATCAACCCCTGTCAGAGCACATTGGTTTGGATTCGTGTGCTGATCAGAACTTGTACATGGTATAATTTCATAATTTACCACCAAACATCCTATCTGTTCAGAATAGGTGTATCCACCACTTCCATTTTTAGAATTTATATTAATATCATTAATTGTATAAGCACTAATTTTTCCTTTAATATCCTGAGGTTTTCCGGCATTCTGAAAAGCCTGTATTTCCTGCTTCGAAAGATGATACTGGATAAGAAGACCCGAGTAACTACCATCAGCATTTTTTCTTACCACAAGATTTTCGGTATCCTTGGATGGATATATTCTTTTTATCTGAAATGTATAGGTAGTAATACCGTTTTTTTCAACAACTCCTGCATAGTCTGTCATAATAACGGCACCGTCTAAAAGAGGATCATTGTTTTTGGCTTTAGGATCACTCCCGAAAAGACCAGCTTGTATACCCGATAGCTTTGACCACAATTGTGCATCTTTTTTGATTTCAGCATCATTGATGACATAATTTTTAGAAACAGGACTATTGTTTTGTAATTCCTGATCTACATATAGGCTCTCCTGCCGGCACCCGAAGAATAAGAATGCTGATAATAGTAGCATAAGGAAGCTTTGTTTTTTCATGTGTTTGTGAATTTTAATTAGTACAAAGAAAAAACTTTTTTCAATACAACATTAGATTTTTTTATTCGCCTGTATTCGGTTATATTCGAATAATTTCTACATTTGTAAAAAATGCTCTATGGTAAAGGAAAAATTAATAAAAAGAAGAAATGAAAAAGCTTTCACCCAAAAAGATCTGGCAGAATATCTGAGCATCAGCCAGACCCAATACAGCAGGAAAGAAAAAGGTGAAGTGGAAATTTCTGATGAAGAATGGGAAAGAATCTCAAGACTGTTGGATACAAACGTTGAAGAAATAAAAGAAACTGACGAGAATAAAAGTATTACCAACTATTTTGAAAATACAATTACAAGTAATAACGGAAGTATTAGTGGTAACTATTATTGTAATGTTCCAGAATTTTTGTTGGAAAATCAGAAAGAATTTATTGAAATGCTGAAAAGGGAAATCCATCAGAAAGACACAGAAATAGAAACCATAAAGAAAAGGATTGAAGAGTTAGAGAAATAGACCCTTCGCCTTGCCTTCGCTCAGGGTGAGATCTCTTATCATCATACTACTGATCTTAGCCAATTAATTCTTTCGCCTGTGCCAGTGCGGCCTCGGTAATTTTGCTTCCGGAAAGAAGCTGAGCGATCTCGTTTAGTTTTTCTTCTTCGTTCAGAGGAATGATGGTAGATTGTGTTTTGCCGGAAATATCGCGTTTTACAACTTTGTAATTGTCATTTCCTTTGGCAGCTACCTGTGCCAGGTGAGAAATAACGATGAGCTGCATATCCGCAGACATTTCTCTCATCAGATTTCCTATTTCTTCGGCTACTTTTCCGGAAACTCCGGTATCAATTTCATCCAGAATAAGGGTTGGAAGCTCATCACTTTCAGCAATGATCTTTTTCACGGCAAGCATCACTCTGGATCTTTCACCCCCGGAAATAGCGGTCTGGATTGGCTTTAAAGGAAAGCCTGAGTTGGCCTGAAAGAGCAACTGTATATTTTCTTTTCCAAATGCATTAAACTCTGGTGTATCCTGAAGTTCAATATCCACTCTGGATTTTTCAAGTCCTAATTTTTTAAGAAGAGTTTCTGCTTTTTTAATGAAAACAGGTACTGATTTCTTTCTGTTTTTTGAAAGCTTTTCGGCGAGGGCCTGAAGTGTTTTCTCTTTTTTGGAGATGTTTTCCTGGATCTCAACAATATGATCTTCCAGCTCTGAGGCTCCCTTCTGCTCACCTGCGAGCTGATCTCTGAGTTCTCTCAACTCATTGATATCAGAAATGCTATGCTTTAAAAAGAGGGCATTGATTTTATTATTAAGCTCGACAAGAATCGCCAGATTAACTGGGTTGATCTCTATTCTTTCGGACTCATTTTCAAGTTCGGAAATAATATCTTTCAGTTCTACAAAAGAGGTTTCCAGCCTTTCATCAAGTTCTGAGAAGCCGTTTGAAACTTCAGCAATTCGTGACAGTTTATGTTTGGCTTCGTTAAAGAAAGACAAAATCCCCACTTCCTCCTGATGAAATCTGGACAGGATCTGGACAAGGTTTTCAGAGATCATTTCAGCATTCTCCTGAACAGACAACTGATTCTGAAGGTCTTCATAATCTACATCATCCAATTTAAGCTCCTCAAGTTCGTTCAACAGAAATTCTTTGTAGTCACTTTCTTTTCTGTTTTCGGAAAGCTGAGTCTGAAGCTTTTTAAGCTGTATTTTTAAGCTCTGAAAGTCAGAAAATTCATTCTGATAGTCTTCAATCGCCTTTTTATTTTCAGAAAGTCCGTCTATAATTTTAAACTGATATTCTGAAGTAAAAAGGTTTGAGGTTTCAAACTGGGAATGAATATCAATAAGTTGAGACGTCAATTCTTTAAGAACATCAAGGGTCACGGGTACATCATTGATGAACGCTCTAGATTTTCCCGACGGAAGAATTTCCCGTCTGATGATGGTCTGATGTTCATAATCCAGATCATTTTCAATAAAGAATTTTTTGAACTGGTTATTTAGGTCGAATTCAGTTTCTACAATACTTTTTTCTTCCGATTTGGCAATAGATTTTACTTCTGCTCTTTCCCCAAGAATAAGCCTTAAGGCACCTAAAATAATAGATTTCCCAGCTCCGGTCTCGCCGGTAATTACCTGCAGACCGTTATTCAATGATACTTCAAGAGTATCAATCAGGGCAAAGTTTTTAATGTAAATTCTCGAAAGCATGGATAATAGCTGATTACTTTAAGTAATGCAAATATAGAATTTAGTATTCGGTATTCAATGGCTAAAACTGGCGGATTTTATTTCCACTTGCTCCATTTGTTCTCTGAATATTTGGGCGTCAGGGTCATCATCAGCTGCTTCAGGTCATTCATAATAAGTCCTCCATTGTTTCCGGAATTGAAAACATTGAAGATCTCATCACTTTTATTGTCGAGAAACAGATTGAAGTAATAAGACTGCTGAAAGGAGTTTTCATACATTTTCAACTGCATAAGGGCATCAAAAATCACTTTTTTTGCGGCAGTCTGATCCTGATTGAATAAATTATCCAGGCCTGCTCTGTGGTAGGTATACATTGTAGAACGCAATTGGCTCCAGTTCGGATTGATGATCTCATTGATCAGTATCGTACGGCTTCGGGGTTCATTGATGACATTCCACCCTTCATAGTTCCTGTTCTGCGAATTTTGAGCTATCTGCTGGGCTTTGGAGAACCATTGTGCCCCTCCCATAGACTGGAAACTGTCTGCGTCATAGCCTAAAATCACGTATACGTAAAAACTTACGACATCGATCAGGTTTTTTCCGGAAAACTGTCTTTCGTTAAATACAAGATTTTCATTTTCAATGTATTCAAAGGCAAATCTCTGGTCCTGAAGGTTGATGAGTGGTGATTCGTAGTTGGTATTGTAAACCGGACGTACAGCCTGAATTACAATGCTTCCTTTGTATCTGTTTCCATCTTTTTCAGCAATAACAACCGCGAAATTACATTTGATCTTTTCGAAATTCTGGAGTTTTTTTCCGGTCCAGCTGGTATTATTGATAAAGTCTCTAAGGCTTTTTTCCAGGGCTTTGTAGGCTTGCTGGTTACTTCCTCCCAGCTGCTGGGAGTTGATCTGTACCGTTGCAAGCAGTTCCTGGGAAAAACTCAGATTATATATAAAGAGCAGCAAGAATAGGCTTATGATTTTTTTCATTATCTATTTAAAATTGAGAACGGAAATTTATTAAAATTATTTTAAAAGTTGAGCCTCAACAAAATCCAGAATATCTACGGCCACTTTATTTTTGGATTTAAGGTCAAATTCCTTTTTTTCTGTTTTGGTGAATATTTTGATTTTATTGGTATCGTTTTTAAAGCCCGCTCCTTCGTCGCGGAGGGAGTTTAAGACAATCATATCAAGGTTTTTCTTTTCCAGTTTTCCTTTGGCATTTTCTTCTTCATTCTGAGTTTCAAGGGCAAAACCTACAAGAAACTGGTGGGTTTTCTTTTCACCCATTGTTTTGAGAATATCGGGATTTTTAACCAATTCGATGGTTAAATTTTCGTCATTCTTTTTAATTTTTTCTTTCGCCACCTCTTTGGGGGCATAATCTGCTACTGCGGCACTGGCAATACCGATATCGATATGGTCATAGAATTCAAAAACTTTATTCAGCATTTCTCTGGCCGAGGTTACTTTATGAAGTTCTATATTTTTATCATCGGTGGTCTGAGCGCTGGGTCCGGAGATTAAAATAACTCTGGCGCCTCTCATCGACGCTTCTTCAGCAAGGGAAAAGCCCATTTTACCTGAAGAATGATTCCCGATAAACCTAACAGGATCAAGGGCTTCATAGGTAGGTCCAGCCGTGATCAACACCGTTTTACCTTCCAGGCTTTTGATATGGTTACCAGAAGTAAAGAAATTTTCAACAGTTTTAACAATAGTCTCAGGTTCTGCCATTCTTCCCTGCCCTATTAATCCACTGGCCAATTCTCCCGTTTCAGCGGGGATGATAAAGTGTCCATAATCTTCCGCCATTTCAAGGTTTTGTTTGGTGGAAGGATGTGCATACATATCCAGATCCATGGCCGGGGCAATAAATACGGGACATTTAGCAGACATATAGGTCGCGATAACCAGATTATCACACATGCCATGAATCATTTTAGCTAATGTATTCGCTGTGCATGGAGCGACGATCATTACGTCCGCCCACAGAGCCATCTCTACATGGCTGTTCCAGGTACCGTTATCACTGTAAAAATCTGAGTAGACAGGTTTTTTTGAAAGGGTTGAAAGACTTAGTTTTGTTACAAACTGTTCTGCATCTGGAGTCATGACCACCTGAATTTCGGCTCCTTTTTTCACAAAATCCCTGATGAGGAAATGAATTTTATAGGCCGCAATTCCACCAGAAACAGCGATAAGTATCTTTTTACCGGAAACACTCATTTAGTTTTAATTTTTTGAAATACTAAATTACTTATTTTTTCGCACAAAGCCGGATATAAACAGACAAAGGTCATAAAAGAATTAAATTCCCTTATGACCTTCATATGATTAAAAACAAAAATAATTATTTTCTGTCTTCTGTCTTTCTGAAATAGATATCTTCATTCAGCCATTCTTCGATAGCAATAGAAGTAGGCTTAGGAAGTTTTTCGTAATGTTTAGAGATTTCTATCTGCTCTCTGTTTTCGAAAACTTCTTCCAATGTAGAATTGTGCACAGCAAATTCGTCCAATTTATTGTGAAGTTCCGTACGGATCTCCGCATTGATCTGCTCTGCTCTCTTTCCCATGATAACAATAGCTTCATAGATTGAACCTACTTTATCTTCAATCTTGTCTTTATCGTAAGTAATAGTATTTACTTCTGCTTTTGTATCTTTTACACTCATTTTGAGAAAATTATTTTATTAATAAGACGGCAAATTTACGAATTATCTTTGGATTTTGAAAGTGGCAGCTGGTGGAGGGGTATTAAGTGCCGCACTATCCCTCTGGATCTGCATTGCTTTCTTTTCATTGCTGATCTGATCGTTGATTTGCTGCTCCGTTTTATTTTTTTCTGCCAGTCTTTCTGCCTCTTTTTTCTGTTTTGCCGTTAAAGCTGCAATTCTTGCTTCTGTTTGTTTTTTAACAACAACAAAGTCTTGCTTTTCTTTTTCCAGTTTTCCTTTCAGATCTGCTGCTGTTTTTGCATATTCTGTATTCGGAAGTTCTTTTTCTACCATTTTTGTATAAGCCAGAGCACTTTCTATACGCTCGTCTTTAAGGTCATAAATTGACTTTACAGCCAATTCGTAACGGGACTTCATGATATAATCATAAATTTTCGGACGGAGTTTGGTACTTGGGAAATCTTCCAATACATTTTCCATTGCTACGTTCGCCGCTTTATACTCAGCCATCTTGAAATACTGTCTGGCATTTTCGTATGCTTTAAATTCCAGTTTATAAGACAGTTCGTCAACAAGCTGACCGATATTTTTAGATCTCTCAGAGTTCGGATAATTGGTCAGGAAGTCCTGAAGCTCATTGATCGCAGTTTCTGTAGTAGACTGGTCTAAATTATAATCCATAGAACCCTCATAGTAACATAATGCAGACATATAAGCCGCTTCTTCTGCTCTTGGATCCTTAGGAAAGTTCACCGCAAAGTTTTTAAACTGATGTCCTGCCAGTTTATAACTTTTGTCATAATAATTAGCATAAGCAGTATTAAAACCTACGTTGGGGAAATCATCTGTTCCTGCTACAAGGTTAGTAAGCCTGTCATATAGAGCCAATGCGTTTTTCCACTTCTTTTTGGTAAAATTATCATTCGCTGCCTTTAAGATAAAATTCTTGTCAGCACTCTTCATTGCTCTTTCCTGCTGGCTTACGCATGAGGAAACAACTGCCACAGCAAAAAGACCTAAAATATATTTTTTCATATAAAAAATTCAACAGTTTTCGGATTATACGGCCGATTTACTAATTTGCAAAAATATAACTTTTTTGTCAATAGATTTTTTTTTATGAATATTTAACGTAAATTTAGTCTGCAGCGTATCCCAAAATAGCAAAAACACTGACTAAAAGATTCATTCTCACTTTTTTCTCCGCTTCTTTGGTATAGGCTTCTTCGTTTTTACTCGGCACATACAGCTCATAAAAGTTTTTATTCCTGATAACGAATAATGTGGAACCTATAATCATGGTAAGGATATCTTCAGGCTTCGGTGTGAAAGTAAATACTCCTGAAGCCACCCCCTTTTTGATCACATCGTCCAATTTCTTAACAAACAGCTGGTAGAAATCCAGCAGCTCATCTTTTAAGTTTTCCGTATGCCTGAGTTCCTGGGTCACAAACCCGTGGAAATAGTTGTATTTGAATAATTGGGAAACAATGTATTTGATGATCTCTCTCAGCTGCATTTCAGGTTTGCCATCCTTTATGGTATCCGCAAATTCTGAAAAATTCTCTCTTGTTTTCAGTACTCTGTACTGATAAAGATAAGACATCATTTTTTCTTTGGAACCAAAGTAATAGGAAATCATCGCCACATTGATGTTGGCCTTGGAACAAATATCTCTTAACGAGGTTCCTTCATACCCTTTTTTGGCAATAAGCTCCTCAGCAATATCCAATATATGGATTTGTTTTTCTGTAAATTTTTTTCTCATGAAGTGTACTTTGAGTAAAGTTAAGAAATTTTTAACACAATTATAAACGTTCGTTTAATAATTTTAAATTAATTTTCTGGATAATCGTACTTTTGTGAATGGATTTTTTTGATTTTCACCATCATAAGAAGAATACTCGGGACGGGATCTACAATATAGACTTCGGGACGGTTCCACCGGAATCAGCTTATTCTATAGGTATACACCCCAAAGATATCGCTGTAGATTCTATGGAAGAACAGTTCAGCTGGCTGGAATCAAATATTTCGGAAAACTGTGTGGCCATTGGAGAATGTGGCTTGGATTCTATGATTTTTACCCCTCAAAAGGTTCAGGAGCAAGTTTTTTTAAGACAAATTCTTATTTCCAATGAGATCAGAAAACCTTTAATCATTCATTGTGTCAGAAAATTTTATGAGGTTATTTCTTTAAAAAAGAAAGCTGAACAGGCGGTTATCATTCATGGTTTTAACAAAAAGCAACGCATTGCTGAAGACCTCCTGAAAAATAATTTTTATTTGAGTTTTGGAAAAGCTGTTTTGTATCATTTATCTTTGCAGGATATTGTAAGGAATACACCCCTTGATAAAATCTTTTTAGAAACTGATAATGAATGTTTTAATATTGAAGAATTATATTCAAAAGTTTCGGAGTTAAAGGGTATTTCTTTGGAAAAACTGAACGAACACATTTTAGAAAATTTAGACACGATAAAGAATGGATAAGTACTGGCTGGAGAGAACGGAACTCCTGATCAAAGAAGAAGGGTTAGAAAAGCTTAATAAGGCAAATGTTCTGGTGATAGGTTTGGGAGGAGTAGGTTCTTTTGCCGCAGAATTTCTAGCCAGATCGGGTGTGGGAAACATGACGATTGTAGACGGCGACACGGTAGATATCACGAATATTAACAGACAGCTTCCAGCCCTGCATTCTACGGTAGGAAAGCATAAAGTGGAAGTGGTTGCGGAAAGACTTCTGGACATCAACCCCGGACTTAATCTAACTAAGATCAATGAATTCCTTAATCCGGAAAGAATGGATGAAGTTCTTGAATCGGATAAGTTTAATTATATTCTGGACTGCATCGACAGCGTTACGCCCAAACTATGTTTGATTAAAGCAGCCAAAAGAAAGAAAATAAAACTCATCAGCTCTATGGGAGCCGGTGGAAAAACAGATCCCAGTAAGGTAATGGTACGAGACATCAGCAAAACGCAAAACTGTTTCCTGGCCAGACAAATCAGAAAAAGACTTAAAAAAGAAAATATCAACAAAGGCTTCAGATGTGTTTTCTCCAATGAACTTCAACAGGAGGAAAGCCTGAAACTGACTGATGGAGCCAATTACAAAAGGTCTTTCTACGGCACGGTAAGCTATATTCCTGCAATTTTCGGATTGTATGCTGCAGCTGAAGTGATTAATTATTTAGTGAAACAAGATTAATGCAAAACTTCAAATACTCCAGAGAAGAAAAACTCAAGAAAAATACTGAGATCGCCTTACTTTTTGATAAAGGTAAATGGAGGAGCTGCGGAAATCTAAGAATTATCATTCTGAAAGACAAACCTAATTTTCCGGTTGAAAATCACAAGTTTGGTGTTTCCGTTTCTAAAAGATATTTCAAAAAGGCTGTCCACAGAAACAGGGTGAAAAGACTTCTAAGGGAGTGTTACCGACTGAACAAGAATTTATACAAAGAATCTTTCGGAGAAAAAACATTAGCCATGATGTTCTGGGTTTCTTCTGAAATACCGGCAAAGTTTCAGGAGGTGGAAGAGCAGTTTATCAAGCTCTGCCAGATGCAGAAGAAGGCTTAATAATGTAACAATGTAATAGTGTAGCAATTTACCAATGAAATGGTGAGACTTTATTCCCACTGATCGCACAGATTTCACAGAGAAGAACTTTAATTCTTTGTGAAATCATTTCTTTTGACTTTAATATCTTCTTTACAGCTCATCTTTTTTATTTCATGCAGAACAAATATCTGTGTAATCAGAGAAATCCGCGGGAAATAAATCCTTTATGATTTCACAGGTTATAAATTTTCATCAAATCTTGCATAGTTTTTGTAATTTTAGGGGAAACAATAAATCTGAAAATTAAAATGTTAGACCATATTCCCTATTTCTCTTACGTACTGAGTGCCTTTATCGGCATCGGTTTGGCTGCAGCGACAGGCTTCAGAGTTTTTTTGCCCATGTTTGCGGTAAGCCTTGCTTCTTATTGTCACTGGATCCCGATGAATGAGCACTTTGACTGGCTTGCCGGGCTTCCAGCGCTTATTACAACGGGCATTGCCACTGTCGCTGAAATTTTAACGTATTATATTCCTTTTGTGGATCATCTGCTGGATACGATCTCGGTACCTTTGGCTACGGTGGCGGGTTCTGTTTTATTTGCCAGTCAGTTTGCAGATCTGGGGACTTTTCCGCAGTGGGCGCTTGCCTTAATTGCGGGAGGGGGAACGGCAGCCACGATCAGCTCCGGCTTTGCAGGAATCAGGGCGGCTTCTACTGCTACCACGGGAGGTTTAGGAAATGCTGTGGTAGGTACAACTGAAACGGCAGGAGCGGGCATCATGACTATACTGGCCATGGCTGCACCGGTTATTGCGGCAGCATTAGCGGTGATTCTGATTATTCTGGTCATTGTTTATGGCCGAAAAGCCTGGCGGAAACTACGAGGCAGCAAAAATACCCCTGACAATATATAAAAAATTAAGAATCTGTCTCACAACTGAGGCAGATTCTTTTTGTTATAAAAGTACTTGTTTTACTGTTTTATTTTCATTACATTTAACTGTATATCAGGTATCTGTATGAATTTCAAGGATTATAATCAGCATC
>NZ_JABBGI010000037.1 GCF_012927325.1 Chryseobacterium antibioticum | reverse complement strand
CTTTTCAAAATATGATCGTCCATAAATCAAAGCTACATCTTTTTATTCTTTTGAAAAACCATCCGTTTTTCAAACTTTTCCTCTTTTCACCCCGAGGCAGAGCCTCGAGGAATTCTTTAGATTAAAAGTAAATGTTATTGGTGAGCAGTTTTTAAAAGACTGTCCTTATTATCAATTTACGCGTGTTGGTGAAGAGGAAGCTCATAAGGCTGGTTTTAAAACCATCCGGGTTCCGAATGTCTATGACTTTCAATATATGGAAAAGGAATATAAAAATGAAGTTCCCCGTTCTGCTTTCAATACGGAAGTGATTTACGGAAATAACCATGGTAAGAACAGTCTGGATAAGACTTACCTTAAAAAAGCTTTGGAAACCGGAAATCTTGAAATTCTGGATCTGCATTGTGTTGAAAATATTAAGCTTAATGATGATAAAACCTATACTTTAAATGTTCAGCAAACCGACACTTCCGGAGTTGTCGTTTCTGATAAGATATTCAACTGTAAAAAACTGATCCTTGCAGCCGGAACCATGGGAACTTTGAAACTTTTGCTACAGTCTCATGCCGTCACTAACCTTCCGATTCACGAACAAATTGGAAAAAACTGGGGCAATAATGGCAATTTTATGACGGGCAGAAACTGGGTAAAACCTTTGTCAGGAGGAACTGGGGCCAAGCAGTCTACGATTCCTGTGGGAGGAATTGATAACTGGGACGACAAGGAACATCCTTTTTTCACAGAGATCGCTCCCCTCCCGATGGGAATGGATGTGGCGACGGCTCTATATCTGCTGATCAATAGAGTGGATAAAAAAGGAGAAGTTTCTTATGATGTGAACACCAAAAAACTGAATTTAGACTGGGATCAGAGTAATACGGCTAAAATGAGGGAGAATGCTGACTATTTTATAAAAAAGATGAATCGGGCCAATGGCGGGACGAGAAGCCATTTTTTATTTAATAATGGTTTCGGGGCAGATGTCTGCTATCATCCGCTGGGTGGCTGTGTACTGGGTAAAGCGACCAATGCATATGGAAAGGTAAACGATCACGAGAATCTGTATGTTTTAGATGGCTCTTTAATTCCGGGAACGATTGGTGTTAATCCCTTTGTAACGATTACCGCCATTGCAGAATACTGTATTGAAAATCTGATCAGGCAGAATGAATTTGCTTAAAATCATAGCATGGATTGCACCTCATCTAAGTAGTTTCTTATATCGTCTTCATGCCTCTGAGGATATTCAAAATTAAGTTTCTCTGCTAAAACAGTTCCAAGTTCATGCACCAGATCTGCAGAGGCATGTAAAGCACGCCAGTTATCCTCAATATTACTTCCTGAGAACGTAGCTTCTACCTGCGTCCAGAGTTCTGCAGACAGGTATTTTTTGAAAAGACGGCCATGTTTATTGGTGGTGATATTTTTCCAGTCGTGAAAACTGGCAATATACCATTCGATCAGAGGGACGAGATAATCTGTCCGTATCACATTTTCAGACATGAATTTAGCATAAAACAGATCTTCACGATTAAGGCATTTGGCCACATAGGTCGTATCCCACCAGAAATCGTTCATCAATTGCTGAAACTGCTGTTCAGTCGGTTGTTGAATCATGATCGACTGATACGTTGGCGGCTTTACATCTTTAGTCAAATGATCTTTATCAACCAAAACCTTATAACCAACATCCCAATCGTCGGGAAGTGTTTCTTCCTGAACCTCTTTTACAAATTCTGATTTTTGATAAAGCTTAAAATCAACTTTCACATGATCGGTGTACAAGACCATTTTCATGGTGTGCTTTCCATCAAAATAAGTATCATCTTCTTCTACCATAGAAACAGGCTCTCCAAAAAGAGATATCCATGTCTTATCAGTCTGGTACTCCTTCTGGTTTTCAAAGACCAGCTCTATATCAAGGTCACTGAAATCATCTACAGGTGCGTAAGGATTCACCAGCGAACTGGTAAGCAGTACAACGCGAATGTCAGAATTCTTTTCTGCCCAACTGATGATCTGTTTCAGCTTTTCCTCCCGCGCTTTCATTGTTTAATAAGATTCTGAAATTTTCACCCGGTAGACATCCAGAGAATTTCTTTTGATAGACTCCACGAAGAATCCGCCTTCTTCGGGAATCACTTCTTGCAGATTAAAACTTTTACAGTCTCTGGGCAATCCGGAAAACACTAAGGTAAACCAGAAATCCCGCATAAACGGGACGGGTGTCCAATTGGGGTAAATCGTAATATTCTCAGCATGAATAAGCTTACTTTTATGTTCAGACTGATTGTCAATAAGATAGGTAGAATTCCATATCCTGATCAGATTTCCTAAAAATGGCGATGCCGGAAAACAGCAGTGTACAATGACCTGCTTCTCCTCTTCAATTTTGGTCTGAAGAGATTCCAGGAGTTCTTTGGCGATAATGGGTTTTACGAGTATTTCTTCCACCTTTTATATAATGTCAATAGTCAATCGTGAATAGTCAATTTTTTAGAATTTATAATTGACTATTCACCATTCACTTTTTTAATATTCTAATTCTAATTTGTCTTTGGTATAGTTTCTTACTTTTTCAGTGAGCTCCGGATTGTGAGCTAGTTTTTGTCCATAAGAAGGCACCATTTCCAACAATTTGTCTTTCCACTCTCCCTGTAGTTTTTCAGGGAAACATTTTTCAAGCACATTCAGCATGGCATACACTGCTGTGGATGCTCCCGGAGAAGCGCCTAGCAATGAAGCAATGGTTCCACTTTTATTCACTACCACTTCGGTTCCGAATTCCAGTTTTCCCCCGTCTTTTTCATCTTTCTTGATAATCTGTACTCTCTGTCCGGCTACTTTCAGTTCCCAGTCCTCTTCATTGGCATCTTTGATGAATTCTCTCAGGTGCTGCATTCTCTGGGATTTCGTCATCGCTACCTGCTGAATAAGGTATTTAGTGAGAGGCAGGTTGTGCCACCATGCTCCAAATAATGATCTTAAATTTTTAGTATTAACGCTTTCAGGCAGATCCAAATAGCTTCCTTCTTTCAGAAATTTCGTGGAAAATCCAGCAAAAGGTCCGAAAAGAAGAGCTTTTTTACCGTCAATAATTCTAAGGTCCAGGTGGGGCACAGACATTGGTGGAGCATCTACCGTAGCCTGAGTATATACTTTGGCGTGATGTTTTTCAACCAGTTCCTGAGTATGACTTACCAGCCACTGCCCGGAAACAGGGAAGCCTCCGTACCCTTCACTTTCTTTAATATCTGAACTGTCCAACAGAGGAAGCGCATAACCACCGGCACCGATAAATACAAAATCAGCAACGACTTCCTGTTTGTGATTGTGGATTCTGTCTTTTACTTTCATCTCCCACTTTCCGTCTTCTCTCAGATCAACATCTTTTACTTCGTGGTATAGGAATACCTCAACATTAGAATCTTCCAGCAGGTGTCTTCCCATTTTTCTGGTTAACGTTCCAAAGTTGACATCGGTACCCATATCCATTTTGGTAGCCGCCATCACTTCAGACTGATTTCTTTTGCTCATCACCAAAGGAAGCCATTCTCTAAGCTGTTCATGATCTGCAGAATATTCCATACCCGAGAACAGAACGGATTCTGACATCTTTTCATGACGTTTCCTAAGATATTCAGCATCTTTTTCACCAAATACAAGACTCATATGCGGACATGAATTGATAAATTCTTTAGGATCCTGAACATATCCTTTGGTCACCAGATAAGCCCAAAATTGTTTTGACATCTCAAACTGCTCTGCAATACTTTCTGCTTTAGTGATCTCAACCGTTCCATCCGGTTTTTCAGGAGTATAATTAAGTTCACAAAAAGCTGAATGCCCCGTTCCTGCATTGTTCCATGCTGCAGTACTTTCCTTCGCAAACCTGCCAAGCCTTTCGAATATGGCAATTTCAAGATTGGGATCAAATTCGTGAAGCAGTGTTGCTAAAGTGGCGCTCATGATTCCGCCGCCTATCAGTACAACGTCATATTTTGGTTTCGGTGTTCTGCTTGTAAGCGAGTGTGGCATAATTCTAAATTTTACATCAAATTTCGTGAAAAGTTTTATAAGTAAGGTCTCGTTTAACGATTTTAACACGTTAATTTTTATGATGAAAGCAGTTTCGGAACAGGCAAAAAAATTCTATGGATACTGTCGATCCTTTCCTATCGAAAGAAGTGATCGAAAGATAAGATTTCTTCTTCATAAAAGAATCTATTGATTGCCTTGAAATAAAAAACTTAAGCCCCGAAAGACTTAAGTTTCTATTTTTATAATCATTAAACAAGGCTTAATAAGCTAAATGCTTAGATTCTTCTTTAATTTAATTTTGCAGTCAGTTTTTTAAATTGCTTTTCTGCATTTTTGCCTTCATAAAGGATTGCGTAGACCGTATCTATGATGGGCAGTTTAAGATTTTTCTGTTTAGCTGTTTTATAGATGGAATCTGCTGCATAATACCCTTCTGCTACCATGTTCATCGACTGGATCGCTGATTTTACGGTATATCCTTTTCCAATAAGATTTCCTAAACTGCGGTTTCTTGAGAAAAGTGAGTATGCTGTTACCAGAAGGTCACCCAGATAAGCACTTTCATTAACGTCTCTTGGGGCTTCGTATATGGCTTCCAGGAAGATTTCCATCTCACGGATCGCATTGGAAACGAAAACAGCAGTGAAGTTATCTCCATACCCCAATCCGCTTGCTATTCCGGCCCCGATGGCAAAAATATTTTTAAGGATCGCGCTGTACTCATTTCCTAAGATATCCTTACTGGAATGTACTTTGATAAAATCTGAACTGAAAATTCCGGTCAGCTTATCTGCTGTTTCGTCCTCTACTGCTGCAACGGTAAGGTAAGAAAGTCTTTCCATCGCTACTTCTTCTGCATGACATGGTCCTGCAATAACGGCCTGGTTTCTGAAACCAATTTTGAATTCATCCCTTAAATAATGCGCTACCACATCATTTACTTTAGGAATAATTCCTTTAATCGCGGAAACAAAGATCTTGTCACCATATTCACAGGTCATTTTATCCATCATATCCGAAAGATAAATGGAGGGCGTTGCCAGTACGATGACATCGCAGGCACTCACCAGCTCATTAATATCTGTTGTAAGTTTCAGATTTTTAAGATTAAAATTAACTGCCGTAAGGTAAGACGGGTTGTGTCCGCGAAGCTCAATAGCTCCTTTTACGAATTCACTTCTTACACACCAGTGTACCACTTTACAGTTTTCAACAAGCATTTTTACGATAGCAGTTGCAAAACTTCCACTGCCTACTACCCCTACAGAAACTTCATTTTTAATCTTTTTCGGATGTGAAGATTCTGAAATTATTTTCTTTTTAGCCATAATTGAAATGTGAACTGCAAATATATTAAAACAAAGACGGAACAGGGACTTTAGGGCTATGATAAAAGCTAGTTTCTGAAAAAATTAACACATCAACACAATTAAATATCTAATTAGACGTTAAATACAGAAAAAACTAAGTTTTCTTTAAAAATATCTTCCAAAGAGTATTTTTAATTAAATTTGCATGCTTAAACCGTTTTGTAATATACTAAGAGAAGAAATATGAAGAAATTTCTAAACAGCAAGAAGAATGTGAATATTCTCCTCGGAGGACTTTTGCTGGTAGTTTTTGCACAGGCCATCTTTATCGCCAAGTTATTTTCTAAAAAGGATGACAAGATGTATGAAGTGAACCTCGTTAAAATAAACACTGAAAAAGACAGTGTAGATTATTTAAAAATGAAAACAGATCTTACTATGGTAGATCAGACTGTGGCTGAGCTTAATTCATTTCTGAAATCCAAAAACATCAGTGATCAAAAGCTGATGATCCTCAGTAAGGACAGTATCTCAAATTCTGTATATCTGGCCAAACAAGCCAACCGCTACAGCCAGTATCTGATGAATCTTCAAAAAAAGCTGATGGAAGTTCCACTTGGAATGCCTACCGACGGATACATTTCCTCTAATTTCGGCATCAGAAAAAATCCAATTCCTTTTAAAACCGTATTTGCTTCTGTGAAATCAAGTGCAACAGAATCTAAACCTGTGGCTGCTACAGCTCCTAAACCGGAAGTAAAAGTGGAACCTGTAGAAAAAATCATCGAATTAACAGACAGTTACGGGAATAAAAGAGAAGTAAAAGTAATGGTAACACCTAAAGCAGCACCTTCTGCTCCGGCCCCATCACCTGCTGCTGCTTCAACTAAAGCGGTTGCCGGCAATTCTTCAGCTAAAGCGCCTGTAGAAAAGAACAATCCACCTGCTGAAGCGGACCAGATACAATTCCATAAAGGACTGGACATTGCCGTGGCTTTCGGTTCAGACGTGAGAGCTGCTGCTGCAGGAACAGTTATTTTCTCCGGTCAAAAAGGCGGTTACGGAAACTGTGTCATCGTTTCTCACGGAAACGGATTGGCTACGCTTTACGGTCACTTATCTCAGCTGATTTCTAAAGTCAATGAGAAAGTAAAAGTAGGACAGGTTATCGCTAAATCCGGAAATTCCGGACGTTCAACAGGACCGCATCTACATTACGAAGTCCATAAAAACAACACACCGGTGAATCCGAAACTGTTTATGAATCTATAAAAAAATGGCTGTCTGTTTGACGGCCATTTTTTATTCAACACGGTTCAAAAGATATTCTTTGTCATCTGAAAAAATCTGTGGAAGATTTTATAAAGAAACTCTTAATTTGAATTTTAAACCATCAAGATCCTATTAAGTTTTTAAGAAGATTAAGATGAGCTTCGCTTTAAGATAAGCTGCTTAAAAGTCTATCTGATTTTCTTAACAAAGCTTAATCCCTTCAATACTCTTAATGGTTCAGTTTAAAAATTTGTGTACCCTTAATGATCTGTGGAAGATTGATTCACCCAAAAACTGCCATCATGTGACGGCAGTTTTTTATTAAGTCTATTATTTCAGAATTTTAAGAGTTCCTTTCAGGTGAGTGAATGACCCGTTAGGTTCTGCAATATTAGTATAAATTATATTTTTGTTATAATCCTGAACATGAGTGATGTTGGAACCTAGTTTTGGTTCATGCCAGTATACCATAAAGACATTCTTTGCCACTTCTACAGCGGTGTACTGTACGGTATCTGTATTTCCTTTTACGTTTCCGGAAATTCCTGTGAAAGACATTTCTTTATTGTCCTTGAAATTCAGGAGGAATTTAAACGTTCCGAAATCGGCTTCTACTTTGTTTCCTATGGCCGGATAAGGTGATCTCAGATCCCAGTCGATTTCTCCAAAGAAAACTTTCGCTCCCATTTCCAGTTCATCTTTTCCATGAAGATCAGGATATTTTTTAACCATAAAATCTACAACACCGGAAGATGTTTTGTTTTCAGTTACTGCTTTTTTATAGTTTTCAAGATAGTTTTTAACGAAATCAAGAGATTGAGGAGATAGGGGCAATTTTGCGAAATGAGAAGGAACGACCTGTTGAGGTTGTAATGCTTTCATCGCATTAATCTGTCCGATCCACTGATCAATCGCCTTCATATTCTGAGTATCTGCCATCCAGATATGGGAATCTACAGAAACAGAAATACCGCCGGCCACTGTTTTTAAAGATGGAATCCATACAAAACTGTGAGCAGGATCTTCAGCATTTTGTTTTATCTCAATCTTGTTTCCTTCTAAATCAGGAATTGCATTTGCAGCTTCCGGAATAATGATCTCTGAAGGAGCATCTTCTTTCAGCTGTGGTTTCCATACCGCCATTTTATCATCTTTTGAAGCGGATATCAGGTAAGCAGTCTGAGCTGTTGAAATAATCTTTGCATTGGGAAATGCTTTTTTAATGACATCTAAACCAAAATAAAAGTCAGGGTCGCTGTGGGAAATAAAAACTGTTTTCAGATTTTTTCCCGTTGCCTTAATCTCTTTTACCAATTGTTCTGCATACTGCTTTTGAAATTGGGCATCGATAAGCACCGCGTCTTTATCGCCATAAATAATGGTGGACGTAATAGGAAAAATAGCTTTAGGGCCAGGATTGTAAACTTTAATCTTTAAATTTCCTGCCAGCATTATACTTACAAACCCAAGCAGTGTCAATAGTGATAATAATTTCTTTTTTAACATTGTCTATTTTTTTATGAATTAGTATGCTGCTGTAAAACGCTCACGGATATGGTTGTTCTGTTCCAGTTCGTCTACTAACACGGCTGCTACATCTTCTACAGAAAGACGGCTTCTTCCGTTCTCATCAACAACCGGAGTTTCCAAAGAGGTTCTGTATTTACCTGTTCTTTCTCCTACATTCGCCTGGTTCATTTCAATAGCAGGGCTGAAGAATGTCCAGTCCAGCGTACTGTTTTCTTTGATCTTATTTAAATAATCTCTTGCTGCGGTTGCACCTGGTTTGTAAGCTTCAGGGAAATCCGGAGTATCTACAATCTGTACGTTGTCCGGAGTATAAAGGCTTCCTGCCCCTCCTACTACGATTAATCTTTTTACGCCTGACTTTTCTACTGCTTTTTCAATATTAATGGAACCGTTCAGGAAATCATTGTAAAGATTTGGATTTGTCCAGCCTGCGTTGAATGCACTGATTACTGCATCACTCCCCTTCAAAGCTTCTGCAAGTTCTTCTGTGTTATTTACGTCAACACTTTTTGCTGTTACATTTTCTTGTGATTCTACCTTAGAAGCATCTCTTACCAAAGCTTCTACAGCATATCCTCTTTCTGCTAATTCATTGACTACTTTTTTTCCTACAAAACCGGTTGCACCGATTACTGATACTTTTTTCATAATATTTTATTTTAAAATTAAATTGTAATAAAACTTGTTACATTTATGGTTAAAAAAATTTTATTCGAACTGCTCCGAAAATTCCTTCAGGGATTTATCTCCTAAAAACTGAGTAACCAATTGATCTGTTTCTTCAAATAATGTATTTAAATGATTATTGATTTCTTTACCTACACTACATGCCGGATTAGGATTCTGATTTTTTTTCCCTAAAACTTCGGTATTCTTTACCGCTCTGTAGATCTCTGAAATACTAATCTGATCTACACTCTTAGCAAGCTGGCTTCCACCATCCTTCCCCTGTCTGCTGGCAATAAGACCTGCTTCTCTCAGTACGCTGATCTCCTTACGGACAATCACCGGATTTACGTTGATGCTGCCCGCCATCCATTCAGAAGTGAGCCACTCCTGAGGACTTTTTGCCAATAAGGTCATGATATGTATTGCCGTAGCAAATCTTGTATTGTTCATTGTAATTACAGGGCAAAGATAGACAAATTTTTAAATGTAACAAATTTTATTACAGTTAAATTTTTCTTAAAGGATTAATTTATCCAGATCCAGCAGCAGATAATTGATATTTTGGTTAATTGTTCGTGTTGCCGACTGCATTTGATTAAGCATTGCTGCGCGGTTATGAAGATCATCTGCTCTGTAAAACCCTCCATCACTAAAGATGACAGACTGGTCGGCTTCTATCTTACTGTCATCAAACTGATAATGAAGCCACCTTTCCTTCATATTGCCAATAATAGAATGAGTTTCTTTATTGGAAAATGTCTTCTCCGTATACATATACCAAATGAATGGCGGAAAATTCGGGGACTCCAGCTTTTCTTTCCAGATATCTCTCAGAAGATTTCTGTGGTGGATAAATTCTACCTTTTTTCCTTTCGGATTAAGAGTGGCAAGACCAAAACCGGCTCCTACAACACCCCCACCAATATCAATCGCATTACTCCATCCCCCATCTGAAACAATCCCACCTGCGATAGAAGCGGCTGCTCCTGTCACAATAGAATAGAGGATCATTTTATTATTTCTGGAATCATTAAGGTTATCCACATAATTCCCGATCTGTGCTACCCTTTCGCCTTCACAATCGAATTCTGCAGCCACTGCATCCAGTTCTGTAAGCGCAATGGTGATTTTACTGTTGATTTTACTTTTAAGCTGTAAGACTTTAACCTGAGCGGTTATGGAAGAATCTTTTTTCAGGTCAATGATCTTATGAACTTCATCGAGATTATCCAAAGCATTCAGAATAAGAATACTCTGATCAGAAAATAGTTCCTTCAGCTCTTTATTGGCTGCTAAAATAGAATCAGAATTATATGATGGAACTCTGTTGCTGTAGTTATACTTAAAAGGCGCCTTACAGTAGCTGTCTTTTAAAGTAAGGATATTCTGCCTGATGACCTGGTTCTTTTTGGAAACACAGGAAGTCAACAAGCTAAATATAGCTAAAAGGTAAAAGAGTTTTTTCATTCAGTTTATATTTTTTGCTTTGGGTAATACTGTTGGGTAATCGCAAAGGCGCAAGAGATTTAATGGTTTACTCTTTTAAGGCGCAAGGATTTTATCTCCGATAAAATTTAAATCTGCATATTTTGTATAATGTTTTTTGGCTCCCACATCCATTAAAAAAAACTTTAACAATATTTGTTCTTTGAAATTGACCCACACGAATATAATACAAATAAAAAAATTTACCCGAATCCGGGTAAATTTTTTAAGCTATTTTTAAGCAGGATTATTTGATATCCAATAATTCCACTTCAAAAACAAGCGTAGAATTAGGTCCGATTTCTTTGCTGATCTGCTGATCTCCGTATGCTAAATGCGGAGGAAGGATGAGTCTCCATTTACTTCCAACAGGCATTAACTGAAGGGCTTCTGTCCATCCTTTGATTACCTTGTTTAAAGGGAAAGATGCAGGAGTTCCTCTTTTTACAGAGCTGTCGAATACTTTTCCGGTGATTGTCGTTCCGTGGTAATGGCATTTTACTGTGGATTTAGGACCTGGTTTTGCGCCATCGCCTTCGGTAATGATTTCGTACTGTAAACCGCTTGGCAATTGTACAACACTTTCTCTTTTACCATATTCCATCATATATTCCTTACCGTCGTTAAGGTTCTTTTCTGCCAGTTCTTTTTTCTTTTTAAATAACATATCTGCTACTCCCATTGTTGATATTTTTTACAAAGATAGGGGTTTTGTAGAGAATGGAAGAGGGAAGTCGGAGGATGGGAGTTATGGTGGTGGGTGGTAGGGTACGAGTTTAAGGGGCAATGGATAATGGATAATGGATAAATAAACTACCCCGGTCCTGGGTATTAAAAACCTTTTAAATCATTTGATTATTAGAGGTTTTTATTTTTTAGGATGGTCAAAAAGGTGGCTAAAATAATTTTACTACCTCAATTTTATTCACTTTAAACATCATCAAACTCTTGAATAATATTTTTAGATTCAATAGGATTACCTAAACTAACTAAAGTTTCAATAATAGTTGAAGACTGAATACGATCTTTTGTTTTATAGGCTAAAAGATACAGCAAGGCTTCAGATGTAAGCAAAATGAATCTTTTTATATCTGTATTCCAAGTTATTTCATTCATGAAGCTATCAAAGTTTGATTTAAAAGAATTGCTTACAATGATAAAACCAATTTTTTTATACCCCTCTTTCTGCAATCTAGGACAATAATGATTGATGTATTCTTTGATTGCTCTATCATCAATTCCTAGGCTATAACCATTCGAATATGCTTTTGCATCAACAATAAATGCTGTATTTTCTTCACGATGCCTTAAAATTGCATCTGGATTTCTGCCGCTTCCTTGACCTAAAATTTCTACTTCAAAATCTAATTGCTTAAAAATTTCAGCAACTAATTTTTCGTAAGCACTTCCCTTCAATGAAGATGATTTCTCTGTATCTTGTCCTAATTCTATAAGTTTGGCTACTTTAGGAATTAAATAATCCAATAACTCAAAAGATGCATTCACAGTAATTGTCTTTTCTTTCTCTACTTCAATTTCTATAACAGGTTTTGTTTCTTTTTTAGGGACACTTTCATTGGGTTTATTTGGATTTCCTTTAAAGTTCCAAAACGCATGTTCAGCATCCCAATTTGTTTTTTTTACGCCTGTGTAATCTGAAAGTATATTTTTGATCTCTTCATTTAAATTAAAGAAATATTGATACGCTTTTACTTGTGAGTTTGTTTCTTCCCAAATCTCTAATTCTGTATACGCATTGATTAATGACGTATATAAAATGGGCCATTTTTCAGCATTTTGAATTTGCCAAAAGTAAGATAAGAAATAGGATACAGAACCCGGATTTGGGACTTTACGCTTATCTTTAGCTTTACTGTATATTTCTGTACAATACTTTTCCAGTTTAGTGATTTTTGATAAGGTATCCTCTAAATTAATAGGCTGATTAATACAATTTTTTAATAGATCCGTTAATTGACCAATGTTAACTTCACTATTTTTCACCAACTGATTAAAAAACATTTGTCCTTTTGTAGCTGTAAATCCCCAAAGGTTATTTCGTTTGTTAAAGCTATCAATATTGGTTTTAAACTCATATATATTAATTGAATCTTCTTGGAAATTATTAATAAACTTTTGAAGTTCTATAATTGCTGAACGTCTTGAATCATCAATTTTAATTAGTTCTTTGCCTTTGGTATCTAAAACAGTTTTATTTACTTCGATATAATTATCCCAAATGGTTTGAATTTGTAGTTTTTTATCTATTGGTATCATTTAGTAATTTTCTAAAATATAGTTTGTGAATGAATAGAAGCCAGACTTTTCCAAACAACCTAGAATTTCATCATCTTTTAATCCACCATTTCTTAATCCAATAATAATTTTGCTTAAATCCGCTCTTCTTGTTTTTAAAGAATTGTGATTTAGATTAAAAACCTTTATAGTATTATCTGATTTATCAATACCCTTAGAATTTAGAGTTTCAATTGGATTAATTTCTCCATTTAAAGAATACTGAAAATAATCATTTCCATCATCATTAACTGGATTAAGTATATCATTATATTCAGCTAATGATTTTATATTATTTCCACCATTATCTTTATATTTAGCTCCAAAATCCTCATCATTTACTGCAACAATTAAATTCTTCCAATCAAAGCACAGCCTATTGTCCAATGATCTTTTTACATAATGATCTATATGACAATCTTCATTATCAATATATATTTCAGTATAACCACATAATAAATCTTGTTCCTCTAAAAGAATATATTCTTTAGCTTGTCTTTTTACTTCTCCGTCACAATCTTTCCAATCTGTAGGTCTTTTACTTTTTACAAAATCCGTGAATTCTTGAGAAGGTTGTTGTTTATTTATTTTTTTCATTGGCCCTGTTCAATTCTAAATTTAATAATAAAAAGTCAACATCATCAGCACCAACAATATTTCTCAATTTTTCAAAATCAGATTTAAATTCATCATTAGAAAAATTCTTTTCTTTGATTGATTTATATAAAGATGAAAATAGTTGTGATACATTTTTACTTCGTGTATCATCTAAACCAAAATAATCTATTAATATACGATCAAATTTTTCACCATATGTATTTAATCCTTTATCAATGACCTTTCCTTGTCTAAACAAATAGACTTGAGATGAATTAACATCAGATAGTATACTTGGATTATGTGTTGTAAAAACTGCAAAAGAATTATTAAAATATTGTTTAATAAAGGGAATATATTCGCGTTGCCATTTAGGATGTAAGAAAACATCAGGTTCGTCATATAAGAATAGTTTATTATCAATATCTTCCCATAATACAGCTAAACCACAAGTAACAAGGAATTGACGCTGACCTTCACTTAATCGTTCAGAGTTTATAATATTACCATTATCATCTTTAAGTTCTATAATTACAGATTCCAATAGATCGTTGTAAAATAATGTATCTAGAACCATAAAGGCATAATCGCTTTTTTCAGAATCTTTAAAAAGATCTTTTATATCCAAAATACCGTTATATGTGTAAATTAAAGTTGTTTTGTCGTCATTCTCTTCAACATTAATTGACGTACTATTTAACTTCTCTATAAACTGTTCAACAAATTTAGAATCTATTCCCCATAGGACGTCTTTCTTATAAACAGGGCGATTAGGCTTCTTAAGCTTTATTTTTACTTCAATCTGGTTATAATCAATCGTACCTAGAAGATTATTTAAAAGTTCATTTATTTTAGATGATTTTTCTTTATTAACGATTAAAGACAATAGTATAAAACCAAAATAACTATCCTTTATGTAATAGAATGGACGTTCTTGTGGCAATTTAAAAGGACTTAATGAATATGAATTCCCCTCTTTTATTAGTTCTTTTATATACTTTTCTTCGAAATGCTCACTTAATTTGCTTAAATATTGCGCTTCACCAGCATAGTAAACTCCAATTCTAGAGGGTAAAAAGTTTTGAAATCCTCCAAACTCTTTTTCAATTTGGATAATGGACATTTCATTATTATTAATTCTTATAATAGGTCTAAATGTATTCGTTTTTTGTTTTACAAATACACTTTTTAAATAAATAGAATATTCAATTCCTTCCACAAGAGAAGTAAATTCAAATTCATAACCATCAATAAATTCTGCTGTTTTATCACCTAAAACAAAGTATTTATGTAAGTGACCAAATATGTAAGCGATAACTTCTAATAATGATGATTTACCACTACCATTATCACCAATGATTACAGCAAGGTCAATACTATCATTAAACCCTATTTTAAAATCTTGCAAAAGGTAATAATCAGGAACATGTAAACTTTTTATTTTCATACTTTATATTATTTAG
Source organism: Chryseobacterium antibioticum (assembly GCF_012927325.1). Taxonomy (GTDB): domain Bacteria; phylum Bacteroidota; class Bacteroidia; order Flavobacteriales; family Weeksellaceae; genus Chryseobacterium; species Chryseobacterium antibioticum. Next base: position 23,662 of record NZ_JABBGI010000037.1, on the reverse strand, counting down.
ACTCATACTATTATTTGAAAAATTACTTTTTCAAATTCTTCGTTAGCTAAGTGTTTTAGTAATTCGATTTTATTAAAATTATCTGTTGCTAATACTCTTAATCGTTTTATTTCTTCGATTATAAAATCTTGTTTTTGTAGATTTTCAACAACTGGAATTTCAATTTTTAATAAATTATTTACACCTAATTCTGTTTGTTTTGTAGCCTGAGCAGATTTTATTTGATTAACTTGGCTCTGACCAAAAGAACTGTTAAATAATTCAACAAATAATTCAGGATTAAATAAATTCTTATTTATACGTAACAACAAAATATGGCTGTCATATATCAAACCTTCAAATTCTTTAGATACATAACTTGATCGTCCAATAGTACCTTCTCCAGTTGAATTAATAATAATATCCCCTTCTTTAGTGAAGAATTTTTCTTCTATACTATCATACCATTCGGGAATAACAGTTTTTGCATATTTTATTTCAATCTTATTCCAACGATTGCATTTTTGATTTAAAATATACTTATTGGATTTTTCAGCATACTTAGGACTCTTACCACGAAAAACATCTTCAACAACTAAATCATATTTACTCAAAGATTTTAATTTGTATTGGTTTGTTTCAAATCCAGAACTAGATAAAATTTTATCAGTCCCCCATTCTAAAATATCTTTAAAATAAACAAAATTTAAACCTTTTTTGTTCTCTATTTGATTCCCTATACTAATTCCTAATTCTTCATACAAATACTTCTCAATCTCTTGATCCAAATTATTGGCTTCAAGTTCTAAATTATCCGCTTCATTTATATTAGCATAATAAGAATCAACAATTTCTTGCTGTTCTGTAATAGTCGGTAGAGGAATATATATTTCTTCTAATAATTGATCTGGACGAATATATTTTCTATTTGTAGTTCCGGTAACAAAACTATCTAAATATGAATGTATTTTTTTTGACTTAAATAATAGCTGTAAAAAATCTAAACTTATTTTTTTTGTATCAATTTCAGCAAAAGTCATATTAGACGATCCAAATCCATCAGCTAACTCCTTATTTACTACTCCAAATGCTCCGTTTTTAGTATCAACTTTACACCAAAATAAGTGATCAGGTTTTGCCTTGAAATATTCTTTCATTTTTAGGTCTTTACCTAAGGATTCTCTATTTAAATAAACCCCTTTACCATACGACCTTACACCTAGAATTTTATAATATTTATCATCTTCAATTTTTACTTTTTCAATTGATGCTTTTTTCAAAAATTCACCAAATAAAACTTGCTTATATTTTGGATTAAAGATTGTTTCATTAGTTAAGTAAAATTTAGCATCCCATTTGTTCAAATCTGAATATGAAATAAAATGTAATTTTCTATTTACTTCTCCCATTAGTTATAAAAAATTTCAGGTTCAGCCAATGTATTATCTGCTAAAGGAATACGATAAATTTTATTTTCAATTACCTGATAATCAATATATTTTAATAAGGTATTCCATAATTTATTTTCAGTTCGGTATTTTTTAAATTCTTCTGCCAATGGCTCTAATTCATTTTCAATTTTAGCACCTGTGGTACTAATACCTGCTTTCTCTACTTCAGCAATTGGGATCTGGTAATTGAAATTGTTTTTTATTAAAGCTTTTATTTCCGTCTCTATTTTTACTTCTATACCTTTTTGTTCTGCTTTCAGTACATTTTTCTCTTCGGCAGTTAATGCTTTTTTGCCTTTTTGGGTTAATGCTTCTTTAATTTGTTTTAAACGAGCTTCGTAATTTACTTTGACCTTTTTATTTGCTTCTTTTACAATAATTTCATATTCCTTTTGCTCATCTTCCGTAAACTTTTTAAAGAATAATAAACTAGGTTTTACAGTAGCACCACTCGCAATAAATACATCTTGAGGAATAGAAATAATCAAAATAATCTTTGCTTTACTTTCTACATACTCACGTACTTTTTGAAGATTAGAATTGTTTAAAACTCCTTCTGGTAAAACGATACCAATACGTCCACCAGGTTTTAATAAATTTAAACACCGTTCAATAAACAACACCTCAGTAAGCGTACTCATTTTACCTGTATCAAAAAGATTTAGTAAAGGCTTACCAATATTATCATTTATTTGTTTTAAAGCATTCGTATAAGCGGGATCATTTGGTTTATCATAACGTTCCTTATATTTAGCAATTCTTTCTGTATTTGTATATTTATCCGCTTCGGTAATTTTTAAAGATTTTTCTACACGAGCACCAAATGGTGGATTGGTTAAAATGATATCGAAACGATTTTCGAAAATCCCATTCACATTTAATAAGCCATCATTGTGATGTACACCACCGTGACCATCGCCATGCATAATCATATTCATCTTGGCAGTACGGCTCATACGCGGATTGGCATCTGTACCAAAAATACAATCGTAGCTTAATACACGTAATCTACTTTTAGAATTATTGATATCTAGTTCTGCATTTAATTTGGTAAATAGATCGGTTACCTTATCATCTATTTTCGTTTTTTCCTTTTCGGATAACGTCTCGTATTCTTCTGTATAGTATCGCTTTTTAATTTTGTCTTTGGCTACTTGAATTTCCTCTTCGATTTTAGTTCTAACATATTCAAAAGCTTTGATTAGGAAACCACCAGAACCACAACAAGGGTCACAAATAATTTCTCCCTCTTGTGGATCTAATACATCAACCATAAAATCTACAACGGTACGAGGCGTAAAGAATTGTCCTAACTCTCCTCTAAATGTACGTCCTAAGAATTGCTCGAAGGCAATACCTTTTACATCATCTGATGTTGTTGATAGGTTGTAAATTTGTAGTTCTTTTACAATGGCTTCAAAGCTATTTTCACGAATTCTTAAAATCTCAGTTGGTTCAAATAAATCATCGTCTTTGAAATCTTCTTTCGTTCTTTCAAATAATTGTTGATAAAATTCAGTACTTGCTTTTGACTTAGTTTCATCATAAGCCTTTTTTAATTTCTTGAACTGTTCTTCGGAGAATATTTGGCTATCTGAATTATTTCTTTCATATCGAATCTTAATGAATAAAATTTTAGAAATTTCATCGAAAGCAGCTTCAGGAGATAATTTATCGTTGTTACGAATAATGTTATGACATTTAAATAACAGTTTAGAAAATTCGTCCCTAGTAAAAGTTTTTGTTTTCTTCAATAATTCGTCGATTTTCTTATCACTCTTTATTTCTTTTGCATTAGGAATATTTACAATTTCTTCCAGTCGTTTAGGAATTAAACCTTTTACAACCTTGAAAATACGTGTTTCTTTTTCGTTTGTTGTAACGAAAAAGTCAGCTCCTGCCCAAGAAGCATAGTTGTATCCCTGGAAATAATCTTCTTCGTGAATGGTAATATGTTCTGCTTTACATTCCACTACAATTACAGGACTTTTGTCAGCTAATTTATCCGCTTCGCTTTTCCAAATGACAATATCTGCCATTGCACGACCTTGGCCACGTTGTGAATTGTTCACTTTTATTTCTTGAGCCATTTGGCTTAACTCAAAACCATAGGAACTAATTAATCTTACAATATAATTTTGTCTTACTTCTTCTTCTGGCTTTAAGACTAACCATTTCTCTTTTAAAGGAGCATAAATTTTGTTGTCTTTAATTTGAACTTCCATATTACATTGTCGAGTTTAATAATTCTTTAATATCTATTTTTAATTCATGTGCGATTTGAGTCATCGTTTCTAACGAAGGTTGAATTTCATTGCGACACCATCTAGAAACGGTAGTTTCAGATTTATTTAATTGGTTTGCAAGCCATTTACTTGTTTTTTGCTTTTCAGCCAATACAGCTTTAAGTCTATTAATAGGTATTTCCTGCATAGAAATATACATTTTGCGTAAAGATAAAGAGACTTACATTAATGCAAGTCTTTTTTATGATATTATTTTTCATATAGGTTGTTTCAAGTGTATGAAAGAAAATTTTAAACAAAGAAACAACGAATGACAAGCGTTTTGAAAAAAAGAGAAGTCTAAGGAAGTGACGACTGAAAAATTTAGTGTATAAACCCGTTTAAACTTTTTAGCTAAGAAAGAGTTCCGAGAAAATCAGCAATTTAGAGTTGCAAAAAAAAAGAACTAAAAATCTGGAACTCATAAGCAAAGATAAACTGGAAAAATGGATTTTACCTCATTTAAGCAAAGGCAAACGAGGATTTTGTACGAGATTTGATTTAGGAAAAATATTTAAACTCATTATTAAACGATTGAAAACAGGTTGCCAATGGCGGGAATTAAGCCTGAAAGAATATTTTTCAAAAGAAACAATAAGCTGGCAATTGATTTATTATTACTTTAATAAATGGTGTAAAGACGGTTCTTTCAAAAGAATTTGGATTTCTCTTTTGCAGAACAATAAAAGAAAACTGGATCTTTCCAGCGTCCAATTAGATGGAAGTCATACCCGTAGCAGAACAGGAGGAGAATCGATAGGATATCAGGGAAGAAAATCATCCAAGACCAGTAACTGTATTTTCCTTTGTGATAACCAGGGGCAAATGCTTTCAATGGGAAATCCAATAAGTGGTGAGCATCATGATTTATATAATATTAAAGAAACTTTAGATGAGATTCTCGGTCTTCTAAATGATGCTGATATAGAGTATAAAGGATTGTTTATGAATGCAGATCCAAGTTTTGACAGTAAAAAATTCAGAGACCTACTAGACCTGAAAGAGATTGTTGGAAATATAAAAGATAATCCTCGCAACGGAGACACAAAAGATGAAAAGTATTTTGATCCCGAGCTTTACAAAAGAAAGTTTAAGATAGAAAAAGCAAATGCATGGCTGGATAGTTTCAAGGCTTTATTGGTAAGATATGAAACACTTAATATCACATGGATCAGCCTACATTATCTGGCGTTTTCTATTTTGTTCCTAAGAAAAATAAAAGTTTAAACAAGTTTCTTTTGAAAAACCATCTGTTTTTCAAACTTTTCCTCTTTTCACCCGAGGCAAAGCCTCGAGGAGTTCTTTAGATTAAAAATAAATTTAAAAGCCTTCCGGTTAGAGGATAACCATGAGTTCCTTAATCTTCCTCCTTCCATCGTCCCTCCTTTCTTCTAAATCACAGAATAGCAACAACTTCCGCCCCAATCTTCCTGTCTGCCTCAAAATTCAAATAATTTTAATATTATGTTAACACAGATTCCGAAACTTGGCGTTATAATTGAATTTAAAAACTAAATGCCACAACCACTAAAATATAATAAGGAATTTGATGAGCTTACCGAAGAGGAAAAAGAACTTCTGGAAATCAATAAAAAGACGATTGCAGATTTCGTTGAACAATCATCTTCCATAAGCGATGTCAACTATGCCACCAGAAATGCTCATGCCAAAACTTATGCTGCCGCTGAGGGTACATTTTTTATCGACAAAAATATTCCTGAAGACCTCCTTCCGTTTTTTGACAACGAAAAATTTGATCTTACCATCAGGCTTTCCAATGCGAACCTGAAAATTAAGAACTCAGAAAAAGATATTCCTGCTTACGGATTTGCCGTCAAAATAAAAGACGAGAAAGGCGGACTGATCGCGAATTTTCCTTTGGTTAATTTTCCTTTATTCCCCACCAATTCGGTTTCTCACTTTTTGAAACTATTTACTGCTGTCAACAGGTTTTATATTAAAAAATGGAGCAGTTTTTTTTCACTGACGGCTCAGGCTGCAAAAGTAATTCCTTCTGTTTTCACCCTCTCATTTGCCAGAAACATTTTTAAATTATTAAGTAAAAGGAATGATTTTATTCTGTCTTTTGATTATCATTCTGTAGGAGCTTATCGTCTTGGTGACTACATGATCAAAATAAAACTGGTTCCAAAATCTGTAGACAAAAATTTCGGCAGAAAATTAAAAATGAAAGAAGCTCTGAAAAGCTATTTCCAGGATCATGATTACATAGCAGATGTTCTGATCCAGTTTTGCTATAATCTTAAAGACCAACCCATCAACAAACTGAATGTGGAATGGAAAAATTCACCCTTTATTAAAATCGGGGAAGTAAAAATAGATAAAGGCCAACTTCCGGATGCACGGGGCTGTACCAATGAACTGCTTTCATTCAATCCATTTGAAAGCAAAATCTTTTTCCAGCCTGTCGGAAAGATACAGAAACTGCGTGATGGGGCTTATAAAGTGTCTGTACAGACGAGGAGGAAAATTAATAAGCTGTTGCATGGAGTGACGTAAGTTGTCGTTGTGAATAGTAAATTTTAGATGATTTGGTGAATTTTTAAAAATAAAAAAGGCTTTACAGATTGTAAAGCCTTTCAATATAATATGGTTTTGTTGTTCTTATTTTTCTAATTTCTCTTTTTCCTCATCTTCCTTTTCAGGGAACATAATGGATAAAAGAACAGAAAGCAATAACACTCCTCCTACGATTCCCAATGAAACCGGAGACGAAATATGAATCCATGGTGCAATAAGCATTTTTACCCCGATAAATGACAGGATAATAGCCAGTCCGTAAGAAAGCTTGCTGAACATGTGGATAAAATTCGCCAATAGGAAATATAATGATCTCAATCCTAAAATAGCGAAAATATTGGATGTATACAGGATAAACGGATCATTGGAGATTGCAAAAATCGCTGGAATAGAGTCTACCGCGAAAAGAACATCGGTAAATTCAATAACCCCTACCACTACTAAAAGCGGTGTTGCCATCTTGATTCCGTTTTGAATTGTGAAGAATTTATCACCATCATAATTATCGGAAACTTTCCAGAAGCTTTTGATCAGCCTTGCTCCCGCTGTATTGCTGTAATCTTCGTCATCATCGCCGTCTCCGTCACCCCAGGATTTGATCCCGGCATAGACAAGGAACAGACCGAATAGGGCCATTACCACGTTGATTTGTACTGCCTTTCCGAAAACATTCATTTCAGGAAGATAAGTCAGGTTAATAAGTCCTACCCCCGCAAAGATAAATATCGCCCTGAATACCAATGCTCCAATGATTCCCCAAAAGAGAACTTTATGGTGAAGGTATTTCGGAACTTTAAAGAATCCGAAAACTAGGATGAATACGAATAAATTATCCACAGAAAGGGCTTTTTCGATCCAGTAAGCTGCCTGATACTGAGTAAATTTCTCTACAGCTATAGCATGACTTCCAGGGCTTCCGTCTGTATTGAAAACCCAATATACCACGCCAGAGAATATCATGGATAATGAAATCCATACGATAGACCAGATGGTAGCTTCTTTGGATGATACTTCATGGCTTTTTTTATTGAATACTCCTAAATCCAGGAGTAGCATGATAACCACTGTTACCGCAAATCCCCACACCAAGCCCGGGTGCAATTCTAAAATACTTTGATGTTCCACTTCAGTTTATGTTATTATATGATAAAAGCAATAGATGTACAGTATGCACAAATATTGCTAATTTTTAATATTTTTTATTTGAGATCAATAGATAAAATAAGTTTTGGCTAAAGCCTGTAAAACTATTCATTTTTTTCGAACGAACCAAAGCTCATTCTTACTGATTATCTATTGGTTATAAATAGTTGGCCTGAACCGTCTGGATCGTCTGTTCCAGTTTTCTGTCCGAAGTAGGATCTCCGATCGCATTGAACTTCCATTCGCCGTTTCTTTTGTAGAAAACCCCCATTACCATGGCAACGTGTCCTTTGAAAGAAGCATCGTTGGCGATATCATATTTAGCGAAAACCTCTCTTACGTTCGTAGGAGTTCCTTCATAGATACGGATCGAAGCAAAAGGAATTGTTCCGAAATCCTGTCCCTGGTAGCTGTTCAGTACCAATGCAACGTGCTCTACATTGGGCTCCAACTGGCTGAAATCTACTGTGATCACTTCATTGTCTAATCCATCATCTCCGTTTACATCTCCGGTAAGGTCGTCACCGCTATGTTTTACAGAACCGTTTCTTGATTTCAGGTTTCCGAAATAAATGACTTCTGTAAGCGTCTTGTTTGAATCAAATAAAATACAGCTTCCATCTAAGTCTACTGCTTCTTTTTTGGTTCCGAAAAGCCCTTTTTTCTCAATTGCTCCCCAGTTGATTCCTACACATGCTTGGGTAAGATCAGCACCGTTTTCCTTTTTCAGGTTTATTCTTTGACCTTTTTGTAAGTTAATAGCCATCTTTTTATGTTTAGTATGTTATGTATTTTTGGCAAATGTGCCTATGAGCCTATTTGTTATCAAATTCCGTATTAATTATTATTCAAATTTAAATTAAGCATCGCGCGCAGGATATTCGTTTCTTCGTCGAAATCGAATATTTTACTCATAATATCTATATTTTCCAGGTTTTTAAGATAATCTTTTAGCACATTTTCCACTTCTGCAGGAATCGTTCGTTTCCTTTCGTTGATGGAGTTTTCCAGCAGTTCATTTTTTCTTTTCAGCTGGTTGATGATGATACTTTGGTTCGACTGGTTCTCGGAAACATCAAGTTTTTCAATATCTCCATCGAACAGGTAAAGTTTTTTATCATCGATACCGAAAATAAAATGATCATCAGACTGAAATATCTTGAAAAGCTCGTACTCATTGGTCCCGATCAGATAACCGCAGACAAACCGTACTTTAAAGCTCTGGATATTCAATCTCCCCAAAAGCTTCCTTTCTATCGTATAATCTTTATACTGGTAAGCTGGAAAAGGCTGGGATTTCAACTGCTCTTCATCCGTACTTGTTCTGTAAAATTCCTGTCCGTATTTTTTATGGAAATACAGGACATTGTTCCAGTCTGCTGTAAAGATATCTTCTGTAAGATCCTTATAGAGCATTTTCAGATGTTGTGAAAATATACCGCTGTACATCTTCCGATCGGTCTGAAAACTGTCTACCCGTCTTTCTTGAAAACCTTCAATATATTTACTATTAACGTCAATTTCATTAAGGACAGCCAGCATATCATTTTCCTTCTGACGTTTTATTTTGGTCAGCAGTTCAATCAGGCTGTCGGTATACTGCAGGTGGAAAAGTTCCAGCTTATTGTAGTCCAGAGCGGTATTTTCCTGGAACAAATTGTGGATGATATCTGTTTTGATGTAAATAGATATGATGTCAATATGTTCAAAAAAATTAGCCAGAAGTTTAAGCTTTGTTAATCTTCTTCTGCTCTGAGACATTATGGCTGCCGCATCATCTCCCACCTTGATATTCTGTTAATTAACTTCTGACGTTAGCTTTTAATTCATGCTCCAGTGTCTGAAGGTCCTGATCCAGTTTTCTTCTTCCTTCAGCACCTTGTTTTTGGATCTGCTTCACTTCATTCAATGTATTGATCAGCATTGAAGTAGTTTCTCTCAATGTTTCTACAGATACGATCGTCTGTTCGTTCGCTCTGGCTACATTCACTGAATTCTGACCCAAACGTTCTGCATTTTTCTTCAGAATCGCTTCTGTAGTAGAAGATACTTTCTGCTGGATCTCAATATTCTGCTGTTGTCTGTACATAGCAACAGCTAATGAAAGCTGATTTTTCCAAACCGGAAGCGTTGTGGTAAGGATCGTCTGTGCCTTTTCAGCAATAGAAACGTTGTTATTCTGTACCAGTCTGATCTGTGGAAGTGACTGCATCATGATAATACGCACTACTTTAAGATCAGCCATTCTTCTGTCTAATCTTGCGATAAAATCTCTCTTATCAGCAATCTGATAATCCTGGTAGGTCTGCGGATCCGCTTCCATTTGAGCTAACTCTCCAGCTGCTCTTTCCATTCTTACATTTCCGGCAATGACCAAATCTTCAATTGCCTTAATGGAATTCACATTGCTCTCAAAAATAGTCTGAAGAACAGCATTATCTTTGGTAGAAGTGATGATTCCCGCATTTACTTTATGAGCGATCTGCTCGATATTGTTGATGATCTTATCATATTTCGTGAACAAGTTTTCCACCTGCGTCATAACCTTTTTCATGAACGGGATCTTGCTCAGGAAGCTTTTCACTTTATTTTGCTGAAGTTCATCAACGTCTACATAGTTAAGCTCTACCAATAAATCATTGATAAGCACTCCTACTTCTCCTGAGTTTGATCTTCTTACATTCCCTAAGAAACTGTCACTCTGGTTGGATAACGTTTTCTGAAGCTCTACTCCATAGTTCACGATGGAACCAGGATTGGTCTCATCGATAGAATTAGCAAGAACTTCATATTTCTTACGTTCCTCTATCTGTAAATGAGTCAGATTTACATTCCCTTCTTTATCCACAAGAACCGCCGGTGCTGTATTTTGTACAGGCTGGCTCGGTGGAGCCATCGGAGCAGGTTCAAATGTTTTAAGAGGTTCAATGGATCCCATTGGATCTATGGGTTGATTTTCCTGATTGTCCATAATTACTTTTGATAAATTGATACGAATTTGTCAAGGCCGTCTCTCTGGCCTGCCCCAACAGCTTCAAATTTCCATTCTCCGTTCTTGTTGTAGATTCTTCCGAATTCTACAGCAGTTTCAATAGAGAAATCTTCATCTAATTCATATTTCAGAATTTCTTCGTTTGTTTCTGAGTTGAAAATTCTGATGAAAGAATTTCTTACCTGTCCGAAGTTCTGCTTTCTTGCATCAGCATCGTGGATCGTTACCACTACTGTAATTTCCTGAATCGCTGCATCGATTTTTGTAAGATCGATCTTGATCTGCTCATCATCTCCTGAACCTTCTCCTGTAAGGTTATCTCCTGTATGGATCACAGATTTGTCCGGAGATTCTAAATTATTATAGAAAATAAAGTGACTGTCTGACACTAATTTTTTGTCTTCACCCAACAGGAATAAAGAGGCATCAAGGTCAAACCCTGTTCCTGTAGAAGTATTATTGATATCCCATCCTAAACCTACAGTGAATTTAGGTGCGTTAATGTTTTCTCTCTGTCCTTTTTGTAAGTTAATAGCCATAATAGAGTTCCGTTTGTGTTAAAGTATTGATGTTATTTTCGTATTCTTTTATTAAATGATAGTTATTGCTGATCGCCAGCTCCAGAAGCAGGTCCATCTGCTCCTTTTTTACTTTAGACGTAAGATAGTCAAAATTACTTGAATCCAGACCTAAAATATATTTCACGATCCTTGTGTTGAATTCAAAACTTGGCTTTGTCATTACTTCTGCGACGTGTTTGATATTTTTCACTGCATAATAATTAAAGAAGTTTTCAATCTTGGGATCAAGGTCAAAATTCATCAGTTCCGCATAATAGAGGAACATAAAATCAGCCTCCACTTCATATTCGTTCAAAATCCGGTTCACCGTATACTCGTGGCTTCCTGTGATTTTTATATCGTCTATAAAAATACAAAGTTTTCCGCGTAAAAAATCTTTATCGATATAATAAGTATCATTGGCGATCAGATTTTTACGGTCTTCAAAATTAAGGTTCCCATAATCCGTGATATACGTGTGATTACGGTTGATCTTAGATAAAATACTGGATTTTCTTCCTTTCTGAAACAGGTACAGATCCAGATGCTTTTTAAAGAAAAAACATAAAAAATTAGAAGCCGTAGGAATGGCCATATACGGACTTGGAAGAACCACGATCTCTTTTTCTGTGTTTAAAAGTTCTGCATGTTCTGCGATAAATCCGTTGAATAATTCTTTAGCAAACTTCTCAGCATACGACTTATCGCCATACTTGAAATAGCTGTATTCCGCGGGTGAAAAAGTAAACTCATCCGCTGAATGAATGGGGTGTAAGCTGTATCTTTTATTCATACAATTTAGTGTTTAAGTAAGTGTGCACTGAAACCGAAATCTTTTGCTCCCTTATAATCTGCCACTGGATTGTCTCCGATATGCAGGATACGGTGCATAGGAAGATCCCGGTCTTCAAGGTTATTTTTTACTTCCTGAAAAATAAGAGGATTGGGTTTGGAAATATTAATCTCATCAGAATAAATATGGAAATCTATGTACTGGTCCAGTTCTTCCTGGATCAGAAATTTCCTCATCGTTCTGCCTTTGATAAATCCTGTATTGCTTAAAATATTAACCGTCTTCCCTTCATTTTTAATCTGATCAAAAAACTCTTTTATGTTTTCGAAAATAACAACAGGCTTATATTCTAAAAAGAGTTCTTCGCTCTTCAGATAAAACCCGTCTAATTTTTCTTTATCTAACTGTTTTATATCTAGATCCAGTGAACCCAGAATCAGTAAATACATTTCATAAGTATCAATATTACCCCCTGTCACTTCATTGATCGTATTACACAGATCATCATAATATTTTACAACTTTCGCAACTTCAGCAAGAGGTTTGTCAATATTAAAAAACGAGGTGAACAGCTCAACTCTTTTTGCTTTAAATTCAGGGTGAGATTTGATTAAGGTGAGCCACAAATCAAAAGAAAAATGACAGTGGTTGTGAATGTCGATATCCGTTTTCAATAGTTTTAAGTTAAAAGTTTTATTTAGCCTTCTTGAAAAAGATTTAAAATTATTTAATCATCAACAAGTGTTTAACTGGGTATTCTTCCCAAAGATAAAATTTTTCTTAGAAAAGCATTACGTACTTCTCTGTTTTAAGAAATTTTTATGAATTTTTACTGATTTTCCTACCCGTTTCGGCTGGGCTTAACAATTTGTTTAAATTCAATTATTAAAAATTTCTCCAGAAAAATTTTTGTCAATTAAAAAATTTTTCTAATTTCGCAACCGATTAAAAATCAACAATGTCAACAACAATGATAAATATAATAACTTTAAGTAACCCTGTGAGAGCTGTGTACTCTGGCAGCAATCAATATTTATCTGAATAGTTCCTTAGATCTTTTATTACTAAAAATATATTGAAGACCTATCTATTCAGATGGGTCTTTTTTGCTGCCTAATTTTCAGACCTCAAAACGAGAAGAATACCTACCCGTATTCTTAAAATCAACAATTTAAATTCAGCAAAATGAAATATAACACAAGAAATATAGGAATCATAGCGCATGTAGATGCAGGAAAAACCACTTTAACAGAAAGGCTTCTTTATTACACAGGCCTCATTCATAAAATCGGAAATGTAGACGATGGAAATACCACCATGGATAAAGACATCCAGGAGAAAAACAGGGGTATTACCATTTCATCCGCAGCAGTTTCCACACAATGGAAAAAAGGAGAAACGGTTTATAACATCAATATCATCGATACACCCGGACATATCGATTTCGCAGTAGAAGTCGAACGTTCTTTAAGAGTTCTGGATAGCGTTGTTGCTGTGTTTTGTGCCTCTTCAGGGGTTCAGCCACAAACCGAAAATGTTTGGTTTCAGGCTGAGAAACATGGAATTTCCAAGATATGTTTTATCAATAAAATGGACAGAATTGGAGCCGATTTCTTCGCCGTTCTTAAGGAAATTGAAACAAAACTTAATGCAGTTCCTATGGCACTTCAAATTCCTATCGGGGCTGAAGACCAATTTGAAGGAGTAATTGATTTAATCAGACAGAAAGCTTTATACTGGGCCGATGAAAACGGGGAAACCGTTATTGAAAAGGAAATTCCGACAGATTACATAACCGATGCCGATGAATACAGGATGAAATTAATGGAAACCCTCGCGGAACATGATGAAACGTTCTTTGAGCTTTTCATGGATCCTGAAAACAGGATTTCTGAAGAAATGATCATTGAAGCTTTACAAAAGGTTTGCAGATCAGGCGCTGCGGTTCCGGTTCTCTGCGGCTCGGCATTTAAAAATAAGGGCGTACAGCCTCTTCTGGATGCGGTAGTCACGTATTTTCCGGCACCGGATCAACTTCCTGCGGTTCAGGGGAAAGATCCCGACACGGAAGAAGCGGTAGAATTGGTAAGAAATGAAACGGAATCTTTTTCAGGTCTTGTTTTTAAGGTCGTGATCGATAAACATATGGGAAGACTTGCGATGCTCCGTTTGTATTCCGGTTCGATAAAATCCGGCGATACGGTTCTGAATGTAAGAACAGGGGAAAGTTTCAGAATATCGAGAATTCTGAAGATGCAGTCTGATAAAACCTTATCAATTGAGGAAGGAAAAGCAGGTGATATTGTTGCTTTAACAGGAATTAAGGACGCCAAAACCGGAGATTCTTTAGCAACGGTTGATCAACCTGTACTTCTTGAAGCGATTGCCATTCCTGCTCCTGTGATCAGGGTTTCGATAGAACCTAAAACGAACAGTGACGAGAAATCTTTCGGTTTGGTTTTAGCTAAGATTCAGGAAGAGGATCCGTCTTTAGTGGTTGAAAGAGACAGGCAAACCGGAGAAACTTTATTGAGTGGTCTGGGTGAGCTTCATCTTGAGGTCACTCTGGAAAAGATCCGTCTGAATCACGGTATAGAAGTCAATCAGGGGAAACCTAAAGTGTCTTACCGTGAGATTTTAACGGAAACCAGAACCCACAGGGAAAAGCTTTCGAAGCAGAATGGCGGAAGCGGACAGTTTGCTGATATCACTTTTGAAATTGGTCCCAGAGAGCATAACGAACCTGGATTGGAATTCATTAATCTGATCAAAGGAGGTGTTATTCCTGGTGAATTTATTCCTTCCGTAGAAAAAGGGTTCAGGGACTCTATGGAAAACGGACCATTAAAAGGCTATCCTCAGGAAAGTATGAAGATCAGGCTTCTGGACGGTTCTTTCCATAATCAGGATTCTGCAGCATATGATTTTGAAAATGCAGCGAGAGACGGATTCAGAGCGGCTGCTTTAACATGCAGTCCTAAGCTTCTGGAACCGGTCATGCAGGTTGAGATCCAGAGCATTGAAGAGTACACGGGCGCCGTAACTGCTGATATCAACCGAAGAAGGGGAATTATTTCGTCCATTGATGAAAGATCAGGAAGAAAGATTTTCACGGCGGAAGTTCCGTTGGCCTCTACGTTTGGATATATTTCCGATCTGAGGACTTTGACAAGCGGAAGAGCTTCGATCAGCATGAAACTGTCGCACTATGCTTTAGTGCCTGATTTTATTGCGAATACATTAATAACTTAAAAAACGAGGGCTGTAAAGTGATTTTACAGTCCTTGTTTAGTTATTAGAGCCGTGAAATTTGAATAGTGAATAGTGAATTTTTATATCCCACAGATTTCTCAGATAGCACAGATCTTTTTGATAACTGCTCCTATCTTCCAATCTTTATTCTTATAGATAATTCTTCAATCTCACATAGATTTCTCAGATGACATAGATCTTTAAATCTTTTAATGCTTAAATTTTTCAATCTTAATTTTTCATTAATTACCTCTCCGGCATCACTTTATACGTAGGATCTTCCTGGATATTCACTTCAATCACTGCTTCTGCATTTTTCAGCATTTTACGGCAGTCTTCACTGAGGTGACGCAGATAGAGCTTTTTGTTTTGCTGGCTATAGCGTTTAGACAGTTTATCCAGAGCATCAATGGCACTCATATCCACGATGCGGCTTTCCTTAAAATCTACGACTACTTCATCCGGATCATCCATCAGATCAAATTTATCCATGAATGCAGTTACTGAACCAAAAAATAAGGGACCATATATTTCATAATGTTTCACTCCCTTCTCATCGATGGATTTTCTTGCACGGATCCTTTTTGCATTATCCCACGCAAAGACAAGAGCAGCTATAACAACTCCTACCAGTACGGCAAGAGCAAGGTTATGAAGGACAACCGTTATCAGAGGCTACTGTAATTCCAACAAATATATCAGACTTCGGCATTTTATTGGCAATCCGGATAGACACCCACTGAAATGTGCCTATAGCGACCATCATCATGACACCTACCAGTGCAACCATCGGTATTTTTTCAATAAAAGGAGCTCCGAATAAGATGATCATCAGGATCATGACTGAACCGATAATTCCGGACAGTCTGGCTCTTGAGCCTGCATTGAGATTCACCAATGTTTGTGCTACCATTGCACAGCCTCCCATTCCTCCGAAAAATCCGTTGGTGATATTGGCTATTCCCTGCGCCACTGATTCTTTATTGGCATTCCCTTTCGAATTGGTAATCTCATCCACCATAGACAATGTCAAAAGAGATTCGATAAGACCTACCCCAGCCATCACCAAAGCATAGGGAAAAATAATCTGCAGCGTTTCCAAAGTAAAAGGAATCTGAGGAATATGGAAACTTGGAAGGCTTCCACTGATGTGGGCAATATCTGCTACTGTTTTCGTAGGAATATTAAAACCCAAAACCACTGCAAAAACCACAATGATTGCTACTAAAGATGCAGGAACTGCTTTTGTGATCTTTGGAAAAAAATAGACAATAGCAATCGTAAGAGCTGTTAATCCAGCCATGATATACAAAGGTGTTCCCTGAAGCCAGCTGGACACTCCGGTACTGTCTGTGATTTTAAACTGCTCGACCTGGGCCATAAAAATAATGATGGCCAAACCATTCAAAAAGCCGTACATCACAGGCTGCGGAATAAGCCTGACAAATTTTCCCAGCTTAAAAAACCCAACCAGCATCTGGAATATTCCAGCAAGAGCAACAGCTGCAAAAAGATATTCTATCCCGTGGGATTTTATCAAAGCAATCAATACAACAATAGTAGCTCCTGCTCCTCCTGAAACCATTCCGGGACGGCCGCCCAAAACCGCAGTGACGATTCCCATCATAAAGGCTGCATACAGCCCGGTGAGCGGAGAAAGTCCGGCCAGGATCGCAAAAGAAAGGGATTCGGGGATCATGGTCATAGCGACTGTGAAGCCCGCCAGAAGTTCGTTCTTATAATTTATTTTCTTCGAGAAATCGAATAAGCTTATGGTATGTTTCATTGAACTGCAAAGGTATATACTTGAAGAATGGAATACAATTAGTATTTTTTTCTTTTTTTGATACAATTCGAAAATTTTAAAATAATTCACATATACGTGTATTTAATATGTTAATTTTAATTAAATTTTGCATTTAAGGAGATTTTTTATCCCTTTTTGAGAATTAGGTTCTATTTTTTATTTAAATTTGAAAACGAACAAACAGATTATTTACTATTCATTAAAAAATGTACCGATGCAAAGGTCTGTTTACACTAAGGTCAATAGTTAAAAATATTACGAATAAAACTGCATGAAAGAGCTTTAATAGGTTATATATTATTCTTACAGCAAAGAAGTCTGAAGCATGGAAGAGATCAATTGAATAGGAATACCGCAAAAAGAAATGGAAGACAGAAAGTATTCTTAAGACCCATACATAACCTGAAAACTAAATGATCGGCAGATCGCCTTACAAACTGCCGGCTATACAAACACCAGGTATAGCACTGAACTTAATATTTCCCTTTTTGCTGTCACTGAGATTTTCTTAGTGTAATTTTATTTTTCAAACAGTCTGCTCATTCACCATAAGAGTGTAATATATCATCTGTTTACTTTAATTCATGAATTAAACAAAAAATAGTACTCAACACATGTTATATAAAGAAATTCACATAGGAAAGTTTATCAAGGAGATGGTTGATGAAAATGAGGTACCCATGGAGAGGATCTGTAATTTTCTCAATAAGAATGATGAGTTTATTGAAAATGTTTACAAAAGCAGATCTATAGATACAGATCTTCTTTTGAGATGGAGCAAGCTGCTGGAATATGATTTTTTCAGGCTTTACAGTTCACACCTAATCTTGTATGCACCGCCGTCTGCCGTAAACAAGAATCAGAAGAAATCTGATAAAATTCCTTATTTCAGAAAAAATATCTATACCCAGGAGATCAAAGATTTTATCATGAAAAGAATTTCATCCGGTGAAATGACCTACGGAGAAGTCATCAAAGAATATTCTATTCCGAAAAGCACACTTCACCGCTGGCTTCAGAAAAATAATGATAATACTAACGGATAAACAGACCTATTATGCGTCCAAACTACAAGAAGATATATTATGATATGCTGAGGCTGGAACATCCGGAAAAGCTGAAGGACCCCAAGATCAAAGAACTTCTGGGAAAACTGAATACGACTGAAGATGTATTGAATTTTAACGATAAGATTTTTGCCCAGTCCAAAGAAAGCCAGATCAACAACCAAAAGCTTAAAACATATGATAAAAAAACAATGTTCAAGCTTTTACAGTATCAAAATAAGCATGGTTTTTCTACCAGCTATATGTCCAGGACCTATAAGATCAGCCGAACAACGATCATGAACTGGAAAAAGACTTTCGAAGAAGAAATAGAACAAGTAATAAATGCCGGTGAATAATTCTCCGGCATTTATTGTAAAAGGTAATGGTAAGGAAAAATGGGGCAGTCGTGCCGGATTCGAACCGGATAGCCTTGCCGGAGTGATCGGCTTCGCTATTCCTCCCCAAAGGTGTGACGATGGATTTCTTCCTTTACGACACTTTTATATTGTAAAACAAGGCAACAACCGAAAGTGTATAGTCGTGCTCTAACCAACTGAGCTACTCTTCCTATTGATAGACTGTGTTTTTTTGTGGAAGAGACGGGACTCGAACCCGTGACCCCGTCGTAATGAGCGAAGTAACACTGTTCTACGGCACTTGTTTGTTTTTAAAACAGATAAGGAAACAGGCGAAAAGAGTTTGCTCTTTTCAGAGCGTCGTTCTTACCCATATCGGGCAGTGAACCGGCAATTCTACATCTTCGTGAGACTTCCGTTTTCCGGGGAAAACTTTTGCTAGGCTAGGTTTCAATCCAGCGTCGCTAGTTCGGTCGCCCGAATGACGCTACCTTAGGACCGTTAATTCGAAGGAACTCTTCTCTACGACACTTATCTGCTGAGTTTTTTAAAATTAAAAAGAGGCTAAAGGCGAGAAAACTGCTGTTTATAAACCATCAGGTTTATTCTGGAGTCGAACCAATTGTAACCGAAGTAAGTTTTCTCTAACGGCACTCTTTTATTAAAATCAAGGTAATACTGAAAGGATCTTCCGTACACTTGCTCTACCTGCTGAGCTACCTCTCCTTTTCGAGGGAAAAGGCAGGAATCGAACCTGCGACCCAATGTTTCAAAATCCCGAAGTATGATCCTAAAACGACACTTGATTATTTTAAGCAGGGCATTCAGTCAAACAGAAACTTATGACAGAGCGATACCATTATGCCATCTGTTTCCAGAACAGGATTCGAACCTGTATTGCTGCCCCCAACGAAGCAATTCTGTTTTACGGCACCTGCTTTATATTTTTCCAACGGGTCTTTCTGTATTTTTTCCAGTTTCTCTGGTATTTTTCCTGATGGGAATTTACCGTTTCGAAACCATGCGGAAAGCAATACGAACAACCCATTTCAATTCCATACACTAATCTTGAGATCTGTATTCCGGAAATTTTCTTTGGAAAATCAATGAGTACGTATTCATTGACCCCGAAAGTTTATTTTAATGTCTTGTATTTTTTCATGTCTATTGAGAATTAACCTCAATACACAGCTTCTTTAAGACATGGTTTATAAGTTTTCATGGTTATTAGTTTTGTTTGGTATACAATCCGTAGATTTTTTTATTCAAATAATGACGTGAACAATTCAATAAGTTTGATGAGTCCTAAAACCGGTAGCAGAATTACCACTCCCATTAATAAATACATCCCGACTTTACTTAGAAAGGTTTGCTCACTCTTTGAATCTATTAATTCTTGTTTATATTTCTTTTTATATTCAGGAATATGATTGGTCTTTTTTAAACTATCCGTTTCAAGATCTTTTAAAACATTACGTGCATAATCACTCAGTACATTTTTATCGCCTCTGAAAACAATATCTTTTAAAATTGCATTTCCTGAATAGCGTAATGAACGTTTATAGATCTCCACGGCAGGTTCCATTTCTTTATCTTTAGGTTCGGATAAAATCCAAAACTTGCCGGCTTCATCCAGAAATCCCGCATCATAATAGATCTGTCCCAGTTTTTCTCTTAAAGAAAGGTCATCCGGAAATTGATTGATCAGGTTTCTGAGTCTGTCACATGCTTTTTTCTTTCTGCCTTCTTCAATATCTTTTTCGATTCTATAAAGAATATTTTCCATAATTATAATTTAAAAACCAAGCAATGAATCATAAGCGTTTTTGAATGTATTCAAATTGAAAGTTTGACGATGAAACTCTTATTGTACGGCATTGGTCTGTTTTTACCGGGCATCTGGCGGAAAGACTTTGTTTCAAGTGGAAGTCGAAGAAGTTCTTTCCTTACGGCACCGGATGAATAACATTGCAAAGTTATTTCAGAAGTGCGCATTCTTTTTACGCAGTTTATTTCTTTTTTATGTTTTTTAAATACTGATATATAATTTTTGTCCTTTTCTCATGACCTCCTTTACCAATTTTTTAAAAACGGGATAATAATAGTTTTCAAAATCTTCATTAGGATATTCTTTACAGCTGCCATTTTTTATGGATTCTAAAGTCAGCATAAAATCATCTGCATCGATCTCTGTACATTGTTGAGCGCTGATATCCTGCCAGCCAACACATTCATTATTCCGTCTCACAAATTCCGGTAACCGACTGTATTCTTCAGGAGAAATACCTTCATAAAACCAGTAGTTCAAATATCCTCTGAAAGTTCCACCTCCAAAGAGTACAGCTTCCTGTCTCTCCTCTGATTCAGTCAGGAGCATATATTCTTCACCACAATCCGGCGCTCCGCAACAAGGACACAGACAGAGATAGGTTAGATCTTCTGTTATAAAAAGATTTCCGGTTATTTGATGTTGATGGGTTTCGGACATTGTTATTATTTTTGTTATAGGGAGGAACGAAAGTGACGAAGCAATTTCAAAATTTTATTTATTGTGTCTGTTCATTTTGCCTTGAAGCAAAAGAACCAAAAATTCAAGACTTGGAAACTCCGGCTAAAAATAATCTATACTCTCTAAAAATTCTAAACTCGCGCGAATTATGTATTGTTATTATATTTCAAAAATGGTCTCGCGCTCAAACAGTAGAATTTTTTTAACGTTCGCATAGTTTATTTTTTTAACGCCTCCGTTTCCTAGGTCGCTTTGTTTACGCCAGTCAATATTTCTGAGATTATATCAAAATTTTTAATCTTCATCTTTTCCAAAATTTTTGAAATTCTATTTTTAAAATTGATTTGTTGTTTTTCTGCTTTCTCCAATTCAGTTTTCAATTCCAATTCATCAACTTCGATATGCGCTTGTATATTTTTTGCATCTTTAAGATTGACATCAGAATAATCAGACAACTGAACCTTCCCGTTCACTTTTTTATAAAAAATCCAGGGATGGCCGATCCACAACTCATTCCACTCTTCAGTTTGATCTTCAAGAATTCTTTTCCATTCTTTAATATTTCCAATATCACCACAACAGGTAGGCAAAACCATAGCTTTCCCGTCTTCCATCAAAGCTATTCCTCCATCAAAAGCTGTGAGCGTGTCTTCTTCAAGCTCTGCTGGTTTGATTCCTTTAAAATCCGTTCCTAAAATAATTCCTAAATTATCGTCATCAATCATTTCAATATCAACAAGATAAGATTTATTATCTATTGGACTAAAATTAAAATTCAGACTAGAGACAGACTTAACCCATTCATTATACCAAATTTCAGAATCTGGAAAATCAGAACTATCTGGTAATTCGGATTCTTCTTTTGAATATTTTAATGGGTAGATTTCAATTACATTAATAAGTTTCATACTTTGGAGAATTCAAGTTTGAGTTTTATTTATTCGCTCATTTTGTAATGAAGATGGATCATCATTCATCATTTATTAAAGCAGTGCCTTTTACAGCACTACTTTTTTAATTACCTGAATAGCAGACTTCCGGTCTTCCAAAGCATTCAATACATTGAAAATTTTGTCTGACCAACCTGCAATAAGATATACATCATTTTGTCTGATATCCAGCGGCTGTTTTCCATAACCTGCCAGGTCAAAAATATATAATTTCGCATCCGGAGCCATTTTTTTATAACGATTCCAGGAATCTTCAAAAGAATTTTTGGTTCCGTTGCTGTTCCACAATTGGGTGTCTGTAAACAACATTACTTTATCGGTCTTTTCTTTCTTTTTGATCAGATCTTCAATAACCAGATAACCGTTTGTAGAATAACCGACTTCACCTTCACGTTTGTAAAATTCATTAACATTTCTCAAAATACCATTTTTAGGCATCGGAATTCTTTTCCAGCTGTCACCGAACATACCGGTGATCACATTTTTACACTGTGACTGAAGAATCATGGACATTAGCAAACCAATATCGTAAAGCAATACTTTACTTTTAGGAGAAACAGGCTGTTGCATAGAACCCGAAACATCTGCCGCGATCACCACTGAAGTATCAAAACCAAAACCTTTGATATTTTTCGCACTCACCATAACGGCCTCTTCCAATGCTTCTAAAATGGATGACAGGTAAGGTGAATTGATAGCCTTCAATTCTCTGTACGCCGCTAAAAATCTGAACGGAAGCTGCTTTGAATTAATGACTGCTTTTTCATTGGATAGATAGCTACAGACCTTACTCATTGCTTCAGAAGAAACACCTGACTCCAAAATATTTCTCAGGTTTCTTAATGTTGCCATATAACCCAGCTTATTGCTGAAGATCAGTTCTTCCCATTTGGTTTTAAAAGCCAGTTTTTTTTCTGCTTCATCGGCAAATTTGGTTTGACCTAAAGCTGAAAGTTCGACTTCCCAAGTGTAAGGAGTTTCCAAAGCATCACCCACAATTTTGTTGAAAATTGCCTGCTGGTTTTCATCCTTTGCTTTCGGGTGAACCAGAAATAAGGCATCTTTAAGGGTTACTTCTGCTTTTCTGTTATATTTTGCAAACTGGTATTCATCAAATCTATTGAAAGATTTGGCAAGACCTTTCTGGATCTGCTTTGAAAGTTTGTTCAGTTTTTTGATTTCTGTTCTTTCATTCGCAGTCTGGTAGTAGGCTAAAAGCTCAGTGATTTCATCTGCTCTCTGAACAACACCGTCAACAGTTCTGCTGACCAAGTCTGTACCAGAAGCCTGTTTGGCCAGTTCTGCAGTCAGAACCAATGGAATAGAACGCAGATACATATCCTTTCTGGCATATACCGCCAGCTTAGCTACGAATTCCGGATCATTCTTTTTAATCAGAGACTGAATTCTTTCCAATCTGTCATTTCCTTTTTCATAGGAAGTATTGGATAATCCTGTTGTAACAACAGCACTATATAATTCTTCAGCAGGTGTCATCGTAAAAGCCTTTGCACCTTCGTAGTTCAATACGGTATTTTTCTCTTTTTTTAAAAAATTAAATTTCATGAGTTACTGTTTTTTGTTAAACATTGTTTGGAGGATCACCTCATCCTCTCTGATTTCTGATGCAAAGTAAAAACAGCATTACGCAGTCTTTTTGCGCAGTGAAATACTTATACGATTTTTTTTATTTTTTTCCAAAACTTAATCAAATTGGTGAGTTTTTGAACTGAATGCATATTTTATCTCCTGCAGATTTCTCAGATGTGTGTAGAACATTGTGTTATTTGTGTAAAGGATTGGTGGCATTTGTGTTTAAATTTAGGTTTTGGCTAAAGCCAGATTGAATGGGTATACTTTTCATAAGTGGGCTAAAGCCCAATGTCATTAAGTTAGTAAAATATCACAAGCTATCCTTTTGATTTTTAGAGACTATGGGTTTAGCTCTTGCTCTATATTTACCTATATTTCTTTTGTTTGATCTCTGAGGTCTTA
>NZ_JABBGI010000036.1 GCF_012927325.1 Chryseobacterium antibioticum | reverse complement strand
GAAGGCTCAGGAGGAAGTCTAAGCACACAGCATAACCTCCTGCCCTAAGCCCATCAATTGAAATATGAATGAAATTTGTGTCCCCGTGAAAGCTGTAAAGCCGCAATGGATTTTTCGCCCCATTGTAACAATATTCAATCAGAATTCATCAACTATAAATCAAACAGCTTTAGCCTTCTAATTGGGCAGACCGTTCACAATATGTTTTTGTACTAAATTCCCTTCGTACTGAAAAATAATTTGGAAAATTAAAAGAAAGCGAGTACTTTTAAGGTGTGAGTTTAAAACGTAGTCTGCCTTTCCTTTTACTATTAAAGGAATCTCGGAGTGTGACGGTTATTAGTGAGCTATACCCTGCCTTTTACTTTATTGCAGACAGTGTTGCTAAAAAGCTGTAAGTTTTTTTAATCTGTAATACTGCCGGACTACGCCGGAGGTAAATAAGTAGAATGTTTGAAAATGTCGTCCTCATAAATATAGTTTTATATATGGAACGATGCTTTTAAGATATGAGAAGAATTCCTGCAAAAAAGCAAGGAGCGGTCCCACACTTTAGAGTCAAGGGCGACCAAACCCACTACTAAACCGAAGTTTAAAGTTTCCATCTAAAGTATACGTGAGAACCGCTCTCATGCCGTATGCAAAAGTAAGAAACTTTTTGACATGGAGCGATTTCACGAGTTTCTCGATGGAAAATTGGTCGTTTTGACTCGAGAAGACATCGTTTTATTAAACCCTTATAGGTTAATAATCAATTCGCTAAAGCAAATATAAGAATAAAATTCAAATATCCAACAGGTTGGATAAAAAAATATACTTAATGGAGAAAATTTTTAATTTTGAAATCACACAATTTGACTTTGATCTTATTAATCACGTAAGAATTCTAAGAAAATCAGTAGGGTTGAATAAAGAAGAACTAAGCTTAAAGATGGGGTTGGCTAAATCATTTGTAGGTAATGTAGAGTCCTATACTCAAAGGCATAAATATTCTACTCGTCATATAACTTTACTTTGTAAAGCTTTTAGTTTTAAAAACATTTCTGATCTTATGAAATTCCCTACTCCCAAGAATGATAAAATTAGAGTTACTGTGAGGCAGACCATGAATGACGCATGTACAAAAGTGATGAGTAGTGAGGTTATAAAAATCGAAGCTATTTAATTACACTTAAAATCACAAACAAATTAACTTTCATATATTTTAATTTTTGATATCAAATACTGAACTACTTTTTACATACAAAGTATTTTTACAAATTTGAGAAAATAAAATAAGCTGACACTCTATTTGAAAGACTTTTTACGCTTTAAAACAGCGTTTTAAGCTATTTTTTCAAGCTCCCGTTTTTCAAACTAGATTTAGTGAGGAAATGTGAAAATATTTTTAATAAAAGAATAATATACTGTAAAATATCCCCAACATCTTTTGCTGCAAACCAATAGATAGTTCAAAGAGGCTATATTATTAAAAAAGACCCTCCCAATGAATGCAGGAGAGTCAATAAATATTAAAAGTATAAAAAATTAAGCTTGTTAAATATAAAATATTTTGATATAAAAACACTTATTTTAAAAATCTAAAGCTATTCTCCAATAATCCGGTCTGTTTTACAGCGTTATTCTCTCTTCTCGCAGATATCAGGGCCTTTTTCTCGATATCACCAAATTTTTTAAAGCTTAATTTTTCCAAATAAATCACTAAATCGGCTTTTGAAACTGTAGATTGCTACCAACACAGATCTCCAAAAATATAAATGGAGCAAAACTTAATTATTAGAAATTTGATTAAACTCCTTTAATTCAAAATAGCAGTTCTCACAAACTAATTTAATTTGTGCAAAGCTTTCTGATTCTTCATTCCACTCACCATGCTCAACTCTTACTTTTTCACACTCATCACACCACGCTTGGAAGTCGTCATCTTCTGCCAATTCCATTCCTTTGTAAGTATCAAAGGCTTCCTGAAAACCTCTTACAGTTTTACAGTCTAAATGCTGGCAGACAAATCCTGGTCGCGAATAGCCGTGCTGGTTGCAGTCGACCGTTTTTTGTCTAAATTGTTGAACATCTTTAGAATTTCTTTCTTCAACAGCAGTAAGAACCATGTAAAAATCCAAATGGTCAGAGTTGACTTTATAAGCTCCTATTCCGTTTAGAAAATCCAAGCACACTGATGTCAGTTCCCATCCATCGAATTCATCGCTTGGAAAAGTTCCTTCCTGCAATTTTTCGTACTGATTTTTTACTCCAAACTCTTTGACTATCAGAAATTTATATTTACTCTTCTCAATAGAACTGTCATTGAACCAACTCCACATCCACGTTTGCTTTTCTTGCGAATAAGTTCCTACCGGGACATTATCAACCATCATATGCACTACGTAGTTCAATCCTCTTTATTTCTTTGAAATTAGTTTTACTTTACCTTTTAGTGTTCCTTCATAAATTTTATATCCTTTATTTACTAAACTATCTGCATATTTTTTACAACCATAATAATATGGTGATTGTTTAGTATGTTCCGTTTCAAAATCAACCATATAATTAGCATCATCTGTGATTTTATACCATCCCCTCAAAATGGAAATGTGCAGTACTGCTCTAATACTTTTTCTTGCAGGAACTAATAAAATATTGTCTTTACAATCTTTTTCATCCCAATCTGCAGGTTTAGATATAGGGTAGAATAAATAAGGAAGTAATATTTCTCCATTTCTATAAACTATACCTGAGTTCTGAATAAATCCGCGTGTATTTATAATGTAATTTTTATTTGTATTATTCTTAATTATAAAAGAATTCGCATTATAATAATTAGGAGCATTATTTATCATATTTTCCTTATCCAAATAAATTTGAAAGCAGGAGTCATTATTTAACAATATTTGAGATGTTACTTTTATATTGAAAAGTAAAGTGATGATAAGCAAAGTTTTTAAAATTAAATTTTTCATCGTATAAAATTAAAAAGTGAAAGGTGCACTTGCATAGAACGAATAATATGATTTTGTCCTATACTATTAATATAGCCCCCTGTCCATTTAGCTTCTTCCATATAAGCTCTGGATTCTATATAGTCATGACCAAATTGGAAATTATTCATAAAACTCTGTAAGCCAGATACAAAATCAATAGAATGTACCATTTCATGAATAAAAGTGCTGGCGAGACTATAATTGTTCCTTCCTGTCGATAATAAAACTTTTCCATTAATGGGATTTGTTATACCATAATCTTTATTTCCACCAATCGTTTGAATCATTCCATTGTTTAAACTTAAATACCCTTTATATTCGTTACCTTCCCATTGTGCAATAGTTTTTGCATCTGCAAATTCTGCCCATTGGGCACTCTTATCCCAATATTCTTTAAATATTTCCTTATATTTTGTCAAAATTTGCTGTGTTGATAATCCTCTTGGATCAATGTTATTTTTTTCTAAAATTTGTTGTATTTTATCTTTTACTATTATGGCTTCTATAGCGGCAAACCCCATATGTACCACGTGATTCAATCCACTAGTTATCAACCCTTGCTTAAAGCCATCCCAGAAATTCCCTCCGGCAATAGTTGAACTGATACCACCACTTAATCCTCCGGTAGTTATCATAATAGCTTTCAATAAATCTGGATTTTTATTTCCAAAATTACCAATACCCCCTAATCCCTGCATTCCACTTGCAACAATAGAAGAAACTGCACCACTTAAAAATGCTGAACCTCCAAACTCACCACCCATTGCTGCCATATTTCCACTGCTCAGGGCATGTGCTCCAGCTTCAAAGAGAGCTTTACCAAAGCTTAGTCCCTGCCCAAACATGGAAGTAGCTGCCGTACCTATTCCAAAGCTGATAGCTCCGGAAACAGCTCCCATTACAGCAGATTTCCCCATTCCGTACCAAAACGGTATTCCGCTGATCATATTCATGATTGCTTTCGTCGTTATAGCCACAGCTACTCCAATAACCACTGCAACTCCCAAGGAAATAAATTCATTACCATCCTTGTCTACATACAACAAAGGATTATTGTATACATATCCAAAGCGATCATAATTTTGAGTGTTGAATGGATCTTGTACAAAATTATCCGGACTCAAGAATTTTCTGAGAATAGGATCATATAAACGTGCGTTCATATTGATAAGTCCAGTTCTCCAAAGATGTTCATGACCGGTATACCCCCTATCCAGGAACATGGTATAATTATTAATTGTCGAAGGGTCAGTAATCAGCTGTCCCGAAGCATTAATCAGTCCTTTCAAATTTCCCCAGGCATCAAAGAAGCGTTTTTCTACTACAGAACCATCTGTTTTAGAAATAGCAAGAATACTACCAATATTATCACGGTGCAGATAGTAATTGCCATTTTCTGTAAGAGTTCCGCCGTTCAGGATTTCCTTTTTAATATAATTTGCAGAATACGGATCTCCTGTAATATAAGTAACAAGCTGTGTTTTTCCATTACTTTCTTTGGTAATCTCAACAGCAAAATCTGAAGAATACCATTTATTCTGCCCGGTAACAGAAGACTTCATGGAATATCTTGTTTTGAGAATATTATATTCAAAACTCAAATCTTCTTTTCCTGCAAGGGTAATCTGAAGTGGACTTTTGAATGCATTGTAAGTAACTGAAGCAAAGCCTCTTTGTGCATTTACATTTTGCCCGTTAGTATTGAAATCTATACCCTTGAGTTTATAATCACTTTCATTGTAATTGTACTTTCCAAGTTCTGTGTTGGAAGTAATTCTTCCTCTCTTATCATAGGTATACTGATTAGTGATTACACCATTTACAGCTTCCGTAAGTAACCGATTCAATAAATCATAGGTAAAATCTTCTTTTTTTCCAAAAATATTATTTCTTCTGAAGTTCAGAATACCCTGTGTGGTATTATGATTATAATCCATATCCAACGCAACATTCCCATTATTGGTATTTTGATGCTTGATATTGAAAAGCGAATAATCCAGATCATAATATTGATTAACCAAAGTATATCCGTTACCATACTCCAGCTGCTTAGTCTGCCCTCTGGCACTTACATCAGAAAGATGCCACACCATGGTCCCGTTTTCATTATCATTTTGCTGCACCAGAATTCCATTAGCATCATATACGTTCTTAACCGAGGAATTAGAGGTGTAATTAGGGTTGGCAATAGTGGTGGACATACTTACTACATCTGCTCTTCCAAAAGAATCAAAGGTAGTAGATGATGTATAGGTGAAATCCGGGGTTTGTTCTTTTTTACCTTTTATACGGAAGTATTGATCGTAGTATGTAGTATAAGTAAATGTCTTTCCATTACTTACTCCTGTAATGGTTTCCGGAAGCTTGGTCTGTCCATTATAGGTATATGTTTTTTCAATATTGGTATTTTCAGCAGGGGTATTGCCATAAACTTTTTCTGTAAGAGGTCTTCCCAGATTATCATAAGTATACAATGTATAACCTTTAGGCGTGGTTTCCTTAGTTATCCTACCTAGATTATCATATTCATAAGTAAAGATTCCCGCAGAAGGGTCTGTGATCTTTGTTTTACTACCCCATCCATCAATTTCAAAGGTTGTTTTTATTCCTTCATAATTGGTTTCTTTTAATGCCCCGTTAGGATAATAGAAATAATTAATTACACCTCCATGGTCTTGAAATCTGATAGTATTCCCCATCGCATCCAAGGTTTTTGAGTTTTTTTTGCTTACAAGATCATCTACCGTTACTTTCAGTCCTTCATAGCATGTTATGATATAATGGCCATTAAAATCAGTATTTTTTATCGGACGATTCAACTCATCATATTCTATGGAGTTCCATCTTACGGGTTCACCCTCGTAAAAAGGTTCTGAAAATCTGATTTTTCTTCCTAAAATGTCATATTCAGTTTTTACTACAGTCCATTTCCCATTAATAGACTGGGTTCTAGACTGAACTTCCCGATCGAACTTGTCAAAAGTCACAATAGTTTCCGTTCCACCATCTCTCTTTTTATGAAGATTATATATACCTCCTGTAGAAGCATCGGCAACAGATTTTGAGATCGTTGTCTTTTTTCCTAGGAAATCAGTAATTTCCGTGATATTTCCCCAAGAATCATAGGTATAGGAAGTTGTAACTCCCAATGGAGAAACTTCTGAGTCGGTTCGTCCTAATGTACTAATAATAGCAGTAGAGAATAATCCATCCGCAGTGGTGGTTTTGTTTACATACCTATTGGTAACATCATAATCATATGTGGTCGTTTGTGGAGTAATTCCTGTAGCAGATAATGTTTCAGTCTTTAGGTTTCCAACATTATCATATGTATATGATGTTATTACAGGAGTAGCATTAGGTTGGTTTCCATATTTCCTTACTTCAGAAACATTTCCATTCGTAAAATATTCAGATTCATTCTTAGTGGTAAAAGATAATCCATCTTTATAAGTTATGCCTTCTACAGATGCAATTTTTCCATAGAAATTATGGTCCCCGTTAGAAAATGCCTGTTTATAAATATATTTGGATATTGATGATCCTACACCACTGAAATCAGTCTCTGCAGACTTGAGTTTTAAATCATCAGTTTCATCATAGATATATTTTTTACTGATTGTAATCTTTTTGAGATAATCTTTGGACACTTCGTCAGTAGCTAAGATAAGATATTGGTGATTTCCCTTATCAAACTTTTTGTTTGTCGTTATATTTTCTGTAAAGAATTTGTTGATTCCTCCATAAGTGGATTTTACCACTGCATTATCCATTTCGGGAGCTCTGGTATCTATCTTCCAAAATACTGCTTTTGCAGGATTTTTATTAATATATTTTCCTCCCTTTATTTCCGTTTCATATGCATCACTAGAATATGTTTTCTGGAAACCCAGAAATCCCTTCCCTTCTAAATGCTGTATTCCGTTTTCATAACGATACTCTTTTGTTAATATTTTGCTATCAAAACTAGTATGAATCTTATTGACCAGGTAAAGAGCAGCATTGGTTTTATGAACATAGTAAGGGTATTTAAGGTAATCCTGTGACTTATATAGATAAGTAAGCTCACCCTTATCTGTTGAAAAATTATCTTTCGGAACCATATTCCTGTAGTCAACTTTCTGTAAAACATCAGTCCCGTTATTTACCTCCTGTATCTGCTTTTCTAAAAAGTTGCTGTTATCTATCGTAATACTGGTAGATTGACCGACAAGAGGATCATAAATATATGCTCCGGATTTTGACATATTTAAATAGTCAAAATTGGTAGCAGAAACAATAAGTGATAATGGAGAGATCTTATTGCTTTCTATAGGAAACGATGATAGTTGTTGAAAAGTTCCCCCTTGTAAATTCTTATTTTCATAAAAATTTACCATATTAACTAGTGAAGAAATAAATTGTGTTGTGGTAAGTGGACCCGTTTTTCTAGATAGTATATTGGGTAAATTATCTATATTGACCATTGCTAAAGATCCATTAGCACTATATTTTGCTTTACCTATTTTATCCAGGGTAATAATATCTGATCGCCCGTCATTGTTAAAGTCGGTTACAATAATATTATGAGTGGAATATCTGGTATACTCATATTCATCCGGTTGTCCGTTCCAGAATTTTTGCCAAAAAGTAGATCTTTTTATGTAATTGCTTTGAGATGGCTTTAAATAAGCTATTTTTTGTTGAGTATAATCTTCCTGATTCTTTATAAAAGATACTCCATTCCCTGTATATTTCCACCAAAGCAGTGTTTCTGTCTGCATCCTATAATATGTATCACCAAGCTTCAGTCCGGAATTATCGTCCACAGGGATTTCATATACAGTTTGGGGTGTTAAGAAGTCCGTAAGGCCATCACCATTAAAATCTCCTAAAAAAAGAGGCGTTTTCGTCCCAAAATTTGAAAGGGATTGATCAGAAATAAGGGTGCCAATAGTATTATTCTCTAAATTGATTTTATAGACGGAGTACTTAGCACCATACTTATCTATAGCTAACAATTCAGGAAGTCCATCACCATCAAACTCAATGGGATAAATATCTCTACTTGAAATATTTAAAGCTTCACTTAAAATGACTGGGTTTAGCTGTACAGACGCTCCAGCATTTTGTTTTCCTATTTCTGCCCAATAGATTCTGTTGCCTCTCGTGAAATTTTGTGGCTCTATGATTAAGAAATCGATAAGGCCATCATTGTTAAAATCGCCTTGTACATATTCTCTTCTTGTCTCATCTCTTGTATAGGTAGTTTGATATATTCCGGAATTGTAATTGTCATAAGGGTCAGGTGAAACATAGTTTTGCACTTCAACCAACCCTCCTTTTACCGGAACTGTTACTTTTCTTTGATCTCCGGTAATAAGATTCTTAATTTCAAAAATAATCTCATCTTTCAATTGCTGATTGGAAGAATTATTTGGATTGTCAAGATCAGCAGTCCCTACTGATGTTTCGTTAACAATAATTAACTGATCTTTTTCAGTGATCCTATTATTCAGGTCCAATACTTTGCCTGAAAACAATAAGGTTCCTGAATTATTGGTAGTAATATTAGTTACATTGGTATAAGAATAAGGTGTACCAATTTTTAAGTTATACCCATTATTAAGTCTTTCCTGGAAAACAGGTTGTATTTTTTCAATATCATTCTGCAAAAAGTCCCCCATAGTCACACTTCCTAATCCTGTAGTAGAATAACTAAGCTTAGACTGTGTATTTCCGGTAACTTTAACGGTTCCTGCATTAGATGTATTATAATTAAAATTAAGAGGTTTTAAACTTTCCCCATTTTCATTATTGACAAGAATAGTTCTTAACCTTTCTACACTATTATCTT
This sequence comes from Chryseobacterium antibioticum, assembly GCF_012927325.1. Taxonomy (GTDB): domain Bacteria; phylum Bacteroidota; class Bacteroidia; order Flavobacteriales; family Weeksellaceae; genus Chryseobacterium; species Chryseobacterium antibioticum. Next base: position 32,750 of record NZ_JABBGI010000036.1, on the reverse strand, counting down.
CAACAAAATCGTAAGATAGTGTATACTTTCTGTACAAAGGATTATAAGAAGATCCTGTATTGATTTCAGAAAGAACTTTTGATGTGATATAAGAAATCCCTTTTCTGAATATTTCTATGTTTTTTTGTCTGGCTTTATAAATAAAATTAACATAAAACTTATCATTGACAGGACTATTTCCACCATAAGAAACCTTGGTAACTAAAGGAACATTATTTTCTACCTGGTAAGAATAATGCACTTCATTATTAAAAGAATCAATTAATGAAGAGATGTAAAATTGCCCAGTTACCAACTCTTTATATTTGGCAATTTTGCCATCGGTATATTGAATGATAAACTGAAACTCTCCAGATGCAGGCTTGCTAATTTTAACCTTAGAAAACTTTTCTGTAGTAAATTCAGTAGCGTTTATCTTAATTAATCTTTGCCCATCCAGGTAATAAGGGTCTGTATCATTAAACTGGCTGCCAATTGTAATCCCGTCAATTTCTTTACTTTTTCCTCCACGTGTAATAGTGGAAAGCCCAACAATGTTCCATCCCCAACCTGATTGCCCATTACCATTTTGGCTATTGTATACTAACGCTACATTAGGTTGTAATCCATTTAACCCTTTTATTACTTCTATTGGAAGAGCATAGGTAAATGCCCCCGATTCACTCACACTCATTTCTGCATTAACTGAAGGTACCAATACAGAAGGGAATGTTTTTTGATTTGAAGTAGAATTCTCAGAATATCCGGAAGTACTGTATTGCAATGAAATTTCCTGAATCTGTTGGGATGGGAACAATGAAAACAGTATAAAAAATGTAAATAAAGAAAATATTTTTAGTCTCATTTGTGAAATTACCATTTTAGAATGTTTTTAGAAACTACCTGTCCGGTATTTAAGATAAAATTTGCTACGAATGATCCTGGAAGCTGATTTTGCAAACTGCAGGAAGTTGTATTGATTCCTGGAGTATAATTGTATACTAATAACCCTGTAGCATTAAAAACCTGTAAACTTTGAATTTTTCCCAAGGCCGGACCACTCCATGTGATCGTAACATTATATTGATCGGATGCCTTTGTAGGATTAGGATATATAGTAATATTGTTTTTAATCTCTTCTAATTCATCTGTAGTAAGCCCTGAGGATCCGACAGGAGGAGTACTGCTGCTTCCGCAATTTGAACCAGCAATCAGATTTCCTGCACTATCATACGAAAAGCAGGCTCCCCCATTTCCGGTAAACGAACCAGAAGGAGACTGTGAAATTTTTTCAATAGTAATAGGACAAAGTTTATTGACTAGAAAGTTAACATTATCACTCCAATCCAAAAAGGAATAATTCTGTTGAAAATCTTCCTTCACTATTTCATCGTAACTTTCCATATCAGGAATATATTCTGCTTCTAAAGGATTAGGGGTAGCTGTGTAATTATAAGTATCAATTGTTTGGGGAGCATTAGGATCCATCGTAGTTTGTGGATCAGGATGGTATTGTATTGATTTAATCGTATAAAAATCAGCAGGTGTTGACCATATGTTTTGAATGTAATTAGAGTTGGGTTCATTCCAAAACTCCCATACAAATTCACTTTTTTCAAGGAGTGTATATCCATTAAATGAATAACCTAATGATATCTTGTCTTTTTTGTTTCTGAGCAAGATTTTATCCTGGTAAATAATTTGACTTTGTTTACCTGCTGTAGTAGTAAATAGTTCTGTAAAAGGTGTAGTATTGTAAGGCAATACACTATATGCTATAACTAGGAACTTTCTACTCTTAATTGTTATTTCTGGAAACCAAAAAATGCCTTGCAAGTCTTTTAAATACCAGTTTTTAAGGTTAACTTCTTTATCACTGAAATTATATATTTCAATAAACTCCCCTCTATGATGTTTTTTCTTATCAATAATTTCCCCGGTAGGTACACCGTTGACTTTTCTATTATAACGGAGCATTTCATTGTCTGGAGTATTAGTGTACACCTCAGTAATCATAACTTGAGAGTATAGCCAATTTGTGGATATGAAAAGAAGTAAACAAATAATAAATTTCATTTTCATAACTTATGGATTAACTTTTGCAAATTTTCGATGTGGATATTTTTTGTAAAATTCCTATTCTGATTCATTAATGCCATAGCCTGTATAAGCATATCAGAATTGTCAATATAAGACTGAGGATTAACTGCTATGCTAAGTACTTTATTTTTCCCTTCATTATTTCCGCTTTTTACACAATAATCTGCAATCAAAATATTCATACGATCAATGGAGTGTGTATTTGATATTCCATACATGTCTTTACATTGATTTAATATCTTATCTTTGGCAGTGTTAAGCTGATTTGCCAATATATCAAGTTTTATTTTTCGTGTATTAAACTCGAATCTCATATTAGGAGCAGTTATTTCCGCTTCTAAAAATGATATTAATTGAGAAACATTGGAAGGGATAGAAGAATTTTGATGCTCAGCTTTTCTAATGTAGGCATCTATTAAAGCCAAAGCCGACCAGAAATTATTTTTTAAGGTATGATTCTGCGTTTCAATGGAAATTAAAATATCATGTTTTTTTTGGTATTTTGACAAATCCCGGATATATTTTAAAAATAAAGGATCATTTTTATCTATAGTATTATAATAAGTTAGCGCTTTATCAAGAGCTTGTGAATTCTCTTTATTTTTTCGAAGCTTTTTAAAAGAATGTTTATAGAGCTCCCGGATATGTTGCTTTCTATCTTTTGAATAAGGTTTTGCTAATAATTTGTTTAATTTTGCTTCGAGTTGTGTTGCTGTTAGTGAATCAAATCTATTTTTAAAGTTTTTATATTGCTGTTTTTTGTAGGTTCTGAGAGCTAAATTTTGATTAGGATTTTGAGTATCTGCATTCCATTCTAAAAGCTTATTAATCCTAATATATTGTTTTTGTAAATTTTTATTATTTGGTTGGGTTTGGACAAAGTTTTCATACTTCTGCTTTACTTCAGATAATAATCGTCCACCGAAATTAATAAGATTTTTGATCTTTTTATTTCCTAGGGCAGCACGGAGATATTCCTTATAAAGACGTTGTTTGAATTCAACATTATTTGGGTTTAAAAGTAATGCCGATTTAAACATCAGTATAACCTGCCATTCTTTGTTTTTTTGGGAAAGTAAAATTTTTCTCATCCCATCATATGCTCTAATATCATTGGGATATTGGACTATAATTTGCTGATAGATTTGATTTGCCTGATTATATTTTTTTTGCTTTCTAAGATTAGATGCTGATTTTAATAATGTATTTAAATCAGACAAAATATATTCAGATTTCCTTCTTGTAAATAAAAGGTTGGGAAATAGCAATGAGAAAATCCCTAAAGAACTTAAGGATAAGAACTTTTTTCTGGTTATCATTTTATTGTTTTTTTGAAAAAAAGGAGAAGAAAGGATTTCTAGCCTCTATAATGGTACCCCGAAGGTTATATATACATTGTTTAACTTCTCCTTATGATTACAAATATAAAATTATAATTCAAATAAAAAAGAATAATTTTATTATGTTAACTCCTTACACAAAGATATATAGGTCAACAGTATATTTCTTTGGGAGAAATTGTAAGAATATGACAGTACACTTTAGGAATCTTTACAGAAGAATTTGAATATGAAGAGACTAATGGCCTGATATGAAAAATATTTTTACAATTAAGAAAAAGATATAAGTGAACCGAATAGCAAATTAGTGTAAATTGCAGCAGACGATCACCGACAAAATTAAGGTTAATTCTACTTTCAATACAAAAATTAGTCGGTAATATAAGCAGAGAACAATATAATTGAATGTACCAACTCTAAAAAACGGAAATATTATTTGACTTACAATTCAATTTACCCTTTATAGTAAAGAAATTTGGCAGTCTACTAAAAAATAAAATTTGATACATTTAATTATATTAGAACCTAAATTTATCATCAAAAAAATAGATAGGAAACCTACCTCTGCGGCTCATAATATTTCAATTCTATCAATTAAAATTGCTCAATAACTAGTAAGTTTATATATTTACAGTATTCAATTTGAAAAAAATTGTCCAATTTCCAAAGGTGGAATATTAGGTTACCTAATAAAATTAATTTTCTTAAAACCTTTATTAAAAGGCGACAAGAAAGAAAACATATATTCCTGGAGAAACCACTGGAAATTAAACAATTTCTAACAAAACCCCTCAAATTGTACAATTTGAGGGGTTATTTTTTTGATCATATATCAAAATAAGACAAATTCTCTCAAAGTAATGGTGACCTTTTCGGTTACCTGGTAAACTTCCCTGTTTTTGAAGACTTTCCCTTTTTCAAACAGTTAATAAATATAAAATACACTCTAATACACTAAAACTTCTTTAGCATACAGCCAACAGGGAAGTTTACCACGAGACCTCACTTTTCTTTAAAATTATTGAATCTTTTATACTTTTAAAAACTATAATTATATCCTACCGTACAGGTCATTTCATTTAAATTGGGATTTTCAATGACCTGATCTGTATTTCTGAACATCTGAATAAAAGCAAGATCAAAGCTATGTTTTTTCCACGGCATATAATTAGCTCCCAGCCTGAAATTCATCACATTGATATTTGCCGTTGAACTTCCTGAATGGTTATAAGATGCTCCAAAACTCGTTTTCAATTTATCTTCTTTAAGAAAAGCCTTTGTAACTGTTAATGCCGGCCCCCAAATCGTTGATACTTGAGAAGCCGCATACATATGGGTAAAATTAACAGAGGCAGCAATATTCATTTTCTTTTCCGGAAAACCCAAACTATAATTAGCATTAGCATTATGAAATCTTGATATCCCTCCTCTTCTTACGATACCATTTTCTCTGTTAACCATCTCGTTTAAGGAATAGTTGATATTGATATTCTGTACTTTTTCCTTGCTGCTGGAAATGATATAATTAACATTAATATTGGTATTCTGTGAAATCTGCTTATAATCTATCGAATCTTTTGGCTGCTGAATAAGCAGGGGATTATTATTAATAGTATTAAATTGGTTAAGCTGCTTATTGGTAAACATGGTAAAGTTAGAATAACTCGCTGTAATCATCAATTTATCTGATGCTTTCAGGTTTGCATTAACAGCCCCAACCCAACGGCTGGTTTGCTTAATCTTCTGGTTATCCAGATTGTCTCTTTGCCTTCCTACATTAGCAGAAAGTGCTAGCCTATCTTTCAATAATGTGAAAGAAGAATTAAGGGTAATATTTTCAAGATCATTGTTAAAAAAATAGGCCCCCAATGTTTTATATCCCGGATCTATTCTTTCATATTTTACTCCCACCATTCCTTTTTTAAGCTTAAGGTTTACCCCTCCGTTATATGCTGAGTAGTTTTCCATAGATGAATTAGGGGAAAGAAACCCGGCTGCCAATCCCTTTTTTTCTGCACCATCAGCAGTTGCTCTCAGATCATTAACCAAAGCGGTATTGGCATATTCCCCGAATACTTCCAGGTTTTTATCAATCATAAAACTTCCTGTCATAGATAATACCAGATTCTCCTGCGGCAATACTCCTTTTGTATCCGGAGCTACTGACAAAGAATTTACATCGTCTTTTGCATAAAAGCCAATCAATCCTAATTTATATCTTTCTTTCTCCCATCTCAAATGCGTACCATATCCCATTCTTTTGTAAGCCGGAATCGTATTCGGATTTCCATCATCTTCAATAGCTTTATTAAGCCTTCCTGTCATCAAAGCTACTTTAAGAGGCATATTAGGGTTCAGCTCTAAACCGGCACCTGTAAATAACAATCCGTTAAATGTATAAGGGGAAAATGTCATATTAGCGTCCCCGATATATGCCTTTATCCATTTATATTTGGGTGCAATACTTATTCTGTTGAATTTAAACGGCACCTGATACCCTAATTGGCTCCCTTGATTAGTCAAACTATACGATATAGGCATTGACCACCGATACAAACCGAGATTAAGATTTCCATTTAGGAAATAAGTAAACGGAGCTCTTCCATTATACACATTGGAGCTGTAAAAAACAGAATTAGCAGAAACTCCACCGCTTATTTTAAAAGGGTTCTTTTTGAGCTCCTCCATTGTCCTTTTCCCCAAATTTTCCAAGTCTACCTCCTGTGCTTTATATATTGTGCCTGCAGAAATAAATAGAGATAGTGCAAAACTTCTTATATAGATCTTCTTCATAAATTAAGGCTGTTTTTGAACTTTAATATCTACCAGAATATAAGAGCTTAAACCGTTTTCAACAAAGCTTTTAACCTTAACAGCTCCTTTTCTGCCATCTGCTGTCTGGAACAGGATAATCCTAGGAACAACAGAATTATTGAAAGGTGATTTTCCGGCATTGGTTTCTGTTACGGTAATGGTATTAAAATCATTTCCTGAGTCTAAAGTATCAAAACCAGTTGGAGAAAGCTGTGTCCCAACCAGTTCCTGTGAATTGATAATTTTAGAGTGGGTGGCATTAGGAATAGCCATAAATCCTGTATTCTGAACTTCATCCGGCGATACAAACTGATTGTACATGAAGGAGGAATTCAATCCAAAAAAAGCAAAATCTATTTTGGAACCATTTCCTGCATTTACATCACTTTGCTTCAATACCGTTCCTAAATTAGATGAAAAGAAACATCCAACAGTAGAATGGGCTGTATTAATTCCTAATCTAATATCTGAAAATGACAGTAAATTACTATCCGGTAAAACGGTTACCTGTTTCTGTAATATCTTAGTTTCTTTATCATTCGTTGCTTTCAAAATAATGGTATACGTTCCCGCCGACGGCAGGTTGATATCAGGACTTGCCGATGTGGAAGCTGAAGGATTTGCACCAGCAATGATCCATTCATATGTAAAGGCATTAGTCGACATATTATTCAAGTGTAATAATACCGGAGCTTGATAATCATTATCAATAGGATCGACAGTCCAGTTAAAATCTACTGTCATTGCAGGCTTTACCGTTACTGTTTTCTGGGTTGAATAGGTTTCCAGTCCATTGGAAATGGTCAGTTTAATCACATGATCTCCCGGAGTTGTAAATACTACATTTGGATTTTGTGCATTTGATGTTGCAGGATTACCGCCTTCAAATTCCCACAGATATTGCGTAGCTCCCAATGACTTATCTATCATCTGTAAGGTTACCGGAGAAATATCGCTTCCCTGCATCTGCCATTCGAAATCTACATTCATGGAAGCATCGGCTTTTACTTCTATTTCCTTTTCATCAACATTTCCATCTTTATTGGAGGCTTTTAATTTTATTTTGTACGCTCCAGGACTGGCATATGTAATAGGCTGCGGACTTTTCTCGGTCGAACTTGTAACGGTAGCTCCTTCAAATGACCACTGGTACGTCTCCGCTCCTGTTGATTTATTGGTAATTTCCACTTTTACAGGCACAGAATAGTCATTATTGACAACTTTTATGCTAAAATCAGCCTCTACCGGAATACTTTCTTCCACTGCACACGCATTGAGTACAAATGCGAGTACAGCAAAAAGAAGGAAGTATATTGTTTTTAGATTCTTATAAAATTTCATCTGTTGTTTTTTAGTTTGTCATGGTTATTATTGTACAAGCATTTTCTTTACCAATGCCTCATTACCTGTTTCGAGTATGATCAGGTAAGATCCGCCCGGAAGCGATGTATTGAATGGTACGGTAAAATAGGTTGACGGAGTCAATTTTGTAGCAGGATATACTTCATGTGATATCATATCAATAATTCTAATATTAATAATGGCTGCTTTTTCCAGACCTACCAATACTTTAAACACTCCGTTATTTGGATTGGGAAGAATGGTAAATTCCCTTACATTAGATGCTTTTTCAGGATTCAGGTTTACTCCTGAAGTATTTTCTTCCACTAACACTTTTTTATAGAAGGTTTTCTCACACGCTCCCTGAGTTCCTTTCAGACCCATTTCATAAGAACCAATTTTTGCGAATTTTAATTCCAGGAAATCCTTTGTCTTATTAATAACCTGGATATCCGGTGAATCAGGAATTACCCATTCTACAGTCTGAGGCTGAGTTGGAGATGTATTGACCAATACTACTGTTGCTTCTCTGTAAGCATGAGTGGTCAGCATAAATTGCGGATTCAAAACTTCTGAAGAGTTTTTAATTATTACGCTGTCAGTAGCTGTACACCCTTTAGAGTCTGTAATGAGTACAGTATAAGTTCCCGCATTAGATAAAGTAATTGACGGATTTGTAGAAATTATATTTCCATTTTGATCTTTCCATTGATAGGTTGCTGCCAGATCACTGATCGCCACATTATAAATCTGGGTGTCTCCTAAGCATAATGTAATATCCTTTCCTAAATCTACAATAAGCTGCGCTGGATCTGTTAGCGTGTAATTTCTGAAAATACTGCATCCATTGGCATCTGTGACTGTAACAGTATAAACTCCTGAAGGAATTGATGTATTATTCAGTCCTGTTACTCCATTTGACCAAACGATATTGTATGGAGCTTTTCCTCCTGAAACCTCTATTTTAATTTCACCGTTATTGGCACCAAAACATATCGGGTTCTGCACGGATAAATCATTAATTAATAACTGATCTGGCCCCTGAATTTGGACGCTTCCGCTTACTTTACAGTTTTTAGCATCGTTAACTAACACAAAATAATTACCTGCCGACAATCCTGTAACAGTAGGTGTAGTATCATTGGTGTTCCACTGGTAATTATAAGCTCCCGTACCTCCTGTTGCCGTAACGGAAACCTGGCCGCTGCTTTGATTGTAACATGCTATGGTATTGGCAGAAAGGGTTATCGCAAGTTCTGCAGGAAATACGAACGTATATTCTGTATCAGCCGTATTGTTATTGGTATCTTTTACAAGTACTTTATAGGTTCCTGTTGTAAGATTTCCCAGCGTAGACTGTGTGGCTCCGGCAATATCCTGGAAAAGTCCGCCATTTGATTTTTGCCACTGATAAGAATAGGTTCCGACCCCTCCCGTAACAATCGCTTTAAGGATTCCGTCTTCCGCTTCATCCGGAACACCATTATTATCTAAATCCGGTTTAAACTGATAATTGTTTGTAATATTACAGGATATCTGTTGGTCAACCTGAATAGCAACGACAAGAGGCTGCGGTTGGGGCATGATAAATTCCTGAGAGATAATTCCACAGTTTCCTAACTGGCTTGTGGCATTAGCATAGTTTTTATCTTTTACGGTCAGATAATAGTTTCCGGCCGGAAGCCCATCTACCTTAATGGTATAAGGGTTATTCACCAAATCAGTCGTAATTCCGGTACTTATTACGGTACCTGTAGGACTGTCTTTTCTCCATTCGAAATTGTAAGATCCGTCGGTATTAGGTGTTCCTCCTATAACTCTCACAGAAATATAGCCGTTACTTAGACCATATCCTGTAGGCTGTGAAATCTCAATCTCAGCAGTAGGAATGGCAATAGCCTGAGAAGGCTGTGTAATGGTCACTGTAATTTCTTTTTCATTTCCATTTTCCTTAGCTACACAAAGATTGGAATCTCTTACTTTTATTTTGTAAACGCCGGCTGCAAGATTTTGTATAGAAGTATTATTTCCATTACTGAAATTAGTCCAGTCTAAAAATAACTGTCCATCTTTCAAAACATGATACTGGAACTGATTCTGCCCTCCTCCGGCTGTTAAGGCAATAATCCCGTCACTCCCTTCAAAGCAATACACATTGGTTTGTGAAGTCATGGAAAAAGTAACCGGAGTGGGTTTTGTTATCTCAAAATTAATTGTGTGGCTTGGGCTGTCGGTATAGGTTGCATTGGTTCCATAAGTCCCTAACATATCCAACTTATAAGTCCCCGGAGGAAGATCTTGTAAGATGTATGATGTAGCCGTTTGTAAATCAGCGGTAATATTTCCGTTATTAGGCAATTGAATTGCACCACCAGTCACTGTATTAACCAATGATATTTTTAAAGTTTCCCCTGATAAAAGTGTACGGTCAAAATTTAAAGTAACACTTCCGTCTGAAGTGTCAGAGCATCGCGTTGGTGTAACCGTACTTGAAAGTATATGAGGAGCAGATTTATAATAGGTAAATGCAATTACATTTGAAGTAGTAGGAACACTTGTACAATTACTCATGTTCATACGGACGTATATTATTTTTCCAAAATCATTATCTGTAAGAAAATCTTTCCCTCTCAAATTAAGAACAGCAACCTGATTATATGGCGCAGGAAAAGGCACAAAGTTATTAACATCACCTACAGAATATTCCCAGTTATAGTATTGATTATCAATATTATCCGGTAAAGTAATTGTTAAAAATTCATCACTTGATATATTTACATTGTTTCCTGCAGGAGTATTCAGTGTAACATAGGGTACAGATTTTATGGTAACATTCCCGGGTATCTGTCTATCTGGTCGCTCAATATCATCAAACTCTGTAAAATCATAATACCTGTTCATACAAACTGAAATATTTGGGCGTCCCTCATTTTCAAAAGATGGGCACTGGGCTGATGCCCTTCTATTGGTTGTATGAATGTTTAAACTTGTTATTCGATTCTGCTTGGTGTAGAAAATATTATCATACTGTATATTTGCGTTATAAAATTCTTCCCCTCTAACGTTGTAGGTCCCAAAAATATCCTGTCTGTTGCCATTTTGATGGAATACAGAAATCCACTGCAGCCCTCTGAATGTTCCACAACTTTGGGAACCGGAAAGTCCCACATATCCATTCAGGGAAAGCTTATACTGAGCATTCCCGGTCACATTTGCCTGTCCCCAAAGAAAAGTACTGGCTGTGACCAATAGTAAAAATAAAAATTTCTTCATCTTGTGTGTTTTTAATATTCAACTGTGATTTTTTCAGTCTTGGCAACCTGATTGTTTTTTAACATTGGTTTTAATAAATAGGTATATGAATTTCCTACCTGAATCGATTGATCTTCCAGGAAGTTTTGAGCCCCTGTTAATGTTCCCCATAGCGAAGGCTTCTCTGATCCTCTCTGCCGGTATACTAAAATCTCTCCGGTATCTTTCCCATTGATCTTCCAATTAAGCTCAATTTGTTTTTTACTCCTGTTCGCTGAACCTGAAAGATTGGTCAATATTGATAAAGCTTCAATTTTATTACTTCTGAGTGTCATTTCCTGAGATTTATCCGACATTAGCTTACTTTTATCAATGGCCAACAAATAATACGTGTAGCTTTTATCTGCTTCTACCTCTTTATCGGTGTACGTATAGTCCGGCTTTATATCTTTAGTCTCATAAATCATTTTCCAGCTTTTGTCAGCATCATCTTTCGCCTTACGGAATAATTGGTGAACTTCAACATCATCACTATGGCTTCTCATCCAGTTAATGGTAATTTTCCCATCATCTTCCAGCTTATATTCTGTAAAGACCGGAGTTTGAGGTTTCACTTTATCAGGCTTTTCCAATTCAAGAATGACTGATGGTGTGGACTGATTTTTTCTTCTGTCTGTTGCTGTTACATAATAATATACCTTCGAGTTAAGGTTTTCTAAAACGATCTTATCTTCAAAATGATTTTTGGTAATGGCCTGAGGAGTAAGACGGACTAATTCATCCCCTTTTTGTATTCCTCTGAAAATATGGTAGCCTTCCAGATCTTTTTCAGTATTGGCTTTCCATTTCAGATGGGCTACTCCCAGTGAATCTATTTTCCCTTCAAACTGTAGTGGCGTTTCCGGCGGTGTTGTATCATTAGGCTGGGCAAGAACAGAGAACGATTCTCTTTTATCACCAGCCTTACCAATGGCCTGTACCTTATAGTAATTGGATGGCGCTAAACTTTTTGTAATTATGCTTCTGCTGCTCACCGGGATCTTGTTTTTAATAACTTTATAGGTGTTCTGCAGATCTGTTTCGGAATGTAATAATTCAAACGAAGCAATATTTTTTTCATCTTCCTGAGGAAATTCCCATTCCAGTTTAATCTCTTCATTTTCATCGATAATAAAATCTGAGATTCTTGGTGTTGCCTCAAGGTTTTTCTTTCCTGCTCCTGAAACAACATCGGAATAAGGACCATAGTCTCCAAAGATTGTCTTTCCGCGAATACGGTAGCTGAATGTGGACGTATTTTGAGCCAGAGAATCCACGAAGGTCATTCCTTGTACCTGTCTTCCATCGTTGTCATTCATGTTCATCACAGGAAGATCCCCTAAGGATTTGAAGCTGGCTCCATCCTGAGATTTCTCAACATAATAGGCTGTATATGTATCTCTCAATTGTAAATATTCCCATGAAAGGGTAACTGTTTTATCTTTAAATATTCCGATAAAATCAAGGGGTTTAGGAAGCTCATTATTTGATGAAACGGCCGCTAAGGCATCTCCTTTTTGTACTAACAAGGTTCCTTCGGAAGTATTGATACTTACGGTATAAAGATATCTTTCATTAGATTTCACATTGGTGTCTGTGTAAGCCCAACCCGCCAGTTTTGCCACTTCAAAATCCAGATCGGCAGCCATTAATGCATAAGCAAACCGCTGCTCAACTTCCTGAGATTTATTAACGACACCTTCAAGCTTACCCTGCTTCTCTCCCATTTCTACCTCGAAACTATCGCCGAAAAGTGATTGTGCAACAATGGCTGCATTATCATTTTTTTCGACAATCTTCTTCCATTCATTTTCGGAAGCAGGTTTAAAAATTCCCAAGTCTTTTTCTTCTGCTTTCGGAAGAACTTTTCCGTCACGGGAAAGGGTGAATCTTTTTAATGAAAATCCAATTTTATTGGCTTTTTGCCAAGATATAGGTTCGTCTACTGCCCATCGTAAAGAAATACGGTCTTTCTTAGCATCCGCTTTCAGACGTATATGAGGGATGATGGTTTTGTCTTTTTCATTTTGCTGTCCCCATAGTAAGCTACAGGAAAACAGGATGACGAATAATAAATATTTTTTCAAAATATATTGTGTTTTAATTTCCTATGTGTTTTGTTTTGGTTATTCAGTTTTTATCATTAAATATTACTAAAAACATTTAAGTCAGATGTCGTTTTGCTTCAATATGATTTTTGTTTAAAATCTTCCTGCTTTATTGAAAAGCAGGAAGACTTGTTAATAATTATTTTTTACAACTGCTTTGGTAATCATTCAAAACGTTGATAAGTCCTTCTTTTGTTTTGGTATCATACTTTGAAAAATCTAAAGCCGGACAGCTAACGTATTCATCAAATACCTTCTTAATTTTTTCCGGTTTTCTTTTTCCAAAACCTCCTTTTTCCCCTAAGTAAACTGCTTTTGGTTGATTCGCTAATTTTAAATAATAATCTTCCGGAGTTTTAACATCCAAAAGAACATAGCTTCCATTGTTTTCTGAAAGGATTTCTGAAAATACACTTCCTCCAAACATATTCGTACCAGCTACACCAATAAAACATTTTTCGCCTGCACAGAATTTAATGCCGTCTTTGGCTTTGAAAAATTCATCTTTACCATTAACATTTAATGTAACAGTACCTCCGTAATTGGTAATATCTGCAACTCCTTTTTCTTTCCCTAATTTAGCCCCGATAGATTCAAACTCTATAGTAATGCTGCCTTCTTTTTTAGTTCCATCTTTATCAATAACATATCCCGGAGTGTTGTAAATGTTTTTGGAGTTGGCTTTGGCATTGTTTTCTGCAGTTTGGTTTTTATTATTGACATGATCTACAACAGTATCTTTCATATCTCCTAGAGTATATCCGTTTGCAAATAGTTTCCTCACCATTCTGTCAGCCATTTTATCCTGAGATAATGCCCCACTGTAATCATTTCTTGTAACAAAAATTTCAGCTTCCTTATTATCATAGGTGGTTATTTTCAGACCATTTTTACTATTATAAGTATCACTGTTGGTACACTGAAGCTTGGCAATCTGAATTTTATTGATGTCATATACACGATATTCATAGTTTAATACTATGGTTTGATTTCCTGTATTAACTCTTTGGATGTGCCCTTGCAATTCTTTATTTTTATTCCAAATTTTTCCAGAATTATCTATTGTTATACCCATCTCGTTGGCTAAAATATCTTCTTTATCATTTACTTCTTGCTGCATTTTTTTAGTCTTTTCTCTGTTTTCTGTCAGAGAGCGGTCGGTTGTTTGGAAAAATTCTTTCACCTTTTCTTCATTAATGCCATCTTTTGTAAGAAGCCCTTGCGCCAAAGCGTTTTTAACGATAAGTTTTCCTTCACTTAAAGTAAAGCCTGTATCTGCAAAATCGACTTCTTTTACATTCCCGTTTTGTCCTGTAAATTCAACCCATCCTTTTTCAGTATTTATTGTCGGAAATACTTTAATACTGAATTTTGGCTGACCATTCAAATCACTAAAACTGTAAACATTTTTTTTATCATCTACTTTAGCAACTACTTTATCATCTAAAAGTAATTCTCCTTTTTTAATTTTTATTTCCTGAGAGAATGCGGAAATACTTGCGAACATAGCCGTAGCTATTAATAATTTTATTTTCATCATTTGAATTGTTTTATTTATTACTTAAGTTATTTGTAAATCAATATTTTTATCATGTTTTATTTTTTTACTATAAATTTATTTCCATCAATATTCTGAATATAAGAATATTTAAAGGGTACAACTATTTTTCCATCAATGTTAACGACACCATATTTACCATCTTTTGTACAGATTATCGTACTCTTAAATTTAACATTATCATCAAAATAATTCCTGCTGACATCAATATCTTTAAGAAGAATTCCTTTTGAAGAATAAATTTTCCCTGATTCATCAAAATACTTATTATTATAGTACCTTTCCTTTTCTTCATTTACTGGAGGAATTATTATATTTAATTTTTTATCTATTATTCCATACAAATTATTGTATTCTAATGAAAAAAAGTCATTCCCTGTCACATTATCTGGCTGCTTCTCAATATAATCCAATTTAAAATTCGGATTTAATTTTATTTTTTGAATCCTACTGTTAGAAAAATCATTGGTATATGAAACTTTGTACCAAACATTATTTTCTATATATAAAATTTCGTTTGCTGATATTGGAAAAACTTTAGAAAATTTTACTTCTAGTAATTTCTTATTATCTTTAGCAAATACACCCAATCTATCATTACTTTTTAATAAGTAAAATTTATCAAATAAAACTGTAATATCATCATATTTAAAATCTTGCAGAATTTTTCCATCTTCATAGAGAATCCCAAATTTTCCATTTTTGATTGCTATTATTTCAGAATCTACACCTCTTTGTAATAAACTATATTCAAACGGTATCTTAAGTTCTCCTTTATTATTGAACGCACCAAATAAACCTACTTGGGAAATATTACGATCATTTATAGAATAAAATTTAGAAATAACTTTTGATTTTTTTTGAATTGAGACAATATAATCAGTCAACTTTTGTTTAACTATATCACTTATTTCCAGTTTATTACCTGTATTAAATGTCTGAGCAAGAATAAGATTTTTACTGACATCAATTCTCCTAAAAACAGGAGCAATTACTATATTACCTTTAGTATCTATCACTCCTATTGAGTCCTTTTTTTCAATTTCAACTAAGGAATCAGAGAGTTTTTTTATTTTATCAAATTGATTCTTTATCAATATTTCCCCATTATTATCAAGAATTCCCCATTTATAGTTCATATCTTTTGTAGCTATTAGATTATTAACTAAGGGTCAACTTCAACAAATTGGGTTTTTATTAGATCTCCATTCTCTAAATTAATAATTTGGCAATATCCATTATAGGCTGATAAATATTTACCATCAAATAAAAATGGGCGAAATTTTAAATATTCAAATTCTGTAATTTTTTTGAGTATCCTATTTCCAAGGGTAAATAGCGCCATTCCTTTTCCATTCGAAATATTAATCAATGGTATATTTTTATTATATAAACTGTAATCATCTCTAATTTTACTTATATTTCTATACTGAAAAGGAGTTATTATGTTCTCATGTAAATCAATAATTCCCGTTAGATTTTCATAACTATAATCGGTTATTTCATTATTTAAAGGAACGGCAACTAAAAGATTATCAAATAAATATTCGAGATATTGATAATCTTTTTTTAACATCTCTCCTTTATTAACTTCAAAAACATTATAGCCAACTGGTTGAGCATTTAATTTGAGTAAAATAAATAAAAATGTAAATAGGTAAAGTAGTTGTATTTTTATTTTCATTTTTTGAATTATAATTTATTTATTAGCATTATTCCCCTCGTTGGGGTGAGCATCTTACTCGTCCGAATAAAGGTAGCAACCCCAGTATTTCGTTGTTGAGAATCCTCGCTGCGCAAAGTCTCCCGACTTTGAGCAAATTATTCATTCATCATAATTATTATATTTCCCAAATTCATTCTTTTTTGTTACATCGATTATCGGGTTTTCAGCTAATTCAACTCCTAATAATCCTTTGCCTGTAACATAATTGCTCGCCGAAGAGTATATATAATGTTGTGCTTTTTCTACAATACCTGCTCTTATTGGGTTTAGGTGGATGTAGTTTAGCTTATCCCACATAAAATGTAAGGTGTATATTTCTTCTGTATGATTTCCGTATTGCCAAAACTGATAATTCTTATTTCTGCTATGGCTTTCTATGGCCTTTTTAAATAAATCCAGCATCCATTCTCTTCTGCTTTCGGGTTCTGTTTTTATGGCTTCTAAAATATTTTTGCTTGTAAATTTTTTCAAATCTCTTATCAAATCTGATAGCTTACCTTCTTTGGACTGCACTATTAAATGAATATGGTTGCTCATTATTACGTAGCCGTACAAAATCATTCCTTTCTCTTTTATGCAATAATCTAATGACGAAATCACAATATCCTGATAAACCTTTCTTGTGAAAATATCTACCCAATCTACTACTGTGCAAGTAATAAAGTGTGGTTTTTCTTGGTCTTTTATAGTATAGCCTTCTTTCATTTATTATTTTTTCATTGTTGCTCAAAGTCAGGAGACTTTGCGCAGCGGGATGTTTTTAATGTGAGAATTTTATTCTCTATTTTTTATTTGTCATAAATTATTTATTTATTCTTATATTTTAAATAATAATCCAGAGGTATTTATATTACTCCAATAACTATTTTCAACAAGTTTATTACTTGGGAAAAGTTTCAAAATATCTTCTTTCATGTCTACTCCTACAATTAAGCCCAATTTATTTTCAAATGCAGTATCGATAAAGCTTAAAAATGTATTTAAGAACTCTTCATACTCAGATTTTAAATTTTCTTTATCATAATATAGCAACTCAACATCTTCTTTTGTTACCCAATTCATAATCCCCATCATATCTGAACAAAAAAAATCATTATAATTATCAAACTCACACATAAATGAGTGTGAAAGTGTCTTAGGTTTTAATTCTAACTTACTAAATATTCCTCGTTTACCAAGAGGAATATGAGGAAAAAAGTCCGCACAGGTTTTAAAAATATAATATTCAAAAAAACGTTTATATTCATCGTAACCATCATATTTACTTAGAAACAAATTCTTCTCATCATAATTTTCAATTTTATGAAATTCATTGTGCCTTTTAAAACTTCCATCAAATTCATTTGAGATTTCAATTACCCTTTCTATTGACTGTTCCAACAATTTACTAACTTGTTCATTAGAAAAACGCTGGATCCCACCGATTAAATATGATTTCAAAAAATCTAAATAATCTGATTCTAAGTCTCCTAAGTGACCGCATAATGTAGGAACAACTCTTTTGTAAAAAGCTTCGTCATTAAATAAATGTAATGTTATCCAATATCCCATATAATTGTATAATAAACTATCTAACTCAAATTATACTTGTTCCATTTTTACATAATATAAAGTTTCTCCCAATTTTTCTTCAATATATTTCATATAATCATTCTCTATTAATCCTATATCATATTTTTCCCAAGGAGCAATTATATTCTCATTTTCTTTCATATAAGAGTTAATTAATTCTAAAATTATTTTTCTGTTAAATTCTTCGCCTCCATAATTTACAAGCTTTTCAAATTCTTCATAATTATTAATTACATTATACATCAATAATAGTTGTTGTTTAAAATTATTTTCTCCAAATAATTTTATTGAGTTTTCCAATTTAGAACTGGATAAATCTATAAAATAAAAAATTGGAGTATAAATTTTATAAGGTTCTCCCCATTCAAACTCTTTGTCTTCAATTTTACATCTAGGTATCGTTTCTTTATCTATATAATTCAAATCTTATTTTTTTGCATTTATGACTGGGAAATCTCTTTTTATTGAAATTATTTTTCTTTAGTAACTAACCACTTTTTATAATTTGTATCATCTAATTCTATCTGTATTTCTTCAAAAGGTTTATATTTATGTTCTTCTTGTAATAAATCATAAATATCTTCATAATAAACTATCTCATTTCCAAATAATATACCTTTTTCAGAAATATTTTCGTCACCTAACCATTCGAAATTAAAATCTGTAGCACCATATTCAAAACATAAAATGATAAAATCTCGTAAAAAGCTATTAAATCTTGGTGTGTTTAAATAGGCTGTTTCTGAATTATCAATTATTCCAGTAGTTTTTTTGTTATTAAGTTTTTCGAAAAAAGCATCATTCCCAAATGTTATAGTGAAGTAATTCCGAAAGAATAAGATTTTAATAGGTTCCCCATAAACATTAATATTACTATCATTTAAAAAATCCTCATAAGTCATTAATAAATCAGCATTTACAATTTTCTCAGGTTTTAATTCGTTATTCTCATTTACAAATAGTATTGATTGATATAATAAACCGTTTGTATATGAATACAATTTGTTGAAACTAAAATTTATCCAATTATCAGAAAAAATTGTTTTTTCATTTTCAAGTAAGTCAGAAATATCTTCTGTTAAATTATCATTTAATTGTATATTATTAGGTAACAAAATCCCATATTTGTATGATAAAAGTATGTAAGAAAATATAAACTCTTTAGTATTATTTTCTAAAAAAAAACGTGATTCCTTATTATTCCAAACTATAATATATGAAGAAACATCATAATCTATTTCTTTCCAATATTTACTTACATTATTTATTTGACTACCATTCATTTTTATTAATTTTAAAATTTCCTTGAGCATTAATTACTTCTAATTCTTCTATTGCTTCTTTCAACTTTAATTTATCTACGCCTGCTTTTTCAATATTGGGAAATAAATCTTGTCTAACTTTATTAATAAATTGTTGTTTACTTAAATTAGAATATGGATTACTAGGATTATCAATTCTTAATTGTCCTGTATGGATCCTGATTCAACCTTAATGATTTTAATAATCATAGTTAAGCGATTGATTTACCAATCTATTTTTCCGTCTTCTCTAAGTTTTTGAATTTTTATTCCAAATTGATAACCAATATTAAATATATCAGTTAAAGTAAATTACATTTACTATTTTAAAATCAGTATTATACATTTCATTGTACCAATTTAATGTTTGTTCCAAGTATTCTTCACTATCACACATTATTCTAAAAATAGTCTTTTTATAACTTTCCATATCTTAATTTTATTTAGTTCCATCTATTAATATAAGTTTTATGTCAGGAAACATTTCATTAAATTGTTGTATAATTCCTGTACAAGAAGCACAATAAGGATTTTCACCAATCTATTTCACCGTTTTCTCGTAGCTTTTGTTCCAATCTAGCCAAAGAGAAACCTAATCCAAAAATATTTTCCATTTTCCATTTTGTAACTTTAATATCACAAAAAGGAACTTCATCATCAATTACTTTAATAATTTCAAAATCTGTCTTAAAAAAATTGTTATAACTTACAATCTCTCTCTAGTACATCCGTTGATGTGACCATTATCCTAAAAATCAATTCTGTATTTTCTTCCATAATTATTTTATTTTGCACCATCTACTAATATAAGTTTTATATCTATTGATTTTCAATTGTTTATACTAAAACCAACAAGTCTGATACATGACCTCATTTAAGTATATGTATTATTAATAAAAAAGTAGTACGAATCATCTAAAATTGCAATGAAGACTGGTTTGGAATGATTATCAAAAAATGTAAATGATTCAATATATTTTGAATAATTAAGTTCAATTTTTTCTGTTATCTCATAATTAAAAATATCTAAAAATCCCCAATTTAATAAATCCAAAAACTCCTCTTCATAAATTTCTTTCTTTAAGCTTACATATGAAGAAACTAAAATATCTAATTTTTCTTTATTAGTATATCCTATTTTTATTAGTGAGTAATAGATAAACTCATCAATGTTTTGAAAATTTTTTGTATCTGAAACAATTATCATAAGTTCATCATATACACTACTATTCTCAATGAATTTTATATCATCAAGATTTTCAATATTTTTTAACTCTTTATTATATTTTATGACTCCATCTTTTTCCTTATAAATTAAAAAATCCTTTTCATAAATATTTTTTATTATTATATTTAAATTAATCAAGTTTAATTTAAATATATCAGTGCTTTTTTTATAATCCATTTAATAAATATTTAATACGGAAATGCGGTGTCAAAATTTAAATTTCCACTAGGTCCAGTGAGCCTAACTTCTATTTTTGTAATACCATCCGTTGCGATTGATTGATATTTTCTTATATTTCCACTAACCTGATTACTTGGTTTTGTCATAATTAAGGCTACTTCCTCCAATACTCTTTCCACGTCCCAAGATTTAGGAAAAAAAGTTGATAAAGCATTTTTTGTCACCCCGCTTATTTCGATCTTAGCTCTTACTAATTCTTGTCCGGCGTAAATTGGCGGAGGATTTGGCAATATTTTAACGCGATTTCCGTCAACTGCCGATTGTAAATGACAACCAACAGCATTAAGCTGGCTATTAACTTCGCCCTGTAAATGTATTCCTAAATGTGATTCTTTACCTTGTTTTAACCATTGTAAAAAATTGATATTTTTAGCATCATTTTTTAAATACTTTACATTTCTCCATACATCTATTAAATCATCTTCTGTATTTAATAGTTTCAAAGAACTTTCCGTAGGGAAGTCTTCCATAAAACGTTTTACTTCATCCTCAGGCCAGTTTTTGACTTTATTAAATACTTTAGCATAATTAGATTGTAAAGAAATTAAGTAATCGGATACATTTGCCCATTGCCACCCATTGTCAACATCATCTAAATTCTTCCACCATCCTTTTCCTTCTTTAGCTTCCGTGTAAGCTTTCAATTCCGCTTCTACATCAAGAATCTTTTTAGCATCATCACTGCCATTTTTAGCTTGGTTTAACAAGATTTGTTTTGCCGCTGGATTGTCAACCTCATTAAAGAATTTAGCAATCTTACCTTTTCCAATTGCACCTGCTAGCGAGGTAACATTCATCACAGCGGTAACAGCATTGTACGCATCTAATGCAGCTTTTATTTCCGGTATTTGGTTTAGCGGAGTATTATTAACCGCCAAATTAACTCCAGCATTTACTTTGCTCCATTTATCAACAAAAGTAAATGTCTTAGCAAGCCATTTTGGTCCTGTAGCTATTTTGGTTACAGGTACTAATAGGGTTACTACATCTAGAGTGTTCTGTACATAGATTTTAATATTCTCAACTTGCCCTTTTTCATGTGCATAAAATAATAATATAGCCGGAATGACAGTCACCTTTTTATTATCATCAGTAATACCATTGATAAGATTGTAATCTGAATCAGAAGCCAATACTACCATATCAAATGGATTTACATACATAGGGTCTTGATATTTTACACTCTGAGATGTCGTACATTCTTCATGTCCATCTCCTCCAGATTCTGCAACCCAATTACAGTTTTGGGTTACTTCCCATACTCCTTGTGAAATCTGTAATTCAGGCTTATCATACTGGAAGTACATATGAAATATAGGCTCATTATTGGATGGTGTGAAATAACTGTTTTGAACAACAGTATAAGTTTTCAATTCATCTGCATTTATGCCTTTCAAGATGTCTTTATTTACATCATTGAACATCTGCAAAAATAATTTAACCAAATTGGTGTAATTATTTGCCCCATAAAAGAATGTCTTATCATCTATTTTAAACATAAGATTCTTTAAAATCTTATTGTTGTCTGCCTGTACAAGGGTAAAGAAATCATTGAATTTTTCAGATTTTATTGAAGCAACAAGCTTTACTATTGCTTTTTCCTTCCCATCCGCAATATTACTATCACTAGCTATTTTTTTGAATAGTTTAATAATTTGGTCATAAGACAGTAATCTTATTGAGCATATATCTGCATCATTAATATTTTGTATAATGATGGCTTTATCTTCAGAGTTTATTATACTAATAATTTGAGTGTACCCTTGATTAATCTGTGCTACATCCTTACCAACACAAGTATCATCTGAAGTCGCTGTACTTCCAGAACCATCTACACAAGGTATAGTTTCTTTATACTTTATTGAATTTTCATCAGTAACCTGTGTTAAATCAAAACCTTTTTTATCTTTTATGTAATTCCAGGATGTTGTATAGGTCTTATTATAGCCACAGCTTCCGTAGTTCCAGAACAAGGTAGTGGCAGGGTTTTTATCTTTCTCCTGCTGGGTAAGGTACGTAATAGTTAATGGTGTAGATTTACCCTCGGCATAATATCCTTTTTTAGCGGCATCATTAATCCAGAAATAATTTTCTGTTTCAGAACAGCTATCATTCTTGCACATGGCAATACCATGCACGGCTCCGTTGGGTGATTTTATATTTCCTGAAATATAAATATTTGAACCCGTAAATTTAAAAGGCTCCCATTCTGGGGTTAGCTGAATATCTGTAAACTCCCCACTACTTTGCCCTTGGAACGCATACAGCTTAAACGCAGGATCATTTACCTGCTTCCAATCGAGATGAGAAAGTTCTTCACCTGTACTGTAATCCGTTAACAGATCTGTAGCTCCTTTTGTTGTCTGGTAAGCTTTCCAAGGATGTTCCAGTTTAAATACGCCATGACCTAACTCATGAGCACCAGTTTTCTGTGGAGCATTGTTGTACACATATCCAAACTGACCGTTCAGACGCATATACCCGTTCTGACCCGTAGAAGAAGTCTTGTTGGTAACGAATAATACATACCTGTCATAAGTAGTTTTAAACAATGCATTGATCTGCTGCTGCTGAGGGCTGTATGTACTCATCAGGTCAGAATCTTCACTCCCTATCGTATTACCGCTTACAATGCTGCTGATATCTAAAACAGGTTCTTCTTTTACGGTAAAGTTGACTCCGATCTTATTATAGATCTGATTGATCTTATTGCCCTGTGCCTGTAGTTTAGATTGAGAATTGGCATCTAATGGCACCAGGCTTACATTGACCGTTTTAGGACTTAAATGTACTAATCGGAAATTGCTGATGATCTGTTGTTTTCCGGTACTTTCTTTCGGCATCAGTACAGCAATCACTTCTTCCTCTGCATAATCAAATGTTCCCGGAAGTTTTAGCTGGTAATTTCTTTCTGTATCTGTTTTGTTAAGTTCTATAGCTTCAATGGCCTTCCCTAAGCTCAACGTTTTAAAGATAATTTTGGCATCTTTAAGCGTTGGATCAGTAATGGTTACTTTAGCATCAAACAGTTCAGTTTGTTTGTTTACCGTAGCTTTATAAGGTACATATACGGTATTGTTTTCTGTATCTTTTACTGAAGGGTATTTAGATTTTGGAAGTTTTGTTTTATCTGCGGTATCATACGCGAATTTTCCATTGGCATCTTCTTTCCATTCGATTTTAACACCTTTTGCAGTATATTGGTTTACAGCCGCTGTATTTCCACTTCCGGTAACGCCTTCTGTATTTGATGAAGTCGACGCACCACCTTCTGCCTCTTTACCTACTTTGGTTACGTTACCATTTTCATCAACGGTCCAGATATTACCCTCTTTGTCTTTGATCTGATAATCTTTTCCTCCGGGGAAATCCTGTTGGCTTGGGGTTCCGCCTGTTCCGAAATCTCCATAAACAGTAATTTTCCCCGGTGGCGGTGTTGCCGTATACTTTATATCAGTTACCACATAATTTACAGTAACGTCTTTTACTCCTGCATCACCGAACGTTTCTCCTAAACCTCCCGAAGCATAATGCACAGCAGATTCGTTAGGATCGTAAGTGGTTTCAATAACTCCTTCGATAAGCTTTTTATCTGTATTGAGCTTAATGTTGTTAAAACTTACCTTAATTTTTGTATCCGCCAAATACGGAACTTCAATATATCCTGTTCCCGTATACACTCCGCTTCCCTGTGCTGATAATACAGTAACAGGGAAATCTCCCGCCATAAAGACTTCATTATTTCCTAATTGAGTATTTAATGGAGTTTTATTGGCGATATCAATGGCAGGCATAATCCCGCACTGGTAATTATTATCTACATCATTGGCATCTGTTGTGAAATATTGTATTCCGCTATATGAATAGGCGTTTCCTCCGGAATTGCTGTTTTCAAATGGATTGGTGTTATTAAAAGTCTGTGTATTTCCACACACAGAACCGATACGGTATTCGTACTCGGTTTGGTCTTCCAGTCCGGTAAGAATGGCAGAAGCCTGATAACTCTGCTGGCTTACCCATTCTGCCGTGCTTCCTTTTTTACGGTACTGCACATTATACAAACCAGCCGGCTGACCTGCAATGCTCCATTGAAGTTCTACCCTTCCCCTGCCTACATTTTTAGCCATTAAAAGTGTCGGAACGGCACAGTTTTCTACATAATCAAAGTAAAAAATTTCGGACAAACCATTGTTTTTGTACACTCCGTTATCATCGGTAGGATTCGCTCCCAAAACAGGATTTCCTGATTTAGACTGTACCTGCCAGGCATATCTCTTGCCCGGTATCAGCTGAGTCTTATCAATGCCATAATATAAGGTAGGAGCATAAGTTTCTTCGGTCCAGAGTGGAGGTGCAGAAAGAAATCCTGAAATAGGGCTTTGCCCCTGATCCCAAAGCTCTTTTAAGGTAAAAATATATTTCGTGTTGGGAGCAATCTGTCTGGGCATCCATTGGAACACAATACCAGCTCCTCCGCTGTAAGGTGAAAGCGCCTGAACTTTTTCGGCATTTTGTGGCAGCGTAAGCATGGGCGGATCATACTGAACCATGAACACTGTAGCACACGTTTTAGCTGAAAGATTGTTTTTAGTAAAATAATCATAAGCCTGAAAGCAGAACTGGTAAACGCCATCCGACAACGGTTTGGAATACTGAACGGCATTGATCCCCGATAGATTCTGTAGTTCAAATAAGGATCTGAGGTCTACATTGGTCAATGTAACATTGTTACCCGGATAGAGCATAAAAGGATTCATGCCCACAATAAAATCATTGGATCTAGCCAGTGGAACAGCATTTAAACCTGCCTCCAGGGAAAATTTAATTCCCGTCTGATGCTGAGGTTCTAATAAATCGGTCATTAGGACCTGCAGCTGAAGCTTGTTATCAGTACTTGTTGAATAATCCCCTATTTTTAAACTATATGGTGGTATTACGACAGGAACTAACTTAACGGGATACTGCTGGGATTTTACAGGAGTAGATATTAAGCCTAAAACTGTAATCAAAAATACTGTGACAAACCTTAAATAATAGTTCGTCAGTATTTCTTTATATGATTTAAAATAACTTTTAGTCATCTTTCTGTGTTCTTACTTGTTGTTGTTTTGAGTATTAAATAAAGAGTCAGCTCTTTATTTAAATTCATAGTTTATTTGTTTTTCTGTTCCCTGTTTATTCCCCGGCAACGTATATTTAGCTTTCACATTGTATCTGGTTTCAGGGATAATACCATAAGTTGATTCCAGCAAAGTATTAATTATCTGTGGTCTTGTATTAGCCGGAGAGCCTACATATTTAGACGCAGCTTTCGAAATCAGCTCATACCAGTCGGATTTATAATAGCTGAACAAATCATATTTGAACGGGAACGTTTGTTTTAAGAACCCGTTTCCTTTATCGCTTCCTAAATACTGCATATATGAAGTAAAGACAGGGAATGCTTTTGTTGGTGGAATTCCTGCAAAATCATCTTCACTTTCAGCTCTGTTTAATGTAAGCTCATCAATCGGATAATTGTTGTAAATCAATCCTTTAAATTTATTGGCAAAAGAATCATCCATTAATGCCGTGAGATCAATAAGAGGCATATTGTCTGTATATTTTGAGCCTGAAATTTCAGTGGCATCAAAATATTCATCAGCATTCATATTATTCTGAAGGGTAACCACATCGGAGCTTAATTTGATCCACAATGGATTAAAGTTCAATGAAGACAGCTTGTTTTCGAAAGTAGTATACTTACTGGTTCTGAAAGTATAGGCCAGCCTTTCGATCTCTCCATCTTTGGAAAGACTTTGAGCTTTTTTCACTTCCGTCGTTATGGATACAGCAGAGTCGTCTGTATTTTCTTCTGTTTTTACCGTCTCTTCAACCGTATCATTTCCTGTGGAAACGTTATTTCCATTTTTATTTTTGGCAATTAACGCAAATGTGTAGTCTTTCTGTTTACCAAGATTAGGGGTATTGAAGTTGACCGTATTATCATTGGCATTATAAGAGAAGTTGCTTTCAGTTGGTGATTCAGCTGCAAAAGCGGTTACGGTGTTCCAGTTTGGATCATCAAATAAATAATCCTGTCCACGCTTCAATTTTATATAACCGGTATTGGCTTCTCCTGTGTAATAGTTCTCCTGTTCAGGAACCGGATAGGCATATTTAATATTACTCAAAGGAATAACATTTGGTGCTGATCCTGTTGTAAAGGTTCTTTCTTCGATCTCAATGGCTTTTTGCCCATCAACCATTACCACTTCGTACATTCCGTTCTTTTTCTCCATAAAGCTTACCTGAGCAATTGCTTTCAGAGTTTTATTTGGAGGAAGAATATCTTCAGAGACAAAGTTGGCAATATCTTTAGAATTAGCATATTCTACAATACCCTTAATTTCTTTGCCCTGATCATCGATGATGGTCATTTTTTCAACCACCACTTTGTAAGTATGATCGCCATCATCCTCAGGAATGACAATAGGTTCATTCACCCGCACAGCAAAAGTTGCCTGCGGAATAACAAATACGTCTACATCTGTTTCATCTTTCTTAGGAGTAAGGTCGGAAATGATCTTCATACCTCCAAGGACAGAAGAATTTTCCAGTACACATTCTTCTCCAAATTCCATTTTGAATCTGAATCTACCTTTAATCATACCTCCGAGCAGGTTGTAATACCCTCCAAGGTATCCTCTAATCCAGTAAGGGTTAGGTCCTTTTGCCTGTAATAAAGAAGCAACTCCGGCTTTGATAATCGGAATTTTTTTCTTGATAAACCAAAGTTTTATTTTAATTCCAAGCTCACCCTGTAAATACACATAAGCCTGTCCGTTGGCATACCATCCATTGATACCGATCTGCTCTCCTCCACGGTTTGAACATTTGGCTTCACCATAGTTTTTCAGCATAATATCTGTTCCTAAACCTGCCTGAAAACGGGCGTAAAGGAATAAAGCGGTCATATCTCCGGTATCAAATTTCAGGTGGGTTCCGAATGCAAATCCTTTTCCATCCCCTAAAGCGTTAAGGCTGCTCATATAATCAAGGTCATTCAGCTGAAGCCCTAAAATCTCAGCAACTTCCGGAGGTGGCGGCGGACTTCCCGGAATACGGTTTCCTACCATAAAATAACTGCCGGATTGGAGATAAAAACTTCCCAGACCAACTTTCAATCCAATCATATCAGTTGGCGTACCGATATGCATATACCATTCATCGGGAGCAACGTGAACTACTGCCCAACCGGCTCTGCCATTTGGACCGATACCTTTGATAATTCCGTTAGCTACATTTACAAAAACATCCAGACTTGCATGAAAAACGCTATTGTTGAAATCGTAATTCATAGCAAGCTTTGCATAAATTGCTCCCTCTACTTTTTCTGTTACCGGATATTGCTCGTCAACAGCCTTGGTATCCAGAAAAGAATTTACAGTCTTATTATCTTTTAACTTGTTCAAAAATTCTGACTTTCCTGTCATTTCTTTAAACTTGTCTTTAACACCTGCCAAAGGATCTCCCGGCACCAGTTTGGACAAATCTGCCATAACAACAGCTTCTCCAATGAATCCTATATTAGCTAAACCTCCATTGGGATTGGTGGAAATATTAAATCCAGCCATTATACTGACTGCTTTTTCGTCGGCGATCGAACCGTAAATTCCGGCTCTTAGTGCCAAGCCTACTGTATTATCTGGTTTTAAGACCAATGCTTTATTAGCATAAGCGGGATTCAAACTCATATCCCTATCCGGAATCATGTGATAGAATGCTCCACCTGTAAATCCTGTAATCGTTAAAGCGGTTGCCTGGATCTTAAGGCCCTTCACTGAACCTTCGAATCCCCAATATCTGAAAGTACTAAATCCATAAGCAGCATTAACATCTACTTCAATTCCTTTAATTCCTTTAATCTTTGCATTCAGGTGCGCCGTAAATCCATCTCCGTATAATGGATCTTTCCGCATAATCTGAAATTCACCAGAAACGATTGCCACACCGATATCAACATTCCGAAGTCCCAATTTGGTTAAATTAAAACCATCATATTTCCATCTTTGCTTATTATTTTCGTTAGTAATAAGACCTCTTATCATCATTCCCCCGGTAGCTGAGAAACGCTCTTCCTGCAGACCTACCGTAACATCAAATCCCAAACTAACCTGTGAGCCATCTGCAATAATGACTATATCTTTGATACTTGCCGGAAAATTGGCTAATTTTTGTTCACCTTTAACCCCAAAATACTGTGCTGTTATGTAGGGTGCTTTTGTTTGTAACGTTAAGCCTTGAAACTTTACCCCTTTAAAATCAGCATCTTTCTTTTCATTAGGGTCACTGCTTTCTGCATATTTTGCATTGGCTCCAATATCCAGACTGCCGTTAAGAATAGCTTTGGGTAAAAATTCGCGGTTTTTTACCCGCATCTCAATCGTTGATCCTGTATCGATCAATGCCTTGGCACTCCAAATATCAAATTTAATTTTATCAAAAGTAGTAACAGAAATTAAATACTCCTCTTCGGTTATCATTCCACGATATCCTAAATATTTTGGAATATCAGTATTTTGATTGTCATCATTTTTTTGAATAGGTAATTGAATGGTCCCTTCTAAGTTAGCGCCTACAATTTTAGAAGCTGCTAAATCCACCCCGATCTTATCCAGAGAATATCTCCATGCATTTTCTTTATTGGTTATCCCTCTGTCAATCGGAAATACATTATTGGCCGCAAAATTTCCTGATACACCATATGAATCGATCAGAAGATTATTTGCTTCAAAAGAAACTCTGCTGTCAATGTGGTCTTCCGTTTTAAATTCCTGAGGTAATCCGATGTTTAGAGTTTGAACATATAATCCCCGCCAAGATTCTGTTCCACCAATTAGATATCCGTGGGTATTATAATATTGAGGGAACATCACACTTGGATCAGTCCGCAAGTCACTCAAATCTAAAACGGCATTATTTACAAAAAATGAAAAGTATCCTTTATCCTGATTTTTGATTTGAGAGGTAATGGCAAATGGTGTAATACTTACTTTTACCAAAATATCATTCCAATCTGTGGCTTTAAAAGCAAAATCTCCACGAACTCTGTTGGTTTGTCCATTAGTTCCAAGCTCAGGTAAAACACTGCCGTTATTATCTAAAGGAACCAAAACATTTCTGGATATCTGTACATTGCCTTTTAAGGCTAACTCTTTTATACCGTCGCAATCAATGATTACGTAAGTATTGTCATTGACACTTCCTCCGTTCAGCTTATTAATTCTCCCTCCTTCAAGGGTAAGCATCCACTGGTTCTGATTAAAGGGCATATTGATATCGCCAAGCAGCGACAATTTGGCGTCTCCGATAATCTTTCCGTTATAAGAAAGCTTAACATCTTCGGCTCCGAAATATAAAGTTTTTTTGCCTCCTTCAATTCCTTGCTGAGGTGTTACAACACGGGCATATACATTAATTAAGGCATATCCAGGGGTGAATTTGGCTTTGGTAATAACAATACCATATTCTACATTGGATATATTTTCTCTCAACCCTATCGGAAGCTCGGTAAGCTCGTTGGGGTTGATAAGATTGGTGAAGTTTCCGCTGCTTTCAATTTCGTTAAATGCACCCATAGCCTTCCCTATTTCAGCATCAGTTTCAGGATCGTTATCAATGAGTGATAAAAATTGATCTGAACGTTCTTTTGAAAATGTTTTTTTTTCTAATTTCTTAAAATTTACCGTTTGGGAGAATTTGGTAGAATCTATGTGTATTGTAGTTTTAGCTACAATTTTGCCTGAAAATAACAATAAGATAGCTAAAAAAATAGTAAATATTTTTTTCATTCTGTGTTTTTGTTGTGTTTTTGCAAAAATATATCTTTAATTCTAAAAGTAAAGATTAAAAACTTGAAATTTTCATTATAGTCTAATAAAAAAACTATGCTAAAAATAGCATAGTTAATAAATTCCGTAAGACTTTGATCAAAAAAACTAGGAATACTTACTATACACAACATAAAACGGCTTCCTAAGCAATAATTTCTTCTTTATCTGAAACTATTATAAGTGATCTCCTTCAACTGAGTACTCAAAATTATTTACTGTTGTTATTGAATTGATTTCATCAAGCATACTTTGAATTTCTTTGGATGTCCAAGCCAAAATTCAATTTATTTCAAAGCAGAAATTGTTTCATCCGATACTTTTACTCAATATTGCCAAAGAGATTCTATACTATGAGTAATATAGTTTGCTGTTCTAAAATTTATAATTCATTTTTATACTTATTTTGCTAATTTACAATTGGACATATTCTTCTAAGACCGTTATTATATATCTGTTCTTGAAGGACATTTTACTATTTCCAATAAAGAAAGAGTAAAATGATTAAATAGCCGGACTCAAAACAAAACTTTTTGGAGAGAAAGTATCTTATCTCTCACTCTGCCAAGACCAAATAATAAAACTAACTCTATCTATATTCAATTAAGTCATAATGGAGAAAGATCTTGTAATAATGATTACCCGATTACTTTATTATTGTTTTGTTGAAGAATTTGACCTAAATGATATTAGTGTGTAGAAACTTGCTCATAAATCAAAAAGTTATTACATTTGTTATACAATTTGAGAATATTTGTTAAAATTTTCTAGATGGAATATTAGGTTACCTAATAAAATCAATTTTCTTAAAACATTTATTAAAAGGCTATAAGAAAGAAAACATATATTCCTGGAGAAACCACTTTAAAACCTCTAATTCATTTTAGAGGTTTTTTTGTGCTTATGAAACCCGGAATTTTCTTTAACAATAAGATTTTTTTCTAAACGACAAAAGATGAAAGTACTTTTTGGGCAATTAAATTTATTAAATTTAAAATTCACGCCTTATAAAGTGAAATAGCGAAGGATCATTTTAATTTCTGTATTATCTCCCAGTACAGCTTAGATATCTTTCTTTAGGAAAAGCTCTGAAGAAGCCCTAAAAATATACCAATTATAGCAAAACGTTTTAATAAACCGAAAAAGATGGAAGTTTTAGAAAATTACTTGACCGGAATGGGGAAAAATGAAAATACTAGTAAAATTTTATTTAAATTCAAATAACTGACTCCCAAACTATTGAAGGATAAAAAAGCCTACACCAAAGCTCTTTTTCAAAATAAATCGAAGAAAAACTTGCGCGATATAAGAAAATATTATACTTTTGCACCCACGTTAAACAACGAAACAATTGGTTTCTTAGCTCAGTTGGTAGAGCAATGGATTGAAAATCCATGTGTCCCTGGTTCGATTCCTGGAGAAACCACTGGAAATTAAACAATTTCTAACAAAACCCCTCAAATTGTACAATTTGAGGGGTTATTTTTTTTGAATATATATATCAAAATAAAACAAATTCTCTCAAAGTAAAGGTGCCCTTTTCAGTTACCTGAGCTTATTAATTTTTTAGGTAACCGAATTTCTCCGAAAGTCCCGCTATCAAAGCAAGCCTGTTCAAAATTTGAACATCTTGACTAGCGGGTCATCAAAAAGTAATTTAACCTTTAAAATCAATAATCATGAACACCAAAATTTCAGTATTATTATATGCTAAAAAATCTAAAGCAAAAAGCAATTTGTGTGGCCCAGTTTATTTAAGAATTACAGTTAATAGAAAACAAGCTGAATTCTCAACAGGCAAAACTGTGGATGCATCTAAATGGAGTTTGGAAATAAACCGTTTAAAAGGCTATTCCGAAGAGGCACGCACAATAAACAAGTATTTCGACATTTTACTGTCAAAGATCCTTGAAATCGAAAGAAACATGGTTTTATCAGGTGAATCCTTTGACGCAGGTGATGTTAAAAATCTTTTGACAGGAAAACAAGAGGCTGAACGCTATTTACTCCCAATTTTCCAAGAGCATAATAACAGAATGGAAAAGCTCATTGGAAAAGAATATGCACTAGCTACTCTCAAAAATTATAAAACCTGTTTATCCCATTTAAAAAAATTTCTATGGAACTTTTATAAAAAATCAGATATTAATATCGAGGTCATTTAAACTTTTTTAGATTTATAAAATTTGTTCAGAGCTATAACCATAAAAGCGATATAATTAAAAGACTTCCAACTCGATACTGTTGTGTCAAAACGATTAAGCAATGATCGAAAACTAT
>NZ_JABBGI010000035.1 GCF_012927325.1 Chryseobacterium antibioticum | reverse complement strand
AAGACCTCAGAGATCAAACAAAAGAAATATAGGTAAATATAGAGCAAGAGCTAAACCCATAGTCTCTAAAAATCAAAAGGATAGCTTGTGATATTTTACTAACTTAATGACATTGGGCTTTAGCCCGCCCTATTGATTATTTATAACAGTTTGAATATTTCAACCTGCATTTCATGCCTCTTTATTTTTCAAAAACTGCGTAATCTGAGACCTTAAATGTGAAATCTTTTCCGTCGCCAAAATCTCTTTTTGTCCGGTCAAAAATATTCCTGAATGTTCCTGAAAGATTTTGATCTTCGATGCTGAAGTTGACCGGTTCTTTTGACATATTCAAAACGACCAGCACTTCGTCTTTTCCGTTCTTTCTTACGTAAGCCAGGATTTTGTCATTAGCTGTTGTGTTCAGCAGATAAGTCGAAACATTGGGATCTCCGCCTCTTAATGCAGGGTTGGAGCTTTTTAACTCGAGTAAGGTTTTATAAAATTCAGCCATCTGGTAGGTATTGGTCCACTTGATCGCATCTTTTTCAAAAAACTCCAGTCTTTTCATATTGGGAAGTTCCTGGCCGGAATACAATAATGGGACGCCGTTCCAGGTTGCGGAGAATACAGCCATTGGTTTCGTGATCACTCCATATTTTTCGTATTCAGTTCCGTTCCAGGAATTCTCGTCATGATTGGCCGTAAACCAGGCTCTCATTGAGTTGTCGCCAATCTTCGAATATTGTAATAACAGATCTTTAAGTTCCTGAAGAGGCTCATTTTTTTTATAATAATCTGCAGATTTGTGCATCCATTTCCATGAATAGCTCGCGTCAAATACTTTTCCATATTCAGGGCTTTCCAGTTCGTCAAATTCCCCCAACCAGAAGAGCGGTTTTATTTTTTCCACTTCCGGACGCACCTGCTGCCAGAAATCGACTTCCACCCAGGAAGCAAGGTCGCATCTGAAACCATCTATACCGGTTTCTTTCACCCAGAATTTCATCGCATCAATCATGGCGAGCCTCATCTCCTGATTTTTATAATCCAGTTCAATGATATCATCCATTCCGGAAGCAATATGAAATTTTCCATCGGGATCTTTCAAGTAAAATTCGGGATGTGTTTTTGTCCAGACATGATCCCATCCTGTATGATTGGCAACCCAGTCTATGATCACTTTGAATCCCAATCTGTGGGCCTCATTGATCATATGTTTGAAATCATTCATTGTCCCAAATTCAGGATTAATGGAAGTATAATCTGAGGCAGCATAAGGGCTTCCCAGACTTCCTTTTTTGTTCTGCTTGGCAATGGGCGTTATAGGCATGAACCAAAGTGTTCTGACTCCCATTTTTTTCAGACGGGGCATTTCTTTTTCAAATGCTTTGAATGTTCCTTCAGGGGTATATTGTCTAACGTTTACTTCGTATATATTGGTTGTGCGCTTCCATTCTTTCGGCAAATCCATAGTGTTTATTGTGTTTTGAGTGGTACAGGAAACAATTCCCAGACCAATTATTGCTAGCAGAATTAATTTCTTCATTCATCTATTTTTAACAAAAGTAAGGAATGTTTTTTTATGAAAGATGAGAAAGGTGATAGTGAATAGTGAATAGTGAATAGTGAATAGTGAATAAAGTTATTCAAATTTACGGAAGGCTTTACAATTCAGCTTTGACTTGTGAAGCAAATTCGTCATTGGCATAAAAAAAAAGCCCCGGACCGTAAATCCAGGGCTGTATATTGTATTCAGATGTTATCTCTCATCGTCGTTATCTTCTTCATCTTCGAAAACATCATCGTCGTAGTTTTCTTCTTCATCATCGAAACTGTCGTCATCCTCATCTTCAAAACTGGTGCTTACTGCAAAGTCATCATCAAAGCTGAAATCATCATCCAAAAGCGGCATTGCTGATCTTTTCTTTGATCCTCCACCACTCCCGCTTCTGCTTGGTGCTTTTAAAGGAACGTTTCCAAATCTGTATACGGTAATAGGATAATTAACTCCTTTGGTCTCTTCGATGATTTCTACAAGCTCGCAGAAAAATTCCCAAAGATCAAGAAGCCCGTACTGGAACTGAGCTTTGTCGCCCACATTTCCAAAAGCTTCATCAATATACACATCCGACATGATTTCGCCATCACCATCGTCACTCATATCTTCCAGGGGAACACTTTTAACTATTGTTCCGTCGTCTTCCAACATATTAAAAGTGGAAAGCTCATCTCCCTGAAGATTGAACGCACTTTTAATTCCCAAATGTAAGTTCCATAGTGATTGTTTTCCTCTTACTTCAATATCACGGAAAATATCCTCTTTCGCATCTAATATTACGCGGATCTTGTAAACCATATCAGTTTCTTAAATTACTTTTTTGCCTTAATTATTATGATAAATATCTATTGCAAATATATAATAAATGACAGGGGACAAAAAAATATTTCACGATTTTTTAAAATATTTTTTTTTCATACATTTTACCGGAATTATTTACTTTTTTCCAGCATAAAGCTAAATTTAGTTCCTTCAAGATAAACACTTTCTACTGTTATATTTTCGTTATGGGCTTCAAGGATATGTTTTACAATAGCCAGTCCAAGTCCCGATCCTCCTTCTCTTCTGCTTCTGCTGGTTTCCACGCGGTAGAACCTTTCGAAGATCCTCGGAAGAATCTCTGCTTTAATTCCCATTCCGTTATCAATAACTTCGATCAGTACTTTATTTTTGAGAACGCTGGTTTTCACAACTACTTTCGCTTCCTGTCTGTTGGCATAGTGAATGGCATTGGAAACTAAATTAATAAAGACCTGTGAAATTTTCTGTTTATCGCCATCTACAAAGATTTGCGGATGAAGAGTCTGAATCTGCAGTGTGGTATTGTGTTTTTCTGCTTCAAATTCAAGAAGGTCAAAAATTTCCTTAATCAGAAGGTTGACATCAAATTTTGAAGTGTTGATGCTGATCTCCCCCGCTTCAAGGCGATTGATCATATCAAGGTCCGTCACAATCGCAATAAGTCTTTCTACAGATTTATCAATCCTTTCCAGGTATTTATCCCGGATCGTAAGATTATCAACACCACCATCTCTTAGGGTTTCTACATATCCCTGAATGGAAAACAACGGTGTTTTAAGTTCATGGGAAACGTTTCCGATGTATTCTTTACGGTAGCTTTCCATTTCCTTCATCATATCGATCTCCGTTACCTGCTGCTGATTGAGATCCGAAAATCTTTCACCCAGTTCTCTAATGGTAATGTTTTCGTTATTGTCATTAACAATTTCCTGCGGAAGCATTTGTGATAGTCCACGAACCTGCTTTTTACCATAGTAGTTGAAAAGAAGCTCCAACACCACGTAGTTGATGATAAAAATGAGGACCAGGCAGATAAAAAGGCCTATTTTAAAAAAAGGGGTCCGGTAATAGATATCCTTCAGTGAATCAAAGATGATTACTAAAAGAAACATCACCAGTGTCAGGAGACACGAGGCGACGAGTGTAAGTCTGTAAAATTTCAATTTTACAAGTTTTTATAGGTTATGTAAAGGTGGGAGTTTAAATTATAAAACGATAAGCTTATAACCGATTCCTTTTAATGTCTGGATGGTATTAATTCCCAGTTTTTCTCTTAATCTTCTGATGTGTACGTCAATAGTTCTCTCTCCTACGATTACGTCATTGCCCCAAACTTTTTCCAGAATTTCTTCTCTTTTAAATACTTTTTCGGTATTTGAAGCCAGAAGATAAAGCAAATCGAACTCTTTTTTAGGAAGAAGGAACTGCTGTCCGCTTTTGGAAACTCTGAAATTGTCTTTGTCAATGACCAAATCCCCGATCTCAATTAATTTTGCATTATCAGACACCTGAGAAGTCAATTGCAGTAAAGCATTCACTTTGGAAGTAAGGATCTTCGGTTTGATCAGCTTCACGATATAATCATTGGCTCCGGCCTGGAATCCTGCTAGCTGTGAGAACTCTTCGCTTCTGGCGGAAAGAAAAACAATCAGTGTTTTCTGAAGTTCTTTTACTTTACGGAGTTCCTGACAGGTCTCGATACCGTCTTTTTCCGGCATCATCACATCTAATAGGATAAGATCTGGTATAATCTCTTTAGCTTTCTCTATCCCTTCGTTACCGTTTGTAGCCGTATAGATATCGTAGCCTTCTTTTTCCAGGTTGTAAGACAGAATCTCTAAAATATCCAGTTCGTCGTCTATTAAGAGTATTTTCTTTTGGTTCATTTTCATTTTTTACTGAGTCAAAGTTAATAAATTTTAAAGCACAGATGAACAAATCTATTATCGTTCACATAAAGTTAACAATAACGGTCTTTTCTTAATGTTTAGTTAAGAAAAAATTAAAATTCACTAAACCACTTACCCCGTTTATCTTTTATTCCTTTGCACCGAAAGAATCTAGTAAATAAAGTAAGTAAGATAATGAAAATTAATAAACTTAGCATTGCAGTGGTATTTTTATCCGGATCAATGTTTTACGCTCAGGAAACGAAGCAGGACACGATCATTAAGGAGAAAAAAATTGATGGCGTAGTAATCCAGGGAAGCAGTAACAAGAAAACTGAAACTGCTGTATTAGGAGAACAAAAAAAAGCGATTATTCAAAAACAGGCTATAAGTGCTGAAGAGATTTCGAGAAAAGGAATTTCCAATGTAGAGCAAGGACTTACGAAAGTAACAGGAATCACTACGGTAGAAGGAAGAGGTCTTTTCGTAAGAGGTCTTGAAGAAAGATACAATTATTTATTAATCAACGGTCTTGGATCACCTTCCAACAACCCATTCCAAAAGATCATTGCCCTGAAGCAGTTCCCAACGGATGTGGTAGGAAAATTAAATATCTACAAGACTTTCAACTCTAACC
Organism: Chryseobacterium antibioticum; assembly: GCF_012927325.1. GTDB lineage: Bacteria > Bacteroidota > Bacteroidia > Flavobacteriales > Weeksellaceae > Chryseobacterium > Chryseobacterium antibioticum. The sequence goes on along the minus strand of NZ_JABBGI010000035.1, from coordinate 38,105 downwards.
TTTACGGAGATTTCGCGGGAGCTACTTTTGATATTGAAACGCTTACAATTGATAAGCCTTTTACAAAAATAGAATTCAGTGTAGGGGTAAATACTTTGAGTACCTTCAGAAACAATTTCAAAATAGCTGAAGGGGCAGACGGAATGAATGGATATTTAGGTTTGAATTCCAGAGATAGAAGACTTCCGGATGAGATTAGAAACTCAAGACCAGATAACTATAAATTCACTCCGGATCAATCATTAAATTCTTTTAAAGATTCATGGAACGTTGACAACGTAAAATCAATGCCTAATACCAGCATTGGATTTACGACTGCACAGAAAGTAAAAATGGGTGAAACTGGGAATTTAGGAATTCTATTCTCTTTGAACCAGGGAAGCAAATTTGAATATAAAGATGGTGATAATAACCAGTTTAAAGGACAGGGGAAAAATTCATTTATCGAAAACATGAATTATCTTAATCGTAAGCAATATAATTACGAAACAGAATCTTCAGTTTTACTAGGTTTAGGATATAAAAACAAGGGAACAAATGTAAATCTAAACGCTATTTATTTACAGAACGTCAATAATATCATTGAGGATAACTATGGCTACAAAGACGGACAGGTTCTTAACAAGACTACCTTCTTTAGAACTAACCAATTAGATATTTCAAGATTTTTAGATTTGCAGCTAACGGCTTCTCAAAAAATAAATGAAAGACATCAAGTAAAAGCCGGAGCCAGTTATGTCATCAATAATTATCAACAACCGGACAGAAAAATCATAGAAGGTAACCGTATTGATCCAACTACCGGAAATACACTTTCCAATGACAATATCGCAATGCGTTATGGAGGAAATAACATTATCCGTCAGTATTTAGATGTAGACTCCAGATTCTATGGTTCAGCCTTTGCAGAATATCAATTGTCGTTAGGGGAAAAAGGTGACAGAAAAGACTTTCCTATTCAGATTGCTGTAGGTTATAATGGCTTTTCAGATTTCAGAAAAACATCTTACCGATTTATTTTTGGGCGTACATCCACTTCATCAGCACCTTTTGTGATCAACATTGATACTCCTCAGGATATTTTTAATGCCTCTCTTAGAAATGGAGATTTATATTATCAGGAGGGTTCAGATGTTTCACAATATTACTCAAGCTTCTATCAAATTATTAATGGTGGTTATGCTAATGTTAACCTTAAACCAAGCGATTCTTGGGATATCTTATTGGGAGCAAGATATGAGAATGATATGACTCTGATTCGTTATTCTGAACAGAGTGCCGAAAATAAAATTAATCTGGATAAGAATAAGAATTTCTTCTTACCATCAATATCAGTAAAAAAGGCTCTTAACAATAAGAATAACTTAAGATTCTCTTTCAGTAAGACCGTTACACGTCCTATCCTTATTGAGACTATGCCTATTACTTATATCAACCCGGATAACGTAAATATTGTTGGTAACCCGGCAATTCAAAACAGTGAAAACTACAATTTTGATTTGAAATGGGAATACTTCCCTACTAACAAAGAAATGTTTGCTGTTAACCTATTTGCAAAAAGAATCGACAACGCCATTGAACGTTCATTAGTCGCTTCAGGAAACGCAACGGGTTCAACCATTACTTTCTTCAATGCCAAAAAAGCAGATTTATTCGGAATAGAGTTAGAAGGAATCTTCAGTTTGGGTAGAATATCCGAAGCTTTAAGAAGCTTTACTTTGGGAGCTAATGCAACCATCATGCATTCGGATGTAGAAAGAAGCCAGGATCAGTTAAATATGGAAAGACCAGACTGGTTTGCGCTTACAGGTGAAACATTACGCAAAAGAGGTTTACAGGGAGCATCTCCTTATACCATCAATGCTGATTTAAAATATGAATTAAAAAACCGCAATAATTTAGCCCATACATTCTCTCTTGTTTATAATGTATCTGGAAGTAAAATCTATGCAACAGGAGGTGCAGGTACAGACAATTACTATGAAAAACCATTCAATCAGATAGATTTTGTATATCAGGGGCAATTAACGAAAAACTGGAATGTAAAATTTGCTGTACAGAATCTTTTAGACAGCAAATATAAAATCTTAATTGGTGACAAAAATTACCTACCAACTAATTTTGAACAAGGTAATAACACGCTTACAAACTATTACAGAGGAACTACATTCAATCTTACTGTAGGGTATACATTCTAAAAATAATTTAATAAAAAATAAAATAAAGTATAAAAATGAAAAGAAGAGTTTTATCATTATTATCGTTAACAGCCGTGTTAACATTAGCCTTAAATTCATGTACTATCGAGGTAAATGATGGCCTAGGAGACGGTACTACAGTTACTACTCCGGGAACTACTGAAAGTGTATTAAGCGGAAGCGGAACATTATCAGGAACGATTACAAAAGATATCCTTATCAAAAAAGGAAACTATACATTAGACGGAATCGTAAAAATTACGAATAACGCTACCATTACCATTGAAGCTGGAGCTACTTTTAATGTAGTGACTTCTAAAACAAGTGGTTTAGTGATTCTTCAGGATGGAAAAATCAACGCTGTAGGTACAGCTGCTGAGCCAATTGTATTCACAACAGCTAGTAAAGTTCCTGGAGACTGGGGCGGTATTACAATCTATGGTACAGCTCCAATCAAAGCTGTCAATGGAAATACACAAGCTCTTTCTGAAGACGGAAACAACGTATATTACGGAGGAAGTGATGCCAACTCCAATTCAGGTACCATGAAGTTTGTAAGAGTTGAATATGCAGGTAAAAAGATCGGTGACGGTACTTCTGAAACCAACTCTATGACTTTCTACGCTGTAGGAGCTGGAACTACTTTAGAGAATCTTGTAACTTATAAAGGAACTGATGACGGGTATGAATTCTTCGGAGGTACTGTAAGTGCTAAGAATATCGTTTCTTACGGTAACTATGATGATTCTTTCGACTGGCAGGATGCATGGAGCGGGCAGAACAATACCAACTGGTATGCTTTCCAGACAGGAACAGGTAACTTCGGAATGGAGATTGAAGCTTCTGGTAATGCTGATAATGTTGCACCAAAAATATCAAATATTACTCTTATCAGAGATACCAATACGCTTCCTGAAACAGCCAATTCCCCTGAAATTACAGCTATCCAGTTTAAAAAGCAGGGAACAGGGATTTTCTCAAACGTTTATATCAGCGGTTATAAAAACATCGGAACTCAGAAAGGTTATGCCGTGCTGATCCAGGATGCAGCTACAGAAACAAGCCAGGTAAATACCGGTAAAGTGGTAGTTGCTCCTCTTACTTACCTAAACTCTGATAATGCAGGTGTTTGGGGGTATGCATACACTCCAAACGGTGCTAAAACTTTCACTAACACTGCTACTGTTGCTAAAGTATCTCTAACTCCTGGAGCTTGGGCTACAGTAGACGGAGTTAATCTTTTAGCAGGATTACAATAAGTAACTAGTTTCTTCATATCTACTTTTAAAAGCCATCAGAATTTTTTCTGGTGGCTTTTTATTGCTCAAATCAATTCATCGAAAAAGCCAGCAGAAAATCCAATGGCTTTATTCACAAAAAACAAGTATATTAAAAAATATATTTCAATTAATATCTCCAGAATAAGTTCCCATCATTCATCAGGGCTTCTATTTTGGATATTCTGGAAACCGCTTCTGCCGAACATGAGGCATCGATTAGTATAATGGAAGCTTCGTCACCTGGTTTAGGCCATTGCTGGGTTCCTTTGTCATCCAGAGGAAGAATACTTTGGGTAGCAAACTGAAGTGTTCTGGACAGTTCCAATTCAGTTTCATATCCGTAAAGCTCAGCAATCAGATTCGCTTTCTGAAGCATATTTCCCGAACCGAAGGTACTCCAGTAATCCTGCACATTATCATTTCCAATCAGAACATTAACCCCATACTTTTTCAATACAGGAATCGGCATTACCGTTCCTCTGAAGGGTACGGAAGATGCAATTCCCACTTTTCCTTCTGCCAGTCTTTCTGCAATCTTCTCTGTTTCTTTTGGGGAAAGATGTCCTAAAGCGAAAGCATGGCTTATAAATGTTTTTCCCTGGAGCATTGGATTTTCAATTGCTTTATCGATCAGATAATTGATCGTCTTCATCCCGGACTCCCCTGCTTCATGCAAATGGATATCGATTCCTTTTTTATGATCTAAAGCCAGCTGGACCGTAAAGTCCAGTACTTTTTCAATGTTCCCATCAATACTTAAAGGATCCAACCCTCCGATAAAATTCACACTTTTCAGTTGTGCTGCTTCTTTCATCAAGGGAGCAGTATCTGTATAATACAAACCATGTTGTGGAAAAGCCACAAGCTCTGCTTTAAAAGAATCTTTTTTATGCTCTAATGCTTTTTCAAGATTTCCAATGATTTTAAACCTTAAGTAGGATCAATATTAAAGTGCGTCCTCGCAAAATGAGTTCCGTAATGCTGCAGCAAGCTGATCAACTGCTCTGCCCTTTCCACGGATGTTTTTAAGAGTTTGGGGATGATTTCCTGTTCATAGGCGATCATATCCTTTACCGTTCTCCGTTTCGGCGACAGTGCCTGCCATGGAAGTCCATATAACGTTTTATCCAGATGGATGTGCAAATCCCTCAATGCGGGAAGCATTAAAAAACCTTTGGCATCCAAAGCATCGGAAGTAGGATCATTAGCTTTTACAGCTCTGATCTTTCCATTTTCTATTTCAATACTGAAAAGGTCAGTTTTTGTCATGATCACTTCATCTTCATCATATTCAAATCCCGTTTCGAGACGGACATTTTTGAGTGAATATGTTCCTTTTGCGGCCAATTGATAGGGAAACTGCATAACTTATATTTTAACAGGACAAAGTTACGCCAGCTCTATTCCAGAGATGATGTATCAATTATGCTTTGTTTTGTACGGATTATTATTCTTTGAATTGCGACGGAGTCATTCCCGTCTGTGCTTTGAAAAATTTGGAAAAACTGGCATGATCATAAAAACCCAGATCATACACGATATCTTTTACCGACATTTCCGACACTTTTAAAAGACGTTTCGCTTCCAGCAAAATCCTATCCTGGATCAGAGAGGAAGCAGAAGCATTCAGATTCTTTTTACAGACGATATTTAAATAATTGGCAGAAATATTAAGCTTGTCTGCATAGAAAGAAACGGATCTTTCCGTTCTGAAATGTTCGTCAATAAGTTGTAAAAATTTAGAAATAATAGGATTGGAATGGTACATTTCAAAATCTTTAAAAGTCCCTTCTACCGATTTGCTGACCAACAGTCCAATCAGTTCACTCCGCTTCTGAATAACTTCCCAGAATACATTTTCCTCACTTATCTCTTTCTGGATGGCCTGAAATTCATACAGGAACGTCTGAAAAGTTTCTTTGGAAAGATGAATAACAGGATGATTCTGATAATAAGAAGCAGAAAATCTCAGCGCAGGCAAAAAACTCTCAAACCAGTCTCTGCTGATCATCAGTTGATACCCAACCGTTTCCTTTTCAATCACCCATTGATGTACCTGATCCGGAAAAACAAGATGAATCTGACTATTTCCGACCTCATATTCCGTAAAATCAATTGTGTGGCTCCCTTTTCCGTGTTCAAATAGATTAATGATAAAAAAATCATGTTTATGGGGTTCATCAATAGAACGTTCCCCATGCAGTTCATTAAACAGCAGATGACAGCCCTGAAGCTGATTCTCACTGAACTCCTGAATGCCTAAGACGGGAAAATGATCTGTATGATAACCCACGTATCCTGATTTTCTCCTAAAATTAGTGAAATTTATGTGAGAAATTTGAACGCATGAAGATATTTTCATTCTAATAAATTACATTCCCTTGATGAACCAATGATTCCACGTTAGAAATTCTGGATACGGCTTCTGCAGAACAGCTTGCATTCATCAGCACAAAATCAGCCTGATCTCCCTCTTTTGGCCATTGTTTGTTGCCTTTATCGTCCAGGGGAAGAATATTTGCTGTTGCAAGCTTCAGGCTTCTTGACAATAAAAACTCTGTGGAATACCCATACAGCTGAGCCATAAGATTGGCCTTCTGAAGAACACTTCCAGTCCCGAAAGTATTCCAATGGTCTACAATACTGTCGTTACCCGTAAGAACCGTTACCTTATGCTTGTATAAAGTAGGAATAGGCATGATAAGGTTTCCAAAAGGGATCGTAGAAACAATCCCGATCTGGGCTTCTGCCAGTTTTTCAGCGATTTCTTCCTGTTTTGTCTTATCTAATTTGGCTAAAATGAAACAATGGCTCAGGTATGTTTTTCCTTTTAGGGAAGGGTTTTCATTAACTTTTTTAATAAGATATTCCACCGTATTCAATCCCGATTCACCCGTTTCATGAAGATGAATATCAATTCCTTTTTTATGATCTAAAGCCAGTTGAACCGTAAAATCGATTGTTTTCTCTATCGCTCCATCAATGGTAAAGGGATCTACTCCACCGATAAAATCAATATCCATCTGAGCTGCCTCTTTAAGATAAGGCACCGAGTCTGTATACCATACGCCATGCTGTGGAAAAGCAACCAGCTCAGCACCAAAACTTGTTTTCTTATTTTCTAAAGCCTTCTGAAGGTTTTTTAATGAGTCTAATTTTGAAGTCGGTTCAATATTGACATGACTTCTCGCAAAAGAAGTTCCTTTTGATTGCAACAGCTCTATCATTTTCTCTGCCTTAAATGTTGAGTTTTTCAGCATTTCCGGAAGCATTTTCTGTTCCAGTGCGATCATTCCTTTTACGCTACCTGTTTTTTTTCTCACGGCTTTCCATTGATCTCCATAGAACGTTTTATCCAGGTGAATATGCATATCTTTAAATGCAGGAAGCATCAGCATTCCTTTGGCATCGACCGCTTTTGAACCGGGCTGGTTCGGAGCTATACTTTTAATTTTCCCGTTTTCAATTTCTATATAAAACAGATCAGTTTTAGTCGAAACAACTTCTCCTTCTTCGTACTCAAAACCGGTTTCCAGACGGACATTTTTAAGGCTTAATTTTCCTTTAGCCGAAATATTCTGCTCATCAAAAAATGGAGATGCTGTCATACTATTGGATATTAAGGTAAGTCCGGCCACTGCCAGTGCTGAATTTCTTATAAAATCTTTACGGGATATTGTATTGTCGGGGGTCTTCATTTCCAATCTATTTCATACAAAAATAGAAAGAACGGAAAGGATGAAGGTGTATGGTTTATCACAATGTCTGTATGATTTATTGGATAGCCTAATTTCTTTTGTTTCGAAACATTTCAAAAGAAGTTTTAACCACCCCGTCAAAAATTCTTTGAATTTTCGCCACCCCTCCAAAGGATGGGAATATCGATTTTCATAAGTGCTCTTCTCAATACTTTTACTTTAAAGTAACTAAAGAGTTAAAAAAAATTCTCCTTTTGGGGCAAAAAAAGGCCGGATTATAAAACCCGGTCCTATTATAATTGATGTATTAAATCTTAAGAGTAATCAAATTTTCTTACTGCTTCCAGCGTCATTTCAATTTCTTTATCCTTGATCACATCACTGATAAAATACGTTTCATAACCACTTGGTGGAAGATAGATTCCATTCTGAAGCATCTGGTGGAAGAAATTATTAAACAAAGAATGGTTGGAAGCTGCTGCTTCATCAAAATTGGACACGCTGTTGATATGGAAAAATATCGACATCATGGATCCTTTTCTGTTGATCTTATGGGCAATTCCTTTTTCATTCAGAATTTTTCCTATTCCGAAATCCAATGTTTCTGCCGTTTTATTAATTCTGTTAAAGAATTCCGGATCATTTTTGATCAGCTGTAATGTTTTCAATCCAGCTCTCATTGCTAACGGATTTCCGCTTAATGTTCCTGCCTGATAAACGCCTCCTTTTGGAGCCAAGTGGTCCATAATTTCGTTTCTCCCTGCAAAAGCACCTACCGGAAGGCCACCGCCAATTACTTTTCCGTAAGTCACCAAATCCGCTTTTACATTATACAGTTCCTGAGCTCCTCCGAAAGCCAGTCTGAAACCGGTCATCACTTCATCAAAAATTAATAAAGCTCCGTTTTCATCACAGATTTTTCTCAAATTCTGAAGGAAATTATTTTCAGGAAGTACACAGCCCATGTTTCCGGCAACAGGCTCAATAATAACCGCCGCAATCTCTCCCTGGTTGTGACGGAACAGATCTTCTACCTGCTCAAAATCATTGTAACGGGCCAGAAGAGTATCTTTAGCCGTTCCCTCTGTTACGCCCGGGGAATTCGGGTTTCCAAAAGTAGCAGCACCACTTCCCGCTTTGATCAGAAATGAATCTGAATGGCCATGATAACAACCTTCAAACTTAACTATCTTATCTCTTTTTGTAAATCCTCTTGCCAATCTTACAGCGCTCATACAAGCTTCTGTACCTGAAGAAACCATTCTGATCTGATCGATATTCGGAACGTTTTCTACAATGAATTTCGCAATTTCTGTTTCCAGCTCTGTAGGCGCTCCGAAAGAAAAGCCTTTTTCAGCCTGTATTTTGAGCTCTTCAAGAACTTCAGGATGGGTATGTCCTAAAATAGCCGGTCCCCATGAATTGATGTAGTCAATATAGGTATTGTCATCTGCGTCGGTAAGGTAAGCCCCTTTTGCAGATTTCATGAATACAGGAACACCTCCTACTGATTTGAATGCCCGAACCGGAGAATTGACGCCTCCCGGGATGTATTTGTAGGCTTCATCGAATAAAGCCGAACTTCTTTGATACTTCATATTTTAGTTGAGTGTTGGGAGTTTATAGATGACCAGTTAATTTGCAACTGACAACCGGAAACTAGCAACAAAAAATTAGTTTCTAGGTTTTTTATCAATTAAATAAATCAGCTGGCCTGCAGACGGCTTCTGTCCTTCATCCATTCTGTTTTTTGCATATAATTTATTTAATTTGATTCCGAATTTCTGAGCGATATCGTGCATATCTTCACCGGATTCAGCTTTGTAAATAGCCGTATTTCCCGCAGAATTTTTAGATTCAAGAAATACAATATCGTTTTTCTTTAGAACATCACTTTCCAGCTCATTCCATTTGATCAGTCTGCTTTCGCTTACCCGGAATTTGTCTGCAATGAATTTTACGTTAGTATCTTCAGGAATCACGATGTATCTTAAACCTTCGTTCGGGTGAGTTTTGATAAGGATTGAATTAAGAATTTCGGCTTTTGTTTTGATTCTTTCCACCCTTTTCTGTTGTTGAGCATAAGAAGTCTGCTTGTAAGGAACTTCAACAGTGACTGCGTCTTTAGCTTTCTTAGTGATCATTTTTGAAGGTTCCAGCTGAGCCATGAATGCTCTGTCGTCTTTCAGATCAGGATACATTTTAAGAACGGCATACAATACTTCTTTTGAGCTGGTATCATCATACTCATACAATCTGTACTTTTCAATTTTGCTGATGAGGATCGAAGCGTAACGAGGATTGGTTGCGTACCCAGCTTTTTTAAGACCATGCGCCCAGGCTTTGTAATCTTTCATATTCAGATTGAAAAGATTCGCGTAATATTTTCTTGTAGATAAAAATATAGAATGGTCTTCGTAAGATTGCCTCGGATCTTCATAAACACGGAAACATTCATTGGGAGCATCATCGGTGTGCTTCATCGTTTTTCCGGTCCAGTCTTCTTTACATTTTATTCCGAAGTGATTTTTGCCTTCCTGAGCCAGTCTGCTCTGCCCACCTCCGGTCTCTAAGAGTCCCTGGGCCAATGTAATAGAAGCCGGAATTTTGTATTTTTCCATTTCTTCTACCGCATATTTAGCGAATTTTTGAATATACTGGTCTTCAGTAGCCCAAGCCTGGGCCGAGAATTTTGATAAAACTAAAAGGCTTACGAGTAAGAAAAGTCTTTTCATGTTTTTCAATTTTTACTTATATAATTAAATTTCTATTCTGTTTTTCCAAAAGCAGATTGGCTCCTTCAATCCCCTGCAATCCGCCGGTATGAAAGCACAAAATTCTGCTGTTTTCAGGAAAATAATCTTCATCTATCAGTTCGAAAACTTTCTGCATCATCTTTCCTGTATACACCGGTTCCAAAGGGATACCGTATTTCACTTTAAAATCATTGATAAAACGGATGTTTTCATCTTTTATTTTACCATAACCTCCAAAATATGAATCTATTAGATTAAAATTTCGTCCGGAAGTTAATTCCAAGATCTTATTCTCCAGTGAAGCATCGTCTACGACCTTAAATCCTATAACTTTCTGATTGTCTTCACAAAATTTTGCAATTCCGGCAACCGTTCCTCCGGTACCAACTGCGGTGCAAAGATAATCAAAATCTTTTGTTTGGTCATTCAGCATCATTTTAATGCCTTCTACAGCCTCTTCATTCGTTCCTCCCTCCGGAATAATCAGGGCTTCCGGGAACCCGTTCTGTAGAAATTCGGTTAATTTTTCTTTATGCCTGTATTCTTCACGGGTCACAAATTTCAGGTTCATTCCGTTTCTCTTTGCAAAAAGAAGGGTGGGATTATCCCGCCATTTATTTTCCAGTTCTTCTCCTCTTATCATTCCCAGTGTTGGAATACCGGATAAATTTCCAGCGGCAGAAACTGCGGCAATATGATTGGAAAATGCTCCTCCGAACGTAATAAGATATGGGTTTTCCGGATTTTCATCCAGGTAATTGTTGATGTTGTAAAAAAGTTTCCAATACTTATTTCCCGAGATCTGGGGATGGATAAGGTCTTCTCTTTTGATGAAGAGTTTAATATTCCTATGATGAATAGATATTTCCTGAATTGGAATGGGTTCTGCCGGAGCTTTTAATAGCATTTTTATGGTTTAACTATTATCTGCAAAATTAGTAAAAGATTACATTTGATTGGCTATCAATTTTGATGAATCAATTTACATGAATTGTACTTTTTATTTTAACGCTACGAGCGCAGCGATTTTTGATAAGGTAACTGTTTATAAGATCGCAAAGGCGTTAACACTTAGCAATGGTTTGAGTCTTATTTTTTATAAAGCACAGCAGATGTTTCGTGACCATTTGTGAAAATATTTGTGTCATTTGTGTTTCATTTTTCAGGCTTTAGCTGGGTAAAACCCACTCCTATTGATGTTTAATGACCATATCATTCATCATTCATCATTCATCATTCATCTACAAATATTTCCTAAAGTTCCAAAATTTCCTTTTTTTCAGGTAATTCAGATCGCGTTCATTGGCGTATGCTTCTCTTTCAAATGAAATTCTTTTATAGGCCAGAAAACCGTCTTTGAGCTTGAAAAACCAGTAGTAATATTCGATGACATAAAAAATATAAAAGAAAATAACGAGCATTTCGAGCTGCTGTCTCAAGTGAATTTTTTCGTGATTGATAAGTACTTTATTTTCCTTATCTTCGGATTTCCTAATGAAGATAAAGGGAAATAGAGCAATGCCGTTAATTTTTAATTTCTTTAATGGCTTTTGGCATATAATTATCATACTAACAAATATAAAGTTTTTTTGACTTAGAGATTTAACTTATGGCCCAATATGACATCAAAGAAGGTGAAGACTTCTACTACAATGAACAGGGATACAAGGTTTTTACAGAAAAATTCCATCTGAAAAGGGGGCATTGCTGTAAAAGCGGTTGCAGACACTGTCCTTACGGGTACGATAAAAAGACTGATACATTCATTAAAAACGATAAAAAAAAATAAATAAAATGAAAAAATATATTTTTATTTTGTTAGCATCGGCTGCATTAGTCCTTACATCGTGCAGTCCTTTCCAGGTGCGTTCAGATTATGCTGAAACTGCCAATTTTACGACTTATAAAACGTATAAGATCAGAATTGACGATCTGAAACTGAATGATATTGATAAAGACAGAGTTTTAAACGAACTGTCCAGACAGCTTCAGACCAAAGGACTTCAGTCCGGTGAAAATCCTGATCTGATCGTCAATGTAAAAGCTAATCATAAAAAGGTAACAGATATCAACAGCAGTTCTCCATATGGAATGTGGGGATGGGGCGGTCCTTTCGGATGGGGCGTTGGGATGAGCAGAACATGGACCAGCAATTACAATGAAGGAGCACTGATCGTTGACCTCATCGATTCTAAAACAAACAAACTGGTTTGGCAGGGTATCGGAAGCGGAATTTCCGTGGATTCTCCAAAAGCCAAACAAAGACAAATTCCTGAAATTATGGCTGAGATCATGAAAAACTACCCTCCTCAGAGAAAATAAGATTTATTTTAAATCAATTTGATATATAATCCGGCACAGAAAACTGTGCCGGATTTTTTTCGTTCAAAAAGTTGAAAGTTTCGATACCCTTTTTTTTGAACATTAAGCTTTCCCTAATTTCTTTTTATCTGTCCTTTTGTCTTGAAACAAAAGAACGAAAAGTTCAAGACTGGAATCTTCCGCTAAAAATTATTTCTATTCTCTAAAAATTCTAAAACTTGCGCGATTTCAATATTTGTTTTTGACTCAATATTTTTGTCGCGCTTCAAACAGTAGAATTTTCTTAACGTTCATAGAATTAATTTTCTTAACGCTCCATCTTCCTAGGTCTTTTAGATTCCCCTCTAAACAAATCAGTTTCCATTGAATAGCTTTTCAATGATTGGAAGTAAATTCTGGTTTTCATAAACTGCATGCTGTACATGTTAAAATTAACAATAATGTAATTTCTTATTCGTGAAAATATAGTATTCTTACAGAAATTTTATTTGTATGAAAAAAATTATCTTATTTACTGTAATAGCAGGGCTTGCCAATGCCCAAGCTCCTGCAGGATACTACAGCTCAGCGAACGGACTGAGTGGTGCAGCGTTGAAAACGGCATTAAGTTCTATCATCACAAACGGACATCAGGACAAAGGGTACAGTGGACTTTGGACCGCTTACAAAACGACTGATATTGATAAAAATTATGAAAATGACGGTTCTATCATGGATATTTATTCCGAGAAACCTTCCGGGACCGATCCTTACAAATATACACCGGGTACGAACCAATGTGGCACATACTCTACGGAGGGCAACTGCTATAACAGGGAGCATATTGTTCCTCAAAGCTTATTCAGTGAGGCTGCACCTATGGTCTCGGATATTCATTTCATCAGAGCTACAGATGGGAAAGTGAATGGAATGAGAAGCAATTATCCTTTTGGAAAAGTAGGTACAGCAACATTTACCTCTCTAAATGGCTCCAAGCTGGGCAGCTCTATTTCTTCAGGATATGCAGGGACTGTTTTTGAACCTATTGACGAGTTTAAAGGAGATGTGGCAAGAATGATCTTCTATTTTGTAACGCGTTATCAAAGCAAACTTTCATCTTTTTCTTCAGGTAATATGCTGGGGAATTCAACATTTCCAGGATTACAGACCTGGGAACTGAATGTCCTTCTGGCATGGCACAGCCAAGATCCTGTTTCACAAGCTGAAATTAATAGAAATAATACCTCTTACACTTATCAGGGCAATAGAAATCCGTTTATTGACAATCCAAGTTATGTAGGTCAGATCTGGGGTTCCAATCCTGGAACCACTGATCCCGGAACTCCTACTCCAGGAACAGAATGTATCCATGAAACATTCGGAACAATTCCTACTGCCAGCAGTGCTTCTTATCTGACAAGAACCTGGACGGGCAGCGGTATTTCATGGACGGCCACAGACTCAAGAACTGACCAGACCATCAACAGCCAGTCTATTACAGTAAGAAACGGTTCTTTAACTTCGGGAAGCTCGGCCAACGGTATCGGATCACTGACGGTGACTACCCAGCTTAAGTTTTCGGGAACCAGCGGAACTTTTGATGTACAAGTAAATGGTACAACGGTAGGTACCGTACCTTACAGCGCTACTGTGGCCACTACAACCATTAATAATATCAATATTTCAGGAAATGTTACGGTAAGTCTTGTTAACAGTTCATCCAGCAACAGAGTGGCTATTGATGATCTTAAATGGACATGTTATTCGGGAACTGCCAGACAGGCTCAAAAAGTAGCAGTTGACGAAAGTCCTGTTCAGGAGCTTCAGGTCTACCCTAACCCGATTTCAGGACAGGAAATTTTTGTAAAAGGCGATACCCAGCATATCAAAAAGGCGGAGATCTATAATCTTCAGGGGAAAACTCTTCAGACGATTAACAGTCCTTTTAAAAATGGAAATTCCATGAAGATCAAAAATCTTGAGCAGGGAATTTATATTTTAAAGCTTGACCAGTCTACGCTGAAGTTTATTGTGAAATAATTAATTTTCAACTATAATGTATAGCCGGTTCAATATTGTTGAACCGGCTTTTTTTATTTTTTTTGACGTAAATTTTTCAAAATTAACTGTGTGAATTGTCCTTTTCCTTGGTGACTTTTAGCCAGTCTGTGAACATTTTGGTGATGGTATTCGCGTTCATCAAACTAAAAAAGAACATCCCTGCAAGAATGGCCAGCCAGCAGTAGGCCAGTTTAATTCCATCTTTATCCGTTATAAAGAAAAGGATAAGCATAGAAAAAGATCCGAGTACAAATGTAAACATGAGCGTATACAAAAGGGCATGGATGATGTACATATTAAGTTTGAGTTTTCTGAATATCCAGCCTATGACCGATATTGGAATCAGGAGTACTATCGGTGCAAACATGGCTCCGAATATGGCAGCTTCGGGATGAGCTGTAAGATCGTGCTCGAATCCGAAAAAGGTATTAAAATTGAACTCCATCATACTGTTTTTCTGAGCTGGGGATTTCCAGTAAGGTTTTGTCTTTATACCCGAACATTTTGGCAAAAATCACGTTGGGAAATTCATGAATACCAATATTATAAAGATTGACGCTTTCGTTAAAGAATTCTCTCCGGTCTGCTATTTTATTTTCCAGCTCAGAAATTCTTTTCTGAAGTTCCATAAAGTTATTGTTAGACTTCAGTTCCGGATAATTCTCTGATACGGCAAAGAATGATTTCAGAGCTCTTGAGGTTTCATTGGCAAGCCCTGTTTTTTGATTGGAACCGGATGCATTATGGTAAGAAGCCCTCAGCTCCGTAAGGCGGGTGAGGATTTCTTTTTCGTAATTCATGAAATGTTTGGCGACACTTACAAGGTTGGGAATTTCATCTGCCCTTTGTTTAAGAACAACATCTATATTGCTGTAGGCCTTTTCCACGTTGAATTTCATCATCACCAACTTGTTATACAGGTTGATGAAAAAGCTGATTACGGCTACAGCGAGCAGTACGGCTAATGCCATTGCAGTAGTCTGATTCATTATTGTATAAGTATGTATATAATGATTATAATAATTGCTGAACAGGTAAACATGAATGACCGTAAAAGCGGCTGATAATTGTTCCAGACAGAAATTCCCGATGCGGAAGTAATGCCTAAAACCTTGTAATGATCATCCTTTCTGATGAATGGAACTCCGTTATCTGAATCTGCATATCCTACGAGAAGCATTTTTTGTCCGTTTTTTAAGAGGGTTTCTGTATAGCGTTTATGACCACTGCTTCTTACGTTTGTTTCGTTCAAAAGTACCAGTTCAATCCCTTCGGGTATTACATCTATAATTCCTGTATCATCTTTGATCTGAAAAGCATTGCATTGGGTTTCTCTATGAATGGTAGAATATGAATTTTTGCCGTCAGAATCCTGACTGATATTTTCAATGGTATAATAGTACCCGATGCATTCTTCATGGTCTACAGGTGAGATGAGGGGCTGCCTGATGATCAGGGCTCCTTCGATCTCTACTAATCCTTTGGCCAGAGATTTTATTTTTGAGGTAGGAATTGCCGACTGAAGTCTCAGAAAACGTTTAGCCGACGTAGGCCGGAGCAACTGTATCACTACAGCTACAAAAAACATTAAAGGCAGGATAACAAAAGCGCGTTCTGCATAGCGGTCGTAATTTTTAGAAATTTCATACAAATACAGGTGCAGAGGCATTTTTTCTTTGAAAATGAGCCATAAGATAAAATAGAGAAAACAGAATAATACAACTCCTAAAAAGACGTAAACTGCTTTCGATGCTCTATTTTTATTCTCCATGTATTTTGTGTGCTAGTTTAAGATTTCGTAGTTATACATTCAAAAATACATTTTATTTTAGAATGAGGTCAGTATTTACAACATGCTTTTTACAGAAATCAAAAACTTTTTTTACCTTCACTGTCTGAGATAAATCAGAAGTACACCTACCCCATTAATCACACACAAGATAATTGCACTATATGCAGATACAGTCATTCTTTTTTTCAGGGAATATTCTGTGGCGTAAGTAGCTATTAAAACGGCAAAAAATGCGGCAACTCCGGTGAAAATACAACCGACAATAAACACGAGCCCATTTATGTCGGTATTATTGGCACTTCCTCTGGTTGTGCTATCTGTAACGTTCAGCGTTTGTCCGAGAGAAGGAGGATGATTGCTCGTCATATTCACTACTTTTATCACTTCCTTTCCTTCTGAATTCACATATTTCACTTTGGGAAAGTAGATTGCCGTATTATGATAGGATGAGCTTCTGAAATTTTGAGTTCTTGTGATCTCTTTTTTATAACCGATTACTACTGCTTCATACTGGTTTTCACTTACACTTCTGTATGCTTTTTCCCAAAAGAAAGTGTAGGACAGGATCATCGTTAATGAGTTGATGGAAATCATTAAAAGACAGATAAAAAGAAAGACAAATCCTTTTTCCACAAAACCTTCTTTTCCCTTTACCGAGCTTTTCTTTTTCCGTATTTTATCAAATATTCTGTAGGCTAAATACACTGATAATAGGCCAACTATCAGAACAAAGTATCCAAAAAAAGTCATGCGTGGATCTTTTTATAGGGAAAGGTGCTTACGTCCATTCCCTATTTAAGTTTTATATATTTATTTTCCATTCCTTCATAGAGAATGGTTAATGTATCGTTTTTAATGGTGTATTTACTTTCAGATTTCTCCTTCGTGTCCTGATCCACGGTGATTATTTTATCATTTTGAACTTCAAAGGTTGATTCTATTGTATTCTGCATTTTACCTTCTCCAAGGTATTGACGAAATTTACCTTCTTTTGTGAATTCCAGAACAATCTTGTCTATTGAACTTCCCGTTTTTGAATCTTTCAGCGCGCCTTCCCATTTCCCTATAAGTTGGGGATCTTTCTTTTTTTGTGAATGACAGCTCAACGCAAGAAAACAGCCTAAAATAATTAAAATATGTTTCATTGTATTTCTTATTATTATTTTAAAACAAATGAGCATCTTCAATGACAGTGCAACGACAGCTCTTTTCTCATCCAATTCTTAGCTTTATGATAGTTGAATATATCAGCTACTAAAAAGCCTAATGGTATTATTGAAATGGAAGCGATCAGAAGTCTATCTGTAAAACCAACGATATGGGGCTTATGATCAATTTTTATTACCTCAACAAATAGAGCAGGCAATATGCTTATCCCCAATGCAACCGCAAGGCATAAAGCTATCGAAAAATAGTTAGGTTCATAACGAATAGTTACTTTTGACCTGTTCCCTGATGGAATAAAAGATATTTTTGTGGACAGGTAAAAAAGAGACTTGGAAAACCCATTATTTTTAAAATGAAATGACACATACCTGATCCCACCTTCTCTTCTCATATTGATGTATCGGTAGCTCATGTATGTAAACCGCTTATAAAACTCCTCTTCAGAAAGAGTGGTCTCACAGTTTTCTTCGTAGATTAAAAAATATTTAAACATTAATAGATCTCAAATTCTGTTTTTCCCTTTGGGATATGTAATAAATAATCTAATTCAGCTCCGGTCCAACTTCCATCTTTCTTAAATTTGCACAGTAAAGCAGAAGCACCTCTGAAGCCTTTCTCTTTCTTGATGCTTTTTAATCCTACCAGCTTTCCATCTCCATAGAAAACCAATTCGTAGTTACTCAACGGCATAAATTCTAAATTTTCGGCTTTTGCAATAGAGATCAATTCATCCCAGCCTTCCTGCACTTCATCTTTATCAAAATACTGGGAAACTGCCTGGTCTTTTATTTTATTGTAAGAAAACTGTGCAATTTTATCCATATCCTTTGCTTTAAAAGCAGCCTCAATCATTTTATACGCTTCAAGTACCTTGGCTTCCAATATTTTTTTGTCAAGATTTCTCAGATCCTGGCTGTCTTTCCAGCCCTCTATGGTATAAGGTACATTGGACAGCTTAAATGTTTTTGTTTCTTCAAAACGGTCTTTTCCTGCATCTTTAAATAATTTATCCTTATCCTTTGGTGCATTATAGACAAATAAGTTATCCTGCTGTTTTTCAGCTGAAAGCTTGTCCGTATTTTCATAAGACTCCACTTTTACATCAAACTCTGTCTGACCGTCTAATTTTTCTAAATCTTCCCGTGGATAAAGAACGACCTTTAATGTGTTGGTATTTCCAGTAAGATATGGATTGATCTCATTTCCTGTACTAAATGATTCATTATTAAAGCTTTTTGTAACTTTAATATCATTTATAAAAATTTCAAAATTGCACATCCCATTCGTATGGTAAATAACATATTTAGGCTCTTTTGGGTAGTGCTTTATATTCTGAAGGGTTTTTTCTATTATATTTTTAGAATTAATTTCTGAATTCTGTTTCATATTTAATTGATTGTTAGAAGTTTGAGAGCAGCTTAAAGTTGTTAATAAGATGGTTAATAATAAAATATATCTTTTCATAACATTATATTTTCAATAAATAAATTTTAAATAATCTAACTCTATCCGGAGCTAGCAGTTCATATTCTTTGGGTTTACCTTTTTCATCGTCTGTACTAACGTCAAAAATTGTGTATTTAATAATCATCAATTTCGCTTTTGCACTCAAAGTTACCTTAAGTCCTGAAAAAGAGATATAATTCTCTATGTAAAAACCCTCTTTATCCTTACCATATGATTGATACAAACCAATTAAAGCACTGCCTTTAAATTCAAGATTTCCTTCAAATTTATGATAAATTAGACCAAAAATGAAATCTTCATATGCCATTTTCAGTTTTACTTCCGCTGCTAACTTTACATACTGGCCATAGGCAACAACTCCCCTCGCTTCATCATAAAAATTTCCGGCTTGTTTTGAAAAACCATAAGACTTCGTGAGGAAATTATATTTTATGTTTTGTTCTATGCTTATCCCTCCCACAATCGATATGGAAGCCGCAATATTATTGAGCTTATCCTCGTAGGTTCCCTTTGCTTTATCCCGTATATCTTCAAAGTCTTTTTGTTTTTGTTTACCGGTAATCTTATCTTTTACAGTCTTGTCGGTAATATAATCTAAAAGGTCAAATTCCTTTTTATACTCTACCGCCACCACAGGTTCTATTTTCAGATCAGCTTCCCATATCAGGGCAATTCTTCCGTCTGCCTGTTTATAATAGTAGAGACCGCTTCTGTATGCCATAGAGGGGCCTAATATTTCCACATCCTCAGGCAGGCTGTCCATTAGCTTCTTGACTTTTTTCAATTCTTTAGCTATCTTCTTGATTTTCTTCAGCTTGCTGATTCCACTTCTTCCTCTGGTAAGAATCAGAATAAGGATTTCCACTACAATCTGAAGGCAGACAAAACCATACATGGCTGCACTTGTGGCATATTTTGTATATTTTGTCTGAGCAATAAAATCTACGGTAGTTCCTGTAAGACTTAAAGCTGCACCTTTCTTTTCCTGGGTACGGTTGTGAATGGCATGCAGCCCTATCTCAATTTTCTGAGCTTCTGCTTTTATATAATCCAGCAGGACTCTTTTGGCCATATAATCCACCATACTCAGTGAAGTCCATTTATAGATACTATCTATCAAGGATTCAAATTCCGGCGCGAGGCCTTTTTGCAGGGTCAGACTGTGATTATGGAAGAAATAATCTTCTTCATAATCATATTTTCCGTGAGCCAGCCAGACAATGTCGGGATAAGTTTTTAGGTGGATTGTCGGTTTATCCTTTTGTGGATAATAGGTACAACTGTTGATATAGAAATAATAGCTTTTGTGTATAGAGGAAAAGTAGTTGATGTATTTTCCAAAATAAAGTACATAATTTTTGATAAAATCATCTCCGATATTGGCACTTACAGGATAAGTGATCGTGTTTTTCGGCTCTGTTTTGGAAATAGTTCCATCCAATACTTTTATTTCATCTTTATGACTGCCGCGGCAACCTTTTCTTTCTTTGCCTACTGCACTTACTGTCAATTTCTTTGTTTTCCCGTCAAATGGGGCAATCGTTTCAAAAACAATAGGTGAAAAGGTATTTTCATAGTAATTGAATCGAATTGAGGCGCGTCTGTTCTCCTGATGCTGGGCTTCAGTGAGGTTTGCTCCTTTATGTTTCAACTGGCTTTCTCCATGTCCGTGGCATTCAAATTTTGAGCTTCCCAGTCCGTTACTTTTCAGAAAGTTCATAATGGCTTCTGATCTATCCTGGGACAGTTTCAGATTATAATTTCCGGGGCCTCTTTCATCCGCATGTCCGTCTATTATTATTCTGGAATGCTGATTGGCTTTCAGTAAGGAAATTAAAGGATTCAATACACTTTGTGCATCTCCTCTCAATCCGGGTTTACCAAAATCAAAATGGACAAAATGTTTTTCTTCTAATGGTGTGGTAGAAATAGGCTTAACCTTAGTTTTCCCATCAACAAAAACAGGAAATTCATCGGTTTCAGTAATCTTGATCTGTTTAAATGTACAGGATCCTACTCTTGCAATATTATTCTTCGGTTGTCCTATGATCAGAGGAGTCTGATTGGAAGGTTTTGTTTTATTGACTGCCTTAAGTTGATTTTTGATGTTCAGATACTGACCATGTCTTTCATTTCCTTCCTTGTCTTTAAGATAAGGCCCGTTTTTTCTTTTAATTTTCACATAAAACTCTTCATTATCCTGAATCTGTTTTATATGGGCTTTCCACTGTGAAGTATTTGGAATTTCAAGATTGATCTGCCCGTCCTTCACTTCTACATTATATAATGTACGCACCTTGTAGTCTCCGTTCCACATTTCATTGTGAACTTCTATGATCACTATTTCTCCATTAATACCTTCTGTTCTGGCATGAAAATGTACGACCTCTCCATATGATAAACCGAAGTTTTGGCTATTTTTATTTTTAATGGTTTTGCCTCCTCTGGTTCTGCTCCACGCACTGGAAACAATAAGCGGATCACAGTATCCGCTTAAGAACAGCCCTGTAAAGTTGGAGTCTGGTTTTCCTGTCATACTTGCTTCGATGTAGTAAGGGTAACCACAAAGGTTTTTAGGGATCTTATAAGAGAACAGTTTATCCGTCATACATTGAAGACGGTCAACAATATTTTTTCTATCCTTGTCTAAAACAATCCAGTAAATCTTTCCTTTCTTCTGGGCATCCGTTGTTTCATTATGCCAATCCTTAATATGAAAATGTGCTTTTTTATTGGCTGGAACGCACGCCCATCTATCCGGACTAAATTTGGAATTTGAATTATTAGCTTCGTTGGCTATGGATACAAATTTTATTTTTTTTATTCCTTTTGGCATAACTTACAATTTTGGGGATTCTCCGGCTTCTAAACCTTCATGTGTGGGCTGCTCTTTGTACATTTCCTCAGAACTTACAAGCGGATTGATCTGTTGCTGCACATCCTGATCAGCATTTTTAAAATTCTGTGCACTGCCTTCCGTCCTTTGCCCGTGGTCTATGATTTCAATACACGGTGTTCCGGCAATGGCACAGATGGCCTTGCTGGTTTCCAGAATAATATATCCTCCGTTATTAAGCTGAACTTTTTCATAAAAATCTTTCCACTCGGTCACCATGATTTTGCAGGGTGGCGGCGGTACAAATTTCGTACAGTTACCGAATGTATTCTTCTCAAATGTAGCCGCTCCAATTTCCTTTGTGGTCACAATTAATTTTTGTGAAGCATTTTTATCATTTGCGTATTCTTTCTGGTGCGAGAGTACTTTAAGCTTGTCCGGAAGCTGTCCGAACTGGCATTTGCACATAGCACCCTGTACTACAATATGTTTTTCTGCCATGGCTAAAATTCTTTATTTGAAATTACGAGTCTGCTTAAATATTCATTCCCAAATTCCAGACGAACAAAAGAGGAGTTCATCTTGAAAGTAACCACTGTTAACGCTTTTGATGAATTCTCATCTGTATCAACGGTTGTCTGGTAAAGCTGTGCATTGTACCGTGCAAACTTTTGCTTACACTCAGAGGGTGAGCTGTCATTGAATACTAAGCCAAATGGTAATCCTGAAACACTGTTCTCCCCGTAATACTGAATGGCATAGTACTCTTCTCCACCATTCATATTGGCATAAATCATATTAAAATCTTCAAAATCCCAGTTGGAATATTTCCCACCTTTGCAATCTTTGCATTCCAATTCACTTGAACTTGTCTGTAAAAGTTTTGTAAAAGTTCCTGATGTGGCAGGTAATGCAACAAATTGTTTTTTACTAAATAGACTTTGCAACTTTTTAGATACGGTCTTTTTTTGAGTGGTTTTTGCTTCAAAGGCGGCTACCTGAGCCGTTGCCTGTGCTTCGGTTTCCTCATCTGTGGACGAAGCTTCAACAGCTACTAGGTCATTTGAATGTTCTGCGGGCTTGTGGTTTAATAGAAATTCTTTGATCTCTTTCTCAAGTTTGCCTGTGGATTTGGTGAGTTTTGTATCCACTTCTTTTTTAGACCAACTGTCCAGTACAACTTTTTCAAGAAAAACAGTGACTTTCGTGCTTTTAGAAGAAACCTTTTTCATATTGACGTTCCAAACTGCCTGCTGGATAAATTGTTTAGGCTTTGCTCCGGTTTTCAACGCTAAATCCAGATAAGGATTTTTTTGGGTTCCTTCATATTTCAAATCATAAAGCTCAACAGTCGTTGAGAAGTCCGTGTCTGATGCGGCAGCGGCTTTAGCTTCATCTTTTGTGAAATCATTTTTAAAATCAAAAATGGAATTCTGTAAGGTTTGGATGTCTTTCGGAACATTAAACTCCACTTTTTGCCCGAAATACAGGCTAAAGCTTAATAGAAAGATCAATATGGATAATTTGTGATTGGTTTTAATTTTCATGTTGTTACGTTTTTATCAATTAGTCTGTCAGAGCCGCAATGACTACTGATATTTTCTTTTCTTTTTCAAGGTCTATACTGCATTCCAAATACAATGATTCTGACAGCAAAGTTTCTCCGTTCAGATAATATGCCAATCTGAAACTTCCCTCATGATTCATTTCCGGATGATCTTCAATAATAAATGAAAAAGGAGCTCCATTGATAAAATCATAGACGCTTCTTTCGTCGTTTAAGATTCCTTCTCCTTTTATATTCACCAGGTCATATTCATCTTTTAGCGGGTCGATTTCCAGTTTTACTTCATATTTCGGTTCCACAGGATTATTTACAATAGGAAAACTTTCCGCTATACTGGTTTCATAATGAGGTCCGAAACGATGATAAATCCCGAAAAATAAGGTCCTGATGAAATAATCATTTTTTAGATAAAGACTCATTGCATCAGTTTCGTATATTACTTTTTCTATTTTTTCACAGTAGCTGTCTACCGTTTCTCCTTCAAATTCTTTATAAACCTCCTCCTTTACCGCAGGCCATCTTTCTTTAAACACCGAAAGATTTTCTACAGCATTGAATTTTCCTTCTTCATCTACACTGACCTGTAGCGGATACAAAACCTTAGAGGTCTTATACGCCAGCAGATCGGCAATTTCATTGACTTCTTCTTCGTTCAGATAAAGGTTTGATGTTCTGTCTATTTCAAAAAAATGAAGTTTATTCTCTGTTTTCAGCCAGCGTACAGAAGTTTCATATTTCAGTTCATTTTTATGATTATCATTTTCGATATTAATGGCAACTCCATATCTGTAAAATGAATGCTCAGGTTGGAAAACGAGACTGTTTCCTCTCCCGAACTGTACCAGCCTCTTTTTATCCGTGACCGCTGTTCTGGGAAGAAATAGTTCCTTTTGACCGGTAAGATCAATCAGGATCATATCCTTTACGTCACAATGATTGTTATGAAATGACTTTAAAGCATCTGTATCTAAACTGTACAGTGAAGCTATATTTTTCAAGCTTTCTCCTTTCTGAATGGTATGTATGTTAAATTTCTGCATAAAAATGATCCGGCATCACGATTCTCTGTCTGTCTATCTTACTTAATATTCAGGATATAAATGACCAGCAAAGTGATCCCCGACAGTATCAATATTAAATTTGTACTTCTATTCTTTTTATTTTTGCTAAAAAAACTTACCACAATCTCTATCAAAAGCCATAAACACCATAAAACCATCCAGCAGACATTCAAAACAAGATTCATAGGAATTGACATGCCACTGTTTCCCCCTATTGACTGAACCGGATGGAACCATGAATCCCAGTGATCACACACGTAAATCAGTATAAATCCTGCTACTAAAATTCCGATTCTTAATGTCAGATGTTTATTCATTGGATAAAGGATTAATGGAGGACTCTTACTCTGTCTGACGTAGGATCCATTCCTATTCCTTCTCTTCTTGCCGACCAGTGCAGGTATTCGTTTCTGAGGATTCTCAGGTCGTCCTGTTCTTTCATTTCTTTCTGGTAGTCTGCATATTTCTGTTCTGGTATTGATGCTCCTCCGTATGCAGTCTCAACATCTTTATACCTTTTAAAAACATATTGTTTCCCGTCTGCCATTGCATAAGATCTCAGCCTGTCTTTTACCCTTACCAGCAAAGGATCTCCTGAAATAGAATAGGTTTCGTCTGTAAGTTTTTTTATCGTCAGAGGTACTGTTTTCTGAACACTATATTCTGCCATAAAATGCAAAGGAACATAGCTGTATCTTTTTACCAATTTACGGGTTCCTTTTAAGGAGAGATAAAAGCCCGGGTTAATGGTAAGCTGATCTTCTTTGTACCAGGCATCTGCTATAAGCTGGCTTCTTAATGCTTTTAATTTTGCACTGGTGGTCCAAGATGTTTCAATCTCCTCCCAGGTCTCTACGCCATCTTCATAAGCTCCTCCTACATCACAATGGACGCCTGGAAATATTTTCTCTATTCCCACATGCACATTCGTAAGGTCAAAATTTTCTCTATGCTCATTTTCTGCTACAAAATGAATAACGGTTTGTGCTCTTCCGATATCATTCAGACTCAATTCTTCTACATCATTGTGAAAGTTTGGTGTGGCAGAAAAGTTTTTCGAATAAGAGGAAACAGTATCATAAATACCCAGAAATCTCACCTTTATTACGTCCACTGTAATTCCGGCTTCCTGCAGTTTCAGACCCAAATGTCCCCATTTCGGAAGTTCTTCACCTTCTACTCCGGTACCATCACTGTCATAGCGGGAGGTTACCGTCATCCCTTCATGTGAAACGGTAGTGGTGGTTGCTTTATATTTTGATTTTCCTATTTCATGAACGAAATTACGGGCTGCTGCTGCACCACGGCTAAAACCGAAAACATCGAAAGTAAGAACTGCAATCTTATCTGCTTTTTTGGCGTTCTTGATATTTTTTACTTTTTTTACGATCTCTTCGCATCCTTTTCTCACTTTACTCCGGATCCCGGTAGCCCCTGTTCCAAAAGCATATCCCAGCATAGAATCTTTTTCTTTATCTTCAGTTCCTATCCCTTCTATGTAGATGCCAAAGTTTTTATCGTAATTGTTCCACAAACGGGCTACGTTGCTCCAGTCGTTATTATAACTGTTATTATCTGTGGGTGAGCCTCCATTTTTCTTATATTCAGGAGTCTTCCCTATTCTTTCGGTAGTATTGGTTTTATTATTCAAAGTTCCGTCAAAAAACATCCCAAGAGTAATGTCTAATACTTCCTCTTTGGTTATTTCCGGTGTGTACTCTCCAAATTTATTATTGTGCATCGTTCTTATTTTAATTTGAGTGACAGAATAACAATAAAATATAATTAGTCTATTTTACGGGATAATCTGATTTTTGCTTTTGTAACGGGCAGTTCTTCATTTTCGCTCTTTAATGATACAACGGCGCCTGTATTATCGGCATTAACCTTGATTGTAAAATCTATATTCTTTTCCTTTCCGAACTTTTGGAACAATTCAAAAATTTCTTTCTCGTCAAAAAAATCTATCCATACTCCGTATCTGTTCTTATTTTTGTCTTTCCAGTAAAAACCACAGAACTTTGGAACCGCTCTTTTTGTATAGGTATCAGCGGCTAAGCTTTCACCGAAAAGATTTTCCTGCTCGCCATTATAGTTGGTCAATCCGAAATCGACCCATTCGCTACCTTCCGGAAGGATCACTGAGGGTTTCCAGCTATACCTTTCTCTGTATACATCATAAATACCTGCATCAGGATAACCTTCCTTTTCTATTTTAGCTCTGATTTCCGGTTTAAATGTTTCATAAGACGGATCTTTAAGCATCCTGTCTGCAAAACCTTCTTTCAACATATACTGTGCATTTTCGTATGCTTTTTCTTTGGTAATCAGGGTATCCTTAGCTTGAAAAACGCCTACTTCTTTCTGGTTACCCGGAGCATTAATCCATAAAACCACGCGTCCTTTTGGAGCTAGTCCTACAATAAAATTGGTGTACGTGGTTTTCTTTCCATTGTCCTGATCTATAAATCCTTTTGCAAAAAGACTTTTTATTTTCTCTTTATCCAGGTCCCATTTTCCGGTATAAAATTTATTTTCTACCAGAGAGTACCAGGTAAATTCCAGTTGAGAAGGAATGTTCATCTGTCGGGTTTCTACACTCATTGTTCCGCCTTCATTTCCCCAACCTGTATTCTGCGTTCCCCAGATAGCATCAAAGCCGTAGGTAAAATCATCCGCAATAATGGCTCCTTTGTAAATTTCCATCGGATATTCCTGCGGTGCCGAGAGGGTTCCTAACCAGCTGTATTTTTCTTCCATTTTTTTATTTTGACAATCGATTAATGAGAAACTACCTACAATAAAAAGAATCAGAATTCTTAATTTATTTGTTTCCATGGGACATTATTTTCTTATTGCTTGCCAAAACAAGGTTGTTTTTCTGGGCTTCTACATTAATTTTCTGTGCAATTTTCTCAACCTTTTTGCCGACATTCAAATGATAAGAGTCTGTGACTTTTATGTGTATATTTTTAGCTGTTTTGATGATGGCCATATCAGAAAAGTTTTGATTTTTCAGCACTGTTGAATTCTACAATCTTGCCGCTTTGCATCGTCATGTTTTCCAGCTCGCTGAACATGGATATTTCTCCGGCTATTTCATTAGAGGTTTCAGACTGTCTTTTGAATTCTTTTTCCACCATTTCCGTTCTGGTATCAGAAGACTCCCGGATATCACCGGAAGCAGTCTGAACGATATCTTTTCCGGCTGTGGAGATAATACTGTCATTGGCAGAAGTGTTGATTCCTGCTCCTGCACTGACAGAAATTTCTTTTCCAGCAGTGATGTTGATATTATCTCCCGCATTCAGGGTGAAATTCTTTGGCGCTTTCATACTGATATTGCCTGCACCATCCATAAAATAGATATTTCCGCTGGGGTCCATAATTTTTACACTTCCTTCTTCATCATTCATCAAAATCCTGATCCCGCTTCTGGTCTGGATAGATTTCAGGTGATTATTGATTCCTCCTCCCAAAGCAATTCCTCCGTGGAACATTCCTCCCATGACGAAAGGTCTGTCCGGGTGACTGTGAACAAAATTGACCATCACCTGATCTCCGACTTCCGGAATGGCTACATATCCTCTGTTTTGTGTGATCTGATCGGTTCCTCCCGCGTCAGGACTCATCATCCTGATAAAATGTGTTGTATCGCTCGTCTGCCAGTCAAACTGTACCTGTATTCTACCCTGTCCTTCCGGATCTGTATTGGATATGACGACCGCAGTCTGAGGTTCAGCTTTAGGAATCTTATACTCTGGTCTTGGGATAAATCCTGTATCTGCTGCTATTCCTGTAAAGCTTCCTTTGTAATGGCCTATCGTATCGATTTCATGCTCAGCCTCTGTAATCATAATTCTTGTGAAGTATGAAGTCTCATTCGAGTCTGGTTTTCTCATCTGAACATCGGCTATACATCCCGGATGAAGAAAGGGAACTGTGGTATTTCCTGAGATGGAAAATACATTGACGGCCTCGCTTCCTGAAGCACTTTTCTGTGAATATTCAACGTCAAGATGGGTTGATGCTTTGATAGGCGCTACCTGAAGCGCAGGGGTTTTATAAATATTATTGTTGTGCTCGTACGCTGTTTTGGCAATGTCACTTACATGCTGAATAGGAGTAAATCCTGACGTCAGCTTTTCATTTTTGTTGCTGTTGTATCCGTAAAACTGGGGTTTCGTATGCACGGCTTTCAGTTCCACTTTTATATCATTGGCGCTGCTTCCGTAGGTCAGGGTAATAGGTTTGTTCTGAGGTGGCAGTTTTCCAAAATGAAGGACTTCTCCATCATAAAAGAACTGTTCGCCATATGCTTCAGCCATCCTGGCCAAGTAGTTGTAATGCGTTTCGTCGTACTGACTGCTGTAAATGATCTGGGAAAAATTATTGGCATCCACCCTGATATCAAAACGGCCTTTATCGATTCCCTGTTTGATTACTTCTTCAGCAATGATCCCGATATTTACAGGCTGGCCTCCTCCAAAACTCTGGATATGGGAAGCACCATCCAGCAGAATCGTAGGACTGCATCCGGTAAGCACAATATTTCCGAGGCTCATTTTTTCCTGGCTGAATGCGACTCCCGTGATAATTCCTACAAAGGTTCTTTCGGGGCTGTTTTCAATATCTTTATAGGCAATGACTGCCGTAAGACGCTTACCGAGAAATTTATTGGCCTCTTCCAGCGAATGGGTCTGGCGGTCTCCCAAAGTATCATGAGCCAGGGTAAGCGTGAATTCATGATGACGCTGGGTGCTCTGTTTAAGTTTAAAATGCTTATAAAATTTGATGATTTTTCCTTCTATGACTAAGGAAAGCTTTACGAGACGGTTGATGCCGGTATGATGATTTTCGGACACCCCATCTGCATTCTGTGCTGGGCGAAAAGCCGCTCCCTTTGATTTTTCAGGTGTAGTAGACATATTTTATAAAGTGATTTGTGTGTTAAAAAAAAGTGTATCTATTATTCATCCAATCGGGAATTTTTGAAAATAAACAAATATTCCTTGCCAGAAAATAGCATTCACAACAGGTAAAAAAAGACCGTCTTGATGGACAGTCTCTTTGTATTTGTACTACTCAAGACTTAGCTTAATGGCCAGAATCCGTCATAGATTGAATTTCCGTAAGCTATACTTTCTGCACTTATTACGAAACTTACCAGCATATTATTGCTGTCGATGGCATCAAAATCCATTTCATGGTGGATCACATATCCGTTTTCCCATTTTAGGGTGATAAGTGTTCCTTCTTCATGAGATTTATTAAAAGTAACTTCACCGCTTGTGGGCTTGTATTTGCCATTCAATAAACTTTCCAGAATATCAGATTTTTCAGTGGCTTCGATTGTTACTTTAATCAAAGCGTTTGATGGATCGGACGCTACACGTCCTGAAATATCTGTAGATCTTGATACGCTGTAATTAAGCTTTAATAGTTTTTGTCCTTCACCTCCATTGAATTTTAAGATTCCTCTTGAATTTCCTGCCATATTCTTACATTTTAATCATTAATGATTATACTTTTCACAAAGTTTGTCTAACAAAGATAGACTTCAAGCTCTAATTTAAAAAGTTTTTATCTAACAGATTCATATTTTGTAGTAATTCTACGACTTTTGTTCTATTAATTTTAAATAAACATTAAAAAAATACATAGTTTCGGTTCTGCTTTTTCAATGAGAATGAATGTAAAAATGTTTATAATAGTAAGATATTATCATAATGATCAGATTTACAACCACCATAATCATCAGCATACGCCCGTACTTCCTTTTTTGATCTACAAAACTCAAACCTAATGTAAAAAAAAACAGCAACACGGTATAAACAGCCGGATACAAATGAAAAGCTTCTGAAAATTTCCCTTCAAAAACGAGCATAATGGCTCTTTGGGCACCGCATCCTAAGCACTCAACTCCCAGAAATTTCTTACTGGGACAAGTCAGCATAAAGTCTTCGATTTTCATCCCGGATCTTTATGACGAAATTTTAGCTCTTGTATACTGATGAGGAAAAAAGCATTCTTCTTTCATCTCAAATGACCCCTGAACAGCCATATATGGGTTTCTTAAGATCGCTCTTGCTACAAATATCAGATCTGCATCTCCTTTCTGCAGGATCTCTTCTGCCTGTTCCGTTGTAGTAATCAATCCTACGGATCCGGTTTTCACTTCAGCTTCGTTTCTGACCTGAGAGGAAAAAGGAACCTGATAACCATCAAATACGGATATTTTTGCTCCGTGAATATTTCCTCCGCTTGAAACATCTACGAGATCTACAGAATGTTCTTTTAAAACTTTGGCCAGTTCAACACTGTCATTGATATTCCATCCGTTTTCAGCGTATTCGGTTCCGGAAATCCGTACAAAAAGGGCTGTATTTTCATCAAGTTCTTCGTTGACACCATCTACAATCTCCAGCAGGAACCGGATTCTGTTTTCAAAGCTTCCGCCGTACTCGTCTGTCCGTATATTGGAAAGTGGTGATAAAAACTGGTGAATCAGATATCCATGCGCCCCATGAATTTCGATGATATCAAAACCTGCTTTTACGGCTCTTTTTGCTGCTTCTTTAAAATTCTGTACCTGTTCTTTGATTTCTTCCACGGTAAGAACGTGTGGAATTCTCTCAGATGGATGATAAGGAATAGCACTCGGAGCAATGGTTTCCCAGCCTTCCTCAAGAGGAATCTGCAGATTATTCCAGGTGGAACCTTTTCTTCCGGCATGGGCCAGCTGAATTCCGATCTTACTTTCTGAACGGGAATGGACAAAATCAACAATTTTTCTAAGCTCTTCTGCCTGCTGATCATTCCAGATTCCCATGCAGTGATTGGTAATTCTTCCTCTTGGTTCTACTCCGGTAGCTTCTACCATTATTAAACCTGTCCCGCCCTGTGCTCTACTTCCGTAATGTACAAAATGGAAATCATTTGCGATCCCGTTTTCGCATGAATACATACACATGGGAGACATTACCCATCTGTTTTTTAGTTCTATATTTCGGAATTGTATTGATGTATATAGCATTTTATTTTTTTGAATTTCAATTTAATAGTGAACAAAAAAAACATTGTCCAACTGATGAAAAAGAAGTAAATTTGGCCCCCTTTTTAGCCTGACTAATATATGAAAAAAGACATACAGATCAGTTACGAGCACTTTAAAAACAGCAGTGAACTGAACGATATAGAAAAAACATTATTTGAGAGAGCAAAACAAGCCCGTGAAAATGCTTATGCGCCCTACTCTAATTTCCTTGTGGGATGTTCCGTTTTGCTGGAAAACGGTGAAATTTATTCCGGTAACAACCAGGAGAACGCAGCTTATCCGTCAGGATTGTGTGCAGAAAGGACGACTCTTTTCTGGGTGGCAGCCAACTTTCCGGATGTAAGAGTAAAAAAGATCTTTGTTGTGGGAGGTCCTAAGGAATTTCACGAGAAAAACCCTCCAATTCCACCTTGCGGAGCCTGCCGACAGAGTTTAATAGAATATGAAACAAAACAGAACGAAAATATAGATCTTTATTTTTCAAGTATGAATGATGAAGTGGTAAAGGTACATTCTATCAAGGATTTGCTACCGTTTTATTTTGATTCGACGTTTTTATAGCCGAGAAAAGTGAGCCTGCTTTGTCAATGGTGAATTTTGCTTCGCAAGTCAAAAATGAATTTTAAAGGTGTTTATCCTTACCATTCAATTGCGAAGCAAAATTGACGATTCCCTATTCACTTTTAGGCTTTTTATCAATTTTGCTTTGCAGATGAATAGTTAATTTAAAGAACTATTTTTTAATTTTTATAGTATCATTTCCGTTACTGATAATTATACGTTTAAAAAAATTCCTTGCTAAGCGGAATTCACCATTCATTATTTACTTTTTGTCATTTTTGCGCAATACATTTAAAAAGTTATCTTTGCAAAAATTTTGGTTTCCAGTGTATTGGAAATAATAGGGAATTGGGTGAGATACCCAAACTGTCCCCGCAACTGTAAATCGCATTAAGAGTTTCTGCAAAAAAACCACTGTTCATACGGGAAGGTGCAGAACGCGAAAGTCAGGAGACCTGCCAAAATTATAACTAAAAACACATTGCTTTCGGAGGAAAAGTAAAATTGTATGGATATAAAAAGATCTTTATTACTGCTTTGTACGTCTTATGGCAGCTTTCTTTTGGGACAGGAGAAGGCCGTTGACACTATTTATATTTTCGACAGCCAGATGAGCAAAGTAAAACTTTTTCATCCGGTACGTACGATTACTCCAAAAGATATGGAGAAAAACTCAACGAACCTTTCTGAACTTTTACGCTATCAGTCTTCCATTTACATCAAAGAAAACGGCCGTGGTGCTGTTTCTTCTCCATCATTCCGTGGAACAACTGCCCAGCAAACGGCTTTTGTATGGAACGGAATCAACATTAATTCAAGTTTTTTGGGACAGGGAGATGTGAATAATATTCCGGTATTCGGATATGATCAGATCGATGTAAAAGCTGGTGGCGGAAGTGTTGTTTATGGTAGTGGGGCTATCGGAGGAAGTATTCATTTAAACAATATTTTAGATTTCAACAGGGGTTTTAAAGGTTCTGTTTATTCGGAAGTGGCTTCTTTTGATACGTATAATAATTTTGCACAGGCTTCTTTCAGTAATGAAAAGTTAAGTGTGAAGGTTTCAGGCAGCTATTTAACGAGCCAAAATGATTATAAAGTTCCTGAGTTTGTTGTAGGGAATACGGGATTCAATAATGTTAACGGAAGATATTTCAATACTTCAGTGAACATTGGGGCTTCTTATAAAATTGCTGATCACCAGACCATTTCCTGGCAGAATCAGATCTTTGATGCATCACAGCACTATCCTATTTTTGAGGACAACGGTAACAGGACTAAATACAACGCGCAGACTTTAAGAAGTCTGATCGCATGGGATATTCAAAAAAACAATCTTTCAAACAGCTTAAAAGCAGCTTATACGGAGGATAATTTTCAGTATTTTTCAAATCTTAATCTTCCTAAAGCAAGTGGTGCAGAGGGAAAGAATTATATTTTTAAAAATGATTTCAATTATTTCATCACGCCAAAGATCAATGTTAACGCCATTGGAGAATTTCAGGTGAATAAGGGTGAAGGTTATCAACAGGAAAAAGACAATCAATCCGGATTGGGAGTAATCAGCAGAAATGTGGGTTCCTTAGCTGGTTTAATCAGGTATTTTGCCACAAAAGATCTTCGTTTTGAAGCCGGAATTAAGAAGGATTTTGTAGAAGGTATATCTTCTCCCCTTCTTTATTCTTTTTCAGGAAAGTGGAATGCTTTAAAATGGTATCATGTCGGGGCCAACTTTTCAAGAAACTTCAGATTCCCCTCGTTTAATGATCTCTACTGGCAACCGGGAGGAAATCTGGATTTACTTCCTGAAACTTCCACCAATATTGACATGAACCATGAATTCAGTTTTGGAGATTTTAAAGTGACATTAAGTCCTTATTACATGGACATCAAAAATCTTATCAACTGGCTTCCGACCTCTTTCGGATATTGGGCACCGTTCAATACGACCAGAGTAGAGTCTTATGGTTTGGAATCGCAGGTTAGCTGGAATAAAACCTTTGGACAACATGCTTTGAAACTGGATGCAGGCTATTCCTATTCAAAATCAGTCAATAAAGACACTCAACTGCAGCGGATGTATGTTCCCATTCACAAAGCTGTCGGAAATATAGAGTATGGATATTCTTTCTTAAAGGTGTATGCTCAAGGGCTTTTCAATGGCCTTACCTATACTACTACCGACCAGCAAAGGTCGACAGCCATTGATCCCTATTTTATTTTGAATACAGGAATTTATGCCGCACTTTTCAAGAAGTACACTTTAGGATTTAAAGTGAACAACGTGACCAATACGGTTTATCAGACGGTATCTCTTTATCCGATGCCTAAGAGAAATTACAGTATGTATGCAACTATTAATTTTTAAACTTAAAAATATTATGAAACTGAACAAATTTCTACATTATCTTTTTGCTTTTGCACTTCTTATGGGCATTGTATCGTGTAACAATGATAATAATGATGAGCAGGAAATATTCTATGGCAATGGTTTTTTAATTGCTAATGAAGGTACCTATGGAAAACCTGAAGGAGACGTAACGTTTGTAAGTGCAGACTTAAACCTTAAACAGGACAATGTTTTCGCACTGAATAACGGAGGAGCGAAATTAGGTGATGTTTTACAGATGGTTGCTTTCAAAGGTGAAAATGCTTATTTGCTACTGAATAATTCCAATAAAATCCAAATCGCAAACCGTTATAATTTTAAAGCGGTTGGCCAAATTACAGCTGAACTTAATAACCCTCGTTACATGGCTTTTGCCAACAACAATATGTATGTAACAAACGATAAATATAACGGCGATAAATTTGTAAGTATTTATAAGGTTTCAGACGGTTCTTTCATCAAAAAAATCACTTTCACAGATGCTGCTGAGAGAATTGTGGAAGCTGGAAATAACATCTTCGTACAGAATGCTTCATTCGGTTACGGGAATAAGATTTCTTATATCAATACTTCTACGAACGAGGTTCAGTCTACCATCACGTTGCCAAGTGGAAACATCAACAAAATCATTTCAAGCAACCAAAATGTTTATGCTATTGCTGCCGGAACTGCTGATTCTTATATTTATCAGATTTCAAGTACAGGAAACATCACAAAGACAACGACTTTAACCGGTATCGCCAATGCTACCAATCTTGAGATTTCAAATGGTAAATTTTATTTCTCATCAGGAAAAAACGTTTACACAATGGATATGAGTGCTACAACAGCACCTACGTCGCCTCTATTCACGGTAGCGAACAGTGTTGATAATTTCTCTGCTCTATACGGATTCAGTGTAATTAATGACAAAATTTTCACTTCTGATTCAAATGGATTTACCCAGGCGAGTAAAATTGTAGTTTACAATACTTCAGGCGCTATCATCAGAGCATTTACTACAGGTATAGGCTCAAACTCAGTGTATCCAAACTAAGACATTAATACTTCGGTATTATCTATAAATTTTATTTTTTTTCATCATTTGTGTTTTTTTTCGGGCCGCTTCTTCGAAGCGGCCTGATTTTGTTTCACTGATTTCATAAAATAGCTTCGGCGGGACTTTGTCCCGCCGAAGCTATTATTATATAGTTTAAGCTTAATTGTATTTTAATCCCAATTTTTCAGCTTCAGCGATCACAAACTTTTCAGCTTCTTCCTTATCATTCAGGATCTCACCTTCCAGGATGGCTTCTTTCACTTTTTCTTTCAGGATTCCAATTTCTTTTCCGGGCTTTAGATCAAACATCTTCATAATTTCCTCCCCAGTGATTGGCGGCTGGAAATTACGGACCTGATCCTTTTCCTCCACTTCTTTGATTTTCACTGCCACATATTCAAAATTCTTTTTGAATCTTTCCTGCTTTTTGGAATTCTTGGTCGTAATATCTGCTTTACATAAGGTAAAAAGATCCTCCAGATTTTCTCCGGCATCAAATAAAAGTCTTCTCAGTGCAGAATCTGAGGCGTCATCAGTGATCAGAGCAATCGGTCGTGAAGAAAGCTTTACCATTTTCTGAACATACTTCATATCACTTCCCAGCGGCTGTTTCAGTCTGTGGAAAAGGGTCTTTACCATCTTTGAACCTAAAAATTCATGTCCATGGAAAGTCCAGCCTGCTCCTTCTACGAATTTTTTGGTTGGTGCCTTACCAATATCGTGCAGTAATGCTGACCAACGCAGCCACAGATTGTCTGTATTTTCGGAAATATTGTCTACTACTTCCAATGTATGGTAGAAATTATCTTTATGAGTTTGTCCTTCTACTTCTTCTACGCCTTTCAGTTCTATCAGCTCAGGAATGATCAGTTTTAAAAGTCCGGTTTCTTCCATTAATCCAAGTCCTACGGAAGGTTTTTTGGACATCATGATCTTGTTGAACTCCACCATGATTCTTTCCATAGAAACGATCTTGATCCTTTCCGCTTCCTGCCTAATTGCATTCCGGGATTTCTCTTCAATCACAAAATTTAATGTTGAAGCAAAACGAACGGCTCTCATCATTCTTAATGGATCATCAGAATACGTTTGGGCCGGTTCTAAAGGGGTTCTTAAAATTCCTTTTTCAAGATCTTCAACTCCATTGAAAGGGTCTATAAGCTCCCCGAAGTTAGCTTTATTTAAAGAAATTGCCATGGCGTTGATGGTAAAATCTCTTCTTTTCTGGTCATCTTCCAATGTTCCGCCTTCTACTTCAGGTTTGCGGCTGTTTTCGGTGTAACTTTCTTTTCTGGCTCCAACAAATTCTAGCTCAAGATCTTTATATTTGATCATCGCTGTTCCGTACGTTTTGAAGACAGAAACTTTTAATTTAGGATCAATATCTTTCGCAACCGTTTCTGCAAGCTCAATACCGCTTTGTTCAGTAACAAAATCGATATCGGTAGACGCTGTTCTCTTCATCAGAAGGTCACGGACATAGCCACCGACAATGTATACCGACTGGTTATTTTTTTCCGCAGCATCTGCAATGATTTTGAATAGTTTTAAATTTTTATTTTGGGTAAGATTAATTTTCATCGTTAATAAATAGATCGTCTTTTTTGTAGCAATATATTTTTTCCATTAATCATAATGGGCATACATTTTATTAATTTTTCCTTCATCATCAAAAAACATGACTTCCACAGCATATTTATCCATTATGGATTTATAAAATAAAGCCACAGAATCTACCCCCTCCGTTGATCTGATCAGTTCAAAATGCAAATCAGGGAATTTATTGAGTGCTTTTTCCCAATATTCACGGACTGCTTCTTTTCCTTTCAAAGTGCTCTCTTTTCCATCTGTAGCCAAGGCAATCATTGGTGTTGTCACCTCGATATTTTCGGCGTAATGGGATAATATATCTTCAAGATCATGAGAATTCCAGGCATTCATCCATTTTTCAGCAAACTTTTGGTGGTTCATGGCATGTCTTTTATCAGTTGAATAGTGCAAAGATAGAAATTAAAAAAAAGAAATCCTGCCGATATGCATTGACAAGATTTTAAAATGAAGGAATTATTTAGGATTTTATTCACGAAGAACTTTAATCCTATTGTCGCTCCATATTTTTATTACTGAAGAACCTGAATATTTTGAAACTTTATCTCTGTCTTCTTCTACCGCATAATCTACCAGCTTTATCATTTCCGGTGAAATATCCGAAAACTTCAATGGGCTCTTATCACCACTAAAGTTGGCAGAGGTAGAAACAAGAGGTCTGTTAAGTTTTGTAATCAACTTTCTGCAAAAATCCGTTTTTATCAGTCTGATTCCTATGCTTCCGTCTTCCGCAAGAAGTTCTTTTGGAAGTCCGCGGGGATTTTCATAAACAATAGTTACAGGTTTTTCGCTAAGGTCAATAATTTCCCAAGCCATTTCCGGAACATCAACCAAATCCTGAAGTCTCTTTTCAGATTCTACAAGAATGATCATTGATTTGTTTTTTTCTCTTTTTTTGATGTCAAAAATCTTGTTAACAGCTTCTATGTTGGTGGCATCGCATCCGAGTCCCCAAATGGTATCTGTAGGGTAAAGAATCGTTCCACCGGATTTTAATATTTCGATAATGTTTTCCATAATTTAAAAGGTTATTAAACCAGTGTATAAAGGTAAAAAAACAGGAAGGTTTAGCCAAAAAATATGGGAATAAATGTTTTATAGGCTTTGGCTAAAGCCACATTTGATTGATTATCATTAAAAAACGGGCTAAAGCCCAATGTCATTAAGTTATGGATTTAATACGTTGATTATCAGTTATTTTAATTGTTTTTTTGGTTTGTTTTTTGTATATTTAACAGTGAATCAAGCAGTTAAATCGAGAAGAAAA
>NZ_JABBGI010000034.1 GCF_012927325.1 Chryseobacterium antibioticum | reverse complement strand
TGGAACATCATCGAAACCCAACTGATCAAGACCAAAGTAATTTTATCATTGAGTAGTAATACTCGAATCGTGGACTTTAAGTCCACAAACCAAACCTATGGACTTTAAGTCCATAGTGGTTTAGTTTCTAAGTCCTGTAAGGTTATTCTTGCTGATGTTGGGTATAGAGGAGAAATAATAGAAGCCGTAAAAGAAAATTTGGTTATCTCATACAAGTCGTTATGCGGTCTGATGATAGAAAAACAGGATTCAAACCCATTCATAAAAGATGGGTTATTGAGAGAACATTTTCCTGGTTTGATAATGATAGAAGACTTTGTCGAAATTATGAGCTCCTAATGGAAGCATCTGAAAATATGGTCAAATTATCCACTATAAAACTTTTATTGAAAAAAAATTAAACAGGCTCTTAACATATATATATTTTAAATTAATATGAAAAATCAAAGTTACGTCTTACCTATTGCAATGATGTTTGCACTTTTCTTTATGATTGCCTTTGTTACAGGTTTACAAAATCCTATGGGAGTAATTGTGAAAAACCAATTTCAGGCGAGCAATTTTCTTTCACAACTTGGAAATTTCGCCAACTTTTTAGCCTATGCATTTATGGGAATTCCAGCAGGGTTTATGCTGCAAAAAATAGGCTACAAAAAAACAGCTCTTATTGCAATTTTAGTAGGAATTCTTGGCGTAGTAATTATATTTTTGTCGGGAAAAATAGAAAGCTTTTCAGTGTATTTAATTGGAGCTTTTATTGGTGGTTTTTCGATGTGTATGCTTAATACAGTTGTTAATCCAATGCTTAATACGCTTGGAGGAGGAGGCAAAAAAGGAAATCAATTATTGCAATTCGGAGGAACGCTAAACTCAATGGGAGCTACCATAGTTCCGGTGTTAGTAGGATATTTAATGGGAGATGTGGCAAAAGCTACCATTTCTGAGGCGAATCCTGCTTTGTTTTTAGCAATAGGAATTTTTGCACTGGCATTTATAGTTTTATACTCTATAAATATTCCGGAGTCGCATATTGATACGGAAAAATCTTCTGTGAAAAATACCCGCAGACCAATTTCTTTCAGACATTTTACTTTAGGAGCTATTGCTATTTTTGTATATATGGGTATAGAAGTAGGAATTCCGAATATTGCTAATTTATATATGACCGGAGAATTGCAAATAAATGCAGCTACTGCAGGTACTGTAGTAGGAACTTATTGGTTTTTGATGCTTATCGGAAGGCTGACAGGTGGAGTTCTTGCTTCTAAATTTTCAAGCAAAGCAATGTTAACATTTGCATCTTTACTTGGATTAGTATTTGTTTTGTTGGCAATTTTGTTACCTAAAGATCAAGTGATAAGTATGCCAGTTTTCCAAACTGATATTTCTTTTGGGTTTACGAAGGTTCCAATATGCATTATGTTTCTTATTTTATGTGGACTTTGTACATCTGTAATGTGGGGAGGAATTTTTAATCTTGCAACTAAAGGGTTAGGAATATACACAGCAACTGCATCAGGTATAATTATGGTAATGGTTTGTGGAGGAGGTATTATGCCCGTATTCCAAGGATATATTGCAGATATTTTAGGCTATTTGCAAAGTTATTGGGTAATTGCACTCGAAATTCTTTACATTCTGTTCTATGCTTTGGTAGGAAGTAATTCTTCACAAGTACTAATACAAAATCTATAAATCTAATGTAATATATATTTAACGTGAGTTCGATATACTTGTTTTTTTTTAGTTTGTGAATACTAAAATAATTATGAATAAATTCAATCGCAGAGATTTTATTAAAACTGTAGGTTTAGCAGGCTTTGGAGCTTTAATCTTACCCAATTCTTTATTTGCCTATTCTGATAATAAGAACTATACCCAAAAAGTAAGAAGGGATGATTGGTGTAGGAATGCGTGGGCAAAGTAATTTGGATATTTTAGCTAAGAGGGATGATGTAGAAATTGTCGCTTTTGCAGATCCAAGTAGAAGGATGCTAGACAATGCACAAAAAATTCTCGCCAAAAATAACCGTACCAATGCAAAAGAATTTTCTAATGGGCACTACGACTATAAAAATCTTCTAAAGCTAAAAGAAATTGATGCTGTCATTGTATCAACACCATGGGAATGGCACAAAATACAAGGAATAGAAGCCATGAAAGCCGAAAAAATTGTAGGCATGGAAGTGTGTGGAGCCATAAAGCTGGAAGATTGTTGGGACTTTGTAAATACATATGAACAAACGGGTGTCCCTATTTTTATGATTGAGAATGTGTGTTACCGAAGAGATGTTATGTCCATTCTTAATATGGTACGAAAAGGAATGTTCGGGGAGGTAGTACACGGACAAGGTGGTTACGAACATGATTTAAGAGGTGTGTTGTTTAATGATGGGCCTTATAATTCGGGAGTAGAATTTGGAGAAAAAGGCTTTAGTGAAGCCAAATGGAGAACACAACACTATATAGATAGAAATGCAGAACTATACCCTACTTATGGTTTGGGATCAGTTTCTGTTATGATGGATATCAACAGAGGAAACAGATTGTTAAGGCTTTCTTCATTTTCTTCTAAAGCAAGAGGCCTACATGAATATATTGTGCACCATCCGAAAAGTGGCGAAAATCACCCTAATGCCAAAGTCAAATTTTAGCAAGGGGATATTATAACCACACAGATTGTTTGTGCCAATGGAGAAACAATACTTTTAACACATGATACCAGTTTA
Source organism: Chryseobacterium antibioticum (assembly GCF_012927325.1). Taxonomy (GTDB): domain Bacteria; phylum Bacteroidota; class Bacteroidia; order Flavobacteriales; family Weeksellaceae; genus Chryseobacterium; species Chryseobacterium antibioticum. The sequence goes on along the minus strand of NZ_JABBGI010000034.1, from coordinate 42,685 downwards.
CAACGTCCCATATAATCTTGGATTCAGAATTCAAGATACAAAAGGACTTTGGCAAGATTTCGGCTGGGGAGAATTCAATCAAGGATTTATCTATTTCGAAGAAATGATGAAGCATAGTCACAAATGGGAAAATACTGATAATTTGTTGAAAGAACATGACCATCCTCTTTGGCAGAATTATGAAAAGTTGGCAGAAGGGGCCGGACATGATGGAGTGGATTGGTTTCTCATTAATTCATTAATAGAATGCATTAAGAGAAATGTTGAGTTTCCTTTGGATGTTTATGATTTGGCTACTTGGTATTCAATAACACCACTAAGTGAAAAATCCATTGCGAACAATTGAAAAGTGATGGAAATACCAGATTTTACGAAAGGAAAATGGCAAACAAGAAAACCAGTATTTGGCTTTGATGGAAACTTCTAGTAAAACAATTGTTTTTTATCAGGAGGATTAGGAAGCCGATATAATGACCTCAAACAAGTGGATATATTTTAAATGGGAGCTGCCTTCTAGAATACTCTCTTTATGATGTTTTGAATGCGGGCTTTAATAAATTTGTTTTTATTATTAATGATAAAATTCCTGCTGATTTTGTAGAGAGAACATTTCGAAGATTTTGGAAGACGACAGAAGCGCCTAATACCATTGGGTAAAACAAAAGAAAGACAGTTTTGTTGACTATGATGATTTGATTACTAACAGAGAAAAACCTTGGGGAACTGGACATGCAGCTCTCTGTACCTCTTCTGAAGCCGATTTCAGAGATAAATTAAAATCATTAGAAGCAAAAATGGAGGACGTAAGGAAAGATCTGAAATTAGATTAACCTTACAAGAGCTCAGGAGTTTTTAAGTCTTTTTGATGCTCAGATGCCTGTGGATCAGATCCGTGAGAAAATGAACGTGGAAAACGAATATTAGTAAATTTAAATAAAAATAAAGTGAAAGTTTCAAAATTAGCGGCGAACCTGATTGGTTCCGAAATCGTAAAAATTAGTAATGAAGTTAATGATTTAAAAGCAAAAGGAGCGGAAATTGCCAATCTTACTATTGGTGACCTGAATTCTAATCTATATCCTATTCCGGCACTGCTGAAGGAGGAGATTCAGAAGGCATATCAGAATAATCTGACGAATTATCCGCCGGCCAACGGACTTTTATCTTTAAGAAAAGAAGTTTCCAAAGACTTGAAAAACAGATGGAACCTGGATTATTCTCCAAACGATATTTTAATTACTTCCGGATCAAGACCATTGATTTATGCAGTGTATAAAACAATTGTAGATGAAGGTGATAAAGTAGTGTATCCTACACCGTCTTGGAACAACAATCACTATGCTTACCTTACTTCCGCAGACGCAGTAGAAGTAAAGACAACCCCTGAAAATAACTTTCTTCCGACAGCAGATGATTTAAGACCACATTTAAGCGGTGCAGTTCTTTTAGCGCTATGTTCACCGCTGAATCCTACAGGAACAATGTTTACAAAAGAGCGGCTTTCAGCTATCTGCGAACTGGTTCTGGAAGAAAACAGAAAAAGAGAGGAAGATGAAAAACCATTGTACCTGATGTATGATCAGATCTATTCTAATCTTACTTTTGGCGCAGAACACGTAGATCCGGTTTCTCTTTTCCCTGAATTGAAAGAATATACAATTTATATCGACGGTATCTCCAAATGCCTTGCAGCAACCGGAGTACGTGTAGGGTGGGGATTCGGTCCTGCTCATATTTTAGATAAAATGAAAGCCCTGTTAACGCACGTTGGAGCCTGGGCACCGAAGCCTGAACAGGAAGCTACTGCGAAGTTCTATGAAAACCCTGAAAATGTAAACGTTTTCGTAGAAGATTTCAAAGGAAAACTAGAAGAAAGCTTAAAAGTTCTTCACGGTGGAATCCAGGATCTGAAAGGAAAAGGGCTAGCTGTAGAAAGCATCGAGCCGATGGGAGCTTTATATCTTACAATCAGATTGGACTATATCGGAAAAACAAAACCGGACGGTTCTGTAATTGGAAATTCTTCTGATTTGGTTTTCTATCTGATTAATGATGCAGGTGTTGCATTGGTTCCATTTTCAGCGTTTGGAGAAGCAAAATCTGAACCTTGGTTCCGTGCTTCTGTAGGAGGTTTAGCGGTTGACGAGATCAAAATAATGCTTCCAAAGTTTGAAAATGCTTTGAACGTTTTAAAATAATTGAAAAAAAATATATACTTCGGCTACACTTAACACGGCACAATATAAATTAATAGTTAATATGACAAGTGTCACGCTGAGTGTGGTCGAAGCGTTTTTTGAAGATAAGAAATGCAGGAAAAACTAAGTTTTTATTAATGAAATTTCCAAAAAGGCCGTTTCTGGAAACCAAACTGTTGAGTTATTCAGCATTAGGAATTATTGTTTTAGTGATTCTGAGTGTCTGGCTTTCAGGAAAAAATTCTCCTATTGGAAAAAAGACGGAACGGCATTTACGCCCCCTTCTAATGCTACAAGAGCTTCAAATTATAATAATGGTAATCCAAATAACGCCTATCTAGATGAATTTAAAGACAGAGATACCCGTTTATATGCAAGTATAATGCATCCAAATGGACCCTGGTCTTACTTAAAAGGTTTTGGGACAAGTACACTATTCAAATGGAGTAAAGGTGGAAACAATACGTCTAAGATAGGCTATAATTATAAAAAAATGGCTGATTATAGCTCATTAGATGAGAACTTAAATACAAGTAATAACTTTATGCTTATTCGTTATGCAGAGGTATTACTCATATATGCCGAAGCAAGAAATGAATTTTCTGGCCCAGATCCTTCTATTTATGATGTATTAGATCAAATTAGAAGTAGAGTAGGCATGGTAGGAATTAGCAAAACACAAACAAAAGAAACCCTAAAAGACATTATCAGAAATGAAAGAAGAATAGAACTAGCAAATGAAGGACACAGATTCTATGATATTAGAAGATGGAAAATTGCTCCAAATGTAATGAAAACAGTTTATGATATAACAAATATACAGGTTGCAACAAGAGTATGGATTGATAAGTTTTACAGATTCCCTTACCCTCAAATTGCGGTAGATTTAAATCCAAAATTAAAAGAAGCTCAAGCAGCAAAAGGATACTAAGTATAGATGAAAAAAGATTAGTGGGAAGTTAACTCTTAAGTTTTCGGTTTATACATTAATCATATTTTCGGTGTGCACATCATAAAAAGTGCATCCTGATTATAGAGTTAAGCAGTGATTATATTAGCAGACAGGTTTTATTATGTCTGTTATTAAAATAAATATGGGTAGCTTTTTTAAACGAAACCGTTGAATAAGTTATCCATAATTCTTCTTCTCTCAATCCAAAAAAAGTTTTAAAGCCACAGATGTTAAAGATATCTTTCAATCTCCTTTGGCTTATTTTTCATTATTAAATACATAAAACAGAAGTGTGTAAAACATATTCTTTTTGTGAAGAATATTACATATGGTAATAGCAGAAAGGTTACTTAAAACGCTCTTATAATACAGAAAATTAATAGGTTAAACGGATTTTTTCCTCTTAAAAAGTAGAAAAGCAGGAAGTAAAGTCTGCCAACCATAACCAATCTATAGGGGGGCTTTCTAATAACACATATTCAAATGATTTTCAAACTGGTGGTAAAGGTACAAAAACTGGTGGCTACCAGTATGGAGATGTGATGTAAAACTATACATTTGAGTAACATAGAGTTAATATTATAGCAATATCTAGTTCACACTCGGACAAGGAAAAGAAGAAGAGAATATATAGTGTATTTGTGCATCATCAGGAGGTGTCCATTTATATATTTTCCAATTGTGCTAGAACAGAGGTTTACATTATATAATATGGAAGGTCATAATTTTTTTGTTCTTGCCAGGAAAAAGGTAAAATGGATATGGTTTTAAAATTCAACTTCATCTAGAAAGCTAAATCTCAAATAAAATGTTTTGGACAAAAGGGCATTATTAAAAAATAAACTGCTCAATACAATAAAGGATATTAGGCCGTGAAGGGAGTAAAAAAAAGAAGCGATTGCATTTAAAAGTGAAAACAAGACTGAAATAGTCATTTGGTTCTATAGAATTTGAAGAGCAAAGAGTAATATAAGACCTTTAGATTTTTCTTATTATATCTTATCTATCAAGAAAGATTGGTAAGAAACTAACTATCCTTAAATAGAATAATATTTTAATAAAAATGAATAAAAGATGAAAAAAGCAACAATTTGTATTTTGAGTGCAGTTCTAATGTCATCTATAACATTAGTGGATGCACAGGAAACTAAAAACAAACCTTCGGACTCCATCATGAAAAAAGTAAAAGATGTGGACGAAATTGTTTTAATAGGATACGGAAAACAGAAAAAGGGAACCGTTTCTGGATCTATAGTTTCTGTTGATAAAAAGATACTACAGGATCGCCCAACAACAAGCTTAACAGCGAGTATACAAGGTGCTTTACCAGGAGTTACAATTAAGTCTTCTTTAGGAGATGTAGGTTCTGTACCTGCCTTAAATGTAAGGGGAAGAAGTGTTGCTGGTAATTCACCACTCTATATTATAGATGGTATTCCCTCTAGTGCTGCAGATTTTTCTAGGCTAAGCCCAGCTGATGTTGAAAATATAAGCATATTAAAAGATGCTTCAGCAGCTATCTATGGTACAAGAGCTGGTTATGGTGTAATTCTTGTCGAGACCAAAAAAGGTGGTGGAGGTAAGATGAGTATAAGTTATAATATGTATAATGCCTATCAGACACCAACTTATTTACCTAAGTATGTAGGTGCTGTTGAATATATGAAAATAAAAAATGAAGCATATTACAACGCTAATAATAGTGTCGGTTATTTTTCTCAATATAAGCAAGAGCAAATAGATCTTACAGCTGTAGGTACAGACCCAGATAGATACCCTAACACAGACTGGTATAAAGCAACTTATAGAAAAATGGCAAATGTGCTTAATAATGAGATTAATGTATCAGGTGGAGATAAAATTCGTTATTTCGCAAGTTTAGGGTATTTGAAACAGGAGTCTCTATCACCTACAAAAGGTATGGATAGATATTCTTTTAGGACAAATACATCCTCTAAATTAAGCGATAAACTTACAGTAAATTCTAATATATCGTTTATCAAACAAATGATCAATGATCAAGGAGGTGGTATTAATACTACAGAATTGGCAAGAATATCTCCTACAATGGCATTAAGACAATCCAATGGATGGTGGGGATCTATAAATGCGGGTAAAGTAGATAACACATTTGCGAATACCAATCCTGTAAGAAATAACATAGAGGGTGGAGATTCTAAGTCAAATGATCAAAAATTTATGGGTGCATTATCTGCAAACTACACTCCTATAGAAGGATTAAATGTAGATGCTCAAATCAGCTATTCAAACTGGAACTATCGTTCAGGCACTTTTGTAAATACATTAAACCCTGTATACAATTTTTTAACTAAAGCTCCTATTGGTGCAACTTCGAGAGCGATTAATAACTATTCTGAGTCTTGGAATTCTGATGAATTACTTAATACTCAGGTCTTGGTAAGTTATGAAAAAAAAATATCATCACATTATTTTAAAGTTTTGGGAGGTGCTTCCTATGAAGACTATACAGTTAGATCAATATATGGTAAAAAATCTAATATACCAAAAGACGGATTGCATGCTTTAAGTGCTCTTACTACCCTTGATGGAACCTTAGATGAATTAAGGTCCAATACTCAGCAATATGCTTTCCAGTCTGCTTTCGCTCGTATCAATTATAATTATCAAGAAAAATATTTTTTAGAAGGTATTATAAGGGCAGATGCATCTTCGCGTTTTGCTAAAGAAAATAGATGGGGCTATTTTCCTGCGATTATGGCTTCTTGGAGGCTAGATAAGGAGAATTTTATTAAAAGCTTAAATTTTATCAATACACTAAAATTAAGAGGTTCTTATGGCAGCACTGGATCTATCAATACTATTGGTTATTATGACAGTCAGACGTATATGGATAATAATTCTTCAGTTCTAGGGAATGTTATAGTTGGGACAGCGGTACCAGGCAAGCTTGGTTTTTCGGATATAGGTTGGGAAAAAATTGTCACCAAAAATATAGGTCTAGATGGATCTTTATTCAGTAATACTTTCACTTTCTCAGTAGATTTATATAATCGTCTTACAAAAGGTGCATTAATGAGCAATCAATTAGAATATGAAACAGGTGTATTAGGAAACCAAGCGCCGCCAATAAATGCAGGAGATGTAGAAAATAAAGGGATAGAAGTTACTTTGGGATACAATAAAAATTTTGAAAATGGAGACTTTTATATCAATGCTAATTTTGCTAAAAACCAAAATGATATTCTTTCACTTGTAAATAGCAAGCCCCTATACAGTGGTTATTGGATAACACAAGTAGGAGGTTCAATTGGTGATTTCTACGGATACAAAACTGCTGGTCTCTTAACCCAAGAGGATATTAATAATAAATATCCTAAATTATATAGCTCTTCTCAACCTGGTGATATAAAGTATGTAGATATTAATGGAGATGGAGTTGTTAATGAGAACGATAGAACAGTAATAGGAAATGATGTTCCAAGTTTTACCTATGGTCTAAGCATAGGAGGTAAATATAAAAATTTTGATCTTAACGTAGTGGGGCAAGGGGTAGCTAATGTTAAGGTATATCTGGATAAAGAATCTTCTCAGGCATTTTTCAATGGAGGCAATATAAAACAATACGTTTTAGATAATAGATGGACTCCTGAAAATCCAAATCCTAATGCCTTGTATCATAGGGTATTGCCATCTGGAGGAGGAACTCAAAATATAGGTGTCACTTCAGATTATTGGCTTTTTGATGCAAGTTACTTCAGAATTAAGTCTATTACTTTGGGGTATTCCATTCCTCAGGAAGCAATTAGCCACATAGGATTGAAAAAATTCAGAATATATGCAAACTTAGAAAATTACTTTACATTGAGAGGAGACAAAAGAATGAAAGATTTTGATCCTGAAATAGCAAGTACTCGTTCAACATATCCGTACTTAAAGACCATATCGTTCGGTATAAATGCAACTTTTTAACTTAAAATGAAATATCTAAAAATGAAAAAAATAAAAATTATATTACTATCAGTTACCCTAGCTATAGTTACTAGTTCTTGTAATTTAGATAGGTTTCCAGAAGACAAAATATCAGAAGATACATTTTGGAAAACTGAGAAAGACGCTACCATGGCATTAAATGGTATTTATACATACTTGTCTAGCGCAGCTTATAGCAATTTATATAACGATAGTTATACCGATAATTCATTTGCTCAATATCCTTGGGAAACAACTGCAGTAGATGCTTCTGCAGGAAACATACTTCCTTCTACAGATTTCGGATATAACTTTGTTACAATTAGGGGGGTAAATACCTTTTTAGAGAATATTGATAAAATTCCAATGGACAAAAATCTTGCTAAAAGATATATAGCAGAAGCAAGATTTATAAGAGCTTTTAATTATTTTGATTTATCTCAGTACTTTGGAGCTCTTCCATTAGTGCAAAAATCAGGCGAGTTAGATGGTGCCAACCTTACACCTATTTCTGAAGCTAATATTGATGATTATGTTATCAGTGAATTGAGTGCTATAGAAAATGATTTACCAACTACTTATACTTCAAGTCAAGATAAGGGTAGAATAACAAAAGGAGCTGCATTGGCATTTAAAGCAAGGGTATATTTGTACACGGGAAAATATAAAGAAGCTTACGAAACTGCTCAATTGGTAATTAATTCTGGCACTTACAAGCTTTTCAATACTGCAACAGTAGATAAAAGTACAAACTATGACAATTTTGTTACGTATACTTCTACCACAGATAAAGATAATTTTTACAAAGGTTTAAGTAATTATCAGGCATTGTTCTGGGCAAATAATGATGGTAATATAGAATCAATTTTGGAAGCTCAATATATACCGGATTCAAAAGGAACACATAGTAACTCCATGACCCTTCTCCTATTGCCAAATGAAGAGAGTGGTTGGAGTTCTATTACCCCAACAATTGATTTGGTAAATGCCTATTGGAAAAAAGACGGAACGGCATTTACGCCCCCTTCTAATGCTACAAGAGCTTCAAATTATAATAATGGTAATCCAAATAACGCCTATCTAGATGAATTTAAAGACAGAGATACCCGTTTATATGCAAGTATAATGCATCCAAATGGACCCTGGTCTTACTTAAAAGGTTTTGGGACAAGTACACTATTCAAATGGAGTAAAGGTGGAAACAATACGTCTAAGATAGGCTATAATTATAAAAAAATGGCTGATTATAGCTCATTAGATGAGAACTTAAATACAAGTAATAACTTTATGCTTATTCGTTATGCAGAGGTATTACTCATATATGCCGAAGCAAGAAATGAATTTTCTGGCCCAGATCCTTCTATTTATGATGTATTAGATCAAATTAGAAGTAGAGTAGGCATGGTAGGAATTAGCAAAACACAAACAAAAGAAACCCTAAAAGACATTATCAGAAATGAAAGAAGAATAGAACTAGCAAATGAAGGACACAGATTCTATGATATTAGAAGATGGAAAATTGCTCCAAATGTAATGAAAACAGTTTATGATATAACAAATATACAGGTTGCAACAAGAGTATGGATTGATAAGTTTTACAGATTCCCTTACCCTCAAATTGCGGTAGATTTAAATCCAAAATTAAAAGAAGCTCAAGCAGCAAAAGGATACTAAGTATAGATGAAAAAAGATTAGTGGGAAGTTAACTCTTAAGTTTTCGGTTTATACATTAATCATATTTTCGGTGTGCACATCATAAAAAGTGCATCCTGATTATAGAGTTAAGCAGTGATTATATTAGCAGACAGGTTTTATTATGTCTGTTATTAAAATAAATATGGGTAACTTTTTTAAACGAAATCGTTGAATAAGTTATCCATATTTTTAAAAAGGCAGCTACTCTTTTGACAAAAAACTATTTTTGAAAGTCTTAATATCACAAAAGATTACAGTTAGTTTTATCATAAATATTGATCTTACTTTCTTAGAGTAGTATAAAATGTAAATTAATAAATAAAATCAAGATAAATGAATGCAGTTTTAAATTCAAAAATTCAAAAGATTTTACTCCTTAGCTCTTTTCTTTTTTTCTTCATTGGAAAACCTCAGGCTCAAAAAATTGAAAATGTTTCTAAGAAAGGAGAAACTTCGGTAGAAGTTTTGCTTTCTGGCAACAAAAAAATATTAATAGATTTTTATGGAGAAAATATTTTTCGATTATTTTTGGATCCCAAAGGTGGAGAAGTAAGAAATCCTGAAGCGATACCTCCCGCTCAAATTTTAGTAGATCAGCCTAGAAAAAAAGTGAAAGAAATTGCTGTCAAAAATTTATCACAGACTGTTTCTATCTCTACCAGTAAAATTAAAATAGAAATTGAAAAAACAACTTCTTTATTTAAAGTATTTAACTTGAATCTTAATAAAGAGGTCTTTTCTTTTATTGCTCCAATTGAATTTAATTCTAAAGAAGTAGTGCTGACTTTATCTCAAGGAAAAGATGAATATTTCTATGGAGGTGGTGTACAGAATGGGAGATTTTCTCATAAAGGAAATACTATTTTAATTGTGAATCAAAATAGCTGGACTGATAGTGGTGTAGCATCTCCAAATCCTTATTATTGGTCTACAAATGGATATGGGTTTATGTGGCATACATTCAAAAAAGGATATTATGATTTCGGTAAACAAAATAAAAATGAAGTGAAACTGGCTCATGAGATTAATTACCTGGATGTTTTCTTTATGGTAGATGATAATCCTAAATCTCTGTTGAATGATTTTTATCAGCTTACAGGAAACCCTATACTTTTGCCTAAGTTTGGTTTTTATGAAGGGCATCTTAATGCCTACAACAGAGATTATTGGAAGGAAGATGACAAAGGAATATCATTTGAAGACGGAAAAAGATATAAAGAGAGCCAAAAAGGAAATGGAGGAGTTAAAGAATCGCTAAATGGCGAAAAAAACAATTATCAGTTTTCTGCCAGAGCAGTTATAGACCGTTATAAAAATGCAGATATGCCTTTAGGATGGATATTGCCAAATGATGGTTATGGTGCAGGATATGGACAAACAGAAACTTTGGAAGGCAACGTTGCAAATTTGAAATCATTTGGAGATTATGCCAGAAAAAACGGAGTAGAAATAGGATTGTGGACACAATCTGATTTGCATCCAAAAGAAGGAATAAGTGCTCTTTTGCAGAGAGATATTATAAAAGAAGTGGGTGATGCAGGCGTAAGAGTGCTAAAAACGGATGTTGCTTGGGTAGGCCCTGGCTACTCATTCGGGCTGAATGGCATTTCAGATGTGGCTCAAATAATACCACGCTATGGTAACGGAAGTCGTCCTTTTATCATTTCGCTAGACGGCTGGGCTGGTTCACAACGATATGCAGGTATTTGGACAGGAGACCAAACTGGTGGAGAGTGGGAATACATCAGGTTCCACATTCCTACATATATAGGTTCTAGTTTGTCTGGCCAGCCTAACATTACTTCGGATATGGATGGCATTTTTGGTGGGGAAAACCCAATCATCAATACCAGAGATTTCCAATGGAAAACCTTCACTCCTATGCAACTAAACATGGATGGCTGGGGAACAAATGAAAAGTATCCTCATGCTTTGGGTGAATCGGCTGCTTCTATTAATAGGAATTATTTAAAATTAAAGTCTAGCTTAATTCCTTATACTTATAGTGTATCTAAAGAAGCTGTAGATGGATTGCCAATCATCAGAGCAATGTTTTTACAACAGGCTAATGATTATACCCTCGGAAAATCTACTCAGTACCAGTACCTGTATGGTCCATGTTTTTTAGTGGCTCCCATATATCAAGCCACAAAAATGGATAAAGAAGGGAGTGATATTAGAAATAATATTTATCTTCCTAAAGGAAATTGGATTGATTATTTTACGGGGCAAACTTATGAAGGAGGAATTATTTTAAATCATTTTGATGCTCCAATTTGGAAACTTCCTCTATTTGTGACGCCAGGCGCTATTATTCCGATGGTAAACGCTAATAATAATGTTCATCAAATCAATAAAAAATTAAGAATTTATGAAGTGTATCCTTCAGACAAATCTAGTTTTATAGAATATGACGACGATGGCATAACCGAAAAGTATAAGAAAAATGAATCTGTAAGCACCCTTATAGAAAGTAATGTAGTAAAAAATACTGCAACAATAAGCACTTCTCCTACTCAAGGTAACTTTAATGGTTTTGAAAAAGAAAAAATGACAGAATTTAGAATTAATGTTACTAAAAAACCATCCGGTGTAAAACTTTCTATTGGAGGTAAAAATATAAATCTGAATACAGTAAATACTTTAGATGAATTCAATAATGCCACAAACGTATATTTTTACAATAGCAAACCCGAATTCAATAATTTCTCTACAAAAGATTCTGAATTTGCAAAGGTTTCGATTACCCGAAATCCACAACTTTGGGTAAAAACAGAAATTACTGATATAAGCAAAAACAAAGTAGAGCTTGTCATTAAAGATTACCAATTTACCAATTCTAATCAATTAAAAAATAATTTTGGAGCATTTGCAGAAGCTTTAAAACCAATCACTTCAGAAAATACAAACACCGCGTATTCTATATTACCATCGTGGAATAAAATTCCTAATGCTGATTACTACGAAATACTATATAACAATATGGTATACAGTAATATAAAAGATACCTCTTTCTTGTTTGAAGGATTGGCTTCTGAAACGAAATATGATTTCAAATTAAGAGCCGTAAATAAAACCAATACTTCTGATTGGGTTCCTTTTTCATCTCGAACCAATAAAAATCCTTACGAATTTGCAATTAAAGGCATAAAAGCCACAGCAACAGTTCCAAGTCAGGAAGGAGAAGGTATAGAAAATCTTTTTGATCAGGATGTGAGCACGAGCTGGCATTCAGATTATGAAAAAAGCAAAGTCCCTTTTGAAATAATTTTAGATTTAGGCTCTATTAATACAATAAGCAAATTAGAATATATCCCTAGAAACAGCGGTTACAACGGAATATGGATGAATGGTAAAATTTCTTATAGTGATAATAAAAAAGATTGGACAGAACTTGGCTCTTTTACGTGGGATAGAAATAGCAAAATTAAATCTTTAGATTTCGCCACACATCCTACCACACGATTCATCAAAATTGAAGTCAGCAATGCTTTCAGAAACTTTGCTTCTGGAAATGAGTTATACGTCTTTAAAGTACCAGGTTCTGTAAGTTTACTTCCTGGCGATATCAATAATGATCAAAAAATTGATATGAATGACTTTACCTCATATATTAATTATACAGGTTTGAAAAAAGGAGATTCTGATTTTGAGGGGTATATTAGCAATGGAGATATTAATAAGAATGGTTTCATTGATGCATTTGATATCTCTAACGTCGCTACAAAAATAGATGGAGGAGTAAACGGTGAAGAATTGAAACCACTGCAAGGTAGCATTTCAGCCTTTGCCTCAAAACAGCAATATGCTAAGAATGATATTGTTGAAGTAGTAGTAAAAGGTAGTAATCTACAATCTGTAAATGCATTGAGTTTTGCTATTCCATATAACCAACAAGAATTGGAATATATAGGAATTACGCCATTAAATATCGGACAAATGGAAAACCTAACTTATGATAGGCTGCATACCAACAAAGAGAAAATATTATATCCTACGTTGGTTAATGTAGGACAAAAACGTCCTTTAGAAGGCACAACGGATTTATTCATTATTAAATTTAAAGCAAAACGAAACGGATTATTTAATATGAAAGCCACTAACGGATTACTGGTTGATAAAACACTGAATTCTATTAACTTTTAATTATGAAGTTGTTTAAAGCAAAAGAAAGTTTTTTAGCTTTTGTTTGTATTTTTATGAAACAACTTTAAAGGTTTAATAGTCAAAAATAGTTGGTAAAATTCTTTGTATTACCAATTATTACTGATGATACAGAAAGTTTATTGAACTTTGTTTCAATAAACTTTTTTTATGACTGAAAATTCAAAAAAAATCGTTGTTGGAGTTGCAAAAGTCTGGATGTGATTTCTTGGGGAAAACAAAATAAGAAGCATCACTTTAAATGTTAAATTTGTAGAATTTATTTTACCTCCGGAAACTGCTGGTGAGTTGCTCCTCAGCAGAGCTCAATTCATCTTCCAATCAACCGCCAAATATTACGAATTATTTTTGTGAAAAACACTAACTATTTTGACCTCATTACCCATAAAATTTAATTCAAATCAATTATAGTGAATTCCTGATAATTAAATCAGAAGCATTTTCAATTCTTTCTTGTTTGGTATTAAGAACCATCTCTGCTAGAATTTTTCCCATTTGCCAAAAATCCGTAGAAATTGTAGTAATGCCATTTTCTACAATACTTTTAAGAGGTGTTTCATTATAGGAGATAATACCGAAATCTTTTCTAATCTCTAGTTTCTGCTTTTTAGATTGTTTAATGACGTTTACTAAATGCTTATCATCTGGAATTATAAATACGTCTCCATTCAGTATTTCCTCATCTGTAAAATTACTGATAATGATATGTTTCTTTTTATACTGCTCACAAAAACTAGTAAATCCTTCTACCATACCTACAGGTTCTTTTTTTCCGGGGAAAATAAGAATCAATCTTTGGTAGGCTTCAAGCATAGTTTTTGCTTTTAATAGACCATTGAGCATGTCTTTTGCAAAATTCTGGTGTACTGATGAATATTCCCTTAAAAATATATTGGTTTGATCCAATATGTATACATCCTTCTTTGGAAGGATCTTAATAATTGGTGCTGTATTATTCATATTCCCAGGCATAATTATATATTTTGTGTAGCTTCCATTGTTTTCTTCGATTAATTTCTTGAAGACATCAATATTGAAATAGTGGAAAAAAACATGTACATTAGCTCTTTGTTGTATATCTTCCAAAAATGAATTATAAAGGTTTTCCTTGAAAGCATTCAGCTCATCAAACAGTAGAAAGATTCGCTCTTCAAAATCCCAATCGGTACTTTTTATATAGTATCCTTTACCCAAAATGGCATTTACTATTCCTTTTTTTTTCAGTGTTTCGTAAGCATATAGGACAGTGTCTCTAGAAACGCCGAATTCCATACACACTTTATTTATGGAAGGTAACTTGTCATTTTTTTTTAGCAGTTGTTGGGCAAGAGCTTGTTCAATGGAATTTATAATCTGTCGGTATTTGGGAACAACCGAATCGGGAATTATTTTAATAATTTTCATAATATTTCAAAATTTGTTAAACTGGTGGTAAACCTGCAAAAACCGGTAGTAACTAGTTTGGTAGCATCTAGTAAATTTATAAATTTGTTTTAATATTTAGTCAATTTTAATAACTAATAAGATATATACAATGAAGTTTATTAAAAATATAATTTTAACCTTTTGCTTTGTGGGAGCAACTTTGATAAATGCACAGCAGAAACCTATTAAATATGAATCTTTCAAAATCGAAGATGGAGAATTTAAATTTAACGGACAGGCAGTTAGGTTACATTCAGGTGAGATTCATTATGCTAGAATTCCTCATGATTATTGGAGACATCGCTTAAAAATGGTTAAAGCGATGGGATTAAATACAATAGCTACTTATGTATTTTGGAATTATCATGAAATAGCTCCCGGAAAATGGGATTTTCAAACTGGGAATCGAAACTTATCTGAATTCTTAAAAATAGCAAAAGAAGAAGGCTTAATGGTAATTCTTCGTCCTGGACCTTATGTTTGTGCAGAATGGGAATTCGGAGGTTATCCTTGGTTTTTGCAAAACTACAAGGATATGAAAATTAGAGAATACAATACTGCTTTTTTAAATTCAACAAAAGCATATTTCACAGAACTTTACAAGGTGGTAAAACCTTATCTGATTGTTAATGGAGGTCCTATTGTTATGGTGCAAGGAGAAAATGAATTTGGATCTTTTGTTGCTCAACGAGAAGATATTAAAATGGAAGATCATAAAAAATATAGTTCATCTGTATTTGATCAATTAAAACAAGTTGGTTTCAAAGAAATGGAATTTTTTACTTCAGATGGCGACTGGTTATTTGAAGGAGGAGCTTTACCTGGGGCTTTACCAACTGCAAATGGAGACGAAAACCCAGAAAATATTAAGAAAGAAGTAAAAAAATATCATAATGGGGAAGGTCCTTTTATGGTAGCAGAATACTATCCCGGGTGGTTAGACCATTGGGCAGAGCCGTTCCCTCGTAAAGCGGCGGAAAGAGTAAAAAGCCATATTGAAAAATTCATGAATAATAATATTTCTTTTAATATTTATATGGTGCATGGAGGTACTAACTTTGGGTTTACCTCTGGAGCTAATTATGATAAAAATCATGATATACAGCCGAGTATGACCAGTTATGATTATGATGCTCCTATTACCGAAGCAGGTTGGGAAACTGAAAAGTATATGAAATTAAGAGATTTATTAAAAAATTCTTCTACGCCTCCTATTCCTTCAAGAATTCCAGTAATTAAGATCCCGAGTATTACATTGTCTCAGGGAATTGATTTAGAAATTTTAAAAAAGGATGTAAAACCGGTAATTAATGATAATCCTTTAACTTTTGAACAATTAAATCAGGGGCATGGCTATATTTGGTATAGCAAAAATTTTAATCAGCCAATTAAAGGAACTTTAAAACTTGATGGATTACGAGATTATGCGATTGTTTATGTGAATGGAGAAAAAGTAGGAGAACTTAATCGTTACTATAAAAAATATGAGTGTGAAGTTAATATACCATTCAATGGAAAATTAGACATTATAGTAGAAAACATGGGAAGGATTAACTATGGGGCAGATATTAATAAGAATACAAAAGGAATTACTTCTCCTGTATTTATTAATGACCGAGAAATAACAGGAGATTGGGAAATGTATGGGCTTCCTTTTGCAGAAGCTCCATCAATTGACGCCAAACAAAAATCAGATTTAAAAGAAAACAGACCAGCTGTTTACAAAGGAAATTTTAATGTATCAAAAGTGGGAGATACTTTTTTAGATATGCGACCTTTTGGAAAAGGAATTGTTTTTGTTAATGGAATCAATTTAGGAAGATATTGGTCAGTAGGACCACAACAGACCTTATATTTACCAGGGTGTTATCTAAAAAAAGGTCAGAATGAGATTATTATTTTTGAACAAAAAAATACTAAAATTCAAAAAGAATTAAACACTTTAGCCGAACCTATTTTGGATAAATTAGAACCTTAAAAATGGATTAAACTAATCAGATTATAAATTGTGGATACTTGTAAGATATATTGTAATCCTAAAATACTTTTGAAAATATTTTACTATAATAATTTAAGGTAAAGATATGAGTGATTAAAATTTCTGATTAAGAAATTAAAAAAATAAAATCAAAATATTTTCCATATGTACTATAGTCTAATACTTCTCACCAGGTTCTCTAGAAGGTATAATATTTTAATTAAAGCTAAATAAGATAAGCTTTTTTAATAAGTGAAATTTTCTTATGGAATTAAATAATAAACTCAGTATGAGTAATTCATTTAACAGTAAATATCATCCACATAGAAGGTATAATCCTTTATTAGATGAATGGATTTTGGTATCACCTCAAAGAGCAAAACGCCCGTGGCAAGGACAACAAGAAAAACCACTAACAAGCGTTCAAAATCAATATGATCCAAAATGCTATTTATGCCCAGGAAATTCAAGAGTTAATGGAGTCCAAAATCCCCAGTATGAAGGGGTGTATGTATTCGATAATGATTTTGGAGCTTTATTGAGAGTAGAAGTAACCACTGATAAAACCGAGGATGTATTGGATGAGTTACTTAAAATTAAACCTGAAAGAGGAATTAACCGAGTAATCTGCTTTTCACACGACCACTCATTGACTCTTCCTGAAATGTCTGTAGAAGCAATTACAAAAGTAGTGTCTATCTGGAAAGAAGAATATCAAAGTCTAGGAGAACTAGATTACATTAATCATGTTCAAATTTTTGAAAACAAAGGGGCAATTATGGGCTGTAGCAATCCTCATCCTCATGGGCAAATTTGGGCTCAATCATCCATTCCTTCTGAGGTGGCTAGAACACAACAAAACTTGAAGAATTATTATTATAAACATGGAACAACTCTTCTGTCTGATTATCTTCAAAAAGAAATAGGAATTAATGAGCGAATTATATTAGAAAATAATTCTTTTGTAGCTTTAGTTCCATTTTGGGCAACTTGGCCATATGAAACAATGATTATTAGTAAAAGGCAAGTAAATAGTATATTGGCTTTTACAAAGGAAGATCAGGTTTTACTTGCTCAAATGTTGAAAGATTTAGCAACGAAATACGATAATATTTTTTCAATTTCTTTCCCTTATTCTGCAGGAATACATCAGGCTCCTACAGATTTAGAATCACACGAAGAATGGCATTTTCATATGCATTTTTACCCACCTTTACTTCGTTCAGGTAGTGTGAAAAAATTCATGGTGGGATATGAAATGTTAGCAGAAGCCCAAAGGGATATTACTCCTGAACAAAGTGCAGAAATTCTTAAAAAAAGTTCAACAATTCATTATAAAAATAGATAAAATTGTCAATTTTTTTTATTATCCCACAAAACTAAATAAAAGAATAAATTAGGCAATTTTTCGCTTTTTCACAGATTAAATTTTAGTATTAGAGCTTGTTTAAAAAATATTCAGACATAATAATTGCACCTAGGGTTAGGAAAATCAATTTTGATAAAATTTAAATAAGCTCTTAATTAAAATATATTGTTTTATAAATTAAATACAAATAAATGTCAAATATTAAATATGCTGGTTCTTTAATTGAAGAGGGAGATCTCTCTCAATTTAGAGAGTTATATGGACAAAATTCAGAATTACTACGCCAGCAAGCAATCCGATATACCAAAACATTATCCCGCTTCAAAGAAATTTTTGGGGACAAAGAGGTTTCTATTTTCAGTTCACCAGGGCGAACCGAAATTGGAGGTAATCATACAGATCATAATCATGGTCGTGTATTAGCGGGTGCAGTAAACTTAGACAATATTGCTGTTGCCTCTAAAAACAATTCAAATATTGTTCGGATTGAATCTTCGGGTTATCAAACATTTGAAGTAGATTTAGAGCATCTTATTCCCAACGAAAACGAATTTTTAACATCAAACGCTCTTGTCCGTGGGATTAATGCTCGATTAAATGAATTGGGATATCAAATAGGAGGATTTGATGCTGTAATTGATGGTTGCGTTCCTAAAGGTTCAGGATTAAGTTCTTCAGCTTCATTTGAAGTTTTAATTGGAGTAATTATTAGTCATTTATTTAATGAAGGTAAATTAGATCCCATATTAAATGCTCGTATAGGACAATATGCAGAAAATGTTTTCTTTGGAAAACCTTGTGGATTAATGGATCAAGTAGCCTGTTCGGTAGGAGGATTAGTAACCATTGACTTTGCAGATGTAAAAAATCCCATTGTTAAAAAAGTAGATTTTGATTTTACTTCTACTGGTTTTTCTTTAGTGATTACAGATACTAGAGGAGATCATACCAATTTGAATGATGAATATGCTGTTTTACCTAAAGAGATGAAAGAAGTTGCAACCTATTTAGGATGTAATGTTCTGAGAGAAACTACTTTGAAAAAAGTAATGGATATTGCACCTTCCATTCGTCAAAAAGTAGGAGATCGAGCTATTTTAAGAGCAATTCATTTTGAATGCGAAAATGACCGAGTAGTAGATGAAGTAAATGCGTTAGAAAAGAATGATTTTAAAAAATTTTTACAATTGGTAATAGATTCGGGACATAGTTCCTATATGTACAATCAAAACATCTATGTCTCAAGTAATATAAAAGAACAAGCAGTTTCATTGGGATTGGCTTATAGCGAAATCGTACTAAAAGATGCTGGAGCTTGGCGCGTACATGGTGGAGGATTTGCAGGAACAATACAAGCATTTGTTCCTAAAAAATTGCTTGAAAAATATACCACAACTTTAAATCATTTATTTGGTGCTGGTTCTAGTCATCCTTTATTTATTCGACAAAAAGGAGCTGTTAAATTAGACTTTTAAAATAATGGGTATCATAAATGAAGTGACTTTTAATGCAGTTCACAAAAATCAAAAAGTGCAATTATTTACTTTGAAAAATAAAAATGGGATGATTGCACAAATAACTAATTATGGTGCAATCATAGTTAGTATTAATGTTAAAGATAAAGAGGGAAAATTGGCAGATGTGGTACAAGGATATGATACAGCACAACAATATATTGATAAGAATGAACCTTATCAAGGAGCTATTTGTGGGAGATGTGCTAATCGTATCACAAATGGAAAATTCACATTAAACAGAAAAGAATACTCATTAGCGGTTAATAATGGAAGTAATCATTTGCATGGTGGTTTGATTGGTTTTGATAAAAAAATATGGGATGTTAAAGAATCTTCTGCCTCGAAAGTGGCTTTTCAATACACTTCTCCTGACGGGGAAGAGGGTTACCCTGGTACAGTATCTGTAACTGTAACTTATTCTATTAGTGAAAATAATGAATTACGATTAGATTGTTCAGGGACAACAGACCAAGAAACTATACTCAATCTGGTGAATCATTCTTATTTTAATTTGGCGGGAGAAGGTAGTGGAACAATAAATAATCATCAATTACAGATTGAGGCTGATTTTTACACTCCTCTTACAAAAACCTATGAACCTACAGGTGAGATTTTAACTGTAAAAAATACCCCATTTGATTTTACCTCCTTAACATGTATTGGGGACAGAATTGATGCGGATCACGATCAACTTACTATTGGAAAAGGATATGATCATAATTTTGTTTTAAAACACCGTATGCATAGTTTAGAGTTAGTAGCTACCGCTTTAGAGCCACAGTCGGGTAGAAAAATGGAAGTATTTACCACTATGCCGGGCTTACAATTATATACTGCCAATTGGATAAAAAATGAAAAAGGAAAAGAGGATCACATATACCAAGAAAGAGAGGCATTCTGTTTAGAAACGCAAAATTTTCCTGACGCAATTAATCAATCTCATTTTCCATCACCAATACTAACTCCTAAAAATGTATATAAACATTCAACTATTTACAAATTCTCAATTATTAACATCAAATAATTAGATTTAATAGTCAAAAATAGTTGATAAAATTTTTTGAGGAGCCTATTAGCTTCAAGAGTAATACTCCAAAACCTTCTATTATATTCGATTCCTGATTAAAAGATAATGGTTTCTCATTTTTACCTAGAAAATCGAATATAATGTGGTTTTTCGTCCGTATGTAAATTTGTGGATTCTATTGGTTTGAGGATAATTTTGCCCGTTTTTGATTATTATTCCAACTTCATTAAATGTGTTGGCTGAAAATTATTTATCTAAACGAGAGCCGTTTCAGTTTTTTGAAATCATATTATTGTTTATGAATATCCGTTTTTTCATCATAATTCTGTAATATTAGCAATGATGATTGGCAAAGAAAAAGTCGGAACCTCAGTAATACGAATTAATTCAATTAAAGTTATTCTTTAACATCAGCAGAACTAATCAAATTAAAAGGTAAATACTGCTTTTTGAATTAGAAGAGAATTAAAAGAAAAAAGTCGAGTGTCCTCGAAACCCAATCAAATCACTCAAAATTTTACAACTAGCAAAAGCAATGATTAACAATTAAAACAAAATATTATGAACACAACTGTCGGTAGAATTACGAAAACGCAGAGATCAACACATTGAAAAACGAAAGATAGGTCGTGACTTTTTCAGTAGTTATCAATGACAGCTAGAAGACCAAGCAGGGAGAATGCAAGGAACTAACCACCTATTATAACTGCTCGTACTGGATAGGCCCGAATGTCATAAAAATCCTTACCAAAGGGATTTTGGTAGAATTTCTGGCAGAGTAAGCTCAAGTGCATGGATAGGCAAAGATGGAAAAATCTGTTCAGGACTGAATTTTCACATATCAAATATTAAGCTTCACAGCAGTGGTGGAAAGAATTATGAAAGTCTATCGAAATAAGGTGAGGAGCCAAAAACAAGCAGTCCTTTTAATGGCGGTAAAGATGATAAATATATTCGGATTTCGGTCATCTACATTTCATTTGTTAAATAAAATAATAAGAGTTCTCCTTTTTCATGACAAACCAAATGCAATTTAAATCCATAAAACCAGTCCATTGAAGATTTCCCCCGCTCCGCCAATCCTTTAAAAACTTATAGTTGTTTATCCTTTGGTTTCTGCTAACTTTTAATATTGTACTGTCCATGAAGCTTATTCCTGTGCATTTCCCCAAACATTTTTCTTTTAAAAACAAGGCGAAAACTACAAAGCATTTTTGCTGAAGTTCTACAAATCTATTGTAAGAAAGACTTTTAGGAAACAAATCTCTCCAATAAACACAAACTATCTGTAGATAATAATACTTAAAAGTTTTATGAGCTCCCAAATGAATCCAATCATGATGCTGAATTTCAGAATCTGACATTAGAGATGCTCTGCTTTTTCTTTCTTGTGCCCACCAAGTACTCCCAACTTCATTTTTAATTTGAGCATCAAACTCTTTACAAAAATATTTGTAATTTGATCTTTCAAATCCATAAGTAATAATTCTTTTAATATTTGAAATATCAAAAACTAAGATATACGAATTATTACTTTTTTTTCAAATTTTATTTCTCTTCTTATCCTAACTCAGGTTAAATAACTTGAGTTAGGGTTAAAACAGAAATTATTTTATCTAAAAATCATTTCCGGAAACATTCGGTTCCAATTCGCTGACCAAAAATCTGATATCGATCAACTTACAAAATCCCTGGCTTCATCTTCTGCAATTTCATCATTGACAAGAATCTTTGCAATACGTACTATGGTTTTACCTTGTTTTGAAAAATCTAATATTTGTTGCAATTCATTTGAAAATGGAGCAGATGAAATGGTATAATCTCTTTTCCCCATTATATTCTTCAACGGTTTTAGAAATTTATAAGACATATACCTTATGAATCATCTCTTATTTTTCTTTATTTGAGAGGTGAACAGATCATTTTTTAAAAAAATATCTATTTAAAAATCAGATTATTATATCTGTTTAACCATACGTGTGTATCTAATATGTATCTGTATTTTGTATTATTTCTGATAATTTTTTATTTCTTTACTATAGCCAAAATCCTTTGGCGCAAGCTAAAAAAGGGAATGGATTGATCCTTTGGATTATGCTGATAAGGATTCTTTTTTTTATGTGGTTGATAGATGTATGACAAATATTGTAAAAGCAATACGCATCAAATATTCATCTTTTTCTCTAATCTAAATTTGAAGGGATACTTATTGTGATTAAATCGCTGTGTATCAGTTATAAATTGATTTTTTTTATATGGCTTTGAATTGATTCGTTATTTAAAATGGAAATAATATCACCTATAACGGACCATCTAAAAATGTGCGTAATTAACCATTAAGACGCAAAATTAAATTATTTAACCTTATAAATGTTTGAATTATGAAAAAAATACTACTAATTTCTTTACTTTTAGTAATGAATTTATCCTATTCTCAAAAAGAAGAAGATAAAAAGGAAGATATAAAATACGAATTAAAGCATAAAAGCCAAGCTTGGTTTACAGGAATGAAACCAGGAGCGAATTATTTTAAAATCAAAGAAAAGTTTGATGCCTATTTTGGAAATCACAGATGGGAGGAGAGTAAATCAAGGGAGATAGGGGAATCCTGGATAAAAGAAAATATCTTTTATTTGGATAAAGATGGGTTGGTACAATCGCGACCGCCATTTGATGCGTCGAGATCGAATATTGGAACCAATAATGTATTTTCTGGAACAACAACTAACACTATTGGTAGCTGGAGTTTGCTTGGACCCGTAAACAGTGCCACTACAGACTACTCCGGAAGAGGAAATCATGGAGGCTATGTATATCTCAACAGAATAGATCCTACCAATCCTCAAAAAATGTTTGCTTCATTTTTGACTGGCGGATTATGGATGACTGCTGATGGAGGAGCAAGTTGGACATTAACGGATTCTAATTTTCCGGATGAAGCATATAGGGATATTGATGTTTGTACAGGCAGCCCAAATACGGTGTACGCTTTGAGTAGTAAACAACTCCTGAAATCTACAGACGGGGGATTAAACTGGACTTCTACAACATTAACGAGCACAACTTATACAGGAACAGCCTATGATATTGCAGTGTCTCCATCAAACCCCAATATAGTTGTTGCAAGATGGGGTGATAAAATATACAGAACTACTGATGGAGGGACAGTTTGGACAAGCATAGTTACTGGGCTGCCTAATTATTATGTAGTTACAGATTGTTCTGTAAATAGCGAAATGCTGGATTGGAGCACAACAAATACGGCTACTGTTTATTTCATCAGTACCACAAACAACAGCGTGTCTAAGGTTTACCGTTCTACTGATTCAGGACTAACTTTTAATATTTTGTCAACCATAACCTTAGATCCTACCGCAAATGGTCAAGTGATAAGTTGGGCCAAGTTATTGCTTCCTTCCAATAATGCGACTTCCATTTATGTTGCAATGGGTACAGGGGCGAATACCTCTGGTCACCATGCGGTACAATTGTACAAATTAAATGCCACTACAGGTGCGCAAGAATTGAAGAGGGTTAATATGATTTCAGGAACTTTTCCAAATGAGGTGCATCATGGTGATCTTTCAATGGACAGAACCAATGAGAACAAATTGGTTTTTGGATCATATCTCCAGCAAAAAAATTGGTTTTCGATAAATAATGGAGCTTCCTTTACAGAAGCTACAACAGCTACACATTCAGACCCTAGGTCCCTGGATATGGTAAATAACAGAGTGATGATAGGAACAGATGGGGAGTCTGTTGTGTCTTCAGACGGGGGAAATACGAATACGACTATAACAAACAGCATCAGTAATCATGAATTATGGGGTTTTGGTTCGGCTTTTAAAACGAATCTTGTAGCTGGAGGAGCCAATCATGGACCGGTAATGATTAAAGAAGCGGGTAATGGATTTACATGGTATAATGGAAACGGAGCCGATCAAGGCAATACCGATGTGAATCCGCTGGACGACAGGTATATTTACAGCCAAGGCTACAGCAATTACAGGTTTTTTAGAACAGGAGTTCATACTTTGATAAACGAATTCAATTTTCTGGATTTAGGAGGTATTTATTCTTATTTCAATTCAATTGAATTTCATCCGAATTATTATTACTCTATGATTACGCACCATGCAGGGCAGTATCCAACAGGAAACGCAAATCTAGCCACTTGGAAAAATTCGCTTATAAAAACTGAAGACAACGGGAATAGCATTGCTATAGTTAAAACGTTTGCCAGTCAGGTTTTTAGAGAGAAAATATGCATGACCGACCCGAAATTTATGTATGTTATAGAAGGATTGAGTAACAACAAGCTTTGGAGAACTTCGGATGGAGGTACAACTTGGACAAACATAACCCCTTCTCTTGCGGCTAGTGGGAATATGACCAATATGTCTGATATTGCCGTGAGCGATGTGGACCCGAACCAAGTCTGGATTACTTACAGTGGTGTACAATCGGTATGTAAGGTGTTGAAAACGAGTAATGCTTTGGCAGCAACCCCTTCCTGGACTAATCTTACCCAGTCTGTTCTAACAACGAATCCAAATACGAAAATTATTTTTCAAAGAGGTTCAAATGGCGGGGTATATGTAGGGAATAAAAGCGGTATTTATTATAGAAATAATACCATGGCTAACTGGGTTATGCTTGGGAACGGATTACCACAAACTGATGTTCGATTTATGTTTATTAATTATAATGAAAACAAACTAAAAATTGGGACATCAAGAGGCGCTTTTGAGAATAATTTATATGAAATATCTCCGCCAAAAGCACAGATTTCTGCCAGTACAAGTAAAGTAACCTGTTCTCAGGTTGAGAAAGTGCAGTTCAAAGATTATTCAACCGTTCGTAATGCAAGTGCCACTTGGTCATGGAGTTTCCCTGGCGGAACACCGGCAACATCAACGCTTGAAAACCCTGAAGTTTCCTATGCCAATGCGCCTAATGGTAAATATAATGCCACACTTACGGTAACAGATGCTTACGGAACGGATACCCAAACCATAACTGAAATTGTTGAGGTGTTGAATCAATGTGGAACCTCGACCTCGACAGTAGAAACCATTCCCGGAAAGGTTGCTAATCTAAAAGGGCGATTAGGACAGGATTATCTGGATGTTTCCAATCTAAGTCTTAGTAATAATTCCCTGACTTTTTCTTGCTGGATCAAACCAAACGGAATCCAAACCGATTATAGTGCTGTTTTTATGAGTCAAGATACTCCAAATGCCTTTGGTATGAATTTTTTAAATGGGAATAACACTGTTGGATTTCATCCTAATTGGAGTTGGAGTTCGGGGTTAATTGCTCCGGCAAATCAATGGTCGCATGTTGCATTAGTCAGCAACGGAACCAGCGTAACGATTTATGTCAATGGGTTTGCAAGTACTGTTACTGGTACAATTCCAACAGAAACCATAACAAGAATGTTTCTAGGTACTTATGGAAATGTACGTACCGATCGTTTTGCTAATTTACAAATTGATGAGGTATGCTTCTGGAACAGGGCTTTGTCAACAGACGAAATCAGGAAATGGAGGCATTTAACTAAAAGTGATGCCGGCGACCCAATTTTAACAGGATTAGTGGCCTATTATCAGTTTAATGAAGACTCAGGTTCAATATCTTTGAACAAGGTAGGGAGTGATTATTTATCCTATAAAGGGTCGACCTTTAGCCATGACACTTCTTCTGTTCCTGTATTTGGTGGGGTGAGCGAAAAAATTAATGTTACGACTAGCGGAGTGAAAAACTTTTCCACAACTGGATTGTCCATGACTTTCCCAAGTAGCACATTGCCTAACGGAGATGTTTGGGTTTCCAGATCGACAATCAACCCGGATGTGTTGCCAGATGCCTTGTTAAATTTTAATACCTATCGGGTGGTGGATAATTACGGTACTAACCAAACATTTAGTGCATTAACGGAACTGAAGATTACCGGTAATGCGTTGAATACTTCGTCATCTGTTGCCAGTACGTATAAATTATTTAAAAGAGGCAGTAATGATTTTGGAGCAACTTGGGGATCAGTTTTAGATTCAGGCGATTCAAGAACCGGAACCGGAACTAGTGCCTCAATAACATTTTCAACTGGGCTTAACCTAACTTCATTAGGACAATTGACATTAAGTCAAGATTCTAGTCTTGCACCAATTCAAATTTTCGATCCAGCTAAAGATTATAAAATCATAAACCGTGTAAGCGGGAAATCTCTAGATGTATATTCTGGGTCTTTGGCTGATAGAGCGAAACTGATTCAAATGGACTATACCGCGGGCAATAGTCAGAAATGGAAATTGGCTCAAGCAGGAGGGAATTATAAAATAATCAATAAGAATAGCAACAAACTGGTTGACAACCCTTCTAGTTCTGCTGCTGACGGTACAGTAATGATCCAATATGGCGATACAGGAGGTGCAAACCAGCAATGGCAGTTAGTGGATTTAGGCACGGGATATTATAAAATCATAAATGTTTCAAGTGACAAAGCATTAGATAACCAGGGATCCAGTATGACAAATGGTACAGATATAATACAGTGGACTTATGGAGGAGGGAATAATCAACAATGGCAAATTGTAGAAGTATTTGATCCAGCTAAAGATTATAAAATCATAAACCGTGTAAGCGGGAAATCTCTAGATGTATATTCTGGGTCTTTGGCTGATAGAGCGAAACTGATTCAAATGGACTATACCGCGGGCAATAGTCAGAAATGGAAATTGGCTCAAGCAGGAGGGAATTATAAAATAATCAATAAGAATAGCAACAAACTGGTTGACAACCCTTCTAGTTCTGCTGCTGACGGTACAGTAATGATCCAATATGGCGATACAGGAGGTGCAAACCAGCAATGGCAGTTAGTGGATTTAGGCACGGGATATTATAAAATCATAAATGTTTCAAGTGGCAAAGCATTAGATAACCAGGGATCCAGTATGACAAATGGTACAGATATAATACAGTGGACTTATGGAGGAGGGAATAATCAACAATGGCAAATTGTAGAAGTATTTGATCCAGCTAAAGATTATAAAATCATAAACCGTGTAAGCGGGAAATCTCTAGATGTATATTCTGGGTCTTTGGCTGATAGAGCGAAACTGATTCAAATGGACTATACCGCGGGCAATAGTCAGAAATGGAAATTGGCTCAAGCAGGAGGGAATTATAAAATAATCAATAAGAATAGCAACAAAGTGGTTGACAACCCTTCTAGTTCCGCTGCTGACGGTACAGTAATGATCCAATATGGCGATACAGGAGGTGCAAACCAGCAATGGCAGTTAGTGGATTTAGGCACGGGATATTATAAAATCATAAATGTTTCAAGTGGCAAAGCATTAGATAACCAGGGATCCAGTATGACAAATGGTACAGATATAATACAGTGGACTTATGGAGGAGGGAATAATCAACAATGGAAGATTGTTGACGTGGCTTCTTTGGCTGGAAAGATAGCTGGTTCTAAAATGGCATTAGACCAAAGCAATACTATTGAAAAGCCCATCGTATATCCAAATCCTTTAAAAAGCAATACGCCACTAAAAATAGACGTGCCGGCAGTATGGAAAAATTCGACATTGTTTGTATTTGATAGTCTAGGAAGATTAATGGTAAATGCTACATTAAAAGAAGGTCTAAACGAGATGTTACTTAATGTGCCTACTGGTGTTTACTATTTGAAAATTGTTAACCAAAATGATGCTTTTAGCACAAAACTTCTTGTGAAATAATATTGGTTTGGTTAATTGCCACTGAGTAAGAGTTAAGTCTGTTGGATACATCAATTTTTTTGTTTTGCAGCTCTAAATTGACGTTTTTAAGCCAAGGAGTAACCCTTACTCTTTTTTTATACCGTTTTTAAACAGGCTCTAAACTTTAAAAATAAAAACAATAAGGTAGGACTGCCTTACCTTGTTGTTTTATAATATATAATATACAGAATTGATGAGAAAAAGCTACATATTTACACTGTCATTAGGGATAATTGGATTTGTACATGCGCAGGAAAGTGAAAAAAATATTGATGAAATAGAAATTCACGCCAGAGCAAAGGTTACCAAAGAACGGGAAGAATTTAAAAAACATGCTCAATCTACAGAAATCATCTCCGAATATGAAATCAACCGGAATAATCCTGCATTTATAGAACAGGGCCTCAATACCATGTCAGGGGTTCAGGTAGAAAAAAGAACCCAGCTGGGCGGCCAGAGAATTATACTGAGAGGCTACGGAAACGACCAGAAATTTAACAACTGGGGCATCAAGATGTACCTGAACAACATTCCTCTTACCGGTGCAGACGGAGTTACCATTCTGGATGATGTCAATTTCGGTCTAATCAACCATATAGATGTGATAAAAGGTCCTGCTGCAACATTGTATGGAGGAGGTTCCGGCGGCGCTGTAAGACTCTATATAAAACCTGAAAACCAAAAAGGAACTTCTGTTTCTGAACAATTCAATACCGGATCTTTTGGGCTTTTTCAGAGTTCGACTTCAGCTTCCAGCGTTGGAGAAAATCACTCTTTAATAGCTAATTTTACCCATATAGGGAGCGATGGTTACCGTCCTCACGGAAAAAGTATTAAGAATTTCTACAATATTAACGGTGAATTTAAACTGAATCCAAAGCAGACCATCACCCTATTGGCTTCCCATGGGAATTCTCTGGAACAGGTATCGGGACAGATTTCCTATGATGACTACTACAATGGCATTGATAATGGAAATTTCGCCTACATCAGAAGAGGAGCAAAAACCAAATTTATTACTTCCAGAGCAGGAGTCGGACATATCTGGAAAATGAGCGAAAACTTCAGTAACAATACTACTTTATTTTATACCGGTACTACGGGTGAAAGGATCGCAGCAGGAGCTTATGAAACTTCTTCGGCATCCAATTACGGTCTCAGATCAGTATTTGTATTCAACAAAGACTGGGATCATTTCAAGAGCCGGACAGAATTCGGAATTGAAATCCAACAGTCTAATTCTACCATTTCCAATTACCGTTTCAAAAGTGTAAAAATGACGGATTCTCCCATATTAAGACCTTTATATGATGGTTCCTATTTTAAATACACCAATGATCAGTCCAATTATTTTGCTGTTGAAAAAATCACTTATAAACCTTGGGGTTTAATGTTTCTGGCAGGGATCAGCATTAATCAAATCAGCTACAATAGAAAAGATTTATTTGCCCTTCCCGGCCTGTTCTTAATAAACGGCAATGATCTTTACAATAAGGATCTGTCTTTTGATAAAAAATTTAAGGCGGTAGCCACCCCTCATTTTGCCCTGCAAAAAACATGGAAAAATCAGATCTTCAACCTCAGCTACAGTGAAGGGTACAATGCGCCTACTTCTGCTACCTCCTTTACAGCCGGTCTTAATGTGACCAATGATGATCTTATTGCAGAAAAGGCAAAAATGTGGGATTTCAGCATTCAGGGACTGATCGGAAATACTTCTATAGATTATCAGTTCTCGTTATTCAATATTAACATTAAAGATAAACTGACCCAATTGCGGGGTACAATGGATAATCCGGAGCGGACTCCCTATTCTTACTGGGCCAACACGGGAGATCAGAGAAACAAAGGCCTGGAAATGAGTGCAGGATATTCTTATAAGCCTAAAAATTCTTTTATTGCTAAAATCCAGCCTTTTGTAAGCTATACCTACAATAATTTTAAGTATTCTAAATTCAGCACCTATCTGAAAGAACACGCCCTCCCTGCCGCAGTCAACGTTTATGATAATAAAAATGTAGCCGGGGTCCCAAAAACAAAGCTTTCTATAGGATTAGACTTTGATACCGAA
This sequence comes from Chryseobacterium antibioticum, assembly GCF_012927325.1. GTDB lineage: Bacteria > Bacteroidota > Bacteroidia > Flavobacteriales > Weeksellaceae > Chryseobacterium > Chryseobacterium antibioticum. Next base: position 12,563 of record NZ_JABBGI010000034.1, on the reverse strand, counting down.
ATCGGGCTCTACTGGCAGAATACATACAATTTTACGGGAAGTGTCTACACTGATTTTGCTAATTCAAATAAGGTGAAAAGTTTTGGACTGTTAAACTCTAAAATCGGCTACAAGCATACTTTCAATAAATTTGATGTAGATGTATTTGTAATAGGAAATAATTTAACCAGCCAGGTCAATTATACTTTTCTTTTTTATGGAAACAGTATTAATGATACAGATATGGATAACCAGTATAACAACCCCTCTGTTTATACAGATGTTAATCCAGGACCCGGCAAAGCTTATTTTTTTACAGGATTTAATGTAAAATATAATTTTTAATCTTGAATCTGTTTAAACTTTTGTAAGAAAAAAAAAGTTGCAAGTTCATCCCCCATTATGTTATGGACCAGTTTGAAAGATAATAATGTATCACCGGCGCAAACAAGATCTTATTTTCTAGGACTTAAAAGACTTGGGAAAGGAGCTGTCTTATTAGAGTACCCGCTGGAGGGGCATAGTATGATTGGTTCCGAGTCGAGCCGGGATCTGAATGTAAGGACGTGGCCTGTTGCAAGTATCCACGACAGTAAAGCGGTAGATTTTTAATGAGAATGCTGTCTTATTTTCTAAGTCCCGTAAAGGTTATTTTTGCTGATGGAGGTTACAGAGGGGGAAGTAATAGAGGCTGTAAAGAAAAAATTCAGTTACCTTATCTAAATCGTCATGCGTTCGGAGGATAGAAAAACAACCTTTAAGCCTATTCATAAAAGATGGATCGTTGAACGTACCTTTGCTTGGTTTGATAATAACAGAAGACTATGCAGAAATTACGAACTCCTAATGGAAAATTCTGAAAATATGGTCAAATTATACGCTATAAAATTATTGTTGAACAAAATTTAAACAGCCTCTTAGTTAATGGGGTAATTATAATATATAAAAATCTATAGTATGAACTTTTTTAAAATTAGTAAAGCATTGTTTATTTTTCTGTTTCTATTTGCTTTCCAAATGACATTAGCTCAAGGTGAAACCAGTGAAATCCCTCAATGGATAAAAATGATGGATGATCCGAATGCCAGCTACTATCAAACTGTTAAAAGCTTTGAAGATTATTGGAAGGACAGAGAAAAGCCTGTTGAAGAAAATGAGATTTTCAGAGACAAAGAAGCCAAAATCCGAAAGTATAAAAACAAAGAAACACCGAAATATGCTTTTGAATATAAAAAATTTATGAATTGGAGAAAAAAAACTTTCCCTTTCGTTCAAGATGATGGCCGTATTTTAACTAAAGATGAGCGTATGGAAATATGGGAAAAGGAAAGAAGAAATAGAAATAAAAATTAATTATATCAAAAAAACATATGATGAAAACAAAAAGTACAAAAAAGTTCATTTTTTTATTACTCTTTATCTCTGCTTCAGTATTATTGGCTCAAAACGCTAATGGAAACTGGACATTGAAAGGACCAATTTTATTTCCAACTAATATATCAGGACAAATTCACGGTATCGGGAGAGTAAGTCAGGTAAAATTCCACAGTTCCAATTCTCAAAAAATGTATGCCGTTAGTGCTTCAGGTGGGCTTTGGATTAGTAACAATGGTGGACTTAATTGGAATAAAACACAAACCGACAGCCAAATTCCGCAAGGGACCTGCTCATCGGTATGTATTGACTATACAAATGATAATATTATTTATTTATCAACTGGTGATGCAAATTACTATTATAACGGATATGGAATTTATAAAAGTACAAATGGTGGTAACACTTGGTCTCCTTCAAATGTAGGAATTGGAAATAGAATGGCCCTCGAAATCCTAATGTCTCCAATTGACCATAACACTCTTATTGCGGCTACTACTGATGGAATTTGGAAAAGTACAGATGCTGGACAAACTTGGACAAATACTTTAGCTGGTGGAGCCTTTAAGGATATGGTTTATAAAGCCGGTTCTTCTAATATTGTCTTTGCTGTAACAGACAAGAAACTTTGGAAAAGTACGGATAATGGTAGTTCATGGTCACAAATTAGTAGCGTTAGTCCAAATCCAGGAAACGGGGGAAGAATTGCTGTTTCTTCAGCAAATAGCAATATTATTTATGTGGGATTTGTAGGAAGCAATAATAGTGCTGGGCAAGGTGGAATCATATATCAATCTGCTGATGGAGGAAACACTTTTACTTTAAAAAAAGGTGATGTACAGCCTAATTTAAATGGGTATGAGGGTGATACAGATGGACAAGGAAATTACAATTGGACATTATTTGCAGACAGGAACAATGCAAATATTCTTTATGCCTGCGGACATGCAGTTTGGAAAAGCACAAATGGAGGAAAAAGTTGGAAACAACTTACAAACTGGTGGGAAAAATGTCATACTGATATGCATCAAATTGTTTCTTCGCCCTATGATAACTCGAAACTTTTTAATATTAATGATGGGGGAATTTTTGTAAGTACTGATGGAGGGAACAATTGGACCCCAAGTGCTGACAGATTAAGTGCTACTGAAATTTATCACTTAGGACAAAGCAAGTTATCCCGAAATATTGTCTCCATTGGAACTCAAGATAACGGCGAAATTTATTTACACGGCAATACCTGGTACTGTAATCGTGGTGGAGATTGGGGTTCCAAAGCCTCTTTTGATTCTGCTAATCCAAATACAGTATATTACCATGACACTGCAAAAAGAAGAAATCTAGTCCAGAATAATGGTGAAAACACATATGGGTTAACTAATCCCACAAATGAAAATAACTATGTTTTTTCCAATTTAAATACAAGTATGGCATTCGTAAGTCAGCTAAATGTTTTAAAGAAAACGAATAATTTATTGTCAGCGAACCCTTCTTGGACGAATGTAAAAACTTTTACAACAAAAATTAAAAGCGTTGCTATTTCCCCAACCAATGACAATGAAATTTATGTAGTATTAGAAAACAACCAAGTTCACTATACTTCTAATGGTTCAACATTTAACCAAATTTCTAATACCCCTTCTAGTTCTTATAACTATTGTAATATTGTTGTGAACAAAAATGATACAAACATAGTGTTTATGAGTTGTGGAAGCAGAATGTATCGCTCAACAAACAAAGGTATTAGTTGGACAAATATTTCAGGCTCACTTACTCTTGAAAACATCTTAAATTTAATACACGATCCATACAAAACAAACGAAAGCTTCTATCTAAGTACACCTCATGGAATATATTACAGAAACAACACCATGACGGATTGGCAGAGTTTCTCTAACAATTTGCCTTTAATTGCCCAAATTTCTGATTTATATGGATATTTTGACGGTACAAATAATAGTGTTTTGAGGGTTTCTTTCTTTGGAAGAGGTGTTTGGGAAAGCGGCTTGTACTCAACAACCACTCTTTCTACTAGTGAACTAAGTGATAATGTGAGAAATATCAGCATTTATCCAAATCCAAGCACAGATATTATTACCATTAATATTACCAAACCAGAGTTGATAAATACCAAAGCAATTCTCTTAGATATGAATGGTAGAAAAATAAAAGATATCAATATAAACCAACCTATTACATTGATAGATTTCACCAGCTATCCCAAAGGGGCTTATATGATAAGGTTCAATAATAATATTACTAAAAAAATTATTGTGAAATAAAATAATTCAGGATCTTTTAGATTGAGTACATTGATCGAAGATAAATCTGCAACATATCAAAGCGTGATCATGTAATTTCAGTCTAAAAATGAACATCTTTTTCTTTAATAATATAGGAGGAAATTGATGTTCAAGATTAGTAATAAGTTCAATCCGAAAATGGGTGGTCAATATTATTTGTAAAAATAAAAATCCCCCCGAAAAAGTGGACTTCCCTATTACATAGAAGATTTTTCTGATAGTGAAGTCGATAAAATGATAGATAGTATTTTTTAAAGTCTATTAATGATATATTCCCAAATAGTTCTTAGGGGTTTAGTGTAGTTAAGCAACTATGGAAAAATGCACTTTGTCTACTATTTTATTAGCACTCCCCACCTGTTAATCATAGGGGTCGTTGGTTCAAGCCTAGCAGAATTAGCTACTGAAAATGAAACACTTACATTAATTTGTGAGTGTTTTTTTTGGTTTTTACAATTTTAAGTAGTCTCTCCTTAACAAAATAGCTTTTGCATTTTAATTTAAAAAAAAGAAATTGAAAATAGTTTGCTTTGAGGTTGAAAAAAATAAAAAATAATTTTCTGTTTCAATATCTCCATCATTTTCTTGAGATTCCACGCGGTTGCCGATAATAATGCGTTGATTTGCGGTCCTTTTCCTCCAAGAAAGTAATTTTGAGCCAGCCTGAAATCGTTTTTTAAATGTCCTATAATAGGCTCTATTGCTGCTCTGGTTCTGAATTTCTTGCGTTTAACTTGTTTTTGATAAGCCGTATCTGCTTTCTTTGGGGTGCCTGGAATGGATATTTTAACGCCTTTTATTTCTGTTGTCCCTCTTGCGCCTCGATCGTAAACGATTTCTTTGGGAAGCTTTTGACCGCCCGTCTCCATTTGTTCCAAGAGCGGTTCAATGGTTTGACCGTCATAAGGGGTTTGCAAAAATGCTTTGATGCCAAGAATGATTTTTTTGCCTTTGTCTGCTGTAGTAATCAAGCCAACTTTATTGCCGAACTCATACTGTTTATGAGCTTTTCCTTTAGCAATACATCGGGTAAATGGTTTGTGGAGACTGTAAATTTTATCGGTATCGGTTCTTTTCTGCGTTACTGCCTTGGTGTAAAGTGAAAGTAATTCGTTGTAAAATCCCTGTTGTTTCGGAGTAAAATTGCGCTGTAATTCCCGTATCAATCTCAAGGCAATAGTTTTGAGGTGACGACCGGATTTTCTTGCGGTTTTTGCGCGTTTGGGGTGTTTTCCGTTGTAGGTATTGCGAACAAGTTGTTTGCTTACTTTCGTGTAGCGCTGTCTTTGTTTTATGCTTCGTTTTCGGCTATCTTGTTACAGTAATCAATCACTTTTTTACACAACTTAGTATCGGTAGGAAAAGTGGTATTATTCTCCTGAACGGTAGTATCCGATAAAACAAAATTCGAGGTATTCATTTTTGTATCGTGTATCCTTACGCTGTAGGCAAAGATTTTTTCAATGCCTTCTTCTCCAATTCTTTTACGAAAATGTACAAAATTACTTGGGTCACATGGAAATTCATGCTCAAAGAAAACCATGCCACAAAAATACTGCATGTAAGGGTTCATAATCCAAGCTTTTTCCAAGGTTTCATCTCCCAAATTATACAGGTGCTTGAGAAGCAGACACCCAACCATAAACCGAATGGCTGAGATTCCCTACTTTGGAATACTGTGGCGAAAATTCTTTCTCAAAATAATTTCAATCAATTTTTTCTGAAAGTAAAACAAGTTCGTGTTTGTTATCAATAAAATCTACCAACATCGGACGGAATAATTCTGGCAGCTTTTTCGGATTTTTTCCCAACATATTTGCAAGGTTTTAGTATTCTAAGATACAAAAACTTGCAATAAAAAAAGAATGGTTTAAGATGTAATAATTTGGTAATTAAATAATTAAATAAAATTTAAGGAGAGACTAAATACTGCTTTTTAAATTGGAAGAGGATTAAAAGAAGAAAGTCGAGTGTCCTCACAGGCTAATGCTAGAGATGAGTAAAATAGATACAGGTTTACTTTCTGCCTGCATAAAATGAATACAGGTCATCGTATTTTTTCTTCTCATAATTATTGTCATTTCCTCTTTCAATAGAAAAAAATATTTTTAATAGGTTTAAATATCTGAGTAATAATATGATGTATTGTTGAAGGCTATTTTTTCAGAGTTCTGAAAGAAGTGGACGACTTTACATGGCAAGATGTGTCTTTGTATGTACAACTTTTCAAGTTGTCCTACAAAGACGATCTTGCCTTTTTGCAAAAAGGGGAAAAACTTTGGAACTTGTTTTTTTGTTTTTGGAAAATCAAGTATAGTATTCCAAATTGGTCCAGATTATTCTTTTCTAATCTTTTGAAATTCTACATGATGCCAGAATATACTTATTTAATTTGAATTTATTTATTACTATTGACTTTTTGCTGTTTTAATACTTAATTTGCTTAAGAATTTTCAAGTGAGAAGGAATTATTTAATTTTTGACAACCCTCCTTAAAATGGAGGAAGATTGCATACCTGTGGAAATAAAATGGGTAAAAGGTTCAGTTTATTACAACAATGATAATGTTTTCTAGCGGTTTGTTTTAAGATGAGTTCTTCGTTGGGAAATAAAGATTTCGACAATATGCTTATGCTGGTTTCAAAAAGTATAAAAGATTTCTGGAACCTGTCACGATCTATGGAGTTGCTTTAGAAGTGGGATAGACATCACTAAACCAGAAATGCAGATAAAAAGATAAAATATTTTTGTAAATTTGAATACCCTTATGGAAAAATTAATTTCACGCTATAATGTACTGTTGGAACAGTATAACGATATTATCATCAATGCATTTGATGATAAGGATTTTTTTGAGTATACGGAAAACCTATTTACTGCCCACAGCTGCGGTATTGAAGGAAATTCATTTTCTGTAAATGATACCCGGGAACTAAATGAAAAAGGACTAAACGCTATACTTCACAATAAGTCACTTTTGGAGGCTTTTGAAATTTTGGACCACTTCAAAGCGTATGAATTTGCATTTAGCAATATTCACCAGCCATTGACAGAAAATTTCATTAAAGAACTTCATTCTGTATTGACTTCAAGTACCTTGAAATTTACTAAAAATTCTGAGCCAGGAGAATATACTACGACAGACATGGCTGCCGGGGATACTCTATTTGGAGATCACAAACAAAATATTGAATTAATTCCCAAGCTTTTGGAACAGACCCAATTAACCATGGATAGAGGGGAATTACACCCTATGTTGATCAGTGCAAAGTTTCATTATCACTTTATTTATCTTCATCCTTTTAGAGATGGAAATGGACGTTTGGGAAGACTCCTTTCAAACTATATTCTGGCTCAAAAAAAACATCCTTTGGTAATTATCCGGTCTGAAGAGAAAGAAAAATACATTGAGGCATTAAAAGCATCTAAAAGACATAGAGACACCTCGCCAATGGAGACTTTTTTCTTTGAAACAGCGATAGAGAGAATGACACACGAGATTGCTCAAAAGAAGAATTTGACTCAAAATTTTTTTTTGAAACTCAAACCTTCTCAACAGGCTGAAGGAAATAAAACTGGAGAAAAAGAAGATAATGAACGAGAAATAAGAAATAGAGGAAGAAGGAGATAAAAATATTGGACGACGAGTATAGAATTTCAATAAAAAGTTTACTAAATCAATGCTTATTAGTTTTGCTTCCATTTAATGAAGCTGAAACCAATCTTAAACAAGTAATTTCTTCCGGTTTTGAAATAGTTAGTCAATCTAATGATGGTGGAATAGGCAGAATAATTTATCAAGATCATCTTAGAGCCTGTTTAAAAACGTTATAAAAAAAGAGTAAGGGTTACTCATTTGCTTAAAAACGTCAATTTAGAGCTGCAAAACAAAAAAATTGATGTATCCAACGGACTTAACTTTTACTCAGTGGCAATTTATAAAAAAACGCTTGATTTTGATGATAGAAAGCGAAAATATGATTTATGTATCATCTGGAATGCCATTTATTATATCGTAAAAACAGGTTGCCAGTGGCGAATGCTCCCCTCGAATTATCCCAAATGGCAATTGGTCTACTATTACTACTCTAAATGGTCAAATTTAGAACTCTTCGATTTACTTCTGTGTAATTTAAGAGAGAAGGTACGAGTAAAGAGAGGCCAAAATGCAGAAGCAAGTTTAGGAATTATAGACAGTCAGAGTGTGTGCTGGGGAAATAATCGTTCTCTTAATGGGTTTGATGGGAATAAGAAGGTAAAAGGAATAAAAAGGCATGTTGTGGTAGATAAAAATGGATTTTTGTTAGCCGTAATGGTAAGTGTAGCCAATTTTCACGATAGTAAAGCTGCTTTGTTATTCATGAGAACATTGCAATATCTTTTGATTCCAATTACAGTGATTTTAGCAGATGGAGGTTATAGAGGAAATATTATTGAAGAAATAAAAGATAAGTTTGGCTACATCATTCAGGTTGTTTTACGCTCAGATCATAAAGAAAAAGTCTTTAAGCCTATACACAAAAGATGGATTATTGAAAGGACTTTTTCTTGGTTTGATAATGACAGAAGACTTTGCCGAAATTATGAATTGCTAATGGAAAATTCTGAAAATTAAATATATAGTCAGTCGCCATATTAGGGCAAACGCATGAAATTACTTGATTAAGACTTTTAGGTATTCTAGGTCGTATGCAGCTTTTACCCTTCTTTTCTTTAAGCTTAACTTATCATCATGTTCCTTTAGGATTTGTAAAGCAAATTTTCTCATGGTAGAAAGATTTTCAGCAGCATATCCCTTTCTCGCCCTGCAATCATCTTCTCTAAAGGTTACATCCAAATGCCAATGAAGATGATTCTCAATTCCCCAATGTCCTCTGGCTAAAGCATTGTAATAGGAAGCCGGCTGGTCTTCTTCATCACTGATGTAATAACGGGTTTCACGGCTTTGTTTCGCGCCAATAACTCTTGTGGCTTCTATCTTTATTATTGTTTTCAGACCAGCCCATTGTGCAATATTTTCCTCTAACAGAACGTCTTTTGCAGATAGAATGCTGCATTGGCGAACTTCAAAACGACCTCGTTCGTATTCCCATTCTTCTTTGGTGCTTTCTGGAAGGCAGGCCTTAAAGCTTCCAACAACATCGTGGTAGAGTTCTGATTGATTCTGCTTCAAAGCTAAAAAATAATGTCCTTTTTGACTCATAATCTGTTGAACTATTTCTTGTTGGCAACCAATGGCATCTATACTTACCAACGCCTCTTCTATATCTATTTCTTTGATAAGATCAGGAAGAACTGTAATCTCATTACTTTTGTCTTCTACTTTCTTCTGTCCTATACACAGACGGTTTTCTGCAACCCAGGCATTAACGATATATAATCCTCGATTACCCTTACTGGTAGGGCTTACTCCCCTGAGCTTCTTGCCATCAAGACATATTTGCTTTTCAGATAATAACCCTATCAAATCCTTACCATAATCATTTAAACAACATCTTAAAAGATCAGGATTAAGTAATGAAAATACCCTATTGAAGGTATCATGAGAGGGAATCCTGTTCTCTAATTCACAAAAGGCTTGTACAAAATCTCTATGACTTTGACCAAATAGAACCATATCTTCATAATCTTCACCATTGCTTAAATAGGTAAAAAGACCTATTAACAATATATCTGACAGTTTGTGCCTGCACTTGTTCTCCATTCGGAAATCCTCTATGCTTCCAAAGTATTCTTGTATGCTCATGCAGACAAAGTTCTTATTTATTTTTCATGCGTTTGCCCTATCGCCATATTTAAACTTAATTGATATATATTAGCAGTTAGAAAAACAAATAAAATCTAAGCCTTTAATCTAGTGTTTAAAGGCTTTTTTGCTGTTAAGAGTTATCTCCATAATCATACATTCCTGTTTGTTGAAGCTTTTCCCATTGTACTTGTGAGCTTCATAAGAACCGCTTCCAAAATACGTATTACCACTATTCAAATGATTACTTTTAAATGTGTTCTACTATTAAATTAGTACTAATTTATAATATATTAGTCATTGTCGCCTTCTGCATTTTACGTTCTTATCAAATACCTTTTAAAAAATGATTAAATTTAATTTAGCATAACTCAGCAAAATCCTGAAAAGATGAAAAATATTGACAATCCATTATTTGGAAGTAGCAGAATATATAAATCTTTGACTGAAAATGGAGTAATTGATTTCCTTTTAAACTGGAATAATGATCGTGATAAAAGCGATTTAAGGACTTTTTTAAGTGGAATTTTTTATCCTGATCAGAAAGAATACTTCAATTATGAAGGTTTTTATGTAACAAAAACCACTCTTAGAGATGAGCTTAAACTTGAAAAAGGCAAAAAGCCCGGAGATATTGATGTAATCATAATTCCTTTTAGTAAAACCAAAATTCAGAAGTCATTTAAACTTTTCCCATAAAAAAAGGCTTGCCTATTTTTGTGTTGCTAAATATAAAAAAACAAAGCAAGCCAATGATGTACCAAGTACTTGACAAAAATATAATAGAAAATGAGATAGTCCCAAATCTTCCGACCCCAAAACGAGGATTTTCACCAAGAGCTCCTTTGAATCAGATCATTAACTGTATCTTATACAAACTTAAAACAGGAGTGCAATGGGAGTATTTACCTGTAAAAAGTCTTTTTGAGGATAAAGTTTTGAGCTATCAAAGTGTTTTTTATCATTACCGTAAATGGTGCATAAGTAATGTTTGGGAAGATTGCTGGATACAATTATTATCCAAAAACAAATCAAAGCTGGATTTATCAAGTGGCGATTTAGGATCAGTCTCAAAAGTTGGGGGGCATTTTTAGTTATTGTATCTTTGTTTTATGTTAAACGATCAGGAACTACTTAAATTATTACTTCCAGAATTTTTAGTTGAACACTTTGATATCATCAAAGCACAAGAGCATAATGCTGAACTTCATATTTATTTTGAAGAAAAAAGCAGCATTCCTGAGGAATTAAAAGATAGATTATTAGAGTCCAAAGGTTTTTTACCTGAAATCATTGTGGATGATTATCCATTAAGGGGTAAAATCGTAAAACTTCATGTGAAAAGAAGAAGATGGACAGATAAGGTATCCGGTAAAATCCTTCAAAGAGATTGGCAACTTGTATCCCAAGGAACACGCATGACCCATGACTTTGCAGGTTTCTTAAAAAAAATTAGCCGATAGTAAAGCTCTTCCTCTAAAAGTCATAGCCGAATTTTTCGGTATCAAGGGCAAGACTTTTCAGAGACAATACAAAAACAAACTCAGCGAATATAATAGTTGGGTACAAAAACCTCACGCACAGGACTGGATACTTTATCCTGAAAACCTTTCAGAATCCTTATCCCTGGATGAAGTAGCCCTTTCTGATGGAGAACTTTACAGTGTTCTTACCTCCAAAAAAGCCAAAGGAAGAAAAGGCAGTATTGTCGCTATAGTAAAAGGAACCCAGAGTGATTTTGTAATAGAAGATTTAGACGGCAGCCATACATCGGCTTTACGAGGAGGAGAAGAGGTAGCTTATCAAGGTCGAAAAAAGAGAAAGACCAGTACTGCACTTTATTTTACTTACAATAGGGAACTTGAACGTTACGGGGAAAATACCATTGAAGATGCCAAAACATTATTCCATAAAAACAGTGAGTTTACGTTGCTGTGTTTGCATTATGACGATGAGGAAAAAATAATGTTCAGTCTTTTCTTTATCAATGAAATACTGAATAAACTCAATCTTTCAATTCACGAAAAGCTAGAATGGACCAAAGATTTCAATGCTGCCTTTAAGCAGGAATTTAACGCAGATAAAAAACTCAACTCCCAACTGGATAAAAAATATAGAGATTTTAAACCAAAACTTATAGACTTTCTTACATCCGAAGAATTTTTGGAAGAGAGAAATACTGTTATTTTCAATATTGAAACAAGCAGTTCAGCAATACAGAATATTGTTTTTCATTATGAAAGAAAATCTTTACAAAGTTTCTTTCAGAGTATTTTCCATATGAATATCAACAGGCTATTTATTTCTAATCAACGATTGTTTGAAATGGTAATTTATGATTATCTATTCAGATATTACAAAGCTCTATATTACCATCAAATAGTTAGAAAAGAATAACTAGTCAATTGTTTTATAATGATTTAATTGAGCTATTCACTAAAAATAGTACTATCAAAAAAGTCTTTGAGTGATATATCTAGACCTTTGCAAATTTTATTAATGCTATATATTGAGATTCCTCGATTATTTGATAGACTTTCCCAATTATTTAATAGCTGCTTATCTAAGCCAAGCTCTCCAGCAAACTTTGATTGATTATCCTCGTACTCTTCTCGTAATTCCCTTACTCGTAATATTATTTTTGTCCTGAGTTCTTTATCAAGTTCATTTAACTTTGCCATACGGCAATTTTGTGAATAATTTAAAAATAAAGGTAAAGCAAATGCTTTACTTTGATGAAAAATTTATATATTTGTAAAATAAGTTACAATAAATGTAACTTTGCGATACTTCAACGAATATTAGAAGCTATTGCTTAGAATCTCTAACTGAAAACTGGTAATTTTTAACATACGAGACGATAAGCAGGAAGCTCACGACCTAGGCGTGGGCTCTCTTATCTGTATGTAGGGTATACCAGTACCTCAGTTAGGATATTGTAGAGTCCCACGCCGTTTTTATTTTCATGCCATTTCTGACTTTCTACAATTATTTTCTAAGCCCGCTTTTCAAAATACAGTATCAAACGACACGATACAATGGGGCGAAAAATCCATTGCGGCTTTACAGCTTTCACGGGGACACAAATTTCATTCATATTTCAATTGATGGGCTTAGGGCAGGAGGTTATGCTGTGTGCTTAGACTTCCTCCTGAGCCTTC
>NZ_JABBGI010000033.1 GCF_012927325.1 Chryseobacterium antibioticum | reverse complement strand
ATTCCTATAAGACCTCAGAGATCAAACAAAAGAAATATAGGTAAATATAGAGCAAGAGCTAAACCCATAGTCTCTAAAAATCAAAAGGATAGCTTGTGATATTTTACTATCTTAATGACATTGGGCTAAAGCCCGTTTACTGAAAATGAAAATCATACAATTTGGCTTTAGCCGAAATATTTTTGGAAAACATCACCCGCGAATAGATTTCATTGTTTGATCATAACCATACTGCCACTGCATTTCCATGTCTTTTGCAAACTGTTCGTATGTTTTTGGAAAAGAAAAATCAATCTCAAATTTTCCCCAATTGATTCCTTTTTTAAGATAATGTCCTTCTAAATCCTGTTTGATATCCGTTGTGTCAATCTGGAAATCCACTGAAAGTTTTTCAATCTCTAAAAGTCTTTCATTACCACTGAAGCCAAGCACAGCCCGGACAAAAGCTTCTTCAACCGAGCTGTATGCCTGCTTTTTTTCAATAATGATTTCATCGGCAAGATGGTGAGCCAGTTCAGCAGGAATAAGATCAATTGCTCCGCCTGCAAAATATTTTCCCTGAAGATAAACCGGTTTTACATAAAACATATCGGAAACGGAAATCCGGGTACTTTCCAGTAAAGGAATATCCGTTTTGATGACCGGAAGTTTTTCTACCGCACTGTTCGTGAAATTTTCAGTTCCGATGATGATCTTTTCAGGATCAATTTTTTCTGCAGTCTTTTGATCCGTCAAAATAATTTTCCGATAAAGCTTTCTGCCGTTTCTTTCCTGTCCTGCTTCTTTGGGATCAAAAAGTATTTCTGAACCGATGATTACTGTTGGAATTTCTTTTGAAAACTGAATATTTTTTAATGAAGGAAAAACTTCGGACAGATCCTGAGGCATTTCGACAAGGTATCTGCCAAAGACATCTTCTATGAAAGGGGCGCTTCTTTTGTCCAGTATTTTTTTAAATGAAAAAAGCCCAATTTGGGTAAGTTTTTTATGCATTGTTAAAACCGTTCCTGATACAAACCGGAAGTATTCCTCTGACTTGAGGTATTTCTTTCTGGAATTGTTGTCTGGAAAAGCATTAATAACATTTGCGGCAAATGCTCCTCCGCAGGAAGCGATCAGTATATCAGGTTTCATATCCAATTCTTCAAGGGCTGCAAACATTCCGAGATAAATCATCAGTCTGGTTCCACCTCCTGAAAATAGTACGGCTCTTTTAAATTTTTCTTTCATGATTTTAACTTTTTACAAGAAGAGAAAGGATCCAAAAGAATATAGGCGCATTGAAGATCAGACTGTCCATCCGGTCAAGGAGGCCGCCATGTCCGGGAAGGAGTGTTCCGGTATCTTTTATATTGGTTTTTCTTTTTAAATAAGACATAAAAATATCCCCGATAAATCCTGAAATGCCCAGAATAGTTCCCAGAATTGTATTGACCAAGATATCTGTTTTCAATAAGAAGAAACCTAAGATATTGCTCAATATTATAGTAAGAAAAACCCCACCGATAAATCCTTCCAAAGTCTTATTAGGACTTATTTTAGGCGTGATTTTATGCTTTCCGAAAAACTTACCCATCAGATATTGAAAAACATCATTGAGCTCAGTCACAACAACGATGAAAATGATGGAATTCAATCCGGAAACGGTGTCTCTGATAAATGAGAGATGAGGAAAAGTAAAAAGACAGACTAATAAAGCTGTGAATACTCCATAAAGCAGCTTTAAAGGTGTTTTTAAAAGGAAAAAATACAGCAGAACGATGACCGACAAAATAGCACCGTAGATAAAATAGTTTTCAATGGTGAAAAAATACAAGAGAAAAAACTGTGCAATTCCAACACATAATGATGGAATAATACGGTTTGAATTTATTTTAAATAATCTTAAAAATTCAAAAAAAGACTGGAAGCTGATCCACGAAACAAAAATTTTCATGACGAGAGGATGTGAGACTCCCAGTGCACAAATGAGGATGATATAAATCCACGTTTTTACCCTTAAAGGAACATCTGCAAATTTATTTTCTTCAGGCTTCATGCAAGGGATCTCTTTAATCTGATATAGGTGCTGATTGTCAACAGAATAATAATAAGCCCGAAAATATAGGGTGAAATTCCTGAAATGTCTGCTCCGAAAAACACGGCTAGACCATAAATTCCTAGGATCAGAGCACGGTCGCTTTTCCCCATAGGGCCGTCGTATCGGCGTTCTTTTCCTACGACTTTTCCGATCAGACCTGAAAATTCATTGATGACACTTAATATAATAAGGATAACAATAAGGTAGAGGCTTTCCGGCTGGAATTTTAATAAAGGAAAAAAGATGATCACATCAGAAACAATATCACCCACTTCATTTAAAACTTCACCCAATTTGCTGGTCTGATTGAATTTTCTGGCCATCATTCCGTCCAATGCATTCAGGGCCATTCTCAGTAAAAGTCCTATTGGAAGGCTTAGGAAGAACCATTTGGAGAGATCCCCATTCCAGAATAGGATGCCTATAATAACAGATAACAATATGGAAGCTACCGTAATTTGATTGGCTGTGATCTTATTTTTATGCAGTAATAATAAAACCGGAGTAAGCAGCTGCTGAAATTTTGGTTTTAATTTATATACGGAAATCATGATGGTTATAGCTTTTTGTCATTGTGTTTATCAAATATAGGTAAATTTTTTAATCAGAATTTATAATTGATGGAGCAGGGTTTTTCCATTTTCAAAATTTAAAAAATTGCTTTGTGTCTCTTTTTCCCATAACTTTGCACAAACCTAATCTAATGAGTAAAAAGAATACAAAGTACATCTTTGTGACAGGAGGTGTAACTTCATCTTTGGGAAAAGGAATCGTGTCTGCTTCTCTGGGACTTTTATTAAAATCACGTGGTTTTAATGTAACGATCCAAAAACTAGATCCTTATATTAACATCGACCCAGGCACACTGAATCCATATGAACACGGAGAATGCTATGTAACCGAAGATGGCGCAGAAACGGATCTGGATTTAGGCCACTACGAGCGTTATCTTGATGCTCCTACTTCCCAAAACAACAATGTTACGACAGGGAAAATCTACCAAACGGTTATTGAAAAAGAAAGAAAAGGAGATTTCTTAGGAAAGACTGTTCAGGTAATTCCTCATATCACCAACGAGATCAAACGCAGAATCAAAATGCTTTCCAAGCAGAACTACGATATTATCATTACCGAGATCGGAGGAACTGTAGGGGATATTGAATCTCTTCCATACATTGAAACGGTACGCCAGTTGAAATGGGAGCTTGGTGAGAAAAATTCTATGGTGATTCACCTTACGCTGTTGCCTTATCTGGCTTCAAGCGGCGAATTAAAAACAAAACCTTCTCAGCATTCCGTTCGTCAGCTGATGGAAAGCGGAATCATGGCAGATGTTTTGGTTTGCAGAACAGAACACAATATTCCAAAAGATCAAAGAGCTAAACTGGCTCAGTTTTGTAATGTTTCTTTAGATAATGTGATTGAATGTAAAGATTTGGAAACGATCTATGAAGTTCCCATGTATCTTCAAAAGCAGAATTTTGATGATGTCGTTTTAAAAGAACTGGATCTGAAAAATGATAAAGAAGCTGATCTTAAAGACTGGAAAACTTTCCTTAAAAAATTCAAAAATCCTAAAAGAACGGTAGAAATTGCCTTAGTAGGAAAATATATTTCTCTACAGGATTCTTATATTTCTATTGCTGAAGCTTTCAAACATGCAGGGGCAAGTCTTGAAACTGAAGTGAAAGTAAGATGGGTATACAGTGGAGATATCACCGCTGAAAATATTAAAGAAACTTTAAATGGTGTGGACGGAATCCTTATTGCTCCAGGTTTTGGCGATAGAGGAATTGAAGGGAAAATACTTACTGCCCAGTATGCAAGAGAAAATAAAGTTCCGATGTTGGGAATTTGTTTAGGAATGCAGATCATGACTATAGAATTTGCAAGAAATGTTCTTGATCATTCAAAAGCCAACTCCATGGAATTTGATACTTCTACACCGGATCCTGTGATCTCTATCATGGAAGAACAGAAAAATGTAGTGGATAAAGGCGGAACAATGCGTCTTGGAGCCTGGAAATGTTCACTGAAAAATGGTTCTAAGCTATATGATATTTACGGAACTAAAAATATTTCTGAAAGACACCGTCACCGTTATGAATTCAACAGTGATTATCTTCAGGAATTTGAAAAGAATGGCTTCTTGGCGACAGGTACAAACCCTGAAACAGGATTGGTAGAGGCGCTTGAAATGCCGGATCACCCGTTCTATGTAGGAGTGCAGTATCACCCGGAATATAAAAGTACAGTAGCAACGCCACATCCTTTGTTCAGAGCTTTTATCAAGGCTTGCGAAAAGAAATAAGGTAATACTATACCATAAACGTCTTACCATAAACTCAGGCTGATTATTCTCAGCTTGAGTTTATTATATAGTAACATGGTAATGCATAGAGTTTTGATAAAAAAACAGTATTTTTGTCAGCTCAAAAAGTACATCATTGGTGTACTTTGGTTAAATTTAAAATTTTAATATAAAAATAAAATGCAAGAAAACAAGGGAATCGATAAAAGTCAGATGATCAGTTTTGCGGTTTTATGTCTGGTTCTTTTCGGATTCATGTTCTATTTCCAGAACAAGCAGTCGAAAGAAGAGCAGGTAAAAGCTCAGGAACAGAAAACGGAGCAGGTACAAAATGCTGTAAAACAGACTCAGGCCAACAATATCAATCCAAATGTAACTCCTAGTGCCATTCAGACAGCCAGTTTGAACAACAAAGAGCTGAATGTGGAATTCTCAAGCTTAGGAGGACAGGTTTCTAAAGTACAGCTTTCGGAATACAAAGCATATGACCATAAAACAGATAAAGCAGACCTTCCTCTTTATCTGATTGATAAAAAGAATTCCAACTACGGCTTTCAGTTTAAAGATAAAACTGGAAAAGTAATCAATACTAAAGACTTAGTTTTTACACCGGCTGTTAATGGAAACGCTGTAACAATGACTGCAAATTACAATGGTGCTGTTATTCAGTTTATTTATACATTACTTCCAAAATATACACTGGACTTTAAGGTAAGAACAAAAGGACTTGCTGCTATTACTTCTGATAATAAAGCGGACTTTATCTGGGATTACAGTGTAAGAAACCTGGAAAAGGGTAGAGCACAGGAGCAGTCTCACTCAGAATTTTCATATGCGTTCAATAATTATAAGGATTATGATTATGATGGAAGAACAGAGATGAGTGAAGAAAAAGAAACGCTTAACTGGATTGGTGTAAAACAGCAGTTTTTCTCTTCTGTAATCGAAGCTAAAAATGGCTTCACCCAGAGTAAAGGGAATCAGGAAGCAATTGAAGAAGGGGAATATCTGAAGAAACTTAATTTTGAAGGATTTGTTCAGATGACTGGGAGCGAATTGAATCAGGATTTTACCTGGTACTTTATGCCGCTTGATTTACCGTTGTTAAAATCTTATGATAAAAACTTTGACGAAATTTTACCATTAGGATGGTCTTTCATTGGAGGAATGAACCGTTATTTCTTTATGCCTATGTATAATTTCATCGCAGGATGGGGACTTACAGCAGGTTGGGTGATCTTTTTAATGACGATCATTGTGAAGTTGATCTTATCACCCATTATGTATAAACAGCATAAGTTGAGTGCGATGATGAAAGTTATTCGTCCCGAAATTGATGAAGCTAACGCGAAATTCAAGGATGCGGATCCAATGAAGAAACAGCAGGCTACCATGGAAATCTACCGAAAGGCTGGGGTTAATCAGATGGCGGGATGTCTTCCGGCACTGGTGCAGATCCCGATCTTCTATGCCTTATTCCGTTTCTTCCCGAACTTTATAGATCTTAGAGGACAAGGATTCTGGTTTGCAAAAGATTTGACGGCTTATGACGATTTGATCAAACTTCCATTTAAAATTCCTTTCTTAGGAGATCATTTAAGTGTTTTTGCATTAGCATGTACAATCGTAATCTTGATTTATACGGTAATGACTTCAGGAAATATGCAGCAGCCTCAGCAGGAGGGGATGCCGAACATGAAAGTGTTGATGTATATCTTCCCGATCACATTCCTGTTTTTCCTTAATACATCGGCTTCTGGTCTTTCATGGTATTATTTTGTATCGAATGCGATCAACATTTTAATTATTCTTGTTATTAAATACGTGATACTGGATGAAAAGAAAATCCATGCGCAGATTCAGGCGAACAAAGAAAAACCAAAGTCAGAAGGTAAGTTCCAGAAGAAAATGAGAGAAATGATGGAGAAAGCTCAGAATCAGCAGCAAATTCAAGAGCAACAGAAAAAAAAGAAATAAGATAATAATTTATCATAACAAAAGAGAAGCAAATTACTGCTTCTCTTTTTTGTTTTTCTTGATGTAATTTTAATCACAAAGTTTTGGAACGGGTTGATTCATGTGTGGACATGGTGTACCACAAGGACAGATTTGTCCGCCCATAATCTGCTTTAACTGATTTTTGCTAATTAATTTAGCATTTGCAATTTTTGTAAGGTTTTTCATATTTTAATATTAAAATTGTTTGTTACATTTCTTGAAAATTCAAAAAATTGTATAATGTTTGTAAATCAAATATAAGTAAAATATCTATTTCAAATATTTTTATTTGAATTTTATCAAATTTTATATGGTAATGACTTTAGGAAACAGGCAGCAGCCTCAACACGAAGGAATGACAAATATGAAAGGAATGTATTTATTTTCCTGATTATATTCCTATCCTTCCGTAATATATCAGCATCTTGCCATTCTAATCAGAAGATAAAAGCTTCTACTTAATCATATTTAAGTCTGAATGACTGTCTGTGATGTTTTGTAGGGCCATACTTTATTAAAGCCTGTTGATGAGCTTTTGTGGCATATCCGAAGTTGGTGTTCCAGCTGTATTCGGGATGTTCTTCATGGAGTTCGATCATTAATTTATCCCTGTAGTTTTTGGCCAGGATAGAAGCTGCTGCAATAGAGAGTACTTTTGAATCTCCTTTTATGATACATTGGTGAGGAATAAAATTATAGGGATGAAATTTATTTCCGTCGACCAAAATAAGCTCGGGTCTTATCGTTAACTGATCCAAAGCCCGGTGCATAGCATGAATGCTTGCATTAAGGATGTTATGCTCGTCAATGAATACAGGAGGTAGCTCTGCAATAGCGTAGTTTTTTACATTGTCTTTAATATAGCTATCCAGTTCCATTCTCGTTTTGAATGTTAACTTCTTGGAGTCATTAACCAGATTTTGCTTAAAACTGTCGTCTAAAATAACGGCAGCAGCAACAACGGGTCCGCTTAGGCATCCTCTTCCTACTTCATCACACCCAGCTTCGATGTAAAGATCTGTCCATTTTTGTAATAAATCCATGAGTTTATTTATATCATATCATAAAAGAATCGTAAAATTAGTGAAAATTGTATTTAATCAGGTATGCGTTTTTTTTAGATATATTTTGGTTTTAATAAATATATTGCTTCTATTTAACACAATGGTTGTATTGTATTTAATCCAGATGTTTTTGTGTTATTTTAAGTAATATATTCTTTTTGTTAATATATTTCTAAGTATTTGGTTTCTTGATATGATGTTATTAGTTAATTTAAATATTTTTAACGAAATATTTGGTGATTTTAAGAAAGTTTCACATATTTGCAATCATAAAAAAATAATCAATTTAAACATGAAGAAATTAACAACAAGTGTTTTGGTGGTAGTTCTAACTTCGACTTTTGCAATAGCAAGTGGACAGAAGCGAGATACTGTTAAGACGACGGAGATTGGTGAGGTAATCATGACCGGAGCCATGAACAGAAAAATGAAGCTGGATGCTCAGACTTCAACGGCTGCCGTTATTAGTAAAGAAAAGCTGACACAGGCTGGAGCTCCAAATGCTATTGCGGCTTTAGCAAGTAAAGTTCCGGGACTTACTATTAATAAAACAAGCAGTAGTGTTGATGGTACATATGATATCAAAATCAGAGGTTCGAGAACATTAACCGGAAGTACTGCCCCGTTAATCGTTATTGACGGTGTGATTTCTTCTATGAATATTTTTCAGTCATTACCTTCTGATGCGATCGAATCTGTTACTACTCTATTAGGTCTTCAGGGTGCTGCTCTATATGGATCTCAGGGTGTAAATGGTGCGATTATCATCACAACTAAAAAAGGAAGTGGTTCGAGAAAACCAAGAATTAGTTTTAACAGCAATGTGGAATTCGAAAATGTACTTTTTACCCCTAAAAGACAACAAAAATATGGTCAGGGTTGGTATGGAGATAGAATCCACGTTGAAAATGGTTCATGGGGACCAGCGTTTACTGATCCAGCTTATGCCGGGCAAAATGTAGCGATTGGTGTTCCTTTTTATGATGTGAACGGCGATGGGGTTATTTCTGTTAATCCAGATGGAGATGTTCCTGCTGCAGATGCAGCAGCATCTGTTTTTGCTCCGTTTGCTGCAAGAAGCAAGGATAACGCCAAGGAATTTTTTAATACGGGATTGAATTTAAATAATACATTGAGCATAAGTGGAGGAAGTGAAGGTGCCTATGCGGGATTGACAATTAACCGTCAGGACAGAGAATTTATCGTTGCGGATGATAAATTGAAGAAAACCTCTGTAACGTTGAATGGAGGTTTTAAAATGGATAAATTTACTTTAGATGGATCGGTGACGTATATCAACAGCTCTGTTAATACAACGGATCCTGCTTTATATAGAAATCTTCTTCAATCGGCTCCTGAAATTCCAATTACGGAATTCATAAACAGCCCGAATCCGTATGCATGGACCTTATTTTACACTAATCCATACTGGACTATGAGAAATGTAAGGAATACTACAAAAACGGATATTTTAAACGGAACGATTTCATTAGGTTATAAATTTAATGACCATATTTCCATTACCAATAATGGAACAGCCCAAATGACTTCGACGGATATACTGAACTATAATAATGGATACGTTCCATCAACTGCAACGCCGAGAATTGTGTCAGCTCCTAATCCGATTACTTCGACATTTTTGCAGTCTAATGCAGTCAATAGGTATTACTATAATGACTTAATGGCTAATTTTAATTATGACTTTACAAAAGATATCAACTTTAAATTAACATTAGGGTACAACGTTCAGCGAACAGAATTGAAAACCACCAGCGTAGGAGGTAATGGTATCAAGATTCCGGGGATTTATCAGTACTGGAATCTTACGAATCTGACCAATCCATATAGATTGAATAACAGAAGGTTTATTGATAACAGGTATGCCTATTTTGCCAATTTGGATCTATCATACAAAGATTATTTATATGTGAATGGTACAGCACGATATGAAAATTCATCTAAGCTGCTTCATTCTGATAAGAGTCAGCCAAGTGAATCTGGATACTTCTATTATTCAGGTGGGGTTTCCTTTATGCCTCTGAAAGCCTTCAATATTGAAAGTAATACCATAAGTAGATTTGTTATCAAAGGATCTCATACCAGAGTAGGGAATGATCCGGTAAATGTTTTCGCAATAGAGGATACAGTTGTTTTAGGTGCAGGTTATCCGTTTGGTACAGGTCCTTTAAGTTTTACCAACAATCAGACTCCTACAGATACCAATATCAGACCTGAAAAAGTAACCAGTAATGATATTAGCTTAGGTTTAGGATTCTTAAAAAATAGAATTACCTTAGATGCCAGTGTTTATCTTCAGACTACGAAGGATTTGATTACTAATCAAACTACATCATCCGCGTCTGGATTAAGATTTACTCCTGTTAATATAGGTGATATCCGTAATAAAGGAATGGAGGTAAGTTTGGGGTTGGTACCTATTAAAGGGACTGATTTTTCATGGGACTTAAATCTGGCATGGTCAATCAACAGAACCAAAGTAATTGAGCTGGCTAACGGACAGGATGAGGTCAATCTTACTACAGGAGGCATTGCCGGTATTTTTGCAGTTAAAGGGGAGGAATTTCCAATGTTGAAAGGTACGGCGTATATGAGAGATGAGCAAGGCAGAATTATCATTAATCCTGACAATGGAAATCCTTATATCAGTAATAAATATGTTAACTTCGGTAGAGTAACGCCTAATTATACATTAGCATTAAATACGAATTTTAAATATAAGAATTTTGGTTTCTATGCGGTTCTTGATTATAGAAACGGTGGTAAATTGTACTCAGGAGCTATGAGTGGATTGGCATTCAGTGGAAACTTAGAACAGTCCGCGGAATTTGACAGAACTCAAGGGGGTTATATTATCCCAAATTCTGTGTATATGAATTCTGCAGGGCAGTATGTTGAAAATACATCCATAAAATCCGGAGGAAATGATTATACAGGTTTGCCGGATTATTACGGGAAAATATATGGAGGGATTGCGGAAAACTTTGTTATAAGTGGTACAGCATTCAGAGTTAGAGAATTAGGGGTGTCTTATACCTTAGGTGCTGATATGGCAAGATCAATTGGGCTTTCAGGATTAAGTTTCAGTGTGTATGCAAGAAACCCATTCTATAAGTTTGCAAAAGACAATAAAGGATATTCTGATCCTGAAGGATCGTTTGGAACAGGCAATATAGCTGGTCTTACAAATAATAACCAATATCCATCAACTAGAACGGTAGGTTTTACCACCACTATTAATTTTTAAATAAATCATAATGAAAAAGATATTAATACCAATTTTAGGAATGACTACGCTGCTGTTTTTTAATTCTTGCAGTGATGATTTCTTAGATGTTAATCAAAATGTGAATGAAGCTTATACCAATCAGGTAAGCCCTAAGGATAGGCTGTCAGCTGCTGAGTCTATAGTATTCAGAACACAGGGCAATACCATGAACAGATTTGGTAACCTGATGATGAATGCATGGGCAGGAAATATTTATTACTTTGCTTCTCCATATGGGGATGAATTCAGAATGGCTGCAGATGCGCAGTTTTATGATAATATTTGGGATAACCTTTATTTGGGAGTTTCCAACTTACAGTCTGTTATTGATGCTCCTGGTGCTGAAAATTATCCACACCATGTTGCAGCAGCGAAAGTGATGAAAGCTTACTATATGCAGATGATTGTAGATCTTTATAATGATGCTCCTTATTCTGAAGCATTTAAAGGACAGTCTAATAAGAATCCCAAATACGATAAATCTAAAGATATATATAAAGGATTGATGGTGGAGCTTAATCAAGCGTTGTTATTAATTGATAAGACGCCTGCTGCTTCTAATGCTTTAGTTTTTACTGAAGATCCAATATACCAGGCTACTGCTATTGCTAATAATGAAACACAAAATGTTGCTAACTGGAGAATATTTTGGAAAAAAATGGCAAATACAGTGAAACTTAAAATGTTAGTGAGATTGTCTAACTGTACTGATGCAGAGGTGACTACATGGAGAAATGCTGAACTTCAAGCAATGACTTTGCTTACTGCTAATCCAACTGTTAACTTTATTGATAAAGATGTAAAGATTAATCCAGGCTATGTTACTTCTACTCCAGACCAAAGAAACCCGTTCTATGGTACTTTCGGAAGAATTGACTTAGATGCACAAGATATAGGTCAGGATTTCAGGATTACTGTGGCGTCAGATCATATGATCAAAACGTTAAAAGGGGAAACAACTGAAACATCAGGGATTGTAGACAACAGAATCAGTAGGTTATTTAAGGCTAACGGAATGGGTGCTGGTAATAATACAGTGGTTAATATGAAAGGTCAGGTTCAGGGTGGTACCAAAGAAGTTGGAGCCGTTGAAGATGATTTTGCGACTTTGGGTGACTTTATGATTTATAATAGTGGTGCTGGAGCTACTCTTCCGGGGATTGTACTGACAGTTTCTGAAGTGAAATTTTTACAGGCTGAAGCTGCGGTAGTATATCCTGCTACAATGGCATTTAATGCCCAGACAAGCTTTAATGATGGTATTACTCAGTCGTTTGTAACATTTGGTTCTACACCAGCTGCTGCAGCTACTTATCTTACTGCAATAGCTGCAAAACCAGGAATGGGATGGGCTGCTACCGCTAACAAGATCCAGGCAATTCAGTATCAAAAGTGGGTTGCGTTGACCAATATTAACCCAACGGAGACTTACATCAGTTATACTAAAACTGGATATCCTCAGTTGCCGATGCCAATAGGATCTTACTACCCGTCAAGACCTAAGAGATTAATGTATCCGCAATCTGAGTATGTTTCTAATAGTGCCAATGTGCCGAATCCAAGTGTTAATGATATGTACAATATTAACGCTTATTCTCCTTTCTGGATGAAGTAACCGAAACAAATTTTTAATATATTTTATTACCGCCTTCGGGCGGTTTTTTTGTTTAATAAGCTTAATTTTTTCGTTGTTTAGGATGAAAAATGTAATATGTACAGCATTGTATGTTTTGGGATTTATTTTTGCTTTTTCAATATAAAGTGACTAATATATCTGATAATCAGCTTGTTATTGATGTGTGTTGTTAATATTCTAAATAGAAATTATCAATTAAAATGATTTGTGTTTTCCTAAAAAAAATATTGCTTAAATGATTTGTTTTTGTTAATTGTATTGATTTTAACTTATTTTAATAATTTTTTTAATCCTAATTTTAAAAATTAATGAATATTTAATAATTTTTTATGATTTTGTTTTGTATTTTTAAGAAAGTTTTACAAATTTGTAGAGTTACAAAAAATAATAATTTGATATGAAGAAACTAACAGCTAGTCTGCTTGTTTTGGTATTGTCTTCTTCGATTGCTATAGCTCACGCTCAGCAGAAGAATGATACTATAAAAACAAAAGAAATTGAGGGGGTAGTGGTAACTGCACTCGGAATTAAGAGAGAGAAAAAGTCTTTGGGATATGCTTCCCAAGAAATCAAAGGAGATATGATCTCTGATGCCGGACAAACTAATGCGGTAAGTGCATTATCTGGAAATGTTGCAGGGGTACAAGTTACCGCGCCAAGTACAATGGGGGGATCTACTAGAATTACTATGAGGGGTATCAGTTCTATTACTGGTGAAAACAGACCTTTGATTATTGTTGACGGGGTACCATTAGATAACTCAAATGTTAACGATATAGATACACAAAGAGGTGCTGGAGGTAGAGATTATGGAGACGCATCTTTTGATATTAATCCTGATGATATTGAAAGTGTAACTGTTTTGAAAGGAGGTCCTGCAGCTGCATTATATGGTTCAAGAGCTGGAAACGGTGCTATTTTGTATACCACTAAATCTGCTAAAAAGGGTAGAACGGATATTCAGTTAAATACAGGAGTAGCTTTTGAAAGTATTTATATCCGTCCTAAATTACAAAATCAATATGGTGGTGGATATTCTGCTACATTACCAACGGCCAATATAAATGGGCAAACCTATAACATACAGGAATACGAAACAGATGCTTCATGGGGACCAAAATATGATTCTAATTTGATGTATCTTCCATGGTATGCATTTGATCCTGAATTTTCTAGTGATTATTTGAAACCAGTTCCGTGGGTAGCTCCTAAAAATGATGTAGATTCTTTTTTTGATACAGGGGTAACGTATACTAATAACTTATCTGTAGCCAAGTCCTTTGGAGATACTAACGTAAGACTTTCATATACGAATACAAATATTGGAGGTATAGTTCCAACTTCTAAAATTAAGAAAGATAACTTTAGTATTAATCTTAACTCTAAATTATCTGATAATCTAAAAGCTGAAGCAATTTTTAACTATGTTCATACTGATGGTTACAATCGACCTGAATTAGGATATGGAGATAATTCTGTGGCTCAAAAATTTTATCAATTTGGCCAAAGAAATCTAGATTTTGTTAAGTTAAAAGATTATAAGCTTTCTAACGGAGGTCAAAGAACATGGAATAGAACAGCATGGAATGATCCTACACCATTATATTCAGACAACCCTTATTGGATTATTAATGAAAATACATCAGAAGATTCAAGGCATCGATTTTTTGGTAATGCAGGTTTAACATATAATTTTAACAAGAATTTTTACATTGTAGGTAAGGTCTATGGTGATGTATATTCTCAAAATATCAGCTCAAGAGTGGCAGTGGGTTCACAAGCTGTCTCTGATTATACTATAGAAAAAAGAAATGTATCAGAATTTAATTATGAGGGTAGAGCCCACTATAACAATAATTTTGGAGATTTTAGTGTAAACTCTTTTGTTGGATTTAATATTAGGGATAATAAGATGAGCTGGTTGAACGGCACTACCGTTGGAGGACTTGTCATTCCTAATTTGTATAATTTGAATAATGGCGTGGAAAACTCCTTAGCTACAAATGCATCTATTCATTCTTCAGTAAAAAGTTTATTTGGATCAGTTTCATTAGGATATAAAGATATGTTATTTGTAGAGGCAACGGGAAGAAATGACTGGTTTTCTTCTGTAAATGATGATCAATTTTATCCATCTATAACAGGTAGTTTTGTATTCTCAAAGGCATTAAGCATAGATTGGTTATCATTTGGTAAAGTTAGAGCAGGGTGGTCTAGTATTGCATCGGGGGGAGATGCATATAAAAGACTTACTTATACGGTGATCGGTATTCCTTTTAATGGGGCTCCTCAATATTCGAATCCAAATACAAATAATGATCCAAACATTAGGCCTGAGGTAAAAACGACTAAAGAGTTTGGTATAGAGGCTAGTTTCTTTAAAAATAGATTTGGTTTTGACGTAACGTATTATGATACTAAATCTAAAGATTTAATACTTCCATTACCAATTGACCCTGCTACAGGATTTTTATTTAAAAATATTAATGTGGGAGAAATGACTAATAAAGGTATTGAAGCAATGGTAAACGTTAGCCCAATCAGAAATGATAACTTTTCATGGGATATAACTTGGAATTTTGCTAAAAATAAAAATAAATTAGTAGAATTACAAGGGGATTTAAAGAATCATATTCTTACTAATGCACCATTTAGAGCTCAATTGGCAGCACAAGTAGGAGAAGCATATGGTGCTATATTAGGTACGGATTATGTGTATGATGCTAATGGAAATAGAGTAGTTGACGCCAATGGTTTCTATAAAGCTTCAGACCTTAAATCTTTAGGATCTATACTTCCTGATTATAATATGGGTTTTAGAAATACTGTTAAATATAAGTCATTAAGCCTATCTTTCTTAATAGATATTCAGCAAGGGGGTAAATATTTTTCAACTACACATATGTGGGGAATGTACTCCGGAATGTTGGAAGAATCTGCTTTGGGAGGAAACAGAGAGGCAGGTGTGATTCTTGATGGTGTTAAAGAAGATGGAACTAAAAATGATATTTTACTAGATGCACCTACATGGGGGGGAACTTATTATAATACGGTGGATGCACAAAATGTCTTTGATGCTAGCTATATAAAATTAAGAGATGTAACTATAGGCTATGATTTGCCAAAATCACTTATAGGAAATGTATTTCAAGGCATTAGAATTTCAGCGTTTGCAAGAAATTTATTTGCGTGGAACTTAGCTAATAAAGGAATTGACCCTGAAAATACATCTTATGGTTCTGGTAATATTCAAGGTATGGAAGGTGGATCTTTACCTTCAACAAGAACTTATGGGTTCAATGTTAACTTTAAATTTTAATTAAAATGAAAAAAATAGCTTTAATATTATCTGTTTTAACAATTTCATTAGTATCAAATAGTTGTTCAGATAAATTTGATGAAATCGATACTAATCCTAATTCAACAGATAAGCCATTAACTTACGGTTTATTCAATAGTGCCAATAAAGAATTGATGGACAATACAAGGGATGAATGGCAATCAGGCAGGATTGTTTTGCCGTGGGTACAATATTCTGCACAAAGAGCATATACAGAGGAAGACAGATATCAGTATAGACTTTCTACTGGGGTGTCATTATGGAGCTTTTCTTATAGGGTGGCTCAAGATTATAAGCAAATTATAGATCTTAATACTGATCCTGCTACGAGTACTCAGATGAGTGTTTATGGACCTAATAAAAATCAAATTGCAGCGGCAAGAGTAATGTTATCTTATGTGTTTCTTAACTTAGCAGATTCATTTGGAGATATTCCTTATTATTCTTATGGTAATAAAGATGCAGATTTTCAAGCTTTAAGTATTGGGGGAACTGCACAGCCTATTATACAGCCTAAATTTGCAAGTCAGCAAAAAGTTTACGCAGATATTATGAAAGAATTGAAAGAAGCTTCTTCAATGATTGATGCTAATGAAGTTGTTTTTACCAAAGGAGATGTTTTATTTGGATCTGGAGAAAAACTTAAAAGATTTGCTAACTCATTAAGATTAAGAGTAGCAACTAGAGTTAAAGGAGTTGTACCAGGTGCTGAAGCACATATTACAGATGCAATAGCTTCTGGAGTAATGCAATCTAATAATGATAATGTAGGAGTTACTTATGAAAATAATTTAATAAATCCTTCTCCTTTATATGATAACTTTAGAACCAGATCAGATTTTGCAATTTCTAAAACTTTTGTTAATTTATTGAAAGGTAATGTAGGGAACTTTAACCAGGACCCTAGATTATTTAAATTTGCTACACCTAAAGGAACAAATAAAGCTTTGATTTTGGATGGATCTGCCCCAGAATCGACTAATCCAGCCGATTTTAATGGTATGCCTTATGGAGTTCCTAGTTCTTTAGCACCAAGCCAAGCTGCAAGTTCAAACTTTTTTAGCAAGAATATTTTAAAACCAGATTATACTGAAATTTTAATGGAGTATTCTGAAGTTCAATTTTTATTAAGTGAAGCAAACGGTTGGTCGCAAACCAATTACGTAAACGGAGTGAGAGCATCAATGGAAAAATGGGGAGTAAGTGCAGCGACAATTAATAGTTTTGTTTCAGCATTACCAGCAGCTTCAAAAGCAAATGTTTTAACCCAGAAATACATTTCGTTGTTTATGCAGCCATATGAAGCGTGGGCAGAGTATAGAAGAACAGGTTATCCAAACACTTTATTATTACCTGGACAGACTGGTACTCTTAATGTAGCTTCTGGAGGTAATACCACTTATACTTTTACGTCTCTAATTGCAGGTCTTACAGATCTTCCTAAAAGATTATTTTATCCGACATCAGTACAAACTCTTAACACAGTTAATTATCAGGCTGCGTCTAATGCAATCGGTGGTGATAAGATGGATACTAAATTAATTTGGGATACCAATTAATATAATTTTAATATATTTAACATTCATATCAAATAACCGCCTTCGGGCGGTTTTTTTATTTCCGTATATTTGTATCTCAAAATATTTAGACGAAGCAGGCTGCTTCATCCGGCCTTTAAAAAAGTAATACATACACATGAATATTAAAGATATAATAGAAAAGAAACTTTCGGAGGTTATTTTAAATGTTTATCAGTTAAAAGAAATCAATCTGGAAGTTCAGGAAAATAAAACGGAATTTGAGGGTGATTTTACTATTGTTACATTTCCATTGGTAAAACAGCTGAAAAAGAATCCGGAAAGTATTGGCGTTGAACTCGGAGAAGCTTTGACGGAACAGTCTGATCTGTTCGAAAGCTTTAATGTAGTAAAAGGCTTCCTTAATGTTAAGGTGAAAAATCAGTTGTTTGTAGATAATTTCAGATCTGTGAGCAACGATTTTGACACCATAGAAAAGAAAAACTCGACGGTAATGGTTGAATATTCTTCTCCAAACACAAACAAACCGCTTCACTTAGGACATGTCAGAAATAATCTACTAGGCTTTTCTGTAGCACAGATTCTTAAAGAGGCTGGGTATGATGTGATTAAATCTCAAATCATCAATGACAGAGGGATTCATATCTGCAAGTCTATGCTGGCTTGGGGAAAATTCGGGCATGGTGAAACTCCGGAATCAACAAATATAAAGGGAGATAAATTTGTAGGAAACTATTATGTAGAATTTGATAAAAACTACAAAAAGGAAATTGCTGAACTTATTGAGCAAGGGTCAACCGAAGACCAGGCTAAAAAAGAGGCACCATCAATTGTTGAGGCTCAAAAAATGCTTTTAGATTGGGAAAGTGGTGATGAAACCGTAAGAAATCTTTGGAAAGAAATGAATTCCTGGGTTTATAAAGGTTTTAGTGAAACTTACAAAAGGTTAGGTGTTGATTTCGACCAGGTTCAGTATGAAAGTAATACTTATATTCTGGGGAAAGATTTGATTCAGGAAGGTTTGGACAAAGGTATTCTTTATCAGAAAGAGGATGGCTCTGTTTGGTGTGACCTTACAGACGAAGGCCTTGATCAAAAACTTTTGCTTCGTTCAGACGGAACTTCGGTGTATATGACTCAAGATTTAGGAACGGCAGTAGAGCGTTTTAAACAAAATAATATTCAGAAATTAATCTATACAGTAGGAAACGAACAGGATTATCATTTCCAGGTTTTATTTAAGATCATGAAAAAGCTTGGATACGGCTGGGCAGATCAGTTATTCCATCTTTCTTATGGAATGGTAGAGCTTCCTAACGGAAAAATGAAATCACGAGAAGGAACTGTTGTGGATGCTGATGAGCTGATGCAGGAAATGTATGAAACGGCAAAATCGATCACAACAGACTTAGGAAAACTAGAAGGACTTTCTGATGAAGAAAAAGAAATTTCTTATGAAGTAATAGGATTAGCTGCTTTGAAATATTTCATGCTCAAGGTAGATCCGAAGAAAAAAATGCTGTTTGATCCCGCTGAAAGTGTAGAGTTTTCAGGAAATACAGGTCCGTTTATTCTCTATACCTATGCACGTATTCAATCGCTGTTATCAAAAGCTGATGTAGATTATAAGGAAATTTCAGATGTTGCTTTAAATCAATTTGAAAAAGAACTGATCATGCTATTGACCAATTATAAAACAGTAGTTGCAAAATCGGCAGAAGCTTTAAGTCCTGCTTTGGTAGCCAACTATGTTTACGATTTAGTTAAGGCTTACAATTCATTCTATCAGAGCAATGTCATTTTGAAACTTGAAGATGAGAATTTAAAACAATTCCGTTTAAATCTATCAGACCTTACCGCTAAAACGATTAAAAAATCTTTAACGCTGCTCGGCATCGGAACCGTAAACAGAATGTAAAAAATAAAGCCTCCTGATTTTTTGGGAGGCTATTTTTTTGTAATATGTATTAATGATAAATAATCAATGAGGGGAAATCTGGAATCCTTCCACGCATCATAACGATTAACTCTCAGTTTTAACCTCCTCTTCACTTTTTCTTCTCTCCTCATACAGTTTTGCAGCGCTCCATTTTGCGTGTTTTGAAGGAACGATTTTATATCCTTTTTTATAAGTATACACTTTAGTAAATTCAGCTCCAAAAAAGACAAGCATACATGAATAATTGATCCACATCATAATTAAGATCACTGTTCCTGCAGTTCCAAAAGCAGAAGTCGGTTTGAAATTGCCAAAATACAGACTCAATAAGAATTTACCTAATGTAAATAAAATGGTAGTCAAAAAAGCACCTTTCCAAACTGGTTTCCAGCTGATTTGTACATCGGGAAGGAATTTGAACATTAATGCAAATAGCAGCATAACAAGCCCGAACCCTATTATAAAATTTACTAATTCAACTAATAAATAAGTCTCAAAACCGAAATAGGTAGTAATTATAGTATTAAAAACACTTATCAGTGAAGATAGAATCATCGTGATCATTAATAAAAATCCGATCATAAGAATCATTCCTAATGAATTGGCTCTGTCTAAAAGAAATTTTATTAAAGCTTTTTTAGGTGCAGACTGCACGTCCCAAAGACTATTCAGTGAATGTTGAAGTTGGAAGAATAAAGTCGTGGAACCAAAAATCAATGAACCGATACCCACGATCTTCATGAAGATATTTTGTTTGTCAATTAAAGCTCCCGCAATCATGCTTTCAACACTTTTTGACACTTCTGTTCCCATAATTCCGCTAATCTGGTTGCTTATTTCACCGCGAATAGCTTCTTCACCGAAAAAATTACCTGCGATCCAAATAATAATGATCAACAACCCCGGAATGGAAAAAATAGCATAGTACGCTAAACTTGCAGAATCTCTTGATGCATTTGAATCATTCCATTCATCGAAAGTTTCTTTTAAAATCTCCCAGAAAAATTTTACGTTTTTAACCATACAATTGTTTAAACTGATCAAAAAAAGCACAAGACAAATGATTTAATTGTCTGGAATCTGAATTCTAATATCTCATTAGAAAGGATATCCGATGGCTAAATTGAAAACTAAATTATCTTTTCTCCATTGCGAATCTCCGAAATTGATTCGGTCAAATGCCCATCGGTCTCCTTTTTCATAATAAGGAACCCGTAACGGCATTGCTAGATCCAGCCTTAAAATTAAGATAGAGAAATCAAGTCTTAGACCAACTCCGGCTCCAACGGCAATTTCACTTAAAAATTCTTTTGAAAACTTGCCTCCTGGTCTGGTTGAATCTTCATTTATTAGCCAAACATTTCCTGCATCAACAAAGGCGGCTACGTTTAAAAATTTATATAGATTGGCGCGGTATTCTGCATTCAATTCTAATTTGATATCTCCCGCTTGATCTAATAGAGTACCTTTTTTAATTGTTCGTGGGTCAAAACTTCCAGGTCCCAAAGTTCTTGCACGGAAAGCACGAATGCTGTTGCTTCCCCCTGCAAAAAACTGTTTGGAGAAAGGAATGAATTCCGAATTTCCATAGGGATAGGCTATTCCGCCGATAAACCTGCTGGCGAATGAACTCTTTTCAGTGAATTTATGATAGAACCTAAAATCATTCTCGATTTTTGCATACTGACTGAATGGAATTCCAAATATTTTTTTCTCCTTATCGTTTTTGACGTTGGCACCTGTTACCAAACCGGTAATATTTCCAGCTAAATCCAACGTCCCTTTATAATAAATGGTGGTAGGCTTGGACAACATGGTATTGGTATACGTATACGAGTAAGTTGGCCCGAAAATAAGTTGCTTCGCAACGACTCTTTGTGCAGCAGGAGTGGTTGCCTGCTTGTAAAACTCATCAGTTACATTGGCAGGAGATACCAAAGTAATGTCAATGACCTTTAAATCATGCTCCTTTCTGGCGTTCTCTTTCCATACATAGCCAAATGCAGCATTAAAATTATTAAGAGTATAAAGTTGAGTGCGATTTTGAAATTCATACCCCAAAGTAATATTTGTTCTTGGAACAAAAGCACTTGAAGAATTGAAACGAAAAGGCGCTACAATTCTCGGAATCGAAAGCTGCACATTCGTTCCTGCACGGAATAGATTCTGTGCATTTTCCTGTCCTCCCATCTGGAAATCAAAGGCTCCATAAACGGCTGCTTTAAACTGTTCGGCTCCTTTGAAGAAGTTTCTGTGCGTCCAGTTCAGGTTTAGTTCACTACCTGCATAGTTGGCGGAATTGGTTCGTCCCAAAGCTTCCAGTCTGAGTGACTGAATTTGTCTCGGTGTCAATAAATAATAAGTATCAAATTGATGTTTTAATGAATCTGAAACAATGAATTCATTTTTTACAAACTTAAAAACACCCAAGCTGATCAGACGGTTAAGGGTAAGATTATGATTGGAACGGTTATAAAGATCTCCTTTCTTAAAATATAATGCCCTGTCGAAAATTTTGGGTTTGAATTTATGTTGAGGGTCAATTACATAGATGTCGTCATAAGCATATTTGGACAGTGAATCAGGATTCATCGGAACACTGTACTTGCCTCTTTTTACATCCTGAATATTATAATTTGGAAAGACAATGACCTTATCAATACTGAACTGTTTCGTTGCCAGATCCGGAGTGTCTTCTTTAAGTTTTACGTTAACTTCAACCTTATGATTTTTACTTACTGTACTGTCTGCCTGAACAATAATATTATCGGGGCTGAAATAATAGAAGCCTCTTTCTTTTAAGCCATTATCAATACGTTCCCTTTCGTTTTTAATCACATCAAGATCGAAAGGCTGTCCGGATTTAAGTAAAGTTTTATGGGCGAAATTTTGAATTTCTTTGTTGACCAGTGATGAATCCTGTTGAAACTTAACATGACTTACAAAATACCTTGCACCAGGTCTTAAAGTGTAAATAACCTGAGCTTTTTTGTTTTTGGAAACCGTATCATAGGTAGCTTTTGCATTAAAATATCCTTTGTTTTCAGAATAATTTTCAATGATTTTTCTGTTGAATTCACGATCTACATCTCCTAGTAATACAGGTTTTTCACCTACTTTATATTTTAGCCAGTAATTAAAACCTTTATCTTTTTTGGGTTCTTTGGCAATGTTGTAGAAATATAATTTCGGACGGAGACCTAATAAGGTGGAATTGGGTTTAGGAACCAAATTCTCCTCCAAAGCAGCCTTGAGCTCCTTTTTTTCATTCTTCGAAAGGCTGTCATTTTCTATTTTTACTTCTCCGCCGGTGTAAAGCATCTGTCCCTGCTTCAGATATTTGGTATTGCTGCATGAAAGAGTAGCTGCGGTAAGGCCCGAAGCGAACAGATATTTACAATATATATTAAGTCTGCTTTTCATTATTTAAATTCTACCACTTGGTTATTTTTGTTTTCTTTTTTGCGTCTTTCCTTCTTGGTTTTTTGGAAAATCTCACGGAATTTATCATAGTCTAAAGTAATGATAAAGCCTACTCCCGTTTCTATGATCTGCCCCTGAAGCGCCACCTGATATTCATCCTTACGATAAGCCCGAAGCATGTATCTTCCGTCTTTTGAAAGGCTGTAATCTACGGTAACATTTCCTGCGATGTTTGTTGTACTTTCGTTTTGACGTGCTTCCCCTTCCAGTGCAAAATTACTTCCCACGGAAACCTTCAGACGGTCATTCAGTAGTTTTTTACTTACGCCTACATTCAGGTCGGTTCTTGTATTTTTTGTTCCGGTGGAATAATCCTCAGAAGAATCAAGACCTAAATCTATATCAACTCCTTTGATCAAACCTGAGGCAAGATTGTTTAGCTGTTGGGAAAGAATTTTACTCACACTTTGTCTGGCCATCATTTCAGCCGACATTCCGGCACCGGATTCAAAAGGATTTTCCCCAATGAAACGGTTCAGTAAAAGAAGGGCGAAAACCTGTTTATTCATTTCCGATTCCTGAGTTCGGAGCTGTGTAAGTTTTTGGTCAACAACATCGGTTACCGCAGATGAAACAGAATTATTTTTTTCGGCCGTAGTTATATCAAAACTGATTTGCGGTTTTAGAAGTTCACCTTTCATTTTTAATAAGGTATTGAAAGGAATTCTTTGTTTAAGTTGACTCAATAAAGACGCATCATCAACCTGTTGCTCAACGAGGTCAATAGGTGGAGCTTCCGTTTTATAGACTGCTGTGATGTCCATAATCGCTGCAGTCGGTTCTCCGGTCCAGGTAATGGTACTTCCTTTCTGAATATCAAATTTACGCTTCAGAAGACTTACCGAAAGTTCATAAGAACCTTTTTCCACTTCATACACGCCTACAAGAGTTGTTTTTCCTGAAGGATCAATTCCTCCGGTTAATTCTGCTTCACCTTGTAGTTTTACAAAATCTCCGTTAGCCTTATCAATAACAATAGACATTTTAGCTTCCTTGCTGACTTCAATATTCACACTTACATCCATTCCTTTGAAACTGCTTTGTGCTTTCAGAGAATCAGCCTTAATCGTTTTGTTTAAAACGACCTGATCCTGATCGATGAACTCTACAATCCCGTCTCTTTCCTGAAGAGATGGACTGGACTGAGGAAGGACAAAGGTGAAATCAGTATCATCAGAAACAGAAAGTCTGCCGTCAACTTTTGGAAGATCTAAGTTTCCTCTGATATGAAGTCCTGCATCAATAGCGAGAATTCCATACATCATTGCATCATTGGATTTTTCTGAATTAACTACTTTGAAATCTTTGGCGTTCACATCAAGATTAAATGCGAAATCCCTGTAGGTCTGTGTAAGAACCTGCCCGTTGATGACAAGAGAATTTCCGTCCTTATCATTTATTTTGAACTTATTAAATTCAATTCCCCGGTTTGTAAAATCAATTTCATCATTCAGTTTTCTGAAATCAC
Organism: Chryseobacterium antibioticum; assembly: GCF_012927325.1. Taxonomy (GTDB): domain Bacteria; phylum Bacteroidota; class Bacteroidia; order Flavobacteriales; family Weeksellaceae; genus Chryseobacterium; species Chryseobacterium antibioticum. The sequence goes on along the minus strand of NZ_JABBGI010000033.1, from coordinate 27,526 downwards.
TGCCTGTTTTGGCAATTTCAAGTCCTGCATCATTAAATTTTACTTTCCCTAAGATATTCGGTTTATCCGTATTTCCGGTGATCTTTAAATTCCCTGAAATATAGCCTTCCGTATTCGTTATGGCATTCATGGAAAAGCCCTGAACACTCTTCATCTGAAGTTTATTGATCGCCATATTCAGATCAAATGTGCTTGAAGAAGTATTGTAATCTCCAAGAATTTTCACATCGTTATTATTGCCGGAAAGGGCAACATCAGCATTTAAAATATTCGAGGAGGTATTATTTACTTTTACAGCAAGGTTTCCAACTGCATTTCCATAGACGATCAGGTCTGAAATATTCAGATCGGAAGTGAAGGTCATGTTTTTTGTAACATCCCGAAGTTGTGCCGTTCCGTTGATCGTTCCCCTTGCCAGCACCGTATCTTTTTTGATCAGTTCTGTGATGGTTTCAATTTTAAAATCTTTCAGTGCAACATTCAATGGACTGGTTGGACTGTCGGTTTCAGATTGAAGTGAGATCTGACTGCCTGCATTCGACAAAACAAAATTATCTGCCAAAATCCCTTTGCTGCTGATCTGGATCTTGTTGTTATCCGCAACATTCCAATCCGAGTAATTTAGTTTTAAACCATTTGGGTTTAAAGAAATTTCTGTGATGTCATTCAAAGACTTGGCGTTTCCTGCGATCAGAAACTGTGTGGCATCTTTATCGTCTTTCGTGGTGATATTGTAGTTGATTATATTATCTGCAACGTCTCCACTCACAGCCACTTTTTTCAAAGTGAAGCTGGAGCTTTTTAAAGCGGCTACATCAAGACCGTATTGTAAAGCCTGATTTTCATTGGTTACTTTTAAAGCTACGTTTTCCAAAGAATTTTCACCATACAACAGCTGCGGAATTTGCCCGTCAATTTCTATTTTTTGAGAATCAGCATCATAATTTCCTGCTAAATTGATGGTTTCAAAACTTTTCAGATCCGGAACAAACTTTCTGATCAGATCATCATTTTTGATCTTCGCATTGAATGTGAAAAACTGCCCCGGATCAATTTTCTGACCTTTAGCGGGTTTCTGGAACTGATAATACTGATTGATGGTCTGTGTTAAAGCACCAAAGATCTGTGTCAGTTTATATTTTCCCTTTAAAGAAATATCAGCGATTTGAGAATTGAAAATGATCTGTGTGGAATCCTGGGTAGAAGAGGCCTTCAGGTTCACTTCCTGTACAGGATAAACTTCTTTGGTATCTGAAAAAGCGAAATCTTTTAAATTTAAATAACCATTCAGGGCATCCGGATCAAGGCTTGAAAAATCTCCGTCGATCTTTCCTGCGATAATCATGGGCTTCTCATAGAAACCAAGTTTATTAACATCAAGCTTGATCACCTCACCGTTGATTTTTACTGTAGGATTTTTTTCGTTATAAACTCCCGACGCTATTAAATTCAGATTTGCATTCGGATCTTTTGAGTTTAAAACAATGTTATAAACTCCTTTATTAATTTTGCCTGTCAGATCCATATTCTGGTAGCGGTATCCTTTATAGACAGCCGATGCTACATGACCTTTCAGATCTGCTTTTGCATTTTTGAAATCAAAGCTTTCGCCTTTTGCGGAGATCTGAGCGGTAATAGCTCCAATATCTTTATTCTTAATGATCTTTCCAACCTGGATGCCCTGAAGATTGGCTTTTACATCATACAGCTCACGGTTTTTTCTGCTCATATCCACATCTGCAACAATCGCGGCGTTTCCAAAGGTAGAGTAGAGGTTCAGGTCTGCTTTTACGACTTTAGTAGTTCCTTTTGCACTTCCTTTGATACTGAAATGAGAAGGCAGCGAAATATTGGAAGGAATGGTATTTTTCGGAACAAGATTGTAAACTGTTTTAGCTTCAGCTGAAAATTCTCCGATCCTTAAATCATAAGACAGGTTTTCAGGTTTCATCGCATTTTTTATTCTTCCGGATGCCGCAACTCTCAACTGGTCTAAACCTGAAACTTTAAGATCTTTGATCAATAGGTCATTCACCATTCCCTGAACGTTGGCATTAACATTCAATATAGCATTCGGATATTTGTTAAAGGGAGCTGTATTTCGTAAAGTCGGAACAATATTCAGAATATCTGCGAAACCGATTTTGGAATCTTTGATGTTGGCTGAAATTTTTACCGTACCCGGATTTGAAGTCAGTTGATCAAGGGAATCATAATTTAAAATCACCTCATCACGGATCAGCGTTTTGGGAGTCTGTAAATAAAGATCTTTTAAATAAGCCTGCTTTTCCGCATACACAAAATCTGTATTGAATTTCTGAATATCCAGACCTTTTCCTTCCTTAATTTCCGCTGAATTGACAGTTCCTGCAAAAGTGTTGTTCTCCATTTTGAAGCTTCTTACTTCCACGTTCATTTTGGAAAAATTCATGTGGTTGAAATCCATTCCCTGTTTTGTTGGAGCGATCGCGGTGTTGTTGTAGACGGCTTTTACATCATTCAGGACAAGTTTTCCAAGGAGTACCTTCATGGCTTTATCCTGATCTGCAACTTTCGAAACTTCAGGTTCTTTTTGGTCTTTCGGATTAGCGTTTTGGGCAGGAAGATAAAGGTTGGCATTAATATCTGCCCCGGAAAGGAAAACATTGGAAATATTATAGGAATTATTTTCAAGATCCAGTTTATTGACCTTTGTACTTAATTCTTTGAACAGAACCTTAGCGAATGTTTTGGTATTGTCATCACCGTAATCGATATCGAAATTGGTGAGTTTGATTCCTCTCAGTCCAATATTCATCGGCTTTTTGTCATTGAGGGAATCTACCTTTTTTTCTACTTTTTTAGAAACTTCTTCGAGCAGGTCCTGCTTTAATTTGAGTTTAAGTCCGTCAAGATTAATATCATTAACGGCATAGGTATTTTTATTAAGGTCAAATGTTTTAACCCTTGTATCAAATGATTTGAAATACAATTGAATATCATTCCTCGACTGCTGGTCGTTGAACGTCACCCCAATATCTTTTAAATTGATCTTATCAAGCGAAATGATAAAAGGTTTGGAAGAGCTTTCCTCCTTATCACTGGTCGCAAAAGCATTGATGATATAATCAAAATTGAATGTCCCGTTGGGTTTCCGTACCACATTGGCACGCGCTCCTTCAAGATCTACAGAAGTAATGTCGGCAGTGGAACTGATGAGCTTCATCATATTTAGGCCAACGTCCAGTTTTCTGACAGCAAGAAGTGTGTCTACATCTTGTCCTTTAAGGTAAAGGTTTTCCATTACAAGACTGTTTGGAAAGCCAATGTAAACCCTTTCAAGACTGACTTTGGTCTTGATCTTTTTTTCAAGATACACGACGAGTTTGTCTTTGATGAAGTTTTGAACGGCAGGAAGCCTTAAGCTCAGGATCAGAAGGGTAAGGAAAACCAATATCGAAATAAAGGTTATTGCAATACGTTTTAAAAGTTTTCTTTTGTTTATTTTCAGTTTCAAATGCGTTCAGGTTTCTAACAAAGATAAGAATACTATTTCATTAGTCCTTTGTTGTGGTATCCTATTGCAAGTGCAAAAATCCTGCCTTGGCTGTCCTGATATGGAATTTAGTCTAGTAGTTGTCAAGTGAATAGTTGATATAGACAACCAAGGTTTGGATTTTTTGTTAAAAAAAGCCCCCTTTATATCATTTTTAATAGTTGAAAAGGTTAGCAAAAATGAAAATTCAAATGTTAGATAAGTTGTAAAGGGGGCAAGGAATATATGGAGATAATAAATTTTTATTAATTATTAATTTACTTGAGTTAAGGGGCTGGAAGAGCGATGCTGGAAGTTAATATTGGATACTCATTTTTAACAGTTATCGTAGGCTTAAAAAAAATAATAAAATGGTTCTGTAGGTCTGCTTTTGGACCTCAATAAATTCCCTCTGCCAGCTTCAAACTTCCTGATTAATTATTTGCGTTTTCCCATTTTACTTCTTTACCCTGAGGAGCGGCACCGCCCTGAGCCGGAGTAATAGGAGCCGTTTCCTGATTGATGTGATAGATATAGGCTGCAATTTTTTCAGCGTCCCTGCCGCTGATGGTTCCTTCTTTAATAAAAGGTCGCATCGTAGGATTATTCGGTGAACCGTTTTCAAGCATCCAGAAAACATTTTTAAACAGACTTTTCTCTTTGATATTGATCCAGTGTGTATCCGTAAGATTTGGGCCAATACCTCCTTTTCCGCCGTCACCATGACAGGTTACACAGTTGGTTTTAAAAAGTTCCTGACCTTCTGCGATATGGTCTGCATTGTACTTTGCCGTTTCCAGATCAATCTGGGGTGCTGTTTTTTCATATTCTGCTATCGATGCCAGCATTGTAGTGGTTTCTTTGTTTAATTCCGCTTCAGGATGAGCATATTCTGTAAAGGCAAAGGCGGTCATATATACGACACAGAATATACATCCAAACCAGAACAGACCTATCCACCATTTCGGAAGCGAGTTGTCGAGTTCTGTAATCCCGTCAAAACCATGGTCGATAAGAATGTCTTTTTCTTCCGTAGCAGACTGTTTTTTAAACGCTGAATTCCAAAGCTTCTGATAATAAGGAATACTTTTTTCTGCTAAATATTCTTTCTTTTCCTCTTCTGACAGCCTGCTGAAGCTTTCATTTTCTACCAGATCTCCAATCGAATTCATGATCAGAAGAAGAATTACAGTGATCACAATAAGCGCCCAGAAAAATGGCGAGGAAAAATAACCTGAATCTCCGGCGAACATTTCAAACGCCATGATCGTTAATCCTATCGTTGTTGCGATATATATTGAAATTGGGGTTCTCTTTTTCATTGCAATACAATTTTATAGGTTACTCAGCACTTGCCGTCTGGATCTGTGTTGTTTTAATATCGGTTCCTAATCTTTGCAGGTAGGCAATCATCGCTACAATTTCTCTCTGCTCAAGCGGAACATAAGATACCCCTTTTGCGGCTTTTTCTTTTTCCATCTGATCTTTCAGATCATTAGCTTCAGAGTAAATTCTTTGTACAATGGCTTTGGACTGGTTGTCTGCCCATTGGTTGGCAGAATCTATTTCAGCTTTTGAATAGGGTACATCGAAAGTGTTTTTCATTAACCTCATCTTGTCCACCATTTGAGTGCGGTCCAGCTTATTCGTGATCAGCCATGGGAAACGCGGCATAATGGAACCTGCAGATGTAATTCTCGGGTTGTACATATGTTTAAAATGCCATGAATCCGGGTTTCTGCCACCTTCTCTGTGAAGATCCGGTCCTGTTCTCTTGGATCCCCATAAGAAAGGTCTGTCATAAATAAACTCTCCGGCTTTTGAATACTGTCCGTTTTTACCCTCAAATCTTACGATCTCATCACGGAAAGGTCTGATCATCTGTGAGTGGCATGAGTTACATCCTTCACGAACATACAGATCTCTTCCTTCCAGTTCAAGCGGTGTGTAAGGCTTTACAGCGGTGATTGTCGGAACGCTTTGTTTTAATGATAATGTCGGAACGATTTCTATTAATCCGCCTATGGCTACCGTGATGAAAGCCAGGATGGACAGTAATTTTGGAGTTCTTTCCAGCCAAAGGTGTACGCCTTCGCCTTCTTTTCGTGAGCTACCGATATCTGCCAGTGCAGGAGCTTCTGCAGGAACTTCTTTCTGGAATGAGCCTGATCTTACGGTTCTGATCACATTCACCACCATTAAAATAGCACCTGAAAGATAAAGGATACCTCCTAAGAATCTCATTTTAAAATAAGGAATGATTGCCGTTACCGTATCCAGCCAGTTTTTATACATTAATGTACCATCCGGATTGAACTGTTTCCACATCAACCCCTGAGTGAATCCTGAGATATACATGGGAACTGCGTAGAAAATAATTCCTAATGTCCCCAGCCAGAAGTGCCAGTTGGCTAATTTTTTAGACCATAACGGTGTTCTCCACATGATCGGAACCAGATAATAAACAACTCCGAAGGCCATAAAACCGTTCCATCCAAGCGCTCCTAAGTGTACGTGCCCAATCACCCAGTCCGTGTAGTGCCCGATTTTATTTAAAGATTTCGTGGCTAACAGAGGTCCTTCGAAAGTAGCCATACCATAACAGGTAATCGCTACCACAAAGAATTTAAGGATCGGATTTTCTCTTACTTTATCCCAGGCTCCTCTTAAGGTAAGAAGACCATTCAGCATTCCTCCCCATGAAGGTGCGATGAGCATGATAGAAAACCCTGTTCCTACAGCCTGAGCCCATGCCGGAAGCGCCGTATACTGAAGGTGGTGAGGACCAGCCCATAGGTAAACGAAAATCAGCGACCAAAAGTGAATAATGGATAATTTATAGGAGAATACGGGACGCTGTGCCGCTTTCGGCATGAAGTAGTACATCAGACCTAATACCGGAGTGGTCAGTACGAATGCTACGGCGTTGTGACCGTACCACCATTGTACAAGAGCATCTTTTACACCGGCATATACAGAATAGGATTTCCAGCTTGTGAATGATAGGGGAACTTCAAGATTATTAAAGATATGCAGCATGGCTACGGCAATCCAGGTTGCGATATAGAACCATATGGCTACATAAAGGTGTCTTACTCTTCTCTTCGCAATGGTTCCGAACATATTGATTCCGAAAATAACCCATGAGAAAGTGATCAGAATATCAATCGGCCATTCGTGTTCTGCATATTCTTTGGATGTATTGATTCCCATTAAGAATGTTATGACTACGGCAACGATCATCAGTTGCCAGCTCCAGAAGTGGATCCATGAAAGCGTATCGCTGTACATTCTTGTTTTTAAAAGTCTCTGCATACTGTAATAAGCACCGCAGAAAAAAGAATTACACACAAAAGCAAAAATAACGGCACTCGTATGAAGCATTCTGATCCTTCCGAATCCCATAGCACCCTGCGTGTTAATCAATCCTTGAATATTTCCGCTTCTCAAACTCTGGATTGTCGTATCATCTGTCCCGAATAAAAACTCAGGCAACTCAGGGTAGAAAAGCATCAGCGCAGCCGAAAGTCCCAGCAGAAAGCCGACCAGCCCGAATACGATAGTAGCATACAAGAATGCTTTGACAATATTATTGTCATAATTGAATTTTTGCGTCTCCATAATTCCAATTGTGTTGTACCGAAGTGATATTTATCCTCTGAAATCGGATGGTAATAACCTTGATTTGTATGAAAATATAAATATCATGTAACGTGTATAATGTTTTGCCAAAGGTATTTATTAACTTTGTGTAAGTCTAGTAGGTATCCTTCTAAAGTATACCGAAAACTACTAAAACAGAAACGATGAAAGTATGTGGTCAAAATATCAGGAAAATCCGTAGAAGTAAAGACTTTACGCAGGAGTATATGGCTTTTGAAATGGGCATTTCCCAAAAGGCCTATTCCGACATTGAAAATTCTAAAGTGAAGATTAATCTGGAAATCCTGACCAAGATCTCCGATATCCTGGAAATTAAGCCTTCAGACATCTGCAGTATTTCGCACAAATGTGGAACAGACGGGAATGATGATCGCTATCAGTCGCTTTTGGAATACATGAAAAAGAATAATATTTCAATTCCGGAGGAATACCTATAAGAAATGCTCCATTTTTACTTTTTAATTCTTTAAAACTGAACCTTTTGAATGTTCTTATAGCTTCATAGAACGCGAATTTCTCTAAAGTTTTATATATTTAGGGCATAATTGATTTTATGAGCAGCGAACAGAAAACGGAGTCCAATGATGGGGCTCTAGTGAGAGGATTAACCAACAGACATATTCAATTAATTGCCCTCGGGGGAGCCATAGGAACAGGATTGTTTCTTGGGATTGGTCCGGCAGCAGTTTTAGCGGGACCTTCCGTTATTCTGGGATATGCTTTAGCAGGAATTATTGCATTTTTTATTATGCGCCAGCTTGGTGAAATGGTCGTTCAGGAACCTGTTTCCGGAAGTTTCAGTCACTTTGCCTATAAATACTGGGGGAATTTTCCCGGATTTGCTTCCGGCTGGAATTACTGGATTCTCTATATTCTGGTAAGTATGGCCGAATTGACGGCTATCGGGCATTATATTCATTTTTGGTGGCCCGAAGTCCCGCTCTGGGTATCCAGTTTGTTCTTTTTTATCGTGATTACAGCCTTAAACCTGGCTTCTGTAAAAGTATATGGAGAAACCGAATTTTGGTTCTCTATCATTAAAGTGGTAGCCATTATTGGGATGATCGTTTTTGGTGTTTATTTACTGTTGAGCGGAACTGGAGGAGATAAAGCAAGTATATCGAATTTGTGGAACGACGGCGGATTTTTCCCCAAAGGATTTTTTAATAAAAGTGAAAGTGGATTTTCCGGGCTGTTTGCTGCCATGGCGATGATCATGTTCTCTTTTGGAGGATTGGAATTAATAGGGATTACTGCCGCTGAAGCTAAAAATCCTGAAAAGACGATTCCTAAAGCCACTAACCAGGTTATTTACAGAATTTTAATTTTCTATGTGGGGGCTTTGGTGATTTTATTTGCTTTGAGTCCCTGGAGAGAGATAACAGAGGGAACAAGCCCTTTTGTTATGGTTTTCCAGAATTTAAATGGTTTTGAATTCAATATCTTCGGAAAGGTGATTCAGTTCAATATTTTAATTGCCAATATTCTTAATCTGATTGTTTTAACCGCGGCTTTGTCGGTGTACAACAGCAGTGTTTATAGCAACAGCAGAATGCTTTTCGGACTGGCTCAACAGGGAAATGCACCGAAATTTCTGAAGAAACTAAATAAAAACAGTGTTCCTACCAATGCGATCCTTATCTCATCCTGTTTTGCCGGAATCTGTATTATCATCAATAAACTGGTTCCCGAAAAGGCATTTGAATACTTAATGGCTTTGGTGGTTTCTACTTTAATTATCAATTGGCTGATGATCTGTTATACCCATTTGAAATTCAGAAAAGATAAAGATCAGTCGGGGGTAAAAACATTATTCCCTTCCATATTCTATCCGGTATCAAATTACATCTGTATCCTGTTTTTAGTGGCAATTTTGGTGTTGATGAGTATTACTGGAATGGAAATTCAGGTGATCTTAATTCCTATTTGGCTGGCTTTTCTGTTTGTAATGTTTAAACTGTACAAACCTAAATCTAAATAGAAAACTGTAGAACGGACTTACTCAAATTATATAGAGGATGGATTTTTATCTGTCCTTTTTTGTTTAATTGGAAACCATAATGAAAGTATGTCTATGCTGAACAAAAAACTTCTGCTAACATAGATTTTGTATTAAACAGCTGAGGTGCAAAATGCAACGCTTGTCTTTTTCAGTGAAATTGTATACATTACTTAAGTTTTTGTGCTTCAATTTTATTTCGTCGAACTAGTGTTTTCGGGCCGAACAGAAAGTCCAAAACTTAACATAGATTTTATGAAAATAACAGACCAATTGAAATTTATTTTATTTTTTTCACTACTGTCAACATTTTGTTTTTCACAGAAGTTTAGTTTTATCTATGAAGCTAAATATAGAACAAGTAAAGAAAAACCTGAAGATATTAATACTGAAAATATGATTTTGGATTTTGAGAATAATACTTCTATTTTTAGAGAATCCATGTCCAAAGATGCTGATTCCCTAAAGCTTATTAATAAAAATGGAGGCTATAGAATGGGAGTTGAAAATCATTTTTACATTAAAAAAGATGTCACTAATAAGAAAATAGGGAAGATTATTACCTACTTACGGGCAAATTATCTTCTCCCGATTGATGAAAAATTAAATTGGAAAATCTTATCAGAACAAAAAACAATTGGAAAATACAAATCACAAAAAGCAGAAGTCAGTTATGGTGGCAGAAACTGGATGGCATGGTTTACAACAGAATTACCTTTTAATGATGGTCCCTATATTTTCAATGGATTGCCTGGTTTAATCATTTCCATTGAAGATACAGAACATGATTACTCATTCAATTTAACACAAATAAAAAAAGGAGGGGATTGGTTTGATGTAAGGACAAAAACCATTACAATAGACTGGACACAATATGATCAGCTGGGAAAATCGTATTATAATGATCCCTGGAATTCCAAAACTGCCAGAAAAGTTACATTTACTGATCCTCAGGGAAATGAAAAAGATATGAATGAAATGATTCGACAAGCGCAAAAATCTATTCTTGAAGAAAATAATCCTTTAGAGTTGAATCACAAAATCAATTATAAATAAAAGCTTTTGAAGGAGTGCTTTTTGACCGTTATTTTAAACAAAAAAACCATCCTTAAAAAAAGAATGGTTTGTAGACCCACAGGGATTCGAACCCCAACTGATGGTACCAAAAACCAGAGTGCTACCGTTACACCATGGGTCTGTTTTATTTTGGTGGTGCAAATTTACATTTTTTTTCTTTACAGACAAGAATCTGTTGCAAAAAGTAGACTTTTTTTAGTTGAAAATAGATAAAAGCCTATGCTTTTATAAGTTAAGTTTTATTTTTAAAGAGATCTTGCTATATAATATTAAAACAAAAAAACCATCCTTAAAAAAGAATGGTTTGTAGACCCACAGGGATTCGAACCCCAACTGATGGTACCAAAAACCAGAGTGCTACCGTTACACCATGGGTCTGTTTATTTTGGTGAGGCAAATTTACAGCTTTTTTATTTAGATACAAGAAAATTTTAAAGTTTTTTTTACATTTACACTACTTTTTATGTCATACCAACATGCTGATAGACTTCAATAATCTCAATATTAATAATTTATCCTTTCAAACGGATTTCGATTATAAAATTAGAAATTTTTTAGACGAATGGTTTTCCGATGAAAATGTGGTAAAAGTGCAGACTTCGGGTTCCACAGGTGTACCCAAAATTTTCGAAATTGAAAAAAATAAAATGGTCAATTCTGCTGTGATGACTTGTAATTTTTTAGGTTTAAAAGAAGGAAACAAAGCATTGTTATGTCTTCCGGTAGACTATATTTCGGGGAAAATGATGGTGGTTCGTTCCATTGAAAGAAAGTTGAAACTGATTGTCACTGAGCCGTCCTTAAAACCACTAGAATATGTGAGTGAAGAAGTAGATTTTTGTGCAATGACTCCGCTTCAGGTGGGAAATTCACTTGACAAGCTGCATTTGATTAAAAATTTAATCATCGGTGGAGCTACTGTTTCCGAAAATCTAAAGGATAAAATATTTCATACAGAGATGCTTTCCCATACTTCAAACCATATTTTTGAAACCTACGGAATGTCCGAAACACTTTCTCACATTGCTCTGAAACAATTGATGCCACAACCGGAAGATTATTTTACTGCTTTCGAAAATGTTTCTGTCACTACGGATGAAAGAGGCTGTCTTAAAATATTTGCTCCCAATGTAAATGCTGAGGTACTGCAGACTAATGATTTAGTTGAAATTAAAAATGAAAAACAGTTTAAATTTCTGGGACGTATAGACAATGTCATCAATTCCGGTGGAGCAAAAATTTTTCCGGAAATATTGGAAGCTTTAGTCAAAAAAGAGATTCCAAATGAAGCCGTATTTGTGGGAATAGAAGATGAAAGTTTAGGGCAAAAACTTATTTTGATCATCGAAGGAGAAGCATCTGCAGATTTTACAGAAAGGATTTTAAAAATACCTTTTGAAAAAAACTTCCACAAACCAAAAGAAATTATTTTCATCGGAAAAATTCCAAGAACGCCGAATGGTAAAGTGAACCGAATAGAACTGCATAAAATAATAGCTGAAGGCTAAAATCTTACCTACGTCTATTATCTCTCTCTATTATCTTTTATCTTTACTCTTTAATCTACTCATCTCTATCGTATGAAAGACTTCTCAAGAGAACTCAGCTTTAAAACTTCCCGCAGCAGTGGGGCAGGAGGTCAGAACGTCAATAAAGTGGAAACTGCTGTAACTGTTCTTTGGTTGGTCGCTGAATCCGAATTTTTTAATGACTATCAAAAAGAGCTGATCCAAAATAAATTGAAAAACAGGATCAATGCTGAAGGTTATATGTTCCTCACTGTTTCAGAAAGCAGGACTCAACTGATGAACAAGAACAAGTCGATCGAAAAAATTATTGACCTAGTCAATAAAGCTTTAATTATTCCCAAGAAAAGAGTAGCGACAAAACCTTCGAAAGGGCAGAAGCAGAAGAGGCTGGATACCAAAAAGAAAATTTCCGAGAAGAAAGATAATAGGAAGTTTAAGTTTTAAGGGTTCAGATTCGGAATCGTGAGTTTTTTTTTCTCTACATGTCAGGATTTTTGAGTATCTTAGGGTATTATTAATAACTTTTAATGTATGACAGCAATTATTCCTTTATCTGCAGACCGCCACTCTAATGGCCTTTTGCTGTCGCTGTTGTACTTACATAAGGATTCTTTTCTGAAGAGTTCCAAGGACTTTATCAATTAGGCCCTGTCAGGATCCACGACAGGGAAAGGATTCCAATAAATTTCACATATTTGCAGTTTTCTACTGGAGAAAAACTGAGGAGAGGTGTAATCCTGCATTGGGTCACTGGAATAACTGCATCTATTCATTTTAAAAGAATTAAAAATGTCCAATCATATCACTGTAACTACCGGAATTTATGATGCTATAAAAGATACACTCAGAAGAAAAAAGGTAAGCATGCCGGAAGAGAAAAGACTTACTGAAGAATTGAGAAAAGCTAAACAGGTTTTGAGAAGAGATCTTCCTGATGATGTAGTGACTGTTGACAGAAAAGTAACGATCAAAGATCATACTAGGAATTTCGAGCATGAATATATTTTCGTTGCCTCTGCAAAAGCTAAGCCTGCCAAAAATAAACATTCCATCTTATCAGATATTGCCTTGGCAACTGTTGGCTATAAGGTAGGAGATATCATCGACTGGCCTTTCAAAGACGGGGAAAGAAAGATTGAGATCTTAAAAGTAGAATCTTGTCACGGGTAATTCCTGTGTAATCTATATTTGTTAGATGAAAGTACAGCTTCATAGCTGTACTTTTTCTTTAAAACATTGATGAGTGGAGCCTTTTTATCATTTGTTAAAAAAGGATGTTCAGGCAATAGTTTCTTTAAGTACCCATGTTGCATTCCGTTTTTAAGTTTTATCTTTGCAAAAATTAAAAAAATGAGCAAACCGATTTCTGAATTTATAGAGAAATATTACCTGCACTTCAATGCGGCTGCATTGGTAGATGCATCTAAAGGGTATGTTGCACATCTTAAAGATGGCGGAAAAATGATGATCACTTTGGCAGGTGCTATGTCTACTGCTGAGTTGGGGAAGATTCTTGCAGAAATGATCCGTCAGGGAAAAGTTGATTTTATTTCTTGTACAGGAGCCAATCTTGAAGAAGATTTAATGAATCTTGTGGCACACTCTCACTACGAAAGAGTTCCGCATTACAGAGATTTAACGGCACAGGATGAGTGGGCTTTATTAGAAAGAGGATTAAATAGAGTTACAGATACATGTATCCCTGAAGAAGAAGCTTTCAGAAGACTTCAGAAACATATTGTGGATATCTGGAAAGATGCAGAAGCTAAGGGCGAGCGTTATTTCCCGCACGAATTTATGTACAAAATGATTCTTTCAGGAGTTCTTGAGCAGTATTATGAAATTCCGAGAGAAAACTCATGGATGATCGCTGCTGCTGAGAAAAACCTTCCAATTGTGGTTCCGGGATGGGAAGATTCTACCATGGGTAACATCTTCGCCTCTTACTGTATCAAAGGTGAGCTTACCGCAACAACTATGAAATCAGGAATCGAGTATATGATGTACCTTGCAGACTGGTATACTCACAATTCAGCTGGAAAAGGAGTTGGTTTCTTCCAGATCGGAGGAGGTATCGCAGGCGATTTCCCTATCTGTGTAGTGCCGATGTTGTATCAGGATATGGAAATGCATGACGTTCCATTCTGGTCTTATTTCTGCCAGATCTCAGACTCTACAACGTCTTATGGTTCATACTCAGGAGCAGTTCCAAATGAGAAGATCACTTGGGGTAAACTAGATATCACCACACCGAAATTTATCGTTGAAAGTGATGCAACCATCTGTGCACCATTGATGTTCTCTTACATCTTAGAAAATTCTTAAGAATAAACTTCTTATAAAAATACAAGCGCTTCAATTCATTTTGAAGCGTTTTTTATGTTCCCATATACGTTGGAATCATGAATACATTAATACTTTTTACATTTTACAGAACTTATTGCGTGCCCCTCGCTATCCCAATCCCCAACCCGGGTCGGGCTGTTCCGGGCTCCACTTCGTTCCGGTACGCGGTACCGCTCGCTGCGCTCGCGCCCTCCATATCCCTCACGCGGAGGTCAGTCAAGGGAATTGACCAGCACAAAATAGCGGTAGGCCAGAATTCCTTTCTCAATTTTACTGAGGCTGTTCGGATCTTTGTTGCTCAGCTTGGGGAGCATCTTTTTATTCACTGTATTCAGCAGTTGGAAAAATGATTTTTTCATACCTTTATATTTAAAATGAAACATCATTGAATCATTAAGAATTCAAAAATGATGCAGAAATGGGTTAAAATTCATTTAAACCTTAATTTTCAACGCGATAACAGAGTACTTACCTATGGACGAAATTTTCAAACAACAGATTTACGAGATCACAAGGCTTATTCCCAAAGGAAGAGTTTCCTCTTATGGTGCTATAGCTAAAGCGGTAGGGTATCCCAACCATTCCCGTCATGTAGGAAAAGCGATGGGTGGATGTCCTGAAGATGTCCCCGCACACCGTGTCATATCCAGTTCCGGCGTATTATCTGTTCCCGAATTTCAGAAAAGACTGGAAGCAGAAGGCATTACTGTTGAAAATTTAAGGATAAAAGATTTCAAAAAACTGTTCTGGAATCCGCTTGAGGAAATTTAATTATCACTCCTGGCACTAAAAAGTAAACCATCGTTCCCTTCTTGAAGAGGTGATTTTGCCTGCAAAAAACAGGGCAGCTAAAAAAATAGAAGCAAGAAGTTACCACAAAATAAAATGCCTTGAATACTCATCAGTATTCAAGGCATTTAAAATTTATAGGGTAAATAATAGACGGATTTTAAAAATACGCCCGTTATTTTCTTCCTTTCGGAGTTCTTAATTCTTCTTTCAATCTTTCATTTTCTTCCTTCAAAAGCGCGATATAACCCTGAAGGTTTTCAATAATAGCTCCTGGAATGTTATTAAACTGTTGATTGATATTTCCTCCTGAAGCATTTCCATTAAATATAGGATGATCATTATTAATAACCACCTTAGCTTCCTCATCCTCATAAATTTCCTCTACCGAAACATCCAGGAAGCGGGCAATTTTATCCCATTCATCCTTAATGATTCTTACATCACCACTTTCCTTTCTGCTGTAGTTGGATACATCAGTCGCGATAATATCAGCTATCTGCTGCTGAGTATAGCCCTTTTGTTTTCTGATGACGCGTAATTTTTCTTTTTGCATATCCGACATTTTATACAAAAATGGAAAAAAAGCACAATCTGTACAATAGAAAACAGAAAAAATATGCAGTGGATTCTTGGAATTTAACCAAAAATGTCAAAAAAGGGTAGAATATTAAAGATATAGAATCCATATGTTTATGATTTACTCTCTATATTTTATGTTTTATACGCAAAGGAGTAAGGTTTTTTCAAGTGTATAGCCGTTTTTAAGCCGCAAGAAAATCTAAGATTTCCAGTAAGGGAAAAGGATAGAAAAATTGTCAGTGGTGTACAATTTTATCGGAGATAAAATCTCTGCGTTTTAAAGTTGAATGAAGGAAAAAACTTTTGTGCCTTTGCGTTTCATCAAATCCTCAGCCTCTAATGCATAAAAAAGACTGCTCCCAATATGAGAACAGTCTTTTCATTTCTGTATTTTTTATTATTTCTCCAGTTGCTTGTAGCTTCTCTGGATAAAATCTGTCAGGTCTTTTCCTTTCAGTAGATTCTGTGACAGTTTCGCAAGATCAAGAGCATATTTAATCAGCGTTTCTTTTTCTTCAGGATTTTCTGTCTTTAAGATCTGGTTAGAAAGCTCACTGTTCGAGTTCACTACCAGATTATACATCTCCGGGAAACCTCCCATGCCGAACATACCACCTCCGCCGGTTGCCTGCATCTCTTTCATTCTTCTCATGAATTCAGGTTGTGTGATGGTAAACGGAGCATCATTGCTGTCAAGATCTTCAAGCTGTACCGTAAATTTGGCGTCTTTTACAGCCTCTTCAACGTTCTTCTTTAAAGATTCTTTTTCAGTTTCAGTTAATTTGGAAATAACCGGTTCATCTTTTTTGATCAGGTTATTGATGTGATCTGCATCTACTCTTGCAAATGAGATCTTTTCTTTTGAAGTTTCCAGTTTCTGGATTACGTGAGAAATGACAGGGGAGTCCAGTAACAGAACATCATAGCCCTTATCATTAGCTGCCTGAATATAACTGTGCTGTTCGTCTGCATTGGTTGCATAAAGGATTACCGTATTGCCATCTTTATCTGTATGGGCTGGCTGGATCTTTTCAAGCAATTCATTCCACAGGAAATATTTTCCGTCGGTCGTAGGATATAACGTGAATTTATCTGCCTTTTCTGCAAACTTCTCTTCTGTGATAATTCCGTATTCAATCACTATTTTAATGTCATTCCATTTTTGCTCATAATCCTGACGGTTTTCGTTGATCAGAGAAGACATTTTGTCGGCCACTTTTTTCGTGATGTAAGAAGATATTTTCTTTACAGCACCATCTGCCTGCAGATAAGAACGGGAAACGTTCAACGGAATATCCGGAGAATCAATAACTCCTCTTAAAAGCATCAGGAAGTCAGGAACGATTCCTTTTACTTCATCAGTTACAAATACCTGGTTCTGATACAGCTGGATTTTATCCTTATCAATATTTAAATTGTTGCTCAGTTTCGGGAAGAATAGAACACCTGTAAGATTGAATGGGTAGTCAACGTTCAGGTGAATATTAAACAAAGGTTCTTCAAACTGCATTGGATACAGCTCGTGATAGAATTTCATGTAATCCTCGCTGGTCAGTTCGCCCGGTGCGATAGTCCAGGCCGGTGTCGGGTTATTGATGATATTATCTACTTCTTCAGTTTCTGCAACTGCATCTTCCGGAGCATCTTCCGGTAACGGAAGGGTGTGTGTTTTGGTCCCGAATTTAATCGGAACAGGCATGAATTTATTATATTTTGAAAGGAGTTCGCGAATTTTTGCTTCTTCTAAGAATTCTGTAGAATCTTCTGCAATGTGAAGGATGATCTCCGTTCCTCTGTCTGTTTTGTCAGTGGTTTCCTCAAGGGTGAATTCAGGACTTCCGTCACAGATCCAACGTACGGCAGGCTCGTCTTTGTAAGATTTAGTGACGATTTCCACCTTTTCAGCCACCATAAATGCTGAATAAAATCCAAGACCGAAATGGCCAATAATACCGGAGTCTTTTGCAGAATCTTTATATTTTTCAAGGAATTCTTCAGCTCCCGAAAAAGCAACCTGGTTGATGTATTTTTCAACCTCTTCAGCGGTCATCCCGATTCCTTGGTCTATGATGCGAAGTGTTTTTTGTTCTTTGTCGATCTTTACTTCAAGCTTCGGATTTCCATATTCCACTTTAGCTTCTCCAATGCTTGTTAAATGCTTTAATTTTAAAGTAGCGTCAGTGGCATTAGAGATGAGTTCTCTCAGGAATATTTCGTGATCACTGTAAAGAAATTTTTTGATGAGAGGGAAAATGTTTTCCACAGATACATTAATATTTCCTTTAGTCATAATATTTTAGATTTTTTAATTTCTTAGTAATGCTCAAAAAAAATACCGATTTGAACAAAGTGACAGATTGGCATTTTTTCTGCAGACCGAATCCTGAAATTTGCTACTTTGCTGTGGTAATACCTATCATGACTCCGAAATCACCATCTTCCTGAATCCAGTTTTCTTCCGGGAAATAGGCTCTTGAGAAAAAACCGTCAAGATATAATGCCTCGTTACATCCTAAACTTTTAAAGAATGAAGCGAAGTGGTAAAAGTTTATTTTTTTCTTAGACATGACAAAAATAGGATCACCATTCTTCAATATCCCGACACCGTTTCTGATATTTAAATTCCCTGAATTTTTTCGAAAAATTGGATTTATTTTTCCATTGATCAGCAGCATAGGACCGGACTGTGTAGCAAATCTGATATCTGAATCTGTTTTGAAATTTTCAGTGGAAATAATGACAGATTCATTGGATCTTGTCATGTAGAAAATACCGTTGGGTTTTAAGTAGAAATTTCCTTCACCACTTAAAGTATCAATGGGATGTAAAGTTTTATAATTTTCTATATATAATCCTTTTGGGATATTGTTTTCAATGAACATACCGCCATTCATGGCGAATTTTAAATCCCGATTTTTGGTGTTAATGTATTTTTTTAAATTCTGAATATTTCTGAAGGCTTGGTTCTGATTATTTTTCCAAAAGAATTCAACCTTCTCGTTTTTTGTATCGACAGAGTACACTACGAAATCAGGGTTGATCTGTCTGTCTTCTTTGCAGGAAAAGAAGACTACAAATACCGAAATAAATGATATTTTGGATAAAATATTCAGCTTCATTTAAGTTTTTATTTAAAATTACATAAAAAAAGACAGCCTAAAAGCTGTCTTTAATGTATAGATTGGAAAAAAGATTATTTAACCTTATTTTTCAATTCTTCTTTGATCTTATTTTCTAATTCCTCAGCTAGCTCAGGGTTGTCTTTCAACACATCTTTTACCGCGTCACGACCTTGTCCTAATTTAGTTTCTTCATAGCTGAACCAAGAACCGCTTTTCTTTACAATTCCTTGTTCTACAGCCTGATCAAGGATTTCTCCTGTTTTAGAAACTCCTTCACCGTACATAATGTCGAATTCAGCTTGTTTGAAAGGTGGAGCTACTTTGTTTTTCACAATTTTCACTTTCACACGGCTTCCTACTGCTTCGTCTCCGTTTTTAATAGGCGCACTCGCTTTTCTGATATCTACTCTTACAGAAGCGTAGAATTTCAATGCATTACCCCCTGTCGTGGTTTCAGGGTTTCCGAACATCACACCGATTTTTTCTCTCAACTGGTTGATGAAAATTACCGTACATTTTGTTCTTGAAATCGTAGCGGTCAGCTTTCTCAATGCCTGAGACATCAATCTTGCATGAAGACCCATTTTAGAATCTCCCATTTCTCCTTCAATTTCCGCTTTTGGTGTCAATGCAGCCACAGAGTCAATGACAACGATGTCAATTGCTCCTGAACGGATTAAGTTATCAGCAATTTCCAAAGCCTGTTCTCCATTGTCCGGCTGAGAAATAATTAAGTTTTCAAGATCGATTCCTAATTTTCCCGCATACCCTCTGTCAAAAGCGTGCTCTGCATCAATAAATGCTGCAATTCCACCTGCTTTTTGAGCTTCTGCAATAGCGTGAAGTGTTAAAGTTGTTTTACCGGAAGATTCAGGTCCGTAGATCTCAATGATTCTTCCTCTTGGATAGCCACCTACTCCAAGAGCGATGTCTAATCCCAGAGATCCGGAAGGAATCACTTCAATGGTCGTATCAATAGTACTATCCCCTAATGTCATTACCGTTCCTTTTCCGTATGTTTTATCTAGCTTGTCAAGCACTAATGCAAGCGCTTTTTTCTTATCTTCTATGTTGCTCATCTGTTGTTAAAATAATTGCTCAAAAATAAGGAATTTTACGGTCAAAAACTAATATTATTTAAGAGCAAAAACTGTTTTTAGCGTTAAATAATAATAATGTTTTGAAGCTGATGTGGTTCATTACGAATGGAATGCATCATTTTATGATCCAAAACATAAAAAATGTTTTTTGTCTTTTAAAGTAGGTGCCGTTCAGTGTTGTTCTAGTGGAAATTTGAATTTTTAGTTACTTTAAGATAATCTTCCAGTACTTTCATCTGGTCTTTGTCTCCTTTTTTTATTCTGACGTCTCTGCTTACAATCTTATCATAGATTTTGTTGATCAGGATCTTTGTTTTAGGAAACAGGTTTCTGTTGGAAACCTCAGGGATCTGTAGTCTTTTGCATACTTCATCATCCAGCAGGAACCATGTACAGCAGATATGCAGGTATCTCAGGTTGGTCCTCTGGAATTTGAATTTTAAAATCGGATTTTCCAGAGATTCATTCAGTAAAGAATGAGCCAGCAAAATAGAGTCTTTGTCTGAAGGAGGCTGAACAGAAGTCCATAAATGGAAAAATTCTGTTGCCTGTTTTTTGCTGTCAGGAAGAAGTTGCTCAGGAATTCCGAGTAAATAGCCAACATATTTCCACAGATGAAAAATTCCTTTTTCCTCTTCTTCTGAAAAGGTATTTCCAAGTTTCTGAAGACTGTGAAGAAAAACAAGACTGAAACCGATATAGGTAGCCATCATATCCCACGAATTGATCGGTTCACCCCAATTTTCAGTATCCCACTGCTTATCATATTTCTTTATGGATAGTCTTGCATAAGAATGGATCAGGCGGGTCTTAATTGCAAATTCATAACCTTTTGCATGAATTTCCAGGGCATCATAGCGTGTCACATTAACCCAAAAGTCCAGCGTTTCTGAAAGACGTTTTACAGCACCTTTTTTCAAAGCTTCTGTAGCGGTGAGGGGTTTATTAAGGTAGGCATAATCATAACCTCCAATCAGGCAGTAATCCCTTAACGAAATGAGCGAGTCGATATTACTTCGCATACAGAGCTCTGCACCGCTTTTCAGCAGGTTGTAGTCGAGCCAATCGGGAATCTGCTGGGTCTGGCTGAATAGTTTTTTTACACTTTCAGGAACATTGTCCGTTTCGGAGATCCCGTTTCGGATATAATTTTCGATTTCTCTTGAGGCTTCATGGAATTTTTTAGTCAAATAAACATCTTTTACCACTTGATCCCCCATTTCGTCCACGTGATAAAAATAGAGTGAAAATTTTTTAAAGTCCTTAAAACTCACTTCAGCTCCAGAAAAATCAATAAGCTGTTTTCCATTGCCTTTTTCCCAGAAATGTTTGAAGTGTGGAGAATCTTTAAAACGTGGCTGTATCATCATGTTTTCCATTATACTATAAAAATACAGGTTTTGTGCCGAAATTCCCTGGTGAGATTTATCAGTCTTTAATTAGATTCTTTATGAAGAAATAGAAGCAGATTAAATAAGGCCTCTTTCAAACGCTTTTTTAACGAGTTCCTTACAGTTTCTTGAGTCTGTTTTTCTTAAAATATTTTTTCTGTGTGTGCGTACCGTATGTTCAGAGAGAATCAAGGCCTGGGCAATTTCAGGTCCTGAATATCCTTTTGTGATATAAGCCAGAATTTCCATCTCTCTTTTCGTTAAATGTTCTGGGAAATTCTCGGGCTTCGAAAAGCAATCCAGCTTCACCTGGTGAAAATCATTTCTAGGACCTATTCCGGAAATCAGGACGGTGTGGGGATTTTCTTTGGTGATATGATGAATATTGGTATGGATATTTATAGCCTGAATGGGAATTCCTGTTTCATCTTCCATGGTGATGACAGACTGATGATGGAACAGTTCATAGTTTCCTGCGGCTGTTTTCATTCTGAAGCAGTAGCTGCACTTGAGGTAAAGTTGGTGCTCGAAACCTATTTCTGTCATTTTGTCGATAAGGGTCTGCTCTGCTTTTATGACAAATTCGATATCATCCGGATGGGTAAGATCAATGACTTCTTTTAAGTTTTCGGGATAGCTGTTTAGGCCGTGAAGTTTGAGAATATTTTCATGATGATGGGAAAGTGTACTGTTGGTAAGATTCAGAGCATAATAATAAAACTCACCAATGGCAAACATCTCGCTAATGATACGTTCTATAGGCGGTTTATCCTGGATCTTTCTGTCTCTCCTAACGGCTGGGTATGTATTCCAGACTTCAATAAGAGGATGTTTTTTTTCTGAATTCTCCATGAATAAATTGTTTTATGCTAAAATAATTAAAATACTTTCAAAATACCACAAAAGGGGGATTTTTTTACTTTAATAAAATTTTAAACTTTGTACTAACTAATAACCAGGAAAACTCAATTTACTTTGCTCCGTTTTGTTTAATGACTTAATTTTTTCTATAATTTAATTTTAATTGAGAAAAACATTAACTGTCAAATCATTGGCAGGCTGTTTCTACAGACTATTGTAATGAAATCTTAATGAATGTTATAAAACAGTTTACTCTTTTCTTTTTAGTTGTTTGAAAATGATAAACTTATGGCCTCTCGTTGCTGGGGGGCTTTTTCAATACTTTATTTTTACCTTTTCAAAATTGTAATAAGTAGGGTTTTGATTCTTTAAAATTTTCATGATTTAATTTAACCTTGTATTAAAAATATTTCCTGAGAGATATCCGCCCTATTCCGGACTAAACTTCCAATCCTTGAAAAAAGGCTGCGATAGGTAGCTAGATTTTTGTAGGCGGTTTTCTGTTCCTCAGTCAAAAAGTTTAAGCTCTTTGCTCAGAGAACAGAGAACCATGTAACTGCTCATGCTCATCCCCGTTTCCCTCGCTCGGGATTCGATAAGCATCCGCTCAATTGGGGGTCATTCGTACAGAGACGGAATGGCTCTTTTTACCCTACTATCTTTACATCACAAAAAACAAACTCTGGAGCCTGTTATTTTTTTATTGAATTAACAGGCTCTTCTTTGTTTAACATAATAAAATTCCCTACACAGTGATTGAATTATTTTTTATATTTGTCAATTAACATTTAAATTTTTACAAATATGAAAAAACTTAAAAAAATTTCAAGAGGTGAATTAAAAAAACTTTATGGTGGACGAATAAATCCAAATGATGATACAATGACAGAAGTTGGACAGGGTGGACCTGAAAAGACTTATAAATGTTGTAGTGATCTTTATACTTGCGGTTCATGTAGTACTGGCAGCAATTGTCCATCAGGTTATTTTTTAAAAGCTTGTTAAAATCGACCAAAATGATTAAGGCTGTTGAATAACTATTTGACAGCCTTTTTTTTAAATAAAAAAATATAATGAATACAATTAGAATCATAATTCTTATTCTCATCTCAACTAATGTTTTTAGTCAAAACAAACAATTTTTCTATGAATACAAATTTATTCGTGATTCAACAAACGTGAAAAATTTAGAGAAAGAAATAATGGTTTTGAATATTGGTAACAATAAATCAGAATTCTATAGTTTTGAAAAATACAAATCTGACTCAACATTGAATGCAGATTCAAAGAAAGGAATCTTTTCCATGCCCCCTAATATAAAAATGAATAAAGATAGAGTAGTTAGAGATATTAATACTCAAAAAATTGAATTTATTACACCTCTTGAACCTTATAGATATTCAGTTAGTCAGAATATAGATTTAAAATGGAATATACTTGCGGAGTTTAATAATATTTTGGGGTATGATGTCCAAAAAGCAACCACAGAGTTTGGAGGCAGAAAGTGGATTGCGTGGTTTGCAAAAGAGATCCCGATACAAAGTGGTCCGTATAAATTTTTTGGACTTCCAGGATTGATTCTTAAAATAGAGGATCTTCACAAAAGCCACATTTTTGAACTTAAAGGAATAAAAGCGACAAAAGGAGACTTTAATTATCCTTACGTGAATAATTATAAAGATGTGAAAGTCACTTATCCAAAATATGTGAAAATTTATAAAAATTTTAGAAAAAATCCGATGGCAGGTTCAGTTGGGGCTTTTCCAGACCAAACAGATGCTAATGGTGTTTTTCACTCCGGAAATGAAATTTTTCGTGAATTTGAAAAAATAGCGCTTGAACGTTTGAAAAAAGATAATAATATTATAGAATTAGATTTATTAAAACAATGAATAAAAATTCAATATATACGAAATTTTTTCATGAAATAAAATAGAAATTTTTTGAATGGAAAATCAGGAACCTATTATTTTAGGTGTGTTTTATTTTTTTACATCTGCCTACCTTTTCTCTGTTTCTACGATCATAGACCATTACATGAGTCCATTCTATTTTTTTAGAATTTGCCCAGTTGATCATTTTATTGGTATCGTGTACATATTCCATACTGTTAAGGATTTCTAAAAAAAAATAGCACAAAAGGGTAGTTTTTTCACATTTAAAAAAATCAACACTTGTATAATTAATAATCATGAAAACGAGTAATATTAATATGAGTCTTGTAAATCTGGAAGCTTCTTGAAAGGCTTTTCAACTCATATCTAAAACTATGAATATTTATCAGGTTATATATCCGTTTTTATTTAAATAGACTTCCATTAATTCTGGATCAGAATATTGAGAATATCTTTCAATAAGTTCATTAAGCATAGTCTAATTTTAACGACTAAATTAAAAAAACCTTCCAATTTGGAAGGTTTTTTATTATTTATTTGCTCACTACTATTATAAAGAAGCAGAATGGATAAGCATATCTACCAATTTGTTTGAGTAACCCATTTCGTTGTCATACCAAGAAACAAGTTTTACAAAGTTTGGAGAAAGCATAATACCAGCATCTTTGTCGAAGATAGAAGTTCTCTTATCTCCTACAAAGTCCTGAGAAACTACAGCATCTTCAGTGTATCCTAAGATTCCTTTCAATTCACCTTCAGAAGCAGCTTTAATAGCAGCACAGATCTCATCGTAAGAAGTCGCTTTTTCTAATCTTACAGTAAGGTCAACTACAGAAACGTCAACAGTTGGTACTCTGAAAGACATACCTGTTAATTTTCCGTTTAATGAAGGGATTACTTTTCCTACCGCTTTAGCAGCACCTGTAGAAGAAGGGATAATGTTGTTAAGAGCAGCTCTACCACCTCTCCAGTCTTTAGCAGACGGTCCATCAACAGTTTTTTGAGTTGCTGTTGTAGCGTGTACCGTAGTCATAAGACCTTCTACGATTCCGAAGTTATCATGGATTACTTTAGCTAAAGGTGCTAAACAGTTGGTTGTACAAGAAGCGTTAGATAAGATTTTGATATCGTCAGTAAGCTCTAGGTGGTTTACACCCATTACGAACATCGGAGTATCGTCTTTAGATGGAGCAGAAAGGATTACTTTTTTAGCTCCGGCGTTGATGTGAGCCTGAGCAGAGTCTTTAGATAAGAAAAGACCTGTAGATTCTACGATATACTCAGCACCTACTTCATTCCACTTTAAGTTGTTAGGATCCTTCTCAGCAGTTACTCTGATTTTTTTTCCGTTTACCACAAGGTCGTTACCTTCTACAGAAACTTCTCCAGGGAAAATACCGTGTACAGAATCATATTTTAACATGTAAGCCATGTATTCTGCGTTGATTAGGTCATTGATTCCTACTACTTCAATGTTATCTCTTTCAGTCATTGCTCTGAAAACAAGACGTCCAATTCTACCAAAACCGTTGATACCTACTTTGATTGTTGACATAATAGTTTGTTTTAGATTTATAAAAAATAATTAGATTGCTAAAATTTCGGAAATCAATAAAAGATCTTTATTGATTTCATTATGTTTTTTAATGGCTTCTTCAATCGGTGTATACACCATATCGTTGGAACGCATTCCAGCCATTACATTTGTTTTTCCTTCCATTAATCCCACTACGGCACCGTAACCCAGTCTGCTGGCCAAAACTCTGTCTGCACAGCTTGGAGAACCTCCTCTCTGGATGTGTCCCAAGATCGTTACACGGATATCATAATCAGGGAATTCCTTTTTAGTTTGGTCTGCAAGATCGTAGATGCTTCCCAGTTTTTCACCTTCAGCCACTACAACGATACTGGATGCTTTTCCTGTTTTTTCAGCTTTTCTGAAATTAGCAAAAAGATCTTCCATGCTGTCTTTTTTCTCAGGAATAAGGATATCTAAAGCACCTGTTGCTAATCCGCTGTTTAAAGCAATGAAACCGGCGTCACGACCCATTACCTCCACAAAGAAAACCCTGTTGTGAGAAGTAGCCGTATCACGAACCTTATCAATAGCTTCCATCGCTGTATTCAAAGCCGTATCGTAGCCGATGGTATTATCCGTTCCGAAAATATCATTGTCGATAGTTCCCGGTACACCAATTACCCTGATTCCGAATTCTTCGTTAAAGATCTTGGCTCCGGTAAAAGTTCCGTCCCCTCCAATACACACCAATGCATCAACACCATGTTTCACACAGTTGTTATAAGCTTTCTGGCGTCCTTCCGGAGTTCTGAATTCCACGGATCTGGCGGATTTCAGAATGGTTCCGCCCTGGTTGATTATATTTTTTACGGAACGGGGACCCATTTTCAGGAAATCATCATTGATGAGCCCGTTATAGCCTTCCCTTACTCCGTAGCATTCGATATTATAATAATTGGCGGTTCTTACGACCGCTCTTAATGCTGCATTCATACCTGGAGAGTCACCTCCTGAAGTAAGAACTGCAATTTTTTTTACAGCACTCTCTTTCATCTAGCAAAAAATTTCGAACACAAATTTACAAAAACAAGTTCAGATAATGGCAGTAAGTTGAGAAGAGTTTTGAATATAAATAATTAAAAGCTTCTAAAATTTGTAGGTTTAAAAAAATACCTTGCCGTTTTGGTTTCAGAAGAATTTACATCAAGACGGTACCATGGCGAAATACTTTTATCAAAAGGATTGGAAAGCATATGAATAGATTGTGCCGGAGTGAATCCTTCACTTAATAAAAATAACTTTTCACCTTCCTTATTCTGACATACTCCCGAAATAAAAACAATATGTCCCGGACTGCCTGGTGTGATCAGAATATTACCCGTTTTCAGATCCGAATTTTTTGCGACCGGTTTTGTCTCCTTATTTAATGAAATAGTTCCTGCATAATTAAAAATCAAATCCAGATATTTTCTGAAATTTGGATAAGAATCATCAAAATCTGCTGTTTTTCTAAAGCTCACCGAATTTCCATTGACGAAAGCACGGATACCGTTTTTATAGTCATTCCACGTAACTAAATCGCCACTTGTAAAATGAAATTTGATCTCGTCAAACTTTTTGGCTTTGTACAAATATTCAGCTCTTAGACGGATTGCGGCATCCGCACACTGTTGCAGATCTTTATTCCCTGTGTCAATATCGAAAATGGCTTCATGAACATCCTGCGTGGCAATGGGCGTTCCGTCATATTTTAGAATCTGACTTCCATAAGGTTTCAGCTTGAAATTCTCAATGAAATATCCGAAAGAATCAGGCTGCTCTTCAATCCATGTATACCCTTTAGGAGCAGAAAATCTTCCCCTGATCGTATTTTTGTCTTTATTAATTTGAACGGAGCTTTCGGGAACCAGGGTTCCGGCCATTTCGATTGTGCTGCCTGATAACTTTTTATCATTATGACAGCTCGAAATGACTATAGCCAGCATCAGACCTAAAATATTTTTTTTCATGGGGTTTTATTGGTCTCAGAAATAGTTAAAACTATGCACTTTAGTGCATTTTACTTTCAGTTTCTAAAAATGTTATCTTTGTTTTGTGGATTATCAACGTAGCAATGGTCATAGTGTAAGTAGGTTAACA
>NZ_JABBGI010000032.1 GCF_012927325.1 Chryseobacterium antibioticum | reverse complement strand
ATAATGAATTAATTTATTGATTATCAGATGAATATACAATATTTTATCTCAACAAACTAATGATAAATTATTTATTATCAAATAATTATATACTATCTTATGTGACTTCTATCATGCGTTTGCCCTGTCCGGAATAAAAAAATACCCTTAATAAAAATTAAGGGTAACACATAAATAAAAAAGTAGAATGTTGTTTTTTAAAACACTTTTTCCACTGTTACGTAGCTATTATTAATTACATTATAGGCTGTTGTTCCTCCAACTTCAGAAATCGCCTCTAAAGTAATATACTGTCCCTGAACGGCATACACAGAAAAATCCACACTGATTTTCCTGATTGTCCCGTCAAAATTCACTGTATTTTCTAGAAGTTGAAATCTCTTAGCGTCATTGACGTATAAACTTGCCCCTAATCTACTGCTAAATGCGCCCGCAGCTCCGGTAAAATTCAGACTTACATTCACTCTGTACAATCCACTTTCACGAATGTAAAGTCTGTTCAAATCTGCACCTGTTGTAGCTGCATTTGTTTTAAGTCTTAACGGATCCGCTAAAAAATTGGGTTTATCAATTAAAGAGTTAATAGGAAGCATTACGGAACCTGAAGTGGTATTGACCGGGTTGATTCCAAAACGGGAAACATTGTCAGATTCAATTTCAAAAGCTTTGCTCCAAACCAGCCCGTCGAATACCATCGCCTGACCTGTACTTTTAACAAATAGGAGCATTCCTCTCAAAGCTTCAATCCTGGTTGCAGGGGTATTTACTCCTGTATAAGGTAAATCTGTCTCGGTTTCAACAGCCGGCAGTCCAAAACCTTTAACCCCGGTGGCTTCACTTGTATTGGTGATATACATCATTACCTGATCATTACCATTAGCATTGGAATCAGGATTGGGTATATTTGTAAAATTGACTTGTGCGCTATATATGTTTAATAGAAACATGAACAGGCAGAATATATATTTTTTCATGATTAATAGGCTTTGATTAAACGTGCTCCGATATATGAGTTTACAGAACTGGTATCTGTGCCATAAGCAGACAGAGATCCTCCTGACCCACCAACAGTTGTTATCGTTGGAACAACCCTTAGTTCAGCACCAGCTGGTAATGATACCGTTTGAGAAAAACTGGATGTTTTACTTCCCTGAGTATCAATGATGAATATGATAGAGTAATTACTCTTGGTAACAATAGTTTCCCAAGCCGAAGCCGGTGTATATTTAACCTGTAGTGTTAATTTAAATTCTGTAATCCCTATTTGGGCTCCTACGCTCCCACCGGTAAAACCCAAAGCTGCTGCTATATCATACATTCCATTTTGTTTGATGGTCACGGAGCTCGCATTTTTCAGAAGCAGATTATCAACAAGAACTTGACTTTTATCATCTGGTGCAAGATAAACCGGAGCACCTAAAGAAAGGCATATTCCAAGTCCAAAAGCTAAACAGGGGATGGTAATACCCGAAGAAATACCCAATCTTGAGCCTTTCAATTGAAAAACTCCCTGTAACTGTCTTGCAGGATTCCAGGCAAAGCCATCATATTTGTAATATTGATCATCAGCTTTATTATAGATAAGACCTCCTACAAGATTAGGATAGTCGCTAAAAAGATCTGTTGATGCCGCATCATACTTCGGGAAAGTGGTATAGGTATTAGAGTATGGAAGGATCACTCCTCTTGTACCGTCCTGAACTTTCAGTATATTTTGATTGCTAACAGTGCTACTACCGATAGTAACTTGTGCCATTAATGCATAATGAAAAATGAGCACGAAAAGTAATGTAATCTTTTTCATCTTATTGCATGTTTATTTTTTCAACAATAATTTCTGATACACCATTTCCTGTGGTATTCATTGAAAAAGACAATACATTCCCTCCAATGATGCCGGTACATATCCCTGTTCCAATGTTCTGGTTTCCATAAAATCTAAGTCTTAAATTATCACCCGCCTCAAAACTCCCTATATACGTGAGCACTAATGATTGTCCCACATCAATGGCACCTGGCGTTAAGCTACCTAAGGATAATGCACCGCTGGTAGAACTGGTGGTATTATTTGTAATAGGTCTCCAAGTAGCAGGCGCTGCAGCAGTACTTGTTTCCAGATCAACCTTTGAGTATAAATTAATGGTTACTCCTACGCATAGAGCTGGCGTTTTAACATCTATGGCACCGCTTTTAAAAGAAATTTTATACAAACCTCTTGTTTTGATATTAATGATATTGCTTGTGGCTGAAGCGAGGGAAACATCTGCTGAAATATCATTATAACTTGGGCTAGAGCTTGTAAAAGGAACATCCATTGATCCTCCTGCCTGCGGACAAAGCCTGTTGACACCTCCACATCCTAATCCGCACGTTCCGCAATCTGCTGTTACAACAGCACTTCTTATAAAACGTGCCATTTTGTTGTTCTTCAGACTGGTCACAATAGGATCTGATATTTTCCAGACGGTCCCATCATTCTGTACGATACTTCCGGTTTCTCTATTGAAAATAATGGAACCCTGTGTCCCATTCCCTGTTGTGCCAACTGCAGATGTGGGCAGTACTACAGCTGTATTGGCCCTGGGCATTCGGGCTGCATTATTATCCTGTTTTACATGCAGAAGCGCTCTTGTATCAGGTTCAAAGCCCGGGGTTTTCGCAATCCCAACCTGTGCACTTACCTTGATGAAGCAAAAAACAAGGGCCAAGAGGAAATAGGTGATTTTCATTTTTAAATTTTTTATCATTTTTTGTGTATTAAATTTATAAAATATTATAACTTAAATGATAAAACTTTTTAAAAATTAGCGTTAAATAAAAAAAGAAGAGAAAAAACGTAGGTTTTAAAGGGTTTTTAGGTACTTTTGGATTAATTTTAATCTGAAAAAATGGCAATTATTCACGTTTTATTGAAAATTTATATCGTTTGACTGCAAAATACATCACCATTTCAAATAGAAAATGGTGATGTATTGTTTGCGTTAAAATTAATCAACTCTTATTTTTTAACCCTTTTAGGTTTTTTAGCTTCTTCTTTGGCTCTCTCTTTATCTATAGCCTCCTGAGCTTTATTAAACAATTCATTGTCAGAAGAATATTTTATTTCTTCGTAATTAGGGCTATCTACAAGAATATCCTGCCATTTTCTGATCCGGTCTTTGGTATTCCAGTTGAAATCGGAGAACTTTTTTTTCTCCGGCTCTATTTTACTCATGGGATAGGTATCTGAGTTGGCTCCGATGCTACATGAGATAATTTGCAATCCGGTTTCTTCAAACAAGGCCCCTATGATTCCACAGGTAGAAAGCGTAATACCAATTCTCTGCGGCTGTTTTGTTTCCTGATCTACATCATCTACGTAAGCGATCGATTGGGCATTTCCGACTACTCTAGCTTCTTTAATCTCGTTATTCTGATAGTAAACGGTCATAAACTTTCCTTTCACCTGGTTAAATTCATCTTTAAGGTTCAAGGAATCTACTTTGCTTATCGCAAAGGCATTTCCAATGACTTTTAGTGAATCTATATTTTCCGTTTTGGTATTGAAGTAGGCTTCAATTTTATCACCGGTTACCTGTTTTTCACCGCTCCAAAGAATTGGTTTTGTATACATATGCATGATCCCATCTGTCTCGTTAAAGGCAATGGAATCTGCTCTACCCTGTGCATTTGATTTATAGATACGTCCTTTTTTATAAGCTCTTAAAAAGCTTTTCTTTATGGTAATATCTGCCGAATCCGGTCTCTGGTAAGAGAGAATCTTTTCTGCTGCAAAATAAATGGAATCTTTTTCCATGATTTTAACGGCATAAGGACTTTTGGTCATCATGGCAGAATCTTTCTTTTGGAAAATCTCTCCGTATCCTCCTTTGAGGTACCTCCTTTCTATAGGATCGTCAAGAGTAACATTCCCGGTTGCTTTACCGAAACCTGTGATATTATTAAAATACATATCATCACCGGTAAGGATCTTATCATTATAAAATATTTTGGAGTTTTTAGTAAGGAAAGCTTCCTTGGTCTCCATTCTGTAAGTTCCTCTTTCTGTATAAATCCGGTTTTTAGGATTCGCTCGGTTGGTGATCGTCGTAGGTCCAAAAAACTCAGCAACTTTTGTATTCTGATTTTGTTTGATATTGACTCCGTCTATAATATAATCCGGAGTATCTATTTTTACATTATCAACAAAATCTATCATTTTGGTATTGAGAAAATAGGTTGCAGACTTGGTGTACATAACGTTCTGCCCCTCATAAATCGTTCCTCCGGTATTGAAATACGCCTGATTGGCAAGTCTGTCGTAATAAAGAATATCAGTTTTGATGGTCTGCTTAGGATCGGTAAGAACTACATCCTTTTTGGCCACTCCTTTCTGGGTAACTCCATTATACTCCATTTCGTGGGCAGTAATGACGGAACCGTCTGCATTCTGCAGCTTTGCATTACCAATCGCTTTTACGAGACTTTGATCGTTATAAATAATAACCTCATCGGCATAAAGAATAGATCCCTGATGCTCTATCTGCACGTGACCTACCATGTACTGGCTTCCTTCGTACTTGGTGTCTTTTTTAAATTCATCGGCATGGATGATCTTCACCTTATCTTCAGGTCGTACTGCCGGTAAAGGTTTACCTTTATTTTGAATATAGGGATCCATCTGCGTGGTTTTATTGTCCTGTGCGGAACTGAACGCAGAAATAAAAAGTAACAGAAAAAGAAATATTCTCATTAATTAATCATTCTTAGTGCCATAGAAATACAGCGAATGCGAATCAATATTTACGCCAAAGGCTTCTTCAATTGCTTCTTTAATTCCCTGAATTCTTGGATCGCAGAATTCTATGATCTCTTCAATTTCTTTATCAGAGCCTTTTTTGTAGATCACCAAGTGGTCATGCTGCTTGTCAAAATAAGACTTCTCATAAGATGAGGAGGTCAATGTTTTTTCTCCAAACTGATGCTTACGGATCAAACCGGCATCAAGGAAAATTTCAATAGTGTTGTAAATGGTTGCTTTTGAAACATGATATTTCTTCTGCATCATCAAAAGATACAGATCATCCACATTAAAGTGATGATCCATACCATAAATCTCTTCTAATATCGTATATCGTTCAGGAGTGTTTCTGAAACCCTTTTCTAATAAGTAGTTTCTTAAAACATCCTTGATCAAGGCAATATTTTTTTCTTTTTGTATTGTATCCATCAAAAAAATTATCTACAAATTTATTGATTTTTATTTAAATACACCGCCTGGTTTGGTGTCCGGACCTTTAGGAATTATGACGGAAGAAGCCAGATTGCTCAATCTTGTTGTCATAAACCGTCAGTTCTGTAATGGGTGCAGACTCCACTTCCACGTTATGTGACGATACTCCCCACGCTTTAAAGTCATCACTTCCGATGTACTTCACAAAGTTGTAGATATTGAGTGTAATCTTCTGTTTAACAGTTAAAAGTATATCGTTAATATATGTATTATCTATAATCACATACTTCAGATCTGGCGGAATATTATGGGATCTTAAAGATGGATGGCTGCTTCTTGACGGAATGGTTCCCTCTGCCATAAGATCTTTCAATACCATATTAAAATAGTCATTGATCCTGCGGTCTACTTTAAATCCTAAAAGGAAATTGACTTTATATACTGTTCCGGGTAAGATTTCATCTACGGTATATTTGAAAGTATACGGATCTTCCTGATTGACAATACTTAATATAAAATAATGATCTGCTCTTTTCGGTTGTTTCTTGATGATGGAATAGATGATTTTTGATTCTACCTCATCATTTCTTTTGGCTCTGCTCAGATAGGCAAGATTGGTCGCATATTTTGGAATGCTTTCATCGAGTTTCATATCTTTTATGATAGATACATATTTCTCAATTTTCACAAACTGGATAAATCTTGTTTTTATCAGTCGTCCGTTATACCAAGCGTACATAGAGATCCCAATAGAACCAGCCAATACTACGGTGATCCAACCGCCTTCCATGAACTTGATGATATTTGCGCTAAAGAATCCTAGTTCAATAGACAGATATATCAAGGCAAAGAATAGAATTAATACTTTACTTACTCTATGTTTTAATAGCCAGAAAATAAGCAAAATTGTTGTCATCAGCATTGTGACTGTAATGGAAAGTCCATAGGCAGCTTCCATTTTTCCTGATTCTCTGAAATGGAGCACTACAATAATACATAGAATCAGAAGACCCCAATTGATTCTTGGAATATACATTTGTCCTTTAACCCCGGAAGGATAATCGATTTTTTGATTAGGCCATAAGTTAAGAGACATTGCTTCTGAGAAAATGGTAAAAGAACCTGTAATTAAGGCCTGACTCGCAATAATTGCTGCTGCAGTTGCCAAAATTACTCCTGGTACAATCATCCATTCTTCCATGATTCCAAAAAATGGGTTGATTACAGAAAAGCCCGGTTTTGCATGATTAGTTAAAAGCCATGCTCCCTGTCCCAGATAGTTTAAAATCAGCATGATCTTCACAAAGCCCCAGCTTACTCTTATATTTTTAGCACCACAGTGTCCTAAGTCTGAATAAAGAGCTTCTGCCCCCGTTGTACAAAGAAAAACAGCACCAAGAATTACAATGGCACTAGGAGAGTTAGCAATAAGTTTATAGGCATAATAAGGGTTGAAAGATCTCAGAATTTCCAAATTTTCGCTCAAATGCATGACACCCAATCCACCTAGTACCAGAAACCAAACAACCATTACAGGACCAAAAAATCTCCCGATAAAACTGGTTCCAAACTGCTGCACCACGAAAATAACAATGAGAATTCCGATAGTAATAGGAACAACAGGGGTATGCGGATTATAGATCTCAAGACCTTCAATAGCAGACATCACGGTAAGTGACGGTGTGATCACACCATCTGCAACAAGTGCAGCTGCGCCTATAATAGCAATAAGATAGAGCCATCCTTTTTTAAGGTTTTTAACTAATGAGAATAAGGCTAAAATACCTCCCTCTCCTTTGTTATCTGCTCTTAAAGCAATCACTACGTATTTTACTGTAGTCTGAAGAGTCAATGTCCAAATAATACAGGAAAGAGCTCCTTCTATGTATTCGTTGAAAGGCATATTGCTACCCCCATCTCTTGCATTTACAATCGCTTTCATTACGTAAAGCGGTGATGTCCCGATATCCCCGAAAACAATTCCGAGAGAGACTAAAACTCCAATAAAAGAAAGTTTTTTTATGTCAAAATGATAACCTTCTTCTGTAACTTCTGCCATGTCAGCTTATTTTTTTTAAACGCGCAAATTTATACTAATTTTATGACGTCAAGAACTATTCTTCATGAATAGAATAAATGAAAAAACTTCCTTTCGGAAGTTTTTCTCTATAATAGTTATTTTACGTACATCGCTTTTTTGATTTCCTCTTTCACTTTTTCAAGTTTAGGGAACCATTCTGCAAACAGTGCAGCTGAATATGGTGCAGGTGCATCAGGAGTGGTAATTCTCTTGATAGGAGCATCTAAATAATCAAATGCTTTTTGCTGTACCATGTAAGTAATTTCAGAAGATACTGAACCAAATGGCCACGCTTCTTCCAGGATCACCAATCTATTTGTTTTTTTAACAGAAGCTAAAACGGTATCAAAATCCAGAGGACGAACTGTTCTCAGGTCGATCACTTCTACAGAGATTCCTTCTTTAGCCATATCTTCAGCAGCCTGGATAGCCAGCTTCATGATTTTTCCGAAAGAAACTAAAGTAACGTCTGTACCTTCTCTCTTGATATCTGCTTTTCCGATTGGTAAATAATATTCTTCTTCAGGAATTTCCATTTTGTCTCCGTACATCTGCTCAGATTCCATGAAAATAACCGGGTCATTATCCTGAATAGCTGTTTTCAGCAATCCTTTCGCATCGTAAGGATTTGAAGGAACGACTACCTTAAGACCAGGAACGTTGGCAAACCAGTTTTCAAAAGCCTGAGAGTGTGTAGCTCCCAATTGTCCTGCCGAAGCAGTAGGACCTCTGAAAACGATAGGACAGTTCCACTGACCACCACTCATCTGACGGATCTTAGCCGCATTATTAATAATCTGATCAATACCTACCAATGAGAAATTGAACGTCATATACTCTACAATTGGTCTGTTACCATTCATCGCAGCACCTACAGCAATCCCTGTAAAACCAAGCTCAGCAATGGGTGTATCGATTACTCTTTTAGGACCAAATTCATCCAACATTCCTTTTGAAGCTTTATACGCACCATTGTATTCTGCAACTTCCTCCCCCATTAAAAAGATGGATTCGTCTTTACGCATTTCCTCGCTCATTGCTTGTGCAATTACCTCACGAAAAGTATATTCTGCCATATTTATTTGAAAAATTTAGACTACAAAAATAGTGTTTTTTTATTACTAACATAACAAAAAAGGCATCTCATTGAATGAGATGCCTTAAATATTAATTGAATTAAAAAGGTTTTTCTTCCGCCTGGCTCAGTTCTCTGTAGTTTTTTCTGAGATCGGACAGAATTTTGCCATACGTTCTTTTATAAATCAGATACAAAAGATAAAAGCTGACAAGCATACAAAATCCAAACAAAGCATAATTTCCCAATTCAGGATCCATACTTTCGGGATTGGTATGGGTTACAATATGGTGTCCTTTATTCCATCCATCTTTTGCACCTGCCATAAAATCCTTTGTATAGAAATCAAAATGAATCAAGTTATCCAGAATAACCAGAAAAAAAGAAATTCCTGCATAGCCTAAGATCAGCTTTCTCAGATCCAGAATGTTTTTCATCAATGACAGGGAATTCTTTCCGGTTTTCAATCTCCGGAACAATAAAACGGTAAGGATTATAAATCCGGAAAACAGGATGATTCTTAGATAAGGAAACTCTCCATTAATATATCCATACACCGACCACAACATAATTTCTATTAAACCAATCACCAATAATGTTTTTGTCACAGAAACGGACCTGTGTTTGATTATGGAATAAATTTCATTTTCAGAATAATCTTTAAATTCTCCTTTATCTTTATTCCAGTCTTTTTTCAAAAGTTCTAATTCTTCCATATTATCTTGTGCTTATTTTGGATCTTAAATTATTCTTTGCCCTGTTCATCTTCACCCTTGCATTACCTTCTGTTATCCCAAGGATCTCTCCAATCTCTTTATACGGTTTATCTTCCAGGTACATCATGATTAAAGCCTTTTCTACATCGGATAGTTCGTAGATGGCTTTGTACATTTTTTTCAGTTTGTGCTCATTATCTTCATATGCTTCATATTCTATTTTCAAAGAGGAAACGTCTACATCAGCGTGCTTTAGTTCTCTTTTCTTTGGTTTTCTGAAAAGAGTCATCGCTGTGTTGAGTGCAACTCTGTACATCCATGTTGAAAATTTAGCTTCTCCTTTAAATCCGGGAAAAGATCTCCAGAGCTGGACGGTAATTTCCTGAAAGAGATCTTCATGATCTTCAACATTATCTGTATATATTCTGCATATTTTGTGGATAAGCCTCTGGTTGGGCTTAAAAAAATCAACAAAAGTTTTCTCCAGTTCTGTGCTCATACCTTATGAGTGGAAAGTTTTTATTTTCGTTACATATTTTTTCAAAAAAAAATAAAAAAACGGCATCTCATTGCTGAAATGCCGTCTTAAAATTCTATTTAAATAGGGTTAATTTACTTTATCCCAAATCTGAGTTCTTCCTAGTATGGAAACTCCCATATATCCTCTTACATTCAGTTTGTCACCACTTTTTGTGATGGTACATTTGTAAGTTTTACCTGTTTTAGGATCTGTAATTGTTCCTCCTGTGAATTCATTACCGTCTTTTTTAAGCCCTCTGATGATCTCCAGTCCTAAGATTGGTTTTCCTTTTCTGTCATCTTTACAAGAAGAACAGTTTGGATCTGCAGGCTTTATAAGCAGCTGAGAAACTTTTCCGTAATACTTTCCATCTGACTTTTTATAGATCTCCACAACAGATTTAGCCTGCTTTGTTTCATCATCCATAGTCTTCCACTTGCCTTCAATCTGTGCAAACGATAATACGCCAAACAGAGACAGCACGAATGTTAATAATAATTTTTTCATATTTCTTATTGTTTTAATTTCGATATACGTTATTTGTTATCTATCTATTGCTAAAAGTATAAATTAAATTTTAAACAGACAAAAACTTTTACTATACAGAGCATATGATAGGCCAAAAGCGTAAACAGGTTATGTTAACAGTTATGATGATACAAAATAAGAACCAAGATTTCAGATTTCAGACACAAGATATGAGACACGAGACTTTTTTCACTGTAGATTTCAGCAACTCATAAGGTTTCGGAGTGAGAACTAACAACCAACAACTATACTCTAAAACCCTAAAACTCTCCGACTCTCAAACTTATTTAAGTTTTCTGTTGATTACTCTGTCCATATAATCCTGGAACCATGCTTTTGCCGTCTGCATTCCTTTTTCTATTTCCGGAGTTTTCAGTTTGCCCATCAGATTGTTTTCAAATCCAAGGTCATTTTTATCGTATACTCCTGTGATTTCTTTCCCGTCGAAACGGTACATATGGTTTCCAATGATAAATTGTTCTGAACTTCCGTCTGAATTAACTACAATAGAAGGATATTTTTTATCACTTACCACACTTCTTCCCCAGCTTCTTATGGGTTTATTGTATCCTATAAGATCTGCCAGTGTAGGATAGATATCTATTTGCTGAGCGGTTTCGGGATTCACGCCTTTAAGGTTGTATTCCGGATTTGGAGAGTACAGGATCAGAGGAACGGCGAAACGGTTCATCGCTTTTTCATATTCACCATAAGCCACCTGATTGGTATGGTCTCCTGTGAAAACAAAGATCGTATTATTGAACCATGGTTGTTTTTTAGCCGTTTCAAAATATTTTTTGATTGCATAATCTGTGTACTGCATAGGCTCATGCATTTCTATGGTTCCCTTTTTGAATTTACCATTGTATTTTTCAGGAATTTTAAACGGGTGGTGTGATGATGCCGTAAATACGGTTGCCATAAAAGGTTGTCTCTTTCCTACATTCTTTGCAAAATACTGAAGGAAAGGTTCATCCCATACCGCCCACATTCCGTCAAAATCTTCATCGTGATTGTATTCATTTTTCCCGAAATAATGTTTAAAGCCTAATATATTTCCAAATCCAAGGAAGCCCATCGATCCGTTCGGAGCCCCATGATAAAAAGAAGTATCATAGCCCAAATCATTACACACGGAAACAATAGACTGAATTTTCTGATTGGAATAGGGAGAACTTGTAAAAGCATCAGTAAGACTTGGAATACCCGCCAACACGCTGCTCATCCCATGAATGGACTGTCTTCCATTGGCAAAAGTATTGGGAAAAATCAAACTCTGACCTGCAAGACTGTCTATAAAAGGGGTGTAGGAAACATAGCCTTTTATATTTTTATCTTTGTTAAAAGCTCCGGAATATTCTCTTCCAAAGGATTCAACGATAAAAATAACAACGTTGGGACGGTTGGCCACTTCCCTGTCATATATTTTATAAGGCTGAACATTATCATTGATATATTTTTCGTCTACAAAATGAACTTCTTTAAAATTATTGGTTCCTAATGTTCTGAAAAATGAAAATGTACTGTTCAAAACCACATTACCCTGCAGAGGATTGACTACAAAACGGTTGGCATCTACTAAATTAATAGGTCTCGTACTGTGCTTGAAGTCCCCGCGAATTCCTCCAATGACCAAAACAATAGTCCCACAGAGAACCACCACAGACCAGATAAAGTATGGAATAAGTTTTAAAGGTTTCTGTTCTGTAATCTTCACTTTTTTATACAGAAACACCCAAAGTGCCATTAAAACAACAAACCAGATCAAGACAAAAGGATGCTGTCCTAGAGAAACAGTGAAGACTTTAAAGACATTGGACTCGTGTTTTGCCACATCCAAAGCCGTAGATGTCAATCTTGCCTGAGAAAACTTATAATAGATAAAGTCTCCGAAATTCATGGCATAGGCAATGCCGTTGGTGATGAAATACAGCCACAACAAAACGGTCTGATAAACTTTCTTTGTATTGATGACAATCGGGACCAGGCTTAACAGAATAAATAAAGCGTTGACATATAGAATCGCCGTTGTATCAAAGGCTGTTCCATGAAACGCCAGGTTGAAATAATCTGAAACGGAATCCACTTTGATGAGTTTTTTATTGAAATACCAAAACAAAAGCCGGGCAATCTGATAAAAAATGTATGCTAAGAAAATCCTGTACAATAGGACCAGAACTTCTTGTTTTCTAAATTCTTTAAAAAATTTCATTCGGCAAATTTACATCAAAAACGGATTAATGTATTTTTTCCTTGATAAAATTTCAGGATAAAATTTGGAAAAACCCTATTTTTGTTGACATGAATTTCATAAAAAATAATCTTGCCAATTTATTGACACTTGCCAATTTATTTGCGGGCTGTGTAGGTGCGATCCATCTTATTTTAGGAGATTACCAGACCACGGCCATCTGTCTCATTCTTTCTTCCATTTTTGATTTCTTTGATGGGTTTGTAGCCCGGGCCGTAAAATCAAATTCTAATCTGGGTCTTCAGCTGGATTCTCTTGCGGATATGGTGAGTTTCGGGCTGATTCCCGGTCTTACGATGTACAAAGCCCTGGAGCCGTTCGGAAATGAAATTTTAGGACTTCATCTTCCTTTTGACATCAGTTATATTGGTCTTCTGATAACGATATTTTCTTGCCTTAGATTGGCTATCTTTAATCTTGATGAAGAGCAGCGTTATTATTTTAAGGGACTGAATACACCAACCAATACCGTATTGCTTTTTGGATTGTATTATGCTTTCAAAGAAACAGGAACTTTTGGATTTTTATTTGAAAATTCATTGTTTTTAGTGTTATTGACGGTTGTTACGTCATGGCTTTTAATCAGCCCGATCAAGATGATGGCCATGAAATTCAAGTCGAAAAAACTGCAGGACAATTATCCGAAAGTTATTTTATTAGGCGGCGGAATTGCTATTCTGATTATATTTCAGATTGTAGGTATCCCAATGCTTGTTATTTATTATATATTAGTATCACTGGTTTTTCAGAGACAGCTGAATTAGATGCTAGATTTCAGACATCAGACATCAGATTTTCAGAAGTTAAATTAGCTTCATTTTCAAATTAAAACATTATCAAATTATAGACATGAATTTAAAACTCCATAAACCCCTTTGCATTTTTGATCTGGAAACGACAGGAACCAATATTGGAAAAGACAGGATTGTAGAGATCTGTATTTTAAAAGTAAATCCGGACGCGTCCAGAGAAAGCAAAACATGGCGTGTAAATCCTGAAATGCCGATTCCTAATGAATCCAGCGAGATCCATGGAATTTATGATGAAGATGTAAAGGATGCTCCTACGTTCAGAGATATCGCTTCAAAAGTAATGGAAATGCTTGCCGGAAGTGACCTGGGAGGATTTAATTCAAACCGTTTCGATGTTCCGCTTCTGGCAGAAGAACTTCTGAGA
This sequence comes from Chryseobacterium antibioticum, assembly GCF_012927325.1. Lineage (GTDB taxonomy): Bacteria > Bacteroidota > Bacteroidia > Flavobacteriales > Weeksellaceae > Chryseobacterium > Chryseobacterium antibioticum. The sequence continues at coordinate 42,067 of NZ_JABBGI010000032.1, read as the reverse complement.
GTAGAAATAGATTTTGACCTTAGCAAATTCAGACTGGTAGATGCACAGACTATTTTTCATAAAAAAGAGCCCAGAAACCTTGGAGCTGCTTACCAGTTCTACTGTGGTAAAGTTTTGGAAAATGCCCACTCGGCTGAAGCTGATGTGATGGCTACTTTTGAAGTATTGGATGCGCAGGTTGGAAAGTATGAAGATATCCCAAATGAAATCGCGCCTTTAAGTGAGTTTACATTCCATAATAAGAATGCCGACCTGGCAGGATTTATTGGATACAATGATAAAACTGAGGCCGTTTTCAATTTCGGAAAATATAAAGGACAGGTAGTAAAAACCGTTTTCCAGAAGGATCTGGGCTATTATGGATGGCTTCAGAATGCGGATTTCCCATTGTACACGAAGAAAGTCTTCACCAAAATTCAATTATCAGGTAAATTTTAATACATGTCAAATCTGGTCCGTTTTAAATTCTACGAAACAGCCCTTGAAGCTAACAGGGACAAACAGATCCTTGCCGAAAACGGAGTGAATGGCTTCATTGCGAACGAGCAGCTGATTCAGTCTGACTGGCTACTTTCACAGGCTGTGGGAGGTATACAGCTTCAGGTTTTTGAGGATGATCTGGAAAAGGCAAAACAGATTCTACAGGATTATAATGACAATGAAGCTTATTCATTGGAAGTGGAACACACCATCAAAGATCCGGCATTTGATTTTGTATGTCCGAAATGTGGCTCCAATCACATTTACAGGGACGACAGATCAACGAGCTTCTTTGGGATTTCCATTTTGGCAAGTCAGAAGTTTGTCTGTTATTACTGTGGGAATGAGTTTACGCACTAAAATACCCTTCATCTTAATTCATGATAAAAACTAAAAAGCTTCTTTTATTCATTGGTATTGGTATTGTTTCAATCCCAGTCTTTATTGCGGCATATTATTGTATAGCATGGAAACAGAATGAAACGGATCCTCATTTATCCAAAAATCCAATTTTTAAGGCTTTCGACAGACAAAAACAAAAAACACTCTTCGTAGAACAATCGGAAGATGGAAAGTCTAATAATTTAATAATAAAAACAGATACTGATACCGGTGAAGAATTTTACACGTGTTATATCAATGACAATAAACTGTCCCTTGATATCAAATTTTCCGTAGGAGATGGTCTTAGTGGTGGAGGCTATGAACTGGAGATTATAAAGAACAGGCACCAACTTTCCCCCTATCATTATACCGATGTCATAAGACCTTTTGACTTCCTCGACACAGGAGATTATTTTAAAATTTTAGACAGCCGACTGGTGCTTAATCAAGATTCTTACAAAAAAGGAGACAGTATTTTTGGATATACTTCGTTTAAGATTCAAAAGAGGTATGGTCCTGAAAAATACATTGAAGAAGGAAAAGGCTATTTTAAAGGCATAGTAAATTAAACAATTAAGAGTTATGAAAATCATTTGTATAGGAAGAAACTACAGCGAACATGCGAAAGAATTGGGAAACGAGATTCCTGAAAAACCTGTTATTTTCATGAAACCTGACACAGCGGTTTTAAAGGGAAATGATTTTTATATTCCTGAATTTTCGAATGACGTTCACTATGAGCTGGAAGTTGTTTTAAAAATTTCTAAAGGAGGAAAATACATCCAGAAAGAAGCTGCCAGCAAACATTATGAAGAGATCAGCTTAGGAATAGATTTTACGGCACGAGATCTTCAGAGCGAGCTAAAGTCTAAAGGCCTTCCATGGGAACTTGCTAAAGCTTTTGATGGTTCTGCGGTGGTAGGAAATTTCTTCAAAAAAGAGGAGTTTGACCTTGGAGGATTAGAGTTTTCGTTGCTCAAAAATAAAGAAGAGGTTCAGGATGGAAATACAAAAGACATGATCTTCAGCTTTGATGATATCATCGCGTTTGCTTCTCAATATTTTACCTTGAGGGTGGGTGACCTTATTTTTACAGGGACACCAAAAGGAGTCGGAAAAGTGGAAGAAAATGACGTATTGGAAGCTTATCTGAAGGATGATAAAATTCTTGATATTCGAATATTATAAGTATTTAACATAAAGTTTTGGCGATTTTTTCTTATCTTTAAAATAACAAAATTAAAGGTCATGATAAATATTGTACTACCCGTAGATTTTGGGGACAAAACAGAACAGCTTGTAGAAGGAGCCGTAAAATTCGCAAAACAATTAAACGGCAGAATCTTTCTGATTCATGTAGCGCCATCAGATATTGGTTTTGCTATCGGTGATATGGGATATCAATATTTTCCTGAAGTAGAAGCTAATGAGATCAGAGCTGAACTGGTAGAGCTGAATAAGATTGAGCAAAGAATCATTGCACACGATGTGGACTGTGAGCATCTTTTAAAACAAGGGATTGCCAAAGATACTATCCTGGAATATGCAAAGGATAAAAATGCCGACTATATCGTCATGGGATCACATGGAAGAAGTGGGATCTACGATGTTTTTGTAGGAAGCTTAACTAAAGGTCTTACAAAAGATTCACATGTTCCGGTACTGGTGCTTCCCATCCACGACTAAGAAAATTACATTTTAATTGTTAATAAAAAAACCGATCAGACCTGAGTCTAATCGGTTTTTTACTATATAACCAATTAATTAACCTTCTTTTTTGTAGATCTTTGGATCGTAGTAAGGGTTCTTACCCTCAGTTGGAGAATAATAGTCTTTATCTTTATCACCACCCAATGTTACTACCAATACATAGCACCAGTATGTAAACAATACGCAGCAAACGGCAAATAGAATCCAGTTTAGAACATTTCCAAATGTATCAAAAAAACCGAAGGCCCATTTGAAAACTTTACTTAAGAATAACCAGAAAGACGTCATTATTTTCCTTTTTTAAATTAACTTTGTACAAATTTATAAAAAATGTTTAAATTACTTTCAAAAGAAAGCAATATTTTTTCAATTCCTGTTTATATTGGTTTTCTTCTTTTAGTAGTTATAATATTTAACATACTGAATTTCAACACTTATGAAGCAATTATTGCAGGAATAACTTTCCTGGGAATTGCATTGGGATATTTTTGTTTTCACAGCATTGCGCTCAATTATCAGACGCACTTGCCATTATTTTTATATACATTTTTTATTTTCGGGCTTTATCTTGGAAATCTGGACATTGGAATTGCCGTTTCGCTGCTCACCAATTCTTTTCTGGTTTTACTTCTGACGAGTGCAGATGAAGACATCAGAAAGAAGTCTTATGTATTGGTGGGAGCCATTGTTGCATTGAACTTTATTTTCCTGCCCACCACGTGGCCTATGGCTCTTTTTGTGATCATTCACTTGATAGCTACTTCTCAAAAAATAAGTTTAAATCTCTTCAGGTTTCTTTTAGGAACCCTATTAATCGCGTTCAGTTATTTCTCTATCATGTTCTTTTTCCATTTTACGACCTGGAATATAGATTATTTCCCGTTTGGAAAAATGAGACCTATGACGGATTATTTGGACCTGTTTCCTTTAATTCCTATTGTCCTGATGCTGATTTATGCGGTATACGACCATTTTAAAAACTATAACAAGAAAAGCCCGATTAGCAGATATAAATACACATTTCTGCTTGTCTTCTCACTGGCCCAGCTGGTGACTATTATTCTGTATATGAATAAAAATTATGAATATTTACTGCTTCTGGCATTCCCATCGAGTATTATCCTGAGCAGGATGATGAGATTTTTGCCTAAATACTGGATGCAGGAGGTAAGCTTATGGCTTATCATTATGAGTTTGATTGCTTTTAAAGCAGGTACGTATTTTAATTTATTTTAAAGATTATGATTCAGATAGACGATAAATTGATTTCAGAGGATATATTTTCCGAAGAATTTGTTTGCAACCTTACGAAATGTAAAGGTGCATGCTGTGTGGAGGGAGATGTAGGGGCTCCGCTAGATAAGGATGAACTTGAGGTTTTAGACCGTATTTTTGATAAAGTAAAGCCTTATCTTACACAGGAAGGCATCAAAGCCCTTGAAGAACAGGGAACATGGACCACAGATCCGCAGGACGGCATGTATGTGACGCCTATGGTGGAAGACCGCGAATGTGCCTATGTAACTTTCGATGAAAGAGGAATCACGAAATGTGGTATTGAAAAAGCATATGAAGACGGTGCTATAGATTGGCAAAAACCAATCTCATGCCACCTCTACCCGATCCGTATTACAGAATATTCTACTTTTACGGCCCTGAACTACCACGAATGGAGTGTATGCAGCGATGCCTGCACGCTTGGAAAAGAACTGCAGGTTCCTGTTTATAAGTTCCTGAAAACTCCACTGACCAGAAAATATGGTGAGGAGTTCTACGGCGTTTTAAATGAAGCCGCCGATGAATGGAAAAAAGCCTATGGCTCTTAAACTGACTAGTCCTGAAAAAGGTTGACTAGTTTTTATTACTCAAATATACTTAAATCAGAGTAGGAATTTTCCTATTCTGATTTTGTTTTTTATAGGTTTTTAATTTCACATTATTTTTTATGTGTACTTGGCTAGGAATATTATAATTCAAAGAAAAATGTGGTCTCCAATTATTATAATAGTAAATTGATTGCTTAAGCTGTTGTGATAGATTTTTAAAGTCTTCAAAAGTATCAATCAATCCAAATTCATATTTCAGAATACCATTGACTCTTTCCGCTACGGCGTTTTCATAAGGGTCTGAGTTCTCTGTCATGCTGATGAGAATGTCACTTTTCTTCAACATTTCGGTGTATTCTTTACTGCAATACTGCAACCCTCTATCTGAATGATGAATTAAGGGATGCTTGTAGAGTCGATTCTTTATAGCCTGTTTTAATGCTTTCAACGTAGAGCTTGTCTGTAAATTATCACTCAATTCATATCCTACAATTTTCTTTGAATAGGCATCGGTAATCAGATGAAGATAATAATTCTTATCTTTAGTTTTGAGATAAGTTATATCTGCAACCCAGACTTTCTCTGAACATTTCAACTCTTTTTCTTTGATAATATTGGGGTATTTCTTCATCCAATGTCTGGAGTTCGTTGTTTTAAAGTAGCGGTGTATTCTGGGAATTAAAAGATAATTTGATCTTAAAATCTTAAACAACTGATCTCTTCCTACGTGAAGTTTTTCTTTCTCAAAATCATTCTTAAGTAAGACATAAAGTTTTCGAGTACCTATTTTGGGCATCTTTTTACGAATTGATAATACGAGTTCTATAATCCTTTCTTGATGATTTATAGAATCAGGCTGTTTCTTCCTTTTGTAATAAGCTTGTTTACTGTATCCAAACAATCGGCAGATATCTTCCAGTGAAAGATTCGTATACGGCCTTATTTCCTGGATTGATTGGAACCAGACTTTTTTACAATTTCAATCTTCAGCTCACGCTCTGCGATTTCTATAAATTTCCTAAACACTTTGAGCTCTTCTTCCTTTTTGAATAAAGCAGCTTCAAGCTCTTTAATCTTCTGTTTCTGTGGATCTTTCATGGGTCTGCCTTTACTTAGTTGTTTCTCATAAGTAAAGTTACCATATTTTATTAACCAACTGGAAATACATGAATTACCTCGAATGTTATATCGAGTCTGTAACTGTGATTTTGTAAATAAACCTCGCTCATATTCGGAGACAACTTGTCTTTTGAACGCTTCACTGTATTCTTGTACAGGAGGTAATGTTTTTTTTAAATTCATAAGGATGACTGTTTTTATGGTTTTATAGTCAACCTTTTTCAGGACGAGACAAACCAATAAAAAAACCGCAGATTGTATCTGCGGTTTTTCATTATCAATTATTCTGAAAAATATTATTTCACAACTGCGGTTCCAACTACTGCCGGTTTTGTCTCAGTCTTTTTATTATTTTCCCATCCGTCTTCCGGCATCAGTGTAGCTGTGATTTTTCCTTTTGCAAGGTATTTTTTAGCAACATCCTGAAGGTCTTTCACCGTAAGTGCTTTTACTTTTTCCTGATAGTTCAGGATTTCATACTTATCGCTGCCATCTAACTGATTTTTAGCAAGAGCACTCATCCAGAACATATTATCCTTAAGTTCCGTTTTGTTATCATTGTACTCTCCTTCTTTGTACTTATCCAGATCTTTTTGTTCAGGCCCTTTATCAATTAGTTTCTGAAGCTCAGTCATTGCACTTTTTGTCAGTTTTTCTGCATTTTCAGGTCCACAAGGGAAGCTGATACTGAAATTGTACGCACTGTAAGGAATTTTGTTCATACTTCCTCTGGCACCACCACCATAGATCCCGCTTTCATCTTCTCTAAGTTTTTCGATCACTTTGATCGTAGCGACTTCTCCAAGGGCTGAAAGAGCTAAAGCTTCTTTTTCGTTGTAAGGCGTTTCTCCGCTGTAAGAAATGGTTACCAAACTTTTAGGATCTTTTCCTTTTTTGTAGACTTTAGAATAATCTCCGGTCATCTGTCTGTATCCTGTATCTTTAAACGTTGCCGTTTTTCCTGATGTAGGAAGTCCACCGATATACTGAAGTACCTGTTCTTTTAGCTTAGCTTCGTCAATATTCCCTACAAAATAGAACTGGAAGTTTCCGGCGTTGCCAAATTTCTCTTTATAGATATCATATGCTTTTTTGTAATCTGTATTGGCCCAGTCTTTTTCCATTGGGAACAATCCGATGAATCTTGGGTTCTTCTGGTTCATGAATTTCGCATGCTCATTGGAGAAATACGCCTGAGGGTTAGACAGAAGGTTATCCAGCATCGCAGACTGTTTTTCTTTATAGGCATTGAATGATGCAGGATTGTAATTTAAACCTGTAAAATATGCGTAAGTAAGCTCCATAGCTGTCCCTAAATCTTTCTGGGAAGTTCTTCCGGAAATCCCTTCAAAGTAAGGTCCGATCATTGGATTGACACTTACTTGTTTTCCTGCAAGGTAATTGGTAAGATCAGCTTTTGAGAATCCGCCTACTCCCGCTTCAGATAATGCTCCGAAAGCGAATTGGGTTTTGATAAAATCAGCATCAGAAATAAGAGAGTTTCCTCCTAAACTTCTTGCTGAAAATACAATTTCATCATCTTTGAAATCAGTCTTTTTAAAAGTCACTTTAGCTCCGTTGCTTAACGTCCAGGTTGTTGTTCCCAGTTTAGCATCTGTTTCAGTCTTGGCAATTTTTCCTTCAGACTTGAAAGGCTTTACTAAATTTTTGATGGCCGCTTTTTCTTCGTAAGGCTTAAGGTCTGCCATTTTCACAGATTCAAATGTACTGAGAACCATTGCTTCTGTAGGCATGGTAACATTGTCTTTCTTTGGGCCTGTTATCACGATCACTCTGCTGTCATCCTTCACCATTTTCTTGATGATCTCATTGGTCTGCGCCAAGGTAACCTGAGGAAGGAACGATTTTGTATCTTCATATTCCCAGGCAATTCCCGGCATCGGTTCCTGCTCCAGGAAGTTTCTTACGTATTCGTCTACCAGCATGTCACTTTCCGTCTTATCACGGTTGTTATATGATCTTTCCAGATTAGATAACATCTGTGCTTTTGCTCTGTCCAATTCAGACTGGGTAAATCCAAATCTTTTTGCTCTTTCTACTTCTTCCAAAAGAACTTTCAAAGCACTCAGCTGATTTCCTTCTTTTACCATGGCAAATCCCTGGAAGGCTTCTTTGCTTCTCGCATAAGTTCCTCCGTGATATACCGATCCGAATGTAAAAGGTGGATTGGTTGAGTTGATCAATTCTCTCAATCTGTTATTCAGCATTGCAGTAGAAAGACCTTCTATAATAGTCTGGTTGTACTGTTCTACAGTCACATCCGGCTGGTAAGCCTCAGCATCTTTCATGATGAACTGCACCATAGAACTTGTAGCATCAGGATCTGTCTCAATCGCTACTAATGTTTCTTTATGGTTAGGCAGGTCAAATACTTTTCTCTCTCTTGGTTTAGAAGGATTTTTATATTTGCTGAAATTATCTTTGATCTTCTTTTCAACTTCATCTACATTAATATCTCCCACTACAACGATTGCCATAAGATCCGGTCTGTACCAGTCTTTGTGGAATTGTCTTATCACATCTGGCTTGAAGTTTTCCAAGACATCCTTTTTACCAATTGGAAGTCTGTCTGCGTATTTAGATTTATATAATAGTTTGGGAAGGTATTTGTCTGACATTCTTTTATCAGCTCCCAAACCAAGTCTTAATTCTTCCAAAACTACACCTCTTTCTTTGTTGATCTGCGCATCGGAAAGCGTGGCATTAAAAGCCCAGTCCTCCATTACTTTCAGACCTGCATCAAGGTTTCCTGATTTATCCAGAGGAACGGGAAGCATGTATACAGTTTCATCAAAGCTTGTGTAAGCATTCAGGTGTTGTCCGAATTTCACCCCGATAGACTGTAGAAAATCTACCAGTTTGTTGTCCGGGAAATTCTTGGTTCCATTGAAATTCATATGCTCCATAAAATGCGCCAGACCTCTCTGGTTTTCATCTTCAAGAATAGATCCGGCATTGATTGCCAGACGGAAATCTACTTTCTTTTCAGGTAATGTATTTTTTTTGATGTAGTACTTCATTCCGTTGGGAAGGGTACCGATTCTCACAGAAGCATCCACGGGGATATTCTGTCCGAAAACATTTGAAGACATCAGGAAGATGACCGCAAATGATGATAAAACTTTCTTCATGTTATTTGAATTTATTTTCGTGCTAAAAGTATCAATTATTCACCAGCTGAAGAAATGTTAAAATTCATATCATAGTTAAATTTGAGTTAAAATTATAAAGGCAACAAAAAAGCCGGATATTTTCCGGCTTTTGTTCTGTAAAATGACAGCTTTTTATTTAAAATCAGCATCTGAAACCCCTGAGTTTAAAACAACTTTGGTGGTTTTTATCGTCACTTTCTGACCTTTTCCTTCAATATCAACTTCGGAAGGAAACTTGATCCCTTCTACCGTCATATAATTTTTCACGATAACACTTCCTTCTCCTACAGTAGATTTGTATAGAAGTCCGGTAGCAGCATCAAAGTAAAATTTTCCTTTCTCTGAAGATAATACGTTATAATCTTTAGTGTCCGCTTTTTCTACGGTAACCGCTTGAAAACCTGCAGGATCAAAAGATAATGCTTCAACGGTCTTGCCTTTTTTCAATTCAGCGATATTATCGGCTGGGAAGTCTGTTTTCTGTCCTCCTCTTTCTATATATCCTTTTTCACCGTCAAAAAATTGGGTTACTTTCTGCCCCATTGCGGTTTGCACAGATTTGAATTTATTGCCCTGCTTCATGGTGCTCATGGTGATATCCATTCCCTGAACACTAAGGGTATTGTCTACTACCGTAGATTTTACGGCTTCTAATTTATCCTTTCCTCCCAACGCTTTGAAGTAATTCTCAATAACTTCTTTGGGTGTCAGTTTAGATTTCACGACTTCCGTCTTTGCGGGAGCTGCGCTGGTCTGCTGAGCTGCTGCCGGCACTGAAAACAGTACGGCACAGAAAAACGGAATGATGATCTTTTTCATATCTATAATAAATTTAAGGGTGTAAATATATGAATAATGACTGCAACAAATTAATCAAGGGATATTTATAGGGAATACCTTATCATTTCGGCCCGGATACATTAAGATTTTTTAAGACAATGGAACCTGTTTCTAAATTGATCGTATAAACAAAAGCTAAGGATAGCGAAAATAAAAAAACCTCCGATTGCTCGGAGGTTTTCAAATATTTATATCGAAAATAAATTATTTCTTAAGTTCTTCTAAAAACTCGTCGTGAGAGATTTTAGTTTCTTTTTTTCCTCCTTTTTCAAGGATAACATCTTTCAGTTTAGCCATAGCTACTTCAGAAGAAATTTGTCTTACCTGCTCCTGGTCTTTCAACATTTCAACAGCATATTTCTGGATTTCTTCATCCCCTAAGTGGTGGATTCCGTAGATAGCCAACTGGTTTTTCACTAATTGCTCAGCCTGTGCCAATACATCAGCATAGTCTAACTTGATTTCGTTATCGGTCATTAATTTACCTTCAATGATCTGGTATCTTAACTGACTTTTCTCTGCTTCAAGAATTTCTTTAGCCTGCTCTTCAGACTGGATATTCTGGTTAGAGAATAACAACCATTTTACTAAGAAATTTTCCGGAAGTTTTACTTCTTCTTTTTCAGTAACCTGCTCCAATACTTTATTCACATAGTGAACATCAGCATTTTGCTGGAAGTACTCATCCAATTCAGATTTTACTTTTTCTTTAAGTTCTTCTTCAGAAGTAATAGTTCCTTCTCCGTATACTTTGTCGAATAATTCCTGATTAAGTTCAGCTAAGTTCAATGCATAGAAGTCTTTTACTTTAACTTCAACTTCAGCATGGTGTAAATGCTCTGCTTCTTCTTTAGTGAATCCTAATTCTTTAGCTAATTCTTCATCACCTGCAAGAGTTTCTTTAGATACTTTTACAGAACCATCCATTTTCAAAGCTTTTACCAATTTGAAAGCTTCTTTGTTTTCAGCAGTAATGGTAACGTTCTTTGGCTGGTGGTGGTGCTCTCCTTCAGCATCTTCTTCTACAACCTGAGAAATTTCTAAAGCTACATAAGAATCTTTACCGATTTTATCCTGAGGAACCTGCTCCGCAAAACGTTTCTGCATGTTCTCAATGCTCTTTGTGATTTCCTTGTCAGAAGCTTCTACCTTGTAATGAGGAGCTTCATATTTAGCTAAATCTATAGTGAATTCAGGCTCATATCCTACTTCGAAACCAACTTCAATTTGCTCAGCGTTGTAATCCAGTTGGTTTACAGGCTGAGGAACAGGCTGTCCAACTAATCTTAACTTGTTGTCGTTAACATAATTGTTCAATGCGTCAGAAACCTGTTTGTTGATTTCTTCGAATGCAATACCTGCTTCATATTGTTTTTTAACCATACTCAAAGGCACTTTCCCTTTTCTGAAACCAGGAACTTGCGCATTTTTAGCATAATTAATCAACTGCTTGTCTACTTTTTCTTTGTAGTCAGATTTTTCCAATGTCACTGTAAGTAATGCACTTACGTCATCATGGTTTTGTGCGGTAACCTTCATTATTGATTAAAATTTTAGGTTGCAAAAATATGAAAATTTTATGAGAATAACCTACTTCTAATCAATTCTTAGTCTTCAAATGTTTATAAATAAAAAACCGCTGAAAATATCAGCGGTTTTTATCTATGTGAAGTATTTCTAATTACTTAGATTATAAGTAGCTTCTGCATCAGTTTCTCCTCCTACTACACTTCCCCAGGCTGACCCGGACTTCGCATCATTGACACTTTGAGGGGAATGAATAAGGGTTAATTTCAGGAATGGTGAAGTTCCGTCAACAGCTTTTACAACATCCCATTTTGTTTTAAGTCCCACTCTTTTTCCGTCATTTCTCAGGTCATTCCCATCTATTCTGGTAACATTGATGTTAGATTTTGGAAAATCAAAAATAAGGAAATGTTCATTTTTAGCCTCAATGATTTCATTGGTAGCATCCTCATTTCCGTTTCTGAATTTTGCTTCCACGGTATAAGACTTTCCGTCTTTCAGAGGAATGGTGGGGATTCCTCCTGCTCCGATACTGTAATTATATTCGATGGCCGTAGATCCCGGAGTATCTTCTTTCACCAACAAAATAATATTGGTAAGTTCTTCCTGAGGAAGATCATCCTCTGCTACAGAACCGTCTCTCTGGCAAGAAATAACAGTAATCGTAATGAATAAAACAGCTAATAATTTGATGATATTTTTAGTATTGAATAGTTTGTTCATTTTTAGAATTTTAAGTTTGTGAAATTTTAATGTACTATTTTTCTGAATCCTTAGAATTTGTATCTAAAGTTTAAAATAAAGTTTCTCCCTGCCTCATCTGCAAAGAACCTCAAACGGTTCAGGTAATCCCTGTACGAAGTATTGAAGAGATTGTTTACGATAAGTCCAGCAGAAAGATTTTTACTGATATTGATTCCCGTTTGGATATTCCAAAGTGAATAACCGCTTGGCGGCGTACTCAAATCAATGGTTTTATCCACCAACTCACCGTCCACATATACTTCCAGTGGAACATTTCGGACAGGGAACCGGGTTTGTTTCAGAAAAGTTTGATTTTCAACGGTAAAATAGAAGTTATTCCATTTTTCCTTTTTAAACTGCAATGCGTTGGAGAAATTCGGAGGCATCATCAGAATTAAAGGTTCATTATTGGTATCATCCTGTCCGTGAACGTAACTTCCTTTTCCCACATAGGTAAGATCATCCGTAAGTTTCCAGTTGATATCAAGGTCTACCCCATACATCTTGGCATCGATCTGCTGATAAGCCCACTCAGGAAATACTCCTCTGATTGTTCCCTTAATTCCCACAGGAACTTGGTTGATAAAGTTTTTAGTGATAAATAAATAGGGATTTACAGAAATATTCAGTCCTTTCAAAACACTGAATTTTGAATCTACTGTTAAATTAAACTGATGTCCCTGTTCACTTTTCAACGCCATATCTCCAGTCTCAATCACTCCTGCAGAATGGTGTAATCCGTCTGAAAACAACTCTGCAACATTCGGCGATCTGCCCACTTTTGCATAGTTAAATTTCAGATCAAAATTTGAACCTGGACGGTATTCCAAACCTGCATTAAAGGAAACATTATTGTAATTAAGCTGAGGACGTGTTAGAATCCTGTTCTGGTCTTTCTTCACATAAAATTGAGGATAAGTATCTGCATATAATTTCTCCCAATCACTCTGATCGTACCATTTGGTCACATCATAACGGGTAAAATCATATCTTGCTCCCGCTTCAAAATTAAAATCGTGAGAAATTTTGTATTTAAAAACAGAATATATTCCTGCAGAATATTTATCATAATTAGGGATCAAACGTCTTGCTTTTGTCGCAGGATCTGAATAATTGTTTTGAAAACCCGCATCAATTCCTGTTTCCAGAGACCATTTCCCCCTTTCCAATAAATCATTAAGGTTAAATTGATGGGTCATCAGCTCCAAATCTAAGGAAGGCGTATCATTCAATTCACCTCTTCGTATGTCATATTCCTGTCTGTGATTGTATTGATAACTGTATGTTGCTGAAAGTTTTCCAATATTTTCAAATCTTTTAAAAGCTGAAACTTTTGCAATATGATGTTCCACAACCTGTCTTGGATTATCAATATCGTAACTGAATTTCCCTGAATAAATTGGTGGATTTGCAGTCATTGCCCTATCATAATCCCCTGAGGTAGAAACATGCGAATCTCTCAAAATTCCAATATTCTGGTTCGTCAGGTAGTAGTCAAAAGAAATTCCTTTTTCATAACTATTGTTCTGAACCGTAAAATTAAAGGAAGAAAAATCCATTCCTGTATTCTTCAGATTATAATCGGGAGCACTCTGATCTCCTAATTTTTTGACACTACCACGGGATTTTACAGCCCAGCCGTTCTTCCAGACTTTAGCAACATCTACATCAAGTCCCAAACCTCTGCCATTGGAAATCCCCGTAAGTCCTATTGAACCTTTGATCGTGTCTTTTTTAGGGAAAATTTCAGGTTCCAGCACCACTACTCCTCCGATAGCATCGCTTCCATATTTCAATGCAGAAGCTCCTTTTATTACATCGATGTGCTGAAAATTGTTAATATCAACATTGGGCGCATGTTCTACCCCCCATTCCTGTTCTGCAAGCTTTACTCCATTATTTAAAATAGAAATTCTGCTTCCATACAAGCCGTGAATAACAGGTTTTGAAATATTATTCCCTGTTTTTAAAGTGGTAACCCCAGAAATTTTAGATAATAAATTCCCCAGGTTATCCGTAGAATTTCGCTCAATTTCCGATTTATCTAAGGTTTTAATAATCAGAGAACCATTAGATTTATGGCTCCCATGAATGGTCACCGTTTCTATATCATGACTATGATGCTCCAGGGTAATCACCAAGTGTAAATCCCGATCAACTCCTATATTTTCAGTATAATCACTACAATCAGGATGTTTGGCAATAAGTATATATTTTCCCGCAGGAATTTTATTAAACGTAAACTTACCTTTACTATCCGTTTTAGTGGTGAATCCGCCAATGTTCACTACCGCACTTTCCAGCAGTGTTTTATCGTGAAAATCCTGAACGGTTCCTTCTATCGAATACGATTTTTGTGCACTTATCGATGCCAGTCCACAAAAGACCAACATCAGACTATATATCAATTTCATTGTCTATAGATTGATTGCGTACCCTTTACAGGTACATTTTTTTCGTAAAAATTTTGTTGAATGCGTTTGTTTTTAAATTGTAAAATGTACAATGTAAAAAGTAGTAATGATTGATTAGATGCTAGAAATTAGATTTGAGATAAGAGATATGAGACTCTTTCTATCAACCGTTTTAAGTAATATACGAAGCTAATCCATGAACTTGGATATTCTTAAACTCATATATCCTGAAACTCGCATCCCGAAATCTAAATGGGAATGGCATTCGTATTTAAGACCTCCGGAAACTTCCATCTTCCAACTTCCTTCTCCCAGTCTTAAAAACCCGAATTTAAACCCGAATTTCGTATACCTATCTCGAATTCCGAAAATTCGAAATCCCATATCTAACAGCTATTAATCAATAGCTTTAAACCCAAAGTATTGAACTTTAAAATCAATTAAAGCCCATAAAAATCTATGATTTATGAAACTGCGGGAGGTCCCCGAAGCTGAAAAGTGAATTTGGTCTGAGACCATATTTTTTCCTGAACAGCAATAACCTGCTTTACTTCGTGCGTAAAATGCTCAAAAGAAAAACTGTATTCGTCCGGAACCAATGTGTGTCCTGTAGCTAAGAAATGACACGCCAGACAGTCGCCGGGCTTTTCTTTAGCTGAAGTCTTAGCCATTGTATTTTCTGTCTTTTTAAGATTGAAGCTCTTAAAATAGTCGACTGCATCGTGATGGTGAAAACTTTGGGAAAACAGCGCAATGAAGTAGATCCCAAACAAAAGTTTGGAAATAAAGTTCTTCAGATTTCTGCTTTCCTTAAAAATCATTTGGTAAAATTATAAAAATAATTTAAGTTTTAAATTAAGTTTTTATTAAAACTGTTCAATACGTCGGTAAAAGTAATTTTTTGTTACAAAAAGATACTGCAGCGTATATGTTTATTTATTTTCTTTATTAAAAAATCCTTCGATTCCACCCGGGATGACATTCCTAATACTAACTGTCATTTACCGTGATTATTCACAAAAGTAAAAACATTATTATTGTAACACTGTCATCCTGAGCGAAGTCGAAGGATCTCTATTTTATCGTTTTTTATGATCATTGGATATTCAAGAACTCTTAAACTCCAAAAAAATCACAATCTTAATCCAACTGAGAACCCAAATGCTCCCATTCCTGTAAAGCAACTTCCAGTTCTTCTTTAGTTTTATTATATTTTTCTAAAGTTTCCTCAGAAGGGTTTTCTTTGGTAAAAGTAACTTCCATCTTTTCAATTTCCGTTTCAAGTTCAGAAATTTTCTCTTCTACTTTCTTTAATTTATTCTGGATATTTTTTTGTTCCTTGCTTACAATGGTTGATTTTTCTTCCACCTTCACTTCTATCGGAGCCTGCTTTACCTCAACTTTTACATCTTCACTGTGAAGTTTAGCTTTTTCAGCAGAGATTTCTCTAAGCGTTTCCTTTTGTCTGTATTCAAGGTATTCTCCAACACTCCCCAGGAATTCTTTCATTTTTCCGTCACGGAATTCATAAATCTTATCACAAAGTCCATCCAGGAATTCTCTGTCGTGAGAAATCACGATCAGCGTTCCCTGAAAGTTCTGTAAAGCCAGTTTGATAATTTCCTTAGACTGAATATCAAGGTGATTGGTAGGCTCATCCATGATCAACGTGTTGAAAGGACGAAGCAGCAATTTACAGAGGGCCAAACGGTTTCTTTCTCCTCCGGAAAGTACTTTTGTTTTTTTAGAAACAGCCTCACCCTGGAATAAGAAAGATCCTAATAAATCTCTTACTCTTGGTCTTGTTTCTTCTGTTGCCGCATCTTCGGCTTCTTCTAAAACGGTTTTATTGGGTGTCAGTACTTCTTCCTGATTTTGGGCAAAGTATCCGATGTTCACATTGTGTCCTAAATTCCAGGTTCCTGAATAATCTTTGATATCTCCTGCAAGAATTTTCGCTAACGTAGTTTTTCCCTGTCCGTTTTGTCCTAAAAGGGCAATTCTGTCTCCTCTCTGAACAATAAAGTCTACATCATCGAAGATTTGTTTTTTTCCGTATGCTTTTCCTAAATTCTCAGCTTCGAAAATAACTTTTCCAGGAATCATAGATTGTACGAAACGGATATTGAATTTTGAAACGTCTTCATTATCCACTTCAATACGTTCGATTTTATCCAGCTTTTTAATAAGTGACTGTGCGAAAGATGCCTTAGTAGCACTTGCACGGAACTTATTGATGTTATCCTCCATCTGCTTGATCTCTGCATCCTGGTTCTTTTTAGCGCCAATGAGTTTCTCACGGCGTTCTTCACGCATGATCAGATATTTGGAATAGTTGGCTTTATAATCGTCAACTTTTTTATTGTTGATATCAAAAGTCCTGTTACAGACAGCGGTCATAAACTGCTTATCGTGACTTACCAGAACGATGGCTCCGGGATAGTCTTTCAGGAAGTTTTCCAGCCAGATAATAGATTCCATATCCAGGTGGTTGGTAGGCTCATCGAGAAGCATGATATCATTTTTCTGAAGCAGCAGTTTAGCCAGTTCAATTCTCATTCTCCAGCCTCCGGAAAATTCGTCAGTGATTTTTTGGAAATCATCCGCTTTAAATCCTAGACCGAACAATACTTTTTCCATATCGCCTTCAAGATTGTAAGCGTCATGGTTCATCAGAAGATCGTTCAGCTCCGTCATTTTGTTGATCAGATCAGTGTAAGCATCACTTTCATAATCTGTTCTTACAGTCATCTGATGATTCACCTCTTCCAGTTCATTTTTCCAGGCATTGATTTGCTCAAAGGCCTGCATGGTTTCATTCCAAACTGTTCTTCCTTTTACGAAATCAAGGTCCTGCTTCAGGAAACCAATGGTAGCCCCTCCTTCGCGAACAACAGTTCCTTCGTAGAAATTAATTTCTCCCGAAAGCATTTTCAATAAAGTGGATTTCCCCGCTCCATTTTTTCCAACGAGCCCCACTTTATCATCCTTTTTAATGGTGAAATTTGTATTTTGAAACAGATAGTTTCCCGAATGATGTAATCCTAAACCTTGAACCGAAAGCATTTTATTAAATAAAAGTTAGTGATGAATAATGAATTTTCGGGTGCAAAAGTACGGAAAAAGAAATGAATAGCCCAGAAATAAAAACGGGGAGCCTGATAGCCTGGGTATTTCGGACCACAAAAAGGGATGTCCTGCCAGACATCCCTTCATAACCTAAATTTAAAACTGAAAAGTACTAACGATATTTATCTAATTCTGTTCTGCCGCAAAAGATCTTATCTCTATCGTACGGCTCCAGATATCATTATTGGGAACATTGGTTCCATACAGAAAGTCTGCTGCAAAACTATCTTCAGGAAGGTGCAGTTCGGTAAGAAGTTTGGTATGAATTCCACGGTCTACAGAGGTACTGCTGGGTACGTTCAGGCCATTATTTATCAATTCGGCTTCAACCTCATCCTCTGACCTTTGCAACAAATCAGCACTATATATTCCAAAATTGGCTGAAATATGGGTGTAATCTGCAAAACGTATATAATCATACTTCGGTTTCGCAGGAAGTGAAAAATTTTTAACATATGCTGCAAGGTTTGTATAAAAATCAGAAAGGAAAGCATCATCTGTAATCTCCAGACCTGAATTAACAAGATCTGTACTGAAGATTCCGGCCACGGCGCTATTGGTTTCCTCCAGCATGATTCTTCCGTATACTATGGGAAGGGTATTCAAAATCACTTCTCTGGAAACGTAAGCTTGGGAAAGAACCACTCCCTGCTCGATCTGAAATCCGGAAAGCAGGGCGTCCCATATTTTATTGCCTTCGGCATCGGTTTTTGCATTTCTTACATCTGAAACATAATCTCTGAGATCATTGGTATTGATAAAATCTGTAGAAATATATACGGAATGCGGCGCCTGAAGATATCCACCTCCCACGTCAGCATGAGCTCCGGGAACGAAAACTTCTTTCCAGACAGAGCTGGAAGTTTCAGTTTTGGTATCCTGCATATTTTTTGAATTTTCAAAAAAACCGGTAAGTGGGAAAAAGAAGCGACATTCATTGACGGCACACATATGAAGGGCATTTTCCACTTCCTGTGGCAGGTTCATATCGTAGGTATTGAATGGCTTGGATTCAACCGTATCAAAAACACCCAAAAACTTTATGGTTATATTTTTAGATGGATATTTTGTGACAAGCTGATTGCAAAATTCTCTTGCGAGCATACTTCCTCTGCTGAATCCGTAGACATAAAAATGATAATCTGTATTTTTATCATCTATCACATTCTGTACGAAAAGGTCTGCCTTCTGCAGTTTGTCATCAGAAGAATATCCCTGTCCATCGGGAGGATTGGCGCATGTAGCCATCGCAAAATTATTATCCTCGCCACCAGTGACTGTTCCTATGCCTTCAACATATATTTTTTTGTTTCCTTTGAATACATTGAATAATTTATAGATATTGGTAGGTGCTCCTTTGTAGCTTTCATTATTTTGTGAAGGCCTGTCAGGTGAAGAAGCATTGATCCCGTTATTTCCTGTTCCGTCAAAAAAAATTCCGACAGATAGTAGTGTATCGTTTTCCATCGCTGTGTTGTGCTTTAATTATTAAAATCCCATCTACATCTTCATGATTGAATTTTGCTTTACATCCTGTAAAACTTATTTTTCAAATTAACGGAAGTAGAAGGAGCAATACTAGCGTGAAAAATACCAAATAAAAAATTCCGTATTTCTACGGAATTAAATTTTATCGAGAGCATATATATTGTTGACAACAGCATAGATAACAATCCCTACCGTATTCTTGGCTCCTATCTTTTCCAGGATCCGCTGGCGGTGACTTTCTACGGTTCTGGGACTGATGAATAGTTTTTCGCCAATTTCATTATTCGTGTATTCCTGGCAGATTAGTTTGACCACATCTTTTTCTCTTTCAGACAGTTCGTCTTCCATTTCAAAAAGAGATTTCTTCTTTGCAGAACTGTTCATGTAGGTAAAAAGCATCTGATGGTCTTCGGCAGTAAAAAAAACTCCGTTTTTATAAACCATGGTAATGGCATCAATAAATGTTTTCCGGTCCGAATTTTTAGGCAGAAAAGCAGAAACTCCCAACTTGACCATATAGCCCAAAATGGAAGTTTTGTAATGGGAGGAAAGGATAATGATCTTGAGATCAGGATATTTTTCTTTAAGAACTTCTACCAGCTCAAAGCCGTTCATCGGTTGCATTTGTACGTCTACCAGTGCGATGTTCGGAAAATCATCTTCTGAAAGGCTTCCCAGTTTCTCAATAAAATCCGGACCGTTACTGGAGGTAAGGCACACGGATATATTCTTTTCATTTGAAAGCAGCATTTTCACCCCTTCCAGGATCAGCTGTTCATCATCAATTAAGGCTATTTTGATTTGGGAGTTCATGGTTTTTTGGAATTATAATGATTAAACGGCTGCCTTTATTCAAAGTACTTTTCCATTTATGGACGGCATTCATGGATTTTATTCTGGATTCGATATTTTTGATACCCATTCCCTTTTTCACCAGATCATAATCAAATCCCTGCCCGTTGTCAGAGATGATCACAGCCATATTCAGGGGATAGTCTTTTATGTAGATCCAAAGATCCGTCGCCGTGGAATGCTTGATCACATTGGTGGTAAATTCCTGAATAATTCTGTACAGCTGTACTTCAACAAAGATATCTTTTTTCTCATATCCCGGCATGACCTGCATGGAAATATTGATCTTGTGCGAAAGGTTGGCGATCAGCTCCTCTACATAGAGAACGAATCCCACAGATTCAAGATTTACGGGATACAATGAATGGGAAATACTTCTGGCCGCATCGATGAGCGATGACATTTGGCCGTAAATATTTTTTTTAATCAGCTCGTCTCCTTTGGTATCGAGATTATTCATCCACAATGAAAGGATATTGAGCCGGTTTCCTATATCGTCATGGATCATGACAGCGATTCTTTTTCTTTCTTCTTCCTGAGCTTTGATGTTTTCAAGCACCAGTTTTTTCTGATGAAGCACTTCGGCTTCATGCTGCACGTTCTTCTCCTTGATGATCCGGCTGATAAAAGACCTGTAGGCAAGGAGAATAAAAGATACTATAACTGCTATGGTAACAATTATAAGGATCAGCAGGCTAATATTTAGGGTTACTTCTTTAATTTGATGAAGGTATATAAAAATGAACAGTACAAAATGCTCGACAGAATATTATTCGCGCTTAAAATAATAAGATAGTCATTTTCTGACAGGTTAGCAATCTGGTGCTGAATAATGAAAATAAAAACCGAAACCGAATAGTAGAAAAAAATACATGCATCTACCAGAAGAAAACGGTTTTGTGTAGATCCTTCTTTAATCTCCCGGAGTAAAGCAAAACCTGAAAGACAGATGATTGCAATATTTGAAATCACCTTCACAATATCGCTATTGAAAGGATAATCGAATACATATTTTGACACCATAAATGCCGTTGCCAGCAATGCCGTGATGCCCGGTAAATATTTCGGAAGCTCCAGTTTCCTGATAAACAAAGCCGTAACCAGAAAAAACTCTCCGGCGATGTACAGAGGATACAGAAACGAGGTATCATTAAGGTTGAACACATAAGGCAGAACCAAGTTCAGCAGTTCAATAAAAAAAAGAAAAGCAATACAGTGAAAATATTGCTTCTCTTTATTATTCAGTATACGGTATTTTGCTGCTCCCAAAAATATTATGGACAAAAGCAGGCCATAGTTTAGGAATAGAATTGCTTTAAAAAAATCTGTCATTCCTATCTATACTTCGTATTTAAGATCCAAGTTCAGGAATACGGCAGACAGGCGGACATGGTTTCGCCCAATCGTAGGTATTGGAAATAGTTTCTATGCTTTCTCCCTCCTGAAGTAGCTCATGGAAGGAAATGAAGATCACTGTTACCAGCATTCTCTGGAAAATATCATTGTATCTGAGACCGAACGAACATTTGATCCCGGCAACCTCTGGATATGGATGAGATAAATCTTCCATAGGAATATAAAATCTTTTAAAAATTCTCTCTCCTCCGAATTCTGTACACTCACGGTAGAACCATTCCATTCCTCCATTTCTCCAGCGCTCAATAGCTTCTATGGCTACATCCTGGTCAAGGATAGGCTGATTGGTTATCGGCAGGGACGTGTTGGTATCGCCATCTACTTTTGTAAGATCACTGGAAAGAACAGCATTTTTGGTCACCGTAAATTCTTTTGTTTCCTGCAGTCTGATGTTATGTTTAAGTGGTCGAAGAGTCGTGTACTGATATTCAACAATGCTTTTGTCAATATACCCCTGTTCATTTAAAGGAACAAAGATCAGGACCATTTCACCTCCAAATACACCTACTTCTGCGCAGGCATCTATGTATTTATTTTGGTTTTTGATTGTATCGATCTGGTCTTTAGACAGCTCAAAAACATAATTTGTTTTAATCAGATTTGTGATCAGGAAATAATCTGACCGGTACCTGTTCCACTCGGCGGTCGCCAGTTTGTAATCGTTCTCGTTCATAAGTTCATGGTTTATTTAGTTGCATAAAATTATACAAACTAAACATCCTGCACAAATATTCACATCATAAATTTATTATTCTTAAAATAAATTTAATTTTGATAGACATGAAGCTTTTTCTATCATATAATATCTTTTGTGACTTATTGATCATGATATTGGGCTGACACGAGAACAGAGTATGAATCAATAATTCCTTACCGTAATATGATAGCAGCTCTGCTGTCTTTCTCTAATGTAATAAATCTTCCCAGCAGCTGCATAAAACTTTAAAACCTTCTCTAGGGCAGTTTCCATTTTCGGGCTGTATTTCAGCACATCGTTGAATCGTACATAGGAAATATCAAACGAGTTTCCATAATTGTGGGAGCTGATTCCCAAAGACGCATTAGAATTCACTTTTCTCAGTCTGCATTGGTCTTCAAGTGTCCTTGTGATCGATGATACCGTAAAAGTATGCCCTTTTGTTTCTTTACTGAATCTGGCACCCATCTTTTCCAGGGTAGTCTTTGCTTTGGAAACCATATACGCCCGGCTGTAATCCAGTTTCTGAACGCGGTATCCTTTTCCGGTCTTTTTTATTTTATGAAATTTTCCGTTGTTGATATATTTCTGAACCGTTTTAGAGTCTGTAAGTAATTTTACACCAAAACTTTTTGAGGCATCCAGATGTGATTTGTACAGAGCGGTGGGCTCTACTTTTAGTACCGATGTAAGATCATAGCAGGGAAGCACCTTTTTTGCTGCCTGCGCATAATAAAAGCTATACATAAACGGCACAAAGGCCACACAAAAAAACTTTCTCATTAACCACCCTTTTAAATTACTAAACGAAAGATAAAGATTTATGCTATATCATTCAACCCCTCCATACTATTATCCTGAAAAAATTCCCAACAAACATCAAACCAAATTACTAAATCATTAATCTTTCTTCGCTAAAAATTGAAATATTTTTTAAGATTTATCTTTCTATTTTAAGATTTAAATTTTACATTTGAGATACTTTTAAATAATGAACATATGATAAAAAAACTTTTTGCTGAATTTTTCGGCACATTTTGGCTTGTTTTCGGTGGCTGCGGAAGTGCAGTTTTTGCTGCCGGAGTTCCCGATATCGGTATTGGCCTTTTAGGTGTGGCTTTGGCCTTTGGTCTTACTGTACTGACGATGGCTTATGCTGTCGGGCACATTTCTGGCGGACATTTCAATCCGGCAGTATCTTTCGGACTTTTGGCAGGAGGCAGATTTTCTGCAAAGGATCTTATCCCTTACGTCGTAGCACAGTGTCTTGGAGCTCTTGCAGCAGCAGGATGCCTGTACGCTATCCTTAACGGTGCAGGTGTGGTAGATTTTTCAAAACCGGGAGCTTTCGCGACCAATTTCTACGGAGAAGCGGTCTATAACGGAAAAGCATTCAGTATGGGCGCTGCATTCCTTGCAGAATTTTTATTAACCGCTTTCTTCCTGATTGTCATTATGGGAGCTACAGACAAGTGGGCTAACGGAAAGTTTGCAGGTATCGCTATTGGTCTTGCTTTAACGCTGATTCACTTAATTTCTATTCCTATCACGAACACTTCGGTAAACCCGGCAAGATCGCTTTCACAGGCTGTTTTCACGGGTGGGCTTGCGATGTCACAGCTTTGGCTGTTCTGGGCAGCGCCTATTGCAGGAGGAATTGTGGGAGGATTGATCTACAAGTTTTTACTTCAGAGAGATACCGCTGAAGTTATTGATTAATAGTATCATTGATTTCAATATAAATCCTGTCAAACGACAGGATTTTTTTGTTGCAACAGTATCTTCAATGTAATGCGATTGTTATCTTCAGTTGTTTTTTCTTTTGAAGTAATGAGTCTTTACATTTACAGAAAGAATTCAGACAGTTATTGGATCATATTCCACAGTTGCTAATTATCTATTTGTTACGAGAATTATAAGTTTCAATTTTAGGGCATAAATTAATCGAAACGAGATTAATAATAACTTAAACTAATTAAAATGAAAAAAATTCTCCTCTTACTGTCTTTTGTATTGATTTGCCAAAATCAGCTAACTGCGCAAGTGATCACTCCTGTGATAGATAATTATAATATTAGTGTCACCAGAAATGATATTTATACATCCGATGTTCCCGGCTATGCAAATTCCAGCGCTAAACTAATCAGGATAAAATGTCGATCTCTAAAACAGTTTTTATTTTTGCCAAATTATCTAATGAGGAATACTCTTATCACTTTACCAGTTTGAAATTGTCTTTTGTATTGTTTTTAATATGAGCGCAAGTTCATCCTGGCTCATTTTTTTTCCTTCCTTTGCTTGTTTAAGTTTTACTCCTATTACCATATTGTAAAGATAAATAATTCAGAATTTTTTTCTGAAAAATTAGAAAAATATGCTATAAACTTATATAAAATAATTACCTGCTTCCGATCAATACAAAATAAATAAATACAAAGGGATTTATTTTATACTGTAAAACCCTTTTTATAAGTAGTTTAACATAATAAAAAAAATCACACTATGTTGGAATTATTTAATTTATATTTTTAGCTTCTAAACCATTAAACAAATTCAGTTATGAAAAAATTAACGTCACTAAAAAACGGTAAAGTACTTAACACAGGTAGCCTAAAACAAATTCAAGGGGGTAAACGACTTCCAGAAGGGGTATGTAGTGGGTCAGGAACAGCTAATGATCCTTATGTTTTAGCATCAGTAGTTATTCCTTCTGGTGCATCTGACGGGTGTTAATTAAAATTTACATCAGGGCTTTTTCTTTATAGAATCAGCCCTTTTTTTTATTATGATTTTAATTTTATCTACAACACATGATGACGACACTAATGTTGTTATGGAACATTTAGCGAATATGGGGGAATCCTGTATTCGTATTAATGATGTCGATCTATTTAATGGAACAACGAAAATATATTATAAAATTTCTTCCCCCACTTCATTAACTGTTGAGAATAAATTATTTGGAGGTGTGGATTTGAGCCAAGTTAGAGTTGTATGGTATAGAAAATGGGGTAATTTTAACAAATATAAAGATTTGCTTGATCAGAATATTTCAAATGAAATGTTCCAATATTTACATTCAGAGTATTATGGCATTTTAAAAACAATTCTATATTTTTTGAATGATAAAAAATGGATAAATCATCATTCAAAAATCAACAGATTAAATAAAATTGAAATGTTGACTATAGCAAATAATATAGGATTAAAAATTCCGTCTACAGTAATTGCAAATAATTTTGATACCGAGAAGAAAGATTGGATTACTAAAGCTGTTAATGAAGGGGCGGTCATCAGCCATAATCAAAAAAAATTTCCTTTAATGACAGTAGAATATAATAATTCTACAGTTTCCTTTTTCCCAAGTTTATTTCAACAGCATATTTACAAAGAATATGAGCTTCGAATTTTTCATTTAAATGGAAAAAATTACCCTATGGCTGTGTTCTCTCAAAATGATGAGCAAACTTCTGTAGATTTCAGGAATTATAATCAGAATAAGCCGAATAGATTTGTTCCTTATCAATTACCTGAAGATCTTAACCACAAAATCTGCCAACTAATGAAAGCATGTCATATGGATACAGGTTCTATTGATGTTATAAAGGGTGTAGATGGAGAATATTATTTTTTAGAAATTAATCCTTCTGGACAATTTAGAATGACATCTTATCATTGTAACTATAACCTGCATTATGAAATGGCAAAACAGTTAAAAAAAATGAATGATGAATAAGAGCTTAATACAAGAACTTAATCCACATAAAAAAGAATTGCTTCCAGTTATCTTTGCCCAGGTTACTGAAAATAACAAATTAGTAACACAGTCACTAAGAAAAATTGAAGCTAAAAAGTATCAGTCAGAAATTTTTTGTTTAAAACCTTATAAAGATGGAATTAGCCCACCTAAACCTTGATATTAATAAAAAATGCTTTTTTTTGCATGTTGTATCCCGGTAAAAGGTATTCAATTAGGGGCTATTTATGATTTGCAAAGGGATGATATTGAACGGGTTCCCAATTCTCTGATTGATTTTATTTATAATATTCATTCCAAAACTGTAATGAATATTATAGAAGAATGGAAAGATGATGATATTGCGCAGGAATACATAGAATTTTTGATTGAAAAAGAGTTTATTTTTTTCGCATATGAAGACCATTTTCCGAATCTTTCAGATGATTGTTTTAATGATGATGTCTCAAAAATTGAATTTGCTACAATTATTGTATCAGATGATTTAATAGACAAAATGCAATATATTTCGGATAGAATTGATTATTTGGGAGTTAAGCGTTTACATCTACATTTTTCACTTAATGTGGATGTAAAAAAAATCCATAATGTACTGAATTCTCTTCAAAAATCTTGTGTTATAGATTTATCTGTATCATTGCCCTACCAAGAAAATTTCACTTCCTCTGTAGTATTAAAAGAGCAAAGATTAAAAAGTATCTATTTTTATCAGTCGCCATATTCGAAGGAAGATAACTACGGCAGGATAAATTTATATTATTTAAAGCAAGATGGAAGTAATTTATTTGTTCCAAAATCGAGTATTGATACAATCGCTATCAATCATAGAGCATTCCTTACAGCAAAAAAATTTAATCTTGGGCTATACAAAACTATTCTCGTAGATCATTTGGGGAGAATAAGGTTAAATGCCGTAGATCAAAAAGATTATGGATTATTTTTAGGGTCAAAAGAAGAAATAGAAGAAAGTTTATTAATCCTCTCTGTATTATGGAATTTAAGTAGGGATAAAATTCACCCATGTAAAGATTGTGAATTAAGATATGCCTGTACTGCAAGCTTTATCCCAGAATATATACCGGAAAGAGAAGGATATTTCGTAAATTGTAATTATAATATTCACACCAATGAATGGATTTATTAAATATATAAGCATATTGGCTTTATTCTGCTTAACGAGTTGTCAAAATTATTATTTTTTAAAAGAGCAAAGAGTAGAATCTGATAATCACTCATATAGCAAGTTTAAATTATACTTTGATCAAGGGAAAAACCAAATTGATTTTTATACTTATGGGGATTATGTGTATAACAAAGTGGATAAACAATATATATATTTCACTTCCTCAGAAATGAGAAAATTGTTATATCATAATATTCCGCAAAATTATACAGAGCAGTTTTTATTTATGTATACTTATCAGCCTACATTTTCAAATATTTTAGGCTTTTATTATAAAGGAGTTTCTATTGAAGAAGTGAAAAAAAGATATTCTGGAATACCACATAAAGAAGATTTAAATCAAGTGTTTTCTCGTTACTCTTTTGGAAAATTTCAGGTTTTTGATTTGTTCAAAAAAGTTGATGGCGGGGTGATCAGGTTTGTAGCAATAAATAATCCTAACTATCCTAAAGATCCCGACTATAAAAAGTTTAACAAAGAAATTAATGATATGTTCTTTGAAAATAATAACTTATTATGGGACGGATATGTAGAACCTCTTAATTAAAAAACTTTATGAAAAAAAATATTTTAACTTTCCTTTTTATTTTATCATGCCTTACTGCTTTTCAGGGCCAGACATATAGGATTTATTATCAGATGACATATAAAATAGATTCTACAAAAAATGAATCAGCAAATAAAAAGATGCTATTAGATGTCAAAGATGAAATTTCGAAGTTTTATTCTTACGATTTGTATCATATAGATTCGTTAGCTATTCATAATTTAGATGTTCGGACAAAAGCAGCGGATTTTGATTTTATGATAACAAAAAACAAAAAAGAGAATAAAATAGAAAAATATTATATAATTGGTTTGGATAGGTATTCTCTGAAAGAAGACTGGCCTAAATTAGATTGGAAAATTATAGAAGAAACAAAAAATATTGATAATATAAATTGCCAGAAAGCTACTTTACATTATAAGGGAAGAGATTGGATAGCGTGGTTTGCTAAAGAAATTCCTTTTCAGGAAGGACCTTATGTTTTTAATTCTTTGCCTGGTCTTATAATAGACATAAGAGATTCAGGAAATAATTATATTTTTACAATGACTGAACTTAAAAAAGATAATGGAGAAGTAAATATGGAAACCGATTTCATTCCGGTTACTCAAAAACAATTAAACAAACTTTATGAGGATTATTATAATGATCCTTACAAGGAACTCAAGGCAGGAAAAGCTGTAATGAAGGTTGTGGATGAATCAGGAAGAGTAGTAACCCCTAACTTTAAGCAACTTACTGAATTTAAACAAAAACAGTTGAAAAACAACAATAACCCTATTGAACTCTCGGAAGCTATAAAATATCCATAATTCACTAAATTTAACCTAAGTTCGGGTTATTTAATCTTTTTAATGTCAAAAGGATTTTTAAAAATAAGTTCTTCGTGTTTCCCCTTGATTTCCATTTTTCGCTGTAGCAGATTTAACGCCATTTTCCGGATAAAAAGATCTTTATCATTCAGTTTCCAGTAAGGATCTTCATGTACTCTTTTGGGACTGCGTATGAGGTAGAATTCTGTTTCCCAGGTGTCTGCATTATGATAGAATTCAATAATCCCACAATGTTCAGGGATCACAGTGTGTTCTATCATTCCCATCGGAAGCAGAAAACTGAACGCGTTGCATATATAGTCACCGCAGGAGATTTTATCGTGTTTCAGGAATTTTTCGCCGGTCTCTTTATTGAGATATGATTTTTTGAAATCATTTTTGAAGTCACTCTTTGAAAGCTTGATCTCAATTTCATGGCTGAACCCTTCAGAATCAATGAACAACATATCCGCTTCCCAGTCGGCCTGGAAATAATTCGTCAGTACAATTTCTTTTTCAAAATCGCAGTGTGAATGGATATAAGCATGAACAAGTTCTTCTATCTTCAGCATATTAATTAAAATTCAGATTATCTCTTTTGCAGTTCAACCACCCCATAATGCAGCCAAATCCCGAAAATACCCGTTTTTGTAAAATAAGATTCATCTTTTCCGAACATAACGGTCGTATTGGGCTGTGTCTGGCAAATAAAAAAATGTCCGCCATCGATACAATTCATTTTTCCTTCCTTATGAAGATCTGTCCAGCCAAATTCTTTATAGCCATCTTCGTCATCTTCAACATCAAATAAAAACTGCTTGACTGTGATTTTATCCTTACCTCCATCTCTTTTTGAGGTCATCGACCATCGGGCCAGATCGGATTCTTCTTTTGCCGGAATTTCTTTAGGACTAGCATCCTTAATTCTTGACATCACTAAAGTATCTGTAATCGTGGAAACTTTATTATTGATCTCATTCACCAGATAAGTTCCGGACCAGATATCTCTTTCTTGCTTTTTCTGCGCAGATAAAAGATCAGAAAACCCAATCAACAGTGTTATTAAAAAGAAATTTTTCATGAGATTCATAATAAGGATTTATTTTATTTAAAACTGAATTTTACGATACCAGCAAACTGCATCCGCGGATATCGGAATGGTCTATTCTTCCCAGCACCTGAAATTTGCCACCTGAAAGCGTTTTACCTAAGTCCTGTGTTGCTATAAAACAGCATGAGTGGATATTAGCCAGATCAATAATATTGACTGCTCCGGTTCTCCCCTCCTGTTCATAGGAAAAAGGGTCTTCTGCATTCCGCACCAGTATTTTCATCCAGTTGGGACACTGATATTCATTGTTTCCTAAAGAATAGGCCTGCGAAAGCAGTTCCGTCATTGAATATTCTGAATAGATCTTCTCTGTTTTAAAACCGCTCTGAAGAATTTTCAAAAGTTCATCTTTGGTCATCTCTTCTTTTCTTCCTTTCATTCCTCCGGTTTCAATAACCGTCAGATTCTGAGATTCAGCAATAGAAAAATTAAGAGATTCCACGGAATCCAGGAAATCTAAAAGAGCAAAAGACACCCCAAAAAGAATGACCTTCTTATCTTTCAAATTATTTAAAAGTTCAAACAGCTCAGCATGATTGTAAAGAAAATAGCCGTTCTCCGGTTTTGCAGACCTCTTCATTAGATAATCCACCATATAAATCAAAGAAGAGTTCTGTTTCTCGAGATAACTCGGAAGCAGACCCAGAAAAATAAAATCTTCAGGCTTTCCTATAAATTGTTCAAAACTCTTATAAATGCTTTGTTCATAGAGATCAGGATCTGCAATATAATGCTTTGAAAGATTCATCTGCGTCGTTCCTGAACTCTGAAAAAACAAATCAGTCTTTGTATTTTTGTCCAGGATCTGATGGTTTTTAAACATTTCTATCGGTAGAAAAGGAATCTTCGTCACCGTATTCACCTCATCGGGGTTTATTTTCAGATAATCCACGAACTTTCTGTATATCTCAACATGTTCATATTGGTAATGAAAAGCGGCCAACGATGCATCCAGGAAATCCTGCTCTGTCTGTATGCTGAATATATTTTCCAATTTTAAAGACTATTTAAAACTCATTAACTATTGAAAATGAGACAATTACAAAAAGGTGTATTTTTTTTTAATATTTTTTTAATTGAAGAATTAAACTTTGGTAAACTTCTTGCAATTATTAATTTGGAATATGGATTAAAAACAAGAGTGAGCTTCGGTTCATTCGAAAATTACCTCTCTCAGGGGTAATTTTTTTTTGTGCCGTCTTTAAACGTTTTCAGTTCAAAATCAAGCTCAAAGACTCCGTAAGTAAAATAGGAAATCCAGTCTCCCAGATTAATATATTTCGCTTTCTGTTCCAAATCCAGAACCATCGGAAGGTGGCGGTGACCGTAGATAAAGTAATCTATTTTCTCAGTCTTCAGTTTTTCTTTTGAGTAGATAATCAGAAATTCTTTTTCTTCTCCTAAAAAGGCTTTATCCTCTTCGCCGGAGATCATTTTATTTTTCTGTGAAAGATACAGGGCCACTTTCATCGCAATATCGGGATGCAACCATTTGAAAAACCACTGTGCTACTGGATTGGTAAACAGTTTTTTCATTCTTTTGTATCCTTTGTCGCCAGGTCCGAGACCGTCTCCATGAGCCAGAAGAAATTCTTTTCCACCCATCTCAAAATACTGCTTCTTATAAAAAACGGTACATCCTATTTCTTCTTCAAGGTAATCT
Organism: Chryseobacterium antibioticum; assembly: GCF_012927325.1. Classification (GTDB taxonomy): domain Bacteria; phylum Bacteroidota; class Bacteroidia; order Flavobacteriales; family Weeksellaceae; genus Chryseobacterium; species Chryseobacterium antibioticum. Next base: position 11,195 of record NZ_JABBGI010000032.1, on the reverse strand, counting down.
TTCATCCAGAGATCATGGTTACCTACAAAGAAATAAATATGGATTCCTTTGTCTTTCAGTTCTGCAATTTTTCCGAGAACGCGCACATATCCTTTTGGAATAACATGTTTCCACTCGTGCCAGAAGTCAAAAAGATCCCCCATTAAAAACAAAACCTGGGCATCTTCCTTGATCTCGTCCATCCAGCGGATAAACTTCTCTTCACGCACTTTGCTTTCCTTAGGATTAGGAGCACCAAAATGCTGGTCTGAAGCGAAATAGACTTTTTTTCCAGGTTCTAAATTAATGATCGTTTTTAACACCGGTCTGAATTTTTATGAGTAAAATACTGTTACTTATTATCTTCTGCGAACCATTCTCCGTAAGAGTTTTCTGTTTCGTGAAGTTTAAGATAGGCCAGAGAAACCTCAGCCGGAAGTTTTGATTTTATTTTTGCAGCAATAGCATACAGCATATTTTCGCAGGTAGGCTGAAAACTGCAATAGATCACCTTATGACCTTTATTTTCAAGATCTTCGCCCAGTTCTTTATGGGGAGACAATGCATTAACAAGGACTGCATGATCCCAAAGATCTACGATCTCAGATTTTACGATACTCTTTATATCTCCGAAATCCACTACCATCCCATTTTTAGGATTCTCCAAATCATTAATCACCCTTCCTTTTACCGTTACAAACAGTTTATAGGAATGTCCGTGCATATTTTTACATTTCCCATCATAGTTGTACAGCACATGGGCTGTTTCGAATGTGAAAGTTTTTGTAATACGTATCATAATGCAAAGATAGGATAAAACATAATTATAAGTTGCGTATTACATCGGGAAAAACAATAGTGAAAGCTATTATTTTAGCGTTAAAAATTTGGCAAAACACATGAATAAAGTATTAAAATTCCATTACGTTCGCTCAGTTATAAATTTTCCACAGAATGAATATGGTTATTCTGCAATCGTATCTAGCCAGTCACTTTCCAGTCTTTTCATCTTTTGAGTTTCCAGATCCACCAATACCCAAAGCGTATCTGAATCCACCACGAGTTTATCATTGCAGTAGAATTCAACTTTTCGGGGTTGCTTTATGCCTTCTGGGGGTTTTGGATAAGTTCTGATGGTGATCACATCATTTAAAAACACCTGTTTTTTGTACTGAATATGGTGATCAACGAGTATCCATGCAAATTCAGCAAATTCAGTTTTGTGCTTCAAAGAATCCCAATGTTCAGCGGCAATTTCTTCTACCCAATGTACATACTGCACATTATTGACATGACGATTTTTGTCAATATGCTCTTCTGTTACCCGTATTTCTTTTTGATACATTAATTCCATTATGCTTTCTTCTTCATTACTAATCAAATATATAAACTTTAAATTTTTAATTCTAATTTCGATCAAAAAACCTTCTCAAAACTGAGAAGGTTCACCTCGAAAAATTTTATATAATATGGAAAATGATCAATGAAACTGTGCTGTTTCTGTAGAATCTTTCATAGCAACCGTTGCGGAAGAGCCATTAGTCACCACATTCTGTACCTCATCAAAGTACCCCGTTCCTACAAACGACTGGTGTTTTACCGCTCTGAATCCTTTCTGCTGAAGAGCAAACTCACGTTCCTGAAGTTCGGAATAGCCAGCCATTCCTCTTTCTTTGTATGCCAGAGCAAGTTCAAACATGGCCGTATTCAGTGCATGGAAACCAGCAAGTGTGATAAACTGGAATTTATAGCCCATTTTCGCAAGCTCTTCACGGAAATTACCCATTTCTTCCACACTTAATCTTGCCGCCCAGTTGAATGACGGTGAACAGTTGTAAGCCAGCATTTTTCCCGGAAACTGCGCATGAATTCCTTCTGCAAATTTTCTTGCCTGCTCCAGATCGGGATTAGAAGTTTCCATCCAGATCAGGTCTGCGTAAGGCGCATAAGACAAACCACGGTCTATTCCTTGCTCTACTCCATTGTTTACGACGTAAAAGCCTTCGGTGGTTCTTTCTCCCGTCACAAATCTCCGGTCTCTTTCATCAATATCTGAGGTCAGAAGATCTGCCGCATCTGCATCTGTTCTTGCAATGATAATACTTGGAACGCCTAATACATCTGAAGCCAGACGGGCTGCAACCAGTTTATTAATAGCTTCCTGAGTAGGAACTAAAACTTTTCCGCCCAGGTGTCCGCATTTTTTTGCTGAAGAAAGCTGATCTTCAAAATGAACACCTGCTGCTCCTGCCTCGATCATCTGTTTCATCAGTTCAAAAGCATTCAGGTTGCCTCCGAATCCTGCCTCGGCATCTGCAATGATGGGAACCAGATATTCTTTATCTCCGTTTCCACTTACCGATTGGATCTGATCTGCTCTCAACAGAGCATTATTGATCTTTTTCACCACAGAAGGCACTGAGTTCGCAGGGTACAATGACTGATCAGGGTACATTTCTCCTGATAAATTAGCATCAGCAGCTACCTGCCATCCTGAAAGATAGATCGCTTCCAGTCCCGCATCCACTTCCTGAACCGCCTGGTTTCCTGTCAGGGCACCAAGTCCGGCTACATAATCCTGATTATTTAATTTATCCCAGAATTTGTTAGCCATTTCTGTTGCAATGGTATAGTCTATTTTGTAAGAGCCGCGAAGTTTTAATACTTCTTCAGCGCTATACGTTCTTTTTACTCCGGTCCAGCGGGGATTGTTTAGCCAATCCTGTTCTAAAGCCTGGATTTGTTCTTGTCTTGTTTTCATAATATTTGGATTTATTGTTTATTAGGGATTAGGGTGAGAGAGTCTTAGCATCGTTTGAGATATAATTGATGAGATATGAATGATGAGTTAAAGTAGATTGTTTTAGTATAATAAAATCTTCATGTTTTTTACCCCTCAATTCTCTTACACTAAAAGCTCTCCTACCCAAAAACTCTCCCACACTCCTACTCTAAAACTCTCCTACTCATATACGCTCTCACGCAATGAACGGGTATGCTTTCAAGGTTAGGAATTCTTCAAATTTTTCTGAAAATACCAGTTCGTTGAAAAGTTCTTTCGCAAGATTGAATTTTCCGTTTTTGAAACGCTGTTCACCTACATAGTTTTCGATGTGATCTATTTCTTCAGCTTCCCATTGAAGAATCATTTCACGGGTCAATACCTTGCCGTTATCGAGCTTGGCTTCGTTTTGTAACCACTGCCACAGCTGCGTTCTTGAGATCTCTGCGGTAGCGGCGTCTTCCATCAGATTGTAAATGGCTGCTGCACCAACTCCCATCAGCCAGCTTTCCAGATAGAGAATACCTACATTGATGTTTTTTCTGACTCCTTTTTCGGTGATTTCACCTTGTGGAACTTCCAGCAGATTTGCTTCTTTAATATGGTATTCAAATTTTTTATCGATTTGATTTTCAGTTGGCATATGCTCGTCAAAAATCTCTTTTGCAATGGAGACCAAAGCAGGATGTGCCACCCAGGTTCCGTCGTGACCGTTTTTCACTTCACGCTCCTTGTCTTTTCTTACTTTTTCAAAAGCAGCGTTGTTCGCTTCATCATCGTTTTTTACAGGGATCTGTGCTGCCATTCCTCCGATGGCATGAACGTTTCTTTTATGACAAATCTCGATTACTCTTTTTGAATAGGCGTTCATAAACGGTGAGGCCATGGTCACCTGATCTCTGTCCGGCACCATAAACGTGGGAAGATTTCTGAATTTTTTGATGTACGAGAAAATATAATCCCATCTTCCGCAATTCAGTCCCGCACTGTGATCTTTTAATTCAAATAAAATTTCATCAATCTGAAATGAAGCGGTAATGGTTTCGATCAGAACAGTTGCTTTGATGGTTCCTGTTTGAATTCCAAGATAATTCTGGGCAAAAACGAAAACATCATTCCACCAGCGTGCTTCTTTATAATGTTCTAATTTCGGAAGGTAAAAATAGGGACCGCTTCCGTTTTTCAATAACTGTTGAACATTGTTAAAAAAATAGATTCCAAAATCAGTCAGTGAGCCTGATGTTTCTTCACCATTGATCTCTATATGTTTTTCCGGGAGATGCAAGCCTCTTGGACGTACCTGAAGAACAGCTGTTTTTTCATTGAGCTGATAAGATTTTCCATTTTCAGCGGTGAAATCTATATTCCGTCTTACGGCATCCGCCAGATTCATCTGCCCCTGAATACAGTTTTCCCAGGTTGGCGAGCTGCTGTCTTCAAAATCAGCCATAAAGGTTGATGCTCCGGAATTCAGTGCATTGATGATCATTTTCCGGTCTACAGGTCCTGTGATCTCTACTCTTCTATCTAAAAGGTCAGCGGGAAGTGATGCACAGGTCCAGCTTCCGCTTCTCACGTCTTCAGTTTCAGGAAAAAATTGAGGAAGATTTCCCAAATCAAAAAACTGCTGTGTTTTTTTTCTTTCTTCTAAAAGCGTCAGTCTTTTTGGGTTGAATTTCTGATGAAGAGCTATCAGAAAATCGGTCAGTTCCGGAGTGAAAATTTCTTCAAACTGCTTCTTAGCTTTTATTTTTAATTGAGTTCTGGTTTCCATAACCTATTGATTTTGTGATTCGATGTTACAAACATAAATAAAAATTTTCACAATCAGCGAACGTTCGCTAAATATTTTAAAAATTTATTATGCGAATAATCGCATTCAATTATTTATATTTGAATATGAATTCAGACAGTGATTTTATCAAAACAGTTTTCGGACTAAAGCTGAAACAGCTGAGACAAAAGAAAAACTGGTCTCTGCAGGATCTTGCAGTAAAGACCGGTTTATCCAAATCTTACCTTAATGAAATTGAAAACGGAAAAAAATATCCGAAGCATGATAAAATCATCCAGCTTTCGGAATCACTGGGCTCTACTTTTGATGAACTGGTTTCTACTAAACTGGATAAAAGTTTGGCACCATTCAATGAGATCCTGCAATCGGATTTTTTCAAGGAAGTACCGCTGGATCTTTTTGGGATCAGTAAAAACAACCTGATCAGCATCATCAGCGATGCGCCTAAAAAGGTAACCGCTTTCATTAATGCATTAATTGAGATTTCACAGAATTATAATTTAGGAAAAGAACGTTTTTATTTTGCCGTACTCAGATCTTTTCAGGAGCTGTATGATAATTATTTCCCTGAAATTGAGGATAAAACAGCTGAATTCATTAAAGAAAACGGATTGGATATCAACAAAGATCTGAGAGCATCTGTTTTGGAAAGTATTCTTACAGAAAAGTTTCATTACAGCATCCGGTCTGAGGATTTTGAACAGTTTGGAATTCTGGATAACCTCCGTTCCCTGTTTGTTCCTGAACAGAAACTGTTACTGTTGAACCGGAAACTTGAAAAAGATCAAAGAACATTTATCCTGGCCAAGGAAATAGGGTTTAATGTTTTGGAATTAAAGATTCGTCCCAATACTTATTCGTGGCTGGATTTCGGAAGTTTTGAAGAAATTCTGAATAATTTTTATGCATCTTATTTTGCCGGAGCTTTATTAATTTCAAAGGAAAAAACGCTTGAAAAAACCTCAGAATTTTTACTCCAGCACACCTGGGAACCGAAAAGCTTTGAAGAGCTGATTGAAAGTTTCACAGATTCTCCGGAAACTTTTTATTACAGACTTACCAATCTGCTTTCTTCCGAATTGGGAATAAAGGATTTATTTTACCTGTGTTTGGTCAAGAAAAAGAATTCAGATAAGATCCAGATCTTAAAGGAACTTCACCTGAATCATCAGCAGGCGCCACACGCCAATGCCATGAACGAACACTATTGCCGAAGATGGATTGCGGTAAAAAACCTGCATCATTTAAAGGAGAATGAGACACTTACCGATGCCCAAATTTCCCATTACAAGGACCAAGGGGTAAGTTATCTGGTGATTTCCACTTCACAGAAAAATCCGTTTTCAGATGGAAGTAACCGAAGCTATTGCCTTGGAATTTTATTAAACTCCCAGACCATCAAAAAGATCGGTTTTATAAAATCCCAGACTTTAAAGACAATTAATGTAGGAGTCACCTGCGAGTCCTGCAGTATTCCGGATTGTGAAGTACGGCAGTCACCGCCGGTCCGACTGGAAAAAGAGCATTTTAACCTGAGTATGAAGAATGCGATTGAGAAGATCAGAAAACAGTTGATAGTTGATAGTTGATAGTTGATAGTTGATAGTTGATAGTTGATAGTTGATAGTTGATAGTTGATAGTTGCAAAATTAAAATTTCCACTTCTAACTTCTAATCTCTGGTTTCTAACTTCTAATTTTAAAAAACACACAATGATATTAGATTTATTTTTTCCCAACCGCTGTATTCAATGCAGCCGAATCATTGACGCAGATCTTTTGGTTTGCAGTTTATGTTTTGAACAGATTCATTTTACCCATTTTGATTATTTTGGCGAAAATTTCATTAAAGAAAAATGCAAGTTGCTGTTTCCAGTTGAAAACACGTATGCTTTGATGAATTTCCAGAAGGATAGTTTAAGTCAAAAACTCATCCACGAACTAAAATACAAAAGCAGAGAAAATGCAGGTAAAACTCTTGCGCATTTGGTTACAGAACGTCTGAGTTTCAATGATGAAAAACCTGATATTCTGGTATCTGTTCCACTCCATCCTAAAAAATTAAAGGAACGGGGTTATAACCAGCTGCATGTATTTACAGAAACTTTATCAACGTTTTATCATATTCCGTTTGACCATGAATTAATCCAAAGAAATCACTATTCAAAAGCACAGGCACTCAAGGATAAAAAACACCGTTTGGAAACGGCTAATCCGTTTTCTCTTTCAAAACCTATTTCGGGAAAGCATGTTCTTTTGATTGATGATGTTTTCACCACGGGAAACACAGTCTCCTCGATCGCCTGGGAGATTTTGAATGCAGGTGATAATAAAGTGAGTGTTTTGGTGATGGCGGTGGATGTTTAGTATAAGGATTTGAGAGTCTTAGGGTAGATCTGGTTGTTGATTGGCAGTTATTAGTTGTTAACCATCGAAACACTAAAACTCTCATACACTAATACCCTCCAACTCAATTCCCTTTCTGCTTTCAATTCTTTTTCCTAATTTTCCGGTAAACTATTAGATCATGAAAAATCTGCTTTTGCTGCATGGTGCATTGGGACACCGTGATATTTTTAAGCCTTACGAAAAGAAATTGTCAGAATATTTTAATATCCATACGCTTTTATTTTCAGGACACGGAAAAACAGAACTCCCGGAAAACGGCATCAGTATTGAAAAATACACCGAGGAAGTAAGAGACTATTTAGAGAAAGAAAATTTAGAAGAGGTCTGTATTTTCGGACACAGTATGGGAGGTTATGCAGCGCTTTGCTGTGCGCTAAGATATCCTGAAAGAATTCATTCTATTATGACTCTGGGTACAAAATTCGACTGGACCGAGGAACAGGCTTTAAAGGAAAGTAAAATGCTGGACCCGGAAGCTATTCTTCTGAAAGTTCCCCAATATGCCGAACAGCTGGAAAACCAACACGGAGCACAATGGAAACAGCTCCTGCCTGCCATTGCAGAGATGATGGTTTCACTTGGTAAAAATCCCCCCCTGAACGAAAGTAGTCTTTGGGCTATTGCTATTCCGGTACAGATCATGACCGGAGACAAAGACAATATGGTGAGTATAGAGGAAAGTCTTGCTGCTTACCGCAGTATTCCAAATGCAAAATTGGCCATACTTCCGGATACCAAGCATCCTATGGAAAAAGTACGGCCTAATTTATTATTTGATCTGATGAAAGATTTCTGGAATCTTTCTTAATTTATCGTTGTAGTTTTTCACCGTAGCTTAAATCTCCAGCATCGCCAAGTCCTGGTGTGATGTACCCTTTTGAAGTCAAGCCTTCATCTATAGCTCCTACCCAAATTTTTGCATCAGGATAAGCTTTCTCAATGGTTTCTACGCCCTGTCTGGAAGCGATAGCCACAACAATATGCAACTGGGTTGGAGTTCCGTTGGTCAAAAGATCTTTAATGGCTTCAATTAAAGAGGCTCCTGTTGCCAGCATTGGATCAGCGACAATTAATGGTCGTCCTTCAATATTCGGGCAGGTAAGATAATCCTGTTTGATCGAAAAATAATCATTGGCATCGTGCTTTCTGTAAGCAGCAACGAAACCACAGTCTGCTCTGTCGAAATAACTCAGGATTCCTTCAAATAAAGGCACTCCTGCTCTCAAAATAGTGGTAATCACAGGCTGAACTGCAATTTCCTGAACTTTGATCTTATCTAAGGGCGTTTGGATCTCTACTTCTTTATATTCTAATCCTTTACTGATCTCAAAAGCTGCAATCTCACCTATACGTTCCATATTTCTACGGAATCTCATTCTGTCATGCTGGATGTCTATATTCCTAAGCTCATTGATCCAGGAGTTTACTAAAGAAAATTGTTTTGACAATACAATTGTATTCATTATTCTGAAAAAACTTTTTATTTAAAATATTAACTTTAATATGAATAAAATCCCTTTTAGAAAAATCTAAAAGGGATTGTTTTTTATTTCTGTCTGAAATACACTTCAATAGGAACTCCGGTAAATCCGAATTCTTTTCTCAGCTGGTTTTCAGTAAATCTTTTGTAAGGTTCTTTTACGTACTGCGGCAGGTTACAGAAAAATACAAATTGTGGTGACGGCGTTGGAAGCTGTACACAATACTTGATTTTAATATATTTTCCTTTGTTGGCCGGCGGCGGCGTGCGTTCAAAAATAGGAAGCATTATTTCGTTTAGCTTTGAAGTTTTGATCTTCATTTTACGTGCTTCGAAGACTTCCATAGCCACTTCCACAGCTTTTAAAATTCTCTGCTTTGTTAAAGCTGAAATAAATAAAATAGGAATATCACTGAACTGACCGATTTTATCTTTGATCACTTTCTCGAAATCACGCATGGTATTGGTCTTCTTGTCTTCTACAAGGTCCCATTTATTGACCACAATCACAATTCCTTTTCTGTTTTTTTGTGCCAATCCAAAAATATTCATATCCTGAGATTCCCATCCTAATGTAGCGTCTACCATAATGATGACCACATCAGAAAATTCAATGGAACGAATGGATCTCATTACCGAATAGAATTCCAAGTCTTCATTTACTTTAGACTTCCTTCTCATTCCGGCAGTGTCTACCAACACAAACTCATATCCGAATTTATTATAAAGCGTCTGGATACTGTCTCTTGTAGTCCCTGCAATATCGGTTACAATATTTCTTTCTACATCAAGTAAAGCATTGGTCAAAGTAGATTTTCCTACGTTTGGACGTCCTGCAATGGTGATCTTAGGCAGACCTTCAAATGGATCTTTGTAGTCTGTTGTCGGGAAATCTTTAACGATATCATCCAAGATCTCTCCTGTTCCGGAACCTGTAGCTGAAGAAAGTGTGTAATATTTTTCAATACCTAACTGGTAGAATTCTGTAGCGGGAAGTTCTTCTTTTGAAGAATCCACTTTATTGATAACAACGTAGATCGGTTTATTTGATCTTCTTAAAAGACGGTAGATCTCATAATCTGTATCAGTAAGTCCTTCTTCTACATTCATCATAAAAATGATAGACGTAGCTTCATCTACTGCCAACTGAACCTGCTTGCGGATCTCTTCTTCAAAAATATCATCCGTTCCTACATCATATCCGCCTGTATCTATAACTGTAAAATCTACTCCGTTCCAGTCAGATTTCCCGTGATGACGGTCTCTGGTAACCCCAGCCGTAGAATCTACGATGGCTTCCCTTCTTTCTAGTAAACGGTTAAAAAGTGTTGATTTTCCTACGTTGGGACGCCCAACGATTGCGACAATATTTGACATAAAAATGTTTAATAAATGAAATTATTAATGGGTATCTCCAACTTTTGGAGCCCAATTTTTTGCAAAGATAAGATTTTATTATTTAGTGATTAAAAAACACCACCGTTGAAACTATTTTTCACTCATTTGTTATGTGATCTATTTAGTTAAAAATCACGCAATTATAGATAAACACTCATTTTTTCGCTATTGATTTGCAAAAAATATTTTTTCAATCAAATATTTTTTATAATTTTGCCTCACCAAAAAATAACACAGACCCATGGTGTAACGGTAGCACTCTGGTTTTTGGTACCATCAGTTGGGGTTCGAATCCCTGTGGGTCTACAATCTAAATTAAGCAATCTTCTGAATATCAGTTGATTGCTCTTTTATTTTGGTCACCTTTGGTCACTTGGTCACGATTTTGGTCACTGTTTTTGTAAAAAACATTCATTATTACATTTTATGAAACTTGGCTGTAGCTTCCCAATCAATGTAGATATATGAGGGTAAGTTTTCTTTGAAGAGAAAATATAAATATTCTAAAATTCCAATCTGGACGATACACGATTCTTTCTGCATTACGCAAGGTTGGTTTCCTGTTACGGAATCTATATAGTTCAGAGATTATTTTCAAGCTATTCTAATGGTGTTTTACCTAGTTTCGAGGTTAGCTATGGTATAATAGTAATGAGTGGCTGAAAGTGGCTTAACCTTTTTCGGGAAGACTTTCATTTTAGGATTTAACACTTTATTAATTAGGGGTAAAATATCTATATTTGCTCAACACATTAAGCAATTTTTATAGACAATGAAAAAATACCTTTTAATTTTATTTAGCATATTTCTTTTAAGCTGTAGCTACGATAAAATCTATGAAAATAGAGAATCTGATAAACAAGACGCTCAAAAGGTTATTAATAAATTTTATTTTTTAGTAAAAGAAGATAATAATAAAAAAGAAGTCTTTAAATTATTTAGTGATCGATTTTTTAAGGAAGTAGGAAAAGAAAGATTTGAACAAATTTTAGATAAAACAGATAATGATTTTGGAAAAGTAAAAGATTATGAACTTACAGATAGCTGGACACAAATAATTAAGGGATCTAATCCTATCTCCAAATATAAACTTTCATATCTTGTTACAAGAGATTCCACTCAAACAAAAGAATATTTTAGACTCCAGAAAGAAAATGATTCTATTAAAATAATCTCTTATCGACTTGATTTTGATATTATACCTAAAAAATAAAAGCGGAAAATTTCTAGTCATGGTCGGAAGAAATTCCGGTCATTTTTTTTTGCATTCTTATGTTTTGAAAACCTTTCCTGGATCCCCGCCCGCAAATACGATTAAAATTGCAGTAATCATATCCCGAAGTTCCATTTTGA
>NZ_JABBGI010000031.1 GCF_012927325.1 Chryseobacterium antibioticum | reverse complement strand
GTCTTTTATTTCGCTAAAAATACTTACTAATTTACCTGACATAAAATAATGAATTAATTTATTGATTATCAGATGAATATACAATATTTTATCTCAACAAACTAATGATAAATTATTTATTATCAAATAATTATATACTATCTTATGTGACTTCTATCATGCGTTTGCCCTGCTTTATATATAAAAAGGGTAATCGATAAATAAAAATTATAAATAACACATGCAAAAAAAAGCATAAAGTATTGCCAATTGCAAAAATATAATGCGTAAAGAAATACTGCATCAGACAGTTAATAATTAATATTCCTAATACAGAATATAAGTAATTTATAGAATACTGTTTTAATAAACCATCTATTGTGAGTTCAAATTCAGATTTTTTTGACATTTTACGAATTATCTTATCATAACAAATATAATTAAAAAATATAATAAGAGTTATTTTATATAAATTTTCTGTGAAAAATATTTTTTTTATAAAGTAACTTAAATAATTATCTTGTAATCAGTTGTTTAAAATTTATTCAGTCATTTTATTAAACACTTTGATGTTTTTTCAGAATTTGAAGTTTCTCTGTCTAAATTTATAAACACAAAGAAAAATTTATTTAATAAAAATTTAAAATCAAAATGATGAAAAATAAAATACTTTATGTACTCTTGCTGCTATGCTTTTCTGCAACAGTTTTTGGACAAGTTGGTATTAATACTACTTCTCCTAATACCAAATCGGCATTAGATATTGTTTCCAAAAATAATAATACTGGAGTCTTAATTCCTCGTCTTACCACTGTACAGAGGGATGCAATTGGTGCAGCATCTACAGAAGACGGCTTAATTATATATAATATTGATGAAAAATGCTACAACTATTATCAGTCAACGGCGGCAACATGGTTAAGTTTATGCGGTACCTATCAAAAAGCGGTCTATAATCCGGATTGTACTTCTGTTAAAGTCTTTGGCAATTATACTCAGGGAACTTCATTAAATAATAGTAATTACATTACGATGTCTGTTACGGCAACAACAGCAGGCACTTACAACATTATAGCAAAAACAACTAATGGGTACTATTTTGAAAAGTCCGGAGTATTCCCTAGTACAGGTACCTTTACCATTACATTAGATTCCTCTGGTACACCTGTTGCCGGTCCTCAGACAGATACGCTTACTTTTGTATATGACGGGACAACTGATACTATATGTACCAATAAAACGATAAACGTAGCGGGTTCGCAGGTCAGCTATGGTATCAATTGTTCCGGTTCAACAGTAAATGGGGCTTATAATAAAAATATACAGTTAGATTATAATACTAATACAGTTACCATTCCGCTTTCTAATGTAGATACTGCCGGTACAGTGAGCATTACCACCTCTACCAATAATGGCGTAAGTTTTAATACAACAGAAACAATTACTACCGGCAGTACAAATATTACACTGCACGGTGTAGGAACACCGACAAGTGCAGGAAACTATACTTACACCTTTACTACTAATGGCGCGAATCCTCAAACGTGTACGTTTTCTGTAACATTTGGTACCACTTTAGGTACTTTCACCAATCCTGCAAACAGATGCCTCGAAATATATAATGACGGTCAAACTACAGATGGTTATTATTGGGTAAAAGATGCTTCGGCAAATAAGTTTAAAACGTATTGCGATATGTCTAACGGAGGATGGACTTTGATTAAGTCTCTTTCTGAAAGACAGATTCTGGTAGTGGAAAAAACTCAAAATGAATCCTGGTCGACCCAGTCAGCAAGAAATACCGTAACTACAGAAACTGGAATATTTAATGAATATGCATGTTCTCTGTCCTCTGCTACAGTAAACAATATAGGGAGTGGTGCAGGAACTAAAGAATACCGCTTTTCTATAAAAGAAAAAGGACATACCGGAACTACAATGGCACAGGTAGAAAGCTCTACGGTTGCTCCCGTTAATGATTATTGGGCAAGAGCCAATTATCTTAATGCAGTAGTTACAGATGGAAATATGGCTACTTCTGACTATCTTACTTATGGGAATACGACCACCGGTAAATTATATGGCTTTAGTTTTGGTAAACCGGTTATCGGAAATACACTCTATCAGTTAAACGGGGTAAATTTTATAGCAAATATTCCCGGATTATACAGCCAGGCAAACTTCTTTACGGGTATCTATGGAGGGGTTAGTTATGCCGGAGCTAACATACCTGCCAATAATTTAACCTATACCTACCCAGCCGGCCAAACCTATACTTTCAATAAATATTACGTGAATGATGAGTTCGGTTTATACATGAACTCCGAACAACAGTTAAACCACCATATCGGTACCTGTTCAAACAGTGCTGATGATTACGGAGGGGCAAGTTTTTGTAATGCGGGATGGGCAAACTGGAGACCTCATAATTTTAATTTGATCTCAGGTAATTATGAAGGAAGAATAGTTCAATATTGGGTAAAATAATTTTTAACAATTCGAGGCTGTCCTTTTTGGACAGCCTTTTTTTTATTTTAAAAGGGTCAACGTATATAGGGTTACAGCAGGTACAATGCCTAATCAAACAGCAAGTGGCGCTGGATTTCCGGCTCCTCAAACTGTAGGAGGTGTTACAATGTATAACCCAAGTGCTTATTTTATACTGGGTAATGGAGTGTATAAGCATGTAACTACAATGACTCTTATCTTCAGTAAGCCTGTCAATAACATAGGGTTTAAAAATGATTCGAGCCAGCTATCTGCCAAGGATCTCAATGGAAATCCTGTAACTCTGACAATGTATAATGTGATAGGGAATACGAGCGTTCTTACTTATAATTCGTCAGGAAATAATTTAACTGTTACAGGACAGGCAAGTGCTGGTAATATAGGAGCTATAGCTTATGTAGCCTCTTCGTTGACACCATATACAGAGATTACAATAACATCTCCTACAAGTTTAGATGATATGTTGGCAGCATTTACATATTGTAATGCATATGTTGCTCCTTAGAGCTTTTAGAGGTTATCATATTCATATTAAGGTCCGGCAAATTTGTCGGACCTTAATTATATTTTAAATAATTAAGGTTGTAAGTTTTTTACTATTTAGCTCTTTACATCTATAAGTCTACTTTTTCCCATTGCTTTTAATGATGCTCCGGGATCGTTAAAATATCCCCATAACAACCTCGGGCTCATTTATAATCTGATAATACTTAGTCATATCCGGGTGAGATATGTCAGTTTAATTTGTTTATTTAGAATCAATAAAAATAATAATTTTGCAAAAAATAATCAGATGAATAAAGTAGTATCCTTTTCTTTGCTTGTATTGGGTGGGGTTTTTGTAAACGCACAGCAAGTAAACGATTCTATTAAAAAATCAAAAGAGATTGATGAAGTAGAATTATTTGGTGAAAAAAAGAAACAGCCGGTAGGCTTAGAAGCCATTACAAGGCTTCCTTTAAAAACCCGGGACCAGATTCAGAGTATTTCGGTAATTTCCCATAAAGCCATCGAAGAGCTGGGAGGTCTTACCGTTACAGACGTTGCCAAAAATGTACCCGGCGTTACTTTGTTCTCCAGCTATGGAGGAGGAAGTGAAAGTATGTCAATCAGAGGGTATCGTGGAGTACCTGTACTGAAAAACGGAGTTCAGATGGATTCAGATTTCCGTACTGCAGGGATGATCACAGATATGCAGGGCGTTGAAAGTATCCAGGTAATAAAAGGATCAGCGGCTGTAAGCCAGGGGATCGGAAATGGTTTGGGTTCTGCAGGAGGAGTCATTAATGTTGTGACCAAAAGACCACAGTTTATTGATCAGACCAGTGTAGGATTCCGTTACGGGAGCTGGGACTTTTACAGACCCACTGTAGATTTTCAGAGAGTCCTGGACTCTCAGGGAAAAGTAGCGGTAAGATTCAATGGGGCCTATCAGAAAAATAATTCTTTCAGAAGCCATGTGGAAGGGGAGAGAATCTATATAAACCCATCCGTAACGTACCGTCCGGATGATAAAACAGACATCAATGTGGAGATGGATTATCTTCATGATAACCGTACTCCCGACAGAGGAACAATTAATACCGCGCCTGGTGATGTAGAATCATTATACCATATGCCAAAAGGTAAATTTTTAGGGTATACTTCTGATTATTCAAAAACAGAAACATTTAACTTTGCGACCACAGTAGTGCGTAAGCTTAATGATAAATTAAAGATAAGAGCTGCTTTTATTAACTCTACAAGCAGTTCAGACAGTGAAGCTTCTTCAATATCATTACCTACTGGTGAAACAAATTATAATATCAGACAGCATACCATCGGGAAGTCCCAGGGAGAAGATATCAATAAAGTATTGCAGTTAGATTTCATTGGTGAGCAAATAAAAACAGGTTTCATCAATCATACCTTCCAGGTTGGATTTGACTGGAGAGAAACGGAAACATCTACTGTGACCTATGAGGCCTACAAAAATTCCATTGCGCCTGAAAACTTAATTACTGCCCGCCCAACAAAAATCGGAGCCGTAACTTATAATGCCAATCCTCTGGATATTTTCGATGTTGTGAACGGAACAATACACAATCAGGTTCCTACGAATGTCATTTATAAAAACTTGGGACGATCAAATCCTGTCCTGACTCCAAGCATCGGTGCTATAGCGCAGGATGTAATGTCAATCGGAAAATATGTGAAAGCACATTTAGGTATCCGATACAGCAGGCTGAATGGATCTGCGAATGAAACGGTAGACACATGGAATCCATCTTTTGGATTGATCGTTTCTCCGATTCAGAATATCAATGTTTTCGGATCCTATACGACGACGACCTCTTTAAGAGCCTCGAATAATATTCTTCAGGCAGGAGGACGGGTAGGAGCATCACACACCAAGCAGTGGGAGGCCGGGATTAAATCTGATTGGTTTAATGAACGTTTGAGATTCAATGTTACCTTATTTGATATTAATACAGATAACCTGTCATTCCAGATTCTGGATAAAAATTATCAGCCCATAAAAGATAACAATAATAATATCCTTTACGGACTTGCCGGTAACCTGAGAAGAAAAGGAATGGAGGTAGAACTTATCGGAAGAATTTTACCAAACCTTCAGATTATGTCCGGATGGGCATATCTGGATGCTCAGTATCAGGAGAGTCCTGCTTATATGAATGGTTCTGCGCCAATGAATGCTCCAAAGCATACCGCAAACGGATGGTTAAATTACAAATTTATTACAGGAACTTTAACAGGTCTTGATGTAGGAGCCGGAATCTATTATGTTGGAAAAAGACCGGTTGATGAATGGACTCAGAAAACATTTACAGCTGCTCATCTTAATAGCGTAAAAGCAGGAGACAAACCTTTTGATATGCCGGAATATACGACAGTTGATGCTCAGGTGGGATACACCCTTAAAAACGGGATGGGATTAAGAGTATTTATGAATAACATCTTCGATTCAGTAGGGTACAGCTCTTATTTCAGAGGAGGCTACATCGATCAGATTCAACCGAGAAACTTTGCCGTACAGGTGAATTATAAATTTTAATCAGTAAAATTACCCATAATGAAAAGCATCAAAATAATATTCTATGCTATGGTTTTTGGAATAGCTACAGGAGCCTGTTCTTCCGACACAGAACTTTCAGAAGAAGAATTAAAGGCTGCCAATGAGGCAATGAAGTATAATACGGTCCATAATCCATACCAGTGGAATAGCTGGCCTCAAAATACCTGGAATAATGGAATGCCCGGCATAAAGAAGATTCACTTCGGAAAAGATTTGCCTTCAATCAGTACAAAAACGGCTGATCAATCTGAAGAAATAACCTTCGGGAGAAAATAATAAACATTCATTCATATCAAATTTTAATTAGAAAACATTAAGGCAGTCCTTCTGTCTTAATGTTTTTTTTAATACCACTGAGATCTCTTTAGGTACTTATAAGATTAAAAATAAAGCTGAATCAATTCCAGTCGAAACATTTTTCATTCTTTCCTCCGTTTCCCAACTTTCTTTACTTCCGATTCAAGTTAATTCTATAAATTTATTCATTAAAAGAACTGATATCATGAGCTATCAAAACAATAATCTTTTTGAGAAATTTTCTGACTGGGCCACTAAATTTACGGGAAGTTCCTATGCGTTTATAGGAGCGGTACTTGTAGTGGTGATATGGGCGGCTTCAGGACCTTTTTTTAACTATTCCGAAACCTGGCAGCTCGTGATCAATACCGGAACCACCATCATTACTTTCCTGATGGTTTTCCTGATTCAGAAAGCACAGAATAAGGATTCAAAAG
Organism: Chryseobacterium antibioticum; assembly: GCF_012927325.1. Taxonomy (GTDB): domain Bacteria; phylum Bacteroidota; class Bacteroidia; order Flavobacteriales; family Weeksellaceae; genus Chryseobacterium; species Chryseobacterium antibioticum. The sequence goes on along the minus strand of NZ_JABBGI010000031.1, from coordinate 50,574 downwards.
CGATACAGATTAAACTGAATGAACTGATCGCTGCCAATGAAAAAGCCAGCAACAGAATTGTTGATATCGAAGATCTTACCGAAAAAGAACTTGATCAGCTTCACTGCTATTATGAAAAGCTGGCTGATTTTGCAGAAGAAGATAATGATATCCATACCTCGCACTCTATCGACTCGGCTCAGAGAAATCAGAATTACAAGCATGATGTTTTTAAAAGAAAGCATGAAGAATGGCTTCAGAACCAGCAACCAAAAAAGGGATCGTAATGACCCCTTTTTTTATTTTTTATATAAGTGTTAAAAACTATCTTTTCAGGAAATATCCGAAATAACTGCAGCTTCCTGACAGCCCTTTCATTGTTTCCGTATCGGCATACTGGGATTTCAATTGGGCAAAATAAGTTCTGTATTTCTCGTTTTTGATATGGTCGAGTTCCGTTTGATGCGCCTGTTCTTTTTCAGAATATTTAGGATCTGAATAGTCAATCGTCTTTACATTTTTCGCCTCATACTGATAATACTTTCCTTGCTCTGCACTGGCCATCTGGAATAGAACCCTTGCTCTCTGCTCCTTGTCTTTCGAAAGTTTAAGCGTCTTTTGATAATAGTTGATTGCAAGGTCAAAATTATCCGGTTCAATATAAGTGGTATAAAGGAAATTCTTATAATAATACTTGTAAGGATTCTTTCGGTCTGTATTCCAGAAGTCATATTTTCCACCGTTGCTGTTGTCGATATCCATCACGAACAACTGACGGTAATATCCTAAGCTGGAAGTATTGTACAGTAAGTTTCCGATAAGCTGACTGGCTTTAGCGGCCTTTTCATCCGTTCCGTTGCTAATTTTTTTAAGCTGGATCAAGGCATCTGCCAGTTCCAGTTTATTCATGCTGCTTTTAATGAAAGGAAATCCTGAGTAGTCTTCAGCCGCCATACTTTCAGTGGCCGAACTTCCGAAACTTTCCCATACATTATGTCCGAAAACAAGATTGGAAATAGCTTTAAATCCGTTATATTCATCCGCTGCATACTGTCTTGGAGTGATTTTTTCACCCTTATCCGTCCAGTCATAATTCATTCTTGGAATTCCTGCAAAGCCCTGAGCTTTTTCATAATAAGATTTGGCCTTTTCAAAGTCTGCCTGCTTCATCGCTCTGTCTCCGTAGATGGTACTGAAGAAAGCATCGATGTTTCCTACATTATCCATATTCTTAGCGATGATCTGCTGTTCAAACTGAGTCTTATTAGGCTTTTTATAAAAGTCTTCTACACTTTTCACCAAACTTGAATTCGGATTGTACTGAAGGTCAGAAAGCTTATTACTCATCAGGAATGATTTTCCATCTTCACCCTGTAAGAAGTAACGATTGGCAAGAACATCTTTAAGGAAGTCTGCCGTAGATGGAGTCTCAGCATAATAATCATAATCAGAAACAGCAGTACTGTCCTTTTTTACTTCTTTTTTTACAAAATAATCAGCATAGTCTTTCATCAGATGATCTTCGAATTCAGCATCGATCTTAGGATGAGAAACGATATCATTCAGAACTTTCATTCTTTTTATTTCTTCAAGGTATTCCGGATTCGTTGTTTTGATATCTTCAAGAATCTCCGAACTTCCCTTGTAGTCTTTTTTCAAAAACTTTAGATAGGCGTCTGCGATTTGCCAGTATTCATCCTTAGAGACTTTTTTGGTTTTCTCTGTGAATTTTTCCAGACTGTCCAGATAATCTTTTGTTTTCTCATCATAGCCGTAACCAGATTTGGTGTAGAAAGGAATTCTGTCCGGATTGTTCAACAGATCATCATCGCTCTGATCATTTTTAGCGCCATCCGCAGTGCCAGATTTTGAACCTCCGAAAAGGTTTTTGAAAAATCTTACGATCTTCTGCCAGAAGGAAAGCTTTTCTTCTTTCTTTACTTCCACAGGTTCAGATTTTGAATCTGCAGAAGCTTTATTATGGTCATCTGCATTCCCTCTTATTACATTGGGACTGTCTGTTGCATCCGATGTATAATAATAAATAGGCAGATAGCTTCTTTCCAGTTCATTGATGCTTCTTACCGCCATTACTTTCAGAATCTCAGAATCCGGATTGATGTCGTACATTTTTTCCATAAGGGGAATAGGATCTGTAAAACCCTCATAACCTAAAAGGAAATATGCCATATTCTTTTCATCATTGGTCCCTGCTCTTTTCATAATATTGCTGAAAGAAGCCGTATCCGAAAGTTTCATCGACACAAAAGCAGATTCCTTACGGTCTTTGCTGTTCATAAAAACCTGGAAGAAGTTCCAGTTCGCATCGCTGTTCATTTCTTTTCCTCTCTGCGCACCCGCAAGCTGATCAAGGGCCATAAAATAGACTGTACCTTTCTGCTTGATCGGTTCTATATACGTTTTGAAAGCTTCCAGTGCGGCATCATAATTTCTCGTATAATGATTGAAACGGACCAGTTGATACCCGTAACGCTGTTTGATTTCAGGATTTCTGGTTGCATTATATAAAGAGGTAAGGGCATTAACCGTTTTTGCGTAATCAATAGAAGTCGCATTTTGGTTTTTAGAAGGGCCATTGCTATAAAACGAGTCCGGACTTTCAACATAGTTAATGCTCATGTATGGTTCCAGATATTTGGCTTCAATTAAATAATCAATACCTTCTTTATACTTTTGGTAGAATCCCGTACCCAGTTTCTGTAACAGTGGGTTGGTAGGTGTTCCATTTTTTAAAGCATTAAGGTCATTCATGCTTATTTTGTACACCAGATTCTCTGTTTCTGCATAGTTGAGCTGGTTGTTGAAGAATTTCTTCCACGTCTCAATATTGTCATCAGGAATCGTCATGTTTTTATAATCACCATAGAACCTGTTTGAATACGTGAGCAGGAAAGGAAGGTAAGACTTATCCTTGATGATACTCTGCGTAAACAGGTTGAAATATTCATAATCGGGGTCTGACCACGCGCAGGCGTCAGATTTTGTATAAAAAAGCGATAGGACCGCTAGTGAAAGAATATACTTTTTCATATAGTTGATGGGTGTTTTTTATTTTTACAATTCAATTTCGGCATGATATTCAATCTTCATAATCCGCTGAATCAGCGGGGAATAAAAACTTTAAAATTTTCGGTTACTTACAAATTTACTATCTAATTGATAATAAATTACATTAAAATCAGGTATTTTTTTCTCCAGGAAATGAACGACCTCTTCCAGCTGTTCTTCTGATATTTCTTCCACCTTTATCCTGAAGCCTTTACTTAGGAAACTTCCGAAATAGAAACCGTCTTTCATAATTTCAACCTCATGGTCAGAGATCTTTTTAAATGAAGGATTTTCCAGATCTTTTCGGGACAAGGCATTAATCAGTTTATGCTTTTCAAGATGATTGGTAACAATTCCCCAGGAGTAAATCGGTAGTGCTACTTCAATTTTTTTAACAGGATAATCATCCAGCTTGGAAAGGTAGCTTTTTAAAATCGCCACATCCAGAATAGAATTCTTGTTGGAATTTTCCAGAGGTGAAGAAGTGGAGTAGCACATCAGGTATACTTTTTCTGCAGGTGGAATTCCGGTTTGGCTTTTATCTTTAACCTGATGAAGGCGAAGCGTACAAGTGATCTCTTTTCCGGAAACTCTTTTCAGTTCCTTTAAAAATTTAAAATAATCATTTCTTGTTCCGGCTGTCCAGTCACAGTCGATCTGAATTTCATTATTTATTTTTAAATGATAGTCCTGAGCTTTCTTTTGAACCAGATCATGAATGTTTTTCGCAAGAAACCTGATCTCTTCTGCTGAAATACGGTACATGGACTGATTTGTGATAAATACAGTGGGTACGATCTGCTTGTCCGTCTGGAAACTGTTGTCCTTGGTAATAACAGCAACCGGCTGAAATTTTCCGGCGGATTTGTCTATATCGAAAAATCTTGTGTATACATACGGAACTGTAGCCTGATCCAATGCTTTTTTCTCATCCTGATCAAGTTTAAGCTGAGTTTTCCAGTAGTAAAAAGTATAGGGGTGATTCTCTTTCCCACCACATGAAACTACAAGAAGCAGGATGAAAAGAAACTTTAATATTTTCATTCCTTATACAGTTTGCTTTCGCAGGTACAGGTGTCATTGGTAGCGCTTTCCATTGATGAACAGCAGTCCTCAGATTTCTGGATGTTTCCTTCTTTGTCTGTAAGGTAAATGTTATCCTTATCAAATTTTACAAAAAAGTTTTCACCATATTTTTTAAAATCTACCTTCATTACCTTTGGATTGTATTTTCCGGCATTCACTTCTTCAGTAGTTTCACTTCTGTCCGCCTGATTAACCTGAACAAACCCAAAGTAGACATCGCCATTTTTCTTGACATCCAGATAGTAATGGGGTGTTCCGGATCCACTGAATCCTTCAATAATGTCGAAACTTCTGTGGCCAACAAAAGGTGCTTTTGTCTGCGCAAAAGATAAAACACTGATGCATAAGATCATTAAGCTGAAAATCTTTTTCATATATTTTTTTTCAAAAGTAAAGATATTTAAGCAAAAACTAAACCGTAAAAACCCGGTGATTGCTTGTTTCAGGTAATTACTGTTAGACTTTATCAACCACAAAAGTCACAAAAGTTTTTTAACACTTTAGTTATTTTAAAGTTACATACATTGTACATATAAAGTACACTTAAGTTTTATGAAAATCTTTGATTTTCTGTTTATGTGAGCTCACTATTTCAGCAGGTTAAAAACTTTTACGACTAAAGTGTCCTTAAGTGTTTAAATACATTAAAACTTTTATGGTTAATAAGGACCTGATGATATTTGTGAATACTTAAACCATTAAGCTTTATTAAGTTTTTAAGAATATTAAGGTGAGCTTCGCTTTAAGAAGTGCAGCTGAAAAAAATCATTTGATTTTTTCTTAATTACCCTTATCTCCTTATTAATCTTAATGTTTTAAAAAATATTCAGATATCAGCTTATGTTATTGGAAATTTATTTGAAATTAGGAATACTCAAGATTAAAATAAAAACTTTTGTGTTAATCTTTCAATCAGTACAAAATCAGAAAAACCACTCCGAAGTGGAGTGGTCTTTTTGTAAGTGAGTTATAATTCCGATTAGAAAACAGTTGCAGCCAGCTGAATTCTTGCATATTTATTGGAAGGATTCCACATCGCCATCATAGAAACCGGAAGGCTGTAATGCTCCGTAATTTTGACAGTTTTACCAGCTTTTACACCAACGTTGACAATATCGAAGCTGTTTTTACCATTTCCATAAAGAAAATATCGGTCGTTCAGAGCAAATCCGGCACCCACAAAAGCATCCAGGTTAACCTTCTCTCCGGCAATCACCGGATAACTGGCCTGAATATAGGTAGAATATTTGTTCTTTTTATAGCTTCCGTCATTCTCTAAAACGACTTCTCCTGCATTCGCCCCGCCATACAACATAATGTCCGCTTCAATATTAATTGGGAAAGAAGGTCCGAAAGTATAATTGGTCCTCAGATCAATAATATGAGCTGTTCTTCTCTGTGAATAACTGAAAATATCATCTGCAGCAACGGCAGTATTAATATTTCTTGAGTTATACAGATCCCATAGTCCAATATAAAAACGGTTATGGGAGTATTGAATGTAATAATTGATCTCCTTATAATGAGTACCATCTTTGTCATCAGCTAATGCCGAAGCGCCCCAGATCCCAACCTTCCATTTTTTTTCAGAATCTAAAGCGTAAGATAGATTTCCCATCACTACGGGTTTATCTGTAATAATCAATCCTCTCCACAAGTGGTTATTTTGAATATTTGCAGTAAAATCCAATCTGTTGCTCTTTGGAGTTTCCTCGTTCTCCTGAGAGAATAGTTTTCCTGTGCCTAAAATGATCAGGCATGCAATTTTTAAAATTTTCATCGCGTATTTTTTAATGTATTATTCCATAGAGAATGGCTGCAATAATACAGCCCAGGATAGGTCCTACAACTGGAATCCAGGCATATCCCCAGTCACTGCTGCCTTTTACAGGAAGTATAGCATGCATGATTCTAGGGGCTAGATCTCTGGCCGGATTGATGGCATACCCGGTGGTTCCGCCTAAAGATAAACCAATGGCCCAAACCAGTAAGGTTACAGGAAGTGCTCCAACGGAACCAAGTCCTACTTTAGCGGTTGGATCTGCATTCAGCGAAATACTGGGATCTGAAAAATGAAAGATGACAAATACCAGGACAAAAGTCCCGATGATCTCACTGATCAGATTTGAAAAAGTATTCCTGATCGCGGGTCCGGTACTGAAACATGCCAGTTTAGCACCTTCATCTTCTGTAATCGCGAAATGGTCTTTGTTAAAGAGCCAGACAAGAAAGGCTCCAAGCATTCCACCAAGCAGCTGTGCGGCAATATAAGATGGAACCAGGTCCCATGAAAATTTTCCGGCAACAGCCAGCCCTATCGTTACAGCTGGATTCAGATGGGCGCCACTTGCCGGCCCGGCAACCGTGACGCCTACGAAAACAGCCAGTGCCCAGGCGGTCGTAATGACGATCCATCCTGAATTATTTCCTTTAGTATCCTTTAAGACAACATTTGCTACAACGCCGTTGCCTAATAATATAAGAAGCATTGTTCCTACGAGTTCTGCGGTAAATGGGGTCATGAGTAGTTTTTTTATTTAAGGATTTAATCTTCGATCCAGCTTTGAGAACGCTTCACAGCTTTGTTCCAGAAATGGATCATATTATCGGCTTTTTCTTTATCCACTTTTGGATGGAAATCCTCGTCTACAACCCATTGAGATTGTATTTCATTGATGTCCTTCCAATATCCTACTGCCAAACCGGCAAGATAGGCTGCTCCTAAAGCAGTGGTCTCAAGTGTTTTTGGTCTTGTGATCTTGAATCCGAAAAGGTCAGACTGGATTTGCATCAGAAGATCGCTTGCAGAAGCTCCTCCATCTACTCTGAGTTCCAGACTTGGTCTTCCTGAATCTGCTTCCATGGATTTTACGATATCATACACCTGAAATGCTATTCCTTCCAGAGTAGCTCTTGCGATATGTCCATTGGTTGTTCCGCGGGTTACCCCTACAATAGTTCCTCTTGCATACTGATCCCAATACGGTGCTCCCAATCCTGTAAGGGCTGGTACAAAATAAACACCTCCGTTATCTTCAACACTTGCTGCCAGATCATTTACTTCTTCTGATGTATGAATAAGTTTCAGTCCGTCTCTCAGCCACTGTATGGCTGCGCCACCTACAAATACACTTCCTTCAAGGGCATAGTTTACTTCTCCATTGATCTTCCATGCAACAGTTGTTAACAGGTTGTTTTTAGAGGAAACGGCTTCCGTTCCTGTATTCATCAATAAGAAACATCCGGTTCCGTAGGTGTTCTTTACCATTCCGGGAGTGATGCACATCTGTCCGAATAAAGCAGCCTGCTGATCTCCTGCAATTCCTGCAATTGGAATTTTGGTTGAAAATAAAGTGGTTGCTGTCTCACCGTAGATTTCGCTGCTCTGCTTTACTTCAGGAAGGACAGACCTTGGAATATCAAATAGATCCAGAAGATCCTGATCCCATTCTAAAGTATGAATGTTCAGAAGCATTGTTCTGCTGGCATTGGAAACATCGGTGATGAACATTTTTCCACGGGTAAGTTTCCATACAAGCCATGTGTCTACTGTTCCGAAACATAGCTTGCCTTCTGCTGCTTTTTCCCTGGCCCCTTTTACGTTGTCCAGAATCCATTTTAATTTGGTAGCGGAGAAGTAAGCATCCAGAACAAGCCCTGTTTTTTCTTTGATTGTTTCAGCGTGGCCCTGTTCTTTTAATTCGTCACAGTATTTTGAAGTCCTTCTGTCCTGCCATACAATAGCATTATAAATAGGCTCACCTGTTTCTTTATCCCAGACGACCGTTGTTTCACGTTGATTGGTGATCCCGATGGCTGCTACTTCCAGTCCGGAAATTCCGGCTTTGGCAATAATTTCTGCGGCAACCGATATTTGGGATGACCATATTTCGTTGGGATCATGCTCTACCCAGCCCGGAGTAGGGTAGATCTGTTCAAAATTTTTCTGGGAGATATATTCGATAGCTCCGCTGTGATTGAATAAAATAGCTCTAGAAGAAGTTGTACCCTGATCTAAAGCGAGAATCAATTTTTCCTTCATACTGCAAAGTTTTAATTATGAGTAATAGTTTTGGGAGAGTAAGGGGTTAATAAATACCCTTGTGCTAATTCAATAAATTCTTTTTCCTGTTTGTTGGCCCATTCCTGAGAATATCCTTTTTCTGTGGCAATAAGCTGTGCAATGGTATGAGCGCTGTCGATCGCAGCTCTTGCATCTAAAAATAAGAGTCGGACTCTTCGGGCGAGAATGTCTTCTATAGTTTCTGCCATTTCATGTCTCAAAGCCCAAACTGCTTCTGCAATCGTGAAACCGTGATCCGGATGGATTTTCTGAGCATATTTGGGGTTGCTTTTTTGTAACGATTTTATGGCAGGGATATCTGATCCGTATACATAAAGATGGCTGCTGCGGTCAACGAGTTCTGCTTTCATATTCCCATGAATAGACAGGTTTTCTGTTTGAGAAGGTCCTCCGTTTAAATGAAGGATCTCTACAGCTTTGTCAATGGTATCTTCTGCCATTTTACGGTAGGTAGTCCATTTTCCTCCGATGATGGAAACGAGTCCGGTATCGGAAGTAATGACTTTATGACTTCGGGAAACTTCTTTGGTGCTTTTGCCTCCTTCTTTTGGAGCGGCTAGCGGTCGTAATCCTGCGAACATCGATTTTACATCTTCTCTTGTTGGTTTCTTGGCTAAATATTGTCTTGCGGTATTTAAAACAAAATTAATTTCAGATTCCAGAGCGTGGGGTTCAAAGCTGGGGTTTTCCAAAAGGGTGTCTGTAGTTCCTACCAATGCTCTGTCGTGCCAAGGGACAACAAAGAGAACTCTTCCGTCTGATGTTTTAGGAATCATGATGGCATCATCACTTTTCAGGAAAGATTTATCCAGTACCAAATGGATACCCTGGCTCGGGACTACAAATTTACCATGCTTAGGATTATTCATATTCAGAATGTCATTCGTGAATACCCCTGTTGCATTGATCACTGCTTTCGCACGGAGTTCATATTGCTGGTTTGAAAACTGATCTTCTGCTTTTACTCCATTTATTTTTCCGGAATCATTTTTCAGAAGTCCGGTTACTTTCATATAATTAACGGCACTTCCTCCCTTTTCGATCAGAGTCTGGGATAGGTTGATCGCTAATCTTGCGTCATCAAACTGTCCGTCCTGATACACCACACCGCTTGCGAGGTTGTGCTGTTCAATAGTCGGCAGCTTTTCAATAGTTTTAGACTTGCTGATGTATTTTGTTTTTCCGAGACTAAGCTTTCCTGCCAGAAAATCGTAGATAGATAATCCTATTTTATAATAGATTCCTCCCCACCAGGTATAATTAGGGATAATAAATGACTGGTTTTTGACTACGTGTGCCGCATTTTGGGCCAAAAGTCCTCTTTCTTTCAGGGCTTCTTTTACAAGTCCCACATCTCCCTGCGCCAGATATCTTACGCCACCGTGTACCAGTTTTGTGCTTCGGCTGGATGTTGCTTTGGCAAAATCGTGGGACTCAAGGAGCAAGGTTTTAAATCCTCTGCTGGCTGCATCTAATGCTGAGCCCAGACCACTGGCTCCACCTCCGATGACAATAAAGTCCCATTCCTCTACATTGGTCAATTTACTAATTTCTTCGTTTCGTTTCATAAATGTTTCGTTTATGTTTCGTTTTCAAATGTATAAATTAAAAATGAAACTAAAAAGAAAATAAATGAAATTTTATCGGTCTCGGAAAAAAATGGTATTTTTGATGAAAGAATCAGAATGGAAAAGTTGATACCCAGGCACGATGATATATTAAAAGAACTTGATGAAAAGGGGCATGTTCTTGTACAGGACCTGTGCGAGAAGCTGAATGTTTCGTCGGTTACGGTTCGAAAGGATCTGAACTATCTCGAAAGCTTAGGATTGCTTTTCCGAAATCATGGAGGAGCCAGTAAGCATGTAAGATATGCATATGAAAGGAATGTGGATGAAAAAGAAAACATCAATGTAGAAGCCAAACAGAATATTGCGAAAGCGGCTTTGCAGCTTATTCAGGAGAATGACTGTATTATTCTGGCTTCCGGTACAACGATGCATTATCTTGCGAGAATGCTGGTGAATTTTGGACCGCTTACTGTTCTTACTTCTTCTTTAAGGGTTGCTCTTGAGCTCTGTAATAATCCTAATATTAACATCATTCAGCTTGGGGGAGAGGTGAGGAAGAGTTCTACATCTATTGTAGGATCTATTTCGGAAACCATCCTCAGACAGTTTTCCTGCAATAAGCTCTTTCTTGGAGTAGATGGGATCGATTTGGAGTTTGGGATCAGTACTTCTAATGCTGCGGAAGCTCATTTGAATCAGCTGATGATAGAATGTTCCGAAAAAGTGGTCATTCTGGGTGATTCTTCGAAACTGAATAAAAAAGGATTCGGAAAGATCGCTCCGTTGGATAAAATAGATTATCTGATTACAGACAATGGTATTTGTGATGAAGATAAAGTGGGATTGGAAGAAATTGGGGTTTCGGTGATTGTAAAATAAACTTCTTGTTAATTTCTCTTTTTTTTAAACAAAATAATTTCTCTGAAAATTTCATCCGGATTTTTTTCAAAATCATCTAAATGATTAAAAATCAAAATATTTTACTCGAAATATTTGTCAGTTCTAAAAATATTCATAAATTTGCACACTCCATTTTAGGGGCGTAGTATGCCTATATCAAAAGTAGAAATTACTTCAGACCTCCTAAAAATGTGGAAATAGAAAGATAAATTTTATTATAACATAAACAATGTCAGGTATTATTGGTAAAAAAATCGGTATGACGTCTTTGTTTAACGAAGAAGGAAAAAACATTCCTTGTACAGTTATTCAAGCTGGTCCATGCTCGGTTTTACAGGTCAGAACCATAGAAAAGGACGGCTACAAGTCAGTTCAGTTAGGTTTCGATGACAAGAGTGAAAAGAACGTAGGTAAAGCGTTAGCTGGCCATTTCAAAAAGGCTGGTTCTGCTCCTAAAGCTAAGTTGGTAGAATTCTACAGAGAATTCGTAGACGAGGTAAAAGTAGGAGAAGAAGTAAAAGTTGACTTATTCGCTGAAGGTGAATTTGTTGACGTAACAGGTACTTCTAAAGGTAAAGGTTTCCAAGGTGTTGTTAAAAGACATGGCTTTGGAGGTGTAATGCAAGCTACTCATGGTCAGCACAACAGACTTAGAGCTCCAGGTTCTATCGGTGCTGGATCGGATCCTTCAAGAGTATTTAAAGGAATGAGAATGGCGGGTAGAATGGGAGGTAAGCAGGTAACTGTACAAAACCTTCAAGTATTAAAAGTGGATCAAGAACAAAATCTTTTAGTAGTAAAAGGTGCTGTTCCGGGAGCTAAAAATTCTTATGTAATTATCAGAAAATGGAACTAGTAGTATTAAATACATCAGGAAAGGAGACCGGAAGAAAAGTAACTCTAGACGAATCAGTATTCGGAATTGAGCCAAATCAGCACGCGGTTTACCTAGAAGTTAAACAGTACCTTGCTGCACAAAGACAAGGGACTCATAAATCAAAGGAGAGAAGCGAAATTACTGCTTCTACCAAGAAACTTAAGAAGCAAAAAGGATCAGGTTCTGCTAGATATGGTGATATCAAATCTCCAACTTTCAGAGGTGGAGGTAGAGTATTTGGACCAAAACCAAGAGACTACAGATTCAAATTGAACAAAGCTCTTAAGAGATTGGCTAAAAAATCTGTTTTATCTCAGAAAATGAGAGATAACAGCATCAGAGTAATGGAAGATATGAGCTTAAACGCTCCTAAAACTAAAGATTTCATCACTATCCTAAATGCATTGGCATTGAACGATAAAAAATCTTTATTCGTTCTTCCTGAAGCTAACAAGAATGTGTATTTATCTTCAAGAAACTTACCTAAAACTAAAGTAATGAACTTTAACGAAATTAGTTCATATGACTTAATGAATGCAGGTGAGATCGTATTCTTAGAAGGTGCAGTTGAAAAATTCCAGGAAAATTTAAAGAAATAAATCATGTCACTTATTATTAAACCAGTTATTTCAGAGAAAGCAAACTATCTTACAGATTTAAGAGGTGCTTATTCTTTCTTAGTTGATCCTAGGGCGAATAAAATCCAGATTAAAAAAGCGATAGAACAAGCTTACGGTGTGAAAGTAGCAGACGTTAGAACCATGATTTATGCGCCTAAAGTTTCTTCAAAGCATACTAAGAAAGGTCTTCAAGTAGGAAAGACAAACAAATTGAAAAAAGCGGTTATCACTCTTTCTGAAGGGGAAGTAATCGATATTTTTGCTGTAAATTAATTATTAATTATAAATAATAGTAATGTCTGTTAGAAAATTAAAACCTATCACCCCAGGACAGAGATTCAGAATTGTAAACAATTTTGAGGAAATTACTACCAACAAACCAGAGAAGTCTCTAACCGTTGGTATTAGTAAGTCAGGTGGACGTAACCAAACTGGTAAAATGACCATGCGTTACACCGGAGGTGGACACAAAAAGAAATACAGAATTATCGACTTCAAAAGAAACAAGCATGATGTTGAAGCAACGGTAAAAACTGTAGAATATGATCCAAACAGAACTGCATTTATCGCTTTATTAGAGTACGCAGACGGAGAGAAGAGATATATCATCGCTCCAAACGGTATCAAAGTAGATCAAAAGGTAGTTTCAGGTGAAAGCGTAGAACCGAACATCGGTAACGCAATGAAATTGAAAAACATTCCATTGGGTACTGTTATTTCTTGTGTTGAAATGAAACCTGGACAAGGTGCAATTTTAGCAAGAAGTGCTGGTTCTTCAGCTCAATTAACTTCAAGAGACGGAAAATATGCCATCATCAAATTGCCTTCAGGAGAATCTAGAATGATCCTTACTGAATGTTATGCAATGATTGGATCTGTTTCTAACTCTGATCATCAGTTAACTGTTTCAGGTAAGGCTGGTAGAAGCAGATGGTTAGGTAGAAGACCTAGAACTAGACCAGTAGTAATGAACCCTGTAGATCACCCAATGGGAGGTGGTGAAGGTCGTTCTTCTGGAGGTCACCCAAGATCTAGAAATGGTATGCCTGCTAAAGGTTACAAAACCAGAAAGAAAAACAAAGCGTCTAACCGTCATATCATATCTAAACGTAAATAATTATGGCAAGATCACTTAAAAAAGGACCATTCATTCATCATACTTTAGATAAGAAGGTTCAGACAAACATAGAGTCTGGTAAGAAGACAGTTATCAAAACTTGGTCTAGAGCGTCTATGATCTCTCCAGACTTCGTAGGACAAACTATTGCTGTACACAACGGGAAATCTTTTATCCCTGTTTATGTTACAGAAAACATGGTTGGTCACAAGTTAGGCGAATTTTCTCCAACAAGATCTTTCAGAGGTCATGGTGGTAATAAAAACAAAGGAAGTAGATAATCATGGGATCAAGAAAAAGAGAAAGTGCATTAGCACGTAAATTGACAAATCAAGATGTAGTAAAAGCATTACATAACGATTGCCCTTCTTCTCCAAGAAAGATGAGATTAGTAGCTGATATCATCAGAGGAGTAGAAGTAGACAAAGCTTTATACATCCTAAAATATTCTAAAAAAGACGCTTCTAACAAGTTAGAAAAAGTCTTACTTTCAGCAATGGCCAACTGGCAAGCTAAAAACGAAGGTGCTGATATCGAAGAAGCTAATCTTATCGTTAAAGAAATTTTTGTAGACAGTGCAAGACAATTGAAGAGACTAAGACCAGCTCCACAAGGTAGAGGGTATAGAATCAGAAAAAGATCAAACCACATTACATTAATCTTAGGTAATAAAGAAAATTAATCAAGGTATGGGACAGAAGACAAATCCAATTGGTAACAGATTAGGTATAATCAGAGGATGGGATTCTAACTGGTTTGGTGGTAAAGATTATGGAGACAGAATCGCTGAAGACTACAAAATCAGAAGATATCTTGAAGCTAGATTATCTAAAGGTGGTATTTCAAAAATTTATATTGAAAGAACTTTAAAATTAGTTACAGTAACTATTACTACTGCTAGACCGGGACTTATCATCGGTAAAGGAGGTCAGGAAGTTGATAAATTAAAAGAAGAATTGAAGAAACTTACAGGTAAGGATATTCAAATCAACATTTTCGAAATCAAAAGACCTGAACTTGATGCAGTATTAGTGGCTGACAGCATCTCTAAGCAAATTGAAAACAGAATCTCTTACAGAAGAGCTGTTAAAATGGCAATTGCTAGTACAATGAGAATGGGTGCTGAAGGTATCAAAGTTCAAATCTCTGGTAGATTGAACGGTGCTGAAATGGCAAGAAGCGAATCTTTCAAAGACGGAAGAATTCCTTTGTCTACTTTCAGAGCTGATATCGATTATCACTGGGCTGAAGCTCACACTACTTATGGTAGACTAGGAGTGAAAGTTTGGATCATGAAAGGAGAAGTTTACGGTAAAAGAGAACTTTCCCCACTAGTGGGACAACAGAAGAAAGGAGGTCCTTCAGGAGGCGGAAACAGAGGTGGAGACAGAGATAACAGAAGACCTAGAAAGAATAATAACAATAATAACAATAATAATTAAAAATTTTAGGTTAGAAATTTTGAATTTTAAATTACCGTTACTTTTTTAAAATATAAAAAATCTAAAATCTAAAATCTAAAATCTAAAATTTAGAAATTATGTTACAACCAAAAAGAACCAAATTCCGTAGAGTTCACAAGATGAAGATGAAGGGGATTGCTCAAAGAGGTAATCAACTGGCATACGGAACATTTGGAATCAAAGCTATAGAAGGTGCTTGGATCACTGCAAGACAAATTGAAGCTGCTCGTATCGCTGCGACAAGATATATGAAGAGAGAAGGCCAACTATGGATCAAAATATTCCCGGATAAGCCAATTACTAAGAAACCAGCTGAAGTACGTATGGGTAAAGGTAAAGGTGCTGTGGAATATTGGGTAGCTGTAGTGAAACCAGGTAAGATCATGTTCGAAATCGGAGGTGTATCTTACGAGATTGCTAAGGAAGCTTTAAGACTTGCTGCACAAAAATTACCGGTAGTTACTAAATTCGTAGTTGCTAACGATTTTGTTAAACCTCTATAATCTTTGATACAATGAAACAAGCTGATATTAAAAATTTAAGCGCGGGTGATATTCAAGCAAAACTTGCTGAATTAACAACTCAATATTCAAAACTGAAATTGGCTCACAAGATCAGTCCAATTGAAAACCCGATTCAAATCAGAGATTTGAGAAGATCGATCGCTAGACTAAACACTGAGTTAACCACTAAACAACAATAAGATTTTCATACATTATGGAAAGAAACTTAAGAAAAGAAAGAATCGGAATAGTTTCCAGCAATAAAATGGAAAAGACCATTGTTGTAAGTGAGACTACTAGAGTGAAACACCCGATGTACGGTAAATTCGTTTTGAAAACGAAAAAATATACTGCACACGACGAGAACAACGAATGCACAGAGGGAGATACAGTTCTTATCCAAGAAACTAGACCTTTGAGCAAGAGCAAGAGATGGAGATTAGTAAGAATCATTGAAAAAGCTAAGTAATAATGTTACAAACAGAATCAAGATTAAAAGTTGCTGATAACACAGGTGCAAAAGAAGTGCTAGTTATCAGAGTTCTGGGAGGAACCAGAAGAAGATATGCTTCAGTTGGTGATAAAATCGTTGTTACTATCAAGGATTCTACACCTTCAGGAAATGCTAAAAAAGGTCAGGTATCTAAAGCAGTAGTAGTAAGAACAAAAAAAGCAGTTAGAAGAAAAGATGGTTCATACATCAAATTTGAAGACAATGCTTGTGTATTACTAAACGCAGCGGGAGAAATGAGAGGAACACGTGTTTTCGGACCTGTTGCTCGCGAGTTGAGAGACAAAGAATATATGAAAATCATTTCATTAGCTCCTGAAGTACTTTAATTTTAAAAATTTTTAAAAGAAAATGTCAAAGTTAAAAATAAAAAGAGGAGATAACGTCATCATTACTACTGGTAAGAAAGATATCAAAGGTAAAACAGGTGAAGTTATTGAAGTGATCAAAAAAGAAGGAAAAGATCCTAGAGTTATCGTTGCAGGTCTTAACATCGTTAAAAAACACGTTAAGCCTTCAGCTTCTAACCCTCAAGGTGGAATCACTGAAAAGGAAGCTTCTATTCATATCTCAAACATAGCTTTAGTTGGTAAAGACGGAAAAGCTGTCAAAATCGGTTACAAAATCGAGGGAGATAAGAAAGTGAGAATCGATAAAAAAACGGGTGAAACTTTATAATTTGAATTAACACATGGAATTTATAGCAAGACCCAAAAATATATACAGAGAGAAAATTGTTCCTGCAATGATGGAAGAATTTGGCTACAAATCTGTAATGCAGGTACCTAAATTGGAAAAAATCATCCTATCTCAAGGGTTAGGTGATGCCACTGCAGACAAGAAAATCATTGATTATGCTGTAGAAGAATTAACAATGATTACTGGTCAGAAAGCAGTAGGTACTATCTCTAAGAAAGACGAAGCGGCTTTCAAATTGAGAAAAGGTATGCCTGTAGGTGCTAAAGTAACATTGAGAGCTCATAAAATGTATGAATTCTTAGACAGACTTACTTCTTCTGCTTTACCACGTATCAGAGATTTCTCTGGTATCAAAGCAGACGGGTTCGATGGTAGAGGTAACTACAACTTAGGTATTACTGAGCAGATTATCTTTCCTGAGATCGTAATTGACAAAGTGAAAAAAATCCAAGGGATGGACATCACTTTCGTAACAAGTGCGAAAACAGATAAAGAAGCGAAAGCATTATTAACTCACTTCGGTTTACCATTTAAAAAGAACTAAGAAATGGCTAAAGAATCAATGAAAGCGCGTGAGCGCAAAAGAGAAGCACTAGTTGCTAAATACGCTGACAAAAGAAAAGCTTTAAAAGAAGCTGGTGATTATGCAGGATTGCAGAAATTACCTAAAAATGCTTCTCCTGTAAGATTACACAACAGATGTAAACTAACAGGTAGACCAAGAGGTTACATGAGAACCTTCGGTCTTTCTAGAGTAACTTTCCGTGAAATGGCCAACAACGGTCTTATTCCGGGAGTGAAAAAAGCTAGTTGGTAATAATTACTAATTAATCGGGACAATTAAGTTGTCTGGATACTAGAGAATAAAAATATCAGACCCAAGTTTTTCTGAAGTCTGATATTTTGATCTTCAAGTCCCTTCAATACTGATTGTCTTTAACCAATAATTTAAAAAGAAAAATGGTAACAGATCCAATTTCAGATTTCCTAACAAGAGTAAGGAACGCACAAAGCGCAGGCCACAAAGTGGTGGAGATTCCTGCATCGAAAATCAAAAAGGAGATTACTAAGATCTTATTTGATCAAGGGTATATCTTAAACTTTAAGTTTGAAGATAGCGCTATTCAAGGTACGATCAAAATCGCTTTAAAGTATGACAAGCAAACTAACAAACCGGCTATCAAGTCTATTCAAAGAGCTTCTAGACCAGGTTTAAGACAGTACAAAGGTTCTACTGAACTTCCAAGAGTACTGAACGGTTTGGGTATAGCTGTTATCTCTACTTCTAAAGGAGTAATGACTGACAAGAAGGCTAGAGAAGAAAAAGTAGGCGGTGAAGTAATCTGCTATGTTTATTAATTTTTAATCAGAGGAAAATGTCAAGAATTGGTAAAGCAATTATAACAATTCCAGCTGGAATTACAGTCACTGAAAATAACAGTGTTGTAACGGTAAAAGGTCCTAAAGGAGAACTTTCTCAGGAGCTTACAGCAGGAATTACTTTAGAACAGAACGATGGCGTGCTTACAGTAAGCAGACCATCTGAGTCTAAACAACACAAGGCGCTTCACGGTTTATACAGAGCGTTGATCAACAATATGATTGTTGGTGTTGAAAAAGGTTTCGAAAAGAAACTAGAACTAGTAGGGGTAGGATACAGAGCTTCACACACAGGTCAAAAACTTGAGTTAGCTTTAGGATTCTCTCACGGTATTGTATTAGAACTTCCTAGCGAAGTAAAAGTAGATACATTGACTGAAAAAGGTAAAAACCCAATTATTACTTTAGCGTCTCATGACAACCAACTTCTAGGAATGGTAGCTGCAAAGATCCGTTCTTTCAGAAAGCCTGAGCCTTACAAAGGAAAAGGTGTAAGATTCCTGGGAGAAATTGTTAGACGTAAAGCTGGTAAATCTGCTTAATAAATTATAAGTATTATGGCATTAAGTAAATTAGAAAAAAGAATAAGAATCAAAAGAAGAGTAAGAGGAAAAATCTCTGGATCTTCTGAATTGCCAAGATTATCTGTATATAAAAGTAATAAGGAAATTTACGCTCAGTTAATCGACGATAAAAATGGTACAACTTTAGTTTGCGCTTCTTCTAGAGAGAAAAGTGTAGATGCTAATGGTACTAAGACTGAAGTTTCTGCTGCTGTTGGTAAAGCTATCGCTGCCAAAGCTATCGCTGCAGGAATTGAACAGATTGTATTTGACAGAAACGGATTCGTATACCACGGAAGAGTGAAAGCTCTAGCTGATGGGGCGAGAGAAGGAGGACTTAAATTCTAATCATTAAAATTTCGGAAATATGTTAGGACTAGATAATATAGAAAGAGTAAAACCGGGAGGATTAGAATTAAAAGATCGTCTCGTAGCTGTTAACAGAGTAACAAAAGTAACCAAAGGAGGTAGAGCTTTCGGATTTTCTGCTATTGTTGTAGTAGGTAATGAAGATGGAATAATCGGTCACGGTTTAGGAAAATCTAAGGAAGTTGCTTCTGCAATTGCTAAAGCAGTTGAAGATGCTAAGAAAAACCTTGTGAAAGTTCCTGTAATGAACCACACTATCCCTCACCAGACTACTGCTAGATACGGTGGTGCAGATATCTTCTTGAGACCTGCTTCTCACGGTACAGGACTTATCGCCGGTGGTGCGGTAAGAGCGGTATTAGAGTCTGCTGGTATTCATGATATCCTTTCAAAATCTAAAGGATCTTCTAACCCTCACAACGTGGTGAAAGCTACTTTCAAAGCGTTATTGGATATCAGAAGACCTGAAGAGATCGCTAGAATGAGAGGAGTTTCTCTAAGTAAAGTGTTTAACGGTTAATATTAGAACAATGGCAACAATCAAAGTAAAGCAAGTAAGAAGCGCTATTGGAAGAACAAAAACCCAAAAGAGAACGCTTGAAGCATTAGGATTTAAGAAACTTCACCAAGTTGTAGAACACGAAGCTACGCCTTCTATTTTAGGAATGATAGCTGCAGTTAGTCATTTACTTGAAGTTCAAAAATAATTTTAAAACAAAAATTAAGATGAATTTAAACAACATAAGACCTGCTGCAGGTGCAACTCACAACTCTAAAAGAATTGGTAGAGGACAAGGTACAGGAAAAGGAGGTACTTCTACGAAAGGACATAAAGGTCAGAAAGCTAGAGCTGGTTATTCTCAGAAAATCGGTTTCGAAGGTGGACAGATGCCTTTACAAAGAAGATTACCTAAATTCGGTTTCAAAAACGTAAACAGAAAAGAGTTTAGAGGAGTAAACCTTGATACTATTCAAATTTTAATCGAGAACAAATCCATCACTGGAGATATCACGAAAGAAGTTTTAGTAGAAAACGGTTTAGTTTCTAAAAACGAATTAGTGAAAATTATGGGTAGAGGAGAATTGAAATCTGCGGTTTCAATCTCTGCTGACAAATTCACTAAATCTGCTGAAGAGCTTATTGCTAAAGCAGGTGGAAAAGCAATTACCTTATAATACTTACTAATGAAAGAATTTATACAAACCCTTAAGAATATTTGGAGCCTAAAGGAATTAAGAGATAAAATTCTCTTTACGTTAGGTATTATCCTTGTGTATAGATTCGCATCTTATATCTCGCTTCCTGCAATTAACCTTGCAGAGGTGGGAGATCTCTTAGAGCATTATAAAAATCAAGGCGGTAACAAGCAAGGAGCAGGTCTCCTTGGCTTGCTTTCGTCGTTTACGGGGGGAGCTTTCAGCCACGCTTCCGTAATGGCGTTAGGAATCATGCCTTATATTTCTGCTTCTATTATTGTTCAGTTGATGGGAATGGCTATTCCTTATCTTCAGAAACTTCAGAAGGATGGAGAGTCAGGTAGAAATACATTGAATCAAATTACTAGATGGTTAACGATCGGAGTTTGTTTAGTACAGGCCCCTTCTTATTTAACGTCTATTACTCAATTATTTTTACCATATGCTCAGTTCTCTTCTGCATACTATGTAGAGCCAAATTCTATCATGTTCTGGTTACCAAGTATTGTAATCTTGGTTGCTGGTTCAGTATTCGCAATGTGGTTGGGTGAGAAAATCACCGACAAAGGTATCGGAAACGGTATTTCCATCCTTATTATGGTGGGGATTCTGTCTAGATTACCTGAAGCATTCGTTCAGGAAATGGCCGTGCAGAACGGAAAAGGAGGAATGGGATCTATTATGATCCTTATTGAAGTAATATTCTGGATGTTGGTAGTTCTTTTAGCAGTGGTATTATCTGTTGCTGTTAGGAAAATTCCAATTCAGTATGTAAGCAGAGCTCAAGCAAGAGGAGGTGTAAACAGAAATCTTATGCAGGGAGCAAGACAGTGGATCCCATTGAAAGTGAATGCTGCTGGTGTAATGCCGATTATCTTTGCTCAGGCATTGATGTTCGTACCAGGATTATTGACGAAATTCGATGAGTCCAATACTTTTCTTGCAGGTTTCAAGAATGTTTTTAGTTGGCAGTACAACGTATTGTTCGCGCTATTAATTATTATATTCTCATTTTTCTATACTGCAATTACTATTCCGGTAAACCAAATGGCTGATGATTTGAAGAGAAATGGAGGTTTAGTACCGAAAGTAAGACCCGGTAAAGAAACAGCTGATTATTTAGATGATATTTTATCAAAAATAACCTTGCCAGGTGCAATATTTTTATCTATCTTTGCAGTCCTTCCAGCAATAGTGCATGGAAGCTTTGTTCAGACAGATGCGTTCGCCCTATTTTTCGGGGGAACATCACTATTGATTATGGTTGGAGTTATTTTAGATACCGTTCAACAGATTAATACTTATCTGCTGAATCATCATTATGATGGCTTAATGCAGTCTAAATTATCAAGAACGACTGGATACTAATTTATGGCGAAACAAAAACATATTGAACAAGACGGCGTTATTACGGAAGCACTTTCGAACGCCCAGTTCCGTGTAGAGCTGGAGAATGGGCATATACTTATTGCTCACATTTCCGGTAAAATGAGAATGCATTATATTAAACTTTTACCTGGAGACAAGGTAAAACTAGAAATGTCTCCCTATGACTTATCAAAAGGGAGGATCACATTTAGATATTAAAACAAACGCCAAATGGAATGTAGGTTCCGTTTGGCTCTTGTTGAAAAATAAATACTATCAAAATGAAATCTTAAGATTCCATTGGTCAGTAAAAAAAATAAATATTTCAAATGAAAGTTAGAGCATCAATTAAAAAAAGAAGCGCTGATTGCAAGATTGTACGCAGAAAAGGTGTGCTATTCGTAATCAACAAGAAGAACCCAAAATTTAAACAAAGACAAGGCTAACATTAAATTATGGCGAGAATTGCAGGTATTGATTTACCAAAAAACAAAAGAGGTGTTATCGGTTTAACTTACATCTACGGAGTTGGAAGAAGTACTTCTTCTGAAATCCTTAAAGCTGCCGGTATCAGCGAAGACAAGAAAGTCAACGAATGGAATGACGATGAATTGGCTGCAATCAGAACACATATCTCTGAAAACGTAAAAGTTGAAGGAGAATTAAGATCTGAAGTGCAATTGAACATCAAGAGATTGATGGACATAGGATGCCAACGAGGAATACGTCACAGACTAGGATTACCTTTAAGAGGCCAGAGAACGAAAAACAACTCTAGAACCCGAAAAGGAAAGAGAAAAACAGTTGCTAACAAGAAAAAGGCAAGTAAATAATCGTTAGGAATTATGGCAAAACAAAGTAAAGTAGTTAAAAAAAGAAAAGTAAAAGTTGAAGCTATTGGTGAAGCGCATATTCAAGCTTCTTTCAATAACATCATCATTTCTTTAACAAATAAAAGCGGAGAAGTTATCTCTTGGGCTTCTGCCGGTAAAATGGGATTCAGAGGTTCTAAAAAGAACACTCCTTTTGCTGCTCAAATGGCAGCTGAAAATTGCTCTAACGTAGCTCATGAAGCTGGATTAAGAAGAGTAAAGGTGTATGTGAAAGGTCCTGGTGCAGGTAGA
Source organism: Chryseobacterium antibioticum (assembly GCF_012927325.1). Classification (GTDB taxonomy): domain Bacteria; phylum Bacteroidota; class Bacteroidia; order Flavobacteriales; family Weeksellaceae; genus Chryseobacterium; species Chryseobacterium antibioticum. The sequence goes on along the minus strand of NZ_JABBGI010000031.1, from coordinate 28,094 downwards.
GAATCTGCGATCAGAACAATTCACAATTCAGGTATTGAAGTTAGCGAAATCATTGATGTGACTCCTATGCCACATAATGGATGTAGACCACCAAAAAGAAGAAGAGTTTAATTTTTAGAATTTATCCATTATGGCAAGATATATTGGTCCTAAAACTAAGATTGCGAGAAAGTTTGGTGCTGCAATCTACGGAGATGACAAAAACTTCGAAAGAAGAAAAAACCAACCGCCAGGACAACACGGTCCTAACAAAAGAAGAGGTGCTAAGAAATCTGAATATGCAGTTCAGTTAGCTGAAAAGCAAAAAGCTAAATATACTTACGGTATTTTAGAAAGACAGTTTGCAAATTTATTCGAAAAAGCACACAGAAGTAAAGGTGTAACAGGTGAAGTTCTATTACAGCTTTGTGAATCAAGATTGGATAACGTAGTATACAGATTAGGTTTTGCTAAAACAAGATCTGCTGCTAGACAGTTAACTTCTCACAGACACATCACTGTGAATGGGGAGATCCTTAACATTCCTTCTTATTTAGTTAAAGCAGGTGATGTGATCGCTGTAAGAGAGAAATCTAAGTCTCTTGAGGTTGTTACTGATTCATTAGCTTCTAAAGCTAATTATGAGTGGTTACAATTCAACGATGAGAAGAAAGAAGGTACTTTCGTTTCTGCTCCTGAAAGAATCCAGATTCCGGAGGACATCAAGGAACAGCTTATCGTCGAACTTTACTCTAAATAATTTTTTAATCAAATTTTTGCTCAACCCAATAATATGGCAATTTTACAATTCATAAAACCCGATAAAGTAATTTTACTTAACTCTGATGAATTTAAAGGTCAATTCGAATTCAGACCATTAGAACCAGGTTTCGGGCTTACTATCGGTAATGCTTTGAGAAGAGTGTTGCTTTCTTCTCTGGAAGGATATGCTATTTCATCTATCAAAATAGAAGGTGTAGAGCACGAATTTTCAACTATTCCAGGAGTAATCGAAGACGTTACCGAAATCATTCTTAACCTTAAGCAGGTAAGATTAAAAGCTTCAGCAGAAGGCCAGGCCAACGAGCAGGTAATTGCTAAAGTTTCCGGTCAAACCGTTATTACTGCTGGTGATTTAGGAAAGTCTGTCAACGGATTTGAGGTGTTAAACCCGGATCTTTTGATTTGCAACCTAAACAGTGATGTAACTTTCGAAATTACTTTCAATATTGAAAAAGGTAGAGGGTATGTTCCTTCAGAACAAAATAAGTCAAACAATGCACCGGTAGGTACTATTGCTATTGACTCTATTTTCACACCAATTAAGAAAGTACAATACAGCATTGAAAATTATCGTGTAGAGCAAAAAACAGACTACGAAAAACTTGTATTAGATATAGAAACTGATGGATCTATCAGTCCTCAAAATGCTTTAACAGAAGCTTCTAAGATATTAATTTATCACTTCATGTTGTTCTCTGATGAGAGAATCACTCTTGAAACAGAAGCTGTAAAAGCATCTATCCAATACGATGAAGAAACACTTCACACAAGACAGTTACTTAAGTCTAAATTAGCAGATATGGATCTTTCAGTAAGAGCCCTTAACTGTCTAAAAGCAGCTGAAGTAGAAACTCTTGGAGAGCTCGTTTCTTACAGTAAGTCTGATTTGATGAAATTCAGAAATTTTGGTAAAAAATCTTTGACGGAACTAGAAGAATTAGTGCATTCAAAAGGTCTTAACTTCGGTTTCGACGTTGCAAAATATAAGTTAGACGCTGATAAATAATTAATAATGAGACACGGTAAAAAATTCAATCACTTAGGAAGAACAGCTTCTCATAGAAGTGCTTTACTTTCTAATATGGCTTGTTCTCTAATTGAGCATAAAAGAATCAACACTACTGTAGCTAAAGCTAAAGCTTTAAGAGTATATGTTGAACCTCTATTAACAAAGGCAAAAGAAGATACTACACACAATAGAAGAATTGTTTTTTCATATCTTCAAAATAAAGAAGCAGTTACTGAACTTTTCAGATCAGTAGCTCCTAAAATCGCGGAAAGAAACGGCGGGTATACAAGAATCATCAAGACTGGTTTCAGACAAGGTGATGCTGCTGACATGGCTCTTATCGAGCTAGTTGATTTCAACGAACTTTATAATCCTAATGCTGAAGAGAAAAAGACTACTAGAAGAAGTAGAAGAGCTACAACTGCTAAAAAAGAAGCTGTAGTTGCTGATGCTCCTAAAGTAGAGGAAAAAGTTGAAGAGCCTAAGGCAGAAACAACAGATTCTACAGAGGACAAAACTGCAGAATAATATATTCTCAGATATACATAGAAAACCATCCAGAATCTGGATGGTTTTTTTGTTTAGATTTTCGTTCTTTTCAACTCAATGACATTATTTCCCTGTTCAAGATGAAGGCTGTCGCCTTTTACCCTCGCAGTCATATCATCTTTCTTATAGATGATTTCGCCATTTTTTGTTTCCGTTTTAGGTAATGTGAAAGTCTTTTTGTTGCTGGTGATAGCAACATTACTTTCTTTAGGATCATTTTTGAACACTACTTTTACCAATGTTCCGTCTGTAGCTTTATAAACAAAATCTGTTTTTTGCCCATTCACTTCAATAGTTGAAGAACTTTGAGTTACAGAATCAACTTTCCCGTTTTGGTCTGTGATTACAGTTTCAGAACTGTCCACCTTGATTACACTTTTGTTTCCGCTTTCACTTTTTTTGCAGCTTGTTAATAATAATGCCACAGCTGAAACTGCTATTAAAAGGCTTTTTCTCATGATATTTATTTTTTAATGGGTAGGGTTAATTGTTTTTCTATTGTAATAGAAATTTAACTAAATTTAATAGAAACAAAAAACAAACCAATAACCCTGAACTCAAGTCTCAAAATTACACAAAAGTGTAATTGATTCTGCCTTGTTTTCTTACGAAATTTGTCTTAAAAAAAAACAATGAGCATTTCCATCGCCATAGTAGAAGACGAAAAGAACTACAACAATGCGTTGAAGAAAGTCATCAATTACCAGGATGACATGAAAGTCGTTGCCCAGTTCTTTGATGGGAATGATGCCCTTAAGAATCTTTCTTCTTTTTCTCCGGATGTAGTCATGATGGATATTCAGCTGCAGGACATGCTGGGTATTGAAATTATTGAAAAACTCAGAAAAGAAATGGCTAATACACAGTTCATCATGTGTACCAGTTTCGAAGATGATGAAAAGATCTTCAATTCCTTAAAAGCAGGCGCTATGGGCTATCTCATCAAAGGGGAAAGCATGGATAAGATTCTTTCTTCTATTAGAGATGTATACAATGGCGGGGCCCCGATGAGTCTGTCTATCGCCCGCCGAGTATTGGGCCACTTCGAAAGAAAGCTTCCGGAAAATAAAGATTTCGACGAACTCACTGAGCGCGAAAAGGAAATTCTGGGGCTTCTTTCACAAGGGCTTCTCTATAAAGAAATAGCCGATCAAAAGTTCATCAGCATCGACACCGTAAAAAAACACGTAGGAAACATCTACCGAAAGCTGCATGTCAGTAATAAGGTGGAAGCTATTAATAAATTTAACCATTTTAAAAACTAAGAGATTATGGGAACAAACATTGAATTAGACGCAATTTTAGGGAGAATCTCCCAACTTGTTCATTATCATGAGATAAATGAAAGTGAGCTGAATGTGATAAAAGAGTTTTGTGATAAAATGATTGAAGAACTGGGTTTTATTGAGAGATCAGAAGCATTTGATTTCAGTGATTTTAAAATTAGCAGACAAGAAGACGTAAGTGCTGATTATACTGTGAGGATACTTAAAAGTGATACCTGTCCGGATAACAGTATGTCTGACTCTGGTGAGGTTGATTCTGCAGTTATATTAAATTGGAGGGATAGATATACAGGTTTAGATGGTATGGAGCGAAAATATTTACCATCAATTGAAATTGCGAAAGAAGTCGCCCAAGATCTTTTTCATGATAGCACTACTAATAAGACAAAAATCTATTTAGGTGAGGATAGTACTTTAGGATTGGTATTCTTAACCATGAATGAGAATGAAGATACATATCAACTTATAAGTAACACTCCCAGAAAAAAATGTTTATCACGAATAGAATTTGAAGAATACCGGACAAGATATGACTCAGGCCTAAAGTCATTACTTGATAAATATATTGTCCATGAAACTCAGGATCCTAATGCCAAAAATACTAGAAGATTTATTTTGGGAAGAACAATGTATGAAAATTTTATTAATGCTTGTGGGGGGACTGCAAATTCTGTTATTGCTTTTTATCCTGTTATTTATCTTCATAATGATTATTTACAATATCCGGATGATGACGATCAATGTATTAAAGTTAAGCATATTCATAGATTGACATTTTTGATGACCTCAGAACACCATACTGAAGAAGGAAGAACACCATTTGAAAAAGAATCTGTTTATGATAGAAATGGTCTTTGCCCTCCTCCGGATAATTCAAACTGCTAAATGAACTTTTTAGACTATCTGTACTATGTAATTATAGTAATATGTTTTATTGTTTCCATTGGTTTTAGAAATCTATGGAAACAATTTTTTTGGCTTTATTTTGGAATTACAATTCTTGTTGAGTTGATGGTAACATTTAAAGTTGATTTTATTACTACACGGATTTATAATTATTTAGACTTATTTTGCATTTGTTATTTTGGATACCTTTATTTCAAAGAAATTGATCATAGTAAAACCATTAAATTGATTACTATCATTAGCTGTTTAGGAGGAATATTCTTTATTTTGATTTCTAATACAAACTATTCTATTATTACGGGATTTCTTTACTCCATTTTTTTAATTTTTATTTCTTTATTCTGGTTTTATATGAAAATATCAAATAAAAATAGAGAAGATAATATTTTGCATTTTGGCTTTTTTTGGTTTAGCAGTTCTTTATTACTTTGGGCTGTGTTCTATATTTTTAGAATGTTTCCTATGTACATTTTTGTTAAAACAGATATAGAATTTTCTTATATGCTGAAAATAACTTTCCAAATTATTACTGTTATTTCTTATTTTATTTTTGTTAAAGGTTTACTGTGTAAAAAATGAAAGAACTTCCATTTGAAATAAAATTTATATATGTTACTGCATTTATCCTAATATTGGTCTTTGCAGTATTTATAATTTTTGTTGTATTAATGTATAATAAAAAGCAGATTCTTTATTTGAAAGAAAAACAGTTAAATATTGAACAGCAAAACCAGCTCCTCCAGAAAGAACTCGAAAAGCAAAAGTCCATAGAACACGAGCGTGAACGCATCTCCCACGATATGCATGACGATCTCGGGGCAGGTATCTCAGCACTAAAGCTTCAGGCAGAATTTCTGAAACAGAAAGCCAAAGACGATAATCTTCAAAGTGATATAGACGAACTTCTTAAAACCTCAGAAGAAATGAACCTCTCTATGCGGGAAATGCTGTGGAGTCTTAACTCTGGGAATGATACACTCGGAAGCTTTATAGATTATGCCATACAGTATGCAGATGGCTTTCTAAAAAGGACAAAAATCAAATTATGGTCGGAAAGTATAGATGTCATATCAGACACCTCCATTTCTACCGAACTGCGGCGGAATCTGTTTTTATGCTTAAAGGAAGCCATTAATAATGCTTATAAGCACAGCCACGCACGTTCATTGAAGCTCTCTTTCTCTCAGGAAAAGAATGTCTTTTATATGCGAATTTCAGATGACGGCTTGGGAATATCAGAAGGACATTCCGAAGGAAACGGTCTCAGAAATATGAAAAGAAGAATGCAGGAACATAACGGAGAATGTCTTATCTTAAAAGAAGGACCGGGAACTCAGATTCTTTTTAGAACAACCATTTAGATAAAGAAACTTTATATAATCAGCACCCCTTACAAAGTGGTGCTTTTTTGTTGTTATAATCACCCGTTTGGGTAATTGACAGCTAGGCTTTTTAAATGGAACTTTGAGTAATAAACTAAAAAAACTAATGACCATGAAAACTAAAAAAGATCAATCAGCAAAAATTAGTAATACTCAAGCCCAATTACTTAATTTGAAAATTATGGAACTACAGACGGGTAGTGTTTTATCTGCTGTAAAGGATAATGACAACAGATATGTTGCCGTTAAAAATTTAAGACTTCCAAATGATGAATCGTCGGTTACAGTTTCAATCTATTTTGGGGGTGAAGGACAGTTAGGAACTTCTACTTTTAAAGTGTTAAGAACCAGTCAACCAAGCAAATCTATTAATGTATCCACAGATAATATTTTAATTGGGACATGTAATGAACTAATCGGAAATGTCCTGAGTATAGAATCTATGATACAGGATATAAGCACAGAGAGCAATAAAACGATTCTGACTGTAAAGATCAGACAAGCCGGGAAAACTATTTATGATGATACTCACATTTCTGAAGTTAAGAATGAAGGCGGAGTGTCATTTTATACACATCATATAACCTTTTACTAAAATCATCATGAAAACATTAAAATTGAGTTTTATATTAATGCTCATATTATTTTCTCATTTTTATTCCGGACAGGAAGAAAAAGGGATTGATTTAGACGTGTTAAGAGCCCAAGCATCGCCAGGAGCCAACCTTTTGGGGATTGCTAATTCTGATATTGAAAAACCTACTGATCTGAAAAGCATCATGGTTTCCCTAAGAGAAGGGACGAGCAACTTTTCTAGTTTGCCAACTTCATTCGCGATCGACCTGGTTCCATTTAAACTGAATGGGAAATACCAGGATTTACGAACCAATACCAACTTTTCTACCACTTTTAAGCAGACATTTGTGACTTCTCTTGCTTTTAAAGGGATAGCGGAAGATGAGGATCTGAATATTGAAGAAAAATCGAGGCTGGGCTTTGGTATAAAGTTCTCCATTAAGAGAGGTGAATTTAGTGATGAGACTATGAAAGCAATGGATAAAATTCATGGTGTTCATCAATTCATAGAAGAGCAAAGAATTATCAGGAGTGAAGGCAGTGAGGTTCTAAGAGAGCTTGATAGAATCAATAAATCTCTTTTGCAGAAGAAAAGACTTTTAGAAGATGCTAGTAAAAGAGACACGCAGGAATATAAGGATTTAGAGAGACAGGTCGAAGAAATCAGAGTTAAAAAAGAGAATTATTTGAAAATACTCGATAACCTCGATAACAAAGAAGAAGAGGTGAAAATACTTGAAATAACAAAAATAGCTCAAAATATAAAACTGGAGCGCTACGGTTATTTTCTCGATATGTCAATGGGAACAGTTTTAGATTTTAGAAATAATAAATTTAATAATACACAAATAACAAAAGTAGGAGCTTGGCTTACCGGTGGATATAATTGGAAAAACCATCCTTCAACATTAATTTTCATGGCCAGATATTTATATAATCCAGATTCACCCTTAGCAAATCCCGAATTGAAAAAAGAAAACCTGAGTACTTTAGATGTAGGGTCCAGGCTTGTTCTCAAATTGGCCAACGAAAGATTTCTTATGAGCGGAGAATGTATATACAGAAGTATTTTAAATAAATCTGATTATCAATCATCCTGGAAATACGTTCTTAATTTTGAATATGAAGTCGCCAAAAACCAAAGACTTACCTTCTCGTTTGGAAGAAATTTTGAGGGTGAATATGAGAAAAAAGGAAATCTTATCGTTGCATTGAATTTATTGGTCGGATTAGGTAAATTTAAATTATAAGATAGGCCCATAATTAATTATATTTCTAGATTCTCCAAATTATAAAAAACTTTGGAGAATTTTTGAATTATTACCAAATATTAAAGCCTACTTTTTTCATCAGGTTAGTTTTTTCATTAAATTTGTAATAAGTATAATTATTAATAATAAACAACTTGAAGCTTTGCGGACGGTTTAAAACTAAACAATATGAGTGCAATTTCTTTCATAGAAGCGAGACAAATTTTGGATTCCAGAGGTAATCCTACCATTGAAGTAGATGTATTTACGGAAAGCGGAGCCATGGGACGTGCTGCGGTACCTTCAGGAGCATCTACAGGTGAACACGAAGCAGTGGAATTACGTGACGGTGGTTCAATTTATATGGGTAAAGGAGTTCTGAAAGCTGTTGAAAACGTAAAAGAAGTAATTGCAGAAAACTTAATCGGACAGCCGGTTTTTGAGCAGAACTTTATCGACCAGATCATGATTGATCTAGACGGAACTGCCAACAAAGGAAACCTTGGGGCCAATGCAATTTTAGGAGTTTCTTTAGCTGTCGCAAAAGCAGCAGCAGCTGAACTAAGAATACCGTTATATAAATATGTAGGAGGAGTTAATGCCAACACACTTCCTGTTCCTATGATGAATGTCATCAACGGTGGATCTCACTCTGATGCGCCTATCGCGTTCCAGGAATTTATGGTAATGCCGGTAAAAGCAGAATCTTTCTCTGATGCATTGAGAAAAGGAACTGAGATTTTTCATCACCTGAAGTCCATTCTTCATTCAAGAGGTCTTTCTACTGCTGTAGGAGACGAAGGAGGTTTTGCACCTACTTTCAAAGGAACTGAAGACGCTTTGGATACATTGCTTCAGGCAATTGAAAAAGCAGGTTATAAGCCAGGTGACGATATCATGTTAGCGCTTGACTGTGCCGCTTCAGAATTCTATAAAGACGGAATTTACGATTACAGAAAATTCCAGACTCCGGATGCTGCTCAGTTCTCCAGCAGCGAGCAGGTTTCTTACCTTGCTGAATTAGCCGCTAAATATCCAATCATCTCTATCGAAGACGGTATGCAGGAAAATGACTGGGAAGGATGGAAAATGCTTACCGATAAGATCGGAGACAGAGTACAGCTTGTGGGTGACGATTTATTCGTAACGAATGTAGAAAGATTATCAAGAGGAGTAAAAGAAGGTATTGCCAACTCTATCCTTGTAAAAGTAAACCAGATCGGTTCTCTTTCTGAAACAATGGATGCCGTACAGATGGCTCAGAATAACAAATTCACTTCAGTAATGTCTCACAGATCAGGAGAAACTGAAGATTCCACAATCGCTGACTTAGCAGTAGCTATGAACTGCGGACAGATCAAAACAGGATCTGCTTCAAGATCAGACAGAATGGCGAAGTACAACCAGTTGTTGAGAATTGAAGAAGCATTAGGCGATACTGCAATTTTCCCAGGATTAGAAGCATTTAAAATTAAAAGATAATTGAATTTATAAATGACGGCAAGCGATATTTTTTGTTTGCCGTATTTTATGGAAAGTAGTATATTTAAAAAAAAATAAATAAATGTCAGACAACAAAGTAATATTGAATTACGACGGTAATTCATATGAATATCCAATCGTGGATAGTACTATCGGAGACAGAGGAATTGATATTTCAAAATTAAGAGACCAGACAGGTTTGATCACTCTGGATTTAGGTTACAAAAATACCGGAGCTACTCTTAGCGACATCACTTACTTAGACGGAGATAAAGGAGAATTATTCTATAGAGGGTATCCAATCGAGCAGATTGCTGAGAAATCTAACTTTACAGAAGTAATGTACCTTTTATTAAATGGTGAATTACCTAATCAGGATCAGTTCAGTTCTTTCAACAACAATATTAAAAAATATAACTTCATAGCAGAGGAGATGAAAAAAATCATCGATGCTTTCCCTCGTTCTGCACACCCTATGGGAGTTTTATCTTCTTTAACTTCCGCTTTGACAGCTTTTAATCCTAAAGCCGTTAACGTAAACTCTAAAGAAGAAATGGACCACGCTGCAGAATTGATGATTGCTAAATTCTCTCACCTTTGCGCATGGACCTACAGAAAAACGCAGGGTCTTCCACTTAACCACGGAGACAACAACCTGAACTATGTAGAAAACTTCTACAAAATGGCATTCAGATTACCAAACGAGGATTTCGAAGTAAACCCGGTAATTGTAGATGCTCTTGATAAATTATTAATCCTTCACGCTGATCACGAGCAAAACTGTTCTACTTCTACAGTAAGAATGGTAGGTTCTGCTCATACAGGTCTTTTCGCTTCTATTTCTGCAGGTGTTTCTGCACTTTGGGGTCCACTTCACGGAGGTGCTAACCAGGCTGTGATCGAAATGCTGGAATTGATCGAAAAAGATGGTGGAGATGTTAACAAATGGGTAGCAAAAGCAAAAGATAAAAATGATAACTTCCGTCTAATGGGCTTTGGACACAGAGTATACAAAAACTTTGACCCAAGAGCGAAGATAATTAAAAAAGCAGCTGATGATATCCTTAGCGCATTAGGTATTCAGGATAAAGCGCTTGATATTGCAATGCAGTTGGAAAAAGTAGCTCTTGAAGACGAATACTTCGTAGAAAGAAAGCTATATCCAAACGTAGATTTCTATTCAGGTATCATCTACAGAGCGTTAGGAATTCCTACAGAAATGTTCACTGTAATGTTTGCATTAGGAAGACTACCGGGATGGATTTCTCAGTGGAAAGAAATGAGAATGAAAGGAGATCCTATCGGAAGACCAAGACAGGTGTACCAAGGTGCTCAACAAAGAGATTACATCGATATTACAAACAGATAATTCCTGTTTTTATCATAATCAAAATCCCAAAGCTTGCTTTGGGATTTTTTATTTTAGATCGTTGACCATTTTTATAAAATTGGAATTGATAATTTTATTAAATTTACCTTCATAAGTTGATCACTTTCAATAGGTTTTGGCTAAAGCTAAATATCGAAAAAATAAAAAACAATTATCATGACTTTCGGACAGCAGATGTTATTTTTCTTCAGTGCAGTGGGAGCCTTTAATGGCTTGCTGCTGGGAATCTATCTTCTGTGTGTCAAAAAACTAAAATACATTCCGGATTTCTTTTTAGGTCTGATTTTATTGACTTTAAGTAGCAGAGTCGGAATTTCGGTTTTTATGTATTTCTATCCGGACTTGCCGAGGATTATTCCCCATCTGGGAATGTCTGCATTGTTCTTTACCGGGCCGGCTTTGTATTACTATATCAAGTCATCATTCCTGCAGGAAAAATTTGATTTAAAACAATGCAGAACATCTTTTGGAGCTCTGACACTGGTCCTCGGGGTGGTTGGGCTTCTGTATTTATTCTTTCCAGTTACCTGGGACCAATATTTCGGAACCTTTATTTACACAGTTTGGTCAATATTTGTATTGCTTTCCGTGTATCAGTATTATATTTTTTCAAAGCATACCGTAAGAAATTCCAATCAATTTATTCTTCCGGTACTTATCAGCAATGCAATCATTTTCCTGGCCTATCAGTTAATTTCTACAGGATGGGTACAGATCTACTGCGCCAGTGGAAGTTTGCTGTTCTCCTTTGTACTGTATGCTAATTTTTTAATTCTGTTCAGTAAAAAGAATGAACATACTGCTGTAAAAGACATTCCTAAATACACCAATAAAAAGATCTCAGGAGATCTTGCCGAAAGTTTTGTTTCAAGACTTGAAAGACTCATGGATTCCGAAGAATTATACAAAAATCCAAATCTTAAATTAGGTGATCTTGCCGCTAGGATGAATATGTCTGCCCATCAGCTTTCCCAATTGCTGAATGATAATCTTGAGAAAAGTTTTGCAACGTACATCAATGAATACAGAATTGGTGAAGCCTGTCAAAAAATAGAAAACGGTTCCTTTCTGAAGATTGAAGAGATCGGTTACGAAGTTGGGTTTAATTCGAAGTCTACTTTCTTTTCTACCTTCAAAAAAATTAAAAATACAACACCCCTTTTATACAAGCAGTCTCAAACCCCCTTCTGAGGTGAGGTTCCAGAGTTCAGAATTATAATTTCGTACTGCGGAATTTAAACTTCAAAACCCGATTTTTCGAACAGCCAGCTACTTTTGGTTTCATAAAATTTAAATTTATGAATATCAAATTATGGGTTTTACTGCTCTTATTTCTTGGCTATTTCGGAAAAGCTCAGGAAACTGTAAAAGGAAAAGTACAGGATTCCGAAACAAAGAATGTCATTTCTCAGGCTGAAGTTTCAGTGCTCAATAAATCTGACCGGCAGATGATTCAAAAAGTTTTGAGTGATTCTTCAGGGCTTTTTCAGCTTACCAATATTTCCGTAAACACTTATATTCTGATTCGTAAAGATGGGTATCAAACGAGAGAATTGGATAAGACAGAAGATTTTTCCTTGATTGAGTTGGAACCCGCTACCGAAAATATTTCAGAAGTAGTGATTCGTTCAACAGCGAGAAGTATCAAACTCAATGACGGAAATATCGTGATGAGTGTTTCCGGAAATAAAGACTTTAAAACATCTGCCAATCTTCTGGAAGTTCTGAGAAAGACACCAGGAGTTTCCATAGATCAGGAAGGCAGTATTTTTATGGGTGGAAGAATTACACCGGCAATATTTATTGATGGAAAACCTGTCGCTATGAGCAGTCAGGAACTACAGTCCTATCTTCGTTCGCTGCCGCCGGAAATGGTTGAATCTGTTGAAGTAAATGCCAATCCCTCTTCAAAATATGATGCAGAATTTAAAGGAATTATCGATATCAGACTAAAAAGAAACGGAAATCTCGGCTGGAAAGGAAATTACAGTGGAAATACATATGTCAACAAGTACAGCTACCGGGAAAACTCTTTAAACCTGTCTTATAACACGGAAAAAATAGCCTATAGCTTCCAGTCAGGTTATAATAACAGGATTTCTACCTATCGTTATCATGCGTTGCAAAAGCTGGCGAATACTAACGTCATGCGTACCAATACCTATCAGGAAGATGAAGGAAAGGTGTACAGTATCCAGACGGGTGCAGATTTTAGGCTGAACGATAAAAGTAGAGTAGGCCTTAACGTAAGAGGGAATTTCAGAACCAGTGACCGGATTCGCTCAGGTTCCCTTTATACAACAAATAAAGATGAATCGCAGCTGATTTTTAATACCGAAAGTGAAAATCCTACAGACTATTCCCAGGAAAATTATGGACTGAACACTGATTATTCATTTCAAAACAAAGGCTTTAAACTCAACTTTTTAGGAAATTATCTCTCCGTTAAAAATAAGCAGAAAGATGATTTTATCAATAGAGATAAACCAACAACTGAACTATTGTCCTACTGGAAATCTGATCTGCTTAATAAAATTGACATCCAGACTGCCCAGATTGATGTTTCTCAAAAGATCGGAAATGCAGATATCGAAGCCGGAATAAAATACAGTCACTCCACCACTCATAATAATATCAGATATGATACACTGTCTGTCAATGACCGTTTTGTCTTTGATCCTGAGCGGAGCAATATGTTTTCTTACCAGGAGAAGATTTGGGCAGGCTACGTATCGTACAGGCAGAAGTTGGGAAAACTTCAGATCAATGGAGGGCTCAGATTTGAAAATACAGGAAGTATTTCTGATGCTGTTACCAAGGATTCTGTGGTATCAAGAAATTATCTGGAATGGCTGCCGTCTTTCAGCACAGCTTATACATTTAATAAATCTAATGAATTGTCACTGTCGTACAGTAGGAAGATGACAAGACCTGTATTTTCGCAGCTCAATCCGTTCCGCGTTTATTTCAGCCCTTTGAATTACTGGATTGGAAATCCGTATTTGCAGCCTTCTTTTACGAGTCAGATCAAACTTACCTATCGCTATAAAAGCTGGGTGACAAGCTTTACTGCAGGTAAAGAAAAAGATGTAATGACGCGCTATCCCCTGTACAATCCCAAAACCAATGTGCTGGAATATCTGGGAACCAATCTTCCTTACCGGAAATTTGCCTCTTTGGAAACCAGTTTTCCGATGAAAGTGACGAGATGGTGGAATATCAACAGTCAGATTACAGGGTATTACAACGACGAATTCAGACCCTATCTCGATGAGGTCTTTGCGCTAAAAGTCTATAATTATGAAATAAGGATTAATCAGGTTTTCTCATTGCCAAGGGGATATACGGTTAATCTCTTTGCGAATTATGAATCCAAAACCGGAAACAGTCTGTACATTATAAAGCCAAGATATACAGTGGATCTGTCTGTGCAGAAATCATGGTTTAATAATACCCTGAATACAAAAATCGGCTATAACAATATTTTTGATTCCTACGACCAGCAGCTGGAATTCAGGCATAAACAGATCATGGATAACCGCTTAACCCATTGGTGGGACAGTAGCCGTCTTGTTGTTTCGGTAGGGTACAGTTTTGGAAGTTCGAAATATCAGGTTAAAGAACTTCAGAAGATGGAAGAAGAAAACAGGGCCAGATAACAAAAGAAAACCTGCTTGTTACAAGCAGGTTTATTAATTTGATTATGGACAAACACAGTTGCCGCACGTCCAAATCATACATTTTCCGTTCTCATCCCATTCACAGCAGTATCTAGGTCTGTCTATACCTCCTCCCGTGATTAATTTTTGCTCGTTTCTTCCTAATTTTTGTGCATTTTTCAGCACTGGATTTTTCTTGTTCATGACTTTGATTTTTTGGTGTTAATAGTTAAGTTTTAAAAATATAATTCCATTGAAATTATATCACTAAGATAGGAAATTATTTAATATGATTTGCGATTTTATGTTCCTTATGTAGATGAAAAATAGTCAGTTGTAGATGGTTTATAGTGAAAATATAATGTGGATACGGGTTAGAATGTGAAATTTAAACATAAAATATATTTGTATTGCTTGAAAGCTTAAGTAGTAATAAAATCAAATTTGATGCATAAAACAAATCAAAAGTTTTCCAGATAGAGACCTTTACTTATATTTGTAGTATTGCATAAATCTTTATGAGACTAAACATTAAAAACGAAACGGGCAGGCTGAAATCAGTAGTTCTAGGCCAACCTAATTCAATGGGAGCTGTTCCCACACTAGAGGAGAGCTATGACGCCAAGTCATATTACTCCATCGAAAACAATATGTATCCTAAAGAAGAGGATATCATCAACGAAATGAATGCTTTTGAAGCAGTCCTTAAGAAATATGATGTAGAGGTACTTCGTCCGAGTATTATCAAAGATTACAACCAGGTTTTTTCAAGAGATGTAGCTTTTGTGATCGACGATAAAATGATCATCTCAAACGTGATCGCAGACAGAGCCGACGAACAGGAAGCCTATAAAAAAGTTTTTGAGAAAGTAGCCTGGAGAAAAATCATCAATCTTCCGGAAACGGCACACATCGAAGGTGGAGACGTGATTGTATGGGACGATTTCCTTTTCATAGGAACGTGCTTCAGCGAAGATTACAGAAACTATAAAACCGCGAGAACCAACGAGTACGCGATTGAAATTCTAAAAGAATATTTTCCGAAGAAAAGAATCATCGATCTGGAATTAAAGAAAAATGATAAAATTCCCTTTGAAGGGATCCTACATTTGGACTGCACATTCAATCCGGTAGGGAAAGATAAGTGCCTTATTTATAAAAATGGATTTGTAGATGAAAGCGATTACCGCCTGATCATCGATATTTTTGGAGAAGAAAACTGTTTCCATCTCAATGATGAAGAAATGTTTGAAATGTTCCCTAATATTTTCTCAATTTCTCCGGACGTTGTGGTATCAGACAAAACATTCACAAGAATGAACAACCACCTGAGAAACGAGTGGGGAATGACCGTAGAGGAAATTCCTTACCGGGAAATCTCTAAAATGGGTGGCCTTTTACGTTGCTCTACAATGCCTTTGGTGAGAGAGTAATCATTTTAAGTAGGAGAGTTAGAGTGTTTGAGAGTAGATAGGTTTTCTAATCTTTCAATCTTTTAATTTTTAAATCTAAAACAATGCAAACAACAGATACAGTATTAATGATAGAGCCGATCGCATTCGGCTACAACGCTGAAACGGCAAAGAATAATTATTTTCAGGTTGAACAGAAAGGTTCTGATATTCAAGCTAAAGCTTTGGCAGAATTCAATAGTTTTGTTGGAAAGCTGAGAAGCAAAGGCGTGAATGTGATCACCATAAAAGATACATTGGATCCTCATACTCCGGATTCTATTTTCCCCAATAACTGGGTAAGTTTCCATAAAGACGGAAAGGTCGTTCTATACCCGATGTTCGCTTCGAACAGAAGAGTGGAAAGAAGAGAGGATATTCTTGAAAGTATCGAAAATCAGGGATATGAAGTTGCAGAAATTGATGATTGGTCATTTTCTGAAACTCAGGGCCATTTCCTTGAAGGAACCGGAAGTATGATCTTTGACCACGATAGCAAGATCGCTTATGGTTCTGTTTCTTTACGACTTGACGAAAATTTATTCAGAGAATTCTGCGAAAAATATGGCTTTACGCCCATCGTTTTCCATTCTTACCAGACCGTAGGAACAGAAAGACTTCCTATCTACCACACCAACGTTATGATGTGTGTGGCAGACCAATTTGTTGTGATTTGTTTAGATTGTATCGATGATGAACTGGAACGAGAAAAGGTTATTGAAACTATTAAAAACTCTGGAAAAGAGATCATAGAAATTTCAGAAGAGCAGATGCAGCAGTTTGCAGGGAATATGCTTCAGGTTCAGAATAAAGACGGAGAGAAGTTCCTAGTGATGAGCCAGACTGCGTACCAGTCTTTGACCTCTGAGCAGGTGACAGCCATTGAAAAATACTGTGAGATCATTTACTCAGATCTGAACACGATCGAAGTGAATGGAGGAGGAAGCGCAAGATGCATGCTTGCTGAGGTTTTCCTTCCTAAAAAATAGTTTCATAAAATTCTATTTAACATATATTTCCGGCCTTGTCCCAAGGCCGGATTTTTTTGACCTGTTTCATTTCTTCAAATTGAGACAAAAGACAAAAAAGTTAACTAAATTTGTTTTTTAAGCAAAAATTATGAAGATGCAGCAGTACCTTTTATCATTCGCTGTTCTGTTGGGAATATTTGTGGGCGCCCAGCAGAAAACATTTTGTAACCCAATTAACATCGATTATGGGTATACACCGTTTGAAGTTTTCTCAAAACAAGGGAAACACCGGGCAACAGCCGATCCTGTCATTGTTAATTTTAAAAATAAATTGTTTCTTTTCTCCACCAATCAGGAAGGATACTGGTACAGTGACGATATGCTGGACTGGAAATTTGTCAAAAGAAAATTCCTGAGAGACAATAAATACATCCATGACCTGAATGCTCCGGCAGTTTGGGCCATGAAAGATACACTCTATGTTTACGGATCTACCTGGGAACAGGATTTCCCGATCTGGAAAAGCACCAATCCTACCAAAGACGACTGGAAAATTGCTGTTGATACTTTAAAAGTTGGGGCATGGGATCCGGCATTCCATTATGACGAAGATAAAAACAAATTATACCTGTATTGGGGATCCAGCAACGAATGGCCGTTACTGGGAACCGAAGTAAAGGTTAAAACACTTCAGTCAGAAGGTTTTACAAAACCGATCATCAGATTAAAGCCGGAAGACCATGGTTGGGAAAGATTTGGAGAATATAATGACAATGTTTTTCTTCAGCCTTTTGTAGAAGGGGCGTGGATGACCAAACACAATGGGAAATATTATATGCAGTATGGAGCTCCGGCTACTGAATTCAGCGGGTATTCTGATGGAGTATATGTCAGCAAAAATCCTCTGGAGGGCTTTGAGTACCAGCAGCACAATCCGTTTTCCTATAAACCCGGTGGTTTTGCGAGAGGAGCCGGGCACGGAGCTACTTTCGAAGATAATTATAAAAACTGGTGGCATATTTCAACCATCTTTATTTCCACTAAAAATAATTTTGAACGAAGACTGGGAATCTGGCCTGCAGGATTTGATAAAGATGATGTGATGTACACCAATACCGCTTACGGAGATTATCCGACCTTTCTGCCACAGTTTGCACAGGGGAAAGATTTTTCAAAAGGCCTTTTTGCAGGCTGGATGCTGTTAAATTACAACAAACCTGTTCAGGTTTCCTCAACTTTAGGAGGGTATCAGCCTAATTTAGCGGTAGATGAAGATATTAAAACCTACTGGAGTGCAAAAACCGGAAATGCAGGAGAATGGTTTCAAACGGATCTTGGAGAAGTTTCCACGATCAATGCGATCCAGATTAATTATGCCGATCAGGATGCTGAATTTATGGGTAAAACATTGGGCAAAATGCATCAGTATAAGATCTACGGATCGAATGACGGGAAAAAATGGAACGTTGTGGTAGATAAAAGCAAAAATGCCAAAGATGTTCCCCATGATTATATAGAACTCGAAAAACCTGCACGGGCAAGATTTCTTAAAATAGAGAATCTGAAAATGCCTACCGGAAAATTTGCATTGAGCGGTTTCCGGGTATTCGGAAAAGGAGCGGGAGAAAAGCCAAAGAAAGTGGAAGGTTTTGTTCCTTTAAGAGCTGAACCTAAGAAATTCGGTGAAAGAAGAAGTATATGGATGAAATGGCAGCAGAACCAGGATGCAGACGGATATGTGATTTATTGGGGAAAATCTCCGGATAAATTATACGGAAGCATTATGGTGTACGGAAAGAATGAATATTTCTTCACCGGAGCCGACAGAACCGATGCCTACTATTTCCAGATCGAGGCCTTCAATGCCAACGGAGTTTCGGAGAGAACGGAAATTTTAAAATCAGAATAAAGTATAACAGAAGTGGACCAAGATCATCTGTTAGTAAAAAAAATCAAACATTTTCCAATTTATCTATAAAAATATTTTGCCTTTTAAAGATAATATAATGCGTTATTATGCCATAGTATGGTATTTTTTGAAATTACAATAAGTTGCACGAAAATATTAAAATTCTTCATTGTGGGAAACAAACTAATCAATACATTAGCATCTTAAAAATTACACATGATGAAAAAAAACAATTATCTTTTACTGATACTATCAGTATTCTTATTTTTTGGATGCAGACAAGAAAGTCTGTATGTTGACCAAGAGTCTCAAAACAATTCCACTTTAAAAAATTATGTTATAAATGGTAATGAAATAAAAAAAGATGTAAACCTGTGGTCAAAACTATCAGGAATACAAACACGTCTTTTTTCTACAGACCTAAAAAATAAAAAAAATGACCCGCTTTTGGACGGAGCCGTTATTATGACGGACTATGCTGGAGTTATGGAAAAAAACGGTGTTACAACTTATACATTCGCAATAAAAAGAATATATCCATCCAAGGATATTGAAAATCTTGTTGTGAGAAAAAATATAGATGGCAGTTATTCTGGACTTCTTATGCAGTATCACCTTTCAAAACAGGAATTACAAGCTTTTCAAAATGCTGGGAAACCTGAAGATATCAAAGGAAAAATAAGTGTCTATAAAATTAATGATAGTAATTTGAATTCTAAAGATTCATCTGGTGGCTATACCTACTCTGAGCAGATAGGATGTTTAGTAATAAATTATGAAGTCATCCCTTGTACAAGTTCTGATCAGCATACGAATCCAAATCAATGTGCTCTGACAGGGGTTGATTCTCCTCAGATTATATTGATGTCTGTGGATGACACTCATTGTAACCCATCAGGAAATCAAGGAGGGTCAAGTTCAGGTTCAGGAACTGTTTCAGGGGGCAATCAGGGAGGTTCTGGCAGTAGTACAAATAATCCTCCTGCCAATCCTTATAATACTTTTATATTTGATTCATTTGATGATATGTATAATACCTGTGCTAGCGGTGATGCTGCATGCGAGGCTGAACGGCAACTTAATCTTCAGGTTCAGGCATACCTGCTTAGTTTATCTCCAACAAAAAGTATGTTAGCCTCATACAGTCCTATTTTACAAACAATTAAGGGTTATTTTAAAACACATGGCTCTGCTGATGATACTCTGACGGATAGGTTGGCCTTAACCGCAAATTGGTTTAACGCTCAAAATAATACGAATCCAGATTTAACATTAAGTAATTTCAAATTTGCGCATTGGGCTCTAATTGCTTTGCTAGAAAGTGACACACAAGACTTTCAAAACTTCTTCAACAGACTTAATGCGTTAAATGATGCAGTTGCTCAAAATCCTAACCGATTACTAGATATTCCTTGTAGTGAATTGGACGATTGGCAAACAGTAGCGCAACATAATGTTCCACAATCAGTAAAAGAAAAATTACAAAATATTAAGAACCAAACAAGCTGGTGGAGTAACTGGCAAATTACAAATTTAGATGATGGTGCAAGTGCTAGAATAAATATGGATGTATTTCCAGTACAAATTAATTCTTTACCTAATAAACCAAATAGTAATCAAAAATATTCCCCTGAAGAGTTTTTTAATTTTTTTAGACTTAATTTAAATGTGTTTGCAGAGAAGTTTACACCAATTGTTGACAGTTATTACGGAATTAATGATACCGCTTTATGGAATTCATCAAATCCTCTAGGTGCGCTAATTCATATCGAAATTCCAATTGATAATGGAACAGTAATTTGCAGTGGTTTTGGACCTAAAGCATGGGTGTTTTCAACAATAAAAGCTCCAATGAGTATGGGTTATGATGGTGTACACCCTGTTGCTGGAAATAGATTGTTTGGCTATTATGTAGATCCAAGCAATAATACAATGTACATATTTACTAGAGGTGTTGACAGAGTATCTCAAGTGGCAACAAGTAGTCCTAATCTTGCTAACTATTTAATTTCGGCTTCAGCATTCTTGGGTGCTGACCAATTGTGGAAAGGTATGCAAGATAAATTATCAAAGTATATAAATGATAGAGGAGGAAATGCTAATAAACTTCCAGAAAAAACTTATAGACCTAATTATACAAAAATTAGAAACTTTTTAAAAGGTACAGCTCCTTTAAGTTCATTAGGTTGCAATTAATACTAAATATTATGAAGTTATTGAATAATGTACCTAATCTTATAGCTACTATGTATTTTGGTATTACAGCTAAAAATATATTACAATTAATTCTAGGGTATTTATCTAATTCTGAGAGTGATATTAAATTATATAAGCTGTATAACTTACAAGAAAGTAGTTATTCTTATGGTTTCTTACTTCAATTAATTTTAATTTATGATTTTTTGTTTTTAGCAATTACATTTTATTTGCCCTTATATTTGATATTATATTTAATTGTTGTAAAATTTGGTAATAAAATCTGGATTCAAATATTTTATACTTTAGGTGTATATTTGGTAATAGTTTATTTTTTTGATAAAAACAATCTCAATAACCTATTTGTTTTTATAACAATTTTAACAGGGATACTGAATTGGTACATGTTTAGAAAATGGATTAAAATAACTTAAATTTATGTGCAAAAAAATATTCCTCATTATAGTTTTATAAGTTTGGCAATCATTATTTTGCCAAACCTTAAAAGACCATTGTCCTATTAATTTAACTTATTTTGCACAGACACTTCCTATTAACGGAGATAAATGGTATGTCCCCATTAAGATATAACATCCAAGCTGATTTAATTGATTTAAAAATTATACAGAAAGAAAAAGATGAGTTATTTATTCGTTTTAAGATAGTTGAAACCTTACTATGTGATTTTAAAGACATTAGTAATTGTAATCTCAAATATAAAGTTTTGACTTATAATGAAGAAACAGATTCGTATGAAAAAAAAGTATCACAAATAGAATTTAAGTTTTCTGATGGAAAAGGTAAAATTAATATCCAGCATCCTGATTTGTCTGAATTGTTAGTGATGCAAGCGCTATAGATAACTTAAAATAATAGAGTAAACTTGACACAACACGGTCAAGGTTAATTTTTTTATATTTCATTCATCTATAAATAGTTACAGTTCTTACCGATGGGTTATTTTTTCATCCAGCTGTTTCAGGAAAGTCGCAATTTTATCAATCAGGAACTCATCATTCGGAGCTTTATCCCAATCCAGATGCCCGCCGTTGAATTCATAACTTTCATAGCTTACTTTATTTTGGGCGAAAACGGAATCCAGTCTTCTCTTTTGTGATAAAGGAATGACCTGGTCTCTGTTTCCATAGTAGGAAAGAGTAGGAGCGGAAGAGGAATCTACCCAACTGATGGGACTTGCAAATGAGGTTTTAGACCTACCGGAAACCACAACCTTAGGATTCACCAGATAGTTTTTGACAAATGAATAATCTGCATACTTTTCAAAGCCGGGATCAGACAGATCGGAAGGCCCTACCATATTCACAACGGCTTTTACCTTTTTTTCAACATCAAAATGATAAGCATACAACATCGATAAATGAGCGCCGGCACTGTTGCCGAGAAGGATAAGTCTGGGTTTGTATTTCAATTTTTTATCTAAATACTGAATGACTTTTTGGATGTCATCTGTTTGGTTGGGAATACCGGGACTTGTTGCTGTAGCCAGCCTGTAATTGATATTCACAAAAATATGATCCGGAAACTTCTGCATCATCGAAAGTGTAAAGAAGGTAAGCTGGGATTTATCTCCACCGCGCCAGCCTCCACCATGAATGATGATGAAAGCGTCTTTCTTTTTTGAAGGTTCCTGATGAGGTAGGTAAAGATCCAGTATCTGCTCGGAATCATTTCCGTATCGGATGTTTTCTTCTTTTTCAAAACTGATGTCTTTACCCAACGTCACTTTCTTTTCTTTGCACCCTGTCCAAAGAAAGCATAAAGAAAGACAGAAGATGATGATCGGAAGACTTTTATTCATGATTCTAAAGATAGAAAAACCCACCGGAAATACCGATGGGTTCACCACAAAAATAGTTGAATATGAAGAAAGATAGTCTCTTTTATCTTGTTCTGCTCTTGATGGCATCTGATGCCCCTTCGATATCTCTTACTTTTTTCACTTTCTGATTTCCGAAGTTATACGTTATACTGAACGTCATGCCTCTTCTGTACTGATCGTTTCTAACATAGTTGTAATTTCCTGATGACTGATAATCTTCGATCTCTACAATATTTGTTTTCAATACATCATTTACGTTAAGCGCAAAAGTCCAGTCGTTCCAGTTTTTTTTGATGCTCAGATCCAGACTCATTAAATTTTTAAGCATTCCCAGCTCGATCTGCTGTTTGTCCACATAGAAATAATTAACGCCCAGGAACCATGTTTTCTTTTTGTCTAAACGGATGGTGTTATTCGTTTGAATCACCATACTTGTCGATTTGGTCTTATTGATATACGTGTCAAAAACCTGTCCCGTCGTTGGATCTGTATTCAATGTTCCGTTGTTGATATTGTGTTGAACTCCAATGTTGAAGTTCATCGTCAGATACTGCTTGAAAAATGTTTTTTGCATCCCAAGCATGGCAGACATTTCCTGTTTGTCACCAAAATTGGTTCTGATATAGGCTAACTGTCTGTAAGCTACCCCGTCTCTTATAATTTCTCTCTGTAAAGGAACCTGAGTAATGATATCTTTAAAATAAGAGTGATTTAAAATTAAAAAGTATGAGCTTTTAAGCATATAAGTCAATTCCTGATTGTACGTAGAAGATGACTTGACAAATGGATTGTTCTGAGTATAGTTATCTTGGGTAAGGATGTTTTTTACAGGATTTAATTCCCAGAAGCTTGGTCTTCTCATTCTGCTTGAAAAAGCATATGAAATGTTATTCTTGTCATTAATCGCATAATTGAAGCTCAAATAAGGCAAAAAGTTATTGTAATTCCTTTCTATTTCCTGGTAAGGAGCTTCCGTATTTTGAGGATTGTCAGAGGTTCCCAAACTCTTGGTGATTTCATATCTTGCTCCTACTTTTCCTGAAAGTTTATCAGAAAATTTCTTTTCAAAAGTTAAATAAACCCCATAAATACTTTCATCATAAATAAAGTGATTAAAGTCGGGTTTTACGCCTTCAAGATCTCCGTTTTTATTATATAAATAACTGTAATTCTTTGTGTCATTGTCTGTTTTAGTCTTATTGAAATTACCTCCAACAGAAACGGTAAAATCATTTTTAAACTTCTGAATATAATCTACAGTTCCAGAGAAGTTATTGATCACCTGCGGAATGTCCTGAATGATTTTTTGTCGTAATTGTGAAAAATCATTTGACGTTCCCGGAAGCAAAGTTCTGTTATCAGAATACTGAAATCTTCTGTAGTTCAGATAGGCTGCATTTACATTTAATTTACTTCCAAGCGAATCTGTTTTTAATTCATAATTCAGGTTCACTGAGTTGTTGTAATAATGGGCGTTTTCCCTGTTTTCCGATTTATTGTATTCAGTCGATTTTAAACTTCCGTCAGTATTATAATTTCTCAATGTATTCAGCAGGTCTACCGTTGAATCATTACTTTTATTGTACCATGAATTCCAGGTAAGTGCTAAATTACTGTTATCCGTTAATTGATAATCGAAATTTAAATAGCCTCCAAGATTTTTATTAGGATCATTGATGTCACCTATAGATTCATTCGAAATGAGATTTGTTCCGTTTTTTAAAACATAAGACTGAGCTTGGATATTCTCTCCTGTAAAAATATTACCACTGATCCCCAGTTTATCCTTTCTGTAGTTCAGAGAAAGTGAGGCGCTGGAACCGTTGTACTTGTTCTGCATATTACTCATTCTCATATTTCCGTTCAGTCCGTCACTCATCTTTTTCTTCATCACGATATTGATGATTCCGTCTGAAGATTCTACCTGATATTCACTACCCGGAACGGTGATCACCTCAATTTTCTGGATGTTTTCTGCAGGCGTACTTTTTAAAAGCTGTACCAGAGATTCTGCATCCATATTGGTTTTTCTTCCGTTGATATAGATCAGTGCATTGTTTTTTCCGGCGATCTTTAATGTTTTATCATCCGTTGAAGACAGAAGCGGAGTCTGCTTCAACAGGTCAAAAGTGGTATTTCCTTTCGCTACGGGAGATGCCGCAACATCATAGACAAAACGGTCGCTTTGTTTTTTAAAGACTTGTTTCGTCAGCGTGATTCCTTCAATAACCTTTGCTTTTACCGTATCGGATTTTTTTTCCTGGGCAAAAACTACGCTTCCTGAGATAGCTGCTGCCAGTATAATTATCTTTTTCATGATTATTCTTATTTAAGTGCCGTTGTAAAACGGAAGTGGTTGTGGTTTTTTTTGTGGTATACTTAGGTTCTTGATTTTATAGCATCGTTGGCAGATTTTATTTCTCTGGCTTTTTTAAGTTTCTGGTTTCCGAAATTATAGGTTACTCCGATGTTCAGAATTCTTGGATATTCGAAGTTGACAACATTATTGTAAGTTCCATTAGGCTGTATCCCTTGAATGCTGTTGTAGTTCTGGTTGAATAGATCGTACACTTCTGCTACAAAGGTCCAGTTGCCCATGATTTTCTTTAGGCTGACATCAAAGCTCTGTCTTACACCTAGGGTTCCGCTTTCAATTTTCACTTTGCTGCCGTAATAATAATTGACTCCTAAGAACCAGTCCTTATTTGAAGAAAGACGGATGTTGTTATTGATATTACCGGACACATTAAAGTTTTTGAAATTGATTACATAAGGTTCAACAACTTCAGTTTGTCCCGGAACCGGAACTGATGTAGGATCTTCCGATACCGTTCCGCTATAGATATTGTATCCTAAATTCACAGAATAGTTCGTTGTCCAGATTTCTTTGAACCATGATTTGTTCATTCCTAAGGTCAGTCCAAGCTGTTTGTTGTTACCATAGTTAGTTCTGATATATCTTAAGAATTTTGTGGTGGTGATAACCATATTTCCGTTGGCGTCTTTTTTTGGACCCGTCACACTTCCCTGAAGAGGTATTTGGTTGGAAGCATCTTCTACATAATTGAAGCTCAGATTAGCAAAAAATGCATTTTTGTACATATAACTGATTTCCTGGTTATAAAACTTAGAAGCCAGTACGAACGGATTGTTCTGTGTATAATTATTCGGCGTAAAATAAGTTCTTGAAGGATTCAGCTCCCAGAACCTTGGTCTTCTGATCCTGCTGGAGAAACTATAGGTAAGATTATGATCTGAATTGATGGCATAGTTTAAGTTAAGATACGGAAGGATGTTGTTATAGTTTCTGTCGAAACTTGTCTTTCCAAGAATCTCACCGCTGCTTCTTGTGATCTCATAACGGGTTCCCACTTTTCCTGAAAACTTTTCACTTAGTTTTCTTTCATACGTAATATACGCACCCAGGATTCTTTCTTTATAAATGAAGTGATTGGTCTGATTGGCATCATTGATGATCGCCCCGTTTTCAATTTTATCCTGTCGGGTATCATTATCCGTATTCGTATGGTTGTAGCTTACTCCCATGAGCCATGTATTACCTTTAGCAGTCTTCTTCAAATAGTCGATATTCGCGGCATAATTATTAATGATCTGAGGAACCGACTGCTGCAATGCGCTGTACTTATTGTCAGGATCAGTATTTAAAGGAAAACTTTCATTGGTACTCATTTTGTTTCTGTTGAACCATAAATAAGAAACGTTAGATGTTAGTTTACTTCCGATAGAATCCGTTTTTATTTCATAATTTAAATTGAAAGAATGATTTCTGGTCTGTGCGTTCTCATTGTTTACAGTCCTGTTGGTAAGCGCCCCGTTTTCCCAGTTTGTTACATCAAGAATTGAGTTGAAACTTTTGTTATATCTCATGTTGTAAGTAAACCCTAAACTGTGATTCTTATTAAGCTCATAATCAATATTAACGCTTCCTCCTACATTTTTATTTGGGTCAGAATTATATCCGAAAGATTCATTTCTGAAAGTTGAATCACCGTTTGACAAAGTATATCTTTCTCGGTCTGTCCAGCTTCCTGTATTGAAATTGGAGTTAACGGACCATTTGTTTTTTCTGAAATTAAAGGAAGCTCCGGCCGAAGGGTTATTATAGTAAGCCTGCTCATTATTCATTTTAAGCGTTCCGTTGTAGCCGTCATTTTTCTTCTTTTTCATCACAATATTGATGACCCCTTCATTAGATTCTACCTGGAATTCACTTCCTGGTGTTGTGATCACTTCAATTTTCTGGATATCTTCAGATGGAGTTCCCTTTAGCATTTCGATCAATGCTTCAGCATCCATATTCGTTTTTTTATTGTTGATGTAGATCACCACATCAGATTTTCCCATGATCTTCAGAGATTTTCCGTCTATACTGGAAATCATCGGGGTCTGTTTCAAAAGATTGAACGTATTCGTTCCCTTAGCAATAGGGGAAGAAGCTACGTCATAGATGAAACGGTCACTTTGTTTTTTGAAAACCTGCTTCTTGATATTGATTGCTTCAATATTTTTTATTTTCAGAGAATCTTTTGTCTGCTGGGCAGCTGTAAGTCCGCTGAAAAATAGGGCGGCAATTAGAATCTGAGTTTTCATGATGATTATTTTTTAGTTGTTAATAGCTTGTATGGATGATTATTTAACATTGCAAAGATATGTAATAAAAATAGTATCATGCAATACAAAGTACTTAAAATATTTTAAAAATGAATTTAACTTACTGATTTTCAGTTATTAAAATTTTGAATTAAAATTTCAACCTCTTTTGACTTTCTACATAATTAGACAATTGAACATGAAACTTTGTTACATTGCAGATTGAAAATTGATTGGATTTAAAAAATATATGATGAAAATTTAATAAAAATGAAGATCTATCTATTTTATGATTACTTTAGTATAAACTAAAAATTAATAGCATATGAGAAAATTTCACCCACTATTTTTGTTATTATTGCTAATATTTTCATGTAAAAATGAAACTTATTTAAAAATTGATGACAACGGTTGAAACCCAGGATCTAATAATTACGAATTAAGTCTACATCACTTGAGGGATACTCCTTCTTCATGATTCAAAATAATATGCTTGGAGTTCCGGGAAGCTTTACTACGGATTATACTTTTGAGTTTTCCGGAGGATTTTTCACCACTACTACAGGAAATGTAGTGGTTCAGGTAACTAATTTCGGAGCAGTAGGAGCGTATATTGATTTCACTGTAAACGGGACGTATACTGATTCGAGCGGAAATCATACGTTCACATCAACCGGACATGTAATCAGAGATCTTTAATTATTTATAAATTATAACTTCAACAAAAAAGGACCATTTCGGTAGTCATGGTCGGAAGAATTTTTCTTCCGACTTTTTTGTTTTTTGGCGTACGGAAAAGCATACTTATATTGCTGGTTATCAAACAATTAATTTGTTTTTCTGTTTTTTATTTTGTATATTAGCA
>NZ_JABBGI010000030.1 GCF_012927325.1 Chryseobacterium antibioticum | reverse complement strand
CATTTACTTTTTTTCTTCTCGATTTAACTGCTTGATTCACTGTTAAATATACAAAAAACAAACCAAAAAAACAATTAAAATAACTGATAATCAACGTATTAAATCCATAACTTAATGACATTGGGCTCTGCCCCGGGGTAGTTTATTTTTTCTGATTTACTATAAGATTTGGTATTGTCGATCTGCTCAAACAGAACGTGTGAATGACTTAGATAATCCTTTAGCTCTTTTTCATCTTCTATAAAACCTTCTACAATACCAATAAAATAAGCGTCATTTTTATACTTCGTATATAGAGCATTAAACTCTTCTGCCATATCATAAGACTCACTCTTTTTTAAATAAGACTTGTCGTAAATGAAAACCACAAGATTTTTGTCTTTATAATTCTGTGAATTGAATACAGTACCATTAATTGTTTTAGCTGAAAAATATCTGGGCCTTGCATTGAATGAAAAATCAATCTGATTATTTCTCAGCGCCTTAGCTTCTTTTTCGAATTCCTTTAAAATTCTCTCTTTTTTTTGTTCTTTGCTTTCACAAGATAATATAGATAAGCTTATTAATAGGACTAAAATATGTTTCATGATAGTTTTTTTATGATTGATGAATGAGATTCTTAAATATACATTAATGTTTTTATTGAAGCAACCAAAAGCAAAGGCAGGAAATTCTGCTTTGGCACAATTAGCAAAATATTCAAGCTCAAAATATAGGCAAAGATGTTTTTCAGAAGATACGGAGGAAATAATCCGAGTAAATCAATCAATCAATCTTACAGATTGTTTTGAATTAAAACTATAATAAACGGGTAATTAATCCGTTATACTATTACATGATCCGGTAATGTGCCGGAATACTCAACATTCTTCTTATTCCAACACCCGATTTTAATACATTGTTTGTTCGTGTAAAGTAGATCAAACATGATATCTTATGTCACAAAAAGTTAGATTCCCATCCGCTTCCGGTTCTCGTTTTTACGGAACCGTCAGAAGCAGAGTAGATCAATATTTCAGTCAGCAACAATTAAGTCAATATGCCAATGCTTACATGTGGAGTAAGACTGTATTTTTCCTTGCAGGGTTCATAGGAATTTACCTTGTAATCATTTCGGGCCTGCTCCCTACCTGGATGCTCTTGCCACTTGCAGTGGTTCTGGGTATGTTTAGTGCCTTTGTAGGCTTCAATGTATGTCACGATGCTATACATGGTGCGCTCTCCGGTAATAAAAAAGTGAATAAACTGTTCGGGTTTATTTTTAATCTGATCGGCGCCAATCCATACGTTTGGAGCATCACCCACAATGTGGTTCACCACACCTATACAAATATCCCCGGGCACGATGAGGATATTGAGGTAGCACCGGGATTGATCCGGATTGCTGAAGAAGATAAAGTGAATCGCATTCAGCTGTACCAACATTGGTATGCTTTTCCGCTTTACAGCCTGGCTTCCCTGTCATGGGTGTTCCGTAAGGATTTTGTAAAGTTTTTCCAGAAAAAAATTGGCGCACATCAGAATAAGCACCCTAAGCTGGAGTATTTCAATTTATTTTTCTATAAAGCGCTCTATTACTTTCTGTTCATTGTATTGCCGTTATTGGTGCTGGATGTAAGCTGGTGGCAGTTTTTGATTGGCTTTCTGCTCTTACATATTGCTGAAGGTTTAACGATGGGACTGGTGTTTCAGCTGGCCCACGTTGTTGAAGGTACCAATTTCCCGATACCTAATGAAACCGGACAGATGGAAGAAGCTTGGGCAGAGCATCAGATGCGTACAACAGCGAATTTTGCAACGCATAATAAACTCGCGGCATTTTTTCTTGGTGGACTGAACAGACAGATAGAGCATCACCTGTTTCCTAAAGTCTGCCATATACATTATGGGGAAATCTCTGTAATAGTGAAGAAGACAGCAATGGAGTTCAACTTGCCCTATATTGAAAATAAGAGCTTTTTATCCGCGCTGCGCTCGCATTTTCTAACGCTGAAAAAATTTGGCAAAGAGGCGGCCATGAATTAGCCAGAAGTATCAATAAACCATTACATTCTTTCATTTGAAAATCATTCCTTATATTTTGAAAAAAGGTATTTCTGTTCGAGGAGGTTTTCAATATTACGGAGATTATCTCCGGGAGAAGCACAAGCCTGAGCATCAAGGAAAAAAAATATACTTACAGAAATTTTGTTGATGAAAAGGAAAAAGACGATGGTAAAGATTCATTCTATCTGAAAGATTATGTAAAATAAACTACAGATAAATAGTAAAATTAATCATTATTTGTTTTTTCATTCTATTGGACTTATAAATGTGGATTCCGATTTGACTCTGATAAATTAAATGAACTCTTTGAGATTGAAACTTCAAAACTGAAATTAAATCCAATCATCAAAGATCTTATGAAAGAAATACTTTTAGATAATTATAAACAATTCACATACGATATCGAAGCTTTTATAGATGATTTGATTCGTTTAAGCCAAATTATGCAAGAATACAAAGCTCATTTTTATCAGATAATTTTCTTGTTGGCTAAACTTTTTGCAATATAATTTTAAGCACTCGAGACAATCGAAGTTAGCATAGTTGATCTTTAGTTTGCTTTGATGTCCTCATACAATTGATCAACTACTTTTTCTAAAATTTCTCCTGTTTCATTAAAGCTGGTGTTTGTCAATATAGATATTCCTATATTTTGTTTAGGATAAATCACAAACCAATTCTGCATTCCGTATATACCACCGTGATGTCTATACATTAATTGATTATCATTTTCTATGATGTACCAATGATAACCTTCCCAAAAATCAGAGCCTTCTTTATATAATTTTTTATGAGATTCGTTGATAATAAGATTTGATGGGTCAAGTTGCAATTTCATATATTTCACTAAATCCGTAGTCGTAGAATGTAATCCTGAGATTCCACCCCATAAAGTTCTGTTGAAGTTGGGCATTAACTCATTTTTATCGTTATAGCCTTTTACCAGTCTTTTTCTGTCATTTTCATTGAGTGTAAACTTGGTTTGGTTCATTGTATTGGGTTTCAAAATAAATTCAATGACCAGTTCCTCAAAAGATTTTTGATACACTTTTTCAAGGATATAGGCTGTCAACTCCGGAGCCGTGTTTGAATAGGAATAGAGTTCTCCGGGTTTCGTTTCAATGTTGATGAGTTTTAATCCTTCAAAAAAAGCCTTTTTGTTTTCGCTTTTTATAGGAAAATTAGGAAACCCACTGGTATGGGTGATGAGGTGTTTGATTCTTATAGGTTCACCTTTAAATGCTAAATTGGGATAAGGTTCGTTAAGATAGATTCTAATATCATCATCTAAATTTATTTTTTTATCAAGTACGGCTTTAGCGGCTATATAACCTGTAAAAGTTTTAGTGACAGAAGCTAATTCATAAAGGGTGGAATCGTTGGGTTTGTTTCCTTTTCCAATCGTTAATTCTCCAAAATGTTTTATCGTGGATTTTCCATCTTTAAGCACGGCAATGGAAACAGAATGAAATCTTTTGTCCTCTAATAACTGAAGCGCATTTTTTGTAATCGCATGTTCAACATTTTGTGTATGGATTGGATGAACACTTTTACACCCAAGTAAGACAAAAAATAAAATAGGGGTTACATATTTCATAGTTTCTAAGTTTTAATTTGACATTCATAATCTGATGCAAATATGCTGTAGAGAATCTTGAAAAAAGTCCGTGTAAAAAAGTCGGACTCATTTTATTCATTAAAATGAGTCCGATTATCTGCAAACCAGAGTTCGAATATTTACAATTGGTTAACTATCAGCTATTTCTGAATGCTGTTGGTGTTTGGTTCGTGTATTTTTTAAATGAAGTATGAAAAGAAGATTTTGAATTGAAACCCACTTCATATAAAATTTCTAACACCGTATATCCTTTTTTCGTGGGATCTTTCAGAATGGTCATTGCTTTTTTAACGCGGTATTCATTCACGAAATCAAAAAAGTGCTGATTGAGGTGATGGTTAATTAATACAGACAACTCACGAACAGGAATATTCACCTGATCCGCCAATTCCTGAATCGTTAATGAAGGTTCTAAGAAGGGTTCTTTTTCAACCATGAATTTTTTAAGCTGTTCGATCTGAAAACTTTTTGTTTCGTCGGTTTTATTTTCAGTTTCCAGCGTTTCTGCAAAATCTTTTGTCGGCTGTAAGGTAGAATCAATTCTGCGAAAAAGCTCAGGATAATTTAATGCCTTTAGTATAAACCAACAGGCAGCCAATAAAAAGGAAGTTCCTGCCAGAATATGCAGCCAGATAAACAGATCGTTGTATGCGGTATATCGTATGATATTTTTAAAAATAATACATACATGGATGAATAAGAAAATGATGGTAAGCTGAAACAGCCATTTATATAGCAAAGTGTTGGGATTCGTGTAGTTTTCAAGATAAATCTTCTTATATTTTTTGAGTATCATGAATACGCCAACGATATAAAAGAAAAACTGCAGTTCCCCGATGAGTTGATAAAAAAACATTTCAGGAGAGTGCCACATCGTTGTAAAGAAATCTTCTTTTGCAGCACCTTCTGCCAGATAAAGTCTTGGAACTAAAATTAAATTGGCAACAATGAAAGGAATAAGATGCAGTAAATGCTTTCTTTTTAAGGTGAAATCTGAATAACAAACGGCATTCACATACAGATAAAAAAGAGGCATGACCAATAAGTAAGCAGATATTTTGAAAGCTTTCAGATTATAACTATCCACAAAAAGATGCATGAAAATTCCGCTGATATCAATGGCATTAATGATAAGGAACGCTGCAAATAATCTGTTTTCCAGTTTTCTTTCTGTTTGTACCGTTAACAAAAATACGGCAAGCAAGAGCGATACAAAAACAGCAATCGCAGCAATAACTTCCAGAAAACTTAATTTGTCCATTAGTTTTTTTACAAAAATAGGATATAAGTCATAAAGAGAAATGATTGTCAATCATCATTTTTCAAATATTGTGCTCTGGTGTGGAAAGTTTCCTGACTTTGATCTAATAAAGACTTTGGAGATCGGGTACAGCCATTCTGTAAGACGATTCCTGAGTTGGCTTGGAAGCTTTGCGTGGTTCATATCTGAGCCTGAGCATTTGATTTTCTTAAGTTATAGAGAAAGGAAATTGTTTGAATTTTAATAGAACTGCTCAAATTTTCACATAATTTAAAAATTTACAATGTCCGACATGGTAATTTTTTAATAGCAATATATTTTTATTGACTTTAATTTATTTACGGGAACACGTAACTACTGATAGTGTATTTTTAATATATTTGACAACAATGTTATAAATCATAACATTAGCAAGGGTTTTAACTATAATTCAGTAGAATTATATTTTATTCAATTAATTAAATGGCAGACAATAACAATTTACAGCAGGAAGTAGCTTTTCCACAGCGTGACCTCCAAATTCATAGCATTAGTTCATATACCTTGGATTTAGATGCTAACAAGCACACCAGTTTAGAAGCATCTGAAAATCAAGCGGACTATATGAATTTTATCCACGGTATTGTTCATGAAATTTCAATACAAGGAGGTAGACAATTTATATTTAATAGCATACATACTGAGGTTGTTAATATTGTCAGCCAAATAGTTAAAGGTGATATAGATTTCCGTGAGGTAGAAGCAATTGCCGACAGATTGCTGAGAATTGAAGTGGAGGCTCAGGAAAAAATTTCAAAATTAGGTAAACAATTGCATGAAGGTTTGCTTATCATTTCGCATATAACTGATCGAAATATTGAAAAAATCATAATTTGTAAAGCTGAAACTCTTTCCTATATAGAAAGAAAAACCTTTACTCAACAAGATGGATTTCCGCTAAAGAAAAAGATTTTTAAATCTGTTCAAATCATTTTTGATAATGACAAAAATATTCAAGATATTTATGTTAATGATATAAATGAATCAATATCAAAGTATTGGTGGGACAGTTTTTTAGAACTCGCAAAAAAATACGAAGATGAGGAAAATACAAAAAAGGCTTTTACTATAATTGAATCCAAAATTCTTAATGCTATAAGGAAAGAATCAAATATTGATTTTTGGAATTTAAGAAATACTACAATTCATTATTTTCGCTCGAATGAAGAATTTGAAATGCAAGATTATATTGATAAATGTCTAAATGGATATGTTCCGGAAAAAGAAGGTCTTGATATTGACAAATATATAAATAGAGCTAAAGAACTTCCAGCAAAATTTGCTTTTGATCCACAATTTAGCTTAGTTAAAAAAGCAATTACTGCGAAAATAAAAAGAACTATTACTTTACATGAAAGTATTGATTTGGTTCTTAAGGGGGAAGTAAATCCAGGAACAATCGAGAGTGCGCGTAATGACCGACAAGAAAAAGGCATATTTATCAAGACCTCAACAGGCTTTGAAGAATTTGGTGGTTAATATCTAAAATTATGAGGTATAATGATTTTTTTAATGATATTGGAACTCCTGGTGAGATTGAAATTTTTGAAGAAGATTTCAATGAATTGACGATAGAATATTCTTATCCTACAATCCTACTGCCTACAGAAGAGACTTTCAAAGATATTTTTACGGAAGTCAAAAATTTTGATATTTGTTCTGTTTATTTCTCTATTGATCAGGGTGAATCTGCTGTAATTAAAAATGATAATAATTTTACATCAAGTCTTAATGATATAAATAATTTATTGTCAAGTCATGAAGAGGGAGAAAAAATAAATGTTAAAATTAATATTTATAAGACTTCAAACGGTAATCAATTTCACTTTTATTCAAAAGACTGTTTTTTCAAATATATAAAATCATTTGAAAGTTTAAGTTTAGCAAACTTTTTCTCCAGCAGTATTTTTGATCACACTTCAAAAATATATATATTATTAAATGACTTTGTTGGTACTTTAAATAGTAGTAAATTCTTTATTGCAGCACAATATCAAGCAGAAGAAGAGGATTATGATTACCGTGAAAAGAGAATTAGTAATATTACTTCTAATAATCATTCATCTTTTTTTGCAAAGCTAAAAGTTCTTCCAGAAGATTTTATTTTCAGCGGTAACGGTGAAATTGAACTGTCAGTATTGGAACGATTTCAAAGGTTAGCCAAAATTCTTCTAATAGCATCGATTTTTGATATCACTGATCTTAAAAAAGAAAGTTTTTATTATAAGTTAAATGGCTATAAATCAATAAGTGAATCCATAGATGCAGATAATATTAATATTAAAAATTTAGATGATTTTTACAATATATATTTATGGATATACAGTAGCGGGAATA
The DNA here is from genome assembly GCF_012927325.1 of Chryseobacterium antibioticum. Taxonomy (GTDB): domain Bacteria; phylum Bacteroidota; class Bacteroidia; order Flavobacteriales; family Weeksellaceae; genus Chryseobacterium; species Chryseobacterium antibioticum. The sequence goes on along the minus strand of NZ_JABBGI010000030.1, from coordinate 57,232 downwards.
TTTTAGATAAGATTGGATTAGCTAGAAACTTAATTTCCTTACATCTAAGAAAGGATTCAAGTTTAGAGCTTGAAGGAGATGTATTTGAATCGTTAAAATCTAGCTACAAAATTTATGAAAAGCAAAATGTAAAACAATATATCGAGGTTAGAAATAAAATGTCTGACCAAATTTTAGATTATGGCAAGCGTGTTGCCAGTTTTACTGATAATTTTGCAAATGGATTTCAGAAGTCTGCACTATCATTAGTTACATTTTTCTCTTCTTTAATAGTCACGCGAATTCTTGCTACACCAAAAAATAATTCTGATTTTATCGTATATAGTACTTTGATAACATTTGTTTTTATAGGTATAACACTGGTTTATATGATAATTTCAAGATTTGAACTGGATGAGCAAGAAACTAGATTTAAAAAAAGTTACGAGGATTTTAAGAAGAGATATACTGATTTATTAACTGAGGAAGACATCGCCCGTATACTGAATAATGATGAAGAACATAAGTCGGATTTACTATATATTAAAAAAAAGAAAAAATGGTATACGACTCTCTGGATTGTAGTGCTGGTTCTCATACTAGTAGCTACTGTAGTTTATTATTTATTTGGAAATTCTGCTCCTCTGATACGGGACGAAACACTACCACTACCAAAATTTGTGTAAAATAATATGGTTGGGTTATTCATTTATAATTATTATGAGACAAAACGCTTATATCAATTAATAAAAACTTAATCTAACATTCATAATCATTAAAATAGATAATTATTATTCTCTTGTTCATTGGAACAAAGAAAAAAGCTTGACTTCAGTATAAATCTCTCAACTACAAAAAACTCAACTTTAGCTAGCTTATTTTTTCTCATTTAATACATCTACAAGAAAATCACAAGCAGTCATTGCAGAGTTTACAACAAGTTTTGCATGATGCCTTTTTGTATTAAATTTGTTGGCATGTCGGTCACCCGCATTGTTGCTGAATCCTGATAGTCCATTGACTATACTATCAAGTCCTGACAGAACTTGGAAAGCTGAATCGGGGATTTCATCCTTTCTAAAATCAATTTTTAGTGCCTTTTTTGCTCTACTGTAGAGATTTAATAAATTACCATCATTTTTCACTTCTGTTTTATGAATGGATTCTATTATATGGATTAAAATAGCTTCAATTAATGTTCTTGCATTGGTGATGGCACCATTATAATCTTCACTGCGAATTTTTTGTTGACATTTTTCTACTTGTTCTTTGATGAACTCATGACCGATAACAGTTAAACTCTCTTCTTGAATGAAATTACCGTGAGTGCTTGTTATTTTGTACAACTCTCCATCCGTGATAAGGGTATAACCATCTATTTTTATCAATTTGTTAACTTCATCAACGACTCCTTCTACATTTTTGTTAGTGCCTATAAATCTTCTAGGATCGACGAAATCTTCTAATATTTTTTGAAGATTTATCGAATCATTACTGTCACTAATTTTCTCAGTAGAATAAACCCATCTAGAAGGAAAGCCTTGGCCATATTCATCATCAAAACCATACTCGTTGTAAAAATCCACCAATTCAGGACCGCTCATATATGGAGCCACACCAGTATCACCTGCGATTAATTTTCCTAAAGATTTAATAATTTTCTTTGATATTTTCACGTGCTAATAAATGGCTATAAATTTGAAATTACCGAACATTTTTTGTATGTTTAATTATAACGTGTTAATATAGGTGATTTTGGTTTTCGATAAACAATAAAAATCACAAATCTCGTCAGGATTTATTTGATAATTTGATATATTTTTTCATATCAAAATCAAAGAGTTCTTGTATTGTAACATTAAGTTCTTTGCTGATGATAAGTAGAGTATCATATCGGGGATTGGTATTACCTCTTTCTAATTCTCCTATTGTTTTTTTTGCATGCCCGGTTCTTAAGCCTAGTTCCTCTTGTGAAATAGGTTTATTCGTCTCGGGATTTATAACTTTCTTTCTTAATTCAGAAATCCTATAACCAAGAGCTTTTTTACAGTTATTAAGTTCGGTTTCATTCATTAACTGTAAAATTCTAGGTTTGGAGTTAAAATTTAGGATACTTATATGTATCCTTTTTGATTTTTTTTCTTATATTTGTACAATAGGCTACAATAAAGTAGCTTTGCGATACTTCAAAGAATAATAGAAGCTATTGCTTAGAATCTCGCCCGAAAACTGGTAATTTTTAACACACGAGACGATAAGCAGGAAGCTCACGACCTAGGCGTGGGCTCTCTTATCTGTGTGTAAGGTATACCAGTACCTCAGGGCGGATATTGTAGAGTCCCATGCCGTTTTTATTTCATGCTGTTCTGTCTTCTACAATCATCTTTTTCTAAGCTACTTCACTACATAAAGTATCATGATACGATACAATGGAGTGTACAATCCATTGCGGCTTCAGGGCTTTCACGGGAACACAGATTTTATTTCTATTCATCATTTACAATACAACTCAGCGTACATCGGTAGGCTGGTGGTTTCATGCATTCTAAAAATACAAACAATGAAAAAGATAAAAACAGATTTTGATACCAAGTTTTGGGCAGGAGGGAAGTGCTCCGGGTTGCAGCTGATGGAAACCTTCTTTCAGTTCAATGAGCTGGATGTTTCCAAAGAAAGGCTCAGCAACATTATGAATTATGCGGTAAAGAGGAATAGCTGGATCAATGAAGATCCGGCGGTTATCTTTCAGTTTCATCAGTCGATGCGGTCGTTGATCCGGGCAGGATATCTCATCATGCTTATGGATAGGAAATGGATGGTAGATACCCAACAGAAAAAGATTTCCCCGTGGGTTCTTGGCCTGCTTTCGGAGAAAGAATACCGGAACCCTCTGCTGGTTTTCAAAAAAGCATTCAGGGAATATAGCATCAAAGAATTTGATTATTTTATGTCCGGAATCGTCTATTTTTCAATGGGCGTCTATGAAAATCTACCGGAAAGGAATATCGTTATGCCTTACATCCATACGGTTAAAATGCTGGATGCCGCGCACCTTATCCTTCAAAGAAGGAGAGAAAAGAAAATGGCTGATACCAATTCAGGATAATTATTTTACCTGAAACTCTAATTCATACATAAAATCTGTTTAAGCTTAACCACAAAAGTCACAAAAGTTTTTATTTTTTTAAACACTTTAGTACACTTTAGAAAGTGTAAGGAAATACTGCACCATTAAGTTCACATAAGATGAAAATCTTTGATTTTCAACAAAACTTTAGTGTACTTCTTATCCACAAAGTATATAACTTAAAATAGCATAAGTGTTTAAGAATATTTTGTGCCTTTTGTGGTTTAATAAAATTTTAAAAGTTTTGTGAAATTCAGAGTATAATTCTTTTAAGGTTGAAAGAAACGATTTACTTATATTTGCTTGCAAAGCAAATCTAAATGTTCAAAAAAGTAAGCACTGTATTTATTCTTGGCTTTTATACGGTTTTTTGTTCGGCCCAGCAGGTTCGGCCTTCCAGATCATCTGAAATTTACCGTGAACTCAAAACCCTTAAACATATTCCTAAAGTTTTATACTTGGCTGCTCATCCCGATGATGAAAATACAGGATTACTCTCCTGGTTAATCAACGATCAAAATGTAGAAACAGGCTATTTGTCTTTAACCAGAGGTGATGGCGGTCAGAATTTATTAGGCACAGAGCAAGGGGCTGCATTGGGTTTAATCAGAACGCATGAGCTTTTAGAGGCAAGAAAGTTAGACGGTGCCCAACAGTTTTTTACCCGGGCGATTGATTTCGGGTTCTCTAAAAATACGACCGATACCTTTAAACAATGGGATGAAGATAGCATTATAGCTGATGTAGTTTGGGTCATCCGTAAATTCCGTCCTGACGTTATCATTTGTCGTTTTCCTCCTACTGCTGCGGCAGGCCATGGACAGCATGCGGCTTCGGCTGTGGTTGCGGAAAAAGCTTTTAAGCTGGCGGGCGATAAAACGGCTTTCCCAGATCAACTAAAATATGTTAATGTGTGGCAGCCAAAACGTGTATTGTGGAATACTTTCCGATTTGGTGGGGTCGATACGACAGCTGAAAATCAATTAAAAGTTACCGTTGGGCAATATGATGCGCAACTGGGAATGGGCTATGGTGAATTGGCAGGATTAAGCAGAAGTTTACATAAAAGCCAGGGTGCGGGAACACAGTCTGTAGCCGGGATAAGAACTGAATATTTTGCCCACGTTCTTGGCGAGCCTGCAAAAGCAACACTTTTTGACGGAGTAGTTAAAACCTGGACCGCAAAAGGAAACGCTGATATTGACCAATCATTAGATAAAATTATTTCCGCTTTCAATTTCAATAATCCAGACCGTAGTTTACCTGCTTTGCTTGCTTTGCGAAAAAAAGTCATGGGGCTAAAAGATGTAGACCTAAAAAGGGATAAAATTAAATCTCTTGACAATATCATTTTAAGCTGTGCCGGGTTTATGGGCGAGGTGGTTACCAATCAGGCTGAAGCTGTTGCCGGAGATCATTACAATTTCAGGTTAAATTTGATTTCAAGAGCTGCAAATCCTGTCGTTTTAGAAAATGTAAATTGGTTAAGTAAGCCAGAAAGCTTCAACAGAAAATTATCAAAAGATTCTTTAATTACCATTCAGCATGACCTTCAGATTCCTGCTGATGCAGCACTCACAGAACCTTACTGGCTGGCAAAACCAGCCGCGAATGCGGGAACTTTCTCTGTTCCAAATGATACTTTAATCGGTTTGCCTGAGGCAGAATCACCACTGAATGTTTTGCTTGGTTTAAAAATCGGTTCTGAAAATTTTCAGGTTAAACTTCCTTTATCTTTCAAGAAATTAGATCCTGTGCGTGGTGATGTGGTCGAAGCCTTGCGCATTGTTCCTGCATTGGAACTGAAATTTACACAACCACTTTATTGGGTCAAAGAAAATGAAGATTTACATTTGAGTTTAAATGTTAAGGTTAATTCCAACAAACAGTACGGTAAGGGTATTCTAAACCTGATGTATAACGGAGAACTGTTAGGCGGTACTAATATAAGTTCGTTCAATGGGAAAGATACTACCATCAATTACGTTATTCCAAAAACTAAGCTTGCCGCAATACATTCATCTCGCTTGCAATTGGAGGCAAATTTTGTTGCAGATGGAGTCACTTATCATAAAAAACAAATATTAATTCAGTACCCGCATTTACCCTCCTTACAATATTTTGCGCCTGCAACGGTAATCGTAATGAAAGGCGATATTCAGGCGAAGGTTAAAAAAGTGGGTTACATAGAAGGTGCGGGCGATTTCATTCCTGAGTTCCTACGCATTGCAGGTATTCAGATAGATGTCTTGAAAGACGAAGATTTTTATGGCAACTTAGATGAATCTGGCGGAAACGGTAGTCAAAACAAGCTATCGCAATATGATGCCATCGTACTTGGTGTTCGTGCCAATAACACAGAGAAAAAGTTGGGCCGCTGGATGCCTTTTTTATGGTCTTATGTAAAAGCCGGAGGTAATCTGGTGATGCAGTATAACACCAATCAGGATACAACAGTGGACAAATTGGGGATGTACAATTTCAGTATTGCCAATAAGCGGGTTACCGAAGAAAATGCTGCAGTTACATTTTTAAATCCAAATCATAAATTACTGAACTTTCCGAACAAAATTACTGCGGATGATTTTAAAGATTGGGTACAGGAGCGTGGCGCCTATTTCCCGGCTCAATGGGATGCAGCGTATGAGCCGCTTTTTGAAATGCACGATACAGGTGAAGAGCCACTGCAGGGATCCACTTTATATGCCAAATACGGGAAGGGTAATTTTATTTATACACCGTTGGCATTTTTCAGACAGTTGCCTGCGGGAAATGTTGGGGCGGCACGTCTATTTTTTAACTTTTTATCTGCACAGAAAAACTGATGAACAAGCAACTTAAAAATTGGAATACCTGGTACATACTATTAGCAGCTGCATTAGTATTACAGATCGCATTTTATTATTTGTTTACTAAATTTTGGGCATGAGCACGATAGATTGGACAGTTCTTATTTTTACACTTGTTGCAGTGGTTGTTTACGGCGTATTGATCGGTCGTGGCCAAAAAAGCAACGAATCATACCTGAAAGCAGATAATAAAATGCCTTGGTACATTGTGTTGATAGGTATTATGGCTACGCAGGCAAGTGCAATCACATTTCTTTCAGCACCGGGCCAGGCTTACACGGACGGGATGCGTTTTGTTCAGTATTACTTTGGTTTGCCTTTGGCGATGATTGTTATCTGTATCACTTTTATCCCGATTTTTCAGCGTTTAAATGTTTACACGGCTTATGAATATCTGGAAAACCGTTTTGATAAAAAAACAAGGGTGCTCACTTCACTGCTTTTTCTTTTTTCCAGAGGCTTATCAACAGGAATCAGCATTTATGCTCCGAGTATCATCTTATCAAGCGTTTTAAACTGGAATATTTATGTAACCAATGTTTTAACGGGTGGCATTTTGTTGATTTATACCTATGTTGGCGGTGCAAAAGCGATCGCCCACACCCAAAAATTACAGTTTCTTATTATCCTGGGAACAATGGCTTTTGCAGGTTATCTGCTTATTCAGAATATGCCGAATGGAATTGGTTTTAAGGATGCACTGTATCTGGCGGGGAAATCCGGAAAGCTCAATGTAATCACCACGGAATTCGATTGGAAAGATAAATACAATATTTGGAGCGGGCTGATTGGTGGTTTTTTTCTGGCACTTTCTTACTTCGGTACTGACCAGAGTCAGGTGGGGAGGTATATTACTGCGAAAGACAATACCAATGCAAAAATGGGCTTGCTGTTGAACGGATTGGTTAAAATTCCGATGCAATTTGCTATTCTCCTGATCGGTGCTTTGCTTTTCGCTTTCTTTTCTCTAAAACCGGCTCCGATTTATTTTAACGAACGCTCTTATCAACATCTAAAGGAAACACAACCTGAACAGGCTTCGATTTTTGAAAAAGAGCATCAGAATCTTCAACTAAAATTTAATGCAGAATCGAAAGAAATTCTACAATTGAAAGAAACTCATTCTCCCCAACTCAAAAAAACAATTCAGGATTTTAAAAACACACAAACCCAGGTAAAAGCACTTCACGGCAGGGTAGAAGAAGCGATTAATCATTCAAACTATAATGCGGAGAAAACGGATACGAATTACATTTTTCTGTATTTCGTAAAAAATACCTTGCCTGTAGGGATGATTGGTTTACTGTTTGCCGTCATTTTTCTGGCCAGCTGGGGTTCAATTTCTGCAGCGCTGAATTCCCTTGCCGCCTGTTCACTGAAAGATGTTCATTTGATATTTAAAAAAGAAATTCCTGATGATGCCACCGAATTGAAGTACAGTCGCCTGCACACTTTAGCATGGGGGATCTTCTCCATCGGCGTGGCCATGTTTGCCACTCAAATGGGTTCCCTTATTGAAGCGGTTAATGTATTGGGTTCTCTTTTCTACGGACCGATACTGGGGATTTTCCTTGTTGCGTTTTATTATAAAAAAATCACCGGTTCAAATGTATTTATTTCGGCAATTTTATCAGAAATTACGGTTATTGCCGTTTATAAGTTTGATATCGTTTCTTTCCTGTGGCTTAATGTCATTGGGGCAGCGGCAGTCATTATATTTTCTGCAATCGGTTTACTATTTTATAAGCCGAAAGCAGTAAATTCGTAAACAAACAACAAACAACAAACAACAAACAAAAATATTATGAAAACCATCATTAAATCTGCTGCCGTACTTGTTGCGACAATGACAATCTCCCTGAATGCCTTTGCACAGGACACTAAAAAACCTGCCAGCCCAGCGGCTACCGCTACGGGAAAAATTAAAGATGCAACCATTACCATAGCCTATAGCAGTCCTTCTGTTAAAGGGCGTACAATCTGGGGTGGTTTAGAAGCTTATAATAAAGTTTGGCGTGCGGGTGCCAATGAAGCAACTACTTTTGAAACGGATAAAGACATTACCGTTCAGGGTAAACCGTTGCCTGCAGGTAAATATAGCTTTTTTCTGGTCCCTAAAGAGAGCGGAACCTGGACTGCGATTTTTAACAAAGAACCAAAACAATGGGGTGCTTATAAATACGAACAAGCTAAAGATGCTTTACGTGTTGATGTAAAAACCAAAGCTTTACCAGCAACACAGGAAAATTTAGTGTATAAAGTAAACAATAATGGATTCACAATGGATTGGGATAAAATCTCAGTTCCTGTAGAGATAAAATAAATTTGAATATCAGAAATTAAAATCCCGATAATCCGGGATTTTTTTTGTTTAAAATTTTGATATTGCATCATAGATTACTATTGAGGCAATTTCAGTCTGTTTATTTCAAACAGACTAAGCATTTTACGCTTAAATATCGAACACTAAATGTCAGATTATAAAAGTTTGATAAAGAGATGTTTATGGGTGTAAAAAAAGAGACAACTATCAAATAGTTATCTCTTTAAGTGACCTCGACAGGATTCAAACCTGTAACCTTCTGAGCCGTAATCAGATGCGCTATTCAGTTGCGCCACGAGGCCGTCGTTTCCTTGATGTTTTAAGGTTTGCAAATATAGCACTTTTTTCCGTTCTTTGAAAGATGAAACAGAGAATTTTACTTTTATTTACGGTTATAGCGCTAATCTCCTGTAAAAGAGAACAAAAAATTTCGTCCTCAGACTGGACCCAAATTTCAAATCGTACCCAATTTAAGGAGCACGATGGTCTTTTGGAACTGAAGTCGGGAAATTTCACCTATAATTTTAAGCAAAATCAGACTCCATTTAAGAAAATCATCCTTTTGAATGCGAGCATGGCAGGGTATATTTCCGAATTGGGAGCTGAAGATCTGGTCATAGGCGTTTCAAGTCCGGAGTATATTTATTCTGAGAAAATTCAAAATCTTTTAAAGTCGGGGAAGATCCAGAATGTGGGAAGCGAGCAGAAGTATGATGTAGAAAAGATCATTTCGATGAAACCGGATGCTATTTTCACCAACTATATTGCCAGTTTTGATAATGCCTACCAGCTGCTTAAAAACAATGGAATACAAGTCGTTTTCCTGGATGAGTATATGGAGCAGCTTCCGTTGCAGAAAACGGATTACATCAAACTTTTCGGGGAGTTTTTCGGAAAAGAGAAGGAAGCTGAAGCAAAATACAAGGAAATTGAGAAAAATTATGCTGAATTGAAGCAGCTTGCGTTAAAGGCAAAGGATAAACCTGTAGTGCTTGCCAACGAAATGTATGGAGATGTCTGGTATCTGCCGGGCGGAAAAACATCCGTAGCCAATTATATCACAGATGCCAATGCTTCCTATATCATGAAAGAGAATAAAGAAGAAAAGTCTCTGACCATGAGTTTTGAAGAAGTATATGCCAAATCAGCAGGAGTACAGTATTGGGTCAATGCCGGAAGTCATACCTCTAAAAAAGAAATGTTGGGCACCAATCCTTTCTACGGAAAGCTGGACGTATTCAATAAAGGAAAAATCTACACGATTGCCGGAAAAGAAAAGGATAAAGCCAATGACTTCTTCGAAAGCGGTGCCGTAAGAGCTGACCTGATCCTGAAAGATTATATCAAGATCTTCCATCCTGAACTTCTTCCGGAATATCAGCTAACCTATATGAAAGAGCTTCAATAACTCGGTCGAATTGTTTATTTTTGCAGTTCCTTTTTAGAAAAAATTATGTGGAAAAAAATTAAACAGCTAATTTTCATCTTTCTTGTTCTGAATGTGGTTTTCATTATCTGGGGCCGGTTTTTTAATCCGCCCATTACCATTACACAGATAGGAGGCATTTTTGAGTTCGGAAAACTGCACAGGGACTATATTTCCTATGACGAAATGGGAAATAATGTGAAAAAAGCGGTGATCGCATCTGAAGACCAGAAATTCTTTGATCATAACGGTTTTGATTATACCGCTATTGAAAAGGCGATGAAGAATAACGAGAAAGGAAAAAAGCTCCGCGGAGGAAGTACCATTTCCCAGCAGACTGCAAAGAATGTGTTTCTTTGGCAGGGCAGAAGCTGGTTCAGAAAAGGGTTGGAAGCGATGTATACCTTCATTATTGAGAAGGTGTGGAGTAAAGATATTATTTTGGAAAGATACCTGAATTCCATTGAAATGGGGCAGGGCGTATTCGGAGTAGAAGCCGCGGCCCAATATTATTTTGGAAAATCATCCAAAGATCTAAGTGCTTCAGATGCAGCCTGGATCGCCGCTGTATTGCCTAATCCCAAGAAATATGATCCTAAAAATCCATCACCTTATTTAAGGAAGAAACATAATTGGATCATGAGACAGATGAGGAATGTGAGTTTGAAATAGTATCTTTGTACTAATGAAATTTTTTAATTCCAGTACAAATTTTGAATCAGTTCTTAAAAAATACTTCTCTTTTAAGAACGAAACTCATTCTTTAGAACCGTTTGCCGAGTTTCTGGAGAGCGTTAAAAAGTCAGATTTTACGGATGTTCTGAATTTTCTAAGAAACAATCCGAATTTTGCCGAAAATTTTAAACATTACATCCATAATGTTTTTCAAGGAAGACCCTTCAACCTTTCCCTGACCGAAGCCAATATTCTTTCAGAAAACGCTTTCTTTCCGGAACTTAAGAAAAGGATCCTTAATAAAATATTGCCACCTGTAGAAAACGAAAAAACGGTGTGGTACATGATTGATAATGTCAGCCTGAGACCCAAAAAAGATCTGGCTTACCTCAACAATCTTCCTGAAAATGAAGTTGATGAGTTTTTACACCTTCTGGGAGCTTCAGATTTTATCACCACACCCAACGTTAAAAAAGAACTGATCTTTTCGATGAGCATTCTTTCCTGGCGTGTTACAGGGATGGCTATGGAAGTGGAGGTGGTAAGAATGGCCCCGCAATACAGAAATCTGGATAATCCGTTTCTTGCCCTTCAGAACGAGCTGGAGGCACTTACCGAAGACCTTAAAAATGATCCTGAACTTCAGCTGCACTCCAAAGACAGCCGATACAAACAGATCAAGATCTATACAGAACACTGTCACGAATTTGTCAATATTGCGTTTAAAAATTCTGCCAAATACGGGATCTCCGGAAAAATCAACCAGTCGCTTCTCAAGATTCGTCAGCAAACGGAAAGGATCTATGAAATAGTACAGCTTCTTGTGATTGATAATGAACAGGATATTACTATAAAATCAAAACAGTTGATTTTTAACATCCTGAACTATAAATCCCATAAAAATAATATTGCAGACCTGATCAATGATAGTACCCGCCTGATCTCACACCTTATTACCAATCACACTGCAGAAACCGGTACCCATTACATCACCTCTACCCGTAAAGAGTATATGAAGATGTTCTATAAAGCCAGTGGCGGTGGAATTATCGTAGGAGTACTCTGTGTTTTGAAAATGCTTTACGGCTATATTCCCGGAAGTGACTTTTCACATGCGTTTTTATATTCCATGAACTACGCGATGGGGTTTGTGATGATCTATCTGATGGGCTTTACTCTGGCCACAAAGCAGCCCGCCATGACTGCGGCGACCATGACCAAAGTGTTATCGGAAGAAGGGAATAACAAGCGGAATAACACCGAATTTGCCCATCTTGTATCCAAGCTTTTCAGAAGTCAGTTCATTGCCTTTGTAGGAAATGTGCTGCTTTCGTTTCCGATTGCTCTGGCGATCATCTATGGTCTCGATGTATTTTTCTCACAGAATTTAGCCGTTGAAAGATCAGATAAATTATTAAAAGACCTTGATCCGTTTAAATCTAAAGCTATATTGCATGCCAGTATCGCAGGGTTTTACCTTTTTATTTCGGGAATTATTTCGGGAAATATAGGAAACAATTCTGTGTTCTATCAGATTCCGGAGAGGATTGCAAAAAACCTTTCGATCAGAAACTTTCTGGGTAAGAAATTCGCGAAAAGCTTGTCTAAATATTATGCTAAAAACTGGCCGGGAATCGTTTCCAATTTCTGGTTTGGGGTATTTTTAGGGGCTACAGCACCTGTGGGACTTTTCTTCGGACTGGACCTTGATATCAGACACATTACGTTTGCTGCAGGAAACTTCGCTTTAGGCCTTTACGGGAAAGATTTTTCAGTAGATTCCTATACGTTCTGGATATCTTTCGTTACTGTTTTCCTCATAGGGTTCTTTAACTTCCTGGTAAGTTTCAGTTTATCCATGTTCCTGGCGTTCAGATCGAGAAAAATGAACTTTGGGCAGGTAAGTGAGATCTACAAAGAAATTTTCAGGTATTTTGTAAAGCATCCATTCAAATTTTTCATTCCCCTGAGTTCAGGATTGGATAAAAAAGCGGATGATCTGATGAGTAGCACGATTGCCAATAAGCAGGAAGAACATTAAACTATTTTGACTATAATTTAATTTATGTATTGACTTGAAATGCTCCCAGAAAGGAGCATTTTCATTTTTTTAAAGGATACTCTGTAACGGAAAATGAAACGTCTGAATAGAAATTTATACAATAAGCAAATCATTAAATTTATCCTCTCCGAATTTATCCTGAAATTTTTTAAGATAAAAGCTTTTACGCATCTGAAAATCATGTTTGAGCAGGGGAGAATCAATTTTGATCATGATGCATTGACCTTCAATATTGACGTTTCGGATTTCATTGAAAAGACTTTCGTCAAGATAATCCTCAAGAAAATCTTTAATTTCAAAGGCAATCAGCTTATGTTCAAAGCCATAGATCCTCGCAAAAGATTTTACAAGTTCTGATGACTGAAATTCACGTTTTTTATTCCTTTTCATAAGTTTCGGGGTTCAAGTTTCGTGAGACTGATTTTGAGTTCTTACGCTCAGGATTCACGTATTGTGTTTTAAACATCAAAAATAATGCTTTCTTCGTTGATTTTCTTTACTACACTTTCCGTACGTTCCCTATGGGTATCTGTAATGAAGATTTGCCCGAAACTTTCCTGATTAACCAGTTCGATCAGCTGTGAAACCCGCGTATCATCAAGCTTATCAAAAATATCATCCAATAGAAGGATGGGAGTCTTCTTTGTTAATTCTTTGACAAGACTCATCTGTGCCAGTTTTAACGAGATCAGGAAAGATTTTTGCTGCCCTTGTGAACCTATTTTCTTGATCAGAATGTGGTCCATTTCAAACAGAAGGTCATCTTTGTGAATGCCTTTTGAAGTATAGGTAAGCATCCGGTCTCTGTCAAGACTTTCTGTTAAAAGGGTCTGAAAAGCTCTGTCAGGATCTGCAGAGTTGAAGCTTTCACTTAAATCAGACTGGTACTGCACTAAAACGGTTTCCTTTCCGCCCGAAATAATCCTGTAAAAATTCTGGACAATGGGCCCTAATTTCTCAACAAAATTCCTTCTTTTGATGAAAATACTGGTTCCAAACTTACTGATGGGAGCATCATAAATTTCCAGTGAATCTCTATCCCAGGTTCTGTTTTTAGCGAAATATTTTAGCAGTGCATTTCTTTGCTGTACTGTTTTTTGATATTGTATCAGGTCAAAAAGATACTCCGAATCCGTCTGAGAGATCATAGAATCCAGAAACCTTCTCCGGCTTTCTCCCGAATCTGAAATTAGATTGGAATCATAGGGTGAGATCATCACGCTCGGCAGATATCCGATGTGATCCGCAAGCCGGTCATAGCTTTTGTCATTCTTTTTAATGATCTTTTTAGCTTCTTTGGGCTGAGAAATCTTAATGATATCTTCACTTTCTTCATTTTGTATCTCGGCATCAATGGTGAAAAAATCTTCCTCCCTTTTGATATTGTTAAAATCTGTATTGCCTAAAAAACTTTTTCCTACGGATAAATAATGCAGGGCATCGAGGATATTGGTCTTTCCGGCGCCGTTGTTTCCCACAAAACAGTTAATCTGCGGAGAGAATTCGAACTTCTTCTCCGAATGATTTTTGAAATTGTAAAGGGAAAGCTTTTTGATAATCATTCGTCAAAAATACTCCAATATTAGCAAAAATAAAAAAGGAAGTGCAGAACACGTTTCGATCCAGAAAGAAAAATAAGTGTCATCTCTTTTGTTTTCAGAGAAATAGATCAGAATAAAGGTGATGATTCCTGAGAGAAAAAATGCTGTACTGTACATCAGTTGCAGATAAAAAATAGCGATAAGCATACTGATAAAGACCAGTATATATGCGATGTATTTTGTATTCTGAATACCGATCAGCTTTGGAAAAGTCTGTACCGTATCACTTTCCATATCCCGGATATCGAAAGGCAGAACGAGTGCTGTTATAAAAAAGAAACTAATCAGGAATATAGGAATGCTGAATTCCGGAAGCGTAAGCCAGCAGTTGACCAACGCCCAGACCAGTCCCACATAAAATACTTTCAGCAATGGAATTTTCCGGATATAGACATCTAGGAAAAAACTGTTGTACAAAAGCCCCAGAACCACAATAATAAACCATTTGAGAAGTCTTATTTCATTGTGATTATGGATGATCAGGAAAGAACAGATAATGCCAGCTGCTGCATTCAGAACCAGTATTTTGAAAAAGTGCTTGGTATACTGATATTTAGTGTAAATATAACCACTGAAATAAGTGATGAATATTAATAGGATTGTAGGGAAACGGAATGTGTTTTGCTCTTTCATGAAAAATACCGCAAATAAAGTTCCCACAACGGAGACATAAATTTGGCTGTCAATGACAGTTTTTTTCAGTATTTTTAAGAAATTCATTTATCAAAAATAACATATATGAAAATATTTTCCAAGATTTTTATGCTTTTGCTTCTAATGCTGAGCTTTTCCGCTGTTTCGGCGCAGAAATACTACGACGACCAGTGGAAGAAAGTGACTGAAAACAGTGCGAAAGGCGCCTATAAATCTAATCTTCCCATCATTTTAGACATACAAAACCACGCCATGAAAGAAAATAACGCTATCCAGCTTATCCGTTCTCTGAAAGCGGAATTCAGTGTTGTAAACCTTACTGTAGATGACGATAAGAATGATGCTGCCTCCAAATTTTTTACAAAGCTTAAAGACGCTGATGCCCAATTGAAAGGCGAAGAAAAACTGGTATACTCGATTCTTCTGAACGGATTTTTTATGGATTATTATAATCAGAATTCATGGGAAATAGAAAGCAGAACCAATATCAATTCACAAGACTTTTCTCAGATTGAAACCTGGAGTAAACTGGATTTTAAAAACTATCTGAAGAAAAGCTATCAGGAACTTGATCAGCAGAAGCAGGATATGAAAAAAGTGTCTTTGACGAAGTACAAAGATGTTTTTACAGACATCAAGGATATTGCCTATTTCCCGACTTTGTTTGAATGGTATTCTATCAAAAAAATCGGTTTTCTTTCCGAAAATGGTCTTTTCACAAAAAATGAACTCACCGAAAACAGGACGCAGATCACTGCTGCCTATGATGAACTGATTGCACAAAACAGCGGAAATCCTAAGCTGTATTTCATGAAGGAAAAGCTGACGGAAAACTGTAATTACAATCAATGTAAAGACAAACTGGAACAGCTTCAGACCCTTTTGAAATCTGATGCAGAAGGAGATTACAAAGTGATCATCATGGAAGATATCATGAATGAGTTGATCGCGAAAAAGAAGGAGAAAGAAGCTTTGGTAGTTGCGGACCAGGCGAAGAAGCAGTACCCAAAATCTCCATTCATTGAAAATATAAAAAATAAAGAAAATCAGATTACAAATCCGTTTCTAACCATTAAATACGAGCAGCAGACCCAGAATAATCTGCCGGTTCATTTTGTAGCGGACCATAAGAACGTAACAGAATTTTCACTGAACATTTATGAAGTAAAAGAAGATTTTACAGCACTGATGCAGTATGTGCAGAATTCTTATAACAATACCTTTGGAAAGGTGAAAAAGAATCTTGTAAGAAAAGAAACTTTCCAGCTTGGTGATTCCAAAGATTATCAGGTTCATAAAACTTCATTGGAAATCAAACCTCTGCCTTCAGGAGTCTATGTTGTTGAATATGCCGTGGCAGGATCTGAAGCAAAAAACAGCGATTCCAGACAGAATTTTTACTTCCTGGTTTCAGGAAACAGAGTGATCTATCAAACGAAAACAGATAGAAACCAGCTTTCCAATGCTCTGAAATTGGTCAACAGTGAGAACGGTAAACCCGCAGCCAATGAAAGCCTTACTTTCTATGAATTTGTTGCCAATAAAACGTTAAATAAAATTGACGGAAAAACCGATGCAAACGGTATTTTTAAATTCCCTTCCACAGACAGCAAAGAATACTACAGAACGTTTCTGATCCGTCAGCCAAAAACCAATGATTTTCAAATCATGCAGGTGTATGGCAACAGCGGAACCGCAGAAGATTACAATCCCAATAAACAGGCCCGTACACTCGCACAAATTTTTACAGACAGAGCTATCTACAGACCGGGACAAACGGTTTATTTCAAAGTAATCAATACAAAAATTGATAAAGAAGTTGAATCTGTAACTTCAGGTTTAAAACAGAAAATCACACTTCTTGATGCCAACAGCCAGGAAGTTTCTTCTCAGAACTTTTCAACGAATGAATTCGGTTCTTACCATGGAAGTTTTATCCTTCCGAAAGGTCAGCTGAACGGAGTTTTCTACTTAAGAACGGATGAAGGATCTCAGGGGTATAAAGACATCAGAGTGGAAGAATATAAGAGACCTAAGTTTGAGGTGACTTTTGATCCTGTAAAAGAAGAATACAAATACGGACAGACCATAGAGCTGAAAGGAAAAGCAATGATGTTCTCCGGAGTCGCTTTAAGCAATACCACCGTTAATTATGAAATTAAAAAACATAACATCAGATGGAGATACTTCTGGTGGTATCCGCGTGGTGATGATAATGAAAATTCAATCCTTGGCGAGGCAAAAACCAATGAAAAAGGAGAATTCGTGATCCGTCTTGACCTTAAAAAAGATGAAAAGCTGGAAGGAATTCAGATCGATAACTATGAGATCAATGCTTCAGCAACCGATATCAACGGGGAAACGCAGTCGGCCAACACCCAGTTGAAAGTGGCTTCAGTTTCCCATTATATTAAAGCTGACGGTATCAAGAATACATTCAGTGACGAAAATGTAAAACTGAAGGTAGAAACCCTGAATTACAACGAACAGGATCTTAAAAAATCATATAACGTTAAACTGTCAAAACTAGCGGTACCGAACAGAATCTTCAGAGACAATTTTACATCAGAAGTTCAGGACCTTCCGAAATATTCCAAAGAAGAGTTCATAAGTAAATTCCCGCACGATCTGTTTGATAAAACTGAAGAGATCAAAAACTGGAAAGCAGAAAAATTGATTTCTGAAAAACTTCAGCAACCGGCTACGGAATTAGATTTAGGAAAGCTGGAAGCAGGAGATTATCAGCTTGAATTGTATAACATCGAAGGAAAAGACACCATAAAATCTTCTCAGAATTTCAGTATCTGGGATAAAGGTGCTTTAAAACCTTCCCAGAAAACCTTCCTTACGGTTATTGAACCTAAGAATGAATTTTCAAGAGGGGAGAAGGCTAAAGTGTATGTGTATTCGGCAATTCCGGACGTGCTTGTGAATGTATTTGTTCAGGACGGTTCAGGAAAAACAGTTTCTGAAGTTCATCAGCTGAAAAAAGGAGTTCTGGAATATACCACAGACATCCCGAAAGACAAAGGGATCGCAGCTTTGAATATCCAGTTCCAGATTGCAGCGTTCAATGATGTGCAGACCCAGTCTGTTACTTTAAAAATAAAAGACACCGAGCAGCCTGTAAAAATTGAAACGGTAACCTTCAGAGATAAACTGGAACCGAACTCCAAAGAAAAATGGACGGTAAAAGTTTCAGGAAGTGATAAAGAAAAAGTAAATGCTGAAGTACTGGCCAATATGTACGACATGTCATTGGATCAGTTTGCAGTGAATACATTCAGCTGGCAGAATTTATATACGCCATATTCCATCGTGACTTCTTATGACATCAGACAATCTCTGTTGCAACAGTACTATCAGAAAAGGTTGAAATATTACAATGGAAAATATGTAGATGTACCGAATTTTAACTGGTTTGATGGTGGGATTTATCAAATGAGTAACGCAATTTATAGCACAGATGCGATGGTTGAGGGTGTGAAAAGTCCGGCTTATGCTCCTGCTCCTCCTAATGCACCTGTTGCAGCACAGGCTAAGATGGCCAGAAAAATGGAAGTGGCCTTAGGAGAATCGGAAGCGCAAGCCGATGCAGCAGGATCTTTAAACGAAATTGTAGTTGAAAAAGAAGACCTGGAAAAAGTTCCCGTACGTCAAAACCTGAATGAAACTGCATTTTTCTATCCTGATCTGAAAACAGATGCAGATGGAAATGTAAGTTTTGAATTCACTTCTCCTGAAGCATTGACCAAATGGAAACTGATGTTCCTGGCTCACACCAAAGATGCCAGAGCAGCGGTATTGGAGAAACAGGTAGTAACGCAGAAAGAATTCTCTGTAACACCAAACTATCCAAGATTCCTAAGAGAAGGCGATGAACTGAATCTTCAGTCAAAACTGTCCAATCTTACCGATAAAAAATTAAGCGGTTCCGCAGAACTTCAGATTCTGGATGCCTTTACGAATGAAAATATCACTTCTCAATTCGGGATCAGTGCAGGAATGCAGAATTTTAATTTAAATGAAAAAGGAAACAACGCATTAACATGGAAATTGAAAGTTCCGAATAATGTATCTTCCATTATATTAAAAGTAGTAGCTAAAGCAGGAGCTTATTCAGACGGCGAACAGCAGGCAGTGGCTGTACTTCCGAACAGAATGCTCGTAACAGATGCTGTACCGGTATTTGTGAAAGAAGGTGAAACAAAAACATTTGTTTTAGATAACCTTAAAAATACAACTTCGACAACGATTTCCAATGTTTCCAATACACTGGAACTGACCACAAATCCGATCTGGGAAATTATGTTTGCATTACCAAGCCTGAAAAATGATCAGAACAGTTCTGCTGATGTGATCTTCAACAAATGGTTTGCAGACGTACTGGCTTCTGAGATATTCAAGGCCAATCCAAAAATGAAGACCGTTTTTGAAGAATATCAGAACAAAGGATTACTGAATTCAAATCTTGAAAAAAATCAGGAATTGAAACAGTTATTATTAGAAGAAACGCCTTGGGTACTGGAAAGTAAAAATGAAGGCGAGCAAATGCAGAAACTGGCTCTCTTATTTGATGTCAATACCATGAAAAATTCAATTAATCAGGACTGGAGCGATCTTAAGAAGCTTCAGAACCCGGACGGAGGATTCTCTTGGTACCCAGGATATCCAAGTTCTTACGGAACATCACTATATATCCTTAAAAATCTGGGGAAAATCAATACATGGTTAAAAGATAGTGCGAAAGATTATCAAAGTTCAGATCAGAAAGAACTGGTAACCCAATTAGTTCAGTATGTAGACAATGAAATTGATAAATACTGGGATGTGAAAAAAGATAATATCTGGACCAACTGGAGCATGGATTATCTTGATACCCGAAATTATTGGGAAAAACAATATCCTTTAAAAGGAAAAGGAGCCTCATTGAAGACATTGATAAAACAGAAAGCAAAGACAGCAAAAATCACAGAGTTTACCTTCTTCGGGCTTCACCGTGCTGCTTTACTGATGAATGATTACGGCTTAAAAGACGTTTCAGATAAATTAATGAACTACCTGAAAGAAACATCTACCGATACAAAAACTCAGGGCGTTTACTGGAAACAAAACTTGAACGACTGGGGATGGTTCGGATCTAAAGTCGTCAATCAGGCTGGTGCTTTGGAGGCATTCAATAAACTGAAATCTAACGATCAGAAATTCATCGAGGAAATGAAGATCTGGCTGATTACACAGAAAGAAGTGAATTCATGGGGAAGTTCAAGAGGAACTTCAGAAGTGATCTTTACCATTTTAAACTCAGGAAAATCATGGACCAGCGCTGAAAGCGACAAAGCAACGATCGTTTGGGGTGGAAAAGAATTAGCACCGCAAACTCAAGCAACAGGCTATGTGAAATCAACCGTGAAAACGGATGCAGTAGACAAAAACTTAGGAACGGTTACGGTAACCAAACCTGGTCCTGGAATTGTTCAGGGAGGATTGTTCTGGCAATATTATGAGGACTTAGATAAAATCAAATCTTCTGAAAACTACATCTCCATCACCAAAGAACTTTACAAAAAAATAAAAACGGTAAATGGCGAAGAACTTCAGAAAATTTCAGCGGATACTCCTTTAAAAGTAGGCGATAAAGTAACTGTAAGAATGATCCTGAATACAGACAGAGCAATGGAATTCATTCATATTAAAGATATGCGTGCAGCAGGATTTGAACCTACAGATGTATTGTCCGGTTACCAGTGGAAAAACAGCTTAGGTTATTATCAGTCTACCAAAGATGCGTCCACTAATTTCTACATCCAGTACATGCCGAAAGGAAAATATGTCTTTGAATATGATCTTGTTTCCAATGCAGCCGGTAAGTTCTCCAACGGGATCACCACGATGCAGAATTACTATGCACCGCAGATGAATGTCCATACAAAAGGAAGCAATGTTCAGATTTTGGAATGATTTTTGGCTATAGGGAAGTAGTAAAAATTTTAAAAACAAAAAAAAGATGAGATTTTCAAAAACTTTAATGACGGGACTGATCATGTTTGCATGTGTAAATGCTTTCGCACAAAAGAAGGCAGAAAAGTTTGAGAAGCTGGAGATTGAAATGTTCCCAAAAGCTAAAGACGGATTTAAGCAGGTATACATTCAGCTGCCTGTTGCAAAAAACGAAAGCGATTTAAAAGTAGAGTTTTTTGTAGGGGCTGAAAAAATGCTGGACTGCAACAACTATTTTTTAATGGGCAGCGTAAAAACCCAGGATCTTCAGGGATGGGGTTACAACTATTATGAAGTAGAATCCAACGGTGAAGCGGGAGGAACCTTAATGGGTTGTCTGGATCAAAAGAAAACCAAAAAGTTCATAACCCTTCAACCGGAGATCGTAAGATACAACAGCAAGCTTCCTTTGGTATTTTATGTACCGAAAGATCTTGAAGTTCGTTACAGAATTTTGCGTCCTGATGCTAAAATGAAGTCAGCGGTTCAGAGATAACCTGAATGATCTTTACATAACAAACTCCTCACATTTTGTGGGGAGTTTTTGTTTATAATAAACGGGATGCTTTGAGGTTTGGGGAATGTTTTTCTCACGGATTACACAGATTGCTCAGATTTAAGAATAGCTTAGTCCTAAAAACTTTGTTAAAAACGGATTGATTTAATCTGTGAAATCTGTGGGAACTAAATAATATCAATGAAATTTTTCTCAGGAATTACAAAGTCTTTTTGAAAGCTTTGAACCATTAAGATGAGTGAAGCTTTTAAGAATATTAAGATTAGCTCTGCTTTAAGAATCACGCTAAAAAAATCTTTAAATTTTCTCTTAACTATTCTTACCTCCTTCACACATCTTAATGGTTCAAAAAATAATTTAAAAAGTTAGAAATTGATTAAGCCGGAATCATAGAGGAAGATCCTCATGAATAAATGAATTTTTTTTTCAATTAAAACATTCCTCAAATTAAACTTAAACGGATCAGCTATAATCATCATAAATAGAAGACTAGAATTAAACACTTTTTAAACGTACTTTAAATTCACCATATTGGCGAGTTATCTTCGTGGATTTAACAAATTTTTGCATTATATTTGTTATAAACATAAACCATGAAAAACAATTTATTGATTTTTACGTTTAGTTTTTTGACTTTCCCTGCTTTTTGTTGGGCACAGTCTGCGCCGGACTTTAAGGAACTTTTAGACAGTGCCATGGTCCGGGATTCTGATCTCAAAATGCAGATTACTCAAAACAAACTCACAGATCTTGACGGACACAAACTGAAAGACATCTTTCTTCCTACCTTGGAAGTAGGCGGGCAGGTCGGATATCTAAATGCCACGGCAAGACTTACATCACCGGAAATTAATCTGGCGCCTTTTATCAATATTCCTGAAGGCAGTTTTAACAATAATCTCAATGTTTCCGGTTTTTCAGGAATTGCTAAAGCAGATGCTAAAATGCTCCTCTACTCAGGGGGAAAGGTGAAGTACCTGAAAAAAGCCATCGAAGAAAAGAAAATTTCCGAAGATATTCTCCTTGAAAAAACAAAAGATGACGTCGTAGCCAGTATTTCCAAAGCTTATGACCAGCTGGCCCTGATTCATCAGTCTAAAAAAGTTCTGGATGAAAGTAAAAAAAGACTGGACATCAACCGGAAAACAGCCGATAAAGCCTTAGGGTATGGCCTGATTACGCCCTATGACCACAAAAAAATAGAACTGGCACAAGCCACACTGAATGCCAAAATGGTAGAGTATGAGGGCAAAAAAGAACTTCTTCTCACCCAGTTATATATTCTGACCGGAATCAATAAAGAACGGCTCAGAATGATCGATCCGGTACTTTCTCCTGTAGAAATTTTATCTTCCGAAAAAGGAATCGAAGAAAGAGCTGAAGTCCGTGCACTGGAACATGGTATAACGGCCGCAGACTATAAAATAAAAGCCGAAAAAACATGGATGATCCCTAAAGTACAGCTGATGGCATCCGCTTATTATATCGGACTTTATGGAAGCCGTATCAAAACTTCCGAAAATGTTATTCCTGCAGTTCCGGCTTTAGGTTATGAAGGTGCCAAACTGGACTGGAGGCCTACCAATGTTAATATTCTTCCCTTATTAACGGCAGGTGTCGGTTTTAAATGGGAGATCTTTGACGGGAAAGAAGGAAAGCATGCAGAAGAAACCGCGAAAGTAGGAAAGGAAGTTCTTCAAAACAAAAAAGAAGATGCCTTAAAGAAATTGACGCTTAATCTGGCAAATAATCAGACGAATTATGATATCGCAACCGCTCAGATCACTTTAAAAGCTAAAGAAAAAGAACTGGCGAAAAATGCTCTGGTTCAGGCGGAAAAAGAATTCAGATATGGCATGAGTAAGTCTTCACAGCTCATTGATGCTGAAAATGATCTCGAGGTTGTTGAGCTTGAATACCAGAATGCTCTATTTAATCAGAGAAGAGCCGGAATAGAACTGATGAGATCGACTCAGGAACTTGATATTACCAAACTTTATTAATCCCTTACCATTAAAATGATGCATAAAAATATATTCATAGTCTTTGCTGTTCTTTTTCTAGTAGGGAGCTGCAGTGAAAAAAAGGAAAATCTTAATGATTCAGAAGGCAAAACCAAGAAGGATGTCATTTCCTTTGCAGCCAAGGTTACCGGAAGAATTCTGAAAATATACGTAACTGAAGGTCAGACCGTAAAAAAAGGAGATACACTGGCATTGCTTGATGTTCCGGAAGTGTCTGCAAAAATAGCACAGGCCCAGGGCGCAGTAAGTTCTGCAACAGCCCAGGAGCAGATGGCGAAAAACGGAGCTACGGCAGACCAACTGAGACAGCTTCAGGCTAAATACAAAGGCTTGAAAGAACAGTATGAATTTGCCCAGAAATCCTTTAAAAGAGCCAATAATATGTATCTCGACAGCCTGATGTCTCCACAGGCACACGATGAGGTCTATGCAAAACTTCAGGGAGCAAAAGCCCAATATGATGCGGTGGTTGCAGAACTGGATGATGTACAGAGAGGAACCCGCTTCGAAAAAGTAGAAATGGCAGCCGGACAGGCCTCCCAAGCGAAAGGTGCTCTTCAGGAAGCCAATGTAGCCTACTCCGAAAGATATATTATCGCCACCAATGATATGGAAATAGAAACCATCAGTCTGAATACAGGAGAGCTCGCTACGGCTGGTTTTGCTCTGTTCAACGGATATATTCCCGAAAGTACCTACTTCAGGTTCACAGTGCCTGAAAGTGCTATTTCTAAATATAAAAAAGGGCAGAAGGTCAATATGCAGGTGGTGTATAATAAAGAAACGCTGACAGGTAAAGTTGTTTACATCAAGCAGCTTACCAGATATGCAGATATTACCACTGCTTATCCTGATTACCAGTTGCAGGACGCCGTCTATGAGATCAAAGTGAAACCAACAGACATGAGTAAGGCTAAAAGTATATTGGTTAATGCTAACGTTATTCTGAAGTAATTATGAAAGAATTTTTCCGACTTTTAAAACGAGAGTTCAGGCTTTTTATCGGCAATTCTACCCTAAGGACCGTATTTTTTCTGGCCCCGGTATTCTATGCCACGCTGTTGGGTTTCGTTTACAAAAGCGGAAAAGTGGAAAATACGCCGGTATTGGTGATCGACAGGGATAATACGCCGTTATCAAGCCAGCTGACAGATATGCTGGATGATAATAAAAGCATCAGCATCATTAAATATGCCCAGGAACCACTGAGTATAAAAGATGAGGTGATCCGGCATGAAGCAGCAGCGGTAGTGATTATTCCATCCAGGTTTGAGGCAGAAATGCTTCAGAAAAAATATCCCGAACTGAATGTTTATATCAACACCGGAAACGTTCTTACCGCCAATTTTGCCTCCAAAGCACTTCAGCTTACGATAGGAACTTTTTCCGCCGGAGCATCAATTAAAGCTTTACAGAAAGCTGGAATGCCCGCAACAAAGGCTGCTACGCAATATGAACCTTTCAAAGCCAACTATATCACCCTTTTCAATACCACAGGAAATTATCTTATTTTCATGTGGCCGGCAATGCTGGCTGTAGTTCTTCAGCAGGTTATTCTTCTGGCGATGGCTGTAAGTTTTGCCGCTGAATTTGAAAGAGGATCTTTTGTGAAAGAATACGTTAAGATGAAAAAATGGGCTTTTCCAACCATGTTGATCAAAGTGATCCCAATCTGGATATCTTCCATTCTTATTGTTGGGATTTATTACTTTATGCACATGATTTTCCGGGTCCCGATGCCGGAAGGAATTCTTAATTTTATTCTTCTTACGGCAGTATTTGTAGGCTCCGCTTCATTTTTAGGTGTATTCATCAGTATACTGATTCCTGATGCTTTGAAAGCCACTCAGATCCTGATGGTTATTGCATCTCCCGCATTTATCATCAGTGGATTTACGTGGCCCTTGAGCGCAATGCCGGCTTTCGTACAATTCATCGCCAATATTATACCCCTGACTCCCTTTCTTCAGGCCTTTAAAATCTTGTTAATACAGAAAGGCTCTGTTGAACTTACGTTTCCTTATTTAAAACATTTAAGCATCTTACTTGTAGTGTATGCTATCATTGGTTGGATTGCTTTAAAGATCAAACTCTGGTTTATTTTTAAAAAGGCAACACCGGTGGAGAGTACTGGAGTTATAGAGGAATAGAGTGGTAGGGTTTCAGAGTGTAAAGTGTTGAAAATACGATAAATTTTACCAATAATTAACCTCGCATCCCGAAATCCCTGTATATTAACACTAGCAACCAGCAACCAATAACTAGCAACCCAAACCTCACCCGAAAACACGTCACCTTTTTTTTCATTACCGTATAAAAATCAAAAGAAAAAACTGATATATTTGCTTTCAGATAATTAGACATAATATGGAAAATGTATTTGATGCAAAAGATGCTCAGAACTATATTGATAGGATAAATAATTTGGTGGAAGATACCCACGGACTATGGGGGAAAATGACGGTTGACCAGATGCTTGCGCATTGCAGCGTATCCTATGAAATGGTGTACGAGCCAGAAAAGCATAAAAAACCGGGATCTATTGCAAAGTTTATTTTAAAAACATTTGTAAAGCCAAAAGTGGTGGGAGAAAAAGCCTATTCCAGAGATTCCCCTACAGCCCCACAATTTTTGATTACCGGAAGAAAAAACTTTGATGAAGAGAAGAAAAGACTGATCGGATTCATTCAGAAAACACAACAGCTGGGTCCTGAAGCTTTTGATGGGAAAGAATCATTTTCTTTTGGAAAATTAAAATCTACAGAGTGGAACAATATGTTTGCAAAACATCTGAATCACCACTTATCTCAATTTGGAGTTTAAATAACACAGTATGAAAAAATTTTTATGGATCCTCATTCTTGCCTGCAATTTTGCATGGGGGCAAATGCCGGATATTTCAAATGTCTGGCTAAACAACAGTAAACCTTACATCGGAACCATTGGTAACCGGGGACAGGAACTGAAACTGAAAGTCAATATTTCCGAACAGAACAAAAAGAATGACCAGGAATACTTTATTTCCGGGTACTCTCTTGTGGATGAAAACTATGCAAAATACGAAGGAAAAGTCACCATCACAAAATACAGAGATACCAAAAGAAAAGGCCTGGTATTCGGAGAATACGAACTGGCAGAAGAACCTAAAGGAAAGCATTCCGGTATTTTTAAAGGTAAATTTGTTTATACCTTCAGGTGGAATAAAAAAACCGAAAAAATAGAAGGGCAGTATATAGAATTGATTGGAGATTGGAAAAGTTATGACGGAAAACTGGACTTCAAAACCCGTTTAAAAAACCAATAACCATGCTAAGAAGAATATTGGCTGTTCCAGCTGGACTCATTGCAGGAATCGTCTGCATTACCATGATTGAGAAAATAGGTCACCAAATGTATCCGCCTCCTGCCGGAGCGGGAAGTAATGATATGGTGGCCATGAAAGAATATGTGGCACATGCTCCTTTTATGGCTCTGTTCTTTGTGATTATTGCTTACGCAGTGGCCGCTTTCGTTTCAGGATTCACAGCTTCAAAAGTGGCAAACAACGGAAAACATACCTCGGCAGTGGTCTGTGGTATTATCTTTCTGTGTATAACAATCTATATGATGTTTTCCCTTCCAACCCCGATTTGGTTTTGGGTCCTGGGTATAGGTGTATGGGGATTGGTGTTGATGGGAAGTAAATTAGCTTTAAAAACAAAATAGACATATGAAACTAGGAGCATTTTCAATCAGTTTAAGTGTAAAAGATTTTCAGAAGTCTAAAGATTTTTACGAAAAACTGGGATTCTCCGTTATGGCAGGTAAAATGGAACAGAATTATCTGATCATGAAAAACGGAAGTACCTTGGTAGGTTTGTTTCAGGCTATGTTTGACGGAAATATGCTGACGTTCAATCCGGGATGGGATGAAAATGCCCAGAATCTGGAATCTTTTGATGATGTACGGGATATTCAGAAGCACTTAAAAGAAAATGGAGTGGGGCTGGAGAAAGCGGCGGATGAAAGCACTTCAGGACCGGAACATATCTTCCTGAAAGATCCGGACGGAAACATGATCCTGATTGACCAACACCGATAACCTTAATTTATGAAAATATTAAAAAAAATTATTCTCGTTCTGGCTTCTATCCTTATTTTATGGATGGTTGTAGCCGCTTTTATCTCAGGAGACTGTGCGTATGAAAAGTCAATAACCATCAATGCACCCGTCGAAAAAGTATGGCAGCAGACCAATACATTAAAAGCAATGGACCAGTGGAGTCCATGGAATGATCTGGATCCGGCCATGAAAAAAGACTGGACCGGAACTACCGGGCAGCCTGGCGAAAAAGTATGCTGGGACAGTCAGAATGATGCTGCAGGAAAAGGATGTCAGGAAGTGAAAAAAATAGATGCTGCAGGAAAAAGAATTGATACAGAAATCAAATTTTTAACACCTTATGAAAGTGAAGCCAATGCTTACGTGAAAATTGTTCCGGAAGGCAATGGAACCAAGGCGACATGGGGATTTACATCAAAAATACCTTATCCCTTTACGGTAATGAAATTGTTTATGAATATGGAAGATGCGATTGGGAAAGATTACCAAAAAGGACTTTCCAGATTAAAAGATTTATCTGAAAAATCTTAAACAGAAACTCATTAAAACTTAACTCATAAAAAACAATCAATGGCATCAGTAAACGTTTATTTAACATTTAATGGAAATTGCAAAGAAGCATTCGATTTCTATAAATCAGTTTTCGGGGGAGAATATCCTTACATCGGAACTTTCGGAGAAATGCCTCCAGTGGAAGGCAAAGAAACCTCTGAAGAAGACAAAGATAAAATTATGCATGTTTCCCTTCCCATCTCAAAAGAAACCACTTTAATGGGGAGCGATACCGGAGGAGAATGGGCTTTCAACTTCAAAGCAGGAAATAACTTCTCTATTTCTATCAATGCGGAATCTAAAGAAGAAGCTGACAAATTATTTAATGGCCTTTCAGAAGGCGGACAGGTGACGATGCCCATGGCAGATACTTTCTGGGGCGCGTATTTCGGAATGTTTACCGATAAATTCGGAATCAACTGGATGGTGAACTACGACGATCCGGCGAAAATGCAGCAGCATCCTTAAGATTCATATTTTGTATACGAAATAGAGTTAAAACTAACCGGCGGAAATATCTGCCGGTTTTTATTTTATGATCCATTTGCGTTCCAAAAATTTTTAAATTTGAGAGGGGTCACAGGTATTTTGAATTAAAAACTAAGAATTAAGAATTAAGAATTAAGAATTAAGAATTAAGAATGATGATAAAACCTACAGCATAAAAAACAGAGATGAGATTTACAATTGAACAAATCAAAGCAGAGCATCAAAAGGTAAAAAGCGGGGCAGATTTTCCCCAATACATCCAGGCCATAAAAAATCTTGGCGTTTCGGAGTATACGGTTTCTGTTGCAGATGGAAACACACAGTATTTCGACACAGAAAATGAGACGACGCAGACCGGAAAGAAATACGATCATCTTACCGTTTCAGACAACTTAAATCTGGAACATTTTAAAACCAGATTAAAGCTTCATCAGCAGGGCGGAACAGATTATCTTACCTTCTGCAATGACTGCGCAGAAAATGGAGTGGAAGGGTGGAAGATGGATCTGAACAAGATGACTTGCACCTATTTTGATACAGAAGGAAATGAAATTCTGGTAGAGCAGATTCCTGGCTAACCTATATCACTATGCCTGTTACTTACAGCCTGAAGCCTGAAGCATTTTTTGCTTGCTATTATTGATTTAAATTATTAATTTTGTTGTGTACGATAGATAATAGTAATTGAATTTATGAGAAAGGTCTTTACGAAGCTGGCATTTACAGTATTGAGTCCGGGGTCAATAGCAGCCTCTGCACAGGAAAATGATTTAGGAGCATGGTATATGTATTTTGGGAATAATAAGATAAGTAAGAAGCTGAATTTACATAACGAAATCCAGTACCGGAACTTTGATGCAGTAGGAGATCTTGAACAGTTATTGATTCGTACGGGGATAGGATATGACCTGACTGAAAACAACAATAATGTTTTGCTGGGTTACGGTTTTATTTTAAGCCGGCCCTATGTAAACGGTGAAAAAAAGGAAAATATTGAACACAGGATTTTCCAGCAGTTTATAACAAAGCAGAAGTTTGGCCGTTTTAATCTGCAGCACAGGTACCGCTTGGAAGAACGTTTTCTGCAGGATGATTTCAGGATGAGATTCCGGTATATGATCGGGCTCAATATTCCGATTACCCAGAAAGAAATGCTTCCGAAATCACTGTATGCTTCGGTTTATAATGAGATATTCCTGAGTTTTGACAGTCCCGTTTTCGACAGGAACAGGGTGTACGGAGCTTTAGGATATGTAATTAATAAAAACATGAGAATAGAAGCCGGTTATATGAATCAGATCCAGGAAAACAGGAATCGCGGGCAGATCCAGATTGGTTTTTATAGTAATATTCCTTTTAATAAAAATTAATATTGATGGTACTTGCCGGGTGCCATGATGAAGAAAAAAACTGTTAGTTTAGACCCTATAATCAACAGATCACAAAATAAATAAACACATATGCATTCAGGGAAGAGATTTGGAGCGTTGGAGTTCGCTGTTTGGACGAGACGCAGTATTTATGTATTAACGATATTATCGGCGATACCAACAGTTTTGTATTTTTTAGGATGGAAATTTGTTTCCGTTCCGTGGCAGCCCATCGCTATTTTGGGAACTGCCGTAGCCTTTATCGTAGGTTTTAAAAATAATGCAAGTTACAGCAGGCTTTGGGAGGCCAGACAGATCTACGGGGCAATTATCAATGACAGCCGTAGTTTTGGATATATTCTGAGAGATGCACTTTCCGGAAAAGATCCCAAAAAGGTCAAAGAAATGTTTCACCGCCATTATGCATGGCTTACAGCACTTCGTTTTCAGCTTCGCGAACCAAGAACCTGGGAGAATATGGGAACGGCGCAATATGACGAATATTCCAAAAAATATGAGATTCCGGAAAGACTGACCAAGCTGGATGATGAACTGAAAAATTATCTTTCCGAATCTGAGCTTCAATACATTTTAAGTAAAAAAAACAGGGCAACCCAACTGATGGCGAGCCAGAGCAAAGAATTGTCCGAGGCTTATGCCAGAGGAGATATCAATGATTTTCAATGGACCCAGATCAATCAGCAGCTGGTGAAGTTTACCGATGATCAGGGAAAAGCAGAAAGAATTAAGAACTTTCCATATCCCAGAAATTTTTCATCAATTACAACATATTTGTTGTTGCTGTTTATTCTTTTTGTCCCTTTTGGATTACTGAAAGAACTGGACAAATTGGGGGAAGGAACTGTTTTAGAAGGCTGGACATTGTGGTTTAATATTCCATTTTCATTAATGGTAACCTGGTGTTTCCACACCCTGGACAGCGTGGGAGAAGCTTCGGTAAACCCTTTTGAAGGCAGCCCGAATGATGTGCCGATCACTCAGATCAGCCGTACCATAGAGATTGATATGAGAGATATGCTGGATGAAGCCGATCTTCCGCCAGCCATTACTCCAAAGAACAATATTGTACTTTAAATAAAGATTAGATTAAGCATAAGCTATTAATCAGTTGGAAAACTATTTTAATAGGTGCAAAAGCTCAAACCTATAAGGTTTTAAAAAGAGTAAAAGAACTTGTGCCTTTGCTTTAAACCAACAAAAGAAAACAACTAGATCGCAGATGTCAACCTTAGTTTTCTACGTTTAGCCAATTTCAAAATCAAGAAACAACTTTAAAAAAAACAACTCAAAATGATTCACAGTTATGTTATAATATCCATTGCAGTACTGCTGTCTGTGATGATATTGGTGATGATAGGGCAAAAGCTGAAAGTAGCTTATCCCATCTTCCTCGTGATTGCTGGTCTTCTGATCAGCCTTATCCCGGGAATGCCGCATATTGAAATAGAGCCGGATCTCGTATTTCTTATTTTCCTTCCTCCGATTTTGTTTGAGGCCGCATGGTTTACCTCATGGCAGGACTTTCATAAATGGAGAAAGCAAATCTTTTCTATGGCTTTCGGGCTTGTATTTCTGACTTCAATTGTCGTGGCTTATCTTTCGTCTTCCATTATTCCGGGATTGACCGTTGCGATGGGATTCCTGTTGGGAGGAGTAAACTCTCCACCGGATGCAGTGGCAGCCACTTCAGTGTTGAAACATATGAAGATCCCTAAAAAGATCACCAGTATCCTTGAAGGCGAAAGTCTGATTAATGATGCTTCCAGTTTAATTGTATTTAAATTTGCCTTAGCGGCGGTGATTTCAGGACAGTTTATCTGGAGAGATGCTATTCAGGATTTCTTTATGATGGCTGTGGGCGGAGTAGTAGTAGGTATTGCTACAGGGCTCTTATTCGGAGCTTTATTAAGGATTATTCCTTCGAATTCCAATATTGACACCGTGATTACACTGATCGTTCCGTACATTATGTATGTAGGGGCTGAACACTTCCATTTTTCGGGAGTATTGGCGGTAGTTGCGGGAGGGCTTTTGATGTCTTATAATTCACATTGCTATTTAAGCCATACCTCGAGGATTCAGTCCGGAAATGTCTGGAGTGTCCTGATATTCCTGATGAATACGATCATCTTTATTCTGATCGGTCTTGAGCTTCCGGTAGTGGTTGCTGCCATGAAAGATTATACCATTTCAGAAGGGATATTTTACAGCGTAGTGATTGGTGGGGCCATTATTTTCACAAGATTACTGTACAGTTATGCCGTTATGTATTTCCCGAGACTCTGCTCTAAGGAATTAAGATTAAAAATTCCGAAACCGGACTGGCGCGAACCTTTCATCATCAGTTTTGCTGCCATGAGAGGAGTGGTTTCACTGGCTGCCGCGCTTTCCATTCCTGCATTTTTACCCAACGGAGACGCTTTTCCGCACCGTAATATCATTTTATTCGTAACTTTCGTTATCATATTGATCACGTTGGTAGGACAGGGACTTCTTCTGACACCGATTTTAAAATGGTTAAAAATAGACGATGCAGGAAGCGAATTGCCGGAAGAAAAACAGGAAGTGATCCTGATGCGTAAACTTAAAGAAACAGCATTGCATAAAATGGAAAATGATTTTTCAGAGCTGGCTGTAACGAACACGCTGGTACGTCATCAGAAACATAAACTGGAAACCGAAATGATGCTTATGGCAGATAAGGCCCAGTGTATGGCTTCTACGGGAGATTATGTGAATGCGATCAACGAAAATAAAGATGTGCTTCGCCAGATCATCCAGGCTCAGAGAAATGAACTGCACAGGATGAAAAAGGAGAAAATATTTGATGATCATGTGATGAGATCTATAGAAATGCAGCTGGATTTTGATGAAGCTAAAATTACAGGGTTTTCGCACAGTTAAATCTTAAGAGAAACTGATATTATGAATACACCAATCACTGTTCAGTACAAAATAAATGCTTCCGCAGAAAATATATGGAAGGCATTGACCGATAAAAGTGAAATGAAATCCTGGTACTTTACGATCCGGGATTTTGAATTGGAGCCGGGAAAAGAATTTGATTTCTATGAATCCTGTGATGGAGGGAAATACCTTCATCGTGGTCGTATTGTAGAAATTATTCCCAACCGAAAATTAAAGCATACCTGGGCGTATCCTGAACTTTCAAATGCGGTGACAACCGTGACATGGGACCTTCAACAGGAAGAGGATGGAACATTGGTAACCCTTACGCATGAAAATATTGAAGGCTTCGATGGCCTGGGAGAAACATTTTCCAGGGCAAACTTTACAGAAGGCTGGAATTCAATTATCGGACAGAGCATGAAAGAATATGTAGAAAAATAAAAGGTATGATCGAACTGCAGATTTTTAAAAAAGAAAATGCTTCTGAATTAATCTCTAAAATAAAAGACAAAAGAGCACTCCTTCAGTTTGCCGGTCCTGCCTACCATTTTCCTTTGACCAAAGAACAGCTGGAAAGCGATCTGAACAATGAAAACAGATTCATGTTTAGGATTTTTGACCAGACAGAACACAATACCATTGGTCACGCACAGATCTTTTTAAAAGAAGGTACTTTTCTACTCGGCAGAATCCTGATCTGGGACGAAAATAACAGAGGAAAGGGCTACGGAAAGAAAATTGTACAGAAACTGTTGGAATACGGCTTTAGTCACTTTGATAAAGAAACAGCTGAGCTTAATGTATATGACTGGAATACCGGAGCTATTGAATGCTATAAAAAAGTAGGCTTTGAAATTGATCCTGACATTATGAGCGAAGTCAGCATCGATGACGAGCTTTGGCTTTCCGTGAATATGAAAATCAGTAAAAACACGTTTGAATCTAAAAAAATATGACAACATTTACAGCACTCCGCCCCATACTCTGGACAGAAAATATGGATGAAACGATCGGGTTTTATACCCAGATCCTAGGCTTTACCCTGATGGAAAGAAATGATGAATGGCAATGGGCTTCGATTAAAAAAGACGATGTGCAGATCATGTTTTCTCAAAACGAATATGAGAAACCCAATGGAATAGGATTCACAGGTTCGTTTTATTTCAATGTAGATAATGTTGATGAACTTTGGGAAGACCTTAAAACCAAAACCAGAGTCTGCTACGAGGTTGAGACTTTCGAATGGGAAATGAGAGAGTTTGCGGTGTACGATAACAACGGTTATCTTTTACAATTTGGTCAGTCCGTGGATAATATTGGCAATACGGAATAAAATTTGCTATTTTTGGGGAAATATTTAGAAATTCAATGAAAAAGAATATAATAGTAGGTTTAGCGGTAGTTCTGATGCTGGCGTCTTGTAACAAAGATGAAAAGATCCTGAACACGCTGAATGAATATAATAATACAATGGTAGAAAAAGGGTATCATTTCGGTGATAAACTTGAACTTCCAAAAGAGGTAACGGATAATGCAGAAAGCATCAGCATCAGCTTTGGAGATAAAGAAACTTCAAGTCTGACGGTTGATCCTAAATTCTTTACGCTGGGCGATAATGCAGTTACTTTTAATATCAAAACAAAAGGCGGGAAAACATTGAATCAGGACGCAACCATCAATGTATTTGCAAAAAATCCTGAAAAAAATATAGCATATCAGATCATCGCAGAATATCCCCACGATCCAAAGAACTTCGTACAGGGTTTCCAGATCGAAGGAAATACCATCTACGAAAGTGACGGGCAGAACGGTTCTTCACAGATCCTGAAATATACATTGGGAACAACAACTCCGTTAGCTTCTACAAAGCAGGCTCAGGAAGATTTTTCCGAAGGAAGTACGATCGTTGGCGATAAAGTATATCAGCTGACATGGCAGAGCAAGAAAGGATATATCTATGACAAAAGCTCTCTTAAACTACTTTCTGAATTCGCTTACCCGAATGTTTTGGGTGAAGGTTGGGGACTTACATATGACGGGGAAAACCTGATCGCATCAGATGGAAGCAAGCTTTTGTATTTCCTTGATGCTAACAATCCTTCAAAACTGATCAAATATGTAGCAGTAGCGGGAAGTTCTCAGATCTATGACCAGCTAAATGAATTGGAATACCACAACGGGTTCATTTATGCCAACGTATGGCAGAAACCGGTGGTGTTAAAAATCAACCCTGCAACAGGAGAAGTGGTAGGAACATTTGACTTTACAGATATTGCGAAACAGAATACCAAAGGAAGTGATGATGTACTGAACGGAATTACTTTCAAGGGCGACAATATGCTTGTAACTGGTAAAAACTGGCCGAAAATCTATGAAGTTCAGATCAAGTAATCTGGCTTAAGATCTATCTATAAAAATATAGCGTTCCTCAGGAGCGCTATTTTCATATAAGGATTAAAAATTTACTATTTTTGACGAATGATTAAGAGCTCACTGAAAATACATATCATAGCCGGTTTAGCTGGCGTTTTCCTCTTGTCTTCATGCAATAACAAAGAGAAAATGCTGGATTCCCTGGCTGATTATAATAATTCAAAGGAAACAAAGGGCTATCATTTTGGAGATCAGCTTAATCTTCCAAAAGAGGTAACAGACAATGTAGAAACCATTACGATCAGTTTTGGAGAGAATGAAACCTCAAATTTAACTGTTGATCCAAAGTTTTTCACATTGGGAGATAACGACGTTACCTTTATCATTAAAACCAAAAGCGGAGAAACCTTGAACCAGGATGCAACGATCAATGTTTTTGCTAAAAATCCTGAGCAGAATATCTCCTATGCTATCGTAGCGGAATACCCTCATGATCCGACTAATTTTGTTGAAGGATTTCTTATGGAAGGCAACACCGTTTACGAAAGCGCCGGATTGGATGGTGCTTCTAAATTGATAAAATATACTTTGGGTTCATCCACTCCCGCCATTACTGAAAAACAGCCTGCTGAAATTTTCTCTGAAGGTTGTGCTATTGTAGGAGATAAAATTTATCAGTTGACCTATAAAAATAAAATAGGTTTTGTTTACGATAAAAATTCACTAAAAAAGCTTTCCCAATTTCCTTTGCCGAATGTCATTGGAGAAGGGTGGGGCCTGACTTATGACGGAAAGAACCTTGTTGCAACCGACGGTTCAAAAAATCTTTATTTTCTGGATGTCAACGATCCTTCAAAGGTAGTCAGAACCGTAGCTGTTGCCGGACATACCGAAACTTATGCTAATATTAATGAACTGGAATATCACAATGGTTTCATTTATTCCAATGTTTGGCATCAACCAATTATTCTAAAGATCAATCCTGCCACAGGTGAAGCTGTAGGGAAGTTTGATTTCACAAAATTAACAAAGGAAAATGATCAGGGTAACAGCGAACATGTTTTAAATGGAATTGCTTTCAAAGGAAATAATATGCTTGTGACAGGGAAAAACTGGGCGAAAATTTATGAAGTTGCTATTCAATAATTCATCATTTAAAATTCAAATAAAAGAATGTAAATTGCTGACGTTCCACGTAGGAAAGTTATCTTTACCAAAATAGATTTTGAGACTACTTTATATCATATCAATCTTCCTTTTCTGTACAGTTTCTGCGCAGAAATCCCTTCCTTTTGACACCTTGAAGCTGAAGGAAGCCAAAGATATGCTGGCAGACGATTACGGCTACCTGTATATTTATAAAAACAAAGATTTCAGTTTCACTAAATATGATTCTTTGGGGAAACAAATCGGCAAAATGATGTTGACTGTTCCCTACAAGATACAGTCTGTTCAGAATCCTCTGAGCTTGGCGCTGTTTTCAGAGAATGCCCAGGAAATGAAATTTGTTGATCAGAACATGAACGAAATCCAGAAGGTTGATTTCAAACAGAAATTCGGGTTTATCAAAATGGCTTATGCGGAAGATCTTCAACAGCTCTGGCTTCTGGATGACAGTACAAAACGTTTGATCCAGTACAATTTCAGAAATGACACTACGATCAATTCCTATCCTTTTGATGTCAGTTTTGATGATCTGATGGATCTTTTGGTGTACGAAACCAAAGTTTATATTTTAACAAGACAACATATCAGAATATACTCGCTGAAATTTGAAAAACTCTTCGAGACTCCATTGGAAAACGGTAAACGTTTCAGAAGAGAGAATGAAGCTGTTTTGGTGGTCGCAGACAATTCGATCCTGAAATACGATCCTGAAAAAGGAATGGTGAAAATTTTTGAAGATAAGGATGCACAAATTGTGGATAAAAACATTCTTTCTTATTTTGAAATCAAAGCGAACAAACTCTATATTTACAGCCTAGAAAAAATAAAGGAAACTAAACTGCAGACAGAACCCGAAACCAGGCAGGAAAATGCACCACCGGTAACACAGCCATCATCTGAAAAACCGGCTGGGGAAGAAGGAAAGACCACTGACGGAGAAAAGAAAGAATCCGATGAGAAAGCTCCTGATCATACTTTACAGAAGCTAATGGAGGATACTTCAGAAGTTCAGGCTACGGGAGTTTAGACCAATTAATAAAAAAATACTTAGGAGAATGCATATTGCAGTTACAGGAAACATTGGAGCAGGAAAAACAACTTTGACCACGATGCTTGCCAAGCATTACGGATGGGATGCACAGTTTGAAGATGTAGACCACAACCCTTACCTTGAAGATTTTTATGCAGATATGAGCAAATGGAGTTTTGCGCTGCAGATTTATTTTTTAGGAAGCAGATTCCGTCAGGTAAAAGAAATCAGAGAAAGCGGAAAAAATATTATCCAGGACCGTACAATCTATGAAGATGCCCATATTTTTGCTGAAAACCTGAATGACATGAAACTTCTTTCAGACAGGGATTTCAATAATTATATCTCTGTTTTTGGTTTGATGAAGTCATTTGTTTCTGCACCGGATCTTTTAATTTATTTAAAATCCGATGTTCCGAACCTTGTGAAAAAGATCTACAAGAGAGGGAGAGAATATGAAGCGTCCATCAGTATTGAATACCTTTCAAAACTGAATCAGAAGTATGAAAAATGGATCTCCGATTATACAGAAGGAAAGCTTCTTGTAATCGAAGTAGATAATCTGGATTTCGTGGAAAAGCCTGAAGATTTCGGATTCATCCTTGAAAAGATCGAGGCAGAGCTGAACGGTCTGTTTTAACAAATTTTATAAGAATTTAAAACGGCTTTCAATACATTTCTTCCTAAATTTGATGGGAAGAGTCTAATTTTTTAAATGATTACATTATGATGGTTAAGGTTTTACATAACGGAAACTGCTCGAAGTCAAATGCTGTTCTGGAGTATCTGGACGAAAATGGGGTGCCTTTTGAGATCATCAATATCGTAGAAGATCCGTTGAGCGTCCTGGAGATCAAAACAGTACTGAAAAAGCTGAATCAGAGCGTATTTCATATGATCCGAAAAACAGATAAGCTGTATATGGAGCAATATGCCGATAAAGATTATTCTGAAGAAGAATGGATAAAGATCCTGTCTGAAAATCCTTCCCTGATACAGAGACCCATCCTGATCAAAGGATCCGTGGCCATGTTGGGAAGACCTATTGAAAATGTGAAATTTTTTATTGAAAAATAAATACCATAAAAAAGTCAGCGGAAGCTGACTTTTTTGTTTTCTATAATAGAATAACGCCTTCTATTTTTGCTACTTCTTTATAAATAGTCACTACCTGATTGGCATCCAGTACGAATGCGTTGATATTGCATGCCGTGTATTTGCCGTTTTTGCTTTCACGGTTTCCCAGTGTAAACTTAATACCGTCAAAAACTTTATAAATTTCAGTAAGTTTTGCCTCGTCTGTAGGAATGATAAATTTGAATAAATAATCTTCCGGAAAATCATGGTGACCTTCCAGTTTTTCCTTTAAAGAATTATAAAACTCTTCAGGATTTGCGTGTTGATTTCCTTGTAATATGTCCATCTGCCTTTGTTAAATTATATATAAATATAGCAAAAAAAAATCTATTTTCCAAGTGGTCCAAGCAGTGCTTTGGAGTTCTGGTGCTCATAATCTTCGATGATATTAAACAGTCCGTTCACCAGCTGTTCAGAAGCTAATTTGCTTAATCCTCCGGTATTCACATTACTGTTGCTACCTCCTAAAAGGCTTCCCAAAAGATTGTTTCCTGAAAGAGCAGTATTAATGGTTTTTGCAATTCCATATTCGTTTAATTTCTCATCCACTTTCGGAGCAATGGCTGCTACGAGTTGTTGCGATGTTTTTTCTTTTAAGATCTGTGTAGCGGTAGTACCCTGAATAATTCTTGTGACATCCTGTGCATTTAAGCTATTGACCGCATTCTGTAGAATAGGTTTTGACAAATTAACCGTGTAAGATGCTGCCTGAGCAATGAAGTCTCTTTCTTTAGCGACCAGTGATGGGGCAATCTTCTCCAAAGTAGAATTGATGTCTCTAAGCTCTTTGGGAAGGGCCTTGTCTACCATATTATTCTGAAGAAAGGCTTCCTTATTGCTGTAAATCCCCATTCCTTTATCAATACCGTTCAGCAAAACCCTTTTTATAATGGATAGGCCGAGGTCTGTAGTAGCCATTGTCTGGCATGATTGAACACTGGTTACAATTGCTAGTCCGGTACCTATTAACAGTGCTGCTGATATGATATATTTTTTCATTGATCTTTTTTCTTACTTTTTCAAATATTGAGCCAAAGGTAACCACTATAACTGTATTAACAAAATATTAAATTCTTGTTACCTATTTGGAGAATTTCTTGTTAAAAGTAAAAGATTTTAAATTAGGCATTTTGTTGTAAATTGATATTTATAATGTAATTTAGTTATCTTAATATAAATTATTTAGCTTTCTGTATAAGATTTATATGAGTTTTTTAAATTTTTACAATACATTAACATTGTTCGATTTTTTTTCTATTTTTGACTAATGTCTTCTTTTGAGAATTTAAATAACTCCACCAAGAAGGACATGTTTTTAAAATTAGATTGTACGAATAAAATTGAACTATATGAAACAACGTGATTTAAAGTATTCATGCCTCATTGCGGTTTTGTACTTCGGTATAAACGTCAATGCGCAGACTACTCCAAGAGATACTGCTGTGAAAGAGCAGAAGATCGAGGAAGTAGTGCTGATCGGATATGGATCTCAGAAAAAGGAAAATGTTACTGGGAGCATTGCTACGATTAGTGCTAAAGATATATCAGACAGACCTAATTCAAACCCTATTAGTTCTATTCAGGGTAAGGTGTCTGGTGTTCAGATTCTCAATTCCGGGGCACCTGGTGCATCACCAAGGATAGATATTCGTGGTATTGGATCTATAAGTGGGAAAACAGTATTTATTGTGGACGGAATGATTACAGACGATATTTCATTCCTGAATCCGCAGGATATAGAATCAATGAGTATCTTGAAGGATCCATCCAGTTTAGCAATCTTTGGAGCTAAAGCATCAAACGGAGCGGTTATTATTAAGACAAAAACAGGGAAGGGTAAAAAAACAACCTTTAATTTCAATTCTTATCTTGGAGTAAAGAAGGTAACAAACGTTCCGAAAATGGTTAATGGTGACCAATACGTTGAACTCTATAATGAAAAACTTCGTAATGAAGGAGTAACTGATCCTACGAAATTTATATCAAGATCTCAATTTCCAGCAGATACAAACTGGTTCAATGAAGTTTTGTCACCGGGAATTATCAGTTCATCTGATATTTCAGCTTCGGGTAATCTAGGGAAGTTAAATTACTTCTTAAGTCTTGGTTATTTAAAAGATGAAGGTACTTTAGAAGCAGGACGTGGCATCAATTCAGGGAATGATTTTGGAAGATTAAATACAAGAATTAATCTTTCTTATAAGATTACGGATAACTTAACTATCGGAGACAATTTTACGTGGGCTGATATTCACAATAATAATGCGAATAACCCTTTATTGACGGCTTATAATGCCCCTCCGGTATTCTACCCGATTGATCCGACTACTAATAATTATGATTATATTACTCTAGCAAATATAACCAATCCAAGAGCAATGCTTGATTTGTTTCGCTCAAAAACTAAACAGCAACGTATGCTGAATAATATTTGGGCCGAGTATAAGTTTCTTAAGGATTTTACATTAAGAGTAAGCTACACTTCTGATAATACAAATACCAGTAAGTATGAGTTCACTCCTACTGCGACTTATATTCCTCTGCCAAACCGATCTCTTTTGATAACAAGAGATTCTAGAAATAGGGATTATGTGTGGGATAATACATTGTCTTGGAAGAAAAAGCTGGGGCAACATAATATTGAATTGTTGGCAGGTTTTTCACGTACCCAAAATTATTATCGTGAAAACTATTTAGAAGCTAGGGATATTATATTTAATGGTAAAGATAGTAGTCTTGATATTTCTTCAGGAAATGAAATTGTTGGAATGACCATAAGTGCACAAGACGATCCTCGTGCTGTTACTCCTAATAAAAAGAGAATTGAATCCACATTTGGAAGACTTAATTATGATTATGCGGGTAAATATCTCCTAAACGCATCAGTACGTCGAGATGGAGCAACAGGTTTCTCTTCTAATGACAGATATAAAGTATTTCCGGCAGTAAGTATAGGTTGGATTATCTCAAAAGAAGGGTTCATGAGTAATCAGAATCTGTTTAATTTATTGAAATTAAGAGCGAGTTGGGGTAAGCTTGGTAATCCAGAGGTTCTTAGAGATTATGATAATCTAACTAGTGTTCTTGCAGGCGGAGCTTATTTTGGAGGGATTGGTAATCCTGCACAAACGGTTACCCGGATTGTAGACCCAACTATTACCTGGGAAACGACTACAGGACGGGATTTTGGTGTTGAAATGGCAATGCTTAATAACAAGTTGAAAATTGAGGCAACTTATTTTGATAAAGATTCCAAAGATGTAGTGTATGGTATTAATCAGCCGACGACATCAGGAGCAAGTAATGCAAATAGTTTTGTAACTAATGCTTATTCTTTTAATAATAAAGGATTTGAAGGTTCTGTTAGTTATGATGCAAGAATAAATGATCATATCAAGTTTAGCGTTTTTGGTAATATTACTACCCTGAACAATAAAATTACAAGTGTATATGCAGACTCATATAACCAACCAGGAGTAAGTTTATTTGGTAACCCGATAATAAGACTTGAGAAAGGGCAGGCTGTAGGTTCATATTATGGTTATAATGTAATCGGTGTATTCCAAAACGATGCGCAGGTAGCTGCAGCTCCTACTTATTCATCAGTGAAAAAGACTGTTGGAGGCTTTATGTTTGAAGACAGAGACGGGAACGGGGTTATAGATGCCAATGATAAAACGTTCTTGGGAAGTCCGGTTCCGAAATTCACTTATGGATTTGGATTTAACATGAATATCTATGATTTTGATTTAGCTATGGATTTTCAGGGAGTATCCGGAAATAAAATTTATAACTATAACAGAGAGCAAAGATTCGGAAATGAAAGCTGGGATTTAGATTTCTATAATAACAGATGGCATGGAGAAGGAACTTCAAATACACATGCTATGACGACCAATGATCAGGGAGTTATTGTTCCAAGTAGTTTTTATGTAGAAAATGGAAGCTTTTTCAGAATTAGAAATATTCAGATAGGGTATAATATTCCAAAAAATATTTTAGGTACGGCTATCCAGAAATTACGTTTTTATGCGAGTGCTCAAAACCCGTGGACAAGCTTCAAATATCATGGTTTCTCACCGGAAATTTTGAATACGGATAGAGTGCAGATGGGTATAGATAATAATATTTATCCAATATCTGCAATATATACAGTTGGAGTTAATGTAACTTTTTAATTTAATTTTATCATGAAAAAAATAATATTTTCAATATTCATGCTTTCTGCAGCCTTAAGCTGTAAGAGTGATTATTTAGATATACCTGTTGAAGGAAGAACCGATGCTTCAGAATTCTTTAAAACAGAAAGTGATGCTATACAGGCTACCAATGCTATTTATAATTTTTTAAGAAGCTGGGACAATTCAGCATTTCCATCTCAATATCTTTTTGGAGTACCTGCTGATGATGTATTAAAAGGCTCAAACCCTGGAGATGCCTCTTTTATGAATGCGTATGACCAATTTACTTTTACTTCCAGTGATGATGGTGTTAAAGGATACTGGTCTGGCCAATGGCAGGCAATAGCCCGCTGCAACCAGGTGATTTCAAAAGTTCCGGCTATTGAAATGAATACCGCTTTAAAAGACAGACTTTTAGCCGAAGCGAAATTTTTACGTGCCTATTTTTACTTCAATTTAGTAAGAATATATGGAGGCGTTCCAATTTTTGATGGCCTTCAGGAAAACTATAATATTCCTAGAAGCACATCAGATGA
The DNA here is from genome assembly GCF_012927325.1 of Chryseobacterium antibioticum. GTDB lineage: Bacteria > Bacteroidota > Bacteroidia > Flavobacteriales > Weeksellaceae > Chryseobacterium > Chryseobacterium antibioticum. The sequence goes on along the minus strand of NZ_JABBGI010000030.1, from coordinate 14,127 downwards.
AGTTTACAATTTCATTATTTCTGATTTAACAGCAGCTTCGCAGGTTTTGCCACAGTCATATGGAGCATCAGATTTGGGTAGAGTAACTAAAGGTGCTGCGTTGGGAATGTTGTCAAAAGTTTACCTATATAAGAAAGATTGGACAAAAGCTTATGAGGCCTCGAGCCAGGTGATTGCGATGGGGTATTCATTAGATGCAGATTTCAATCATTTATTTAGAGTGGCAGGAGAATTTGGTCCAGAATCCGTTTTTGAGGTTGATTGTGCCTGTACAGGGCAGTACAAAGGAAGCCAGTATTCACAGGTGCAAGGAGCAAAAGATCAGTTTGGTTGGGGCTTTTTTACTCCCTCTCCAGCATTAGAGAGTGCTTTCGAACCTGGTGATATTCGTAAAGAATTGACGATTTTAAGAAATGGAGAAACTACACCGGAAGGTGACATTATTAATGCAAATCCAACCTCTGTTAATACGTATAATCAAAAAGCATATGTTCCTAAAAGCCAGCAAAATACCGCTTGCGATGATGGGTCGGTACAAAATATCAGGATTTTACGCTTTGCTGAAATCTTACTAATCAATACTGAAGCCGCAAATGAATTAGGAAATACTGCAGCAGCTATAACAAATCTTAATAAAGTAAGAACAAGAGCTCAGTTGCCAAATACTGCAGCATCTTCTCAATCTGCTTTAAGAACGGCTATCTGGCATGAGCGAAGAGTCGAACTTGCCATGGAAGGTGACCGTTTTGTAGATCTTGTAAGAACGGGACAAGCTGCTACAGTATTGGCCCCTTATGGATTCAAAGCCGGAAAGAATGAACTTTTCCCAATTCCTTTTATAGAAATAGGACAAAGTAATGGGGTATTGACCCAGAACCCAGGATATTAAAATTTAATTATAAACTTAGAGGAGAATGAAAGTTCTCCTCTTCTTTTAGTAGAACTAGGTAAAAAAGATTTCATGAAAAGGGCCGTATTATCAATTGCCATAACCTCTTTACTCTTCACATCTTCTTGCAAAAACGCCCAACCGCATAAGCAGGAAACCACTCAAAATAAAGCCGTAAAAAGTGACATCACAGATGAACAGCTGATGGATAAAGTTCAGAAAGAGGCATTAAAATATTTCTGGGATTATGCAGAACCCAAATCCATGTTGGGAAGAGAGCGTTATCATGAAGACAATATCTATCCGGATAATGACAAGCACGTAGTCACTACAGGTGGTTCAGGATTTGGACTGGCCACATTATTGGTAGGCGTGGAAAGAGGATTTATTCCAAGGAAAGAAGCCGTAAAAAGACTCACTCATATGATGGATTTTCTTGCCAAAGCAGACCGTCATAAAGGAGCATGGTCTCACTGGATCAACGGAGAAACAGGAAAAACTGTTCCTTTCGGGAATAAAGATAATGGTGGTGATCTTGTGGAAACAGCATTTCTTACCTCGGGAATTCTAATGGTCCGCGAATACTTTAAAAACGGGAATGCCGAAGAAAAAGAACTGGCTTCAAAATGCGATGAGCTTTGGAAAGGAATTCAATGGAACTGGTATACAAAAGGAGGTGAAAAAGTACTTTACTGGCACTGGTCACCGGAATATCAATGGGAAATGAATTTTCCTCTGGAAGGGTATAATGAATGCCTGATCACCTATATTCTGGCAGCTTCATCGCCTACCCATCCTGTTGATGCCGAAACCTACTACAAAGGCTGGACAAGAAACGGAACTTACCTTACAGACAAAACAAAATACGGACTTCCTCTGTACGTAAAACATAATTATGCTGAAGAATACGGCGGACCGCTTTTCTGGTCACAATATTCTTATATCAGCCTGGATCCTACGGGACTTTCCGATAAACTGGTTAAAAATTATTTTGACCTAAACAAAAATCAAGTCCTTATCGACTATAAATACTGTGTGGAAAATCCAAAACAATGGAAAGGCTACGGTCCCAACTACTGGGGGCTCACAGCTGGATACACAAGAAATGAAGACGGAACTGCAGGCTATACAGCTCATATGCCGACTAATGATAATGGGGTGATAACACCTACTGCTGCATTGAGCAGTTTTCCATATACTCCCAAAGAATCTATGGACTTTTTAAGATTCCTCTACACTCAAAAACCTGAATTTATTGGATCAGCAGGACCTTATGATGCAACATCAGTAAATTACAACGACTGGTTTACCCCAAGATATTTAGCCATAGATCAGGGAACCATTGCTCCAATGATCGAAAACTACAGAACAGGATTTCTGTGGAAATTATTTATGAATGCTCCCGAGATTCAGCAGGGACTTAAGAAACTAAGCTTCCAGTCTGCGAAATACGGAATCAGGTAATCTGGTTTTTTAGTACTATTTTTATCTGTGGTAACATCTGGCGGGCTTTAGCCCGTTTAAATAAAAAAGAACACACCAAATGGCTTTAGCCGAAACCTAAAATATTGCTATGAAATTAAAACTAAAACACCTTCCTCTTTTACTTCTGACGTTTTCGTTGCCTATGAATGCACAGGAAATAAAAGGAGAATTAAACAAAGAAATTAAAAGGACAGAGAAAATATCCTACATTCTCGATTATCCTCAAAAGGTAAAAGGAAATGTTCCGCTGATTGTTTTTCTTCACGGTTCAGGAGAAAGAGGTAATAATCTTGAAGCAGTTAAAGTTCACAGTCCATTCACCTATAAAAACCTGATCAAGGAGCCTGTAGCCATATTAGCGCCACAATGTCCTGCAGATTCATGGTGGGATACGGTTACCCTGTATCACCTGATCAAGGAAATTCAGAAAAAATATAAAATTGATGCCTCCAGAATTTATCTCACAGGACTTTCACTGGGAGGCTGGGGAACATTAAAACTCGCCATGGAACATCCTGAATTGTTTGCAGCAGTAGTACCTGTTTGCGCACCTACAGATATGATTATGTATGCGAATATCAATCAATATAAAAATCTGAACATGAAAATTTTCCATGGAGGGATGGATGATGTTGTTCTGCCGGAAAATGCACTTAATTTCTACCAAAGATTGCATCCGGTAAATCCTTCAGCAGAATTGGTCATCTTTCCAAATAACAACCACAATTCATGGGATTCTACCTATTCAGACCCGAAACTGTATGAATGGATGTTGAAGCAGAGACTGAAACAATAAAATGAGCTTGATTTTTATAGCATTGGATCAGCCGGATAATGCTGTCCTTCTAGATGATGATATGTTTTTAGAAAAATATACAGATACTGATTTCGAAGGTTTTTATCCGTTTGAATCCATTTTTATGGATAAAGATAATATTAATAATTTTTTGAATTTTATCTTTATGGAAAGAGTCGATATTCACGTAATAGAAGAAAAAAATAATAAAGTATTGATAGATTTGTCCGTGTATAAAAGTAAATTTTTAGATCCGGATAAACTAATAAACGTTTATTTTGACTGGCTTAGTCTTTCCAGTCGTGAAAATATGATGAGTGAATATGGTAATATGATTTGTGCTTTAGGGTATTTGAAAAGAAACTCCAATAAACAAAATCTATACTTAATTATTGAATAATAAACCTATATTCTCAAAATGAGATAATAAATAATATATTTGTAAAATAAAGGATATAACTATATGAAGAAGATTATAATCATAGCAACTTTAGCACTTTCACCTATATTTTCCGCACAGGAAATGGTAACCAAGCCGGTGCAGTCTTTCCAGACAGCACAATATCAGGCGAAAAGAAAAGCTTTCGTAGAAAACCTTTTATCTAAAATGACTTTAGATGAAAAGATTGGTCAGTTGAATCTGCCGACTTCCGGAGATTTTACAACAGGACTGGCTCAAAGTTCGGATATCGGAAAGAAAGTAGAGCAAGGGTTAGTAGGAGGATTATTCAATATAAAAGGAGCTGAGAAGATCAAGGCAGTTCAGAAAGTGGCTGTTGAAAAAAGCCGTCTGAAAATTCCTTTGATTTTTGGGATGGATGTCATCCACGGTTATGAAACTACATTTCCAATTCCTTTGGGATTGGCAGCTTCATGGGATATGAATCTGGTACAGCAGTCTGCAAGAGTTGCTGCGAAAGAAGCTTCTTCAGACGGAATAAACTGGACTTTCTCGCCAATGGTGGATATTTCCCGTGAACCAAGATGGGGAAGAGTGTCTGAAGGTTCAGGAGAAGACCCTTACTTAGGAAGTGAAGTTTCCAAAAATATGGTCTATGGTTACCAAGGGAAAGACCTTTCTGTTGGTAACACCATTTTAGCCTGTGTAAAGCATTTTGCATTATATGGGGCAGGAGAAGCTGGCCGTGATTACAATACGGTAGATATGAGCCATGTAAGAATGTTCAACGAATATTTTCCACCATACAAAGCTGCAGTAGATGCAGGGGTAGCCTCCGTAATGGCTTCTTTCAATGAGGTGGATGGTGTTCCGGCAACCGGAAGTAAATGGCTTCAGACTGATGTTCTGAGAAAAATGTGGAACTTCAAAGGTTTTGTTGTGACCGACTATACCGGAATCAATGAAATGATAGAACATGGAATGGGAGATCTTCAGCAGGTATCTGCCTTAGCCCTAAAAGCCGGAGTCGATATGGATATGGTAGGAGAAGGGTTTCTGACCACTCTTAAAAAATCTCTGGATGAAGGAAAAGTAACCCAGGCTGAGATCGATATGGCAGCAAAAAGAATTCTGGAAGCAAAATATGACCTGGGATTATTCGATGATCCTTACCGTTACGGGGATGCAAAACTGGCAGCAAAAGAGGTTTACAATATGGAAAACCGTAACATTGCAAGAAGTGCAGCAGCCCAGTCTATGGTTTTATTGAAAAACGAAAACCAGGTACTTCCGTTGAAAAAATCAGGCACAGTAGCCGTGATCGGACCGTTGGTGAATAACTCACTGAACATGGCCGGAACATGGAGTGTTGCTACAAAACATGCCAGTTCAGTATCTCTGATGCAAGGCCTTCAGGCCAATTACGGAAAAGAAGTGAAATTCCTTTCTGCAAAAGGCGCGAACATTGATTACGATGCTAAATTAGAAGATATCTATGCCGCTCACGGCAAGAAAACAGACAGAGACAACCGTTCTAAAGAAGAACTATTAAAAGAAGCTGTAGAGGTAGCTGGTAAAGCAGACGTTATCGTACTGACTATCGGGGAATCTGCAGAAATGAGCGGGGAATCTTCGTCAAGAACAGAAATTACCATTCCTCAGTCTCAGGTAGATTTATTGAATGAGTTGAAAAAGACAGGAAAGCCAATCGCTATGGTTCTTTTCACGGGCCGTCCACTGGCTTTGACCAATGTAAAAGATACGCCTGATGCTATTGTCAACGCATGGTTTCCCGGTTCAGAAGCAGGAAACGCTATTTCAGATGTCTTATTTGGAAAAGTAAATCCTTCAGGAAAACTTCCAATGACATTCCCAAGAAGTTTAGGACAGGTGCCTATCTATTATAATGCAAAAAATACAGGTCGTCCTCTAAGCCAAGATAAAGTGGATAAATGTGTATACGAAAGATTCCGTTCCAATTATATGGATGAGTGCAACACGCCCCTGTATCCGTTTGGATATGGTCTGAGCTATTCTAAATTCGCGTACTCCGACATGTCCGTTTCCAATTCAAATCCAAAAGGAAATCAAACCGTTCAGGCGACAGTAACGGTAACGAATAGTGGGAATTACGACGGTGCTGAAGTCGTACAGCTTTACATCAGAGATATGGTCGGAAGCATTACCAGACCGGTAAAAGAACTGAAAGGCTTCCAGAAAGTATTCCTGAAAAAGGGAGAATCGAAGAAAGTAACCTTCGATATCACTCCGGAAAGTCTGAAATTCTACAATGGAGAATTGAAGTTTGACTGGGAACCGGGAGAATTTGATATCATGATCGGAACCAATTCTGATGATGTAAAACATTCAAAAATCAATTGGACAAAATAATAAAAGTCAAAGCCATTCTTTTGAGTGGCTTTTCCCCTTTTTTGGCACGATTTTTAATAGCACAGTTATAACGTTAAAATAATAATTATGAAAAAAATAATCTTACTTAGCTCAATGTTTCTGGGGTCTTTTATATTTGCACAGCAGATCAAAGGCGGTGATAGAGATGCTCACGGATGTATCGGTTCTGCAGGATATACCTACTCCCAGATCAAAAAAGATTGTGTAAGGGTTTTTGAACAGAAGATTAAATTGACAGAGGTTGATCCTAAAGGAAGTTCTACTTCAATGGCTGCCGTGATTTTCAGCAAAGACATGAAAAAAGCTGAAGTTTTTGTTCCGGATACAGATGGAGAAAGCCTGATCCTTACAAGACAAGGGAAAGGGAAGACCTGGAAAAAAGATAATTATGTACTGGTTCCTTTCAAGAAAAACGGATACCAGCTTAAAAAAGACAATGTTGTGATTTATCAGTAAACCACAAATTTTATAAATACAATGGAGGCTGTCTGTTAAGGCAGTCTCTTTGTTTTTAACAGCATAAAGGTGGTGAATTCTTTAAATGTAAATTTAAAATTTAATCAGGAATCTGGAGAGTTTTACAATATAAACGAAACCAACTCCAGCGATACAGAACTCTGGAAATCAGCAGGACTACATAATAAATTGATAAGTCTCTTAAAATGAGCAACTTTTTTTTGTATCTTGGATCAACTAATACCTTGTTACTGTTGTTATTTATAAAACTAAAACCATCAATATTTTACTATGAGAAAAACTATTTTATTGGGCGCAATGTTCGTCAGTTCTTTAGCCTTTACCCAACAAAAATCTCCGGTTGTAGGAGGTGATAGAGATGTTCATGGCTGTATAGGTTCAGCAGGTTATACCTATTCACAAATCAAAAATGATTGTGTAAAGGTTTTTGAGCAGAAAATCAAATTAAAGGAAGTGAACTCAGATAAAAGTTACACTACCATGACAGCTGTTATTTTTAGTAAAGATATGAAAAGGGCTGAAATTTTCATCCCGGATGGAAATGCAAAAAGCATTATCCTTACCAGAGAAGGAAAAAGCAAAATCTGGAAAAGTGGAAGCTATATTAAAGAAGCTTATGTTTTAGTTCCATACAAAAAAACAGGCTACCGGATTAAGAAAGATGATGTTGTGATTTATAAGTAAATTCTAATTTATAATATACAAAGCCGCTTCGAAAGAGCGGCTTTTGTTTGATGAAGAATGATATGATAGCAGATTTAAAAATACCCTTCAGAAATACTGAAGGGCATTTTTATATTTAATTTTTAATCACTTTCTTGAGGAGTATTTCTTTATCAGTTATTACTTTAAAATAATACATTCCCTGATTACGGCTGTGAATGCTTACTTTGGTGTTTTGAGAATTAATTCCGATTTGTTTCTGAATAATTCTTCCCTGAGCGTCATACACTTCAACCGACTGAATTTTTGAATCAGCATCTATATTTACCTCTCCTTTTGTAGGATTAGGATATAATTTTACCAATCCGTCTTTTGATGTTTCATCAGACTGCAGGGTGCTTTCAAAATTAGTTGTGGCTTCATTGGTCACAATCGGGAAATTATAATCAAAATAGATATTGGCTTTATTGATTACCTGATCCCCCGGAGCCAGATTATTTTTTGATTTTACTTTCATCAAAATATTTCCATGACCTCCGCTTCCCAAATTGGCCAGTTTCATGATAAATTCAACTTTATTATTTTTTAGCCTTGTATAAGCCAAATGAGAAGCATTTTGTAATTGTAGTGTTGAAATATCAAAATCTGCAGGATTTATATCCATTTCAACCACAATATTAACAGCATTGGAATTTCCTGTATTTTCAAAATTAACGATATAATGCAGATTATTACCAATCATAGCTGCAGGGATCGTACTTCCCTCAATACATACAATATCATTAGGATCAAAAGAATTGACAACGATCTGCTTATAGTTGAATACATTATCCTGGGGATTGATGTCGCCTGCAACAGGATTTACTTTTGCTGAGAAAATCAATTGATCTCCTGAATTTACTGGATTGGTAGAGTGTGTAGGAGTATTGATCGTAAATATAATTTCTGATGCAGTATTGGCATAAGGCTTTAAATTGCTCAAGTTAAAAGTAATCTGGTTTCCTGAGATTGTTGACGGTAATGAAGAGGAAACAAAACTCATTTTTGAGGCATCAAATGTAAGAGCGGCGCTTCCGGAAATTGTAGTATTTCCTTTATTTCTCCACATCAGTTTATATTTTGCATCAAATCCCGGTACAGCATCCGTTACAGGAGCAATCACAACTTCCAGGTCATTCGCATTGCCATTTTTTACAACACAAATGTTCTGGGTAAAAATATTGTTATTATTATTGGGGAAGCTTGTCGTGAAAGAAGCAGGTGTTACCGTAAAAAGAGAAGGGTTTTCAGGTTCTGTTGTTACCGTAAAGGTCCCGGCCTGAGTATAAAAATCATATGTACCGTTATTCTTTACAAAGGTTTCTCCGGTATCGGTTCCATCATTTATTTTAAGCTTCATATGCTCAAATATCTCATCATTGGTGTCGCAGCCATTATTATTTTCATCAAAACGTACCAGGCCTGTGATGGTATTGTAGTTTCCACCGGGAACAAAAGAACAATACGTGTTTAAGTTGCAGGTCGTATTATAACCATACTGGTTGATTAACGCCTGTACAGCGGATAATTGAGAATCATCTGCGCATATGTAGGTAATATTCGGATTGTTATTAAAAGTTACCTCTTCTGTGTATCCATTTTTTAAAAACAGAGTGTTAAGCTGGTTGTTGCTGAAATCTGCTTTAGCAATTTGTGCCGATTCCATACTTACAGAAGATAATTGATTATTGGAACAGCTCAAATTAACACCATCACTATTTGAATTAAAATTATAAACAGCTGGTAAGTAAGGCATCACAGTGTTGCTAAGATTAAGGGAAGTTAAATTATTATCACTGCAATTTACCATTTCAAGTAAAGGACAATTACTTATGTCTAAAGAGGACAATACTCCCTTTTTACAGGTAAGAGTAGTCAGTTTGGATTTATTTGATAAATTTAAACTTGTTAGTGTGTTTTTAGGACGATCAACCATATCATTTGATCCATAATTCAGGAAATTCCCCAAGTGTAGCGTTTCTAAATTGTTAAGAGAAGACGCATCGAAAGCAGATAATCTGTTACCAGTGATATCTATTTCTTTTACATTTGGGCAGTTTTGAAATGTTAAAGTTTGGATGCTACTCTCTATCCCTTTAACAGTTTCCAGTAATGGACAGTTTTCAAATTCATAAAGCGAGGTGTTTCCAAAACCATTTGAATGATAACCCCCGGTGATTACACTTGTTAATTGAGGTGTATTTTTAATTTTTAAGGATGCAGCATAGAACTTTGATAAATTGATATATTCTAAATTCTGAAGCCCATCAATATCAATGTGTCCTAAATAAGCGACCTGATATGACGATAAACCACCGATTATGCCTTCTATTCCTTTTAAATTTACCAAATTGCTTATGCCTGAGGTCGTGCCAAAATTGGGATTATAGGAATTGATGGGGTCATAATGAAAATTGATATAGGCTACTTGATTTAAATCAGTTTGTAAAAGTTCGCCATCTTCATCAGAATCTAAATTTATACAGTTTTGGTTGCTATCTCTTGCTCCCCAGTAATCAATACTGAGGCCGGGACTATTACAAACAGAAGCATTTGTAGAAATCAGAAGTTTTTTTAGACCAGGATCCATTCCCAATACAGCTCCGTTGCAGACGGTCTGAGGTACACTGCCTGTAGCAGGCAAAGTATCTCCCTCGTTTTTACATATACTGGTTATATTGGTATTGTTTACATTAAGGTAAGATAAAGTCTGGAGTTTTATATCTTGAAAACTAAGTTCTGATAGTGGATTATTACTACAGTCTAAGGAATCTACATTTTTATTTTTAATCGTAAGACTGATCATTTGGTTATTGCTGCAGTTGATAGTTCCATAAGCAACATTATCTAGAAGAGAAAAAGAGGTCAGCAAGTTATACGAGCAATTAATATTAAAGGGATTTGGAGTACCATATGATACAATAGGTGACACCAATGAGGTAAGCTGATTATGGCTGCAATCCAGATTTTCTATCTGATTAGTAAAATTACTTAATTGTAAGTTTGCCAAAGAATTATAAGAGCAGTTTATATTGACAACATACGGTGAAGCAGTCAAATCTAAGCCTGTAAGTGAATTGTGACTGCAATCCAGATTTTCCGTTTGATTATAAGAATTGCTTAATTGTAAGCTTGTCAGAGAATTGTAAGAACAGTTTATATTGATAATACTGGATGAAGGGGTCAAATCTAAAACGGTAAGTGAATTGTGACTGCAGTCAAGGTAATATAAATTACTCAGAGAATAGATATCTAACGACGTAATTTGATTATAGCTGCAATCAAAATAGGAGAGTGAGAAATTTGAAATTCCATCCAAAGAAGAAATATTCGAATTAGATATATTCAGCTCAGAAACTTCACTGGCTTCACTTACATCTATCTCTCCATCACCATTGGCATCAATAGCAAAATAATTTCCATTCAAATCTTTTGCGACGATATTACTTGATGAGGAAGACAATAATTTTGCTTTAAAATTCGCATCGGGAATGTTTATAACCTGCGCCTTAAAGGCTAAGGACAGGAAAAGAATAGGGATGAGAAATAATAATCTTGTTTTCATAAATAGTATTTAAATAATTTTTATCAAATTTATTTTTTATTGTTTTTTTCTGGAGTGAGTAAGAATTTTGAGGATTCTATTTGGAATTTATAGCTTACTGATCAGTTCCTGCAGCTTTTCTTTTTTTCGTTGTGATACCTGAAGCTTCGATCCGTCTGACATGATGACGAAGCCGCCATCTTTTTTGATGTAAGATTTCAACTCATTTAAATTGATCAGATGAGACTGATGGATACGTTCAAAGCCATGCTCTCCCAAAAGTTCCTCGTATTCCTTTAACGTTTTGGAAATAATGACGGTCTTATGATTTTTAATGTAAAATTTTGTATAGTTATCTTCGCTTTCACAACGGATAATGTCTTTTATTTCAAACAGATGGATTCCTTCTGAAGTTGAAAGGGCAATCTTTTTAAAATTCTCTGTTTTTCTGCTGATATTATCAAGAAGCAGTTCTATATGTTTATGCGTACTGCTTCTGTGTTGTATCTCTTTGATTTTTATGATAACATTTTTCAGTTCATCCGGATCTACAGGCTTCAATAAGAAATCCAATGCACTGAATCTGAAAGCCTTTATGGCAAACTTTTCATGGGCAGTAATAAAGATAATATGCGCAGAAATCTGTCCCTGCTTTTCATTCAGCTGCTCCAAAATATCAAAACCGGTTCCGTCATTCATCATGATGTCCAGAAACACAATTTCAGGCTTCTTATTTTCGATCAGTGCGATACCGGATTTTACACTTTCGGCCTCTCCCAAAAGAACAATTTCCGGAGCGTAGAGTTTCAGCATTTCTTTCATGCCTTCACGTAAATTGGCATCATCGTCTATAATAACAGCATTGATCATAATTAATCTTTTATATATTCTAATGGTAGTTCCAGAACTACCTTTGTTCCTTCACTTGTATTGTTTTCTCCTTTTATTTCTGTTATCGTCAGGTTCACCTTTTTCTTTTCAAGTTTTTCAAGCGTTTCTAGTCTTTTTTGTGAAATTTCCATGGCCATAGATGTATGCACATTCACCAGATTCTTTTTCAATTTTTTAGAAGTTTCTATTCCTATTCCGTTGTCTGTAATTTCACAGATTAATGATTCCTCAGTCTGACTGAAATGTATTTGAATAAGACCTTGCCCTTCCTTGGGAACGACCCCATGAATAACAGAATTTTCTATGTAAGGCTGAAGTAAAAGAGAGGGAAGGGCAGTATCATCTTCTATTAAAGGATCTTTGATGATTTTAAACTCAAATTTTTGATTAAATCTCAATTGTTCAAGCTCCAGATAATTTTTTAAAGACTCAATTTCCTTATCAATAGCAATAAGTGATTCCTTAGAAAAATCCAGTGTCAGACGCATAAGCTTTGAGAATTTTGCGAGATATTTTATAGCTTCGTCTTTATCATTCTGCATAATAAATGAAGAAATTGCCGCCAGACAGTTGAAAACAAAATGAGGATTCATCTGAAGGTGCAGAGCTTTGTGCTGAAACTCCGTCAGTTGCTTTTGAAGCAGGATTGTTTTTTCACGCTCCTTATTTCGGAAAAAGAAATATATTCCTGCCAAAATAATGATCAATAGTAAAAAACCGAAATACCATTTGATCTTCTCCCGGTTTGTTTTTTCTTTTTGCTCGATTTCGTGCCTTTCAGATTCAAAATCCAGCTCTGTCCTGATGCGCTCCTTTGCATTTTCAATTTTTGTCAGGTTTTTATTCTCTACATTGTAGTTTTTTAAATGAATAAGAGCTTGTTCTTTATTCCCCTTTTTATCAAAGATCTGAGAAAGTAACTCTTCACTTTTTACAGTAGTTTCAGGTAAATCCAGTTCTTTAGAGATTTCAAGACTTTTGTTGGCAAATTCCAGCGCTTGCTCAAGCTTATTTTCAGTGTAATAAATTTTGCCTAAAAACAGATAGGTATTGGAAAGCCCAAATCTATCTTCTGTACTTTTAAACGCTTTTTCTGCTTTCAATAAATAGTCTTTAGCGGTTTCAAACTGCTTTTGGACCATATAGTATTGGGCCATATTATTATACAGCTCTCCCAGTTCACGGGAATTGGGATTTTTTTGAAACTCACTCAGACCCTCATCAAAAAATACTTTAGCCTTTTGAGGCAGATTCTTATCTAAATAAATTAAACCGATATTCGAACATGAAACCCCCAGTGAAGCTGCTTTTATCTTCTTTTGTACAGTATACGATTTCAGAAAATAATACAAAGCTTTCTCCTGGTCATCAATGGAATGATAAATAACCCCAATATTATTATAAATCTTCGATAATTGCACCTCGTTGTGGCAGCTTTCGTATAATTTCATGGCTTTAAAATCATTATTTAAAGCCTGGGAATAATTATTCTGTTCCGAATATATAATTCCTTTGCTGCCGAAATTTTTAGCTGAAATCTCCTGTATGCTTTGATCGGTTTTGTTCAGATTTGATATTTTTTGTTCCGCCTGGTCAAAATATTGGAGTGCCCGATTGTAATTTCCTAAAATAATATTTGAAGTTCCCAGATTCTGCAAAGCCAAAACTTCTTCTTTTACATTCTTTGTCTTTTTTGCAGATTGCAATGCCTCCTGAGCATACTTTTGCATGGCATCTGGATCCGAAGTTTTATAAGAATCAGATATTTTGTTTAAAATTTCCGTTCTTTTTGAAAGATCAGTTGTCTTATTTAATATAATAACTAATGAGTCCGGCACATTTTGTTGTGCTGAAAAAAAAGTAATTATGAAAAAAAAGAAAATAAGAGAATAATTTTTTTTCATCAGTTGTGTTTCATTGCAAATTTAGATGAATCTAAAAAAATATGAAAACATAAATGAGGAAACTGCGTTTTTGAACGAGAATTCGATGGAGCAGACTTTTGATTGACTTTAAAAATGGCTCAGGGTTTTTCTGAAAAAATAATTAATAATCGTTAAAATTATATTTTCAATTAAAAAATGTATATTGGTCTTACCAAATCATAGCAGAATCCGAAAAGCTTATAGAGTAGGAAAGATCAAAAAAAAGACTATATGAAAAATCTAAAGAAACTTTCAAAACAAGAATTGAAAACTGTTCAGGGAGGTATTCCAATGTGTTTGCCTGGATATTTCTGGTGTTCATTTGTGAAGAAATGTATTCCTGTAGGATCAAACTGCGGACTTGAATTGTAGCAAATAGCTATTGTTCAAATAACCTAAAGATCATTTTCTGATCCCTTTGGTTATTCACTAGAAAAAAATAAAGAGGCTGTCTCACTTTTGAGACAGCCTCTTTTTCTATGAAGTCATTTAAACTTTTCCTATAAAAAAGGCTTGCTTATTTTTGTGTTGCGAAACATAAAAAAAGAAAGCAAGCCAATGATGTACCAAGTACTAGACAAAGATATAATAGAAACTGAGATCGTA
>NZ_JABBGI010000003.1 GCF_012927325.1 Chryseobacterium antibioticum | reverse complement strand
TTTTTTCTTCTCGATTTAACTGCTTGATTCACTGTTAAATATACAAAAAACAAACCAAAAAAACAATTAAAATAACTGATAATCAACGTATTAAATCCATAACTTAATGACATTGGGCTAAAGCCCGCCCCTGTTGAATTGGTCCCGCAAAAATAAGTTTTTCCGGTATAAAAAATCGGCATTCCAAGAACACCGATCAGTATAAATTCTAAAGCAAATATATTACTTCTTAACTTTGATTGTACATCCAATGGCTACTGTTTTATTCATTTTTACAGGTTCGCCTTTGATAAGCGCATTTACAGCATCCTGAACATAGTATTCAGACACATCATTCGGGTTTTCGTAGTTATTATCGATAGCACCGATGTATTTCACGATATTCTTTCCGTTTTCTTTTTGCAGGATGAAAACATGAGGTGTTTTCGTAGCTCCATACAACGGATAGATCTTTTGCCCTTCATCTACCAAATAAGGAAATGTAAAGCCTTTCTGTTTGGCTCTTTCAATCATTTGTTTGTAGCCATCTTCCGGCTGTACATTGGGATCATTAGGATTCACAGCAATGACCGGATAGCCCTGATCTTTGAATTTCTTGTCCAGCTCTACGATTCTGTCCTCATATTTTTTTGCATACGGACAATGGTTACAAGTGAAAACGACTATAAATCCTTTTGCACTTTTAAAATCACTTAAAGAAACCATTTTCCCGTCGATGTTTTTCAGCTTAAAATCTGCCGCCTCGTCGCCAACTTCATATCCCTTTGCAGAAGCTGTAGCTTGTGCTTTTTGAGCGTTTTCTTTCTCATGATCTGTTGCTGTAAAACTTAACAATCCAAGCCCGGCAATAAATGACACCATTAAAATTTTCAGATTTTTCATATTTATTTTATTGTAAATTATTGGTAATTGTTTTTTCCAGATCTTCTTTGCTCATTTCGCCATCGTTGAAATGTATTTTTTCTCCGTTTTTATAAAAAATGGTGACAGGAATATTTCCGTCCCAGTCTTTTTCAAACCTTGGGATCCATGTATTCATTCTTTTGACATCGTCCAGCAGAACTACCTCAGCAGTAAGGTTTTTATTTTTGATAAATTTAATGACCCTTTCCTTATCTACCAGTCTGTCCAGCGAAACCAGAATCATTTTAAATTTTGGGTTATCTTTAAACTTATTATTGATCTCCATAAAATCCGGCAGTTCTTTCACGCACGGCGCACAGGTGGTAGACCAGAAATTGACAACCAGCAACTTATCATTCTCCTTTTGAATGCGTTTTTCAAGACCTTCATATTTCATGGACGGGACTTCCGTCTGCTGGGCATTAAAAGCCGTAATACACAGAAATACAATCAATAACGTTAATAAATTCTTCATATTCAAAAATAGTCAATAATTATTATATACATCTGAGATGATCTTTATCTGCTCTGTGGTTGGATAAAAAGCGGGAGAAATAGTTAAATGTTTTTTTGTGTATTTTCTCAATTGGGGAAAAGATTTTAAGCAGACCTGAAAATACTGTAGCCACCAGATATTTGCTTTTCATTTATAATTTTAACATTCTTTTTTTAATCACAATCTATTGAATTAAAAGAAATTAAATGTAAATTAGCGTACAACCAAATCAAAATTATTATGAAAAAATCAAATTTTCAGCTTAAAAAGCTGACCAAAAAAGAGCTTAAGAAAATTAGCGGTGGAGCAAGACCAATTTGTCCACTGGTGGTGAGCTGCTTTGACCCAGCAACCGGGCAAGAGTTATACGGAGTATATGGAATCCAGGACGGACCCTGCTGTTAATATTGATCACCATTAACTAAATTGTATGAAAAATTCAAACATTCAAAGTAGAAAGCTCACGAAAAAAGAGCTAAAGGAAATCAACGGAGGCGCTTCATGTGCTGAAGGCCTGTGCAAACTCAGAGGAGTACCCAGCCATTTCATGATCATTGGACCGAGAGGTAACGATGGATACTGCTGCTAGTTGTATTCAATTTTGTCAAAAAAAAATGATTGGACTACCCTCCAATCATTTTTTTTATCGAATTCAGCTTCATTAAAGCTTCAATAGGTGTTAAAGTATTGATATCTATTTTGGTCAATTCTTCACGGATGTTTTCCAGAACCGGATCATCCAGCTGGAAGAACGAAAGCTGCATATTTTCTTCCGTTACTCTTTTAATGCTTTCAGAAGTGCTGGTGGTCTGCGAACGACTTGCTTCGAGTGTTTTCAGAATCTCATTGGCTCTGTTGACCACCTTTGCAGGCATTCCCGCCAGTTTTGCTACATGAATACCGAAACTGTGTTCACTGCCTCCCGGAACCAGCTTTCTTAAGAAGATGATGTTCCCTTTATTTTCCTGGATGGAAACGTGGAAGTTTTTCACCCTTTCAAAATTCACGGTCATTTCATTCAGCTCATGGTAATGCGTGGCAAACAATGTTTTTGCTTGTGTAGGATGCTGATGAAGGTATTCTGCGATGGCCCATGCAATGGAAACCCCGTCATAAGTAGACGTTCCACGACCTATTTCATCCAGAAGGATCAGACTACGTTCCGAAATATTATTCAGAATATTGGCCGCTTCGTTCATTTCTACCATGAAAGTAGATTCACCGGCTGAAATATTGTCGGTAGCCCCTACCCTTGTGAAAATTTTATCTAAAACCCCGATCTCAGCATATTTTGCAGGAACAAAACTTCCGATTTGAGCCAAAAGACACACAATTGCTGTCTGACGGAGGATCGCCGATTTACCGGCCATGTTTGGTCCTGTTACCATGATGATCTGCTGTGAATCTTTATCTAAAAAGATGTCGTTCGGAATGTATTTTTCGCCTAAAGGAAGTGCATTTTCAATAATCGGGTGTCTGGCTTCTTTTAAGTCTATCGCATAGCCCTGGTTTAGGACAGGCTTCGTATAGCTTTCAGAAACAGCCAATTCCGACAACCCTGCCGCCACATCAAGTTGTGCGATAATATGGGAATTTCCCTGAATCTGATCCATATAGACCATTGTCTCAGCACATACATTTCTGTACAGTTCATTTTCCAGCACACCAATTTTTTCTTCGGCGCCAAGGATCTGGCTTTCATATTCTTTCAGTTCTTCGGTGATATAGCGCTCTGCATTGACGAGGGTCTGTTTTCTTAGCCATTCACCCGGAACTTTATCTTTATGGGCATTTCTTACTTCTATATAATATCCGAAAACATTATTAAAATCAATTTTAAGGCTTGAAATTCCCGTTCTTTCTATCTCTCTCTGACACATTTCATCCAGGAAGCCACGGCCTTTATTCTGAAGGTTTCTCAACCTGTCCAATTCTTCAGATACATTTCCTTTGATAACATTTCCTTTTGAAATATTCACAGGAAGTTCTTCGTTCAGGTGATTCTCTAAAAACTTGATCAATTCCTCCATATCAAAAAGCGGTTCCAGCCAGGCCAGAACATCGGCATGCGGATGAAGCAAAGCTTTTATCTGATGGATATTGATCAGACTCTGACGAAGATATCCCAATTCTTTTGGAGATATCTTTTCAGCGGCCAGTTTTCCCATCAGTCGGTCAAGATCCGAGATAGATTTCAACAGCTGGCAGATCTCGTATTTCAGATGATCATGTTCATTCAGGAAATCAATCAGAGAAAGCCTTCTCATAATCTCGTCCACCGATTTTAAAGGAAGAATAATCCTCCTTCTCAACAGTCTTCCCCCCATCGGGGTAGATGTTTTGTCGATAATATCCAGCAATGATTTTCCCTGTGGGTTGCTTGGATACACAATTTCCAGGTTTCTTAAGGTAAAATTATCCATCATCAGATAATCTTCCTGCGGAATGATCTGAAGTTTCGTGATATGAGCAAGCAGATTGTGATGAGTATCTTCTACCAGATAAGCGAAAATAGCACCTGCAGCGGTAATAGCCAGTGGAAGATTCTCAATCCCGAAACCTTGTAAAGAATTGGTTTTAAAATGGGATGTCAGCTTTTCGTAAGCAAAATTATACTGGAAAGCCCAGTCTTCAAGCTTAAAGGCGCTTTTATTTTTTAGCTGTTCCGGCAGCTGAACGCTTCTTTGATAGACAATTTCGCTAGGATCAAAAGTATTGATGATGTGCAGGATCTTTTCTAAATTTCCTTCACTCACTAAAAATTCACCTGTGGAAACATCCACCATGGCAATTCCGTACTTTTCCTTTTCTTTATGAAGAGAAAGCAGAAAGTTGTTCTTTTTTGAATTTAATACCTGATCATTGAACGTAACTCCGGGTGTCACAAGTTCTGTAACCCCTCTTTTTACGATTCCTTTGACCGTTTTTGGATCTTCAAGCTGATCACAGATGGCGACTCTCATGCCGGCCCTTACCAATTTTGGCAAATAAGAATCTACCGAATGATGCGGAAATCCCGCCAGCTCTATATGACCGTCTCCATTGGCTCTTTTAGTAAGAACAATACCGAGGATCTGGGATGTTCTTACGGCATCCTGTCCAAAAGTTTCATAAAAGTCTCCCACCCGGAAAAGAAGCAGTGCATCAGGATATTTTGCCTTAATGGTATTGTACTGCGTCATTAGCGGAGTTTCCTTCTTCGTTTTTGCCATAATAAAAAATGAGCCCCAAATTTAAATAAAATAAATTCAGGGTTGGGATTTGTGATACAATTAATCTCGCTTCCGGGAGCAAAAAAGGGCCTTCTCTATTTCTGAATAAAATATTTATCGTATTTTTCAGTAAAATAAACTCTATGATCTATCCGGTTTTAGAAACTGAAAGACTTCTCTTAAGACAGCTGACTCCCGATGATGCAGAAGATCTCTTCGCCTATTTTTCTCTGGATGAAGTGATGGAATATTATGATCTGGACACCTTCAAAACACTGGAGGATGCCCAAAATATCATCACTTATTTTAATGATGAATTCAAGAAAGGAAAAGGATTCCGCTGGGCTCTGGAGCTGAAATCTGAAAAGAAGGTCATAGGGACATGTGGCTATCACAATTGGTATCCTGCCCATTCCCGGGCAGAAATCGGGTACGAACTGAATCCTCAATTCTGGAGAAATTCCTATATGAAAGAAGCCCTTCTTCCTATTTTGATATTCGGATTCGAAAGCATGAGGCTTCACCGTGTGGACGCCTTCATTGACCCCGGGAATATCTCATCTGAGAAGCTTTTACATTCATTAAATTTTAAAGAAGAAGGAATGCTTCGTGATTATTTTTTTGAGAAAGGAAGATTTGTAGATGCTAAAATTTTCGGACTTATTAATGAGTAAAGATGGGGGATGGATGCCAGAAGATGGAAGTTTGGTGCTGAAAACGGAAACCTTTGAGACATCCAGATCTATTTCCTCTTCTTTTCAAAAGCTTCCGTCCCTTTTTCATACGCCCATTTCTGCTTGTAATTCACCCACTTAGATTTAAATAGCCTACGCAGAAGCTTATCGGTATACCTCATGATAAAAACGTGGTACATCATATTGGCAAAGACACCAGGTTTGTTAGGTAGCGCCCTGAGCGACATAGAAAATCCCGGTTCCAGATACCGGTTGAAATGCCAGAATGCCCCGGGAATAAATAGTGCATCCCCATGTTCCATGAAAATCTCGTAGCCCCTGGCATATTGTAAGGCCGGAAACTTCTCATAATCAGGATTTTCATAATCTATATCGTAAACGGTATGAACAGAGAGCGGTACTTTATATAAGAAGGCAGATTGTTTCTGGTCAAATAAAAGGATTCTCTTTTTCCCTTCGAAATGAATGTGAAGGAAATCTCCTAGATCTACATCATAATGCATTAAAACATGGGCTTCACTTCCCCCGAAGAAAAGAGTCGGAAGCCGTTTAAAAAATTTGATCCCCAGATCAGGATACGTGAAATTTTTCAACAATTCCGGTAGCCTGTCTGTAATGATATAGAAAAAAATACGCAGATCTGAGGCACCGCTTTTTATCCTGTCTATATAATCCTTCATCTTCATGTTGGCCACCGGTGCATCTGAGCTTTTGGAAGCATCGGCGGGTTTATTATCATACAACGGTACGTCCTGATCTCCTGCTTTTTCCCGGATGTAGGCAAGATTCCATTGGTCAAAAGCATCCCATCTGGCCGCGAAATTTTTAATCAAAAGCGGCTTATGTTTTTTGAAATAATTCTGCTGAAAATCTTCTTTACTGATATCGTGGACTACATCTACGTTTTCGAGGATCATCTTGTTTTGTTATTTAATACGAAATAAAAATAGTGTTTTTTTGAAATCTGTGAAAATTAAAAAATTGTATCGGGGCTTCGGAAGTCTATTTAAACCACAAAAGGGACAAAAGATTTTAGACACTTTAATTATTAAGCTTAAAGTATTGAGAATAAGAAGCACACATAAGTTTAAAAATCAAAGATTTTATGAATAGATTTGAAACATTAAGCCATATTAAGTTTTTAAGATTATTAAGCTGAGCTTCGCTTTAAGAAACAGAGCTAAAAAATCTTTAGATTTTCTCTTAACTTTTCTTACCTCCTTCCATGCTCTTAATGTTTCAAAACTACTCATAATCATCTGGAAATTTGAGGTAAAAAAATTGATAAGCCAAAGAAGAGCAAAAGATTTTTAAGAGACTTAATTATTTAGTCGCTTTATATCTTGCCATAAGCCCATTCACCTCTTTACCCCTTTTGCCTTTTTTAAACTTATTTTAAAGTTCCAGATAAAGCAGAGCTCAAATGAAAAAATTATATTTGTAGGACTAAGCGAATTTATGAGAGCCTACAACACCAAGCATTTCCTGAAAATCCTTTTCAGTATGCATAAAAGCGATACCATGAAGATCCTTTTTCCAACGATGATCCTTGTGGGGATTTATTCGTGGGGCATTCAGTATCTGGAGGTGGAATATCTTCATCTTACCACAAAATCCGGTGTGAGCAATGTAGGAATGATTCATTCTCTTTTGGGATTTGTACTTTCGCTGCTGCTTGTTTTCAGAACCAATACGGCTTACGACAGGTGGTGGGAAGGCAGAAAACTCTGGGGAAAACTGGTGAATGATACCCGAAATTTTGCAATAAAAATCAATGCCATTTTAGACGACGACCATCAAAATGCAGAACAGATCTCCAGATACTTAAAATATTTTCCCCATTTCCTTGCCAAACATTTGTCTAAGGAATCTACAAGACTGGCGCTGGATGAAGATTATTCTGAAATTGAAAAATCTCTTAAACATCATGGTCCTAGTGAAATTGTTATTCTTTTGACCCATAAACTGAATCAGCTGAAGAAAGAAGGAAAGATTTCAGATATCGAAATGCTATATCTGGATACTCAGCTTTCAGGGTTTTTAGATGTTTGCGGAGGCTGCGAAAGAATTAAAAACACCCCTATTCCTTACTCTTATTCTTCGTTTGTAAAGAAGTTTATCATTTTATATGTACTGGCACTTCCGGTGGCTTATGTCATTACAATCGGGCTTCTGATGATTCCGCTGACGGTTTTTGTATATTACGTGTTGATGAGTCTTGAATTGATTGCTGAGGAAATTGAAGATCCTTTTAATAATGATGAGAATGATATTCCCATGGAAGCCATCGCTCAAAATATCGAGAGGAATGTGCATCAGATTATGGGTGGGAAGAAATAGGAAAAAAATAGATCTTAAAAGTGAAATAATTATGGGAATGGATTATTATATTGAACCGAAGAGTGAAAATGAATATGAGGATTATTTAGATTTTCCAAATACTCTTTCATATTTCTTCGAACAGTTTGGCGGTTATGATGAAAAAAGCATTGTATCACAAATCGAAAGTATCTTAAATATTGATTTAAGTATTTTTCAAAAAGTCTATAATCCTGAAATGGAATTTGATTTTGAAGAGTATGACCATGATGAAAACGATCATAATCCTGATGATTTTTGGGTAAATACTGACGATTTAATTAAAAAGCTTGAAGAGTTTAAAGAGAAAATTCAGAGCAATACTAAGTACTTTTCACAAATTATTTTTAATCCGGATGATGATGATTCAAAAATGTCGAAGATGGATATTGAAGATATAATTCGTTATCAAAAAGAAAATCCTTTAACTGCATATCCCAGAAATAATGGAATTCTAACTGAGGAAAGTTTAAGTTCTTCTATTTCTGAATTAATCGATACTCTAAAAAATCTGAGAAGTCAAAATATTGAACAGGTCAGATTAAATTATATGTAAAATTTCAGCAGAAAAATATTGATTAAGGTTTAATCCATACTGCATTAATATTCGTAAATTACAATAACAAATACGAATGTCCGCTATTAGTAGAAAGCTAGTTTAAAAAAGTTTTTTTCATTCCGTAGAATCTCCGGATAATGAAAACAAAGTAGTTTGGATTCCTACGGAACGACAAAGTGACTGCTAAATTTTAGCATTATGATTAAAATGCACATTCATTAACAAATAAATAAATTTTGGTAAATAAATTAAAACTGGAAGAACTTAACAGAATTGATGTAGAAACATTTAAGAAGGTTGAGAAAATTCCATTGGTCATTATTTTAGACAATCTCAGAAGCATGCATAATGTAGGTGCATCCTTCAGAACAGCTGATGCTTTTCTGATCGAAAAGATCATTCTTTGCGGGATCACTCCTCAGCCTCCACACCGTGAAATTCATAAAGCCGCACTTGGGGCTACAGAAAGTGTGGACTGGAGCCACGAAAGTGATATTAATGCGGCAATTAGCGATTATAAAAGCCGAGGATACGAAATTATTGGGATCGAGCAGACAACCGACAGCGTGATGATCACAGATTTCAGCATTGACCAATCAAAAAAATATGCGTTGATTTTAGGAAATGAAGTGGAAGGAATCAGTGATGAAGCTCTTCCGAATATTGACACATTTCTTGAAATTCCACAGCTGGGAACAAAGCACTCTCTGAATGTAAGCGTATGTGGTGGAATTGTGATGTGGGAGTTTGCCAAAGCCCTAAAATAAAAAAACTGCATATGTCCTTAAAAGACAGTGCAGTTTGAAATAAATCTAATAAAAAGTAAAAATGAAAGGCGACAAAGATACTTTTTTTTTATTTACAAACAAATTTTAACATCATTTTTTTTATTTTCCATGAAAAAAAGTGATGTTTTGGGAAAAAGTTTCATTTAATTTTTTATAAATTAGCACAATGTTTATCAAGGAATATATCTCAAAAGACTTTCCGTGTTTTAGCCTCACTGACTCCATAGAATCAGCGAGAAATACATTAGAGGATTTTGGATATTCTCATATTTTCATCAAAAAATCCCACCACTTCTACGGAGCGATCGCAGAAGACTTTCTCTATGAAGGAGAAGGGACTTTGAAGGATCTTGAACATCAGATCGAACGTTTCGCTATTCTGGAAGACAATAATATCATGGACAGCATCCGCCTGTTCTACACTTTCAGTGCCAATGTGATCCCGGTGATCAACAAGAATGAAAAGTATCTGGGGTACATTACCTGCGAGGATGTTTTTCAGAATCTATCCCGTTACCCTCTGTTTTCAGAGACCGGGGCTATCCTTACGATAGAAACACCGGCGAGAAAATATTCGATGACAGAGATCGCCAATATTGTGGAAAGCAATAACTCGAAATTTTACGGTGGATTTATCTCTTTTATGTCGGATGAAGTGATTCATGTGACCATCAAGATCAGCAATGAAAATCTCTCCTCGATAGACGCTACTCTTGACCGATATGATTACAGAATTGTTGAGAAATACTATTCTGATGAGAAATCAGATCTGTTTAAGGACCGGTTCGGATTTTTCCAAAAATTCATAGAAATATAACATGAAGGCAGCCATATATTCTCAGAAAAAAGACCTCGATACTTTTTTATATTTAAGCAAGTTTATTTCAGAACTTGAAACCAGAGGCGTAAAATCTGTTCTGTACGATGAAATGGCTGAAGCGCTTCAGTTCTCAAAGATATTTGAAACATTCAACAACAAACAGGACCTTGTAGATAAGGAGGTAGACCTTTTCTTTACTTTTGGAGGTGATGGAACCATTGTGAATTCCCTGACCTTCATTGAAGATCTTGAGATCCCTATTGTAGGGGTGAATACAGGAAGATTAGGATTTCTGGCCAGCTTTACAAAAGAAGAAGCTTTCAAAGAACTTGACGCGATTTTAAAAGGAGACGTAAAAACAAGCCGCCGTGCAGTGATTGAGGTGGTTTCACCAAAATCAGGTGATTTTTTCCCCTATGCATTAAACGATGTTACCGTATCCAGAAAAGAAACAACCTCTATGATCACGGTAGATTCATATATCAATGATGAATTTTTAAATGTTTTCTGGGGTGACGGCGTCATTGTATCCACACCTACAGGGTCAACAGCCTATTCATTAAGCTGTGGCGGACCGATTATTTCTCCCAACAACGAAAATTTTGTCATTACCCCTATCGCTCCCCACAACCTGAATGTGAGGCCTTTGGTGGTGAACGACAGAGTGGAAATCAAATTTAAAGTAGAAAGCAGAGTGCCTCAGTATTCTCTTTCGCTGGACTCGAGATTGGTTCATATAGAAACCGACAAAGAAATCATCATCAAAAAGGCAGATTTCCAGATCCTTCTGGTGCAGCCTAATCATTTAAGTTTCTACGAAACGATCCGTCAGAAGCTGCTTTGGGGAAGGGATAAAAGAAATTAGTAATTCCTCAAAAATGATTACCTTTACAGGAATTTTAAAAACGCCTAATAATTTAAAATAAAAAGTAAAACATGAGCAGAATTTTTCCGGCAGGAGTTGCCACAGGTCAATTAGTTACCGATATTTTTCAGTATGCTAAAGAAAACAAATTTGCACTGCCTGCAGTCAATGTAATTGGTTCAAGCAACGTGAATGCTGTTATGGAAACTGCAGCGAAATTAAACTCTCCTGTAATTATTCAGTTTTCAAACGGCGGAGCTGCGTTCAACGCAGGAAAAGGATTAAATAATGATGGTCAGAAGGCAGCTATTTTAGGATCTATTGCCGGAGCCAAACATATTCATACTCTTGCAGAAGCTTACGGAGCGACTGTTATTTTACATACAGACCACTGTGCCAAGAAATTACTTCCTTGGATCGACGGATTATTAGATGCCAGTGAAGAGCATTACAAACAAACCGGAAAGTCTCTTTATTCTTCTCATATGCTGGATCTTTCTGAAGAATCTTTAGAAGAAAATCTTGAAATTTCAGCCAAATATTTCGAAAGAATGGCTAAAATGCAGATGACTTTGGAAGTTGAAATCGGAGTTACAGGTGGTGAAGAAGATGGGGTAGACAATTCTGATGTAGACAACTCTAAACTATACACTCAGCCTGAAGATATCGCTTATACTTATGAAAAATTAAAAGCTATTTCGGACAACTTTACCATTGCTGCTGCTTTCGGTAATGTACACGGAGTTTACAAGCCAGGAAATGTAGTTCTTACTCCAAAAATCCTTGACAACTCTCAGAAATATGTTCAGGAGAAATTCGGAACTGCAGCGAAGCCGGTTAACTTCGTATTCCACGGAGGTTCCGGATCTACTTTAGAAGAGATCAGAGAAGCTATCGACTATGGAGTGATCAAAATGAATATCGACACAGACCTTCAGTTTGCTTACACAGAAGGGGTTAGAGATTACATGGTTAACAATATTGAATATTTAAGAGCCCAAATCGGAAACCCTGAAGGAGAAGAAAAACCTAACAAGAAATTCTACGATCCAAGAGTTTGGGTAAGAAAAGGGGAAGATACTTTCTCTACAAGACTGGTTAAAGCGTTTGAAGACTTAAATAACGTAAATACTTTAAAATAATTTTTTGTAAAAAGTAGAATGTATAAAGTACAGAGTAGATTTAATGCTTTTGTCTTTATACCTTTTACCTTTTACATTATACATTAATACAGACAAAAAATGGCATTCGACTGGTTTAAAAGAAAAGCAAAAAACATTACTACCTCTACTGATGAAAAAAAGGATGTTCCCAAAGGCCTTTGGCATCAGACTCCATCAGGAAAAATAGTGGAGCATGATGAATTGAGAAGAAACAGCTACGTTTCTCCTGAAGATGGATTTCACGTAAGAATTGGAAGTGCAGAATTTTTTGAGATCCTTTTTGACGAAGGTAAATTCACTGAACTGGATGCCAATGTTGAAAGTATTGATATCTTAAACTTCAAGGATACAAAACCCTATAAAGACCGTTTAAAAGAAGTAAGAGCAAAAACAAAGCTTACAGATTCTATCAGAAATGCAGTAGGAACCGTAAAAGGAACTGAAATGGTAGTTTCGTGTATGGATTTTGCTTTTATCGGGGGATCTTTAGGTTCTGTAATGGGAGAAAAAATCAGAAGAGCAGTAGATTACTGTATCGCAAACAAACTTCCGTACATGATCATCTGTCAGTCCGGAGGAGCGAGAATGCAGGAAGCAACTTACTCTCTGATGCAGCTTGCTAAAGTACAGGCTAAGCTTGCTCAGCTTTCTGAAGCAGGACTTCTATACATCGCTTACCTTTGTGACCCTACTTTTGGAGGAATCACCGCTTCTTTCGCTATGACAGCAGATATTATCATGGCTGAGCCGGGAGCGTTAATCGGTTTTGCCGGTCCAAGAGTCATCCGTGAAACCATCGGAAGAGATCTTCCGGAAGGCTTCCAGACCTCTGAATTCCTACAGGAAAAAGGATTTGTAGATTTCATCGTAAAAAGAACTGAAATTAAAGATACAGTAGCTAAAACAGTCAATTTATTAGCTGTAAACGCTTAAGATCTGTAACAAACACCATACAATCTCTCTCTAATTAGGGAGAGATTTTTATTTATGAGGACTTTCAAGATATTTTTTAATACCATCCGGAGCATGAGCCTGAAAAAGATCATGCGCCTTTTATCGCTTCTTCTTCCGCATCCTCTTTTTGCATTATTAAGCTTTTATGCAACGCTACAGGCTTTTGCTATTGCTCAGAAAAAGTTTCCTAAAACAGCCTCAAACGATGGTATTGGAAATGCTTTCAGGCATGCGCTGTGGTGCTGTTTCATCATGATGTATTGCTGTAAGGTATCCTCTCCGGAAAAGGCACTGGATTTCTGTAAAAGAATAACCGATATGCATGAAGAGCTGTTTCCTAATGAGCCTTTGGAAACCAAAATGGATCTTCACAATAATAAAATCGGAATGGATTATTTCATGGAACTGCTTCCGGGAATCCACCGCCAGTTTTTTGAGAAGAACTTTTTTATTGACAATCTTGCTAAAAAGATGGATGATGCGAAGGTTTTGAAAAGTTTAGATGATGACTTTGAGGGATATCTGGTTTATCTAGATGAAAAATAAATTCTGGTTCTTAAAAACCCATTAAGACTTATTAAGTATTTAAGTTTAGTTAAGACAAATCCTTCTGATTCGATAAGAAACACGCTATTGGCTAATATGAATTCTTACTATTCTTACTTTCTTATTACTCCGTAATGGTTCAAAAAAATAAAAGTTTAAGCAGTTTTACATTTAATTTATTATCTTTTCTAAAATTTTAATTTAATCGAATGGTCCTTAGCAGAATTTGGTCGGCTTTCATTATCATTGCCATTGGCATTGCAAGTATTAAGTACGTTTCGTCTGGCCACTATAAAACCATCTTCAATGATATGGTGGTAGGAAAAGGCGGTGATACGGTTCAGATCGCTTCACAGCCGATGAATGTGCTTACTCCTATTGTCCGAGACAGTCTGATGAAAAAGAATGATTTTGCAGACAGCAGGATCCATTATAAAACAGATTCTCTTAAACAGAATGTAAAAGTTTATAGAGTTCAAGAATCGGACGGCGTGATCGGAACTTCCGAAACGGCAGTTAAGATCTGTATCGGTCTGATCGGGATCATGACCTTATTCATGGGATTCATGAGTATTGCTGAAAAAGCAGGCGGAATCAACCTTTTAAGCAGATTTATACAGCCTTTTTTCTCAAAGTTATTTCCTGATATTCCTAAAAACCATCCGGCTTTCGGGCATATGCTGATGAATTTCAGCGCCAATCTTCTGGGACTAGACAATGCCGCTACCCCATTTGGTTTAAAAGCGATGGAAAGTCTTCAAACATTAAATCCGAATAAAGATACCGCCAGTAATTCGCAAATCATGTTTTTATGCCTCCATGCAGGCGGAATGACGCTTATACCGGTCTCCATTATTGCTTTGAGAGCTTCCGCCGGATCCAAAAACCCTACGGATATCTTTCTTTACTGTATGATTGCCACTTTTGCAGCCACTTTAGCGGCTATGATCATCGTTTCAATCTATCAGAAAATCAACTTATTAAAACCAACTGTTATTGCATACATCGGCGGAGTCTCCGTAATGATTGGACTCCTTGTATGGTATTTAACAGGTCTTAGTAAGAGCGAATTGGATATTTTCAGCCAGGTTTTAAGTAACGGGCTTATTCTTTTTATTTTCCTCGCCATAGTTCTGGGAGCCGTTTATAAAAAAATCAATGTTTTTGATGCCTTTATTGAAGGAGCCAAGGAAGGATTTACAACTTGTGTTAAAATCATCCCTTATTTAGTAGGGATGCTGATTGCTATTTCATTACTGAGGACTTCAGGTGTTTTTGATGTGATCATTGACGGAATGAAGTGGGTAGTTAATACAGCGGGTATGGATCCAAGATTTGTAGACGGACTTCCGACTGCATTAATAAAACCTCTTTCCGGTTCCGGAGCGAGAGGAATGATGGTTGACACCATGGCGACATTTGGACCAGACAGTTTTCAGGGGAAACTAGCAGCAGTTCTTCAGGGAAGCTCAGATACGACTTTTTACGTCATTGCAGTTTATTTTGGCGCCATTGCCGTTAAGAATACGAGATATACGGTAGTTGCTATGCTTCTGGCAGATTTGGTGGGGGTTATTACTTCTATTGTGTTGGCATATTTGTTTTTTGCGTAATTTGTTATCCGTTGCTGAATTTATGCTCTGATTCAAATGAAAAAACAGAACAATATCAACTCTTAGGAGGAAAAATAAATAACTTTATAAAATACGTCCAGTTAAACTGGCAACTAGCAACTAGCAACTAGCAACTAGCAAAATAAAATCAACTATGATCACAGATAAAGAATTCACATTAAGATTAATACGTCAGTTAACTCAAGCATTGGAAAAACTGATTTTGGACAAGCCAGAGGAAAGTTTAATGCAGAAAGAATTAGATTTTGATACTTTGATGAAGGATATTTTCAAAATAGATTTTACGGAAATTTCTTCAAAATCAAAAGAAGAAATCATCAGCATTGTGAATGAAAGACAGGAAAGAGACCACAAAGATTATTTCGAAATGCTGGGAAACCTTTTCTATTTTAAAGGGAAGCAGGATGGTAATAAAGACTTTTTAGACAAGTCAAAGACTTTCTATGAGCTTTATCTGCAGACCAGCGGTATATTTGCGCTTCCGGTGATCAACAGGATCAACGAAATGAAAAAAGCACTTGAATAAAGTGCTTTTGTATTTTAGAATGTGATTTTATACGTTCCGGTGGAAGATGTACTTGCTTTCTCGGCTTTTACATACTTCTTCACCCAGGAAACTCCGGTAGAAGAAATACAGGGATCTGATGTTCCTCCTGATCTTCTTGCGGAGACTACATTTCCAGCTTTATCTACAGTATAGGCAATGGTAACGGTTCCACTTGCGGTACAGCTATTACTTGGCTGCGCGCCTCCTCTTCCCATTGTTCCGGGAATATATCCTACCAGTTTTCGGTCAATTCCTACTTTAATGTCTCCGTTTCCGTCACCACCTAATGGATCTCCTGAATTTCCTATTCCCTCACCTGTTCCCTGGCTTCCGGCTTTTGTTCCTCGTCCTCTGATCAGGTTTCCGATGGCTGCAGTTCCTTTTCCGTCGCCGTTTCCGGTTTTAGAGTTGGCTGTTGTTGCGCCTGCTTTTTTAGTACTCTTAGAGGCACTGGCACTTGTCGCGGCTTTATTATTTGTCTTTTTCGATTCTTCTTTTTTAGGAACGCTTATTTTAGCATTGTTTCCTGTAATTACCTTTTCCTTTACGTCCGCTTTCTTCGGCTCTGGTGTTGGTTCAGGCTTTACGACTGTTTTAGTTTCAGGAACAGGCGTTTCAGCTGGCTCAGGAGTTACTTCTTCTGTTGCAGCCGCTAAACTCCCCGGTTGTTCAGCAGGTTCTTCAACCCCCTTCCCGTTTCTGTTATCCCCATAGTTAACAAGCATTGTTGTGACTACTTCATCAGGCTGCTTATCTAATTCCGGTTTTAATTTATAAAGAAAAACAAAAAGCAAAATTCCAGCCCAAATAAGGATAGAAAGTATAGCACTTTTTATCCTGTCTCTGTTTTGCTCGTTTTTGTTTATCGTGTAACTTTTCATTTTAAATGATTCTTTCCGACTGTTTCGGAGTCATTATTTAACTTTAACCGTTGCAATTGCAATATTAAATTTATTCTTTTCCGCGATTTCCATGACAAAGACTACATCTTTATGCATGGTATTTTCATCTGCACGAATGGTAAAAGACCTGTTGGTTTGATCCGTTAATTTACTCACAATCAATGGCTCCAGTTGTTCTCTGGTGACAGGCGTGTCATCTACAAAATAAGATCCGTCCGGTTTGATACTCACCGTCAGAGGATTGGGAATATTATCTTCTACCGCTCCCGCTTTCGGTAACTTTACATCAATGGCACTTTGATTGGCGGCTGATGAAGTTATCATAAAGAATATCAGCATCAGCAAGATAACATCTGTCATCGCTGCCAAACTGAATTCGGGGTTCGCTTTATTTCTTCTCTGAATTTTCATAAGATTTATAAAGGTTTGTTGATAAGATCTAAGAATTCTCCAGACATATTCTGCGCTTTTAATACAAATCTATCAATTCTGGTTAATAGGATATTGTAGAAAAAGTTAGCAGGAATCGCTACAGCCAAACCTACCGCAGTCTGTCCCAAAGCCGTATAAATACCTTCAGAAAGTGTTTTCGGCGAGAATGAACCTGTTGCATGGGAAAGATTGAAGAACGCAATGATCATCCCGATAACCGTTCCCAGAAGTCCCAGCATCGGAGCGATACTTGGTACCACGGCCAAAAGATTAAGATTCTTTTCCATATTGGCTACTTCTATCTGAGCCTGGGATTCCATGGCGCTTACAATATCCGAAACAGGACGTCCCAGTCTTGAAATACCCTTTTCCAGAATTCTACCTTCCGGAGAGCTCTGTTTCTTAGCATAATCTGCAGCCGCTTCTATCTTTCCTTCTTTGATAAAATCTTCGATATTCTCCATGAAATTGGCATCTGTTTTTGAGGTCAATCTTTTAATAAAGAAAAAACGTTCGAAAAACAGGTACAGTGAAAACACACCTAAAGCCAGAACGACAAACATCACTATTTTAGCGAAAGCCCCTCCATGGAACATGATCTTCCAAAATGAAAATTCTAAATCGTCTGTTGCAACTGCAGGAGCAGTAATCTGTGCAAATAAAATCTGAGTAAGTTCCGTTAACAGCATTAATGTGAATTTTTATAAAATTTTAACGACAAATGTAGTGGAATATTAT
This sequence comes from Chryseobacterium antibioticum, assembly GCF_012927325.1. Classification (GTDB taxonomy): domain Bacteria; phylum Bacteroidota; class Bacteroidia; order Flavobacteriales; family Weeksellaceae; genus Chryseobacterium; species Chryseobacterium antibioticum. The sequence continues at coordinate 227,201 of NZ_JABBGI010000003.1, read as the reverse complement.
GAATTGCTCTCTTAAAAATTGCTTAAAAACAACTTAAAATTTGTTATGATTTAGAAGACAGCAAATATCCTTCCAAAAGAAATTTTGAAAAGATATTCGATATAAAAAGGATGAGAAAATGGTTAGTCCTCCTCTATATTGATAGCATCCTGTTTAAATTCGCATTTTAACCGGAAAGGGATCGGTGTATCTGATCCTGTATAGAAATCGTCAATAGTCCCTTTCCAGATGACCTGAAGCTCACCTTCTTCATTAGTCTCAAACAGCAGCTCATTATCGTAGATAAAAGCGTCCTCGTCATCGAATAAATCCACTTCGGTGTAGGTTTCTTCCTCAGAATCGTTAATCTTAATCAATTTTCCTTCAATATCCTTCGAGTCGATAGGGAAATCGAAAATTTCAAGTGAAAGCTGCGGAAAGTTGTACTGTAATGAATCATCATCTACATGATCCAAACTGTCATCCGTTACTATTTCAACTTCTAAAAAATGTTGTTGATTGCTGTAGACCGCTTTACAATAAGTGTTTCTAATATTGTATTTTAGGGTCTCCTCCGGATGGTAAATTTTTAAAATCCCTTTCATTATTTCTTTAAAAAAGAGCTGTAATAATATGATTGTTAAATGTTATGGACAAAGATAAAAAATTGATTCAAAGTTGAAAATATTTTGAAAATTATTTTTTTAAATCATTATGATTGATTATTCCGTATAAGCCAATAATACTTACTTTTGCTACATAAAGATTCTGAAAATGAAAAACATTTTATCAAAAGGTATTTTAGGGCTTGGACTGGCCATCAGCCTCGCAGCCTGCAAAAAATCTGATTCTCCGCTGACGAAGGTAACCCCTACGAATATGGATTCTATTGCCTCCAACTATTATGAGCAGTATCTGAAACTATATCCTTTAGAAGCTACTTCTCAGGGAGACACAAGGTATAACGACCAGCTTCCTATCAATATTGATAAAGATTTTATTTCAGGAGAGGTTGCTTTTTACAATTCTGTACAAAAACAGTTGGAAAGCGTTGATTATAAAGCCCTTTCAGATGATGATAAAGTTGTATATGACGTGCTGGATTATACTTTAAAAGATAAAATTGAAGCCTACGCCTATCATCCGGAATATATTCCTTTTACTCAGTTTGGAGGACTTCCCCTGAACTTTCCCTTGTATGGAAGCGGAGAAGGAAGCCAGCCTTTCAAAACAGAAAAGGACTACATTGACTGGCTGAAAAGAATGGAAAAATTCCCGGAATGGATGAATGCGGCCTCAGAAAACTTCCGTGAAGGAATTAATAATAAGGTGGTTCTTCCCAAGAAACTGGTAGTGAAAATGATCCCTCAGATGAAAGCAGAAGAGATCACGACTACAGATATGGACAAAAATATCTTCTACGGGCCGATTAAAAAATTCCCTAAAAACTTTACAAAAGCTCAAAAAGATAAATATTCAGCTCTTTATGCAAATGCTATTACCAAAAAGATCATTCCTGCCTATACCAAAATGGGAGTGTTTCTTGAGAAGGAATATCTTCCGAAAGCCAGAGACACGGATGGCTACAATAGCCTTCCCAACGGAAATGAAATCTACAGATATTACACCAAAAGCTGGACAACAACTAAGAAAACTCCTGAAGAGATCAATAAAACAGGTCTGCAGCAAGTAGCTATGCTTCGTGCAGAAATGGAAAAAGTAAAGCAACAGGTAGGCTTTTCGGGAACACTGGAAGAGTTTATCAATTTTGTAAAAACAGATCCTAAAGCCATGCCTTATAAGACTTCCAAGGAGGTCCTGAATGGATTTAACAGCATTCTTGCAAAGATTACACCTAAGCTGAAGACAATGTTCAGCATCACTCCAAAGACCAAATTTGAGATCAGGCAGACCGAAAAATTCAGGGAAGCGAGTGCAAGCGCAGAATATATTCAGGGAACTCCTGACGGAAAAAGACCGGGAATATTTTATATGCCACTTCCGGATCCCGCCAAATTCAATGTAACTTCTGGAATGGAGTCTCTTTTCCTTCATGAGGCTATTCCGGGACATCATTATCAGGTATCTCTTCAGCAGGAGAACACGAAGCTTCCTAAATTCATGAGGTTCGGATGGTTCGGAGCTTATGGAGAAGGCTGGGCGCACTATTGTGAAACTTTAGGGCCTGAGTTTGGACTTTATACAGATCCTTACCAGAAGATGGGGTATTTGAGTGATCAGATGCTGAGAGCGGTAAGATTGGTTGTGGATACCGGAATTCATACGGGAACGATGACCAGAGAGGAAGCGATCAAATATTTCCTGAGCAATATTTCTTATGATGAAGCCAGCGCAACTGCAGAGGTGGAAAGATATATGGCGATGCCGGGACAGGCTTTAGGCTACAAAATCGGATCGCTGAGAATCCGTGAGCTTAGAGACCAGTACCAAAAAGAGCTTGGAAAGAAGTTTAATTTAGCAAGCTTCCATGATGAAATCTTAAGCCAGGGATGCCTTCCGCTTGATGTTTTAAACAGGAAGATGGATCTCTGGGCTAAGAAACAGAAATAGAATTATTTTAAAAAATAAAAAATACTGGAGATGGGATCATTAATTTTAATGTCCCATCTTTTTATTTAATTTTGAACGTCCTCTTTTCGAAAACCGGGTAAAGAAATTCCAATTAATTTAAACCAATTAAAATGATCATAGAAAGCCTAAGATCTCTCTACAGCAGAGATTTAAATAAACTAAAAACAGAAATAGAATCCTACAGGAATGAAAGTTCTATCTGGAAAACAGACAAAAACATCGCTAACTCAGCAGGAAACCTTTGTCTGCATCTGGTTGGAAATCTCAATACTTATTTTGGGACAGAGCTTGGTAATACCGGCTACATCAGAAACAGAGAGCTGGAATTTTCATTAAAAGATGTTCCAAGAACTGAACTTATTGAAAAGGTAATGGCAACAATATCTATGGTAGATGATGTCCTTAGCCGTCTGACGTCTGAAGATCTCGAAAAAGAATATCCTCTCGTTATTTTTGAAGATAAAATGACCACGGGATACTTTTTAATTCATTTGATTACCCATCTGGATTATCATCTCGGACAGATTAATTATCATAGAAGGCTGTTGGATATTTAATTATTATTCAGTTTAACTACCCAATCTCTTTGCTGCACAAAAATCCACCCCTTTAGCTAAGGGGGAATAGGAATCGCTAAAATTCAATTATTTTTCAAACATCATTTTCGTAATAAAATCCTTCTCTCCTTTTCCTCTGGCTGGCGAATATTCTCTTCCGTAGAAAATGATCTGAAGGTGAAGCTTGTTCCATACCTCTTCAGGAAATATTGCCTTAGCATCTTTTTCTGTTTCTACAACGTTTTTCCCTGAAGTAAGCTTCCATTGCGTCATTAGTCTGTGAATGTGTGTATCGACCGGAAAAGCAGGAAATCCGAAGGCCTGGCTCATCACCACAGAAGCGGTTTTGTGACCTACTCCGGGAAGTGCTTCCAATTCTTCATAAGTTTGGGGAACAATACCGTTGTGCCTTTCCAGTAAAAGCTCAGCCATTCTTTTAAGGTTTTTTGCTTTTGTATTGGATAATCCTATTTCTTTGATCAGTTCTTTAATTTCAAACTCTTCCAGTCTGGCCATTCTTTGCGGAGTTCCGGCCACCTCAAAAAGATGGGGAGTCACCTGATTCACTTTTTTGTCGGTCGTCTGTGCAGAAAGGGCTACTGCAACCATTAAGGTATATGGATCTGTATGATCTAACGGGATAGGTGTGGTAGGGTATAATTTCTCCAGTTCTTTCTGAACGAGCTCAGCTCTTTGCTTTTTTGTCATTTAACCATTAAATTTGAACAAAATTAATTCATTATGCTGAAAGTTGGAGATAAATTACCTGAATTTGAAGGAACCAATCAGGACGGGGAAACAATAGCCTCATCAAAGTTGATCGGAAAGAAACTCGTCGTTTTCTTTTATCCTCAAGCCAATACGCCTACGTGTACCGTAGAGGCCTGCAACCTGAGCGATAATTATTCGAAACTTAAGAAAGAGGGATTTCAGCTGCTTGGCGTAAGTGGAGACGGAGTAAAGAAGCAGAAAAACTTCCACAGCAAATTTGCTTTTCCCTATAACCTTATTGCTGATGAGAGCCACGATGTCATCGAAAAATTTGGAGTTTGGCAGGAAAAGAAGACATTCGGAAAAACGTATATGGGAATTGTACGGACCACGTTTATTTTTGACGAGAACGGAATCTGTACAAGAGTCATAGAGAAAGTCACTTCAAAAACGGCCGCTGACCAGATTCTGGAAGGATAGCTGAAGGGTTTGGAAGATGGAAGAGGGATGATGGAAGTATTATTGGACACTACTTTAAACAGGCATCGTAGAATTTGATGACATCACTTAAAAAAATTAATAAAGCTTGTGATGCAGTTATGCTTCAGATCTCAATAACTTCCCTCTTCCAGCTTCAGACTTCCTGACATTAAAATCTATTCGGTTTCGTAGTACATCAGCTCTTCATCATCATCCGGAAGCGTCACATAATTTTTGAATGAAAGTCCCAGTTTTTCAATCAGATTCTGAGACGAGAAGTTATCTTTTGAAGTAATAGCAGAGATCTTTGTTAAACCAAAAAGGTCCATCCCGATAGATTTCACCATCTGAGCAGCTTCAAAAGCATATCCTTTCCCTTCATATTCTTCCAGCAGGGAAAATCCTATATCCGCTACATCAAGACCTTCTCTTTCAAAGATGCCTACTGCCCCGATTTTTTCGCCTTTATCTTTTGTAACCACCAAATAGTTTCCAAATCCTAATCTGTCAAATTGGGGAAGAAACCTGTTTATGATATAGTTTTCTGCGTCAGATATACTGTTTACACCACGATTACCGATGTATTTAATAAACTTCGGCCTGTTGTAAAGTTCAAATACAAATTCTTTATCATCCACTGATATTTTTTGGATAATCAGCCTTTCGGTTTCGTATATGTTATTTTCGTTGGGTAGATTTTTTAGGCTCATCTTTGGGTTCTACTTTTTTCTGGATTTTTAAAAGCCTTGGATTATTGGCGCACTTTTTATTGTAAAGTTCTATGTAAGTTCCGTTATCTTTCACCTTGGAAATAGCCCCTGAAGACTTGCTTACAGTCAGGGTATAATGTGTTTTCTGGTAAGGACATTCTTTTGAGGTGAGTTTTCCCAGATCCAGATAATAGTTGGCAGAATCTTCATAATAATTGCCAGCAACATCCTTGAATTCCTCATCGACCATGTATCCATCTGTAGTCAAAATAATAGCTGCTTCTTCTGCGTTGTCAATTTTTCCAACGAATTTCTTCAGACCTTCAAGATCTGTAATATAATTCATCTTCCCTCCGGTGGCATAAACGATATAATAAAAGCTATCCTTGTCAGGAAATAAATTAAAGCCGGAAAATTGCGGTGTGTAGTCTTTTTTGTCCCCCGAAGTTCTGATCTCCTGGTTTTTTCCGTAACTGTTATAAACCAGCACCCAAGAATCTATCCTGTCATTTGGGATGATCTGCTGTAAAATGTTCGGGATATTGGAAAAATTCTTCTTATCCTGAGAATATCCAAGGAATCCCCAAAGCAGAAACAGAAGAATGGTTGATCGTATTGCAGTTTTTATCATAATTCAAAAATCAGCAGAAAGATACCAATTATTTTACATGAATTTATCTCCTTTCTTGAAACTTTTCAGGTCAAGAACATAGTCTTTGATCAGCTGGTCATTGTTTCTGGGACAGATCAGCAATGCTTTATCTGTATCTACCACAATAAAATCTTCAAGCCCGTCAATGATCACCGCTTTATTATTATTCTTCAGGCGGATAATATTTCCTTTAGAATTATAGTTTAGAAAATGCTTGAGTTTAACCGCATTTCCGTCATTATCTTTTTCTGTATTTTCGTATACGGAAGTCCAGGTTCCCAGGTCACTCCAACCCAGATCTGAAGGAATTACATATACATTTTTCGCTTTTTCAAGGATCCCATTGTCAATAGAGATCTTCTGAACCTTGGGATAAATGGTTTCAATACAGCTATCCTCCTTTTCAGAATTGTATTCGCAGGCCATGAAATGCTGCATCATCTCAGGAAGATACAGCTCAAATGCGTGATGAATGCTTTTCACATTCCAGATAAATATTCCTGCATTCCATAGGAAATCCCCACTTTCTAAAAAGCTCTGAGCGATCTCAAGGATAGGTTTTTCCGTAAAGGTTTTTACTTTAAAAAAATCTGAACCTTTCTTTTCTACAAACTGGATATATCCGTATCCTGTATCAGGTCTAGTAGGTGTAATTCCCAGAGTTACCAGATAATCATGTTTTGCCGCCAGATCAAAAGCCAGCTCTACTTTTTCAAGGAATATATCTTCTTTTAGGATCAAATGATCTGCCGGAAGGACGATCATTGTTGCATTCGGATTAATTTCAGCAATCTTGTTGGCCATGTACAGATTACAGGCCGCTGTATTTTTCATCAGAGGTTCCCCCACAATATTCTCTTCAGGAATTTCCGGAAGCTGCTGGTGCGAAAGCGCGACATATTCTTTATTCGTGATCACGAATATCTGTTCTTTAGGAATAATCCGGCTGATTCTGTCATAAGTCTGCTGAATCATTGTACGCCCTGTTCCTAAAATATCCTGAAACTGTTTTGGAAATTTCTGTGTACTCATTGGCCAGAACCGACTCCCGATTCCTCCCGCCATGATGACACAGTATCTATCTGATTTTAACATTCTTGCCTACATTTTTCAACCCTTGCCAAAGGCTTGAAAGAATACTTCCTTCCCGTAGCCAAGTTCTTACAAAGATAGTTTTTTTTAATCAGACCTTCTAATAAATACTTTTCGTTCCGGTACATAAAAAATTCTCCTTTTTTTAGTTCTTCAATAAAGTGCAGCGTATCATCTTGTTTCTCAGTATGAAAATATCTTACAAGATCCGGACTTGCCATAAAATTGGCTTTTGGAGATTTTGAAAATCTGATGATAATGGGCTTCAGATCCTCATCGTAGACCTCCAGACTTTCGAGAAGCATGTTTCTAAATGTTTCCTTCCATTCATTCCCGTGCGGCGATATTCTGCGCCCATATTTTTCAAAGGCGATCAGATGGGCCAGCTCATGCGTCAGGACAAAGAAAAAAAGTGGCGGTGTCAATGTTGAATTCACCGTTATTTCATGGGAACCATCAGGTAGTTTTCTGTAATCTCCCAGTTTAGAATTTCGGCTGCGTGTAACTTTTATGTGAATAAAGTGATCTGCAAACCAAACTCTTAAGTATTTCAGTGTATTTTGAGGTAAATATTTTTCTAAAGACTGGATAGACATTTTACAAAGCTAATGGAATTCCTGCATAGAAATTCAGTAATTTAAGACTGAAAAGATAATTGTATTTCGCCTGTGCCACAGATCCCTGTGCGTTTGCATAATTATTTCTGGCAACATTCACGTCATAAATCGTCGTTCTTCCTGCTGCATAACTTTTATCAGCAAATTCTAAAGCCAGTTTGGTACTCTTCTCTGTTTCTACTGCTGAAAGGAAGGTCTCATAATTGGCATCTACATCAAACTGTGCCTTCTGTACATTCTGTCTTACCGTCTGTTTTTGTTGTTCCAGAGTGATCTTGGCCACACTTTCATTGATTTTAGACTGTTCTACCTGCAGCTTGGTGTTTCCTTTATTGAAAATTGGAACATTCAGTGAAATACTTGCCTGCTGTCCAAAATTATCTTTATACTGACCGAAAAAATTCCTTTCCATCACAAGATTACCTGTCGCATCAACTCCCGTTGTATTCGTGGTTAAAAGATTATTGTAAAAACTTCCTACTCCCACACTTCCGGTAAGAGTCGGCCAGAAAGCAGTTTTACTTACTTCTGTCTGCGCTACAGCAGAATTGATTCTGCTTTCTGCAGCTTTTACCTGAGGCTGATTTTCAAAAGCCGTGGTAAGAACTTCATCTACTGATTTTAATGGTTGTTCCAGCTGATCAGGAACCTCTACATATTCAACATCAAAATCTTTATAATCGGGAAGCTGTAAGAGCTGTGCCATGGCAAAAAGGCTTCTGCCAACATTAATTTCAGCGGTCTTACGGTTTTGCTTTTCTCTCGCCAATGCGGCTTCTGCTTCTGCCAAAATAGTTTGAGCTGTAGTCCCAACCTGGGTGGTTATTTTAGCCCTGTCGTATTGCTTTTGGGCATTTTCAACAGCACTCTCCGATATTTTTACGATTTCTTTATTTAACAGGGTGGTAAGATATTGTTGCGCAATCTGAAGGGAAATGTCATTTTTAATCGTCTCCACATCATATTGACTGGCTTCTACATCAAACTGGGTTTTCCTGATCGTTTTCTCCAGTCTTCCGTTGTTGAACAGTAAAATATCTGCTCCCAGATTAGCACTGTTGCTGAATCTGTCATTCCTTAAACTTCCTGTTCCAAATGATGTCTGTCCAAAACTTACGCTGTTAGACATAGTTCCGGATACTGAGGGCAGATACTCATTTTTTGCCATTTTAAGGTTAGAATCCTGGATCTGTTTAGAATATTGATTTTGGATAACCTGAAGATTATGCTCCACGGCATAGTCTACACATTCTCTTAAGGACCATTTCTTCTGAGCGCTCAGGCCCAGACAGCTTAATCCAAAAACGATAATCCAAACTTTTTTCATATTAATAATTTTCAATATTAGACGAGCCAAATATAAAAAAGTTACAGTTTTAATAATTAATATTTTATTTTAAAAAAACTTTTGTGAATTTTGCACCATGACAAACGGACAATATCAGGAAGCTGTAGACTGGCTTTTCGTACAGGCTCCCAACTATCAGACCGATGGACTGAAGGCCTATAAGCCTGGATTAGATAATATTACAAAGTTATGTGATTTCTTTGGCAATCCTCAGGAAAAGATAAAATGCATTCATATTGGAGGTACCAACGGAAAAGGGTCTTCCAGCAATATGCTGGCCTCGGTTCTGCAGGATGCCGGATATAAAGTGGGTTTATATAATTCTCCCCACCTTATCGACTTTACAGAACGGATCAAAGTAAACGGAAAAAACTGTGATAAGGAGTTTGTTTTTAATTTCATTCGGAAACTTCAGACCCTTCCTGAAGATATCTATCCCTCCTTTTTTGAATTTACAACCATTATGGCTTTTGAATATTTTTACCAGCAGGAGGTAGATTTTGCTATTATTGAAGTCGGTCTTGGAGGAAGGCTGGATTCCACGAATATCATTACCCCTTTGGTTGCCGCCATCACCAATGTACAGTTGGACCACCAGAATATTTTAGGAGATACCATTGAAGAGATCGCCTCAGAAAAAGCAGGAATCATCAAACCTCATATCCCAATTGTTTCAGGAGAAGAAAAAGAAACAGTTAAAAATATCCTCAGGGGAAAGGGCAACAGCGAAAACGCACCCTTTATAGACGCTACAACCATACAAACGGACCTTGTCTCCGATCTTAAAGGAAACTATCAGAAAAAAAACATCCGCGTGGTTCTTGGCTTGATCGATGAGTTAAAAAAATTAAATATCCCTGTTTCTGACAAAAATATAGAGAACGGATTATTGAATGTCCATCAAAACACGGGTTTTATCGGCCGTTGGTTTGAGTTTTCTAAAGATCCGCTTACCATTTGTGACACGGGGCACAATCAGGCCGGGCTGGAGTATGTATTTTCACAACTAAATTCTATTGACAGACATAAGCATGTCATTCTGGGATTTGTAAGTGACAAAAAAATAGATGAAGTGATGGCTCTTCTTCCGGAAAATTCAGAATTTTATTTTGCAAAACCAGCTATCAGCAGGGGAAGACACCCGGAAGACTATGAAGTTCTTCTGCAGGAAGCAAAAATTTTTTATAAAATTTTCGATTCGGTACAGGAAGCGTATCTTTCTGCAAAAGAGCGATGTACAAATGAAGAAATGATTTTCATCGGCGGAAGTAATTTTGTTGTTGGAGAATTTTTAGAAAAAAATTTGGAGATTTCTGAATAAGTCGTATATTTGCACCACTCTAAACGAGGAAACAAGTATTAGGGGCTCTTAGCTCAGTTGGTTCAGAGCATCTGGTTTACACCCAGAGGGTCGGGGGTTCGAATCCCTCAGGGCCCACACAAAGGTAACTGAAGCCTTTCAAAAAAAGTTCAGGGCTCTTAGCTCAGTTGGTTCAGAGCATCTGGTTTACACCCAGAGGGTCGGGGGTTCGAATCCCTCAGGGCCCACAAAATCTCTCAGGAAACTGGGAGATTTTTTTGTTTTATATGTCCCGCAAATATTTAAAAACCTACTTCATCTTTTTTATAAGTAGCCCTAATTTGTACAGATCAAGATAGCGCAGATTAACATTTCCTCTTAAAAGTTTCGCCTTAAGAGCGTACAATGTTTTATCATCTAAAAACAGGTCGATAAAAGGCTTAAAAGGCAGCTTATTGTACAGCCACACAAGTTTTACTTCTGACAATTTTGACTTCAGACTTTCGTCTTTAAGTATTTTGGTCAGACTTTCTACAGATTCCGCTACTTTTTCAAGATATACAGTACTAGTTTCAAGATCATTATTAAGAATCGGGTTGTCTATGTGATCTATACTTATTTTTTCAGATTTTAAATCCATCGCAAAAAGAAGATCTTCGTATCCATATTTTTGAAAATTAGGATTGAAATGTATTTTTTCAAAAACGTCTCTTTTAATGATAAAGTTGTTGGTCTGAAAACTTAAATAAGGTTTATCCAAACGTAGCTCGACAGGCAGATTTTCCCTTTCAATAGCAAATTTCCACCTTAAATAATATTCAGGACCCGAAGCGCGTCCCAAAACAGTCCTGCCGCCATAAATAACCTTGGTGTCCTGATCTTTTTGTATAAACTCTGTATATTTTTTTAAGAAATTCTTTTCTGTAATTTTTCCATCACAATCCAGGAATAACAGGTACTCCCCTGCCGCGTACTTTTGAAAAAGGTTACGTATCCTTGATCTTCCAATGTTTTTTTCAAGAAAAATGAAGTTTTCAACCTCATTTTGAAGTATCTGATTAATCTTTTTATAGCTTTCATCAGAAGCATCGTCAATCAAAATAATTTCTGCATTGATTCCATTAGCACCAATCTCTTTCTTTAAATCAGATACGAGGCCGCGAACATTAAAATTATAGACAGGAATACAGATTGACAACAACATTATAATTGAATTTTTTCAACGATCTTCTGGATATTAAGTTCTTCAAGACAGGCCCAATCGCCCCGATAACATCCTTTATCACCAAAAACCGAGCAAGGTCTGCAGGTAAGGTCTTTCACCTGAACCACGTCGTTTTCGCTCTGTCCGAAGCCTAAAAAACCAGCATAAGGATGGGTTGCCCCCCACACAGAAACACACCTGGTTCCCATAAGGCTGGCAAGGTGCATATTGGCAGAATCCATAGAGATCATCAACTCCAGTTCTGAGATTTTGTGAAGCTCTTCTGAAAGGTTTAATTTTCCTGAAAGGCTTTTGGTATTTGGAATCTCAGTTTCCCACTTTTCAAGGGTTTCGGTTTCCTTTTTCCCCCCTCCAAAGAAATAGATGGTGTGTTTTTGAGCCAAAATTCTGGCCAGTTCAAAAGATTTTTCCAAGGGAAGCATTTTCCCTTTATGCTGTGCGAAAGGAGCCAGACCTATTCCTAATTTTTGCCCCGGAACCGGTCGCAACTTATGAGAAAGCTCTACTTTAAACCCCATATCACGGAAAACATCTGCATAGCGTTCCACCGTCTTTTTTAGCTGAACTTTATTCAGGTTCCAGACATCCGTAAGCTCTTCCTTTTCTTCTTTTCCTTTGTTTATTTTAAAGACTTTAAGCCCTTTTCTTCGATAGATCTTATCCAGAATTTTAGTTCTGATCACATCATGAAGATTGGCTATATAATCAGGATTAAATTCTTTGAGCAGTTCATTAGAAAGCCTTCTCAATCCAAAGATCCCTTTGTAGTCATCAAGGTTAATTCCTTTAAATTTAACATTCGGAATATCAGCAAATAAACCCTCGAAATTCTTTCTGGAAACCATGATAATTTCCACGTCAGGATTCTGCTCCAGAAACTCCCTGAAGACAGGTGCCGTCATCGCGACATCACCAAAAGCGGAAAAACGATATGCTAGAATTCTGGTCACGCCTAAGATTTTAACTGGTAGGCAACTGCGTAAAACTTAATCTGTTTAGTCATCGCCATTAATCCATTTGCTCGGGATGGCGAAAGAAATTCCTGAAGCCCTATCTCTGCAATGAATTCAAAGTCAGAATCTAAGATTTCCTGTGTAGAATGACCGCTGTAGATGCTTACTAAAAGTGAAACAATTCCCTTAGGAAGTATTCCGTCTGAATCGGCATCAAAAAAAAGCTTTCCATCTTTGTATTCAGCATCGATCCAAACCTTGCTCTGACAGCCTTTGATGAGATTACCATCTTGTTTTCTGTCTTCGGGCAGACCCTTTAACTCTTTACCAAGATCAATAATATATTCATACTTCTGTTCCCAGTCATCGAGAAAAGCAAACTCGTCGATTATTTCTTGCTGTTTTTCTTTAATGGTCATTTTTTTAACAAATTTTATGCAAAGATAACCATTTTATAAAGATTATTTATTCTGATGCTTTTTCAAAAACTTTCAACAACTTTACTTCTTCATTTTCCCAACAGAGTTCTTTTGATGCTCTTTCCAGTTCTTTCTGATAGCTTCCCCTTCCTTTATTTAGAATTATTCGGATAGCAGCTGCTATATTTTCCGGCCGGTGGTCTTTTATGATTTCTCCCACATCAAATTGATTTTTAATATTCTGCATCTCCGGAAGATCTGCAAGCACCAGTGGAACGCGAGACTGGATGCAGTCCAGAACTTTATTCGGCAGAGAATAAAGGTAGCTTTCGCCCCCATTTTCCTCGATACTCATACCGACATCTGCTGTCAACGTAATACCTCTGAGGTCATCTGGTTTCAATTTTCCTAAAAACTGAACTTTATGCTGAAGATTTTCTTTCGCAACAAGATCTTCATATTCTTTTTTTCTTGGCCCGTCTCCTGCTATTTTGAAAACAACTCCTTCAAGGTGATTCATTGCCAGAATAGCCTTATCAATCCCACGAAAAGGGTTGATCGCCCCCTGATATAAAAATATTTTAGGGTTGTTCTCCGGAATTTTCATGGTAAATTCCATTTTTCTCGGTGCATTCTGAACGACAACAGGATGGGGCCCATATTTTTTTTGGAACCATTTTGCATAGCTTCCACTGGCCGTGATCATGAATGTAAGTTCAGGAATGATCTTTTTTTCTAAATACCGCCACAGTTTTTGTGACATTTTGCCCTGAACAGCAGGCATTTCTGAAAAAATTTCATGACTGTCAAAAACAAGCGGAATATTTAATTTTTTAGCGATGAAATAATTTGGAAGCAGTGAATCAAGATCATTCGCGTGAAGAATTGTGTTGCTGTCTGCTTTTTTCTTTAATTGATGGTACAGTTTCCAATTAAATTCAAAATAAGCTGTTTTCAAGCTTTTGGAAGCTAAATGTATTCTGGAAAATGGGTAAGGACGATCCATTTGCTCAGCTCCTTTCCAGTCGTTTCCAATCAGTTCTACCTGATAACCGTTCTCATACAGTGTCCGGCATACCTTTTCAATCCGCTGGTCTGTACACAGGTTACTGAAAGCAGAAGTAATTATTTTTTTCTTCATTCCTTTTTGTTTCCCGCCAACAAATAATAAACCTGAATAAAGCAGATTAACCCATTCGGAATAATAACTGGCCAGAGCATTCCATTGAAAATACCATAAATGACAAAGCAGACACACCCTATCATGTTAACAATTCTAATTTTTCTTACATCTTTCAGTATAAAACTCAGTACTATGAAAATTGATGCAGAATATCCGATATAAGTAGTAATTTCGGGATTCATGGGGAAGTTTTAAAGGATAACAAACTTAATCATTTTCAATAAGATAATAAAATTTTTTCTGCCATAAAGTCATTAATTGATTTTTGGTAAAATATTTGTAATTTAGATAATGAATAAATGGCACCGCTGCCATTATTCTAATGAGATATATTATGGATTATAAGTTTTCACAAGGTTTGAGCCAAGTGTTCAAACAAAGCAAGAGCGAAGCTAAAAGGCTGAAAAGTGAATTTCTTAATACAGAACACCTACTTTTAGGTATTATAAAAACGGAAAACTCTGCAAAAGAAATCCTTCAAAGCCTTAATGCGGATTTAACACAAATCAGAAGAAAAATTGAAACTTTAAATACAGCAAGTCTTAATCCTATTTCTGAAGAGGTTACTAATATTTCTTTCACCAAGATGGCAGATCATGCGATCAAACGTGCAGAGCTGGAATGCAGACAATATAAAAGCAATGAAATTAATACCGTTCACCTGCTTTTAGGCATTCTATATAAATATGAGGATCCTACTTCAAATATTTTAGGCGCTTACGACATCGATTATGAAGGAGTTTCAAAAGAGTACCAAACAATGCTTAAAAATTCTGGACAGGCGCCACAGATGAGTGCTTATGACGATGATGACGACAGAGAGGAATTTGAGCAGATGAGGAAGCCTTCAGGAAATTTAGGTTCTGCAAAAAGTAAAACGCCTACATTGGATAACTTTGGTAGAGACTTAACTTCTTTGGCTAGAGACGGAAAATTGGATCCTGTGATTGGTCGTGAAAAAGAAATTGAGCGTGTTTCTCAGATCTTATCGAGAAGAAAGAAAAACAACCCTCTTCTTATTGGTGAACCGGGAGTTGGTAAATCTGCGATTGCAGAAGGACTGGCTTTAAGAATTCAGCAGAAGAAAGTGTCGAGAGTTCTTTACGGAAAGCGCGTTATTACTTTGGATCTGGCAAGTTTGGTAGCAGGTACAAAATACCGTGGTCAGTTTGAAGAAAGAATGAAAGCGATCATGACGGAGCTGGAAAAGAACAGAGATGTCATCCTATTCATTGATGAGCTTCACACTATTGTTGGTGCCGGAAGTTCTACAGGAAGTCTGGATGCATCCAATATGTTCAAACCTGCTTTGGCAAGAGGCGAAATTCAATGCATCGGGGCCACAACTCTGGATGAGTACCGTCAGTATATCGAGAAAGACGGAGCTTTGGAAAGAAGATTCCAAAAAGTAATGGTAGAACCTACCAATATTGAGGAAACCATTCAGATCCTGAATCAAATTAAAGATAAATACGAAGAACATCATAATGTAGTGTATACCCCAGAAGCAATTCTGGCTTGTGTCAATCTGACATCAAGATATATTACAGACCGTTTCTTACCGGACAAAGCTATTGACGCGATGGACGAGGCAGGATCACGTGTTTATATTAAAAACATGAAAGTTCCTACCGAAATCATTGATTTTGAGCAGAAAATTGAGGATATCAAAGAAAAGAAGCAGAAAGCTGTAAAAGCTCAGGACTACCTTGAAGCCAGAAAGCTTAAAGATGAAGAGGAACGTCTTCAAATGGAACTTAATTCTGCTCAGGATAAATGGGACAAAGATGTAAAAGAGAAAAAAGAAACCGTAACGGAAGAAAATGTAGCGGAAGTGGTTTCTATGATGAGTGGTGTTCCGGTGACGAAAGTGGGTAAAAACGAGCTCGATAAGTTAGCTCAGATGGATGAAAAACTGAACGGAAAAGTGATTGGTCAGGAAGATGCTGTGAAGAAGGTTGTGAAGGCCATTCAAAGAAACAGAGCTGGTCTTAAAGACCCGAACCGTCCAATCGGTACTTTTATCTTTCTGGGTACAACCGGAGTGGGTAAAACCGAGCTGGCCAAAGTAATGGCAAGAGAACTTTTCGAATCTGACGAATCTCTGATCCGAATTGACATGAGTGAATACATGGAAAAATTTGCGGTTTCAAGATTGGTGGGTGCGCCTCCGGGATATGTTGGATACGAGGAAGGTGGACAATTAACTGAAGCTGTAAGAAGAAAACCTTATGCTGTGGTTCTTTTGGATGAGATTGAAAAAGCTCACCCTGATGTATTCAATATCCTGTTGCAGATCCTGGATGAAGGTCACGTTACAGACAGTTTAGGAAGAAAAATCGATTTTAGAAATACGATTATTATCCTTACATCCAACATTGGAACAAGAGATCTTAAAGATTTCGGAGATGGTGTAGGATTCGGAACGTCAGCTAAAAAGACTGGTACAGATACAAGAGCGAGAAGCACGATTGAAAATGCCCTTAAAAAAGCATTTGCTCCTGAATTCTTAAACAGAATTGATGACATTGTGATCTTCAACTCTCTGGTACAGGATGATATCAAGAGAATTATCGATATTGAACTGAACAAGCTTTATGGCAGATTAGAGAAATTAGGTTATAAAGTGGAATTAACTGAAGATGCCAAAGACTTTATTTCTGAAAAAGGATGGGATAAAGACTTCGGAGCAAGACCGTTAAAACGAGCCATCCAGAAATATATTGAGGATTTATTGGCAGAAATGCTAGTGAATAAGCAATTGAATGAAGGAGAAACTGTAGTTCTTGAAGTGAATGAAGCTAAAGACGGATTGACCGGAAAAACTTCAAAACCGAAAAAAACGGTTGAAAAGTCTTCTTAGTTTTAAACAAATACTATAATAATAATGAAAGCACCGGAAAATTCCGGTGCTTTTTGTTTTCTATGTTTTGGCTAAAGCCAATCCAGGATTAGGTCAAAATGAAACGAGCTAAAGCCCGTTCCTATTGATGTTTAATTTTTTTTATCGAGTCTACAGTCCTACTACAAATCCTATATTCGGAACCAGCCCACTCGAGAATACACTTGAATTTTCTTTCCAAAGCACGTTATACATTAAGCCCAGCTGCATAAAAGAGTTCCCTCCTATCCTCTGCATATATCCGCCGCCAAGGTATAAAGCAGTTTCCTGCTCATTCACTTTATAATCATAAAATTTGTCTGTATAATTGATAAAATAATGCTGAAGATTGGCCCCCACATAAAATGATCGGGCAATATAATAATTGGCAAAAGGTCCTACTCCAAACATCGTTGATTTGTAGTAATTAGAAGTCTGCCAGGAAACACTTCCTACCACCCCGCCCTCAAGATCATCGGTGATTTTGTATCCTACTCTTGGGGAAGCCTGCAGATAAAATGCACTGTTGCTTCCGAATCCTAAACCGATTCCGCCACCGAACGTCCATTTATTATTGTCTTGTGACTCCGTGCCTACTGAAACCTGGGAAAATATTGATCCTGAAATCATTACAAATAAAGGAATAATAAATTTTTTCATATTAATATTGTTTTTATCGATGTTTAAAATTATGGTTTTTTTTCGAATTTTTTTAGTCGTATTTTTGCCGGGTCAAACTAAGAACTCCCGTTAAGAGTTTCGTAAAATTGAAATAAAATGAAAGTAGTAGTAGGATTATCTGGAGGTGTAGATTCCAGTGTTACAGCGTATTTGTTGCAACAACAAGGCCATGAAGTGGTCGCTTTGTTTATGAGAAACTGGAATGATGCTTCGGTAACGCTGGAGGATGAATGCCCGTGGATTGAAGACAGTAATGATGCTCTGATGGTAGCCCAGAAGCTTGGGATTCCTTTTCAGGTCATCGATATGAGCGAGCTTTACAAAGAGCGTATTGTAGATTATATGTTTGACGAATATCAGAAAGGAAGAACTCCAAATCCTGATGTTTTATGTAACAGAGAAGTAAAGTTTGATGTTTTCATGAAGACCGCAATGTCTTTAGGGGCTGATAAAGTAGCCACAGGACATTATGCACAGGTTAATTCTACTTTTGACGAAAACGGAAAGGAAATTTTTCATCTTTTAGCAGGAAAAGACAATAACAAAGACCAGTCTTATTTTCTGTGTCAGCTGAGCCAGGATCAGTTGTCAAAAGCTTTGTTTCCTATCGGTGAGCTCACCAAGCCTCAGGTAAGAGAAATTGCTAAAGAGATCGGGCTTGTCACCGCTGACAAAAAAGATTCTCAGGGATTATGTTTTATCGGAAAGGTAAGTCTGCCCCAGTTTTTGCAACAGCAATTGGTTCCTAAAGAAGGAGAAATTGTAGAAATTTTCAAAGATTCACCTTTATTTTCTGTAGAAAAACCCGAATTTTCTTCAAAAGAGGAAGAGCTGGAATTTTTATCCCAGAAAATCCATTATAAAAAAGCGGACGGTAAAGTAATCGGAAAGCATCAGGGTGCTCAATTTTTCACGATCGGACAAAGCAAGGGACTTGGTATAGGCGGCCATAAGGAAAGCTGTTTTATCATCTCCAGAGACATGGAAAACAATATCATTTTTGTGGGCGAAGGTCACAGTTCTCCGGGACTGCATAAAAAAGCATTAAAAATTGACAATTCAGAGCTGCATTGGGTTCGCGATGATCTAAAGCTGGAAAATGGTAAGTCTATGGAAGTCATGGCTAGATTCAGATACAGACAGGCATTGCAAAAAGCGGTTCTTTATCAGTTTGAGAATGCATTGTATGTTGAATTTGAAGAGCCTCAATCAGCGATTGCGGAAGGTCAGTTTGCAGCGTGGTATCTTGACGAGGAACTGATTGGAAGCGGTGTTATCGCATAACGAAAAAGTTTTTTGAAAATTTTCTGTAACGAATTTTGAGTTGTTAGACTTACTAGGTAAATAACAATAAAAAATATCACTATGAAAACGACTTCAAAAAACCAGTACACTTTTGTCAACCTTATTTTAATTCCTGTTGTAAGTGCCGTTTTGGGCTATAATCTCTATCAGGTTATTGTACATCCGGAACCATCCAATATGGCAGCTACTCTAATCCTAGCGGTCATCACGTCTGTCATGGTCCGTAAATACGGCTACAAGCCTGTAAAAGAAGAACAGAAAAATTAAATCATTTTAATTGATATTTATAAAATCCCGAAGCATTTTTTGTTTCGGGTTTCTTTTTTCAGGAAGCTATTACCTCTTCATCTTATGCTTGAATTCAGTTGATATAAAAATCACAGTGACAATAATGTCTGCTATATTTATAATAACCGATCTTCATCATAATAGTATTCAACCTTACTTTCTACGTCTTTCACAACAATATCGATATCCTGTATAATATCATCGCCATAGAAATTGATAAAAAGCAATTCTTTATTTTTCAGAGCATAAACGAGATTGTATTTTGTCTTCAGAAAATCACGGAAATAGTACATTTCCTTATTAGAATCAAGTTTTACATTGGTGGAAAAATCTTTTAGTCTTACATCAGCTTTTCTGTTAAAATTTTTAGCGCCAAGAATCCTCAGAATCTCATGAAGAGGGATATCAATCTTTTCTGAATCTACCTTCCCATAGTTTCCAATTTCTTTCTGGAAATCTTTTTGCACGGCATATTCTATTGTTATTTTCAGGAAGATCTTTATTTCTATTTTTTCTTCTTTAGCATTGGGAATCTGTATAATAAAGTCTTCCTCGTCTTTTCCCTGAAAAATTTCTATTTTATCAGAATCAAATGCATATTCTGCAGCATATTTCCGATACCGTGAATACACTATGATATCCCTTATTACCCTTAGTATAAAATTAGTCAGCAAAAAAGGAATTACAATAACGGGTATGAGCATTATAAAAATATAGATAATGGAAACCCAAACCGGAAAGTCTCCTCCCGGTAAAAAAGGGTTATAATCATAGAGAATCGTTTTAAAAATGAGTACAGAAAACACGATGTTTAAAATGATGAAGACAAACGTCTCCCAACTCACTTCATCACCCTGTTTTTGCAGAGGAATATTCTCATACAAGATATTCCTCTCTTTTTCTGTAAATTTTCTGGTCATCATATTATTTTTTATCATCTGGTTCAGATCTCTTTCTGTTTGATATTTACTCTTGAACTGGATTGGTATAGAATCACAATACCTTGTATAATCAAGAGCACAATAAGATACCCAACCGGTTTTCCTATCATTAATCCTTTAATCAGTTTCACGATTCCTATCATCAGAATGAACATCATAAAGTAAAAAGTTATTTTTGAAGGGCCTTCTTTCAATGATTTCAGGATGATTGCGGAAAGATAAAAACCAAGCAGAAGCATTACATAAAACTTTAGAAATTCCGGTCCTTTCAAAGAGATTGGATTATAGGTCTCGTGCGTAAGAACAAGCCAAATCATGCTTATCATTACCGGGACTATGTATATTAATATCTTTTTCATGGTTTTCACTTTTTAACCGCCACATCCTCCGCCGCAACCCCCACAACCGCCACCGCAGCCACTACTGCAGCCACTTCCTCCTCCTTCTCCACCTCCACTGCAACTGGAACCTCCTCCATCACCGCTTCCGCCTACACTGCCATCATCTTTCTTTTTAACGATAATGCTACCATTATCACCCCGAAATAAGGAGATCAGGGAAAAGAAACTGAATATTACGATTATGGGTAAAGCGACTAAAGTCAGTGTTCCCAAAACCTCTCCCAGACATGATGACATCATGAAAAGCACCATCAATAACGGAATGATTCTCAGTCTTTTCAGCCAAATTGTCATGAATCCGTTTTTCTCTTTTTCATACCAGATCTCTTTAGGAGCCTCCTGTTGAAAAATCTCGTGATAGCTTTTCATAGTATCCGAAAACCAGTTCCGGTGTTTGTTTTTTTCTTTAAGGCCACCTTTCGAAGGATAATGATGAAGCGTTCGTTTTAAAATATGGGGGCAGAATTCTTCCCAGTAATTCTGGGTGTAGATCAGGTGCATATGCCATACTTTGTCTACTGTTTCGCTTGGAGAAGCTCCGTTGGGAAGGATGCAGCAGAGGTAAACAAATTTTTTATACTCCTGAATGGCTTTTTGAGCGAAATCTAATGTCCAGCGTTCTTCTCTGGCCAGTTTTTTCGAAAAAGGAAAATCAGCATCCGGGGCATCCATTGAAAAATTCTGAATCCGGTTCCAAAGGATTTCGTCTTTTAATAAGATTGTTGTTTCCATTGTGTTAACTTTTATTTTTCTACTCAAATATCATTGGATTTTAAAATATAAAAGTCTTGCATGCGTCTTATTTGGATGTATAAAAATCTTATATTAGTCTTACAAAAATTAAGGGATGAAAAACGAAGACATTCAGCATCTTGAGAAACTGATGAACTTCTTAAGTCAGCATTTTTTGAAGAAAAATCATTGGGAAGGAGTCACAAAAACAGAATGGTCGTACATCAGCGCGGAAATCAACGACCTGATTATCAATGATCATTCTGAAAAAGGGATCAGAAAGGAGCCGGATCTTCTGGGGTCTAACTACCTTTATGAACATTTGATTATCAACAAATTAAAGAAATACAAACAGAACGAAAATGCTGTTTTAAGCAGACCCAATCTTGCTAAATTAAGCCAGATCGTGAAAGTCCTAGGATATTCCAGTTATATTGATTTCATTAATTCCAACACGGAAGCATTCAATTTCAATGATCTCAGGATAGATATGAATAATGTGAAGCAGAATACGGCACTTTTAGACCGTTTGGTGGGTTGCTGGTATTCCTACAATAGAAATCTACCTGAAAAGCCTCTGGCGGCAAGGGATGAAAGAATATGGCGGTCTGCAATGGAAATCTATAAGTCTGAAACTTCCGGTGAATATCTCATCGAAAGAAGCGGTGGCGATCATCATAAGTATTTCGGAAAAGTAACAGCATATTCAGATTATGTGTTCATCATTATGAACAGCAATACATTTATTCGCCAGAGACATTTTATCTCAAGGATAAAAGATATCAAGGAAAAGCTTAAAAATCCAGAATATAAGCTCCATGAGGTGCATTTTATAAGTACGTGTATCAGTTTTAATCAAGAGCCTATCGCTCTGTTCGAGATATTTCAGAAAGCAGATAGAAAAACGTTTATTTCTGACTCTATCAGCTTTCCTATTGACAGTGATGAGATTCCTCAATCTATTATAAAACAGCTTGAAGACACAGAGTCTAACAGGATTGATTACAGGTAATCGCGGTTCAGGCCTGAGAGTTTGAGGGTATTGGAGAGAGAGAGTTTTGAGTGCGTGTTTCGGGTTATGGGATATTATTTAAAATATTTTACTATTCCAACCTTCGCACAACAGTCTCAATCTTAGCCTCAACCTAAAAATCTGATGTCTGAAATCCAGTATCTTACTCTACCCCAACAGCCATTCTTTAAAATCCTTCACCCGATCTCTGCTGACCGTAATTTCTTCGCTTGGCTGAAATTCCATATCAACTTTGTAATACGGTGAAGTATGAATGTTTTTTATATAATCTGAGTTGATGATAAACTGTCTATTAACCCGGAAAAATTTCTTTTCTTCCAGAATATCTTCCAGCTCATCCAGTGTAAAATCCGAAGGATAAACACGCTCTTCCGTCTGAAGATAGACAATCTTATTTTCACTGAAAAAACAGCTTATTTCCTGTGTCTGAACAATTTTCAGGTTATATCCGATCTTGACCAAAACCCTTGAAAGGGTAGATTTTTCTTTTCTGATCAGCTGTTTAATATCTTCAGAACCAGCTGTATTATTGAATGGAATGAATGATTTAAACTTTTCCACCGCACCTGAAAGATCTTCTTCCAGAATAGGTTTCAGAAGGTAATCGATGCTGTTCAGCTTAAAGGCTTTTAAAGTATACTGGTCAAAAGCTGTCGTATAAATAATAAACCCTTTGGTTGGTACTTTTTCAAAAATATCGAAAGACAGGCCGTCTCCCAGCACGATGTCTGAAAAGATCAGCTGCGGGTGCTCATTTTCAGAAAACCAGGCAACTCCTTCTTCTACCGACTCTATTTTGGCAACCACTTCTATTTCAGGAAAATGACTCAACATTCTTTCCAGTTTTCTTGAAGCAGGTTTTTCATCTTCGATAATGACAGTCTTGATCATTGAGTGACAGTTTTTAGTTTAAATCGGGAATAAAATTAGATAAAAAATAAACAGCTTAAAAATCTATCTTCTTTTTACTTTTTCTCATTTCCTTTTCTATGATATCGTTTTCCCATTCTGCATCTAAAAGAAATAATTTCACGGCTTTTACCGTCAAAATAATACCCCAGATTACAAGAATAATAGATCCGTTGAATAAAGAGAAATTGATTGTTCCCTCTTCAAAAATATCATCAAAGAATATAATTCCGGCCACTATTCCAAACCAAAGAAGACTCTTGTAAAACTTTTTCAGTTGGCTGACTCTTTCGTATGCGCTATCGTAATTCATGATTATTATTGTTTTTTAAGGTTACTATAATGTTTTGGTATTTTTTCTTTCCTGATCCATCAGCTCATTGATTTTTCTTTCTTCCCACTCTTTTCCGATCCCGAAAACATTCACGGCATGAGCTACAATTCCTATTCCCCATCCCAGCATTGGCCAGTAGAACCATAAATGTCCGGGAGATGTTATAAGATTCAGGGCTGCTAAGAAAGGAATTACAAGACAGTATGAGGTAAGATTTCCATAGAATCCTTTCAGTTCTTTTACTCTTTTTGACGCTTTTTCATACGCTAATGTCTCTTTTGTGTATCCTTTTGTTTCCATAATTTTAATTTTTAAAGGTTAGTTTGTCTTTTTTGTTAAATCAAAGGTAGGCCACAAATGAGCCTCCACTCAACTTTATATGACCGAGTGGTAGAATATGCTTCCTGAATGGTAAAAAGGTTGGTTTAGCAGTTATTGGAATAAAAGAAAGACAGATTTTTTCGTTTCTCAATTGCATTACAGATACAATCCTTGCGCCTTTGTGTTTAGCCAAGATACCTATCATTCTCTTTGATCTTGCGCAGATCATGCAGATGACACAGGTCGTTGCGTTGGAATGGTTGGTTTTTGAAAAAGGAAATCAGTAAATGAAAGGGATGAGTTTTTTGGTCTTTTTTCTGTATTCCAGGTATTCCTCCCCAAATTTTTCCACCAGAGCCTCTTCTTCGATTTTAATCCGGTAAATGAAAGCAAAAAAAGGTGGCAGGAAAGCCAGAATTAGTGAAACCCAGTTATTAAGATACAGACCTAAACCTAAAGAAGTCAGGAGAGAAAACGCATAGGAAGGATGTCTTAAATATTTGTAAAACCCTTCTTTTTTGATCTGGTGATCCTCTTTTATCGTTACATCAACCGTAAAATATTTACCTAAAGACCTGATGATGATCAGTCTAAAAATAATACCAATAAGAATACAAGCTTCACCCAAATATAGAATCCAGACTCCTTTGGCAATAGGAAATCTCGCGATGTAAGATATCGATACCGAAGCCGCAATAGAGAATGGAATCGCCATCCACAAAATATTGAGGGTAGACTTATCTTTGTCCTTCTTGTCTTCTTTACCGGATTTCAACATATTTTTGTAGAAAATCTCAGTAATAAACCAAGCTGCCATTGAAATGGAAAATAAGATTTGTAGAAAGTGCATATCTGTATTTTTAAGATTAAAAAGTCCATAGACTATTGAAATTGATCATTTCGGAACCATTTACTTTTTCTTTTTCTCCATGAGTTTCCTGATTTGCTTTTCCTCCCAGTCTCTTATAATGCCAATATGAGGTAAATAAATAGCTATCGCATGAGCCACCAGTCCAATTCCCCAAAAGGTTGCCGTAAAGAAGTTTTTGAACTGGAAATAGCTCTCTCCCGGTTCCAAATGCTTCATATTATAGACTACAATCATAGCATTTACAGCTACATATGCAAATAAATGACTGTAAAATCCTCTTAACCGATCGACCTGTCTTCTCGCCTGCTCATAGCGGATATTGTTTTCATCAGAAGTTTCCATTATTTCTGTTTTTTTGTTTGTCCATAATTTCCCGGATCTTCCTTTCTTTCCAGGACTCTCCTACTCCAAAAACCTGAAATGCATGGGAAATCACACCAATTCCCCATCCTAACATGGGAAAATAAAACCACAAGTTTTTAGGAGAAATAATCAGGTTTAAAATGATCAAAAAAGGGATTATTGTGCAGTAGGAAATTAGATTGCCATAAAAGCTTTTTAATTCCTTTACCCGTTTCTTCGCTTTTTCGTAGGACCCGCTTTCATCATCGGTCTTTGCACTGATATTGTTTGGCTTACTGGATAATATCGGAACTTTTACTTTAAAATAATCCTCCGATTTTTCAATAAAAACATTCTTCCTGGTAAGAAGGGCATAACGTTGAACAATATTCGCCAACCCTATTCCCGCACTTTCTTTCATCTTTTCTCTTGCCTGAAGGTTATTTTCAATACAGAGCGTATCGTTATCCGAGAATATTTTGATAACCAAAGGTCTTGAAGAAGTGGCAAAATTATGTTTGATGCAGTTTTCCAGTAAAAGCTGAAGCGATAATGGCACTACATATCTTCTGTACTCTTCTTTTTTAACATCAAAAATGAAATCTACACTGTCTTCAAATCTGGTTTTCAAAAGATCACAATATGTTTTTGCAAATTCGATCTCGTCTTCCACCGTTACCAGCTCTTTATCTTTCTGTTCAAGTACATACCGGTAAATCTTTGACATTGAAGCAGTAAACTTCTGTGCCTGATTGGGGTTTTCATCAATCAGAGAGCTCAATACGTTTAAGGAATTAAAAAGAAAATGGGGATCCAGCTGGTTTTTCAGACTTTCAAACTGTGCATTGGCCGACTTGGCGATCAACTTCTGTTCCACCACTTCTTTTCTGGACGTTTTCTTCAGTTCTTCCATGAATCCTTTTGCATGAAGAAATGCAGAGATCAGAAGAGCGATATTGATCATGAACCAGTTGGTCGTAGCATATTCTTTGGAAAAAAAAGCTTCTGTTGTAGCCACTTTCTGAATCTCGACATAGTTGATATAGTTGCAGAAATAGACTAGAATAAAATTTCCTGTAATAATAGAAACAACACTTAAAGCAGTCCTTATTCTAGTGGTTTCCGACCATGGAAACTTCTTGTTGAGAAAATCATTAATAAAAGCATTTCCGAATCCAAGAACAAAAGAATACATGGTAGAGATCAGCAGTGTGATCAAAAAATTGTAGAAATTCTTCTCTTTTGTGAAAAATAAGAAGAAAAATAGCGCTGTTCCCAACGATACCCAAAATAAAATGATAAATCCTTTACGTTTCATTATCTGTTTTCTTGGTTCAAAATTAGTCTTTAATAAAGGGATCAAAAATTATTTTTTGCTGAAGGGCTTATTTTCCTTTCTGAATGGAATAAAAAAAGCCTTCCAGTAAGGGAGGCTTGGATTTCGTTATTATTTTGTCTGCATACTCAGGAAATATTCCGCTTCAGATTTGCCCCAATTCGGATCTAAGGCTGTTTTAGGTTTATAGGCATTAAATTTTGCCAGTGCTTCCTTAAACAGCTCCATGCCTTTGGTCTTGCTTCCACCGTACTGCTCAGGTGTAAAATAGATGTCTTCTGCTTTAATAAGAGCTATTCTCGGGTTCGAAGGATCAAGTTTCTCTGCAATACCAAGTTCTTCCGTCGCTTTGGCTCCATCTGTCATGTAACGCTGAGCCGGATTGACCATCATTCTTAAAGAAGCGGCCATTTTTCTCAACAAATGGATCTCCGCATTGTCCGCGCCGGCAAGATTTTGAGCCGTTGCTAAATACTTATCCGCCTGTTCAGAAGTTTCATCCAGTTCCTGCATATTTCCGTTTCTCATCATCAGTCTTCCTTTTTGGATTTGAGAAAATGCGGCATAGTAAGCAGGAAGCCATTTTGAGCTTTCTTTGCTGCCAATTCTTTGGAAATCGTTTGCTAGCGTTTGAAACTCTTCTGTGGTTTTACACGTTTCTATCTTAGCGATCTTTTCAGTCATTATTTTTTCGTAATCTGCCTGTGCGAAAGCTGTTAAACTCATAAAAGCTAAAGCAAAACTTAATAGGTATTTTTTCATTATATCGATTTTTTTTAGTTAGTTAATTGTCTATCCTAAGTTATGTATTTTGCAACGATTGTGATATCTGTTGCTTTTATTTTTATAAATTATTATTGATTGCATCCTGTGTTCTGTCTACTCCAAAACTGATGAAAGCGCCTATAAATACGAAAGTATTGACCGGTGGAACTACTGATGAACTTCTGGCTCCGTCAAGAGAAAAATTGTAGCCATACACATTTTTAGATCCTAAAACATTGGAAACACTTAATACAAGAACCGTAAAAGCTTTCGCCTCTTTTTTTCCCAGGTTGGGAAGATAATTGAAGCTGATATTAAGGGCATTGTAGTCTTTCAGTTTTCCTTCATTTCTGATATAGTTGATGACGTTGCTGTTTTCCGATTTTGTTGCAATATCATAATAAGGGCGGCCTTTAGAATAAGTATAAGATAGATTGACCCCTAATTTCCATTCCGGGATAAATCTTTTGGCCACAGCAGAAAGGGTGTGTGCGGACGCGAAATTTGGTTTTAAGCTTACGGGATAATTGATAAAATCTCTTTTTGAATCAAGGAAAGAGTAACTGATCCAGTAATCGATGTTTTCAAAGGTCTTTTTATCTCTCCAGAAAAGCTCCAATCCTTTGGCATACCCGTAACCATTGTTGTTCAGGGCGGTCTGTACCTGCTGATTCTGTTCTTTGTCCGGCACAATGTTAAATGTCTTGATCAGCTGGTCGTATTTTTTATAAAAAGCTTCAAAACGCAGACTTCTTCCCTCTGAAGATCTTTGAACCTGAAAAATATAGTGTTGTGATTTCTGAAATTCAAGATCTGCAGGTCCGTTGATGTATTTGCTTTCAGGATTCTGATAAAACCATCCGTAGGCAAAGGAAGTCGTCCAGTCTTTTGCCAGGCGGTAAGCCACTGCAAAACGGGGAGCAATATTGTTTTTTTCTAAAAACGAGGAGTTTTCAGCCCTCACTCCTATTTTTGCCGACAATGCATTGCTGAAGCCAAGATCTGTTTCTATAAAAGCGGATGAGATCAGATCTTTATAATGTTTCTGAACGTCTCCAAAATTCAGTTTTTCGCCTGTATTATTCAGTTCAAAACCGGCTCTTAATGCGCTGATTTTATTAATTTTCCTTTCAAGAACGGCTTTAAAATTAATGTAATTACCATCCGTTAAAAGTTTCGTCCTGTCTGACTCTATATCATTCGTTTCCGTTGAAAAATTAAGATCGGATCTGTTGTAAGAGTAAGAAGTTCCTGCATTCAGAAGATATTTTCCGAATTTCTGTTTAAAAGACAGGTTATGATAGGTGTTTTTTCCTTTCAGCCTTACGAGGGCAAAATCATATTCCGGTTCTAAGCTTTCTGTTCTCACCCCCATTTTATTAGAGTCATACATTCCGTAATATTTGAAGAATCCGCCAGATTTTGTTTTGATTCTGAAGTTAAAATCACCATTTAAGCCCTGCGGAGCATCAATAAAATCTGTATTAAAATTAAAAACCTTCTGCATAACGCTTAAAAGTGAATAGCCCAACGTTGCTCCAAAAGAATGGGTTTTATCATCACTGAGTTTCTGAAATCCCGCGCTTAAAAATATGGGGGAAATTCCGAAATCATAAGAGCTTTGGTCCGGAAGATCTACACTTTCCAACATCAGCGCTCCTGAAAGAGCCTGACCGTATAATGCAGAATATCCGCCACTTGAAAAGACATTTCCTTTAAAGAGAGAGGTATTGAAACGGTCTCTTCCGGCAATTCCCGGAACTGAATTAGAGAAATAATTGTTGATCAGACTTCCATCCATGAAAATCTTCGATTCCGTTCCTGTTCCTCCTCTGATGAAAAGGCCTTCTGTTTCGCCCACTTTCTGAACACCCGGAAGGTAATTTAAAGCCGAAGATATCTGTCCGTCCGCTCCTGCTGTGGTGTAAATATCAATAGGGGTAAGCAATGCCGTTGCCCTTTTTTTGTCGCTGGCTTCTATAGAACCTGCAGAAACTACAACAGCATCGATCTCGCTGATCTGTTCTTTAAGTTCTGCATTGACAGAAATATCCTGATTGTCAATTACTATTGATTTCTCCACGTCCTGATACTTCGGATGGGCAAATGTCAGAATATGGCTTCCTTTCTCTGAGGTCTCAAAGGAAAAGTTTCCCTGTGCATCTGTGGTAGCACCATCATAAGTGTCTTTAAGCGTTACATTGATTTCATTGACTCCCTTACTTTTGAAAGTGACCTTTCCGGAGATCTTAATCTGTGAATATCCTGCAATAAAGGACAGAAAGGCAATCAGAAGTAAAAGCTTTTTTGCTTGTGTTTTCATGGCGTTAATTTTCGGATCAAAAATAGCACGCAATATGCCTTTCTCTAAAATAAATTTTACTGAAAGGCATACTTTGGCTCCTGAATGGGAAATTAGTAAACCGGGATACAGAAATCCACGATCATTTTACCTTCCGGGTGGTCTTTAAAATTAGAATGATAGATCTCAAACGGAAATGCTTTCTTCATGGAATAATGATGCTCATTCATCCATAAAAATAAGGATACCCAGCACTTTTCAAAGTCATCAAGCGTAAATTCTCCGCTTCCTACAATATATTTGCCGGCATCGATGGTTTCTGAAAATACAACTCCCTTCTGATCCTCCAGTCTTTCATCAAGAAGAATACACGCATGGATTCTTACCTTATCGGCTGCGGTCACTTTAAAGCTGTCATGGTATACGGAGATCATTTTAACATTCTCACGGGGAAATAAGTGCCTTTTTTTCGCCCATTCAATAAGCGTATTATAGGAAGGTTCCACATGGGAAATTCCTAAACTCATAACGGAAGCCAGATTCATTTCCGGCAGTTCTTTTACTTCAATTTTTAAATTCATTTTTGTCCAGTTTAAAAGGTTTTCGACATGGCAAATGTACTGGCTGAAAACCGTATCAACTTGTCCGTTCTTGCTCTGTATCTGTAAAATCTTGTGAAAAGTTTCTGGTGCAGAATTCCGGAATGCGGAGGGAGCTATTCCGTAGTGTTTTTTAAAAGTCTTACTGAAAACAGAGTGACTGGAAAATCCGAGATCGTGATAGATATCTTTCATCGCTATATCCTTCTTTACAGCCAGATAAAAGGCGCTTTTTTCTATTTTTTTTCTGATGATATAGTTCTGGAGTGTCTCTCCGGTAATGAGCTTAAAAATCCTATGGAAATGGAAAGAAGAATACATTCCGATTTCTGCAATTTTTTCCAAAGAAAGATCGGTTTCAAGGTTGTCATCGATGTACCTGATTGTTTTTATAATCCTTTTTTTGTGTTCTTCCATTTCAAAAAATACTGATGGCTAAAGGTATTAAGATACGCAGAATTTCACTTGTCATATATTGCTGTTTCTTAAAAAAGGATTGAAATCATAAAGTGTTTCGGAAAATCTTTTATAAATTTAACGGTATAATCACTTTAAAATCATTTAAAAATGAAAGTACAAACATTAGCACTATTGGCGGGGTGTGCCTTTTTAGCGGCTTCATGCTGCACGACAAAAACGTACACGGTAAACGCTAAGAGCGGAACACAGACTGGCGGAACGGCTAAGTTTACGCAGAAAGGCGAAGAAGTGGTCATGAAACTTGAGGTAACAAGTCTTACTCCGGGTATCCATGCGGTACACATCCACGAAAAAGGCGACTGTTCTGCAGCCGATGGAACTTCTACAGGAGGACACTGGAATCCAGCTAAAGACGACCACGGAAAATGGGGTGCCGATCATTTTCATATGGGAGATATAGGAAATTTAACGGCTGATGCAACCGGAAAAGCAGTCCTTACTTTCAAAACGAATAAATGGTGTCTCGGATGTACAGATGAATCTAAAAATATCATCGGAAAAGGTCTTATCATTCATGCAGCAGCAGATGACTTTCATACTCAGCCTACAGGGAATGCAGGGGGAAGAGTGGGATGTGTGGAAATTAAATAATATCCTATTGATTGCCATAAAAAAACCGCTGATTTTCATCAGCGGTTTTTTTGTTTTATGATTTAGTTCCCATATCGGAAACGATATTCATTGCTTCCTGCAGGTAGGGATCTTTTTTCAGATTTTTGATCCACATTTCAGATTTTTTCTTGAATGCTTCGTCTTTTTTCTCCCTTTCGATTTCTCCAGGGAACATCGTGAACTTAAGACCGTTCTCAAACTTGCTTAAAGCTTTGAATTTCTCGATCTGAGCTTTTCTCTGCTTCATCAGTTCATTGAACTTGTTGACATTAAGTGTAATATTTTCTTCTTTATCCAGTTTTTCTCTCCACTGGGCAGATTCAAGAAGAAGCTGATAATTGTTATTTTTAGCCATTCTGTCGGCACTTGCTTTTTCCAGAGCCTGAATATTGAAATAATTCAGTTTTTGGAATTTAGTTCCAGGAATTTTATCCCACGCTAAAGCATAATCATCATATCTCTCCCCTACTTCTGCGTAAGTAAAGAAGTCTTTCATTTGAATATCAGAAACAATTCCTTTTCTTTGGGTAGATTCTCCTGTAATTCTGTAGAATTTCTGAATCGTCAGTTTTAAAGATCCGAAATCATCTTCCGTATTCAAGAATCTGTTCAAGTCTACAAAGGTCTGTACCGTTCCTTTTCCGAATGATTGCGGAGAACCGATGATCATCGCTCTTCCGTAATCCTGCATTACCCCCGCTAAGATCTCAGAAGCTGATGCGGAAAGCTCGTTCTGCATGATCACTAATGGGCCTGTCCAGATTGGTGTTTCATTTTTATTTTTTAAAGTCTGGATCTTTCCATTGCCGTCTTTCACCTGAACATAAGGTCCCGCATCCATGAAAAGTCCCATGATATCCCCAACTTCAGTAAGAGATCCTCCCCCATTATTTCTAAGGTCCAGAACGATTCCTTCAATATTCTGCTCTTTTAATTTAATGATCTCATTTTTGATGTCATCAGAAGCATTTCTTCCTTTAGCATTCTCAAAATCAGCATTAAAACTTGGAAGATTGATAAATCCGTATTTCTTTCCGTTTGGAGAGTTCACGACAATACTTCTTGCAAATGTATCTTCAATAGCAACTTCTTCACGGATCATGGTTACATCCTTCGTCGTTCCGTCTTTTTTCTGAACGGTAAGGGTAACCGGTGTTCCTTTTTCTCCTCTGATCAGTCTTACGGCTTCATCAGAAAGCATTCCTACTACATTGACCGCGTCATCTTTCGGCTTGGATTTCACTTTTAAGATCTTGTCGCCTTCAGAAAGCTGTTTAGACTTCCAGGCTGGCGCACCAATCGTTAAAGCACCCAGAAATAGATTTCCTTTTTTCTCCTGAATAATAGCTCCGATACCGATCACCTTTCCAGTAAACTGAGTATCAAAATCTTCTTTATCCTTTGGAGAATAATAATTGGTGTGTGGATCAAAAACTTCAGTATATGCATTCATATACACTGTAAACCAATCCATTTTCTTTCTCTTTTTGAATCTTGTGAAGGTATCTTTTACAAGGTCTTTCACTTCATTCGTCGCTTTTTTGATCTTCTGATCCTGCGTAAGCGGCTGATACTTGATGGTATCTTTCAACTTATATTTCTGAACAGAATCTTTCTTCTCTTTCTGAGCTTCTTCTTTGCTGTTCATAGATTCAACCTCCTGAAGAATATTATATTTAATATATTTCCTCCATTCATTATATTGTTCCTGCTTGTTGGCAGGTACTTTTTTAAGCTTCGGTTCAAGAGTCAGAGATTCTTCTTCCTGAAGATTGATTGGCTTGTTGAAAATATCCTGAGTAATCTTATCGATTTCATCTACCCTCTGATATAGTCTGTCTATGGTAAGTTTATAGAATATCAGATCTCCCTGGCTGATATAGTCGTCAAGCTTTGTTTCGTGCTTACCGAATTCGTCCATATCCGACTGCAGGAAATATCTTTTTGCGGGATCTACCAGTTCGAAATAATGTTTATAAACGTCCTTGGAATAGGCATCATTGATGGGTTTAGGGCTGTAATGTAAATAAGAAAGTGTATTCTTTACGCTCACCATGATTGTCTGCATCTTTTCATCGTCATTCTTTGGCGAGTTGAAACAAAACATTAGACTTGTCAATGGAATTAGGAGTAAAAATTTATTCAGTTTGAAATTTTTCCACATAAACTGTCTTTATTTATTGATTTTTTTTTAATATATACTACAATTAGTAGCAGCAATTAATTCGCTGTTACAAACTATCAAATTTAATACCTTATTTACAATTATCGGATAGTTTTAAATGTTTTTTATTAAAACCCGTTCAGTGGAAGTATTGTTATTTAAAATGTACCAAACTACATAACTTATAATCAATATGTTATAGGTTATTTAAATGGTAATGTATACTTTTTCAATCTATTAAAAATTATAGTCCCCTAATTAACGATCACTCCTTTTGTCATACAGGATAACAGCAGATCAGATCTTCTTTAGCCCATATTTACAGAGAAGTTTTTTATGATTGATTCATCATTGTCTTCCTTCTCAGACCAAAACTTATATTTCCTGAATTGCGTTTATCTTCAAAACTTTTTAGCTAAATTTGAAGTGTGGGAACTTTTTCTTTCTGTCCAAAACGACGAAGAAAAGCCCTTTATACGAGCAATTTATGCTAAAATTAAACTGATTTTATGGAAAGACCGCTTATTCTGGTTACTAATGATGATGGAATTACCGCACCTGGTATCAGAAACCTAATACAATTTATGAACGAAATTGGAGATGTTATTGTCGTTGCACCGAACTCTCCCCAAAGTGGAAAAGGCCACGCTATTACAATCAATTCTACCCTAAGCTACGAAGAAGTACAACTTGATGGGCCACAGACCGATTTTTCATGTAGCGGAACTCCTGTAGACTGTGTAAAAATGGCTCTTGACAAAATCTTGACAAGAAGACCGGATATCGTAGTTTCAGGGATCAACCATGGCGCTAATTCTTCCATCAATGTGATCTATTCTGGAACGATGTCCGCAGCTGTAGAAGCTGGTGTAGAAGGAATTCCGGCTATCGGATTTTCACTAATGGATTTTAGCTGGGAAGCTGATTTTTCACAAGCCAAAGATTATATCCAGAATATTGTCAGAAGAACGCTTGAAAACCCAATGCCTAAAGGTATTGTACTGAACGTTAATATCCCAAAACTCACTACAGGAGAAATCAAAGGTGTAAAAGTCTGCAAGCAGGCGAATGCTAAATGGGAAGAAAGCTTTGACGAAAGAGTAAATCCTCACGGAAAGAAATATTACTGGCTGACAGGATATTTCAATAATATGGATGAGTCTGAAGATGCCGACGAAACCGCATTGGCCAACGGATATATTTCAATCGTTCCTGTAAAGTTCGACCTTACAGCCTATGAATATATGAAAACCCTTGAGGAAGTAATGAATTTTGACTGATGTACGAGAAGCTAGACAATCCTGTTTATCATTCACTTAATGAATATCATGAAAAGTTCTGTTTCAATTTTGGGAACACGAAATTCTATAACCCTGAAGTAGCCTCTTTTGGAGCAGCAGCAGAGCTTTCAAGAGAAAAAGACATCACAGAATACGCAAAGATCTGTGATGATTTTCTGATTTTCGGTGCTCAGCCTGATCTGGGAAATTTAAAAACAGAACTGTCCAGACTTATCTGTGATCAATATGTTTTGGAGAATTCCGTTCAGATAGATTTCACTGAAGATATTGTGGAACTGAAAGAAGAAAATCATGAGGAGCTCATGGCATTTATCATGAAGTTTTATCCTTATTATTTCAAAGCCAGAACTCCCGAATTAGGACGTTATTTTGGCATATTTAAAGACCATAAGCTTGTTGCAGTTACCGGCGAAAGAATGCAGATGAATGACATGACAGAGGTAAGCGCTGTGATCACAGATACGGATCATCTGGGGAAAGGTTTAGCCAAACAACTGGTTGCTTTTGTTTCCGGAAAGATCTTTGAAGATGGAAAAACGCCTTTTCTGCATGTGGCGGAAAGTAATACAGGAGCCAAAAAACTGTATAAAAAACTCGGCTTTATGCATCGGGGAACTATAAATTTATGGGGTGTGAAAAGATAATTTTCCGCCCTTTATTTTTCCCATAGATTTCAAGAATTACACAAATTCACACCATTCCTTTCCTTTTAAAAATCAATACGTTCACGCCCAAGTCATTCTGCTGACTTCAGGACCTTCCCCCTTCCGGCTTCGAGCTTTCTCACTTTATCAAAACCAGGTTAAAAAATCTATAAAACCCTCTCTTTTCCATTTTCCCTTGAAAGTTTTCCCTACATTTATTATTATTAATTTTTTCCAGATTATGAGAATAGAAAATGATATAAAGCTTGGATTCAAGGATGTAATGTTCCGTCCCAAACGTTCTACATTAAAATCCCGCTCAGAAGTGGATCTCGAAAGAGAATTCACCTTCAAGCATACGAAAAAGAAATGGAGCGGAGTTCCCCTAATCGCAGCTAATATGGATACGGTGGGAACTTTTGAAATGGCTGTAGAACTGGCCAAAGACAAGATCATTACAGCTGTTCACAAACATTATACTCCTGAGGAATGGAGCCAATTTCTGGACAGCCAGCCTGAAAGCATCCATCAATATATTGCGTTGAGTACCGGTACAGGAAAAGCAGATGAAGAAAAACTTAGAGTGATCCTCGAGAAGCACCCAAAAATCGAGTTTCTCTGCATTGATGTAGCCAATGGATATTCTGAGCATTTCGTTGGATTTGTGAAGAAAGCAAGGGCTAATTTTCCGGATAAGATCATTATGGCCGGAAACGTAGTAACCGGAGAAATGGTAGAAGAACTTCTTCTGGTAGGTGCTGATATCATCAAAGTAGGTATCGGGCCTGGTTCGGTATGTACAACGAGAGTAAAAACAGGGGTCGGATATCCGCAGCTTTCAGCTATTATT
Source organism: Chryseobacterium antibioticum (assembly GCF_012927325.1). Lineage (GTDB taxonomy): Bacteria > Bacteroidota > Bacteroidia > Flavobacteriales > Weeksellaceae > Chryseobacterium > Chryseobacterium antibioticum. The sequence continues at coordinate 191,291 of NZ_JABBGI010000003.1, read as the reverse complement.
GAGTGTTCTGATGCGGCACACGGCCTTGGAGGGCATATTATTGCTGACGGAGGCTGTAAAGTTCCGGGAGATGTGGCTAAAGCTTTTGGTGGAGGCGCAGATTTCGTCATGCTGGGCGGAATGTTTGCAGGCCATGATGAAAGTGGCGGTGAGATCATTGAGGAAAACGGGAAAAAATTCCGTCTGTTTTATGGGATGAGTTCCAAAACAGCCATGGATAAACATTCCGGAGGTGTTGCCGAATACCGCGCTTCGGAAGGGAAAACCGTGAAAGCAGTGTATAAAGGTCCTGTTTCAGAAACCGTAAAAGATATTTTGGGAGGTGTACGCTCTACATGTACCTATGTAGGGGCTTCCAAGCTTAAAGAACTGTCCAAGAGAACCACTTTTATCAGGGTTCAGGAGCAGGAAAACCAGGTTTTTAAAGATTAACAGATTTTTCAATCTTTCAAATTATAAAATAGGCTGTACAAGTGATGTACAGCCTATTTTGATTTATTATTAAGTCAGCATTCCGCCGTCTACGTTCAGCGTCTGTCCTGTGATATAAGAAGCCATTTCGCTTCCTAAGAATACACATGCATTGGCAACGTTTTCAGTTTGTCCCAGTCTCTTCAACGGAATCTGGTCTCTCCATCCCTGAATCGTTTTTTCATCCAATACCGATGTCATTTCCGTTTCAATAAATCCGGGAGCAACAGCGTTACATCTGATGTTTCTTGATCCTAATTCCAGGGCGATAGATTTTGTGAATCCAATCACTCCTGCTTTAGAAGCGGCATAATTGGACTGTCCGGCATTTCCGCTGATTCCAACTACTGAAGTCATATTGATAATAGATCCTGATTTAGCTTTCATCATCGGTTTGATCACCGCTTTTGTAAGGTTAAATACCGAATCCAAATTGATTCTCATTACTTTATCCCAGTCTTCTTTAGACATTCTCAACAAAAGGTTATCTTTTGTGATTCCTGCATTATTGATCAAAATATCGATCTTTCCAAACTCCTCCATCACATCATCGATTAGCTTTTGAGCTGCATCATAATCTGATGCGTCAGACTGATATCCTTTGATCTTGGTTACAGAACTTAAAGCTGCTTCTAACTCTTGAGCTTTTTCTACAGAGCCGGCATAGGTAAATGCTACCTGTGCACCCTGTTCAGCGTACATTTCAGCAATTTTCTTTCCGATTCCTCTTGTAGCTCCGGTAATTAGTGCTACCTTTCCTTCTAATAGTTTCATCATATCTCTTGATAATTATATTCTTAGTAAATACTTCCGTCTTTGAAAAAACGGCAATTTAGCACATTTAATTTTATAGAAATTAAACAGTCCGCAAAGATATTATAAATTGTTATTCAATGCATTTCAAATCATCAAATTAGTGAAATTTTTTGTCTGTTTTTTATCATATTTAAAGACGGCTGCCACTATTTTTAAATCTTGTAAAATAAAGGATATCGGTTTTTTTGTCTTTATCCAGTTTCAAAACTTCCTTCTGCCAGTAATATTTATCATAAATAATATCCTTCAAAGGCTCATTCTGAAAATTCACCACTCCATATTTATCCTGCTTCTTTACGACAATCTCATTCTCGGAATTTTCAAATGCAATGATGTCGTCATAGATAAAAGGAACGATCTCCTTCCCTTTTTCGTCCATTATTCCGTATAAATTACTGGTGTTTCTGCAGACCACAGGTTTTGAATACAGATTGAAAATATTAAAGAAATCCGGCTCCTGTTCTTTGATAGAGACAATGTCTTTCAGAATAGAAGCAGATTGGTTCAGCACAGAAAATTGATAGTAGCTATCCTGTTTTTTAATGATGAGATGATCAGGATAAAAGGCAATAACCTGTGTATTTTCGTCCAGAATATTCTTTAAATCTTGGTTTAGAAATTGCTCTTCCTTTCCTTTTTTAAGATAAATAAAGTCTTTCCCTGAAATATTGAAGTTCTGGATAAAGTCATATTCCTGGGGAACAATGATGTCTCCATGAAGGTTCACTACTCCGGTTTTCTTTAACTTATCGCTGTACACTGTGAAAAGATCATTAAATAATGGCGTTAAATACTTGAAATTATTTGGATAAAGCTTCCTGTCTTTCTTGTTAAAAACGCTCGCCTTTCCTTTTTTTCGAAGATAAACATATTGCTTTGTTCCAAAATATTCAGGGGCCGCATCATCAAAGATCTCCTCGGCAAGGATATGGTCTTCAGCATCAACTAGGCCATATTTTCCTGTCGTTCTGTTTCTGGTAATCAGATAGGGATAAGAAGCTATACTGTAAATCTGTGTTGAAAACTGGTGCAGTGTTTGTCCGTCTTTTCCAATGATCTCGCTCTGATTATCTTCATTGATGATCAATGCTTTGCCATTTTCGAAGTGATAATCCTCTTTAAATGTACGATCACTGATTTGTTTTCCGTCAAGATCATATAAAAACCACTTTTTATCTTTCATGATAAAGAAGCGGTCTTCCCCAGCAAACTGAATCCTGTCCGAATAAGGGATGATCTGCTTTCCGTTATAATCATAAACGGCGTCTTTCCCTTCTTTTGAAGAAATAATCCGTTTGTCGCTGAGCCAGGGTGTATTAAAACTCTGGTTATCGAGAGGAAGCAGCTGGTTTCCTTTCTCGTCGATGACGGCAGATTTGGTCTTATAATTGGCTTCTTCAGTAAGAATAAACCTGTTTTTAAAGATATGTGAAATACTGTATGGCGACTCAAAAGTTATATTTCCCAATGAATCTACGATACTTCTGGTCTTTGTTTTTGCATCATAGACGGTTCCATATCCTCCTGAATAGGAATTCACTTCTTTTCCGGTCTTTTTTGATAAAAGAATTTTTTTATACTGATTGGTCTGGGCCATACACACTGACGAACACAGTGCGAAAACTAAGTTTTTCAATGAATTTAGATAGAATTATTGACAATAAGAACGATCTCTCCTTTTAAAGTTTTGCTTTTGGAAAATTCAATTAATTCATTGATTGTTCCGCGTTTGGTTTCTTCAAACTTTTTAGAAATTTCCCTGCTCAGACTGGCTTTTGTTTCTTCTCCGAAGAATTCTCTGATCTGCTCCAGGGTTGTATTGATCTTATGTGGGCTTTCGTATAAAACAATGGTTTTTTTCTCTTCAGCCAGTTGCTTAAGCTTGGTTTGTCTTCCTTTTTTCTGTGGCAGAAATCCTGCAAACAGAAATTCGTTATTCGGAAGTCCGGAAACCACAAGGGCCGGAATCAGGGCTGTAGCTCCGGGAAGACATATCATTTCGATATCATTCTCTGAGCCTGCTCTCGCCAACAGATAGCCAGGATCTGATATTCCGGGGGTTCCTGCATCGGTAATGATAGCAATGTTCTGCCCGCTTTTAAGATCACCAATTACCTTTTCGGTGGCCTGATGTTCGTTATGAAGATGATAGGATTTTAAAGGTTTGGAAATCTCGTAATGCTTTAAAAGTATTCCTGATGTCCTTGTGTCTTCACATAAAATATAATCAACTTCTTTAAGGACTTTTATAGCCCTGAAGGTCATATCTTCCAGGTTCCCAACGGGTGTGGGAACAAAATATAAGATTCCGCTCAAAATTATAAGAATTTATTTTCTACCAATATCCAGAGTCTCTGGGCATATTCATCTACTTTACTCCACTTTCTCTCGTAATAAAGATCGCTAAGATACTCTTTTGCTTCTTCCAGATTCCTGAATCCGTTAAGATGGGACACCGTTTCGTTCAGATCCAACTGACTTCCGTTGAAGAGCATTTTTGAAAAAGCAATTCTGTCATTCAGATCCAGTCTGAATTCAGGTTTTACCTTATCTGCCTCCATAAAGTTGGTAGGAATGTTTGTTTTCAGGATGCCTCCCTGATCTTCTTTTGTTTCAGATACGGGTTTCTGCTTGGGTATCTCTCTTTCCAGAGGATCGTCATCAAAAAGAGTCTGTACAGCCTTCAATCCTTTGATATTGGCCAGTTTTATTTTTTTCTCCTGCTGATAAGCATCGAGATCTTCGAAGCTTTCATCAGAAGCAGGTTTTTCTGTTTCGTGAAAAGGTTTGTCTATGTCGACAATTTTTCTTCTGTCATATACTTCCGCAAGAATGGTTTCTTCCTTTTCTTCTAAAGGAAAATCATTTTTTATTTCGCTCAGAATACTTTCTACATTGGAAGTTTCTGTAAGCATTTCTCCTTGTTCCATCATGACATGGGATGTAGCAAACTGCTCTTCATTTTCCTCGATCAGTATTTCATCTTCCAACATTTCAGTATCAAAAATACTTGGAATTCTTTCTGTCGGTTCATTGGATTTATCTGATAGCTTATGATGATCTGATTCTTCTTTTTCAAGATCACTTAAATCAATTATTTCATGTGAAACCTCGTCTTCATTTTCATCAATTTCATTAAGCTGATTATTAAAAACTACTTCTTCTTCCGTAGTTTCAGTGGTGAATAAATCTTCATTCAGATCTTCATCATTATCCGGTTCAGCATCAGCAAGAATTCTTTCTTCATCTACGAAACTCAATACTTTTTCGTCGGTATTGAATGGTTCATTTTCTTCTATTTCGTTCAGCTGGCTATTAAAAACATCTTCCTCTTCTGCAACTGTACCGTGAGAATCTTTATCCTGAACGCCTTCCGTTGAGTCATGTCCGTCATTTTCTTCTGCAAAACTGGCCATATTCTCGTGGAATTCATTTTCTACGATCTCATCGAGCTGATGGTTAAATTTTTCCTCTTCATCATTTGATGAATTAGTATAATTTTCACCTTCGTTTTCATCAATTTCATTAAACTCATTGTTGAAGATCGCTTCTTCTTCCGTCACATCATGATTAGATTCATGACCTTCGTCTAAATTCAATGAAACATACTGGCTCTGGGCGTTTTGCTGTGAATGATCTGTAATAAAATACTCGATATTTTTTTCCAGCAGCCGTAAAAAAGAAATCCTGTTCGCAAGCTCATCTACAAGATCCTGCTTGGAAAGTAATTCGTCTACATTGTTTATTTTATCCAGGATATCAATGATATTCTTGGATTCAAAAAAAATTTTTTCCTTTAAATCTTGGATGTTTTGCATAATAAGAATCTTATTAAAATTGCTTACTTTTGATCTTAAAAATATACGGCTAATTTAACAAATGTTTTTAGAAAATACAATTAATCATTCCAAACAAAGTGGTTGGATGGAAGTTATTTGTGGCTCTATGTTTTCGGGGAAAACCGAGGAGCTGATCCGAAGATTGCGAAGAGCAGAAATGGCGGGACAGAACGTGGAAATTTTTAAACCGAGACTGGATACACGATATTCTGAAGAGGACGTAGTTTCTCATAATCAGAATAAAATACGCAGTACAGCAGTAGATAATCCCAATGAAATTCTTTTGCTGGCTTCTAACTGTGACGTGGTGGGAATAGATGAGGCGCAGTTCTTTGATGAAAGCATTGTTGATATCGCTAATCAGCTTGCCAACAGCGGTACGAGAGTAGTGGTGGCAGGGCTTGATATGGATTTCCTGGGACGTCCGTTCGGACCGATGCCTAATTTAATGGCTACCGCAGAGTATGTGACAAAAGTGCATGCTATTTGCAAGAGAACGGGTAATCTAGCCAACTATTCCATGAGAACTTCCCAGGGAAATGATCTCGTAGAGCTTGGTGAAACAGAAAGTTATGAAGCAGTAAGCCGACGTGTTTTTATTGACGAAGTACTTTTAAAAAAGAAAATATAATAAAACCGCTGAATCGCGGTTGATAATAGCAAAGGCGCAGAGTTATTTCTAATACACGACCATTTTAAGACCCCAGAAAATCACCATTTTCCGCAGGCAGGGCTCAATTTTATCTTCGATAAGATGCTTACACCCTAAGAAGGTATCTGTTATTAATTATTTTACGCCTTTACCATTGTTCAAAAAAATAAATTAACTTGTAAAGGTAAATGACAAAACTTTGAAAAGGAATATGGTTTAAAAACATCATATCTCTCTTTCCTCAAAAGTTTACCGTTATGAGCTCAAAATAAAGCAGAAGGGGGCACCAATGAACTATACAGTACAACAAATTGCAGAGATCACCAATGCACAGATCATTGGAGACAAAGAACTAGTGGTCAAAAATATAGCGTTTGACAGCAGAATTATTTATTCAACGAAAAATACGGCATTTGTAGCGATCAATACGCATAAAAATTCCGGTGAAAAATTCATTGAATCTGCAGTTGATCGTGGTATTGATATCATTATTTCTGAACATCAGTATCCGCAGTTTGAACATGTAACGTGGATCATAGTTGACAATTCGGTGGATTTTCTTCAGAAACTGGCAAAATATCATTTCGAAAATGCTCATCTTAAATCTATAGGAATTACCGGAAGCAACGGGAAAACCATTTTAAAAGAATGGCTTTATCAGTGTCTGTGGAATGAATTTCCGACCGTAAAAAGTCCGAAAAGTTTCAATTCCCAGATTGGTCTTCCACTTTCTCTGCTCCAAATTAACAGTTCACAGGAACTTGGAATTTTTGAAGTAGGAATCTCAAAGCCTCATGAGATGGAAAAACTGGAAAATATTTTTCATCCCCAGATCGGACTGCTCACTCATATTGGAAATGCCCATGCCGCCAATTTTGAATCCGAAGAAGAATTGATTGATGAAAAAATCATACTTTTCAAAGATTCTGAAGTCATTATTTACAATGGCGACAACGAATTGGTTGACAAAAAGATACACGAATTATATTCAAGCAAAAGATTAATTTCTTACGGATTTAAAAAGAACAACCAGGTTTTCATCAAAGAAAATATTTCTAAAGATGAGAAGATTACGGTTGTTTATTTTGATGAAGAGATCTGCTTCCCTGTTCACCAGAGGGATGAAGCTACACTGACCAATGCTTTGGCTTTGGTCACGGTTTTAAAGGAACTGAATATCGATAATCAAAAGATTGTTGAAAAAATCAATTCTTTAAAGGCTGTGGAAATGCGTCTGGAAGCGATTGAAGGAATTAAAAATAATATTGTTATCAATGATTCTTTTAATCTGGATCTGGATTCTCTGAAAACCGCACTTCAGTTTCTGAATGAATATAAAAAATCTAAAAAGTCGTTGGTTTTAACGGATATTGTAGGGGTTAATTCTAATTCTAAAGAACTCTATGAAGAAGTTTCCGAGCTTGTGAATGACCAGAATTTTGATTCTGTATTTCTTGTTGGCGATGAAATTTCAAAATTCAGTAATTTATTTAAATCTAAAACTTTTACTTTCGTAGATACTAAAGAATTAATTGACAGTAAACATCTTACGGAAATTGAAAACCAGATTATCCTGCTGAAAGGAGCGAGAAAATTTGAGATCGAAAAACTAAAAGATATTCTTGAACTCAGAAAGCACGATACCGTTCTGGAGATCAATCTCAATGCCATTCTTCACAATATCAACTATCACAAGTCCCTATTGAAACCGGGAATAAAAATGATGGCCATGGTTAAAGCGAATGCTTACGGATTGGGTAGTTATGAAATCTCTGAATTCCTACAGCATCATCACATTGATTATCTGGGTGTTGCTTATGCCGATGAAGGTATAGAGCTCCGTAAAAAAGGGATTACCACGCCTATTATAGTCATGAATCCTGAACAACACAGCTACGAGGCTATTATTGAGTATAATCTTGAACCTGAAATTTACAGTTTCAGGGTTCTGGAGTTGTTCTATGAAGCAGTTCAGAAATCCGGATACGATAAAAAGTATCCTATTCACATCAAGCTGGAGACGGGAATGCACCGTCTTGGTTTTAAAGATTTTGAATTGGATCAGCTAAGTGAAACTTTAAGCCACAAAAATATGAAGGTTCAGAGTATGTTTAGCCATTTATCTTCTTCTGACATGCCTGAGGAAAGGGAATTTACATTAAGACAGTTCGAAGTTTTTGAAAAGAATTCCAATTATCTGATCGAGAAGCTGGGCTATACTCCTCTCCGACATATCCTTAATTCTTCCGGAATAACAAGTTATACGGCTCATCAGTATGATATGGTAAGAATCGGGATCGGAATGATTGGAGAATCACCATGTGGTGAAATACAGAAACAACTTCAGTCTGTGGTAAGTTTTAAAACCGTAATTTCACAGATATCAACTGTTGATACCGGAGAATCTGTAGGCTACAGTAGAAAATATAAGCCGGACCATGCCGCCAGGATTGCTACCATCCCTGTTGGCTATGCAGACGGAATCCCAAGACTTATTGGTAACCAGGTTGGAAATGTGGGGGTAAACAAAACGCTGACTCCCATTGTAGGAAACATTTGTATGGATATGATGATGATCAACGTAGATCAAATCCCCAACATAAAGGAAGGTGATACGGTCACCATTTTTAATGCAAAACCAAGTTTAAAAGAATTCGCAGGCTACTGCAAAACCATAACCTATGAAGTGTTAACGTCCATTTCGCCCCGGGTGAAACGGATTTATATAAAAGATTAATTATGAGAAAACTCCTGATCCTTCTCTTCGTATTTCAACTCCTGATGATCCATTCACAAGTGAAAAAGGATCTGGTCATACCCAAAAATCCCAGAATAGGCCTTTCCCTTGCCGGTGGCGGAGCTAAAGGTTTTTCCCATGTAGGAGTGCTGAAAGTATTAGATTCATTGGGGGTAAAAGTAGATTATATTTCCGGAACCAGTATGGGTGCCATTGTGGGTGGTTTGTACGCTTCGGGATATTCCGGAAAAGAGATAGAAAAGATCGTAATGGATACAGATTTCTATTCTTTGATCATGGATCCGAAATCCAGACAGGAAACTTCTTTCTTTAACAAAGCCGTAGATAAATATCTTTTATCCATTCCCTTAAAAAACGGCAAAATATCCCTACCCTCCTCTATAAGTTCAGGACAGCGAAATGTCTACCTTCTCAAAGAACTTTTCAAAAATGTTTCCAATATTGATGATTTCTCCAAGCTGCCTATTCCTTTTATGTGTGTCGCCACCAATCTGGAAAGCGGAAATATGGAAATCTTCGAAAAGGGAGATCTTGTACAGTCCATTATGGCCAGCTCTGCCTTCCCTTCTCTTATGGATCCGGTAAAAATTGGAGACAGCATTTATATTGATGGAGCAATGACGGTTAACTATCCATCAAAACCATTAAAGGACAAAGGAATCGATATCGTGATCGGTGTGGACCTTAACCAGGATTTATCGACAAGAGAGGATTTAAGCAATATTATATCAATTCTAAATCAGGTCATTGATTTCGGAATTAAAAGAGATACCAGAAAACAGTATAAATATACCGATATCAATATCAAACCTAATCTTAAGGGAATGACTGCGACAAGCTATGATGATAAGAAGAAAATTCTTGACAGTGGCTATGTGGAAGGCATGAAGTATACCAAGATACTGGATCAGCTTCCTAAACGGTCGTTTGACCGCCTTAGAGAGCGCGTAAATCCAATATATTCCAATGTATATAAGATTGACAGCATTTCATTGGATGGAGGCAAAATATATGGTAAAAACTACGTTTTGGGGAAAATGGGCCTCCGCCTCCCTTCTATGCAGACGTATGGCAGCATCAACAAGAAAATAGATAAGCTTGTTGCCACCAATAATTACAGGTTTATCAACTATGATATCATTCCGGAAAATGATGCCAATTATCTTAAGCTCTATGTTACAGAGGATGAAGCCCGTCACTTTTTGAAAGTCGGATTGCATTATGATGAAGTATTTAAAACCGGACTTCTTCTGAATTATTCGGGAAAACGTCTCTTATTCAAAAATTCAAATCTTTCACTGGATGTTATCGTGGGAGATCAGCCCAGATATTATCTGAATTATTTTATTGATAACGGATATATCCCAGGTTTCGGTATCTACTCTTCAGGAATGAGCTTTGACCTGAAAAACATAGATAATAATGTGGTAGATAAGTGGGAATGGTTCAGGAATGAAGCCTATATACAGTCTGTGTGGAAGGATAAATTCGCCATAGGCGGAGGGATTAGTCACGATTATTTTGGCGCTGAAATAAATGGACAGCATGAAAGATACATGCGTTTCTTAAACCCTTATGTATTCTTAAAAAGTGATACCCAGAACGATAAAGACTTCCCTTCCAGAGGGATTTATATTGCCGCTGAAGGTAAAGTAATCGATCTATTGAAGTCTGAGGTAGAAAAAAGAATTATACAGGTTAAGGCAGATATCAGGATTAATATTCCTCTTTCCAAACAGTTCTCTTACCGTCTTAATCTTTATGGAGGAGTTACCATTGGTGATAATCTTCCGGAGTTCTACCAGTACAGACTCGGTGGGATCTTTGAACAGAATCTGATCAATTTTAAAAGCTTTGGAGGCTTCTATTTTGCACAACTCAACGCCAATAATGTGGTTCTGGTTTCCAATGACATTCAATTTAAATTTAATAAAAGCTATTTCTTAAGCGGGAATTTTAGCTTTGCCAATCTTTCGGATGATATCAATTTCGAAGAAACTGTTAAAGTAAACTATAGCTCAGTAGGGCTTACCGCCGGCTATAAATCTCCTTTCGGGCAGATTAAAATCAATTTTAGCCACTCACTTAAAAACAATCAAAAAGGCATATTCAGTGTTATTTTAGGACACTGGTTTTAATACAATGATACAATTCTTTTACGAAAACTTACAGGAATCTGTCAGTACAGATTATCAAAAATGGCTGAAGGATATTATACTTTCAGAAGGAAAAAAACTAGGCGAAATCAATTATATTTTCTGCGATGACGAATATCTGCTTAAGATCAATCAGGATTATCTGCAGCATGATTATTATACCGATATCATCACTTTCGATTATGTAAAAGGTAAAACAATAAGCGGAGAGATTTTCGTATCTTTGCAGCGGATTTCGGACAATGCTTCTACTCTATCCAGAAACTATGAAGAAGAACTAAAAAGGGTCTTGGCTCATGGCATTCTTCACCTCGCAGGATACAAGGATAAGACCGAAGAAGAAGAGAAAGAAATGAGGAGAATGGAAGATTTCTATCTGGCAAAATTCAGAGATTTAAATCCTGAATAAATTAAAGAATCACTTAAAGGCTAATCCGTAAAGTGCTATAAGCTAGATACAATTAAAACCCACCTAGAGTGCATTCTCTAAAAATGTTTCACGTGAAACATTCATAGAAAATATTAAAATTAAAGGCTTTAAATAAGCAATATAAAAATGATTTCAGATACATATGACGTAATCGTAGTAGGTGCCGGACACGCAGGTTGCGAAGCAGCAGCAGCAGCCGCCAACCTGGGTTCAAAGACCTTACTTGTTACAATGAATATGCAGACCATCGGACAGATGAGCTGCAACCCTGCAATGGGAGGAATCGCAAAAGGACAGATCGTAAGAGAGATAGATGCTATGGGAGGATACTCCGGAATTATAGCCGATAAATCAGCGATTCAGTTCAAAATGCTGAACCTTTCAAAAGGCCCCGCGATGTGGTCTCCAAGAACACAAAATGACAGAATGCTTTTTGCTGAAGAGTGGAGAATGGCATTAGAAAATACACCCAATCTTGATTTCTTTCAGGATATGGTAAAACAGCTTATTGTAGAAAATAATAAAGTAACCGGAGTTGTTACTTCTTTAGGAATTGAGATAAAAAGTAAATCGGTTGTTTTAACCAACGGAACATTTCTTAACGGACTAATTCATGTTGGAGATAAACAATTAGGCGGAGGAAGAATGGGCGAACCAAGAGCATTCGGAATTACCGAACAATTGGTAAGTTTAGGTTTTGAAGCCGGAAGAATGAAAACAGGAACTCCTCCCCGAGTAGACGGAAGAAGTCTTGATTATTCTAAAATGGAAGAACAGAAAGGAGATAAAAATCCTCAAAAGTTCAGTTATACAGATACTCCTAAATTAACAAAACAGCTTAGCTGCCATATCGTTTATACTAATGAAACGGTCCATGATATTTTACGCGAAGGTTTCGACAGAAGCCCAATGTTCAATGGAACGATCCAGAGTTTAGGTCCAAGATATTGTCCAAGCATAGAAGATAAGATCAACCGTTTTGCAGAAAGAACAAGACATCAGCTTTTCGTAGAACCAGAAGGATGGAGAACCGTTGAGATCTATGTAAACGGATTCAGCTCTTCTCTTCCTGAAGATGTACAGATCAAAGCGATGAAACATATTCCAGGTTTTGAGAATGTAAAAGTGTTCCGTCCAGGATACGCTATTGAATATGACTACTTCCCTCCTACCCAATTAAAGCATACTTTAGAAACAAAGCTGATTGACAATTTATATTTTGCAGGACAGATCAATGGAACTACAGGATATGAGGAAGCAGCAGGACAAGGTTTAATGGCGGGAATCAACGCTCACAATAAAGTACACGATAAAGAAGATTTCATCCTAAACAGAGATGAAGCTTATATTGGCGTATTAATCGATGACCTGATTACAAAAGGAACCGAAGAACCTTACAGAATGTTTACTTCCCGTGCAGAATACAGACTTCTATTGAGACAGGATAATGCAGATATCAGATTAACTAAAAAAGCATACCATTTAGGTCTGGCAAAAGAAGACAGATTAAGAAAAGTAGAAACCAAAGTGTCTAAGAGTCAGGAACTTGAGTCGTTTTTAAGAGAAACCTCTTTAAAGCCCGGTATTATCAATCCTATTTTGGAAACCATCGATAGTAATCCTGTAGATCAGGCTTACAGAGCTTCACAATTCCTTACAAGACCTAATATTACACTGGAAAAGCTTGATGCCATAGACGTAATCAAAGAATTCACTTCTCAATATGATGATGAAGTAAGAGAACAGGCAGAGATCAATATTAAATATAAAGGATATATTGAAAAGGAAAAAGAGAATGTAGCTAAGCTAAATCGTTTGGAAAACATAAAAATTCCTGAAGATTTTGATTATAAAAGCATTTCCAGCCTTTCTTTAGAAGCAAAACAGAAAATGTCCAATGTAAGACCTAAAACTATTGCACAGGCAGGCAGGATCAGTGGTGTTTCCCCGGCCGATATAAACGTTTTACTAGTCTATTTAGGACGTTAAAGCAAAAATGTTTCACGTGAAACATTTATAAATTAAAAGCAAAAATTAAGGTATTTATGAGCGTTATATTTAATCCATAAATACTTTAATTTTAAAATATCAAGATATCAATTCAATGAGAATAAAGGATCATTTTCTTTCACAGGAAATATTTGAAATAAAGGAAACAGAAACAAAGGGGGTTTTCAAGACCTCCCCTATTCCATCTAATATTTCCAAATATTATGAAAGCGAAGATTATATTTCCCACCACCAGGATTCCGGAAGTTTCAAAGAAAAGCTGTACAAATTCCTGCAGTCTTTTAATCTGCAATACAAAAAAAATATCCTCACAGACAGAATAAAAAAAGGAGCAAAAGTTCTTGATTACGGATGCGGTGCGGGAGAATTTGTGAAGTATATTGAAGAAGATTTTAAAACCTTCGGTTTTGAACCTGATGCTGATGCAAGAAAAGCAGCACTCAGTAAAATCTCAAAAGCAACTGTACTGGATAACATCCAAACTATTCCGGATCATAGTTTAGATGCCATTACCTTATGGCACGTTTTCGAGCATGTAGAAAATCAGGATGAAATGCTTAATATATTTCACGGGAAATTAAAAGACAAGGGACTCTTAATCATAGCGGTTCCCAATCCTACTTCTTATGATGCAAAACATTACAAAGAATATTGGGCAGCTTACGATGTACCGAGACATATTTATCATTTCTCTAAAAATGGTATGGAAAATTTAATTTCCAAAAAGCCGGACTGGAAAATGAGAAAAATCAAACCTTTGGTCCTTGACTCGTTTTACATCTCTATGTTGAGCGAAAAATACAAAAAATCACCTCTTTTTTGGCTAAAAGCAGTCATCTACGGAACGATTTCTAACGTAAAGGCGCTTTTTTCAAACGAATTTTCAAGTTTGATATACATTATCGAAAAAAGATAGAAAATCGATTTTTAAGCCGTTTCTGAAGGTCAGTTTTCATCAATTTTGACTAAAAAAACAAAAACCTGGAGAATTTTCCGGGTTTCTTTTTTGGATTTCTATAAAATTGGAAAATTGAGAAATGTAAAAAATACAACTCTCCTACTCCATCCTTTCAAAAATTAATAATAAAAATCGGAGAGCGTACTAATTTATAGTCAGTTCGATACTGCTGAAAAATAAAATCACCAAATTGACAATTTCAATTTTCAAAAAAAATCCGAACCATAAAAATCAGGTTCAAAAAAAAATAGATTGAACATAAAAAGCTTACCACATGAAAAAATAAATTTTCACTAAAATCGCAGATATCCACATCTTTTTAACAAAATAGAAAATTTAACAGTGATTTTCAAAAATCACAATAGATTCACTCTAAATTAAAAAATAAAACCAAAAAACAGAAATTGAAAAAAATATTCCAAAAATAAAAAAGACCGTCACTCATGACGGTCTCCTATATATAAAATAAAATTCTATTTATTGATAGCAGCAACTCCCGGAAGTTCCAAACCTTCCAGACTTTCAAGCATTGCTCCTCCCCCTGTTGAAACATAACTTACTTTTTCTCCGTAACCGAACTGCTTTACAAAAGCAACACTGTCACCTCCACCTACAAGAGAGAATGCTCCAAATTTTGTAGACTCAGCAATACTGTCACCAAGAGCAACAGTTCCACCTGCAAAGTTTGACATTTCAAAAACTCCGATCGGACCATTCCAAAGAATTGTTCTGGAATTTAGCAATACATCATTGAACTGATCTCTCGATTTGTGACCGGCATCAAGCCCCATCCATCCTTCAGGGATTTCATAAATATCAGACTCTTTTCTTTCAGCATCGTTATTGAAAGCTTCAGCAATAATGACATCCGAAGGAAGGTATACTTTTACCTGGTGCTCTTTCGCTTTACCTAAAATTTCAAGTGCCAAAGGAAGCTTGTCCTCCTCTACCAATGAGTTCCCTATTTTACCTCCCAAAGCTTTAATAAAAGTAAAAGCCATACCACCACCGATAATCAGATTATCTATGGCAGGAAGTATATTTTCTATAATGGTAATTTTAGTTGAAACCTTAGAACCACCTAGTATTGCCGTTACAGGTCTTTCCCCTTTTCTCAATACTTTATCGATCGCCTGAAGCTCTTTAGCCATTAATAAACCGAAATATTTAGTTGATTCGAAATATTGAGCAATTACAGCTGTCGAAGCGTGTGCTCTGTGAGCTGTCCCGAATGCATCATTAACGAAAGCATCACCAAGTTTTGAAAGTTGTTCGGCAAAACCTGCATTTCCTTTTTCTTCTTCATTGTGGAAACGAAGGTTTTCCAACAATAGGATCTGTCCAGGTTGAAGCTCAGCAGCAGCCTTTTCAGCCTTTTCTCCGATACATTCATCCACAAACTTCACTTCCTGTCCAAGAACGCTGGAAACTTCATCTACGATATGCTTAAGAGAGAATTCATCTTTCACTTCACCTTTTGGTCTTCCAAGATGCGTCATTAAGATTACAGAACCTCCGTCATTAAGAATTTTTTCAACTGTGGGCTTCACAGCTGTGATTCTCGTATTATCGGTCACTTTTAGCTGATCATCCTGCGGAACATTAAAGTCCACTCTTACCAGAGCCTTCTTGTCTTTAAAATTGAAATCATTGATTGTTTTCATAAATATCGTTGAATTTTCGTTTCACAAATGTAAGCTTTTAAACTTTTTCAACAGATCCATTGAATTAAAACTTTTCCGAAACTTTCCCTCAACCCAATCACCCACTAATCAACAATTTTTTTCTCTTTAAAGAAAAGAATAATGTAGTTGTTGTTGAGTATTGTTAGTTTCGGGGATAAGTTTTATCAAAAAAATTGGTAACAAATAATTTTTATTCAATTCATATTTAATTCACATTGTAATAGATTGTAAATCTGCTTTTTCACGGACTTATCAACAGATGTGAATAACTTCCCAACAAAACCATTCTTAGTAATTAAATTATGGAAAAAGTTCGGATTAAGTGAAGAAAACAATTTGAAAGTTGTGACTAAAATTTCCGAATACATTTCCCATTACGAAATAAATTCTTCTTTAAAAATAGAAAGTTGGAAAAAGTTTTCCACACTTATTCACGTACCTTTTCACAAATTACTCCCGATTAACTAACAGACTTTGTTATTATTCTTACCTTTGTCATGAAATAAAATCTAAAAAGACTTAATACAAGTATTATGAAAAGAAAAATAGCTATTGCTGCAGACCATGCAGGCTATGAGTATAAGGAGATTGTTAAGAACTATCTGTCAGAAAAGTTTGATGTTCAGGATTTTGGAACGTTCTCCACAAACAGTGTGGATTATCCGGACTTTGTGCATCCTGCTGCTACCTCTGTTGAAAACGGGGAAAATGAATTGGGAATTTTGATCTGTGGAAGCGGAAATGGAGTACAAATCACAGCGAACAAACATCAGAAGATCAGATGTGCTCTTTGCTGGATGCCGGAGATTGCAGTGCTCGCGAGACAGCATAACGATGCGAATATGATCTCTGTGCCTGCAAGATTTATATCTAAGGAAGTGGCTATAGAAATTGCAGAGAAGTTTCTTTCCACAGACTTTGAAGGAGGAAGACACCAAAACAGAGTTGATAAAATTGCTGTTTGCTAAATATATAAAGGCCTGTAAATCAAATTGCAGGCCTTATTTATTTTTTATTTTGTACATTTGCAGCAACTAATAGAAAGTACCAGTCTATTATTTCCATACAAAACCTGATCTGTTTAAAAGATACTAATCAAAGGTTTTTCTCCCCTCTTCTCCATATTTGTAGTATTTTTATACAAACTAAAGTCTCCATTATAAGTAAATTGGAAGGAAAATTGATGCAGTTGAATAACAAAGAAAAGGTAAATTGAATCAAGATTAAGCATCTGCATCATTCACTTTTATAATAAGTAGTTTCCTTGTACGGGAAATAAAAGATAAGGAAAAGCAGAAACGAAATTTACAAATACTAGAGACTCTATAGAAAATAAGGAAGTGAAAGGTGTAATGACACTTCCTGGCAGTGATATGATGAGAAACAAATTAGATAGTACAAAAAATAGGATCTCACCGGATAAAAAAGAATTCTTTTTGAATATAACGATTCCGGAATTATAGAAATATCGCTGTTAGATTATTACAATTAATAACAATTAAACAACATTAAAAAATGCCAAGAAAAGGTAAATATATAAGCCATAAAAACGAACAGAAACTCATGGAAATCGGAAGATTGATCCTGCGTTTCATGAATACCAATTCGTCCAAAATCTATAATTATAAGCAGCTCGCAGACGGAATAGATTATAAAAATCCACGTCAGAGAGAACTGGTGATCCAGGCTCTGCATAAACTTCAGGGTTCTGAGAAGATCAAAGAAGTGGAGAAAGGAAAATTTATCGTTAATCTGAAGATTGCAGGAACATTAACCGGAGTCATTGATTTTAACCAATCCGGTAATGCCTACGTAAAAGTAGAAGGTGTGGAAGATGATGTCTTTATCCACTCCAAAAATGTGAAAGATGCGCTTCAGGGGGATAAGGTTTTAATCATCACCTATCATTTTAAAGGGAAGAAACTGGAAGGTTCGGTACTGGAAGTTCTTGAAAGAAACAGAACTGAATTTGTAGGAACATTCCAGCTGGTTGCTCACAAAGACTTTGGATTTGTAGTGTGTGATAAAAAATCGATCAATACCGATATTTTTATTACGAAAACAAACTTCGGGGGAGCCGAAAACGGCGATAAAGTAGTCGTTAAAATGACAGAATGGAGACCGGGAGATAAAAACCCTCAGGGAGAAATCATCCAGGTATTGGGAGCTCCGGGTGAACATGAAACTGAGATCCACTCTATCCTTGCAGAATATGGTCTTCCGTATGAATTCCCGCAGGAAGTTGAGCTCGATGCTGATAAAATTGACAGAAGAATCACTGACGAAGAAGCTGCAAAACGTTGGGATATGCGCGATATCTGTACATTCACCATCGACCCTAAAGATGCAAAAGATTTTGATGATGCACTTTCCATAAGAAAATTAGAAAACGGAAACTGGGAAATCGGGGTACATATTGCAGACGTTTCTCATTATGTAGTTCCGGGAACTATGCTGGATGACGAAGCATACAAAAGAGCAACCTCGGTATACCTTGTAGACCGCGTCGTTCCAATGCTTCCCGAAGTTTTAAGTAATGATGTATGTTCACTCCGCCCGAACGAAGATAAATATACTTTTTCAGCCGTTTTTGAACTGAATGACAAAGCAGAAATTCAGAAACAATGGTTTGGAAGAACTGTGATTCATTCAGACCGAAGATTTACGTATGAAGAAGCTCAGGAACGTATTGAAACGGGCCAGGGAGATCTTGCAGAAGAAATCAATACTTTGGATAGACTTGCGAAGATCATGCGTGATGAGCGTGTCAGAAATGGAGCGATTACTTTCGACAGAAGTGAAGTACGATTCAATCTGGATGAAAATAACTCGCCAATCGGAGTATACTTTAAAATAAGCAAGGATTCCAATCACCTGATCGAAGAATTCATGCTTTTAGCCAATAAAAAAGTATCCGAATTTGTATCATTAACCAATAAAGGAACGGTAAGTAACAATACCTTTATTTACAGGGTTCACGATGATCCGAATCCTGCGAAACTGGAAGCATTGAGAGATTTTGTTTCTACTTTCGGATATAAAATGAACCTTGACAACACTAAAAAAGTAGCAGAATCATTGAACAAGCTACTTTTTGATGTCAAAGGAAAAGGAGAAGAAAATATGATCGAAACGTTGGCCATGAGAAGTATGAGCAAAGCGGTATATTCTACAGAACCTATCGGACACTACGGTTTAGGTTTCGAATATTACAGCCACTTCACCTCTCCTATCCGTCGTTATCCTGACCTTCTTGCCCACCGTCTTTTACAGCATTATCTTGATGGAGGTAAATCTCCGAGTAAGCAGGAGCTTGAAGACAAGGCAAAACACTGTAGTGCTATGGAAAGGCTTGCTGCTGATGCAGAAAGAGATTCTATCAAGTTCATGCAGGTGAAATTTATGGAAAAACATCTTGGAGAAACATTTACAGGAGTGATTTCAGGCGTTGCAGAATTCGGTTTCTGGGTAGAAATACCTGAAAACGGTGCTGAAGGCCTGATCAAATTAAGAGATCTTGTGGATGATTCCTATTCTTACGATGCCAAGACCCATGCAGTTTATGGTCATAAAACCGGAAAAAGACATCAGTTAGGTGATCAGGTCCAGATCAAAGTAGTAAAAGCTAATCTTATTCAGAAACAGTTGGACTTTAAGATTGTTGATTAATTTCATACAGAGCTTATGAAAGGAGTACTTGAAATAGATAAGGAAGAATTTTCAGAAATTTTAGAGAAAACATTTTCAGAAATTGTCCATTTTTTTAATTCTCTGGATGAAATATCTACCCAGCCAAATGTAAAACTGGAACATCAAAATCTTTCTTACGAAGGATGGGGATCAAAAAAAGTTTTAGAATATTTCCAACAAGCAGTAAAACCAATTATTTCTGGTTCCAGCGGACCTAAATATTGGGGTTTTGTTACCGGAGGGGCAACGCCAGCAGCATTAATTGGAGATTTTTTGGCAACTATTTATGATCAAAATACACAGAGAATTAATCAGGGAGGAGATATTTCTGCCCTTTTGGAAGTAGAAACTGTAAAGATGTTGCTGGATTTCTTTAGCCTGCCGGATTCTTTCGCAGGAGGCTTTGTGACAGGTGCTACTATGTCAAACTTTACATGCCTTGCTACAGCCAGACAATGGGCAGGGCATCAAATAAATAAAAACTATGCATTAGAAGGTGTTTCTTCTGATGATTTTGTCATACTTTCTGCAGAACCCCATTCTTCAGTTGTTAAATGCCTAAGCATGTTAGGTATAGGGAGTAATAATATTGTTTTTGTTAAGAAAAAAGATGAAACAAGAGAGGCGCTTGATGTTGAAGACTTAGAACAAAAACTAGAATTTTATAAGGCCAAGCAAATCATTATTTCAACCAGTGGAGGAACAGTAAATACGGTTGATTTTGATGATATGAAATCTATCAGTATCCTAAAAGAAAAATATAATTTCTGGTGGCATATTGATGCTGCTTTCGGTGGGTTTGCTAATATTCTGGATGAATACAAACACTTATTAGAGGGTTGGGAAAATGCAGACAGCATTGCAGTAGATTGCCATAAATGGATGAACGTACCATATGAAAATGCGGTTTATTTTATTAGAAAAGAACATAGCGGTTTGCAGATGCAGGTTTTTCAAAACTCCAATGCAGCCTATTTAGGAAACCCGGAAGATAATTTTTCCTATGGTAATTTTACGCCTGAGAATTCCAGGAGATTCAGAGCTTTACCTGTATGGTTTACCCTAAAAGCGTATGGAAAAAAAGGCTATCAAAATATAGTGAGAAATAATATACAGAATGCTCAAAAATTTTCAGTATTTGTAGAAAATCACCCAGCATTACAGTTATTGTCAGAAACAAGATTAAATTGTGTATGCTTTTCATTGAAAGAAAATCCCGAGAAAAGTTCTACATTATTAGATATCATTAATGAAAATGAGAAAATTTTTATGACTCCTACAAGGCTTAATAATAAAGCGGGAATCAGGGCTGCATTTGTAAATTGGAGAACAAGCGATAAAGATTTAGACGTCGCTTTTACAGAAATACAATTTGCGCTTGATAAAATGGATATTTAATACTATTATTCTTAAATTTAGAGCATGTTTGAACTTGTACTTTCTGCCGTTGTTTTAGGATTTATGCTGAGCCTGGTTTTTATAGGACCTATTTTTTTCCTGTTAATTGAAACCAGTTTTTCCAGAGGACCAAGACATGCCCTGGCACTGGATCTCGGAGTCATTACGGCAGATATATTATGCATTGTTGCTGCTTATTATGCAAGTGCAGATATTGTCACTTTAATAGATAAACATCCCGGATTTTACAGGATTACTTCTATTCTTATATTTGTATACGGGATCGTCATGATGGTGACCAAAACCAAAATGCATATGCCCGGTGAAGAAAGGATCATTGGCCAAAACTATTTTAAAACCTTTTTCAATGGTTTTTTCTTCAATCTTTTGAATGTAGGAGTGATTCTCTTCTGGCTGGTTACGGTGATTTCCGTAAGAAACCAGTACCCCGATACCAGCAGTTTTATTCTCTATGTGAGTATAGTCATTGGCACCTATCTGTGCATTGACCTGGCCAAAATATTCTTAGCAAAACAATTTCACGATAAACTTACCCAGAAACTCGCCAACAAGATCAGAAGGATTGTAGGCGGGATTCTTATTATGTTCAGTTTCTTTATATTTCTGCAGAGCTTTAAGAAATTCAATCAGTTCGACAGACGTTTAGAAGAAGCTGAGAAAAAAGAAATCAAGTACCAAAAAACAGAATGAAAAAAATAATCTCTCCAAAAGCTCTTAAAAAAGGAGCTAAAATAGCTGTTATCTCCCCTGCCGGAGCTGTAGATCCATCTCAGCTTGAAAAGGGTATAGAAATGATCAAAAAAAGAGGTTTTGAACCTGTTTTGGGAGAACAT
Source organism: Chryseobacterium antibioticum (assembly GCF_012927325.1). Lineage (GTDB taxonomy): Bacteria > Bacteroidota > Bacteroidia > Flavobacteriales > Weeksellaceae > Chryseobacterium > Chryseobacterium antibioticum. The sequence continues at coordinate 169,574 of NZ_JABBGI010000003.1, read as the reverse complement.
CTGTACACTAAATTTTCAAACGGATACAATTATGCCGGAACAGAACAGGAAAGATTAAAAGACATCAACTGGGCTTTAAATGAAAAAGAGATTTCAGCAATTTGGGCTTCCAGAGGAGGTTACGGATGTCAGCATCTGGTTCAGCATTTAAAACTGAAAAACTTTGCAGAAAACCCTAAATGGTATATCGGATACTCTGATAATACCGTTATACAAAGCTATTTACTAAAGAAAGGTTTTGCCTCTATTCACGGACAAACCATCAAAACATCAAGTTTTGGGGTGACGGATGAAAGCTATGACCTGATATTTGATGTTTTAAAAGGGAAAAGTCTTAAATATGCTTTAAAATCTCATCAATTTAATAAAACAGGGACCATTGAAGGTGAATTGGTTGGAGGCAATTTAGCCCTGATCTATGCACTTTTAGGAACTAAATATTCTTTCGATTTTAAGGATAAGATTTTATTTATTGAAGACATCGGGGAAAATTTCTATGCCCTTGATCGAATGATCATGAGCCTGGAATTAGCCGGAGTTTTTACTAAAATAAAAGGACTAATCGTTGGCGGAATGACCAATATGGGCGATGAAAAGGAAAATAAACAATACGAAGAAAGTTTTGATGAATTTGCTTATAAATTAATTTCAGACAGAATTTCAAAATATAATTTCCCAATAGTTTTTGGGTTTCCAAACGGTCACATTAAAGATAACAGACCTTTGATTATTGGTGGAAATGTTACGATAAAGGTTGAAGATAAAGTTAAAATTGAATTTTAAAAAAGGATGATTCCGGATGAAGCTTACTGAGAATTTTAAGCCCATAAAAATCACACCGGATCTTGTGAAAAGCACGCTTTATATTCTGTTTTTAGTTAGTGTAGTGTCTTATTTTCTATTCTTTGACAAAGGACTAAAGCTTGAATATAAAGAGAAATGTCCCTGTAATACTGAATATACCCTCTTTCAGTATGATGAAAGAGGAAAGATTTGGGAAAGAAGAAAGTATGCTACCGATCCTGATTTTAAGACCTATAAGCTCAAAAACAGAATGGGTTTTACAATTGGGAAGCTTGAAAATATTGATTTTTATAAACTGAATGACACCTTGTTCAAGCCATCAGAAAAAAGCGAGTTTGATTTGTTTTCAAAACGCTTTTACTGGGACTGTAAAAATGAAGAAGTATGGATATCAACACACCATAAATTATCTTTTAAATAATGGCAATTCATAATGATTTCGGTAAAATAGCAGAAGACCTTGCCGCAGAATATCTGCAGAAGAACGGCTATAAGGTTGTTACCAGAAATTTCCGGTTTCAAAAAGCGGAGATTGATATCATTGCCGAAAAAGAAAATCTGATCATCATTGTTGAAGTAAAAGCCCGTTCTACAGATGCTTTTATCCTTCCTCACGAGGCAGTTACCAAAACAAAAATACGGTCTATTGTTTCGGCAGCCAACCATTATCTTGAAGAATTTAACAGGAGCAATGAAGTAAGATTTGATATTATTTCTGTTCTTCCTGACGAAAGAAAGAACTTGATTATTGAACATATAACCGACGCTTTTGAAGCTTTAGATGCCAACTGATGATGCAAAATTTAGATTGGGAAGTCATATACTCTGTGGTCGTTTACGTCCTGAAAAATTATCCGCTTAAAATAATTTTTTATATGTCCTTATGCTTTGTAATAGGCATAGTGATAAGCATAATTTACAGTTTGATTTTAAAAAAATATAAAGTGTTTTCAAGAGAACATACTTATTATAACTGGGCAGTAAAACTTTATATCCCAGCAATTTTTATCATCAACATTATCTTTTCTCTCAAACTAGGTCTGTTTTGGGGTGCATATGAAGCCCTTAAAAAGGATAGCTACTCTATTTCACAGCAAACTTACAATGCAGGTACTTATTATGCTTTTAAGGATGAACAATCCAAAAAACAGTTTGTCGGAAAGTTGCAGTCTGTGGTAGCAGATTTGAGCAACAGCAATAAGAATACAAAGATCCGGATCGTTGATATCGCCAAAGCTTATGATACGAAATATCAGGTGGTAGACAGCCCTAAAAACTGGCTGGCTTCTTTGTTTGCTGAAAAATACGGCGACAGGATTCATACCCTTGTTTTGTACGGAATGTTGAATGCGGTTCCTCACGTGAATATCTCGGAAAGCATTTCTTACAGCGAGTTTGATAAATTGACCAATCAGCTGATCATGCTGGATTCTAAAGATGTGGAATCCTCTATTGTCAAGAAGGTTCAGAATTTATTTCTGATGGTTCTGAAATCACAGTTTAAAACAATTATCAACGGAATTCTTATCATCTGGATATTGCTCATGCTCATCCCGTTAGTTGAATTCTGGATCTACAGATATGTAATGAAAAGAAAAGAGAACAATATAACAATGTAATAATGTAACAGTGTACCAATGCAAGAAATGCAGAATACTATTTATTGTTACACTGCTAGACTGATACATTGTTAAATTAGAAATATATTTTATGAAAACAATACTCATCACCGGAGCTACTTCCGGAATAGGAAAATCTACGGCAGAGCTTCTTGCCAGACAGGGAAACAGAATGATTATCTGTGGAAGGAGAAACGAAGTTTTAGAATCACTAAAATCTGAACTTTCCCAATATACCGAAGTATTTAGTTTATTATTTGATGTAAGAAATCTTGAAGAAGTTGAAAAAGCGATCAATTCTCTCCCTGAAGAATGGAAGAATATTGACGTTTTAATCAATAATGCAGGCAATGCACACGGTTTGGAACCTCTTTCTGCCGGAAAGACAGATGATTGGGATTCTATGATCGATGGCAATGTAAAAGGACTTTTATACATTTCCAAAACGATCATCCCTTCTATGAAAGAGAGGAATTCAGGGCATATCGTAAACATTAGTTCAGTGGCAGCAAGGCAAACCTACGCTAACGGAACTGTATATTGCGCAACTAAAAAAGCAGTTGATGTAATTTCCGAAGGAATGCGCCTGGAACTTACCGAATTTGGAATCAAAGTGACCAATATTCAGCCGGGAGCCGTGGAAACAGACTTCTCTCTGGTAAGATTCAAAGGTGACAGCGAAAGAGCCGCAACCGTTTATGCCGGATATGAAGCTTTAAAAGCCGAAGATATTGCTGATGCTATCGCTTATTGTGTGAATGCTCCCAAACATGTAATGGTTTCGGATATGACTATTTATCCAAGTGCACAGAGTGAGCCGAGAACGATTTACAGAAAATAGGGTGAAAAAAATATCATTTTTTATCCTGCTTCTTTCATTTGCTCTTTGGAGTTGCCAAAATATAGCCACTTCTAAAGAAGGTCAAAAGCTATTGGGGAATATGAAACTCCTGGATATCTATTTACAGAATAACGATGAAAAGATAGTCGATATTTTGAGTCCGGATGTTTCTTTTGGCCATTCCAACGGCTGGATACAGAACTTCGAAGATTTCAAAAAGGATTTTTCATCAAAAAAAGTGACTTACAAAGAGATTCAGCAAACAGAGCTTTCTGAGATCAAAAAATATAAAAATACAGTAAGTATCAGAAGGAAAATAAAGGTTTCAGGAACGTATAAAAATCAGGATTTTGAAATGAAACTGGCTCTGCTGGAGATCTGGATCAGAAAGAATACGGTATGGAAACTCTGGAGTCGTCAGAGTGTCGAAATAAAGCCATAAATTTGCACGAATTTGAAGCAATTTTGCCTTTTGCAATTTGCCAATCAGCTTAAAAATTAAAGAGATGAAAATTCTATATCTGGAAACCTCTTCCAAAAACTGCTCTGTAGCTATTTCAGACGACGAAAAGCTCTTATGTCTATGCGAAGAAGTCTCCGAGAACTACAAACAGTCTGAAAGTCTTCACACCTATGTAGAATGGGCACTGGAAGGCGCAGGCCTCACGATGAAAGATATTGAGGCAGTTTCTTTAGGTAAAGGACCGGGTTCTTATACCGGATTAAGAATTGGGGCAGCCTCCGCAAAAGGTTTCTGCTACGGACTGAAAATCCCGCTTATTGCAGTGAATTCTCTGGAAAGCATGATAGAGCCTTTTTTAGGCAAAAACTATGATTATATAGTGCCATTGATCGACGCAAGGAGAATGGAGGTTTATACGGCTGTTTATGACGGCAAAACAGGCAAAGAACTATCGCAGACTGAAGCCAAAATTTTAGATGAAACTTCTTTCGGAGAATTTAAAGATAAAAAAGTAATTTTTGTAGGAGATGGGGCAAAGAAAGCAAAAGACATTCTGGATCTGCCTGATGCAGACTTTAGAGAGGATGTCTACCCTTCCGCACAATACCTTATCAAAAGGAGCCTGGAAAAAATTGATCAAAAGGAATTTGAAGATATTGCCTACTTTGAACCCTTCTATCTCAAAGATTTCCACGGTGTAAAGAAAAAGAAATCTTCAGATTCTATATGACCATAAAAAATGAGCAATTACATATAAAAAGCGAAGATTAGTTCTTCGCTTTTTTTATTATTTAGGCATTTCAGGAATGACATCCGGACTTTTTTCCTTCTGCTTGTCCTTTTTCAATTTCTCTTTCGATTTTTTAGGCTCTGCGTTCATTTCTTGTATCGACTGCATGAGCTGACCGTTTTTATCATTATTGCCAGGAACCTGAGGAATACCATTATCTTGGTTTTGTACAGGCTGTACTGGTGCCCCAGGTTGCTGAGGAAGAGAATTCCCCTTGTGGTCAGTTGCCTGAAATGAAAGTTCACTTTTCAGATAGTTCAGCATCTCCTTGGCTCTTATGCCTTCCGGAGTTTTGGAATAATTCAGGGCTATCTGCTCCAGCTGAAGGATCATTACCTCTTTTCCACTGGTCTTACCTGTATTGAAAGCATTCAGCAGATGAAATTTCGGAACCAGGGCATCTTTGGGGAACTTTTGGATGGTCTGGTCTATAACCTCTCTACTTTCCGTAAATTTCTCTGATTCGTAGAGAGCATAAGCCTTTTTGTATTCATTTTCAACCTCTTCAGATGACTTTACAAATGAAACATTCTTAGGATTTCTTGCAAATTCAGCGTATGATGTATACGGATAATCAGTTAAAAGGATTTGTTTCGCTCTTTCTGAAGCTTGTGGATTCTTCAGATAATTCATAGCGAAGATCTCGTAAAGCGCCTGAAGCATTACCTTTTCCTCCGGTTTTACATCTACAAGGTCATACAATGTCTTGGTGGCTAGCGGTGTATTCGTAAAATAATTCTGATACATTACCCCTAAACCTAGAGAAGCAGTGTCTCTGTCTTTCTTTAATTGTCCCAATTTTTCCTGATCTGTAGGGATCTGTTCAATATAGTATGTAGGTTCGAAACGTCTTGGATTAGGTGCTGAAGTCACTCCAAGAGCTTCATTTTTCATATCTTCAATAGACGCCATTTTCTTGGAATAACGCCAGTTATCTGCTAATGCTCTTTCTCCCCAGATCTGCTTAAACGAAGAAGTTCCTTTACTGATGGTTCCCGTATTACTGAAATAAAAACCTTTGGTAGTCACCCCAAAATCTTCAAAAGAATTGGTGTTATTGGCAAATATAGAATTGGCGTTGTAGTCTCCACCATCAAAGCCTTTGCTTCTTTCGGCACGTATTCTCTCCTGCTCTGCTTTTTCCTCTTTAGCTTTCAGTTTTGCAATATATTTCGCGAAAAAGTCAGTTTTCTGAGGGTCGCTCATCTTCGCTAAAGAAAGAATACTGTCATTCTTCTTGATCAGATAGTAGTTTTTGGAGATCTTCTTGATATATTCAGACTGGTCCTTTAAAAGGATCTTCGAAGGCTCGTAGGTCATCACCGTAAGCGCTGAATCATAGTAGGTTCCGGCCCCGATATAGTCATTTTTTTCAAGATAGCTCTTTCCTATTTCGTAGTAGGTAAGACCTCTCACCTGTGGATCAGACACCTTTTCAAATAAAGATTTTTTGAAAAAATCCTGGGCTTCATCTTTCTTCCCGGCCTTGTTGGCCATTAAACCTAAGGCATAATAAAATTCATTCTTTCTGGATCCGTAAGTTCCTTTCTTACTGATACCTTCCAGATAGTTTTTAGCTCCACTATAATCGCCTTTTCCATTAAAGGTCTTGGCAATAGCAATTTGGGATTTCACTTCAAATTCAAAATCATTGGCGTATTTATAGGCTTGGGTAAAGCTTTCACGGGCTTTATCATTGTTGCCCATATTTTCATAAACCTGTCCTTTCAGATAGGATATTCTGCTCTTTAATTTTCTGTCAGAGTTCAGTTCAAAAGCTCTGTCCAGTTCAGCAGCAGCTTCCTCCTTTTTTCCTGAATCCAAAAGAGATTCAGAATAGTAGATACTCAACAGTTTAGCATAATTTTTATTAACGTCCTCCCCTTTCAGTTTGGCAAAAGTTTCATTTGATTTGTGATAATCTTTGATCTGCGCATAAGCCACCCCTTGATAAATTCTTGCCAAAGGAAGTCTTTTATCATCCTTCATATGCGTGAAAACATAGTTCAGGGCATCCAGAGCCTGCACAGCTTTGTTCTGATAAATTCTGGACTGTACCAGGATCATATAAGCATCGAAGATCTTTTTATTCTTTTCTTCACCGTTTCTGATGACAGAGTATTTCGTGATGGCTTTCTGGGCCTTTGCTTCAGCAATTTCCAAAGTGGTTGCTCCTTTATTCTGAAGATCATCAGGCTTACTGGGATCCTCTCCATTGGAACCGGGTATTCCTGGTGGCATTCCCGGAGCTCCTCTTCCGGAAGAAGGTCTGTTCACTTCCGCCATTTTCATGGAGTTTTCGGCAAATGCAGCAGATTGCCCAAGATCACTGCCTAAAGGCTGGTCTTCGTAGGTAAGAATAGGAATGTAAGGAGCATAAAAATTATCCTTATGTCCCTTGTCTCTGCTCGTAAATTCACTGTTTAATGCGTCTTTAGCATTAAATAGGGTATTATAGTAGGTGTTAAATCCTTTCATGAATTTAGATCGCTGCTCCGGCTTTTTGGTCTTAGTGACACAGGAAGCAACGAGACACATGATTAAAAGGAATACAATATTTTTTTTCATTACTCAATATAACTCTCTTATCTGCTTTTTATTATAGGCAGTTGATGATTTTGTAAAAATAATAAAATTTTATAATGAATAATATTTATATTTCATTCAAAATTTTGTAAACCAAGTGAGTAGGAAGTCCCATGATGGTATAAAAACTTCCGTTCATTTTCCTGATTTTTGCCATTCCCAGCCACTCCTGGATGCCATAGCTACCCGCTTTGTCGAAAGGTTTGTAATTTTGAATGTAATACTCTATTTCATCATCTGTAATTTCATCAAATTCCACATCTGCCACGTCGGTTTCTGTATAAGTTTTATCAATGGTTTTAATACAGATTCCCGTATACACCTGATGAGTCTTCCCGGAAAGCGTGCGGAGCATTTGTCTTGCTTCGTTTTCATCTTTCGGTTTTCCAAGGATTTGTCCTTCTGCTGCAACCACAGTATCAGCCGTCAGCAAAACTTCATCAGTTGTTAATTCTCTAAATGCTTCTGCTTTTAATTCAGACAGATATGCTGCGGCCTCTCCTATTTTGATATCTCCAGGAAGAATTTCCTCACAGTCTATTTTCACAACTTCAAACTCAAAACCTAAGCTTGTCAGCAGTTCTTTTCTTCTCGGTGACTGGGATGCTAAAAGTAATTTCATGCGTTGAATTTATACAGATTGGGTATTATCATCGTGCCAGTTCCCCTGAACTTTCATCACCTGCTCGATCACGTCTCTTACTGCACCGCTTCCTCCTTTTTTGGCCGAAATATAATTGGAAATTCCTTTTACCTCCGGAACAGCATTTTCGGGGCATGCAGCGATCGCAGAGCTTTCCATAATGTGAATATCCGGTAGATCATCTCCCATGGTCAGAATCTCTTCGTTTTTAAGGTTATACTTCTTTTTAAAATCTTCAAAATCAGACATTTTATTGTGTGACTTTGGATAATAATCGTCTATTCCAAGATAATTGATCCTGTGTTTTACCATATCATCGTTTCCACCGGTAATAACACCAATTAAATATTTGTTTTTTAACGCTTTAACTACTGCATATCCATCCAGGACATTCATTACCCTGCACATATTTCCACCGGGCATCAGATAAACGCTTCCATCCGTAAAAACGCCATCTACATCAAATACAAATGCCTTAATATCTTTTAATTTCTCTTTATAACTCATACATTTTTTGAATAGAATGATTCATTGTCTTGTAAATCTCAAGACTTTCGTCTTTTAATAACTGCTCATGTAATTCCAGAACTCTCACATCATTTCTTACTGCGGGTCCTGTTTGTGCTTCCATAGGTTCTATTTCATGAATTTTCTTCACCGTTTCATCAATAAGCGGTAAAAAATAATTAAACGGAATTTCTTGCGAATCAGAAACTTCTTTGGCTCTTGCGAAAAGGTGATTCACAAAATTACAGGCAAAAACGGCTGTAAGATGAATGTATTTTCTCTTTTCGTGACTGCTTTCCATTACGTTATCAGAAATTTGGGAAGCGAGGTCAAAAAGAATCTGTTTGTCCTCTTCATTTTCTGTTTCAATAAAAAACGGGATTTTTTTGTAATCCAGTTCTTTAGATTTTGAAAAAGTCTGCAAAGGATAAAAGCTTGATTTTCTGTACTCTCCTGCCAGTATTTCTTTAGACAGAGATCCTGAAGTATGGGCAACCAAACAGTCTTTTTTAGTGATTATTCCAGAAACATTTTCTACAGAATTATCACTTACACAGATGATGTAAAGATCTGCATCTTCCAGATGCTCCGTAGAATAGGGAACATGCAGTTCTTCAGAAATTTTCTTCAGTTCTTCGCCGTTCCTTCCAAAAAGCTGTGCTAATGGAATGTTCTTCAGACTAAAAGCTTTTGCCATATGGTAGGCCACATTTCCGGAACCTATAATTACAGTTTGCATCTAACAAATATAAGATTTTAACGGAAGATGGAAACAGAAGGGTAGAAGTTTATCAGGAATTTGCCTAGAGCCCGCTGCTTAAAGCTTACGGCGTAAGTATCTCATATTATTTAAAATATTTGGACTGAAAATTGAATAAGTAATTTAACTTTCGGCTATTTTTGTAATCCAAAACAGTGAAAGCATCTTATGAAGATTAAGGACGCGGAAATTATTTCGTTGATGCAGAATCCACGGACCCAGGAAAAAGGTGTCCGTGCCTTGATGGATGCTTATCAAAGCAGATTGTACTGGCACATCAGAAGGATTATTGTAGATGGTGACCTTGCTCAGGATACGCTGCAGGAGACTTTTATTAAAGCCTATCAGAATTTTCACCAGTTCAAAAATGATAGCCAGCTGTATACCTGGCTTTACAGGATCGCTACCAACGAAGCACTACAGCAGGTCAATAAGATGAAGAAAATGCAGAAAACGGATGAAGATCCGGAGTACTATATGCAAAATCTGGTGGCCGACAATACAGAAGGAGATGCAGAAGAAATTCAACTGATTCTCCAGAACGCCATACAAAGCCTACCCGAAAAGCAGAAACTGGTATTTATGATGCGGTATTATGATGATTTGCCTTACGAAGAGATATCAAAAATTGTGGATATGTCTGTAGGGACTTTAAAGACCAATTATCATTATGCCAAACAGAAAATAGAAGAGTATATTAAAGAAAATTACGAGAGATAATTTTTTGACCCAACAAAGATGAAAGAGTTCGACATAGAAAAACTAGAACGCAAGAATATTTACAAAGTTCCCGATGATTTATTTGAAAACATCCAGAACAGTGTAATGAACGAAGTGAAAGCGAATAAAAAAGCACCAGTCTTCAAACTGAACTGGATGTATGCCGCTGCGGCATCACTTGCTTTGATATTCGGGGCTACCTATGTTTTTAATTCTGACAACGATCCGGCTAAAGATGGAGCGAATTCAAAAACATATGCTGTCAATGAAAAACAGCCTAAAACAGAAAGCGAACGCGCTTATGAAACGCTGGAAGCTGATTTAACTTCTGTTGAAAATAACAATCAAACAGTTAGTAACCAGGGAAGTAAAACTGTTTCGTATACTCCTAAAACAGGAGCAGACAATGTAACTGCAAAGCAACCTGCAAAAGCTGGAACTAAAAAAGAAGAAACTAAAATGAATGAATATCTGGATTCGTTTTCTAATTCCGAAATTTCAGAATTGGCAAGCAACTCAACCCAGGACGTTTATTTAGATTTATATAATTAAGAAAGATGAAAAAGATATTATTTACGCTTTTTATTATGTATGGTTTTGGTCTGAATGCACAAAATGCCCAGATTACAGATTATGACTGGAAAAAGATGGATCCTAAACAAAGAAAGGAGGTAATAAACAATCTTTCTCCGGAAGAAAGAAAAGAACTTCTCAAGAGGTTTAGAAATAATATGGTGCTGGAAAATCTCGAAATTGATGCCAGTGATAAAACTGAATTTACACAGCTGTATAATGAGTATCTTGAGAATCAGAAACAGATAAAAGGACAGTTTAATCCTAATTTCAATCCGGAAACTTTATCTGATGATGAAGCGAAGGCTAAACTTCAGCAAAGTTTTGATGTAGGACAGAAGTTGTTGGATAACAGAAAGAAATATGCTGATAAAATGCAGCAGGTAATTCCTTGCCAAAAAGTATTAAAACTATTCCAGTCTGAGGGAATGATGAGAGATAAAATGAATGAAAGAAAACCTCACAGCGGGCATGACAATACGGCAAGGGCCAAACAAAACCCATAATAGTTTATTTTTTTAATGTTGGACGGCTCTCACGAATTTTTCTTGTGAGAGCCGTTTAGTGTTTACGAATGACTATTTTTGCGCAAAAAAAATTATACAATGAGAAAACTGATGCAGCTGGCATTTATTTTTGTGACTATTGTTGCTTTTGCGCAGACAAAAGAAGTCATAAAATTCAGAGGGAACATTTTGAATTATACTGAAAATCCTTATTCAATTTTCAAAGTAATCGATCAGAGAGAGGATAAGCAAATTGGCATACTGCCTTTTGGCGACCAAAAGGAAATGAAGGAAGTTGTTTTTCCTACAACACCAGATGCTGATTTTAGTGCCTGGTATTTAAAAAGTAATCAACCCGGTAAATTAACTGATTTTGTTTTGGTTTTAAAAAAACTGAAGCTTTCAACAGGAGATTCGAATGGTAAAAAGACAGAAGGGAAGATGGACTTTTCTGCCCAGACTTTTGCTAAAACCGGTGATAAATACCAATTCCTGTATAAAAAAGATACCGTATTTACTTTTTATGATAAGGAGGTTTCGGAACTGATGGTGAAAAATATTCCCGCCATTTTTTCTGTATTCATCAAAAAATCATATTCATTGAATCCTACAGGAAATTTAGTTTCATTAAATGATCTGGCAGATTACACTAGTCTTGTAAAAACCAATTATCCCGCTTTAAAAGAAGCACCATTAAAAGATGGAATCTATCTGGATTATATTTCTTTCTTCAACCAAACTCCTGAACAAGGAGATTATGTTCTTGAGATTAATAACAAAGGGGATGTTACAAAAGCCGTAAAAGAAGAAAACGGAAAAAAAACGAAGATTTCTGCTTACAAAATGTTTGCTTATGTAGAAAAAGGAAAAGCTCGTAAAAGTACATTCTCAGGCTTTCTTGATCTTGATAAGGACGAAAATGGCTTTTATCTTTTAGCCAATCGCGGCCACCTTTTTCCTGTACAATCTAACAGCTCCTACGGAATGTTTGGCCTTATTGGAGGAATTGCAGGAGCTATTGAGCAGGGAGCAAGACAGAAGAAAATGAAGAGTGGAGGTTCGGGGAAAGTGTATATTGATCCATTGACCGGAGAATACGATTTCTCAGAGGAATAACATAGCTGCTCTTACAAATTTTTTGTGGAGTCGTTTAATTTTTAAACTAATTCATAGTTTTACGAACGAATTTTAAAAAAAACAAATGAAAAAAACATTTTTCTTTCTATTATTTTCTAGTTTTATTTTTGCTCAAAAAGACCAATTTATAGAGCTCAGAAATAGCATAAAAGATAAAAATCATTTTGCCAAATCTCTTACTTTGCTAGACAGGAGGGAAGATAAAAACATAGGAATAGTTTCTCACAGAAAAGATCCTTTCGAGGTAAAATTTGAAAAAGATGATTTGGAAAAATTATTTTCTGATTGGTTTTTAGAAGATAATAAGGTACAGGGAAATATTCAATATTTTCTTGTGCTGGAAAATTTAAAGGTTAATGATATACCTACTGAAAGATCAGCTATGGGACATCTGGAGATGAAAATGTCTACTTTTTTAAAAAGAAATGATAAATATTATTTTTTGAAAAAACGCACAATTTCAAAAGATTATCAACAGAAAGATCATGCGTATATTACGAGGGCTATATCGGCTAAAATATCATCAGAATTAGCCGATATTATCAAAGATTCATACACTGAAACCGGGCTCAATGTTCCTATTTTTGAAACTGATCTTACAAATTATGAAAAAATAATACCCGAAAAGTTATCAGTTTATAGTTCTGAAACTTTTACAGACGGTGTTTATAAAGATTATAAATCATTTGCCGAACAAAAACCAGCTAAAGAATTTGCAGTAAAGAAGAATAAAGATGGTGTAATTAAAGGAGTGAAAAGAGTAGATGGTTACGATAATCTTGGCAAAGATGTTTATGCAATAATTGATAACGGAATTGCTTACAAGAAAACACCTGTAAGTATTATCGAAATTGAAAAAGATAATGACGGAATTTTTATAATGGCATCTCAGGAAGAAATTTTTCCGCAGTATAGTAGTACACCGATTATTGTAGGGGCAGGTGCAGCAGGTGCTATTGGAGGTTTGATTGTAGCTATAATAGACGTTGCAGCTACAAGAATCCGCAAACAGAATGCTTCGTATTACAGAATAGGAATTGATAAGCTTACTGGGGAATATATTTTACCCAAAAATTTCGTTAAACCTAAATAAGGCAGATAAAAAATAGGAATAGTAATTCTGCAACCCTTTCTGTCGGCTGCAAACTTAGCCCCAATCGCAGCATTTGTCTGAGTTCATTTTCGGGTTTTGGCGGCGGCTTTGCCGCCGCCAAAACCCGAAAATGAACAGTACGGAGAACAGGAAAAGTTCCTGAAAACTAAATCATTTTAAGCATATTTTAAATTAATTTCACACCATAAAATAAGAATGAGGAATTGTCTCGCTTTTTTTTATCTTTGCAAATTACAACGTTCTTAAATGAAAAACATACGAAATTTTTGCATAATCGCTCATATTGACCACGGTAAAAGTACTCTGGCAGACCGTCTTTTGGAGTATACCAACACAGTTACTCAGAGAGAACTGCAGTCTCAGACCCTGGATGATATGGATTTGGAGAAAGAACGTGGGATTACCATTAAGTCTCACGCAATCCAGATGGATTATGAATATAAAGGAGAAAAATATATCTTAAACCTAATCGATACACCGGGACACGTAGACTTTTCTTATGAAGTTTCCCGTTCTATCGCCGCCTGTGAAGGAGCTCTTCTTATTGTAGATGCTGCACAGAGTATCCAGGCACAGACCATCAGTAACCTTTATTTAGCATTAGAAAACGATTTGGAAATTATTCCAATTCTTAATAAAATAGATCTTCCCTCTGCAAACCCTGAAGAAGTGACCGACGAAATTATGGGACTTTTAGGGTGCAAATATGAAGATGTCCTTAGAGTTTCCGGAAAAACAGGGGAGGGAGTTCATGATTTGCTTGAGCAGATCGTGAATAGAATTCCACCTCCGGTTGGAGATCCTGATGCCCCATTACAGGCCTTGATCTTTGACTCTGTTTATAATCCATTCAGAGGAATTGAAGCTTATTTTAAAGTCGTAAACGGAAGTATTTCTAAAAACGAAAAAATTAAATTTTTCGCTACAGGAAAAGAATATGGAGCTGATGAAGTAGGAACTTTGAAACTAAAGCAGGTTCCTAAAAAAACAATCCAGTGTGGTGACGTAGGGTATATTATTTCCGGGATTAAAGATGCCAGAGAAGTAAAAGTAGGAGATACCATCACTTCTTTTGTAAATCCTGCTACCGCTGCAATCGATGGTTTTGAAGAAGTAAAGCCAATGGTTTTTGCCGGAATTTATCCTATAGAATCAGAAGACTTTGAAGAACTGAGATTCTCACTTGAAAAATTAAGATTGAATGATGCTTCCCTGGTTTTCGAGCCAGAAAGTTCAGCCGCTTTAGGTTTCGGTTTCCGTTGCGGATTCTTAGGAATGCTTCACATGGAAATCGTTCAGGAACGTCTTGACAGAGAGTTTAATATGGACGTTATTACTACGGTACCCAACGTTTCATACCACGGTTACTCTAAAAAAGACCCTGAGACGACCATTTTAATTAACAACCCGTCAGAAATGATGGACCCTTCCATTCTTGATAGAGTAGAAGAACCTTTTATTAAAGCTTCTATCATTACGAAATCAGACTTTGTAGGTTCTGTGATGACGCTGTGTATTGAAAAAAGAGGTGAAATTCTAAACCAAAGTTATTTAACGGCGGACAGAGTAGAACTGACATTCAATATGCCTCTGGCAGAAGTTGTTTTTGACTTCTATGACCGTCTTAAATCCATCTCTAAAGGATATGCATCATTCGATTATACACCCATCGGAATGCGTGCTTCCAAATTGGTGAAAATGGACATCCTGATTAATGGAGATATGGTAGATGCCCTTTCTTCCTTGATTCACGACAGTAATGCTTATCACATTGGTAAAAAGATGTGTGAAAAACTTCGTGAACTGATTCCTAGACAGCAGTTTGACATTGCCGTTCAGGCCGCTTTGGGAGCGAAAGTGATCGCAAGAGAAACCATCAAAGCTTTAAGAAAAGACGTTACCGCAAAATGTTACGGTGGAGATATCTCCAGAAAACGTAAACTTCTTGAAAAGCAGAAAGAAGGTAAAAAGAAAATGAAACAGATCGGAAGGGTAGAAGTCCCTCAGTCTGCGTTCATGGCAGTATTAAAACTAAACGATTAATATAAAAAGACCGGTAAGAAATTACCGGTCTTTTATTTTTTAGAAAGTTCGCTGCTTCTCCGTCAGATTGGCCTGGATCACCAATGCACCGAGGCCGAGAATTACTTCAGCGATGCCTAATGTTCTTATAAGATTGATCCCGCATACGAGACATTCAGGTTCCGGGAAAGGCTTTTTCCCCACAACAATGATCAATACTCCTCCTATGATAATAATGACCACGATAAAGGCTCTTAATAATGTTTTCATGATGGTATAAATTTTTATTTTCTATACCAAAGTTGAGCATATCTGTCAGTAAATCTATAAGGAAAATCACTGTTTCGTAGGAGAGGTTTCTCCGGTTTTTATTTTTTTCTCGTGAATTTTATTTCCATGGACTTATATTCATTTCCTGCTTTGGAATCAGGACCGTACATTTCCATAGTGTGATTATTGTCATCGGTAAATACATACACTTCTCTGAAATCGCATTCTTTTCCGGGCCTTGCAGGATCGGCCATTTTTCCTTTAAATTCAAGGGATTTTTTTGATGCATTCCATTCACCCTCTGCATGCATAATGCCTGTTCCCATATTATCTATCCAGGTGCTTACAAACTTTTTCTTAGCATTGTCGTAGCCCATGAGGCTCATGCCCTCAAAAGGCATTCCCATAAAGCTTCCTTTGTAATTGCTTTGCTGATAGCGTCCTCCAAAAATCATTTTATTGGTACATTCAGCTTGGCTGGTAATAGGTTTTCCACCGGCTTCCATCCACATGGTTGATGTTCCTGTCCAGTTTCCGTCATATTTTGCCAGCATTTTGTGCAGGTCTCCGGGTGTGGCGTATTCCATCCATGCTTTCATGGCAACCGCAGAATCTACAGGTTTCCATTCCGTAGAGTCAGTTTTAGATAAGCTTTTTTCTGTGGAAGGCTTTCCTTTCTCACAAGCGGCCAAAAGAAAAGCAATTGAAAATAATAACAATAGATTTTTCATAATTAGTTAATTTTAAGTAGGTTAATGAATAATAAAGTTAATCAATTTTATTATTCGGGTAATTGTTTTTTTGATGTCATATATAAAACGTACCTTTGTGTATTCATAACGCAAATTAATTATGCAGGCTATAAAAGTTGCAGTAGATGCCGTCATTTTCGGATACTTTGATAAACAGGATCTTCAACTCCTTCTAATCAAAAGAAAGATCGAACCTTTCAAAGGAGGCTGGGCTCTGCCCGGAGGTCTTGTCTTGGATGATGAAAACCTGGATGATGCAGTCAAAAGAGAACTGCACGAAGAAGCAGGCATAAAGCCCGATTTTTTGGAGCAACTTTATACTTTTGGAAACGTAGGCCGTGATCCAAGGAACAGAGTGGTTTCTGTGGCTTATTTGGGCCTTGTGAACCCTTCTTACCACGAACTCTTTGCAGACTCAGATGCGGAAGATGCACAATGGTTCAGTGTGAATAAACTTCCAACCCTTGCTTTTGATCATAAAGGCATCATTGATATTGCGTTACAAAGACTTCGTACGAAAATTCAGTACCAGCCGATCGGCTTCAATCTTCTCAATGAAGAATTTCCCTTTTCAGACCTTGAAAACCTTTACAGAACTATTGTCGGGCGCGAAATAGACCGTAGAAACTTTCGTAAAAAGATTATGAGCTACGGATTGCTTAATGAAACCAACAATGTCAAAAAAGAAGGGAGCGGAAGACCCGGAAAACTTTTTACATTCAATCAGGAGAAGTATGAAGAACTTGAAAAAGAAGGATTCTATTTCGAGATCAAATAACTTCCTCTTCAATACAGATCCCTGTATAAATTTACAATCATAAATCTCTTATTTTCCTATGTAAATCAACTAAACTAATATTTTAGTTTAATGTATGTTTGTGCTATTTGTGAAAACATTAGTGTCATTCGTGTTCAAATTGGATTTGGAATATTTAATTTTTTATATTGACAATCAATAAGTTAAATAGTTAGCGTTGAAATAACGCAAATATATTTTGGCTGTATAATGAGATTGTTTTACATTTGTGTAAGAATAACACAATTGCCAAACACAAAATAATATTATGGAAAAAACAGAACTGCACCCACAGATATTTCTCATTGAAGATTTCCTGACTGCTGAGGCCTGTGATGAATATATTGCCATGGCTGAAGGAAAAGTATTTGAAGAAGCTCAGATCAATGTACATGGACGCCAAATGATGAGTAAAGGCATCAGGAATAACGACAGGCTGATGGTTTTTGATCATGATTTAGCAGAAGATCTTTTCAGAAAAGCAGAACAATTTCTCCCTCAGGAACACGAAAATGATAAGCTTCAGAATTTCAATGAAATGTTCAGAGTCTATAAATATACACCCGGACAGAGATTTAAAATGCACAGAGACGGAAGCTATATCCGCAACGAACATGAAAAAAGTTTCTACACTTTCATGATTTATCTGAATGATGACTTCGAAGGTGGGGAAACAGAATTTGAAAACCTATTTACAGTCGCTCCGAAAAAAGGATCAGCATTGGTTTTCTATCATCTGCTGAGACATGAAGGGAAAATCCTGGTCAGCGGTAAAAAGTATGTTTTAAGAACCGATGTAATGTATTCCAACAAGTAAAACTCTTTAAAAGAAGAAGCATTGCTATGTTCTTTTTATTTAGCGTAAAAACAACACAAAAAAGATAAAAATGGAAGACGACTTAAAGCCAAGATTCATCGAGTCATTACAGAGAAACAATGACCAGATCAGAGAAGACCGTGCGAGAACCATTGGAGCAGATTCCGAATTGATCTACAGGCGCAGGGTGGAAGACATTGAACTGAAAATAAAGAGACTGGAAAGAGAGCAGGAAGGCCTCATCGATATCAGTCCTTTAGACAGGAACAGCCTCACATTTGCAGACTTTCAGCCCGAGGCATTTGTTCAGAAAGATATAGAATATTCATTAACCCTCAGGAATTTAAATATTCAGTTAGAAATCGCAGTGAAGAGATTTGAGTATTTATTCGGTAAAACATTTTAAATTATGGGAAGTACAAGATACGATATGGACGCTCGTTTCGACAGAGCAAGAAAAGAAGGGTACGGATCTAAATCCGCAGGTGAAATTTTCACTCAGAATGCCAAAAGAATGGCTCATGAATCTATGAATCCCAAAGGTATTTCTTTCAGAGAATCCAGAGATTC
This sequence comes from Chryseobacterium antibioticum, assembly GCF_012927325.1. Classification (GTDB taxonomy): domain Bacteria; phylum Bacteroidota; class Bacteroidia; order Flavobacteriales; family Weeksellaceae; genus Chryseobacterium; species Chryseobacterium antibioticum. The sequence continues at coordinate 151,284 of NZ_JABBGI010000003.1, read as the reverse complement.
TGCAGTACATCCGAATTCTGTTCCCATCATTTTAGGATTGGATGTAACGGGAAGTATGGGACACATTCCCCACGAACTCATCAAGGAAGGCTTGCCTAAATTAATGGGAGGAATTATCCAGGGCGGTGTTCCGGATCCTGCTCTTTTATTCTTAGGAATCGGAGATCATGAATGTGATGCTTACCCTTTACAGGTCGGGCAGTTTGAGTCAGGAGATGAGGAACTCGATATGTGGCTGACCCGTACTTATATTGAATCCGGCGGTGGCGGAAATGCCGGAGAAAGTTATCTTCTGGCGTGGTATTTTGCCGCTTTTCATACCAGAACGGATGCTTTTGAGAAGAGAAATCAAAAAGGACTTTTGTTTACCGTAGGGGATGAACCCTGCTTAAAAACACTTCCGGCATCAGCGATCAGCGAAATAATGGGAGCCGGTCAGCATACCTATACACACTTTGAACTCTTGGAAGAAGCTCGAAAAAGGTATGAAGTGTATCACATCAATGTTGTGCATTCAGACCAGGCCATGCGAGCAGATAGCGGCTGGAAAGAATTGTTAGGACAGAACTGTTTATCGATAGAGGATCACAGAGAAATTCCCAATGTAATTAAAGGAATTATTTGTGATACCTTTAAAAATAAAACGTTCATAGCGGGAGATAGAAACGAATTTGATAATATTCAAATGTTTTAAGTCATGAAAAAGGCACAAATAGTAATAGGCTTGGGTTTTGGGGACGAAGGAAAGGGAAACACCACAGATTTCCTGGCGCAGCAAAACCCGGATTCTGTTGTCATCAGATTTTCCGGAGGCCAGCAAGCTGCACATACCGTAATGATTGATGATAAAAAGCATATTCATTCCAGTTTTGCAAGCGGAGCACTTCGTGGATTACCTTCTTATTTTTCGGAACACTGCACGATTCATCCTGTGTTTTTACTAAATGAAAGGATGGAATTAATGGAAAAAAACGGAAACACGGAACTGCATATTCATCCACTGGCCAAAGTGACCACTCCGTTTGATGTCTGGCAGAACAGGACCAATGCAAAGAATCTGGAGCACGGAACCTGTGGAAAAGGAATTGGAGCGACCATGAAAAGACATGAAAGCCCATACAAACTATTTGCTGCCGATTTGATAGCACCAAGAGGAATGCTGATCGAAAAATTAAAAGGAATTGCTTATTACTATGGCTTTATGGACGAAGATCAGATACGGGAAGCATTGCATGGTTTTTTGAACGCGGTAGACGAGATCGATTGGAAAATAGATGATTATACCTATCTGAATTCCTTTGAAACTCTCATTTTTGAAGGAAGCCAGGGAATCCTGCTGGATATGGATCATGGAGTATTTCCCAATGTAACCTATGCTCATACCACTTCAAAAAATGCTTACGAGATCTGTCAAATTTTGAAAATAGAGGAAATTGAAATGTATTATGTGACGAGAAGTTACTCAACACGTCACGGAAGCGGATGGATGAGCAATGAAAAGGAATTGGTGCTGAAAAATAATGAAGAGGAAACCTGTGTCTTTAATGATTATCAGAAAGAACTTCGCTTTGGAGAGCTGGATGATGACTTACTGAACTATGCCCTTCTTTTGGATGGAGCCTATGTGACCGCAACCAAAAAGAATCTTGTCATTACGTGTCTGGATCAAACCGATGAGCAATTTAAAACAGAAAATTTAAAAGTAAAATTTGACCAGATGTACGGATCCTATTCTCCATATTCAAAAGACTTTAAACAAATTTTGTAAACCAAATAATGGCTTTATATTTAGTGACAGAACCGAGCCGGATCAATTAAAAATGATGAGAAAAATAAACTATTTAAAAGGAGACGCCACAAATCCTCAAACAAAAGGAAATAAGATCATTACCCATATCTGTAACGACATTGGAGGTTGGGGAAGAGGTTTTGTGATGGCGATTTCTAAAAGATGGAAACTGCCTGAAGCACAATACAGGGAATGGTTTAAAAGTGGAGAAAGGTTCAGTCTCGGAGAGATTCAGATCATAAAAGTTGAAAAAGAGATCTGGGTTTGTAATATGATCGGTCAGCATAAGACAATAACAAGTTCAAAAGGAATTTCGCCAATAAGATATGAAGCCGTAGAAAAATGTCTTGAGAATTTAGCTCTTGAAGCTTTAAAACTCAAGGCAGAAGTCCATATGCCGAGAATTGGATGTGGCCTGGCAGGAGGGAAATGGGAAGAAATTGAACCTATCATTGTAAAAACAATGCTCAGACATGATGTTTCGGTATATGTTTATGACTTTGAATAACAGAAAAATAAATTTAAAAGAGTGGTTTTTGCAATTTTAACCAAGAAAAAGGAATTGCTGGAAATGTTCGAAGAAATATAATGAAACTTAAATTAAAAAAATATAAAGAACAACTACAGGATTGGCCTCAAGAAGGGTATCATCTCATGGCCCAATACGATGATGATAAAATTATTGTGTATCAATCTTATAGAAAAGAAATTGGAGAGTTTGCGATTAAAAATCAATATTTTGGAGGTGAATTCAGTCTGGACAGAATGACCTGGATCAAGCCTAATTTTCTTTGGATGATGTACCGAAACGGATGGGGAATAAAAGAAGGACAGGAATATGTTCTGGCCATTCATTTGAAAATGTCTGCTTTCAAAAAATATATAGAGAATGCAGTTTATTCTTCCTACAATGATAGTTTGGGGATTTCCCGGGAAGCATGGCAGGCTGAGGTAAAAGCATCTTCTGTGAGACTGCAATGGGATCCGGATCATGATCCTTTTGGAAACAAGTTGGAGAGAAGAGCAATACAAATTGGGCTGCGAAATAAATTCACCCGTTCTTTTGCTCATGAAGAAGTCCTCTTAATTGAAAATATTTCAGATTTTGTGAAGGAACAACGCCAGTTTGTTTTACATGATGATTTGGATAATCTGATCATTCCTGAGGAAAAACCATTGCTATTCAACGATGAAAGTTTAAATAAAAAGTTAAGATTAAATCAGAACTAATTTGCCATGAACATTGAACTGATAAAAGGAGACATCACGAAGACCCAGGCAGACGCTCTCGTCAACGCAGCCAATTCATCACTACTTGGCGGAGGTGGAGTAGACGGAGCTATTCATCGTGCAGGTGGAAAGCAGATTCTCGAAGAATGCATCCAGATCAGAAACAGGCAGGGAAAATGCAATACCGGGGAAGCTGTGGTAACTTCAGCAGGAAACCTTCCGGCAAAGTATGTCATTCATACCGTAGGACCTGTTTGGAATGGAAAAGAAGATAAAAGTTCAAAACTTCTGGAAGCGTGTTATAAAAATTCTTTGCAACTGGCAGAAAGTTTGGGTGTCAAAACCATAGCTTTTCCAAATATCAGTACGGGAATTTATAAGTTTCCAAAAGAACTGGCCGGAAAAATTGCGGTAGAAACAGTAAAGAATTTTCAGTCAGAGAACATTGATAAAGTTATTTTTGTCTGCTTTGATGATGACAATGAAGAGATTTACAAAAAATTATTAGATTAAAAAAATGAAAAAACTAGCCATATTAAGCGGTGCAGGAATCAGTGCCGAAAGTGGAATAAAAACATTCAGAGACGGAGATGGGCTCTGGGAAAATCATAATATAACAGACGTAGCAAGTCCGGAAGGATGGCGAAAAGACAGAGAATTGGTGCTGGAATTTTACAACCAGAGAAGAAGACAGCTTCATGAAGTTCATCCTAATGAAGCCCATCGATTAGTCGCAGAACTGGAAAAGTATTTTGACGTTCAGATCATTACCCAAAATATAGATGACCTGCATGAAAGAGCCGGGTCAACGAATATTCTTCATATTCATGGGGAGCTCTTCAAGTCTTGTTCTTGTAACAATAAAAACCTGATATACGAGGAAAAAGGAGACATCAAGATCGGAGACAAAGCGGAAGATGGGGCTCAATTGAGACCATTTATCGTATGGTTTGGAGAAGATGTTCCTTTGTATAAGACTGCCCAGGAAAAGGTGAAAGAAGCGGATATTTTGGTGGTCATCGGAACCTCTCTGCAGGTATACCCTGCAGCAGGACTGATTCATGAAATTAAAGACGACTGTCTGTTGGTAGTAATCAACCCTAATGAAACAGGTTTCGGATACGGACAAAGAGCGGTAGTCATGAAAGAATCTGCAACCAGAGGAATGAAATTGCTGTTTGATAAATTGGTTAATCTAGCCTGATGGAAAATGTAGTAAAAGCCGGAATTTTTGGAGTGTGCATCGGTGATGCGCTGGGAGTTCCGGTGGAGTTCAGAAGCAGAGAGCAATTAAAACGCTCACCTGTTACAAAAATGAGAGCTTTAGGAACCCATCATCAGCCTGCTGGAACATGGAGTGATGACGGTTCATTAACTTTGTGTCTTGCGGACAGCCTTTGCAAAGGATATGATCTGGAAGATATGGCCCTCAATTTTTTGAAATGGTATAATGCAGAAATCTGGACACCTCATGGAAGGGTTTTTGACATTGGTATTGCAACCTCGCAAGCCATTCATAGAATTGGCAAAGGTATTTCCCCTACTTTATGTGGTGGAAATTCAGAGTTAGATAATGGAAACGGGTCTTTAATGAGGATCATCCCCTTATTATTTTACATCAAAGATTTCCCTATTAAAAAGCGGTTTGATATTACAAAAGAGGTTTCCTCTATCACACACGGTCATATCCGTTCTGCTTTAGCTTGTTTTATTTATTTGGAATTGGCTTTAGAAATTCTGAATGGAAAAGAAAAATGGGAAGCGTACAGAATAATGCAGGAAAAAGTTAGAAATTTTTTGGACCATAATCCTGTTTGTTCCCAAAATGAAATGGATAAATTCCACCGGATTTTAGAACTAAAAGTAGGAGAGTATGATTTGGTTCCACTGTATACTTTGCAGGAAGAGGAAATAAGTTCTTCCGGCTATGTCCTCCACAGTCTAGAAGCCTCACTTTGGTGTTTTCTTAACTCTGGAACGTATGCAGAAGCAGTATTAAAAGCTGTGAATTTAGGAGAAGATACAGACACCACAGGAGCCATTACCGGAGGAATTGCAGGTATTTACTACGGATTTGAAAATATTCCGGAAGAATGGGTCTCCGAATTAGTGAGGAAAGAAGATATTGAGGCTTTATGCGAAAAGCTTCAGAAAAAAATAATGAAATAAAACACACAAACCATGAACGAAATAGAAAACAAAAGAATAAGCAAATTTCTAAGCCTTATTCTTAGACATCAACCCGAAACCATTCAGCTGAAGCTGGATGAAAACGGTTGGGCAGAAGTAAGTGAACTCATTACGAAATCTGCAAAAGGAAGAATGCACTTCAGCTTTGAAGACCTAGAGGAAGTGGTAGAAACCAATAATAAAAAGCGTTTCGCTTTTAATGAAGATAAAACCAAAATCAGAGCCAGCCAGGGACATTCCATTGATATAGATCTGGCCCTGAAAACAATACAGCCACCTGATTTCCTGTATCACGGAACAGCAGAAACCAATATTGCTTCTATTCTTGGAAAAGGAATTGAAAAAAGAAGCCGGCAGCATGTTCATTTAAGCGCAGATAAAGAAACAGCCACGAAAGTAGGAATGCGCCACGGAAAACCGGTTATTCTGACCATCAGAACGAAGGAAATGCATGAAGACGGAATTGCTTTTTATCTTTCGGCCAACGATGTTTGGCTGACGGATTTTGTGGATGCAAAATATATTTCAAAATAAGATGGGCAGAACATTGGTAATCGGTGACATTCATGGAGGTTTTAAAGCTTTACAACAGGTTTTTCAAAGAGCGGAAGTCGGAGAAAAGGATACCCTTATTTTTCTCGGGGATTATGTAGATGGCTGGAGTGAATCTTCTCAGGTCATCCAGTTTTTGATGGAACTTTCCCAAAAGCAGGAATGTATTTTTATCAAAGGAAACCATGATGCCTGGTGCGAAGACTGGTTGTCCTTTGGAGACGGACCGGAGGTATGGCTTTTTAATGGCGGAAAGAGTACAGTGGAAAGTTACAATGACTATTCATTGGAAGATCTGGACCTTCACCTTGAATTCTTTCAAAGGATGAAAAACTATCATGTAGACGATAAAAACCGCCTGTTTATCCATGCGGGATATTCCTCTATGCATGGCCCAGAAAAAGAAGTCTATTCCAGCAATTACCGTTGGGACAGAACCCTTTGGGAAACTGCCGTCGCGATGGATAAGAAATTAGAAAAAAATTCAGTGCTTTACCCAAAAAGGCTGCTTTTATACCATGAAATATTTATCGGGCATACACCGACACTGGATATAGGAATTAAACATCCGATCAACAAAGCCAACGTCTGGAATATGGATACAGGAGCAGCTTTTACAGGTTCTTTGTCAATAATGGATATCGACACCAAGGAATTCTGGCAGAGCGATCCGCTTCCCTCTTTATATCCGGATGAAAAAGGGAGAAATAACGATATTGCAGGAAAGTAAACCCTATGAAAGGACATCCCAAATTTTCAACATCCACAACCTTATAGGTTTTTAAAACCTATAAGGTTTCTATTAATTATAGAGCCCCGACTATTAATTTTTTTATCTCCCGCAGATCACACAGATCTTTATCTAAACATCGAATTTCCAAACAAAAACCTCTGGTTTTCTTGCGCCTTAAAACAGCATTAACATCAAAAAACTTTACGCTCTCGCTTTGGTCCAAGATTATTAAATAATGTTACAATTTTCCCGTTTTCTCTTCCGCACCCAAATCATATTAAGTAATTTTGAAGTTCAAAAACTGCTTCAATGAAACTGAAATACCTCTTAATTTTCCTGACCACATCGTTGTTTTTATGTCAAAATTCATTTCAAACCCCTTTTGAAAAAGGAAATAAAAACCAAACGGTTACTTATGATGAAATGAATGCTTATTATCAGGATCTGGCTAAAAGCTTTAAAACCATTCAGTATCTTAAAAAAGGAGAAGATGACAACGGAAAAGCCATTTATGTGGTCATGTACAATCCTTTTCCCGAAAAAGATCCGGAAAAACTGAGAAAAGATAAAGCGATTCTCTTTGTCAACAACGGAATTCACCCGGGAGAACCGGACGGAATTGATGCTACCATGATGCTCATGCGTGATCTGGCAACCGGGAAAATAAAGACTCCTCAGAACTTCGTCATTGCAGCGATTTCTGCGTATAATGTGAGCGGAATGCTGAACAGAGGTTCTTTCTCCAGAGCCAATCAAAACGGGCCCGAACAATATGGCTTCAGGGGAAACGCCAGAAACTACGACCTGAACAGGGATTTTATTAAAGCAGATTCAAAGAATGCCAGAAGTTTTCAGGAAATTTATCAGTGGCTACAACCTGATGTTTTTATTGACAATCATGTAAGTAATGGCGCTGATTATCAATACACGTTTACCTATATTTCTACCTTTAAAGAGCGCCTTGGAAATTCATTGGGAACTTATTTCTACAATGACTATCAGGCTAAAAACCTTGAAGCTATGAAGAAGCTGGGCTATGAAAGTACACCTTACGTCAACATTCACGGTGATATTCCGGACGAAGGATTTGCTACTTTTGAAGACTCCCCGAGATATTCTACAGGGTATACGTCTTTATTTAACTCGTTGGGAACTGTCCCGGAAACGCATATGCTGAAACCTTATGACAAAAGAGTAGATGCTACCTACCAATATATGCTGGTCAATCTGCAGAATTTGGATAAAGACTATAAAAAAATCAAACAGCTGCGTCTTGACAATTTAAAGCAATACAAATCCGGAATGCAGTATGGAATCCGCTGGAAGATAGATTCCACAAAATTTTCTACCATGGATTTCAAAGGCTACGAAGGAAGTTATAAACCGAGTGATATTTCCGGAAAACCAAGGCTGTATTACGATAGAAATAAACCTTTTACAAAGAAAATTAAACTGTTTATGACAGCGGTTCCTACAGGATATATCACGATTCCTAAATATTATGTGATTCCTCAATCCCAGTACCGTGTAATCGAAGAACTCAAAAGGAACAAGATCCGTATGACAACGCTTAAGAAGGACAGTACAGCATCGGTGGAGTCTTATAAGATCAAAGATTTTAAGACCGTTAAAAAACCTTATGAGGGACATTATCTTCACTATGAAACTGCAGTGGAAACAACGAAAAAGAATCTCAGTTTCTCTGCTGGTGATTATTTAATTTCAACAGATCAGCCTGGAGTGAAGTACATTATTGAAACCCTTGAACCTGAGGCTTTAGACTCATTTTTTAACTGGAATTTATTTGACGGCATTTTAGCCCAGAAAGAACATTATTCCGCTTATATTTTTGAAGATACTGCTTCAGAACTTTTGAAGACCAATACAAAATTAAAAGAAGCTTTTGAAGCCAAAAAAGCATCCGATAAAAAGTTTGCTGATGATGGAACAGCCCAGCTCGACTGGATTTACAGAAACTCTCCGTACTTCGAAGAAAAAACATTCAGAGAGTATCCAATTTATAGAATCTTATAAATTTTTAAATTTGATTTAAATAATTGATAGTCAGGAATTAATTTTTAGGATTTTCACCTATACACAAAGGGTGTTTTTCCTGATAGATGTTGACCATACTCTGCCGAAATTTGCTTTATAAAACCAATAAAAACTATAGTTATGGCCACTAAAAAGCATTTTTTCGTTTCGTTGGAAGGGGTAGATCTTTCAGACGAACAGTTGAAAAACATCGACAGAGGAATTCAGAGCGTAGTGCTTTCTGAACTTTCAAAGATTGACAATACCCAGGCTTTTGGAGCCCACAGAGACTTCAAAGGACTTTTAAGACCTATGAAAATTAAAGACTGGTTTCCGTGGGGAATCATCATTTTCAAACCGGGAATTGATATTCAGAGCCAGGTAAAAGACATTCAGTCTCAAATAAAAAGCTATGGAGGCTAATTCTAATTCTTCAAAAAAGAGGTGTCCCAGTTATCTAGGAAAAGTTGGGGCACAGCTTTTTGGAGTAGTCGGCAAAGACGGAAAGGTACAGTTTATCACGCCTCTTACCGTTACAGAAGATTTTCTGAGTCTGAATAAAGACCAAAACAGCCTGGAGCAGAGATTTCGTTTTACAGGAAAATGTGTAGAAAGAGGCTGTGCCCAGTGGAATGCTGAAGAATCTAAATGTTCTTTATCTCAGAAGGTTCAGAATTTAGAAACCCACAAAGAAACCGAGCTGTTCTATTGCCCGATCCGGTCACAGTGCAGATGGTTTTCTCAGGATGGAAAAGAAGCCTGTTTTTCGTGCAATGAGGTCACGAGAAATATGGAGGAACTTCTGGTCAGTGCTCAACCGTAAAAAAAGACGCTTCACATTGAAACGTCTTTTTGTTTTATTTTGGTAATCCTCTTTTTAAGGCCATTTCTGCGGTCTTCATCGCTGCTTTTTCTTTCCATTCCATATAGGTGTTTTTAAAATTGGACTTCATAATATCGTCAAACTTACGCTGTACAGTAAGATTCCATATAGAATGAGCCTTTACTGCCCAGGATTTGTCCCATGCTCTCAAAGAGATAGAGAAACTTCCGTCCAGATATTTCATCCAGTGCCACCATCCGGTAGGCATGAAAAGCGTATCGCCGTGTTCAAGGAAACATTCAATGCCTTCTACACCATTTAAAGCCGGGTATTTTTCGAAATCAGGATTGTCGATGTCATAGTCTTCCAGAGCATACGTTGCATAGGGAAGTCTATACAGTCTTTCTTTCCACTTGTGTTCAAATAACTTTACATGCTTTCTTCCGTTGAAGTGCGTATGGAAGATATGCGCCATATCAATATCAAAGTGAAGAAAGGTTACAGAGCTCTTCCCTCCGAAAAACATAGATGGGTATTTATCTAGGAAACCGCCCATGAGTTCTTTAGGGGCAATAAAATCGTCCATTAATTTATTGGCATGTTTTATCGGGTCAAAAAAGAAAATTCTCAGATCGGTAGGCTCTCTTTGGATAAGGTCTATATAATCTGCGAACTTCATTTTGGTAGTAGGCGTATTGATGGGAGCTGCAGGATCAGCTTTTTTGGAATCATAAAGAGGAACTTCCACATCACCTACCACTTCCTTTACATACTCCATGGTCCACTTCTGGTAAGCAGGCCATTTTCTTGCCATATTTTTTATGACAACGGGCACTCTTGGCTTTAGATATTTTTCCATGAACTCTTCCTGAGTGATATCATCTACAACATCTATAGGCTTTAAAATAATTCCCATTCTATAAATTTTATGTTACAAAATTATTAAATAAATATATATGAATCAGTGTTTAAGTTTTTTTTAATCTATGATTCAAATCATTTTTAACTATTTAGAATAAATAAGAATATAAAAAATGATCGTTTCATGATAAGTCTTTGACATTTCCTTACTATAAGACAATATTTTCACTAAAAATGCTAAACCCGGATAAAAGAAACGATTGAGTCATGGGTTAAATTTAACAAATAGATTTTAAAGATTTTGCATACCAAACGAATTTTAAAAATAAAATTCACAGATTTCTTTTTAAAGCGTAATTACCCTGATTTTTAAGCCTATAACTTTATATAACCATATTAATTTTTAAAAATTTCCATCATAACAATGGCGACATGAAAAATATAACTATTTTTGTAGTGATAAATCATTTAACCTTTAGCTATAAAATACATCTTTATAAAAAGTGTAACAAAAAACACAAGCGACAAACTAATTAGGCAAATAATAAATTATGAAAGGAAAGATTTCTTTATTTCTGCTGCTTTTTTTTACAGTGCTCACTTTTGCACAGAAAACAGTGTCAGGGACAATTACCGATGAAGACGGATCCGCTATCCCAAGCGCCAGCGTTACCATAGAAGAACCTGGCAAGGATGCTATTTTAGCATACGGGATTACCAATTCAAAAGGAGAATACAAAGTAACATTCACTTCTCCGGAGGCTAATGTAGACATGAAAGTGAAGGCCTTCAACCAAAAATCTCAGACCAGACAGATTAGTAACAGCGATCAGAACATCAGTTTCAAGATGCAGTCTGAAGCTACAGAAATAAAAGAAGTACAGCTTAAAACAAAGATGATCACTGCAAGAGGAGACACCATTGCTTATGATCTTAAAGCCTTTGACAGTAAAAGCGACAGAACCCTGGCCGATGTGATGAGAAAAATTCCGGGTATCGAAGTCAATAAAGACGGAAGCATTCTTTACCAGGGAAATGCCATCAATAAATTTTATGTTAACGGGAAAGACCTGATGGAAGGAGGCTATGGAACGATCAACAACTCGCTTCCTAAAGATGCCGTACAGAAAGTAGAAGTTCTTGAGAACCACCAGCCGGTAAAAATTCTTCAGGATAAAGTGCCTTCTGACCAGGCAGCCATCAATATCAAACTGAAAAACTCCGTTACCATGACCGGGAGAGGAGAAGTGGGAACCGGCTTTGGTGATCCATGGCTTTGGAATGTTAAACTGACACCGATGTTTTTTGGGCAGAAAAGCCAGTGGGTGGTTAACTACAAAACCAATAATATGGGGGAGCAGGTGGAAAATGAAGGAAATATCCTTGCTTTCGGAAGCGGATGGGAAGGCAGAAGGATCAATGCGGCCCAGAACGACTGGCTGAATGTAGAAAATTCAGATGCACCCAATTTACCGGTAAAAAGGTATTTAATGAACAGCGTGCATTATCTGTCTGCCAATTATTTGACCAATATCGATAAAAAGAAAGAATGGGAGCTTAAAGCGAATGCAAATTATACCAATAATACAGTAGAACGAGAAGATATTGTAGAAACTGTTTATAGCCCAAGAGATAATAAACCTGGCTCAACCATAACAACAAGCACCAAGAATAAGTTTTTCACCGATAAACTGAAGGGGGAGCTTATCTTTACTAAAAATGCAAAGAAAGGATTCTTTAAAAATACCACAAGTTTCAGCCAGTTCTGGAATGCAGACCGTGCTGTTGCCACAAGGGTAGGAAGAGTTGGAAATGAGGCTGTACAGTCACCTACATCTTCCTTCCAGAACTCTCTAAGTACAATCATCCCATGGAAAGAGAAAATGGTGAATTTCAAATCATATATTAGTTACCAGGATGATAGTCAGACTCTTGAAGTAGCACCAGCGAATTATCTTCAGATTTTATATAAAAATCCTGTAGTGGATTCTGCTACGGCTATCAATTTTGCTCCCGGGACATCGGCATTGCAGAGCTTCAGACTTAAAACTTTAGATACTTCGCATTCTGCCAATATCAGTTTCAGTACAAAAGGATGGACATTTACCCCGCAGGTGGGAGTTGATTTTTCATCTAAAAAACTGAATACAGATTTTACAGGGACAGCAATTCCTAATCCTTTGATCACAAATGATGTGGCGCCAAGTTTTGACGGGCCGGGATATGAAAACGACCTGAAATTTACAGAATTTGCTCCTACAGGATCTGTGGGGATTAATTATAAATCAGAAGCATGGAGTTTATTTGCAAACATTCCGGTTAATTTTAACAGCATCAAAGCTGAGGATGATCTTAGAAACGTTCATAAATCACTGAACAAAACTACATTTACTCCAAACGCCTTTTTACAGTATTCATTTGCCTCTTTCTGGAAAGCAAGTGTGAACGGAAATATAAGCAATAACTTCGGAGATGTGAAGTCTGCTTATGCTGGATATATGCTTCTTAGCCCGGGCGGATTTAATGTAATGGATCCCAATAACCCGATCCCTCAGACTGTTTCAAAGAGCGGAGGAACAAGAATAGAGTATAGAAATCCATTGAATAATTTATTCTTTAATGTGAATTACTCTTTAAGCGACAGCAAAAAGAACCTTCTTGCCTCTCCAATCCTTGATATCAACACAGGATTTACATTGATACAGTACAGAGAACAGGATAACCATGCAAAAAGCAACCGATTTGGCGTAGAAGTAGGTAAATACTTCCCTAAATTTAAAACAAATGTATCTGTAAGCTATAGCAATACACTTTCAAAGGCAGATGCTTTCTTAGACAATATTCAGTATTTGAGTAAAAACAATACACAGTCTTATGGATTTAAATTGAACAACACTTATTTCAGCTGGATGAGCTTAGATTATAACCTTAGTCTTTCCAGAAACAAACAGGATAATGAAGGATTAAGTGAGAGAGGAGGAAGCCTTGGGATCAACAAAGGGTTTAATCACAATTTAGGAGCATTTTTCTATCCGATTGAAAACCATACCATAGGATTCAATTGGGATCAGGTCAATACAAGTGATGGGCAGAATAAATACAACAATGCATTTTATGATGTCTCTTACCAGTTTACTTGGTCTAAAAAGAAAATTGACTTTGAACTTAAATGGATGAATATTGCGAACAGAAGGGTTTTTGAAACCTATAACATCAATCAGGCAACAAACAGTGTAGCGTACACAAGAGTACAGCTCCGCCCAAGCCAGGTCATGTTTACCGTCAAATTCAATTTCAAATAGAAATAACAAGAAAAACCAATCTCGCAGAGATTGGTTTTTTGTTTAAGATATATTCTGTTTTTTCTAGAAACCTTGGTTGTCTGCAGAGGGGCCATAGCTTCCCGGAAGAGGAATATCATTCAGTCTGTAATAAACGCCCAGCTGTGCCCTGTGATGGGTAATCTGGTTCAGAGAGTGGCGGATGGAGCCGTATTTCGTCCATTTTGCAACTTCATGCCCATTGTTTTTTAATGCCCAGGTATCGTTGAGGTTTTCTTCCTTAGCATTTTCAAGAGCGTCTTTGGCTGATTTAAAATTGTCATCCAGTGTATTGAGGAGGTCTTCTTTTGTAGACAGATGTTTAGGTTGAAAGCCTCCTGTGGCAAAATCCAGTTCTGAAGTTTTCATCATGGTGTCCGGCCATCCGAAAATTTCCGAAATATGAGTGGCAAGAGGCATCAGTTTCATGCTTTTCTCATGGGGAGCATAGTCATTTTTACCTTCAGGATAAGCTTCAAAGAACTTTCTCGTCGTCTGGTATTCGGTTTCAAACTCGTCTTTAAATTGTGATAAAGTGTCCATAATATTTTGTTTTTTAGGTACTTAAAGATAAAGCTTTTGAAGCAAAAAATGTTTTAACGAAATCATAATTTTATATCACGACTTAGAAATAGCCAATATTTTGAATAAGACTAAAAAATGAGCAGGAATAAATTTGGTCTGGCAAGATATTGTTATTCAATATTTTACAATAGACAAAATAAAGTTTTGAAAAAAAACTGTAACATATTTCAACAATTGGTAACTAATTAGTAAACATTATTACAATGAAAAAGCTATTCTCTGTATTCTTTATTGCGCTCTTTGCCTTTGCTTCGGCACAGGATTCCAAAGAATCAAAAGAAACAGCCAACCGTTTCTTTTATGAGCTGACTTTTAAGCCTAAAAAAGATTCAACCAAACTGGATAAAGTAGTTGCTATCTTAGATATTACAGGCAAGAAATCTATCTACCAAGATTATACAATTCCTGCTCAGGATTCGATTATTAAAATCGCAGTTGAAGAGATGGAAAAAACAAAAAGTTGGAAAGATGTAACAAAACTTATTAGAATGCCTAAGTTTTCTTATAAAATTGTTAAAACTTATCCGGAAATGAAGGAGCAATATATAGATAGAGTAAGTATGAATCTATTTGGATATGATGATGATGTTAAATTTAATTGGAACATTTTACAGGAAAAAGAAAAAGTAGGAGAATACAATACACAAAAGGCAACTACGGAATTTGGAGGAAGAAAATGGACCGCTTGGTTCAGTACGGATATCCCTTTTCAGGATGGGCCATACAAGTTTTACGGCCTTCCAGGGTTGATTGTTAAAATTGAAGACTCAGAGAAAAACTATTCTTGGAAATTAAGCGGAAATAAAAAGATATTAAATTACGAGGAAATGTCATATTCAGACAAAATTAATGCAAAATACGGAGTTCCTCAAACCCTGACACCAACTACAAAAGAAAAGTTTGAAAAGGCCTATGCCAGTTTTAAACAAGATCCAATGGCTGAGTTCCGTCAGAAAATAACACCGGAAATGATGAGTATGAAAATGCCGGGATCAGATCTTACAATAGGAGAGTTCGCAAAAAAACAGGAAAAACAGGCAAAAGACTTCTTTAACGCGAACGACAATCCAATAGAAATTTCTTCTCAAACTCAGGAGAAAAAGAAAAAATAAACATTCATATCAACTAAATTATATTTTTGAATCAACCCAGGTACAGCAATGTATTTGGGTTGATTTCTTTCATACCTGTCGTTATTTAGATTAAATTTAAATAGCGTATATTTGCCCTTACAAAAAAGCAGGTTTTGAAAGAGAAGGACTTACATAAATTAAGCGGATTCCCTAAGAACAAAATGGGGAAGATTTTGGGTTATGACAATGATCACCTTAAAATGCCTAACAAGATCATAGAAATGGGGCTTCTGCCGGAAACCGTTTTCAGGATATTGTACCAGGCGCCGTTCAATGGTCCTATGTATGTGGAATTTGGAGAAGAAAAAAGCCGCATCGCTCTGCGTGAAGAAGAGGGAAGTTATATCATTGTTGAAGAATTGAATTAATGCAGGAAATTAAGAAAAAGCAGGTCCTTTTAGTCGGGAATCCTAATGTAGGAAAGTCTACGGTTTTCAATGCACTGTGCAACAAAAAGCAGAAGACCGGAAATTACGCAGGGGTTACCGTGGCGAGCCACTCAGGAAATTACACCTATAAAAACGAGGAGGTTGAGGTGATCGATTTGCCGGGTTCATACAGTTTGTATCCAAGCTCCGAAGATGAAGCTATTTTTTCTAAATTTCTTATTGACGAACAACAAAACTACGCAGGAGTAATCTATATTCTCGAAGCATTGAGTCTGAAAAGAGGACTGCTTTTGTTTCAGCAGATTCAGGATCTGGGTATTCCGATGATTTTGGTGGTTAACCAGATCGACCAGGCCGAAAGAAGAGGAATTACAATCGATATCGCGAAGTTTTCTGATGCTTTAGGGATTAAAATTATTCAGACCAATGCTAAAGAGCAGTTGGGAATAGACGAGATCAGAGAAGCTGTTCTTAATAGTGGTTTTGTAAAAACAGACAAAACCTCTTTCGAAATACCAAACGAACACAAAGATTTTATTCATAAACTGGCTGCCCACAAAGGCATCGACAACGAGTATAAAGCCTGGATGAGCCTTTCTGCAGGTTCAGACCTCGGAAAAATAGCCTCCATAAAAGATCTGATGAATGAACCTGACTCCAAAAGTCTGGTTCCTAAAAGACTTCAGGTTCAGGAAACAGTAAGAAGATATCAGAATGTAGATAGAATATTAGCAGATGTTATCTCTAAAAAAACGCAGTTCAAAGAGCTTCTGACAGAAAAATTAGACAAAGTACTGGTCCACAAATTCTGGGGGTATATTGTTTTTCTGATGATTCTTTTAATCATTTTCCAAAGTGTTTTCTTCCTGGCTGAATATCCCATGAACTGGATTGATGATTTCTTCTCTTGGCTGGCCGCCTTTACCGGAGAACACCTGCCGGAAGGACCTATCAACTCATTGATTTCAAATGGAATTGTTCCCGGAATCGGAGGAATTGTAGTTTTTGCACCTCAAATCGGGATTTTATTATATTTCTTATATCTATTAGAAGATTCAGGGTATATGGCGAGAGTTGTATTCTTGATGGACAGACTGTTACGTCCCTTCGGACTGAACGGGAAAAGTATCGTTCCACTGGTGTCGGGTACTGCCTGCGCTATTCCTGCCGTGATCTCTACAAGGAATATTGAGAACGTAAGAGAAAGATTACTGACTATATTGGTCACCCCTTTCATGACCTGTTCAGCACGACTTCCGGTTTACAGTATTATCATAGGACTTATCATTTCAGAAGGATCATTCCTTGGAATTAAATATAAAGCACTGGTGCTGATGGGAATGTATCTTTTAGGCTTCCTTGTCGCTCTATTTTCAGCAGCCATTCTTAAAGGATTTATCAAAAACGAAGGTAAAACCTATCTTGTCATGGATCTTCCAACCTATAAAAAGCCACTTTTCGGATACGATTTTAAAATGGTTTTGGGAAAGGTCTGGGAATTTATTACAGGAGCTGGAAAAATTATATTTATTGTAAGTATCATCATCTGGTTCTTAAGTTATTTCGGGCCTAAACAAAAGCCAGAGCAATTTGTGGCCACGAATGTTGAACTGGATCACTCTTACCTAGCAAAAATGGGTAAAGGAATTGAACCGCTTATTGAACCTCTTGGTTACGACTGGAAAATGGGTGTTGGGATTCTGACAAGTTTTGTGGCGAGAGAAGTTTTCGTAGGAACCATGTCTACCCTGTACAGTCTGGAAGATGATGCGCCCGAAGTGAAGGTAATCGATAAAATGAGGCGAGATGTAAAACCTGACGGAAGCAAAGTCTTCAGCTTTGCAACAGGTATTTCTGTCCTTTTATTTTATGCATTTGCAATGCAGTGTGTTTCTACACTTGCAGTAGTCTACAGAGAAACCAAAAGTTGGAAATGGACCGGCTTCCAGGTAGCGATGATGACAGGTTTGGCATATTTTGTGTCGTTGATAGCATATCAGATTTTAAAATAATGGATACTTCATTAATTTTTCAGTACGTTATTATTGTATTGATCGTTGCATTTGCCTGCTACTCTTTATTTAAAGTGCTCAGAAAGAACTTTGCACCGAAAAAATTTAGCTCCAAAAGATCCAACTGTGACAAAGATTGCGGATGCTCATGATCCTGTTTTAAGGTCATAATTGAAAAAATTGTAGTAATTTCATTCTCTGAAACTAAAACCATTTCGATTTGAGCCCGAAATCAGTAGCTGTCTTTATATTTTCTATGGTAACAATTCTGGCTAAAGCCCAGATCGATACAACCAAAATCAAGTCTTATGCAGATCAGGTTATGGTCCGGGTAAACTTTGATACCAATATTGAAGAATATGTTCATACAGAAGGTCCTGAGGATAAACCATTAGAAACCACCCTTTCTATCAACAATAAAACAAGAGCTTCTTTCTCTGTTGACTATAAAATTATAAGTGCCACAGTATCATTTACACCCAGTTTTCTACCGGGAAACAATGATGACGAACTGAAAGGCAACAGCTCCTATGCAGACTTTAGATTTCGTTTTTTTCCAAAAAGATTTATACAGACCGTTTATTACAAAAATGTAAAAGGTTTTTATTTAGAGAATATGCAGGACTTCTTTCCCGAATGGAAAGAAGGAAAAGATCCTTACTTCCAATTTCCGGATCTTAGAGTTCAAAGTTTTGGAGGATCTACAGCCTATGTAATGAAGAAAGATTTTTCCCTGAAAAGTATTTATACACAAGGGGAATGGCAAAAAGAAAGCCGTGGGAGCTGGGTTCCTTTTGTAGATTATGACCTTTCCATATTCAGGGATATTTTAAACGGGCAGAAAAGTAAAGAGAGCCAGTACAGTTTTGGAGCCAATATGGGTTATTTTTACAATTGGGTGCTTGGAGCCAAAAAAAGAGTGAATATCGCTCCCAATATTGCACTCGGATTAGGAGGGATGTTTTCCAGCAGCTGGGATATTCATAATGACGGGACAAAATTCAATAAGCAAAACACACAATATTTAACCTTTAAATTTGCGACGGGGCTGCATATAGGATATAATACAGACAGATTCCTGTTTGGAGGGAAATTTAATGTCAATGCCTATGCTTACAGCGAAAAAAACAACCAAAATGTACAGAATAATAACATGTACGGATTGCTTTACATAGGCTATCGTTTTCCACCTCCGAAGGTGGTACAAAGAAATTACGACAAAATCCAGAAAAAGATCCCGATTTTATAAATTACAGGTCTTTTAAGTATCTTTGCCCAGAATAAAAACAACTTAAAAAATAAAAACAGAATGTCGTTAATAAAATCCATTTCGGGAATCCGGGGAACCATCGGCGGAAAAGTAAATGATAACCTGACTCCTTTGGATGTGGTGAAATTTGCTTCTGCATTCGGAACTTGGCTTCAGAATACACAGAATAAAAAGAATTTAACCCTTGTCATTGGAAGAGATGCCAGAATTTCAGGAGAAATGGTTTCTTCACTGGTGACAGCTACCCTTCAGGGATTGGGAATTAATGTAGTGGATTTAGGACTTTCCACCACCCCAACCGTTGAAATCATGGTGCCTGAACTGAAGGCAGACGGAGGGATCATCCTTACGGCTTCACATAACCCAAAACAGTGGAATGCTCTTAAGTTATTGAATGGCAAAGGAGAATTTATCACAGGAGAGGATGGAGCAAAAGTACTTGCTCTGGCTGAAAGTGAAGATTTCGACTATGCCGAAGTAGATGATCTTGGAAAATATGAAACAAGAGACGATGCTTTTGACATTCATATCCAGCAGATCCTTGACCTGCCAATGGTAGATGTTGAAGCCATTAAAGCTAAAAAATTCAAAATCGTTCTGGATGCCGTAAACTCTACGGGAGGAATTGCGATCCCGATGCTGTTAGATAAATTAGGCTGTGAAACAGTCAAATTATACTGCGAACCGAACGGGCAGTTTCCACACAATCCTGAACCGTTGAAAGAACATTTAGGAGACATCTGTGAGCTGGTAAAAAAAGAAAACGCAGACTTGGGAATCGTTGTAGATCCTGATGTAGACAGATTAGCCTTAATTGATGAAAAAGGTGAAATGTTCGGAGAAGAATATACACTGGTTGCTGTTGCAGACTATCTATTGAAACATAAAAAAGGAGCTGCTATCTCAAACCTTTCTTCAAGCCGTGCTTTGAGGGATGTTGCCAACAGCCACGATTCAGAATACTTTGCAAGTGCTGTAGGGGAGGTGAACGTAGTAAATCTGATGAAAGAGAAAAATGCAGTAATAGGAGGAGAAGGAAACGGAGGAATTATCTATCCGGATCTTCATTACGGAAGAGACTCTTTGGTAGGGGCCGCCTTGTTTTTAACCCATCTGGCCAAAGAAAACAAAACCGTTTCCGAACTAAGAGTGGGTTACCCAAGCTACTTTATGGGGAAAAAGAAAATAGAACTTACCCCAGAGATCAATGTAGATGAAATCTTATCCAAAATGGAAAAAGAATACCAGAATGAGCAGGTTTCTACCATTGATGGAGTTAAAATAGACTTTGAAAATAACTGGGTGCACCTCAGAAAATCAAATACAGAGCCGATTATCAGAATCTATACCGAGGCCTATACACAGGAAGAAGCCGATAAGCTTGGAGATGATATCATTGCTAAGATTAAAAGTTTAATTTAAAATAAAAGAAGAACGGAACAGAAATGCTCCGTTCTTTTTTCTTCTGTACACCATGTTTGAGCATATACAAAACAGGTTTCGTTTCTCTTTCCTAAAGATAAATGGCGGAAATTTCTAAGCTGCTTTGAGCGTATGGAAGTTCCTGCCGGAAAAAGGCTCGTTATAACTATTTAACCACAATTTGCGTTATTTATCCACAATCCTTTTATGTGTTTTCTTTTTTTACTATCTTTATTATAGAAATTTATGAAAAACTAATTCAAAAAAAAGTTGCAACTTTGCATAAACATTTGAATGTCAGTTTCAGAAGTTATTATTAATTAATAAAGTTTGCCGAGGTTTGTAAGTATATTCAGACATCGGGCCGACAAAGACGACACTATTGGAAGAGTATTTTGGAAATGAACTTGTAAAAAAGTTCGAGGAAATGATGGAAAATAATGATGAATTCTACTTCGATACCGAAGAATTGGAAGATATCATTGTTTATTATTTGGAGCTGGGAGATTTTAACTACGCAGACAATGCTGTTAACTATGGACTTAAGCTTCACCCGAATTCATTAGATATCAAGATCAAAAGACTTGAGATTCTTTTGGAATGGGAAGACTATAATACCGCAAAA
Organism: Chryseobacterium antibioticum; assembly: GCF_012927325.1. GTDB lineage: Bacteria > Bacteroidota > Bacteroidia > Flavobacteriales > Weeksellaceae > Chryseobacterium > Chryseobacterium antibioticum. Next base: position 130,316 of record NZ_JABBGI010000003.1, on the reverse strand, counting down.
GAACTTATCGATGAACTGAAAGGAGCATCGATGGAGAATACAGACTTTTTAGTTTGCTATGCGAAGTATTATTCGAGCCTGGGAAACCCTAGAAAATCCATTGACATCTGTAAAAAAGCTTTAGAACTGAAAGAAGAAGAGAACTTCCTTCACAACTTTATTGCGGATGAATATGTGAATTTGGGAGATCCCTTTAACGCTCTTAAACACTACAGAAAAGCTCTGAAAGAAGACCCTACAGACGAGTATTCACTCGAAAACTGTATGATCTGCTTCAGCGATCTGAATAAGAGCGAGGAGGCTATTGCCTTTCTTAATGAATATTTAGATGAATTTGCTTACTCCGAGACCGCATGGTTTGAATACGGACAGTTTTATTTCAACAGAAAGAATTTTGAAGAAGCCATCAAAGGGTATGACTACCTGTTGGCAATCAATTCAAACTCTGTAGGAGTATATGCTAATAAAGCAGCCTGTTACGAAGCTTTAGGACAATATCAGAAAGCAGTGACAGTCTATGAGGAAATGCTTGAGCTGGAATATACCAAAGCATTTACTTTTTACAAGATAGGACTATGCTACAAAGCGCAGAAACAGTCTATTATGGCTCTTAATGCGTTCCAGAAATCATTGAGAGAAGACCCGCAGTTTTATCTTGCGATGATGGAGCAGTCTTACCTGTATGAGGAAATGGGAGGAATGAAAGAGGCCTTGCATTTTGCACAAGAAGCGACTCATCTAAACGATGACAACCTTGATTATCAGAAAAGATTAGCGTTTCTGTTCATAGATTCCGGGAAATTTGAGGAAAGCCTTGGCTGTCTGAAAAAACTGGTAGACGCAGAACCCACGAGGTTTTATAATTGGTATGCCTATTCAGAAGTGCTGATGCTTCTGGGAGAATATGAAGAAGCTGTGACCATTTTGGAAAGAGCCCTGAAGGTGCACGACAGAGCAGAACTCTATTATCAGTTGAGTAATTGTTATTTCAACCTTAGAAGACCAGAAAAAGGAGCAGAATCTCTTCAGAAAGCATTAAGTATAGATCCATCATTGGCTCCGGATATGCAAAAAAAGTATCCGTTCATCAAAGATGAGGTGAAGAAGGTTAAAGCAAAAGTGAAAAAGAAGAATTCTTAGAAGTTGGAAGAGAGGGGGTAAGATCAAAAGATCAGTCTTAATTCTCCTTAACATCCTAAAATTCTTAATGGTTTAACTTAACAATCATAAATAAATAATCCTGCAGCAATGCAGGATTTTTAGTTGATATTAATTAAAGTATTTATTTTTTTATAATGCTGGTTTTAGACCTTAAAAAGATTAATCCGCCAATAATAATACCTGCGCCTACAAACTGTAAGATACTTAATTTTTCACCATCCAAAAAGCCCCAGATAATAGCAACGATCGGTATTAGCAGCGTTACTGTTGAGGCGAAAAGTGGAGTGGATACTTTCAGAAGACGATAATTCAATGTCATAGCCAATCCCGTTCCGAAGATGGATAACAGACCCACAAACATCAGTCCCAGCATATGATCTTCATTAAAACTGAATGTCGAAAAGAATCCGGTACATGTTAAAGCAAAAAGAGAAGGTAAAAACAAAACAAAGGAGAAAACAAAAGCTGATAATATAGTTGAGGAAACATCCATTAGCTTAGATTTTACCGTTGTGGTGCTTACTGCGTAGCATAATGTGGCTAATAAAAGGAGTAAGATTGGGATCAGTTTAAGCTTTCCACCTTCTCCGTCTCCACCGAATGCCAGTAAACAGACGCCCGCAAAGCTGATCATCGTTCCTACGATCTGTCTTTTGGTGGTTTCAAACTTCCAGATTAAAGCCCCCACAATGATCACGAAAATGGGCATCATAGAATTGATAATTCCCGCAACACTGCTGCTCACCTCCGTTTCCGCAATTGGAAAAAGGAACATCGGAATGAAATTTCCCGTAAATGCAGCCAGAATGAGCCATTTCAAATGCTTTTTAGGAAACAGTTTATATTTAGAAATCGCAACCGGCATTAATATAATTCCTGCGATCAAAACCCTTAGTGCCCCGACTTGATATGGGCTGAAATGCTCCAGAGATTTTTTGATCAAAATAAATGATGATCCCCAGATAACAGTTAGTACAATCAGAAGAATCCATTTTTCTTTATCTGCGTTCATTGTTTTTGTGTAAGATTTTTAAAAATTCTTTTTTAGGAATCATTTTTGCGCCCAGGCTTTCCAAATGTTCTGTATGAGATTGACAATCAATGAGATCAATTGTTTCTTTGTTGCTTTCTACAAAATGGATGAAGCCTGCTTTAGAGGCATTGCTCACTTTCGCAAACATGCTTTCTCCACAGAAAACATTGCCAATCTGAAGTCCGTAAAATCCGCCAACCAGTTCTCCATCCTGCCATACTTCTATACTTTTGGCAAGACCGTATTCGTGAAGTTTGATAAAAGATTCCATCAGCTCGTCCGAAAGCCAGGTTCCCGTCTGTTCTTTTCTGCTGGTCTGCTGACAGTTTTGGATAACTTCTCTGAAACTTTTGTTCTCCGAAAAGGTAAAAACAGATCTGTTCAGTATTTTCCGCATCGATTTTGAAACTTTCAGTTCATCAGGAAACAGGACAAACCTTGGGTCCGGGCTCCACCACAGTATTTCCTCTCCCGGATTATACCACGGGAAAATTCCCAACTGATAAGCGAACCAAATACGTTCTATAGACAGGTCGCCACCAAAGGCAATCAGGCCTTCGTGACCGTCATAAAGTTCAGGATCGGGGAATGAAATCTCGTTTTCGTCTAGTCGGACCATTTTTTTGGAAAAAAAATCCCACTTGTGAAAGCAGGATTTATATTTGATCTTATTTTTTAATTAAAAAGGTAAATCATCATCATCATCGCCAGCGAAAGGGTTTTCGTTGGAAACAGGAGATGCAGATTGAGAAGGAGAAGCCTGAGTAGGCTCAGATCCGTTATCCATTACTTTTTCAATTTTCCATCCTGTGATAGAATTGAAATATTTAGTTTCACCTTGTGGAGAAACCCATTCTCTTCCTCTGATGTTGATCCCCACTTTTACATTTTCACCTTCTTTAAGATGATCTAATAAACTGATCTTATCAGACAAAAATTCTATGTTTATCGGCTGTGGGTACTGTTCCTGGGTTAAAATAACCATTTCTCTTTTTTGAAAACCACTTGCAAATGTCTGAGCATCAAAAAGTTTCTTTACCGTTCCTTGTAATTCCATATTGTAATTATTAACGTTGTAAAAGTAAGAAAATGAAATGTAATAATAGGGGGGACAGAAAAAAAATCTGTGAATTTTAATTTTTTTTAATGAAAAGTTTGGAGATAAAGGAAAATGTCCTATATTTGCACTCACAAAAACGAAGCAAGCTCTTTAAAATAAACAAAAACCAGCGGATGTGGTGTAATTGGTAGCCACGCCAGACTTAGGATCTGGTGCCGTGAGGCGTGGGGGTTCGAGTCCCTTCATCCGCACTATGCGAAAATAGCTCAGCTGGTAGAGCACAACCTTGCCAAGGTTGGGGTCGCGGGTTCGAATCCCGTTTTTCGCTCCACACCTGCCCTGGTGGTGGAACTGGTAGACACGCAGGACTTAAAATCCTGTGTTCGTAAGAACGTGCGGGTTCAAGTCCCGCCCGGGGTACTAAAACTCTCTGTAGAATTTTTCGACAGAGAGTTTTTTAGTTTTAAGAAGGTTTAAAAGACGTTTATTCCTTTATTGAGTTTTTGTGAATGTTTATATTTTTAGCTCTTCTTTTAAGACAAAAAGTCCTATATTTGTAGTCTCAAAAGGAAGTAAGCTCTTAAATAAAGAATAAACAACCAGCGGATGTGGTGTAATTGGTAGCCACGCCAGACTTAGGATCTGGTGCTGTGAGGCGTGGGGGTTCGAGTCCCTTCATCCGCACTCAGCAAAATAAAACTCTCTGTATTATTTACAGGGAGTTTTTTGTTTTATACCAATAACTTCCCTCTTTACAATCTGTACCCAAGATAATATCAACTTCTGTATCTGTGCCCAAATTTGAATACTCCATAACTTTGCTGAAGTAAAGCAGAACACTATGGAAACGTTACGACAAACCCCCAATCAGCTTCTTTATGCTGAAGTTTATATTTCAGACATGTTGTCTCTGAAAAATATTTTTCTACAGACACAGACCCTTAAAAAACTGAATCAGAACTTTGGTGTACCCTTTCTTTTGGTGAAAAAGAAGACTGAGGTGGCAGCGTTTGCCAGCCTCGTGATCAATGAAAAAGGAGAAATTACTTTTAAAATATATGAAAACAGCCTATCCGATACTGAAAAAAGAAATTTTACTACGCGCGCAGAAAGTTATTTCAGAAAAAACAATACAGCCAATTTCCGTGATCCGGAGCAGCTTAAAAGCAGTATCAACAGACTAGTTGGCTGGCTGAATGTTGGATAACCCTGAATGAAATTTGTACATTTACTTAAAATCCAGATCGCATGTCCAGAGACGTTCTCTACCTTAAAATAGCAAAATCTGTCACTGAGCAGATTAAAAGTGATACCCTGCAGTTTGGAGACAGGCTGCCTTCGCTCAGAAGTGCCCAGAAGCTCTATAATGTGAGTCTTAATACGGTAAAACAGGCCTACATGGAGCTTGAAAGCCGTTCCCTGGTAGAATCACGCCCGAAATACGGCTATTTTGTGAGGCAGAGTTCCCAAAGAAAGCTGGCACTGCCATCTGTTGCGCCTATGAAAGTGGCGGAAAGAGAAAATACCGCTGAGGTTCTTATCGATAAAGTGTTTGGAACCATTGATGGATCCGATGATGTTACCCAGTTTGCTTTAGGCATTCCGGGTAAAAGCTTCCTTCCTTTAGCTAAGCTGAAGAAATCTATGATTAATGTGATTAATAGAAAGAGTGACAGCGGAACAGATTATGAACCGGTGCAAGGAAATGAATACCTGCGCAGGGAATCTGCGAAATGGGCTCTCGTACTGGAAGGTAAGATCTCAGAAGATGACCTGGTGATCACCTCAGGAGCGATGAATGCAGTGTATACCTGCCTGATGGCGGTAACGAAACCCGGAGATTCTGTTGCGGTGGAAAGCCCTGTCTATTTCGGAGTTCTTCAAGCCATCCAGCAGTTGGGACTGAAAGTGGTGGAAATTCCTACCCATCCTATTTACGGTGTTGATCTGGATGCATTGAAAAAAGTACTGCCTTCGCTTTCCGCCTGCTGTTTTGTAACGAATTTCAACAATCCATTAGGCTTTCAGATGCCTGATGAAAACAAAAAAGAATTGGTAAAACTGATCACGGAATATAATGTTCCGCTGATCGAGGATGATATCTACGGCAACCTGTATTTTGGAGCAGAAAGGCCGAAACCCTGTAAATTCTATGATGAGGCAGGACTTGTGATGTGGATAGGATCGGTTTCCAAGACTCTTGCCCCGGGGTATCGGGTGGGATGGGTCGCTCCGGGAAAATTTAAAGAACAGGTGATCCGGCAGAAATTGGTGCAGACGGTATGCAGCCCGTCCATATATCCGGATGTCATTGCTGATTTTCTGGAACACGGGCGGTATGACCATCATTTGAGGACATTCAGGAAAAAATTATACGCCAACTATCTTCAGATCCAGAAGTCGGTGACAGAATATTTTCCGGATAATACCAAAATTTCAGAACCGAAAGGAGGTTTTATGCTGTGGCTGGAACTGGACAAAAGAATCTGTACGGAAGATTTATTTGATGAAGCGATGAGTCAGAAAATCAATTTTGCCCCGGGAAGAATGTTTTCACAGTACAATCAGTATCAGAACTGTATGCGCCTGAACTATGCGCTGGAATGGACGGACAGGGTAGAAAGTGATCTGGAGAAATTAGCGAAAATGGTAAAAAAAAGAATCTAATTTTCGGTAATCCGATATAAAAAGGACGCTTAAGATTAAAAAAAATGCTTTGAAACATTAAGTGAGATTAAGGTTTTAAGATCATTAAGTGAGCTTCGCATTAAGGATTACAGCTTATAAAATCTTTAGATTTTCTCTTAACGATCCTTACCTCCTTAACAGATCTTAATGTTTAAAATATTAGAAAACACTGCGGTATCTGAAACCTGCGCAAAATATAAATAATAATATCAATTAAACCCTATAGTGATGAATGATACAAACAATGAAGTACAAATTATAAACTACGTACCTCAATACAAAGAAGCTTTCAAGGCATTAAATGAAGAATGGATTAAAAAGTTCTTTACAATGGAAGCAGGCGATTACAAGCTGCTGGATAACCCCGAAGAACATATTATAAATAAAGGAGGACACATTGTTTTTGCACTTCTGGATAACGAAGCCGTAGGAACCTGTGCATTGGTGAAAATATCCGATGAGCCGCTTAGATTTGAACTATCCAAGATGGCTGTAAGTCCAAAAGCGCAGGGGAAGAAAATAGGATATCTGGTAGGACAGGCATTAGTGAATAAAGCAAGAGAACTAAAAGCTGAAAGCATTTTTCTTGAAACGAATTCCGTGTTGGTTCCTGCCATAAAACTATATGAAAAACTGGGCTTTAAGCATATGCCGGTTTCAGGTTCGGCCTATGAGCGGTGTGATACCCAAATGTTGCTGAAATTCAATGATTAAGCAAAAAAAAAGATATTAGAACTTGGATACGAATATCCTTGTTCTAATATCAAAAATTAAATCTAATGGTATAATAATGTTGTCAGGAAGTTGGAAGCTCGAAGATGGAAGTTATTGAAGTCCAAAGCTATTACTGTAACCTCGTTTTATCATATTTATGGAAACTGTTGAAAATGAATGCACAATAATAACTTCCGGCCTCCCTCTTCACGCTTCCGGTCTCATTTTATTTCTTAATGAAAGTCTTGGTCAGAGAATTTTTATTTCCGCTGATTTTTATGAAATACATTCCTGCCGTAAGACTTTGAATGTTTATTTTTTCATGAAACAAACCGTTGGAAGATTTTAAGTTTTTTGTTGAAATCAGCGATCCGTTTGTATCAATGATTTCTAATTTAATTTCCTTGTAATCAGATTGATACTGTACGTTGATGCTCTCTGAAGCAGGATTAGGATAGAGTTTGAAATCATTCATGGCCACTTTAGTGTCCTTCACGGCCAAAGCTCCGTTAATACATACCGGAATACGATTTACCCCATCGATTCCCCAAGATGGCTGTACAGGAATACACATCCAGTTCAGAACGGTAGGAAAATGATCCGTTTCTCGCGTTGTGGAGGTGTAATCATGGATTTTAAATGTATTGGTAGTACCTGCAGCATAAGCAGGAGATCCTGTTACTGTCAGATTATTGGCATTTGGACTTGAGTCGGTTAAAACATTTCCTGAAGTTCCGTTGCACTTCCAGTCTGCCAGTAATTGGGCGTAATAGGGGTGGGAAGGAGTAATATCCTGATTGGCCCAGTTGACAATCACATCATTCGGAAGGGCAGATTTCCAGATTCTGATATCTTTATAGGATGCGGCAAGATTCTCTCCATATACATTTGTTCCATCCTGGTTGATGGTAAATGGCAGCCCGGAATCTATATTTCCAATCGTATTCATTTTAGCAAAAGTCACCGGAACACCGTCTTCATACATCGTTACAAGTCCGTCTCTTTCGAAACTTACTGCAATATGTTTCCACTTTCCTGTTTCCACTTTTCCACCTGTCATGTCAATTCTGTTCACGCCGTCACCGATATTCATTTTGAAGTTCTGTCCCGAACTGCCGGATATCACAAACCCTTTGTTTTTTCCATTCGCCCAGTTTTTATTGCTGATCATTACCGGGTCACTTGAATAGGCCGCATTTGGCTTTACCCAAAATTCAACCGTAAAATCCTGAGTGGCTCCGAAATTGAAAGGCACCTGATTAGCCGGTTTTGCATAGGTGCCTGCCGGAAAACTAAGCTGGTTGAAGGTTTTATTAGACTCCAGAATCGTTTTTCTGATCTGTTGAGGGGTAAATCCAGGATTGGAATATATGTTAAAGATATTACGTTCAGAAAGGTTTCCGCCACCGTGAGAACTTTGGATGGCGCCGTGATCTGTTGTTAGCACCACCAGCCAGTCTTCGTTGCTGTAAGTTGGCCTGCTTTTCATGGCGTTCACGATCTCTGCGATATAAGAATCGGTAGTCTGGATAGAGGAAACATACTGAGGAACTGTGGCTGCGAATCCGTAAGAATGTCCGGCGTGGTCTACATCATCGAAATCTACGAAAAGAATATCAGGATTGTCATTCTGCATAGCACTCACGGCTGCATTTTTTACGGCCAGATCAGATCCAAGATTGCTCTTTACATCAGCAGTCTTTACAATCTTGTCATTAAGCGGAGCCCAATTGACCAAAGACATTGTTCTTAAGTTAGGATTGTACGTTTCGGCTCTTGTAAGAAAATCAGGATAGTTGACATAATTGGGGCTCGTGAAATTGTTGTCCTGAACATTGTGTTTCGTGTGCCATACGCCTGTAAGCATGGTGCTCCAGCCGTTTCCGCTCCAGGTTGTAGCGGCGCATAGACCGTCCAGAGAGTAAATGGATTGATTGACAAGGTTTTGGATGTTTGGGATATTGCTGGACATCATGACGTCTGCGCGACATCCGTCAATACCAATGAAAAGAACTTTTTTAGTCTGAGCTCCGAGGAAACAGCTCATAAAAACGGCCATTGAGAATAATTTTGTTTTCATAGATAAAGATTTTAAAAGAAAAAGTTTACAAATAGTAATTTATTTTTGATAATTGTAAAATTAATTTACTATTTGTAAACAAGTGTAAATTTAAAGTTAATAAATTGACAACTAAATGTTTAGAGGTTTTTAAACACAAACAGCACAAATAACCTCACGAATTTCCACAAATAATAGCGTGGTGTCATTAGTGGAAAGTATTTGTGCCATTAGTGTTTAAATAAAAATGAGTCTGAAAAAAGTAAGTATGATTTGAAAGAAGAGTTTAAAGTAGATCTTCAGCCTCAGAAATTGTATTAAAAATATAGTCAGGATTGGCCTTTTCCAGTTCCGCTCTGTTTTGCGCTCCGGAAAGGACGGCAATGGTAAGTCCGCAGCCTGCATTCTTCCCTTCTTCAATATCAATCACAGAATCACCCGCTTTTAAAACTTTGCTGGCCTCAAGGATATTGAACTTTTTCATCGCAAGGTTGATCATATCAGGACTTGGACGGCTTTCAGAAACATCATCGGCTGTTATCAGGGCATCGAAATGGATATTTTCCTTCCACTGTAATTTATCTAAAAGCTGCTGTGCGATCTCGAAAGTGTAGCCTGTATTCAGAACGACTTTTTTATTTTGAGCTTTCATTTTTAAAAGAAAAGCTTCCGTACCATTGATCGGTTTTACTTCCAGTTTTTGATAGGCTTCTTTTAATTGTTCAGAAAAGTTTTGGAAAATAACAGAAGCATCTTCTTCATTTCCATGGATCTCTTTCAGCAAACTGGTGATGGCTTCCAGTTTTTCCATTCCGGCACAGCTTGAAAGCACCTTTTCTAAAGTCACATGATAGCCATGATTATTCACAGCCTGCGTTAAGGTTTTGTACACTACATTGTCTTCGTCAATCGTTGTTCCGGCCATATCCAGAACCAGTAATTCTATATTTTTCATTGAAATTTATGCGTAGATTTTATCTATATTAAATTTTGAAAAGCCTCCGCTTCCCGTCATTCCTTTTCCTCCGCTTCCTGTTACGATGTGGATATTCGGGGAAGGATTGTGTTCGAAAATATCTTTTGTTTTGCACTGGGAATAGATCCCGAACCATCTTCTCTGAATTTCATAGGTAGGAAGATCTATAATTTTTTTGGCTTCGTGGATCATGAATTCGTCGATTTCCATGTTCAGATCGTACCCGAGATCATCGGCATTTTTAGCATCGGCATATTCGTGGGAGTCTCCCAGAATGATAGATCCGTCAAGCGCCTGTTTAAATAGAATATGAACCCCATACTTTTTTTCAAAAGATTTCGGGTCTTCCGATTCCTTAATTTTCTGAAAGGAAGCACATTCACTGAACGATTCATACCTTCTGATGGAAAGACCTGTCAAAATATTCCCCGGCAGCGAATAAATACCCTGAGGTTTCGTCTGCAGCATCTGCAGTTTACTCACTTCTAAATCGCTTTCATCAAATACTTTAGGGTATAATGTTTTGAACTCATGTCCACCACAAATGATGATCTTTGAAGCCGTAAATTCCGTTCCATCTGCACTTATGGCGGAACAGTTCTGACCGTTTTCACCCGTTTCAATAATGGTGGTATTGTAAAAGATTTGAAGTCCCAGTTTTTCCTGCAACAGCTTATGAAGCTTGACGATCATGTCTGCAGAGTCTACCGAAAGTTCCTGCGGGAAAAAGAGTCCTCCTTTACAGTAATCCGAGCGGAGGCCATCAAATTTCTTGATGCAGTCATTCTTGGATAACAGAACAGATTCATACCCATTATTTCTGTTAATCTCATACAGTTCTTCAATAAGCTGAATTTCTTCATCATTCGAAGCGATATATACTGAACCGTTTTTTCTGATGGTAAGATCTGCCTGGGTATGAAGTTCGTTATAGATGGCCAGACTTTCTCTTCCGTAGTTCTGCCATGTAAGATCCATTCCGGAGGGAACTACCTGTCCGAAATTTCTCGCCGTTGCGCCCTGGGGAACAGAGTTTCTTTCCAGTAAAGCGACCTTCAGACCTTTCTTTAGGGCATGATAGGCGTGGAATGTTCCCAGAATTCCGCCTCCCACAACGATTAAATCAAATTTTGCTGTCATTGTTATTTTAATTTATAAAATTTCGACGGATCGAAATTGATGAATTGATTAGAGTTTGAGTTCGGTTTTGCCTTTTTTTTGAAAGCTAAAAAAGCAGTGACCGAAAGAATAAAAACGGCGGCTGTAATGATATAATTCAGATGAATATAAAAACTAAGCCACGAAGTCTGTGCAGAACCGAAGTTTTTGTACAGCAGGATAAGAACACTTCCCAGGTAACCGAAAGAGTCTACGGTATAGATCAGAAACCCTACATTTCCCTTGATGTCAAAGGCTGCAATCATCCGGTCAAAATAAATTCCGTTGAAGGGAATATAGCAGATGTACATTCCAAAACCGGAGATGACCATCCATAAAAAAGGGGATAAAGAGCCGTTCTGAAATAAATACGTTGACAATCCGACTGTAAGAATGCCTGCAAAAAGGATGTAGTGGTAATACGCAAAGGCTTTTTTATTGTTTTTCACCTTAACCATAAAGCTTAAAATTAAAAGCACCATTACTGCTATTGGAATTTCTGTTAGGGTGAAAATGGAGCTGTTAAAAGTAAAATGCAGCCCGTCCCAGATCTCGCGGTTGAAATTATCTCTGAAATCTCTTAAAACCGTTAAACAGATATACAGAAAAATAATACACACAATGGGAATGAAAAACTGACGGATCAGCTTTTTTCTTTCTGCACGAAGTAAGGGTTGTCTTTTGTTTTTTAGCAGGATATCTTCTTCTGAAGGCTTAGGAATCCTATTTAAAAGGAACGCAAAAATAATAAGTGGAATGATGAAAATCAATCCTGTGCAAAATGGCATCCAGAATTCGGAAACAGGGAAAGTATCCATTAAAAATTTCCCTGTAGATTTTGTAAATCCCGAGGAAATCACAAAGCTTGAACACAGGAAAAGTCCGATGATTTCTGTTGTTTTCCGGCCTTCAATATAGGAAAATACGATTCCCCAGATCATTCCCAGCGGAATACCGTTGATGAACATAAAAACGATATTGTAGGGGGCGGGAACCAATGCAAAACCCAGCAAGGCCAGTTCTGCCACTCCGATGAATGTCAATAAGTAAGCTATTCTATTCTTCGGTTTCAGCTCTGAAATAAATTTAATGCCGATGAATTTTGAAATAAAATAACCGACAGCCTGCGCAATGATGATCAGAATTTTATAGTCAACCCCGAAATAGGTGAGCCCTTCAAAAGAGGCTACCGTAAAGGGTTTTCTGAATCCGTACATGCAGAAGTAGACCCCGAAAGCGGCCAAGGCAGCCTTCAGTGTTACTAATGTTTTTTTATTGATACTTTGAGCCATTATGGATGGTTTAGAAGTTCAGTTTTATTCCCAGATTACATCTTACTCCGTAATATTCTACCTGCTCAGGACGGTCTTCATTCTTTCCGAAATGATAAATCAGCGGTTTGTTCAGGATGTTGTTGACATCTGCATACAGCATAATATGTTTCGTGAACTGGTATGATCCTCCGAAATCCAAGCTGCTGTATTTTCCGTAGTATGAATCATTGATGTCATCTTCAGAATATTCTACAGCATACTTTCCTTTGTAGTTGTAGGCCAGTCTTGCATTGAATCCTTTTTTCTCAAAGAATACCTGTACGTTATACAGCTGTTTAGCCTGATACGGAAGAGCGACCTGTCTTCCGCTTGGTTTTTCCATTTCCGAAGTCATGAACGTCGCATTCAGCTGTGTTCCGAAATACTGAAGAAACCCTGGTAAAAAGTCGAATCTTCTGTTGATTCCCAGTTCAACGCCACCTAACCATGCTGCATTTCCGTTATTGGGTGCTGTAAACTGTACACCTGTTATTCCGTTGTAGTTTCCGATGAAAGAATCCTGGAAAATAGGATCTGTGATGGATTTATAGAAAACACCACCGCTTACGATCCCGACATTGGAGAAATAGTATTCACCCATCAGGTCAAAGTTTAAGGAATAGGTTGGATTAAGGTTTGGATTTCCCCCTTTGAATTCGTTGTCTGCTTCGCTGTACGTTCCGCCTGGTGTGATATCCCCGAAGTTCGGTCTTGAAAAGGTTCTGGTTGCTGCAAAACGAAGATTGGTTTTCTCGTTCAGAGCATATTTGATGTGAAGCATCGGAAGAACTGCCAGATAGTTTTTGGTATGTTCAACCGGTGTCAGAACATCCTCAACTACATTATAGCCCTGTACTTTTGTATGCGTATTGGATAATCTGATTCCCCCTAAAATGGTGATCTTGTCACTCAATTTATACGTTCCCATTCCGTAAGCATCCGCATGTTTCTCAAAAACATCAAAGTTTCTTCCCAATGCTTTGTTGTATTCCAATGCTTCAGAATCAGTATGATTAATCTTTAAATTTCCTTGATTCTGGATCCAGAACTGATCCATGCCTGTTGTAGAAAGTACCGGTCCGAAAGTGTTTCCAATGTGAGTATTCATTTCACTTAAATATTTTGGGCCGTTTGCCTGTGTGGTGATGTAGGGAGCATAATCAGACAGAAGAGGAGTTGTTCCGCCGTTCCAGTTATAGAAAATATCCGAGAATCTGGCATTTCTTTCTTTGTCTCTGTATTTGAATCCGTATTTTAAAGTCAGTTTATCCGATGCATTGATCTCATGATTGAAAGCCGCTACGATCTTGTCTTTTTCCTCAACAAAAACTTTATAAAATTCAAGGTCTGTAAATTTCATTTGCGAGGCGTCCATCTTGAAGCCGGGATCGTTGTAGAAACCAAATAAAGCATCAGGATTTTTATAGTCTAATTTTCCGCCATCTGCTTTCCAGTAAGCTCTCGGACCACTTCCGTGGTTGGAAATATAATCAGGGTTAATGCCTACTCCGGATTGCGTGTATTTAATGACATAATAGGAATTGTTTTGCTTGTCAGGAATGTTTCCGTATTTGAAACGGTTGTCATAATAGGATAGATCCCAATCGATTTTTCCTTTATTTAAAGTATGAACTCCACCTAAGGATACAGAAGTAAGTTCTGTGATCAGTAAGTTGTGGATGTTCTGAAGTTCCACTCTTGCGGTATTATTCGCAGAGCTGAATTTATCAAACCTGATTCTGTGCTTGTAATGCGTTTCATCATCTGAAAGTGTTCCGTACATTCCTTTTAGATAGAATGTGTTTTTTGGAGAAAGGACGTATTCAAAAGCTGCATTCACGCCCGTTGTTTTTCGTACTCCGTTATAATCGCGGAGTTCCATTCTGAAAACGCCTTCGTCACCACTTCTTCTCGCCTCAAAATTGTCTGTAGACCAGTTTCTGATAAAGTGGGCCACATTAAATAAGTATCCGAATTTTTTATCCTTCGTTCTGCCTCCGTAAAGAAGTCCAAGATTGTAAACCCCTTTATCAGCTTTTGCATTGTAGCCGCTTCCCAAAGTCGCTTTGAACTCTGTTTTCATCGGTGGTGTTTTCGTGATGAAATTAACACCGCCTCCGATTCCGTCTGCTTCCATATCAGGGGTAAACGACTTGTTTACATGAACATAGGAGATCAGTTCGGTTGGGAAAAAGTCGAATGCTGTCGCTCTTGAAGTTGTTTCTTCCTCTGCAGTTGGCAATCTGTTTCCGTTGATGGTCGTTGATGCCCAAAACGGGGGAAGTCCTCTTAAGGAAACAAATCTTCCTTCGCCCTGGTCTCTCTCGATGGAAACGCCCTGAACACGCTGAACGGTTTCTGCTGCATTTCTGTCCGGAAGCTTTCCGATTCCGTCTGAGGCAATGACATTGGTAATATTCACCGCATTTTTCTGAAGGTTTAAGGCTCTTGCTTCCGTGTTTTTCAAAGTTCCGGTCACCACAACTTCGTCGATGTTCTTTCTCTGCTGGGATAATTTGATAGAACCTAAGTCTACCGTTTCTCCGGATTTCACCTCTACATTGATGTCTGCTGTTTCGTAACCGATATAGCTTATCTGCAGATTGTATTTCCCTTCTTTGATATCATTCACCGTGAATTTTCCATCAATATCTGTAGCGGTATTTTTTGATAAACCTTTTATTTTGACTGACGCGCCGGGAAGAGGTTGGCTGTCGTCAAAAACAGTTCCTATGATTAATTGCTTCTGGGCTGACACAAAGAATAGGAAACAGACAAAAGCAAGGGTAAGTAATTTCTCTAATTGGGTCCTCATTTTTACATATATTAAATTTTCACTGCAAATCAAGCTAATAATTTTAATATATATAAATATTTTGTATTAAGTATTGTTTAACAAATAAGGGGAATTTGTTACTTATATTTTACTTTATTTACCTTTTGGAAAATAGTATATAAAATGATAAATAGTTTTTAAATCCCTTTATTATAAGGTGTTTTGCTTTAATGGATGAAATGTTTCCTAAATGAGAATTTTAGACGGAGATTGTCCTGCGAGTTAACATAACGTTAATTTTAGAGGTAAACAGAAAATCAAAAAGTTTACAAATAGTAAATTTTTTGCTCGAATAAATAAGAAAAAGAAGAATTATTTAACCATGTCAAGGTTCAAAACCTTGACATGGTTAACATGACTGCAAGAACCTAAGAAGGTCCAGATTCCCTGACCGTTATTGTTTAAAAATAAGGTATCCTTAAATGTAAAACTTTGCGTTTTAAAATAGGCAGTATTATATAGGAATTTGTAAAATACTCATTACTATGCCGTATAAAAGTAAAGAACAAGCATAATACAGCTTTCATAGCTGATGCTTACGGGAACGTGTGGAAATTTTCCGTTAAAATAAAGAGAATCACCTTCCTTTAAGATGATTTCTTCGTTATCGATGAGGTATTTTACTTCGCCTTTCAGAATGTATTTGAATTCCCAGGCATCCGTAATCACTTTTTCCCTTTTGGAATTCGGCTCAATGGTCAGTAATACCGCTTCAAAACCTAAAGAATGAAGGCTTTTGCTGAAAATATGCATATACTTAAACCCTTCTGCTTCCACTTCTTTTTCAATGACCTGTTGGTTGTCTTTGGGAAGATAAATGAATTTGGCGCTGGATTTTTTCTCAACGCCTTCAAAGAAATAGCTGGCATCAATCTCCAGGGACTGGATCATATCCAGCAGCACAGGAAGTGAAGGAATGGTTCTTCCATTCTCAATCCGGGAAACAAGGCCGTTGCTTACATTGGCTTTGGAAGCCAGTTCATTAATGGTTAAATTATTCTTTTTTCTGATATCCTTCAGTCTCTTACCGATACCTATTAAAAAATCATTCATAGTGTTTGCAATTTAACCTTCAATTATTTTTCGTCATGATAGATGAAAAGCAAAGTTAGTATTATTCTATATAGCTTTTGTAAAGTCCGGAATCAATTCATTGAAAATTGTTATTGAGGCGATTCGCTCTTTTTCCCTATTTTTGTAAAATTCCTTATTTCAATGAAAAAGATTATCCTCATCGAAGACGAAACCAGCGTTGTATCTTTTATAAAGAAAGGACTTCAGGAAAGCGGGTACGAAATTTCCGTTGCTTTTGACGGTCGTACAGGCGTACAGCTTGTACAGGCGAATGATTTCGATCTCGTGATTTTGGATATTATGCTGCCGGAAATGAATGGCCTGGATGTCTGCAAAGAGATCCGGAAAACCAACCAGCATGTTCCGATTCTGTTTTTGACCGCCTTGGGTACTTCTGAAAATATTGTGCTGGGGCTGGAAAGCGGAGGAGATGATTATCTTGTAAAACCTTTTAAATTTATCGAACTGGTAGCAAGAGTAAAATCTCTGCTGAGAAGAAGTAACGGAATAAGTCCTCAGGAACTTACTGAACCGGAACCGGATAATGAGCATGTATTTCAGTTTTCTGACCTGATCGTTAATGATTACACAAAGAAAGTAACCCGTAACGGTGATGAAATTTCACTGACTTCCACAGAATATAAGCTTCTGCTGTATTTCTTGAATAATCCCGAAAAAGTAATTTCCAGAGCCGAAATTCTGGATGCTGTTTGGGGTGTCAATTACGAGCTGGGAACCAACGTAGTCGATGTTTACGTGAATTATTTACGAAAAAAGCTGGACAGCCAGGATGATAATAAGTTGATTCATACCGTGATAGGGATGGGATATGTACTGAAAAAAGCTTAATGAATGTTTAATAAAGTTGTCACAAATCAGACCAAAACGATGGTGCTTTTAATGTTGGTGTTTACGGCCATCATTCTGCTTTTCAGTGGGTTGGTTTATTTTTCGATTGTCAACTTTTCGCATCAGAGGTTTTATGAACTGCTTAAAATACGTACCACGACGATTGTTCAGATTGAGAAAAGCAAAGATCATCTCGATCTTCCTGAAAACTATATCCTCAACAGTCTGAATGATGAGGAACTTCCCATGGAAAAAGATTATGTTTTTGCGGTTCCTGCAGATTCCAACTTTAAAAAGATTTCACAGGAAGTCCATATCCCTGATTATTTTTTTAAAAGTATCGTCAGAAAGGGAGAGGCTAACTATAATGATAAAGAATTCTACTATATCGGCCAGACCTTTAAATATGATGATAAAGAATACATTGCTATTGCTTCTGCCAAGAATCATTATGTGATCTATTATCTGGGATTTTTAAAGAGAACGCTGATCACCTGTATCGTACTTTCCCTGTTTTTCAGTATGATCTTTTCTTTTTATCTGTCTAAAACTTTATTCAGACCCATACTAAAGATTACGGGCAAAGTAAAGGAGATCAGTTCAGAAAACCTGCACCTGAGACTGGAAGCTCAGCCGGACAATAAAGAACTGAATGAGCTGGTAGATACTTTCAACGGAATGCTGAACCGTATCGAAACTTCATTTGAAACCCAGAATCATCTGATCGGAAATGTCTCCCATGAATTGAGAACGCCTTTGACATCCATCATGGGCGAAGCTGACGTAGCACTTTCCATCAACAGAACAGCAGAAGAATATAAAGATACATTACAAATAATCCTGGACGAAGCTGAAAAGCTGGATAAAAAGATCAAAGCCTTACTGATGATCGCTGAGACCGGGTTTGATGGTAAAATCCAAAAAATGGATAAGGTAAGAATCGATCAGCTGCTTTGGGATGTGATCGAAACGCTCAGGAAAATCGATTCAAGAAATAATATCTATCTGGATATCAGTATGCTGCCTGAGAATCCTAAAAAACTCAAAGTTCAGGGTAATGAACAGTTGCTGCATCTTGCCGTGGCCAATATCATCAGCAATGGCTGTAAATATTCTAATTTCCAGCAGGTGAAAGTTTCGCTGGGTGCCACAGATACAGATGTCTATATTATTATAAAAGATTTCGGGATCGGGATTCCTGAAGTAGAGATGAACAAAATCTACGACCCATTCTTCAGAGCTTCCAATACCAAAAACTATGAAGGCTACGGAATCGGACTTCCGCTGGCAAGAAACATCGTAAGAATGCACCACGGTGAACTGATCGTAAGTTCCTACGAAAACCAGGGAACCACGGTACAGATGCGTTTTCCTAACTTCTATACTGCGAGACCGGAAAGGGTAGAGAAAACAAGGGTTTAGCTTAAGGCTAAGGTCGAGGCCGTCCCAATATTCATTGATCTATAAAAAACCGAGAGGTTAGGGCTGAATAATAAAGGCTGAACTTGCCGTTCAGGCCGTTTTTGTCATGGATTGAGGTTTATATCATTTCTTTATATTAACGGCTGTTAACAATATTCTAATCTCATTCTAATCTCTTTAATCACATTTTAATACCATTCCAAAGGGCTTCTAATCTTGCCGCTTTAGTTTTGTAGTATCAAAATACGATAACACAAACCTAAATCTAAAAGATATGACCAAAACCATTTTAATCGCCACGGATTACTCTCTTGAGTCACTGAATATATTAAAAAAAGTACTGAAAGAGAAGGAGGCTTCGGAAGACCCTAATCAGTATAATGTTCTTTTGGTTTCAGGATACGAGGCCGGAGATTCCATCAGAGATCTTCTGTTCAATACAAAAAACACGGTTTTCAATAAGATCAGACCTCAGGAGTTCTGTGATGCCTACGGGATCATTAAGAATAAATATCCTCAATTAGTCCATAAGATCATCTGCGATATTTTCACCGGAAGTTTTCAGAGAACTTTCAATAATTATGTGAAAGCAGAGAATATTGAGGAAGCTTATTATTCTCCATCTATCAAGAGTAAGAGCAAAGGAAAATTTGATATTGCGCCTTATATCAAAAAATGCAAAGATCTGGAAGTTCAGGAAATCAAAGTGGAAATGCCTGAGAGACTTCCGGAAAGAGGAAGACTGGCCGAGATCTTTGTAGAGGTCTAGAAATTAATAAACACAATACTAAAAAATAAAAAAATGTTAAGAAATTATAGTAACAGCCGAACGTTGGGAGACAATATCAGATTGGGGACGCTGACTGCATTCACTGCAGGTACTATAAATATTGCCTCCCTGCTAATATTTCTCTCTTTTACGTCCAACGTAACAGGACATTATGCCATATTGGCGGCGGAAATCAGTAAAGGAAACTGGACGCAGGTGGCCGTAGTAGGAGCCTGGATTTTCCTGTTCTTCTTCGGAAGCTTTCTGTCTAACTTTATTGTCATCAACTTCAATAAAAAGAGTAAGTATTTTGCCCACTCCATGCCAATTGTGCTGGAAATCATATGTTTATTGTTTGTCGGGATATATGGACAGTTTTATTATCAGAAAACACTGGAAGAAACAGAATATCTGGTAGCGCTGATGCTTTTTGCAACCGGCCTTCAGAATGGTCTTACCGCAAGTATCTCCAATTTCTCGGTGAAAACTACCCACCTTACAGGTACCACTACCGACCTTGGAATTCTGCTTTCGATGTTTACGAAAAAGAAATACAGAAAGAGTGGCGAACTGATTGCAAGAGCTAAGCTGCTGACGAGTATTATGGCGGCCTATGTTTTAGGAGCGGTGTTCTCGGGACTTACTTATTATTATCTTGAGTTCAGGGTATTTTATGTGATCAGCCTTTGTCTTTTAATTGTCATCGGTTATGATGCCTATAAAATTCATATGAGACACTTTAATACCAAATATCGCTACAGCAGGATTTATAAAAAGCCCACTGTGTTGGCCTATTTGTATGACAAGGTCCATGGAATTCCAAAAAGAAAAGAAAAAAGAAGGCTTGTCTTTGATGAATAAGCGAAGAAATAAAATAAATATCAGTATTATTTTTGTGTAAACTAGCTGTGAGACATCCCTTTTCGATGGTAGAAAAGGGGTGTTTTTTGTTTATTAAAACACAAAATTTTAAATATGTTATCATTTAACACAAAGGTTGACTTAAACCTGTTCATATTTAAGCCTGTAAAGTTTGAATCAACCAGACAGATGTATTATTCAGTGGCTTATTCAGTGGCGAAGCCACATCTCTTTGCTCAGCTTAAACTTCGGGCATGTCACCTTTAATCTTTGCGTTAAAAAACAAACATATTTAAACGCAAAGATTGATAATAAAGCCTTTTAGCTTTTAAGCCTGCAAAGAAGGAATCAATTTCATTGATTCGACTAAGCGTACGTGTTATCCAGCAGCTTAGTCAGTGGCGTAGCTACATCTCTTTGCCAACTGAAAATTAAAGCAATTCATCATTAAACTTTGCGTCAAAGAAGCATCAGTCCCTTTTCAATGTTTTTTTCCTTTGTCAGGGATAAAAATAGAACTGGACGGCAAATTGTGATTAAAATGTTGATAATTAAATTTTAATTCACGGGTTTATTGTTTTAATTCCCGTTTCCATTGACTATTTTTGTAAGTTGATTACACGTTTTATGTCAGATATTATTCAGCTTTTACCGGATCATGTAGCTAACCAAATTGCGGCAGGGGAAGTGGTGCAGAGACCTGCGTCCATTGTGAAAGAACTTTTGGAAAATGCGATTGATGCCGAAGCGTCCAAGATAGAATTGATTATCAGGGATGCCGGAAAAAACCTGATTCAGGTGGTAGACGATGGTAAAGGAATGTCTGAGACCGATGCCAGAATGGCGTTTGAAAGACATGCTACGTCAAAGATCAAAGGAACGGAAGATATTTTTAAGATCTCGACCAAAGGATTCAGGGGGGAAGCTTTGGCTTCTATTGCTGCGGTTTCACAGGTTGAACTGCGAACAAAGCAGAATGATGCCAAGATCGGAACCAATATCTACATTGAAGGCGGAGTCTTTCAGTTTCAGGACCCGATACAGACCGTAGACGGATCTAATTTCCTGGTGAAGAACCTTTTTTACAATGTTCCGGCCAGAAGAAAATTCCTTAAAAATAATAATGTTGAATTCAGACATGTCATTGATGAATTCCAGCGTGTGGCATTAGCGCATGAAAACCTGGAGTTTTCTCTGTTTCATGATGATGAAGCCGTTTTCAGACTGAGAAAAGGAAGCCAGATGCAGCGTATTGTAGATGTCTTCGGACGCAAACTGCAGCCGCAGCTGATTCCTATCAAAGAAGATATTATCTGGTGTAAGCTTCATGGATTTGTGGCTAAACCTGAAGGCGCTAAAAAATCGAGAGGAGAGCAGTTTCTTTTCGTCAACGGAAGGTATTTCAGAAGCCCATATTTTAATAAAGCAGTTCAGGAAGCTTTTGAGGGGCTGCTTCAGCCGGGCTATGTTCCTACATTTTTCCTCTATCTGGAAATGGATCCGGAAAAAATAGATGTGAATATCCATCCTCAAAAGACAGAGGTGAAGTTTGAAGACGAACACCTGATCTTTGCCCTGCTTCGTTCCACCATTAAAAGATCTCTGGGAATTTATAACGTTTCCCCGAGTCTTGATTTTGATAAAGATCCGGAAATGGATGCGATGATGAATAAGCCTTTTCCAAGCAAAGGAAACGGTGGCGGCGGGATGATCAAGATGCCTGAAATTATTGTGGACAAAGACTACAATCCATTTATTGAAGAAAGGAATGTACGTCCGGAAGAGATTCAGAATCTTACGGAAATGTACCACCAGAATATCACCGCAGAACCGTCGAAGATCAATTTATTTGAAGACGAAGATTTCGATGAAGACCTGATGAGGTTGCCGAACGGGTACTGGCTTTTCAATAAAGGAGACGTAACCCTGATGCTGGATTTGGGAAGAATGCACAGACTGGTTGTTGCTGAAAATAACAAAACGTCAAGGAAAAGCAATCTCAATATCAACCCAAACAGCCATTCTCTTCTGTTTTCCCTGGAGTATCATATGAACGAAATAGAGAAGAATAAATACAATTCTTTCAAAAAATTTCTTCCGGAACTCGGGTTTGACATGAAAATTGCACATGAAAGCGTGCTGAGAATAGATGCGTTGCCTGAGGGACTGAAAGAAACCCAGGCTATGAAGTTCCTGGAAAACCTTTTTGAGATCCTGGAATATAAGAGCGAAGAGGAATTTATGCAGTATTATCTGAACCAGTGGAGCAAAATGCATTCGAAATCGAGGTTTGATTTTATCTATAAAAAAGATGCGGAACAGGTCATCAAAGATTTTACAGCTTTAGGCTTCCCGGAATTTTTACCGGATGGCAAAAGATGTTTTTATGAAGTTCCGTTTAATGATTTTAAAAACAAGTTTTAAAAATGTTTAACAATATACCGCCCATCACCAGGAATATTATCATTATCAATGTCATCGTATTCATTGGGACTTACTTTCTTGGAAATCAGGTAATCGGTTATCTTGCCGGATTTTACCCTTTTTCTCCGTTTTTCCATTCATGGCAGATCATTACGCACATGTTTATGCATGGAAGCATTATGCATATTCTGTTTAATATGCTGACATTGTACAGTTTCGGACCTATCCTGGAGCAGGCTTTGGGTGAGAAAAAGTATCTGATCCTTTACTTCCTAAGCGGATTGGGAGCTTTCTTCCTTTTTAATTTATGGAATTTTGTTGAAGCCCAGCAGCTTACAAATGAATTGCAGCAGCTTGGGTTCAATGTCAATGCCTATCTATCCGGAGCAAGCGTAGGTTTTAGTGGAGATGCAGCATCCGTTCTTAAGCAAAAAGAGTTGTTGGAGAGTTTTAAAGGGATTGTAGCAACACCTATGGTAGGTGCTTCGGGAGCTATCTTCGGAGTTGTGGCAGCCTTTGCTACCCTTTATCCCGATTCCAAAATTATGATGATGTTTATCCCGGTTCCCATAAAGGTAAAATATCTGATGCCTATCGTCATTGTAGTTTCTGTCTATCTGGGCGTTTCCGGTAACGGAGGTGGTATTGCTCACCTGGCTCACGTTGGAGGGGCATTAGTTGGCTGGATTCTTGCAAGGATATGGAAAAAACATCTGTATAGATTCAATTAAAAATTCTGTGAAAGTTTTCCGTCTTATCATACTGATCCTGCATGTGGGTATTTTGTTCCTGCTGCTCGGTACTTTAATGAATGCCTATGTTCCACCTAAAATATTTCCGTGGTTCAATCTGCTTTCTTTAGGGTTTCCTATCTTTATTATTATATATGCTGTATTTACGCTTTTTTGGCTTTTCAGCTGGAAAAAGAGAACTTTTGCGTTTATGCTGGCGGGCCTTATCTTTATGAATCCTGTACAAAGATGGGTGAGTTTTTCTTCTGATAAAAAAGAAACTGCCGATCTGAAAATCATTTCTTTTAATGTCAAGGCAGGTTTGTTGGGAGCCACAGACATTGAAAAATACCTGAACAGTGCCGATGCTGATGTTGTTCTGTTACAGGAATCCGGAAGTAAGGTTTCGGTGAAAGGGATGGAAAAAAGTGGTGAGAACGGAGTCTTAAAAGTCTTTTCAAAACATAAACTGATAGAATCTAAAGAGTTGATCAAGAGTGATTTAGAGACTAATAATGCATATGCTTCTCAAACAGATATTGAAATTAAAGGAAAAATATACCGTTTCATCAATATCTATCTGGAGCCTTTTAAATTCGAAAAAGGAATGGTTAAATTAGATGGGGTGAAAGAAGAGGACGAGCAAAAATTGAAAAATATTGTTAAAAGACTTATTCCTGTTTTTAAAAAGCATCAGGATCAGGTAGGTACCATCAAAGAAGCCATTGAAACTTCTCCTTATCCCGTCATTATTGCAGGAGATCTTAATTCTGTTCCCAATTCTTACGAGTATTACCATTTAGCTGATGGGCTGGAAGACGCCTTTGTAAAAGCGGGAAAAGGAAGTGCTACCAGTTTCCACGACTATAAATTCCCGATCAGGATCGACTATATTTTTACATCAAAAACCATACAGCCGGTGAGCTATAAAGTAGACCGAACTGTAAAGCTTTCAGATCATTATCCTGTGGTGGCAACATTTTCACTAAATCACTAATAATCATAAAATTAGTTAAAGCTTTAGTGCTTGGTAGGGTTTTTGATGAAGAGAAAGTCGTACCTAGATTGTTATTTCATGAAGCCGAGCCAGTTATTACTATTTGTTCATATTGTTGTTGCCGTGTTGCTGTTGTGCACATTGGGGAATGCGTGGATTCCGCCTAATTTTATGGGCTCTCTGAATCTTCTTTCCCTAGGCTTTCCCTATCTGATCATAGTATATTTTCTTTTAACGATGGTTTGGGCCCTTAAAAGAAAGAAAATAGCCATTGCTTTTGCTTTTGGGCTGCTTCTTTTTTACAACCCGGTAAGACGATGGGTCAATTTTTCCCCAAAAACAGAAAGTTTAAAATCGATAAGAGATATCAAAGTTCTTACGTTTAATGTAAAATACGGAGATTTCGGCTGGGAAAAGGTGAAAAAATACATCCAGGACCAAGATGCCGATATTATTTTGGTTCAGGAAAAAGATACCAACAGAGCGATAAGCAAGGATATGGTAAAATATCCTTCAGTCATTCTGAAGACAAAACATAAGATTTTAAGACAAGAACAGCTGATTGAAGATAAAGCAAGGGGCAACTCTTTCTATGCCGATGTAGATATCAATGGAAAGATCATAAGAGTAGTCAATGTATATCTGGAGCCTTTCAGACTGCATAAATCAATGCTTAAATTTGATGGCTTTGCAAAAGAAGGAGGTAAAATTGCTAACCTTATTTCCCATATGACACCTACTTTTCAGGCCCATGAAGATCAGATCAGAAAGATCAGAAAAGTAATTGATTTTTCACCTTATCCGGTGATTCTGGCGGGTGACTTTAATTCTGTGCCTAATTCCTACGAATATTATAATCTGGGAAAAGATCTGCAGGATGCCTTCCTGACAGTAGGAAATGGATCTTCTACAAGTTTCCATGACTATAAGGTCCCCTTGAGAATTGATTATATATTCACTTCAAAATCGATCATCCCTTTAAGTTATAAGGTAGATCAGTCTGTAAAATTATCGGATCATTATCCTGTAATTGCAGAATTTCTACTAAATTAGTTCCATGAAAAATTTACTGTCTGTGGTTTTTATTGTATCCCTGTTGTTGATGGCCTGTTCAAAGAAAGAAACGCCAGGTTTTGCAGCATATCAGGAGATGAAAATCCACTATGATACGGTAGCTGTAGACTCATTTTCAGCAGGAGCAACATCAGTAGATATTGTCCGCCAGATCAGAATGTCTTCGCAAAAATATCAGGATTCGATAAAACAAGCTGAAAAACTACAAAAAGAAGAACAAAAGCTGAAGGAAGAGCTGGAAAAAGAAAACAAAAAGAAATTGGAAGAGGAAAAGAAAAAGACGGAAGCAGAAAAGAAGCAGACCGTTTCTGACACTCCGCCGGCCAATGGAACGAAGACCAAGTAACGCTTACTCACATAAAAAAACATTTTAAAAATATAAAATATGAAAAAACAAATCTTAGCAGCAGCTGCCATAGCATTATTTGCTGTATCGTGTACAAAATCTACCACTAAAACAGAGCAGGTTGAAGGTGCTGACGGATCAGTAACCACTACGACGACAACCGTTTCAGAAACACCTTCTCCGATTGTAGATACGGCTAAAATAGACAAGGCTAAACAGGATGTAAAATCCAAAGTAGATGAAGCCGGAAACAAAATAGACAATGCCGCACAGAAAACGAAGGAAGACCTTAATAAAGCAGGAAAAGACATCAAAGCCGGAGCAAAAGAAGTCGGACAAGATGTGAAAGATGCCGCTGCAAAAGGCGCTGCCAAAGTGGAAGAGGGAGCCAAGAAATTGAAGGAGGATTTAAAGAAATAGTGAAATACTGAAACACAGAAAACGCAATCAGAATTTTGATTGCGTTTTTTTATGCTAATTTTTTGATGGATGAGAGAAGATGGGAGCGGGAAGTTATATTTGTCCCTAGTTGTAAAGCTGAATATTGGTTTTTATGACCTCAATAACTTCCATCTTCCAGTATCAGGCTTCCTTTCTGTATGCCTTACTTATTAAGCTCCAGCAAAGGATCTATGTATTCCCGGTCATTACTCAGTCTCGGGACTTTATTCTGCCCGCCCAGTTTTCCTTTGGATTCCAGCCACTGGTAGAAAAGATCTGGTTTTGCAATATGAACGATGGGTCTTCTCAACGTCAGATTATTGTATCTTTTAGCTTCGTAGTCTGAATTGATCGTTTTTAAATGGTGATCAAAAGCATCGGTAAAACGGTCCAGATCATCCGGATGATGGCTGAATTCGAAAATCCACTCGTGGGCACCGCCTTCGTTCTCTTTCATGAAAATAGGAGCGCCTGTAAAATCCGTGATGCTTGCTCCGGTCACCTCGCAGGCTTTTGAAAGGGCAGATTCCACATTGGTGATCATCAGTTCTTCCCCAAATGCATTGATATAATGCTTGGTTCTTCCCGTAATTTTTATTCTGAAAGGATTAATGGATGTAAATATAACAGTATCACCGATCAGGTATCTCCACAGTCCGCCGTTGGTAGTAATCACCATTGCGTAGTTTTTTCCTATTTCAACATCTTCGAGGCTCACCACTTTCGGATTGGAAAAGTGAAACTGATCCATGGGAATGAACTCATAAAAAATACCATAATCCAGCATCAGAAGCATTTCATCGCTGTCCGATCTGTCCTGGATCCCGAAAAAGCCTTCAGAAGCATTGTAAATCTCATAGTAATTGATCTTTTTGCCGATGATCTGTCTGTACTGGTCCTTGTAGGGCTTGAAACTGATTCCACCGTGAAAAAAGACCTCTAAATTGGGCCAGAGCTCAGAAATACTTCCGCTTCCGGTTTCTTTTAAAACTCTTTGAAGAAGAACCATCATCCAGCTGGGTACACCAAGGATACTTCCTACATCTTCATTTTTCACTTCAGAGGTGATGGCTTTGAGCTTGCTTTCCCATTCAGACATCAGGGAAACCTTTTTGCTTGGTGTTGTGGTGATCTCTACCCAAAAAGGCAGATTATCAATTAAAATAGCAGAAAGATCCCCGAATTTGGTGTTGAAATCGGCGTGGAGCTCAGAACTGCCTCCCAAGCGCAGGTTTTTATTGGTGAATAACTGGTTTTCCGGATGGTTATTGGCATAGATGGCAACCATATCCTTTCCTGCCTTCATGTGACAGTATTCCAGGCTTTCCGTGGAAATAGGGATGAATTTGCTCTTAGCGTTTGTGGTTCCGGATGATTTGGCAAAATGCTTGATGTATCCGGGCCAGCTTACGTCTTTGTGTCCCTGTCTTGCTCTTTCAATAAAAGGCTCAAAATCTTCATACGTAACGATCGGAACCTTGTTTTTAAAGTCCTGGTAGCTTGAAATTGAATTGAAGCCATATGCTTTGCCGTATTCAGTATCCTCAGCATGAAACAGCTGAGAAAAGAGTATACCTTTCTGAGTTTCAATCGGATGGTCCATGAAATTCTGAATCTGATCTATCCTTTGGCGGATAAACCAGTTGACGACCGTATTGAAAAGTGCCTTTGTTGCCATTCCAACAAATATAATAATATTTGGATTTTTAGAGAATTTTTATCGTGTTAAATACAAAAACCGCTACAAATAATGTAACGGTTTAGTATTTTGCTTTATTGTTTCTTAGCAATACTCGTCAAAAGCAGCCTGAAGATTTGCTGCGATTGCCCCTGCAGGGTTTCCTTCAATGTGGTGTCTTTCCAGCATGTGAACCAATTCTCCGTCCTTGAAAAGAGCTACACATGGAGAGCTTGGAGGGAATGGAGCAAGATGCTTTCTTGCCTCTGCTACAGCTTCTGTATCAAATCCTGCAAAAACAGTTGTTAAATGATCAGGTTTTTTATCTCCTGTCAAAGAGTAAACAACACCCGGTCTTGCTGCTCCAGCTGCACATCCGCAAACTGAATTGATGACCAATAGAGTTGTTCCCGACTGCTTTAAAGCCTCTTCTACCTGTGCTGGAGTTGTTAGATCTTCGAAACCTTTATCTGTAAGTTCTGCCTTCATTGGCATTACTAAATCTGTTGGATACATATATTTTGTTTTTTATCACTACAAAGTTAATCATTTCTTGGCTTTTGTTCAATATATAAAAACTATCAATCGTTTAGTCAGATAAAATTAATGTAATATTAATATTGTAATAATATTCAAAAAAACATAAAATAAAATTATGAATAATGATAATTATTTATTAAATTTGAAATGATTCTGAAAAACAAACGACCATGAAAAAAACATTTACTGCTTTCCCTCGAGCACTCAAATTATTTAACAGCGCATGATTGTAGTTAAATAAACACCTATTTCAGTTTTGAATACTACCGAACTGAATTATTATTTATGAATATCCAAAAAATGAAGCCCTGAACGTTAACGTTCAGGGCTTCTTTAATCAAATCGATATGCAAAGGTTGGATATCCTGCTTTTTGGGTCTTGTTTCGTGATTAGGATTAAATACATCCCGGCTCGCGAAAAACTGATCCCGTTTTTACGAAAGGAGCTTCTTGGCCATTTCGGAAATACTTTTTCCGTCTGACTTTCCGGCTAATGCTTTTGAAGCTGCTCCCATCACTTTTCCTAAGTCTTTGGCAGACTCAGCTCCAGTTTCTGAAATAATACTCTTAATTTCTGCTTCCAGTTCTTCCGGACTCAGTTGTTTAGGCAGATACTTCTCGATCACCTTCATCTGAGCATCTTCTACTTCTGCTAGGTCATTTCTTCCCTGTGCTGAAAACTGTTCGAAAGAGTCTTTACGCTGTTTGATCATTCTTTGCAGAATGGCAATTTCCTGTTCAACAGAAACTTCAGTACCTCTAGCTTCAGTTTGTAGATTTAAAATTTGAGCTTTTACAGCTCTCAGAGAATCCAGAGCAACTCTGTCTTTCTCTCTCATGGCTGTTTTAATAGCTTCGCTTATGATATTTTCTAAACTCATGGTATATAATTTATCAATGTAAAAGTGTATCAATGTACCAATTTGAACAAGCAATTGTTACACTGTTAAATTGATACATTGTTACATTATTTAGTCAACGTCTTTATTTAAAAATCTGTTCTCTCTCACCTGCATAGATCCATTGTTGTCAGACAGATAGGTATTGATATTCTGGTCTGATGCATTGTTTTCGTCAATAGAGATATTCTTTCTTTTGAAAGCCGGTACAGATTCGAATTCGCTTGTGCTGTCAAAGCTCTGATAGCGGGAATTGAATTCTTTTAATTTATTTCTTCTTTCTACGATTCTTTCCTGGTCAACCGCTTTATTCACGAAAGTGAATTCTGATTCTGCAGGTTTTGGCGTTTCAATTTCTATTTTTTCTTCAAAGGCTGGTTTTGTTTCAGCTTTTGGCTCTTCATATCTGGTCTGGAAGATCGCTTCAACAGCCTGAACAGGAATTTCGGTTACTGTACTGGCGGGAGCAGTAAACTCTGCTTTTGGCTGTCCGTAATCTGTTTTAGGCTCATTAGATGAAGGCTGATTGTTGACAAAAAAACTGAACTCAACCGGTTTTTCGTGTGAGAAAACATGGGTTGCCGGTGTAGATGGCACATCATCTTTTCTGGAATCAAAGTCAAATTTGAAAGACTCTATTTCCAGATCATTTGGATCTTCTCCTTCTTCATCATAAGAGAATAAGCTATATGATTCTTCTTCCGGTTCTTCTTCATTTCTCCAGTCACGGGCCGCGTTATTAGGTGTATCTTCCTCTTTATCAAAGAATTTTATTTCAGTTTTAATCTGCTCTTCCTCAATAATCATTTTTTTTTCAGAAGAAGTCATCCCGAATTGTGGGGCATCGCTGTCCTCATCATCCAGTCTGAAGGTGTGTTTTCCTCCAAATTCACGGGTTTTTTCAGAAGGTGTTTCTCTTTCTTCCCTTGTTTTAAAAGGAGATGTTTTTGGAGCATCAAAACTGTCATTAAGACTGATTCTGATCTTCTCAGTAGGGCCTGCAAATCTTTTGCTGTCATTTGAAAAACCTGTAGCGATTACAAGAACGCTTACAGAATCTCCTAATTCTTCATCAGCACCCACCCCGAAAATAATATCAGCTGTATTTCCGGCTTCTTTCTGGATGTGGTCCATAATTACCCCGATCTCGTCCATGGTTACTTCTTCAGCACCACTTCTGATCAGTAGAAGCACGTTTTTAGCACCGGTGATCTTGTTGTCGTTCAACAACGGAGAGTCCAGGGCTTTTTTAACGGCTTCTTCTGCTTTGTTTTCTCCTGAAGCAATTCCTGTAGACATCAGGGCAGTACCAGAGTTCTGAAGTACAGATTTAGCATCTCTAAAGTCAATGTTCACATCAAAGTACCCTGTAATAACTTCAGCCATTCCTTTCGCGGCATTGGTTAAAACTTCATCGGCTTTTGAGAATCCCTGCTTAAATCCAAGGTTTCCAAACTGCTGTCTTAATTTATCATTATTGATCACAATCAGTGAGTCAACATTATTTCTTAGCTTTTCAAGACCAATTTCGGCTTGTTCAAGTCTTCTTTTACCTTCGAAGCTGAAAGGAACGGTAACGATACCTACCGTCAAAATTCCCATATCTTTAGCTACCTTGGCAATAACCGGAGCTGCTCCTGTACCTGTACCACCGCCCATTCCGGCAGTGATGAACACCATTTTGGTATTCTGGCCCATACAAGCTTTAATTTCTTCGATGCTTTCAATAGCAGATTTTTCTCCTACTTCAGGATCCGCACCCGCACCCAGTCCTTCTGTGATGGTAGTACCAAGCTGTACTTTATTAGCAACGGGATTATTATCTAAAGTTTGGGCATCTGTATTACAGACCACGAAATCTACTCCGTAGATTCCTTTCTCGTACATGTGTTTCAATGCGTTGTTTCCACCGCCTCCTACACCGATTACTTTTATGATGGATGAATTTCCTTTTGGCAAATCAAATGAAAATCCTTGTGTATCTATATTTTCCATAACTATGCTTTTTATAATTGACGATTGATGAATGATAATTGATGAGTGATAAATGGCGCCATGCAATAAGCTGTGTGCTTTTTATTTATCAATTATCAATGATCTTCTATCATTTATATTTTACTCTACTTCTTCAAAGAATTTTTTAACTTTTTCCATAAGCGACTGCCCAAAGGTGAGTTTCGCTCTTCTGTTTTCCTGCTGTTGGGTAGCAACGGCCTGTTGCTCCTGAACTGTAGCTGACGGCTGAAGTTGCTGAGTTGTTTCTGTCTGTATTTCAGCAGTTTCTGCTTTAGCAACTTCTTCCTCAACGAACGCTTCTTCTTCAGCGCCCTGCTTTTTGTCCCGAATCTTTAAACTCTCCATCAGCAAGCCGATTGAAGTAGCAAATTCCGGGCCTTTCAGGTACTGGTTTTTATCGTTGGCAATATATTCATTTGCAAAACCGATTCTGCTGTCAAAACCTGTTGTATAATTGGCCAGCTGACGAAGGTGTTTCAAGTTGGATCCGCCTCCTGTAAGGACAATCCCTGCAATCAGCTTTTTCTTTTGCTCAAATGCTCCGTACGCTTTTAATTCCGTGTTAACCATTTCCAGAATTTCTTCTACTCTGGCATTGATGATCTGTGCCAGTGTTTTAAGAGAAATTTCCTTGTCCGGTCTTCCGTGAAGCCCTGGAATAGTAACAAATGTACTGTCTTTTTCCAATTCCGGAACTGCAGAACCGAATTTTACCTTCAGTTGTTCTGCATGTTTCTCAATGATGGAGCAGCCTTCTTTGATATCTTCCGTAATAATACCGCCTCCGTAAGGGATTACGCAGGTATGGCGGATGATATTGTCTTTGAAGATGGCAATATCTGTAGTACCGCCTCCTATATCTACTATAGCAACGCCGGCTTCTTTTTCTTCTTTAGTCAGTACAGCTTCTGAAGACGCCAAAGGTTCCAGGGTAAGGGCCTCCATTTCCAGGCCTGCTTCTCTTACACATCTTGCGATGTTTCTGATGCTGCCCATCTGTCCTACTACCACATGAAAATTGGCTTCTAAGCGTTTTCCGTGCATTCCAACGGGCTCTTGTATTTCGCCTTCGGAATCCACTTTATATTCCTGGGGAAGGACATGGATAATTTCTTCTCCGGGAAGCATGACCAGCTTTTTTACCTGATCTTTCAGTGCTTCGATGTCGTCGTCTGTAATAAATTTGTCCGGATGCTCACGCATAATATAGTCGGAATGCTGCAGAGAACGGATGTGTTTTCCTGCAATACCTACCGTAACTTTACGGATAGGAACTCCTGCGCTGGATTGTGCTTCAGAAACGGCAGCCTTGATTGAATTAATGGTTTGTGATATATTGTTCACAATACCTTTATGAACTCCAAGACTTTTGGCCTTCCCAACGCCGAGAATTTCTATCTTCCCGTGTGCATTCCTCCGTCCGACTATCGCGACAATCTTCGTTGTCCCGATGTCCAGACCTACTGAATACTCTTGATTTTCCATTTTATGTCGATTTGATTTTTTTCTATTTTTTCATGCCTGGGACAATGTCCCGTTTTTTTTTAATCAAATTGGATCTTATCCAATTCTATGCTAAATGGTCCCTTTGGACTTGTGTTTATTCTATTTTTACTTTTGTCTTTGCCTTTGTAGCTACCGGTTTTTTCACTGTCTTTTTAGTTTCCTTTGGTTTGACCGTCGTTTTTGGTTTTATTTTTTCCTTCGGCTTTACGGAAGGGGCTTTTGTTTTTTTTGTTTCTGCAATTTTAGGCATGGCTTCCGGCTTTTTTGCTGCTGCCAGTAGCGGGGTTTTTGCCAGTTCCAGATTTCCTGCTTTCAGAATACTGTCGTTTTCTTTGAAATAAGGATTTAGAGTGGTTACAATCTGGTTCTGATATTTTACAGATACTAAGCTGTACTTTTGGGGATCCTGGAATACCAGATATTTTTCTACAAAAGTTTTTAAACCTTTTACCTTAAATTCTATGTTGTCAAGATCTCCTATTTCTACTTTGTAATTTCCATCACTGGTCAGAAGATTATAATCGCCTCTACTTTTTGAAATTCCGATAAAGAATTTTTTGCTGAAATCATCTTTATCAATCTTTTCAACCAGCTCTGCCAGTTTTTCATATTCATCCGGTTTCACATCTCCTGTTACCAGCATGCAAGGGTGCGAATAGGTCTTGGATATAGGAAACTCGGTTCCTTTTTCATCCACATAAAAGTCTTTTCCGTCTTTATTCAGCCTGAAAACAGGAACTCTTTGTCTGATATCGAGGTAGAGTTTTCCGTTCAGGTTCAAATAGACATTGGCGCTGTCTACCGCAGGAAGAGAGTTGATCTTCTTTTCAAGCACAGGGATATTCAGATCTCCGACTTTTCCGGAAGGGTTTTCTTTTTTTACAATTTCCCGGATATCTTTTTCATCTATGAAGTATACCGGAGTTTTTTCATTCATTTTTACAGAAATCTTATTGTCCGTGATCTTCTGGCCGCTGAATCTCTTCAATGAGAAACTCAGCAGTAATCCAAGGATGATCACTGTGACAGCAATTTTTAATATTCTGTATTTATTTTTCATAATTCTAAGATGTCAGATTTCAGACGTCAGATATCAGAAACTGATTCATTTTTCATTATTAATTTTTCACTATTATTTTTTTGAAATCCATTCTGCAATAGGATCATACAGGGTATCAATGTTTCCTGCACCTACGGTAAGAAGGATGTCAAAATCTTTTTCTTTTATTTTTTCAAAAGCACCGGATAGTTCCGATTTTTCTTTTTGATCTAAATTCACTTTTTCTAATAACCAGTCAGACGTTATTCCTTCAAAATTTTCCTGAAGTTCTCTTGCAGGATAAATGTCGAGAAGGATCAGCTCATCCGATTTGCTCAGGCTTTCTGCAAATCCATCAGCGAAATCCCTTGTTCTGCTGAAAAGATGGGGCTGAAAGACCACTAAGAGTTTTTTATCGGGATAAAATGTTCTGATAGAGCTCACTACCGCATTGATTTCTGTCGGATGGTGCGCATAATCATCAATATAAATTTTACCATTTGGATAGATATGTTTGGTATATCTTCTTTTAATTCCTTTAAAATTAGCAATAGCCTTTTTCAGTGTTTCAAAATCTACGCCTAAATTGTGAAGGATAGCCAAGGCTGCTGTTGCATTTTCTACGTTATGGATTCCCGGAATTTCCCACACAAAATCTTTTACAGTTTCGGAAGGAGTATGGAAATCAAAATAGATTTTATCGTGATCCATACGCAGGTTATCTGAGTAGTAATCTGCTTCTTCATTCACGGCATAGGTCTGATGTGCTCTTCCTATATCCAGGCCTTTTCTTACAAACAACTGTCTGTCATTCGGAACAAGGGCTGCAAACTGCTTGAAACCCTCCTCAATGTGGCTTTTATCGCCATAAATATCCAGATGGTCTGCATCGGTAGACGTTACTACTGCCCAGTCCGGAGAAAGGTTCAGGAAGCTTCTGTCATATTCATCGGCTTCTACTACGGAGTACTCTGTTCCATTATATAAGAAGTTTGATTTAAAATTTTCAGAAATACCGCCTAAAAAGCATGAAAATGGAAGATTGGCCTCTTTGCACAGGTGAGAAACCAGTGTAGAAGTTGTTGTTTTCCCATGGGTTCCTGCTACTGCGATACAGTCTGTATTTTCTGTGATCAGGCCTAAAACCTTAGCACGTTTTAAGACTTCAAACTGATTTTGGTTGAAATAATCTAAAATTCCCAGCGTTTTGATGGCGGGAGTATAGATCACCAAAGTGTTTTCTTTTTGAAGTGTAGTTATTTTTTCGTCAATGTTATCTTCGAAAACGATATCAATTCCTTCTTTCATCAGAAGCGAAGTAAGCTTCGTATTGGTCTTATCATAGCCCAGCACTTTTTTGCCCGAAGCATTGAAATAACGTGCCAAAGCACTCATTCCGATACCTCCGATGCCTACGAAGTAATAATTTTGATATGTTTCTAATATGTTCATTCTTTTTTGTATTAATGTATTATGTACAATGTAAAAAGTATTTTTTATCGTTAATATATTTTACGTTGTACTTTTTACAATTTTAAATATCTCATCTACAATCTCTTTTGCAGCATTGGGCTTGGCAAAATATTCGAGGTTGTGAGACATTTCTTTTCTTAAACTTTCACTGCTGCAGATCTCCTCCAGTGTATTCCAGAATTTTTCCTGCATTTCAGAGTCTTTTACTATTCTGGCTGCATTTTTTTCAACCAGGTTCATGGCGTTTTTAGTCTGGTGATCTTCTGCCGCAAACGGGAAGGGTACCAGAAGAACAGGTTTCTTAGCTACTGCCAACTCTGAAATGGCAATGGCACCTGCTCTTGAAACAATGATATCTGCTGCAGAATAGGCTGTTTCCATGTCTCTGATGAATTCATGGATCTGGATATTTCTGCTATCGGTATCTTTTGTTTCTTCTACTATATCTTGATAATCAAGCTTTCCTGTCTGCCAAATCAGCTGATAATCTTTTTTTACAAGTTCATTTAAATGAGACCTCCATGCATTGTTTAATGTTCTGGAGCCTAAAGAACCGCCTACAGAAAGAATCGTAAGCTTATCTTTATTTAA
This sequence comes from Chryseobacterium antibioticum, assembly GCF_012927325.1. Lineage (GTDB taxonomy): Bacteria > Bacteroidota > Bacteroidia > Flavobacteriales > Weeksellaceae > Chryseobacterium > Chryseobacterium antibioticum. Next base: position 94,588 of record NZ_JABBGI010000003.1, on the reverse strand, counting down.
TCCCATTTTTTGTTTTGCCTGTGCTGTTTCTGTCATTCCTGTGATGATATTCTCACGAATAGGATTTCCCAGGAATTTTATTTTTTCAGCAGGGAAGCCTTCTACTTTTGGATAGGCCGTGAAAACAGCTTTTGCCTTCTTGCTCAAAATTTTATTGGTAACTCCGGCGTGGGCATTCTGCTCCTGAATAAAGATGGGAATTCCCAGTTTACTTGCTTCATACAAAGCGGGGCCGCTTGCAAAACCTCCTGTTCCTACTGCAAAATCCGGAGCGAAATTTCTAATGATCTTTTTTGATTTAGATAAACTTTTCAAAATTTTGAAAGGCAGCCCTAAATTCGATAGCATATTTCCCCTGTCTATTCCGGCAATATCAATTCCTTCAATTGTATAGCCTGCCTGCGGAACTTTTTCCATTTCCATTTTTCCGTTGGCTCCGATGAACAAAAATTCGGTATCAGGAAATCTTTTTTTGATTTCATCTGCAATGGCGATAGCCGGGAAGATATGTCCTCCTGTTCCACCGCCGGATAATACTATTTTTAATTTTTTGTTCATTTTTTAAATCGTCCCTTTGGGACTCTTTGTTGTTGATTCTATATTTCTTTGACAGGATTTTATTCTATCCTGTGTTAAACCGTCCCCTTGGGACTCTTTGACAGTTTATGCAATATCATTAATTTCTGCTACACTTTGTTTTTTGCCCATTCCTTCTTCATCGTATATCTGGATTCTTGAGCTTATATTTAAAATAATTCCAAGCTGGAGATAGGTAACCAGCATGGAGGTTCCTCCATAACTTATCAGGGGCAATGGCTGTCCTGTTACCGGAATCAGATTGACTGCTACCGCAATATTGACTGCAAGCTGTATGAAGATCATCACCCCGAGACTGAGCACGAGGAGCGAGCCAAAAAAGGCAGGCATTTTACTGGCAATCATGACAATTCTGATCATCATAATAAGATAGAGACAGATCAGGAAAGCGGCGCCAATAAGTCCATATTCTTCTACAATCACTGCGAAAATAAAGTCGGAGGCAGATTGTGGCAGCATTTGTTTTAATGCACTTTTTCCAGGTCCCATTCCGGTAATTCCACCGTGAACGATGGCTGCTTTGGCCTGCATTACCTGATAATTTTTTGCTTTTAGGCTTTCGTCATCCACATCAGCTGACTTTGCCTTACTGGATGTAAATGTTTCGATACGGCTCATCCATGTATGAACACGGTTTCCGCCTATCATGTTGGTATTTAATGCAACAATCAGGAATAAAACAATGGCTATAAATGAGGAAGAGATAAAGCCTGCAATGTATTTCCAGTGAAGCTGTCCTATGATCAGGACAATTACGGAAACCATAAGGATCATCAATGCCGTAGAACCGTTGTCTTTTGCTACCAAAACAAACACCAGCAGGATAGGCCCGAAGATGTACATAATGTTCTCAATGGGAAGCCTTTCCCGTGTTATTTTCTTGGTCAGATATCTGCAGAGATAAATGATCAGCATTAAAAATGCAAATGATGATGGCTGGAATGAGATAGGGGTTCCGGGAATTTTCAACCATCTTGAAGCACTGGCTCCGTCAATAGTTTGCCCCGTAAACATGGTGACTACAAGGAGGATAATCATTAAGCCAAGCAGAATACTGCTGAGCTTACCGATGTACTCATATTTCACCATCCCCACGACTCTCATGATCACCAGACCCAAGACCACAAAGAACATATGTTTGATCACGTGACCGGTAGTGGTCCCGTTATTAACGATATATTCCAGATTTGAACTCGCAGAATATACAGGGAAAATAGAGAAAATGGAGATCACAAGGATGACCATCCAAAGTACTTTATCGCCCTTTAGCAATTCAATTCTGCTTTCTGTGTTCTGTTCGTCCATATTATTGAATGAAAAATGAAAAATTAATAATGAAAAATTTTCAAAAATTATTAACTATTCATTCTTAACTATTATTTTTTAATACTTGTTCTTTAAACTGTTTTCCTCTGTCTTCATAGCTTTTGAACAGGTCAAAACTTGCGCAGCATGGAGAGAGTAAAACAGTATCTCCGCTTTTGGCCAGTGATTTTGATATTTTCACGGCTTCTTCCATGCTTGAAGTATCATAGATGAATTCTTTTTTGTCTTTAAAGAAGTTTATGATCTTCGAATTGTCTATTCCCAAGCAAACAATTGCTTTTACTTTTCTTTTAACGAGTTCCTCAATTTCTGAGTAGTCGTTTCCTTTATCTAATCCTCCCACGATCCAAACCGTTGGGGTTTTCATACTTTCTAGGGCGTAATAGGTAGCGTTTACATTCGTTGCCTTGCTGTCGTTGATGTATTTTACACCATTGGTTTCTGTCACGAATTCAAGTCTGTGTTCTACCGCCTGGAAAGTCATCAGAGAGTTTCTGATACTTTCGTTGTTGATTTCCAATATTTTACCGGCAATAGAAGCCGCTAAGCTATTGGCAACATTGTGATTTCCGAGAAGGGAAAGCTTATCAATCTTCATTGAGAATTCGTCCTTCATTTTTACCACAATCTGATCGTCATCAATGAAACCACCTTCAGACAATTTTTCTTTTGTAGAGAAGGGAATCATTTTCGCCTTTATTTCCAGCTTTTCAAGGATATTTTTGCTCATTTCATCATCTTTATTGTAGATGAAGAAATTATCATTTTCCTGATTTTCAGCAATTCTGAATTTAGCTAAAGCATATTCTTCATAATTGTAGTTGTACTGATCCAGGTGATCCTGGGACAGGTTCAGCAACAGCGAAATATAGGGCCTGAAGTTCTGAATATCATCTAATTGGAAAGAACTTACTTCCAAAACATAATATTCATGATTCTCGTCAGCCACCTGTTTTGCAAAGCTGTATCCTATGTTTCCTCCCAATCCTACATTCAGTCCGTCATTTTTCAGGATGTAGTAGATCAGGGATGTTGTTGTTGTTTTTCCGTTGCTTCCTGTAATCGCGATGATTTTGGCATCGGTAAATTCTGAAGCAAATTCAATTTCAGAGGAGATTCTTATTCCTTTTTCATGAATTTTATGGATGATGTCTGCCTTTTTGGGAATTCCCGGGCTTTTCACGATCCATTCGGCGTTTAAAATTCTTTCTTCGTTGTGGTTTCCTTCTTCAAATTCAATTTCATTTTCGGCTAAAAACTGTTTATAGTTATCCTTAATAGCTCCTTTGTCTGAAAGAAAAACCTCCAGACCCTGTTTTTTCGCTAAATAAGCAGCTCCGCATCCGCTCTCTCCACCTCCTAAAACAACTATTTTCATATTTATTCTTTTGTAAAATGTATAATGTAATATGTATTAATGTAATTTGGTTTTGTATTAACACATCATACTTTACACAAGGTTTTATCTCATTTTTAATGTGATCAGGCATACAATAGCCAGCACTACACCGATGATGATCATTCTGTTCACGATCTTACTCTCATGGAAACCTCCTTTCTGATAATGGTGGTGTAATGGTGACATTCTAAAAAATCTATTATTCTGAGCATATTCCAGCCCGTATTTTCTTTTTCTGTATTTGAAAACAACGACCTGCAGCATCACAGATACGTTTTCAATCAGGAAGATTCCGCATAAAACAGGAATCAGAAGTTCTTTTCTCAAAATGATGGCTAAAACAGCAATCACTCCTCCGAGCATTAAACTTCCTGTATCGCCCATAAAAACCTGGGCTGGGTAGGTATTGTACCAGAAGAAACCGATCACGGCACCTACCATGGCTACCGCAAAAATGGTGGTTTCCCCCATATTTGGGAGGAACATAATATTGAGGTAATCGGCAAAAATAATGTTCCCGGAAAGGTAGGCGAACAGCGCAAGGGTAAGCAGTATAATGGCACTGGTTCCTGCCGCGAGCCCATCGATTCCGTCTGTGATATTAGCTCCATTGGAAACGGCTGTCACGATGAAAATAACGATTGGTATAAAGACAATCCATGCCCACTCATGGGCATCTTTATCATTCATCCAAAACAGAATTCCACTGTAATCGAACTCGTTGTTTTTGGCAAACGGAACGGTAGAAACGGTGATCTTTTCTGTTGGCATGAAGTTCTGCTCTACATTATTTCGGTTCACCACTTTTGCATCTGCATATTTTCTTTTAACGGTGATGTCCGGGTGGAAATACATTGTTATTCCGACAATTAGCCCTAATCCGACCTGCCCAACAATTTTAAATTTTCCGCTCAGACCGTCTTTATTTTTCTTTATTTTCTTTAAATAATCATCTACAAAACCTATGGCACCCATCCATAACATGGAAACAAGCAGCAGAACGATATAGACGTTGGTGATCCTCGTAAAAAGCAACACCGGAATGATCGTTGCGATGATAATGATAAGTCCACCCATCGTTGGTGTTCCTTCTTTCTGCTTTTGTCCGTCTAATCCAAGGTCACGTACCAATTCGCCCATCTGTTTTGCTCTCAGGTAATTGATGATCCTTTTTCCGTAGACTAAGGCAATGATAAGAGAAAACAGCACGGCTATTCCTGCACGGAAAGAAATGTATTTCAGCATTCCCAATCCCGGTATATGGATTCCCTGACTGGTTAGATATTCGTATAGATAGTATAGCATGTCCTTTTTTTAATTTAAAAATTTAATTTATTTAAAGATTTAAAGATGGGGTTTCTCCATATTTTCACTTAAATACTTAATAAAGTTTGAAATATTAGAAGAAACTTCTCGTGAAAGATTAATGATTTCCTCAGCTTTATTTTCATCTCCCAGTTTTAATCTTTTACTTACAATCATCATACTTCTAACTTCGGCACAACTGCCTTTTGCAATTTTTAAATATTTAATAAATTGTCTGTTATTATTATATTCTGAGCCTTCTGCAATATTATTGGATATTGAAAATCCGGCTCTTTTTATTTGGTTATTAAATTCAAATTCTCTTTCTAAATTTTCGCTTCTGAGAAATTGATAAATCTTTTCAATTACAGCTAAACTCTTGACATAAACAGGAAATTTTTCAAAATTTTTAGTCATCATCAAATTTTTAAATTTTTAAATGAATTGAATCTTTCAATCTTACTTTTTTATTTACTCATTAACTTCCAAAGTTCGTTGATCGTTTCTTTGTCGTCAAAATGATGCTTTACACCATTAATATCCTGATAGGTTTCGTGGCCTTTTCCGGCTACTAAAACAATATCTTTTGGCTCTGCAAACTTGATCGCCATTTTGATGGCTTCTCTTCTGTCCGGAATGGAAGTGTATTTGCTGAAGTTTTGAGATTCAACACCCGCCTCAATTTCTTTGATGATCTGTGCAGGATCTTCTGTCCTTGGATTATCTGAAGTAATGATCGCCAGCGTTGATTTTCTGGTGGCAATATTTCCCATTTCAGGTCTCTTGGAGTGGTCTCTGTCGCCTCCGCAACCGAAAACGGTGATCAGCCTTTCGTTTTTGGTTCTGATATCATTAATGCTGTCCAAAATGTTTTCTAAAGCATCCGGAGTGTGCGCATAATCTACGATAAAGAATATCCCGCCTTCCGATTTGAAGGTTTCAAATCTTCCGGAAACTCTCTTTAGCTGACTGATCGCCTGCAAAATTTCATCCTGCTCAAAACCAAGTTCTGATGCAATTCCGAAAACAAGCAGTAAATTATAAACATTGAACCTTCCTGTCAGTGTTGTCCAGAATTCTTTTCCGTTGAAATTCAACAACATTCCGTTGAAATCAATTTCTAAAGATTTTCCGTGATAATCTGCCATAGTTTTCAAAGCATAAGACTTTTTCTTTGCCTTAGTGTTCTGAAGCATGACCATACCATTTTTGTCATCAACATTGGTGATGGCTACGGCAGTATCTTCGAGTCCGTCAAAAAACCTTTTCTTCGTTTTAAGATATTCGTCGAATGTTTTATGATAATCCAGATGGTCGTGGGTAAGGTTGGTGAATCCGGCTATTTTAAAATGCAGCCCTTCAATCCTGTTCTGTGCAATTCCGTGGGAGCTTACTTCCATGAAAGCAAATTCACAACCCTTTTCAACCGCCTGAGCCAGCATTTTATTAATGGTAATCACATCAGGAGTGGTATGTGTAGCAGGAATAATTTCATCGGCAATTCTGATCTCCACTGTGGAAAGCAGCGCTGACTCATAGCCTAGATTTTGGAATACATCAAAAAGAAGGGTAGATACCGATGTTTTTCCATTGGTTCCGGTAACGCCTATCAGTTTAAGTTTCTGAGATGGATTGCCGTAAAAGTTGGAGGCCAGATGTCCCAGCGTTTTAGATGAATCTTTCACCTTTATGTAGGTTACATTTTCATCCATTGTTTCGGGGAATTCTTCGCAAACAACTGCTTTTGCACCTTTTTCAACAGATGATGCAATGTATGAATGTCCGTCTGCAACGGTTCCTCTCACTGCAACGTAGAGTGAGTTTTCCGTAATCTTTCTGCTGTCGAAAACCAATTCTGAAACCTCACGGGCGTCGTCGCCGTGAATTTCTAAAACTGGGATTCTTTTTAATAATTCTGTTATTATCATTTTTATCAATAGGATTTCATCCTATCCGTTATTAAATTGTCCCTTGGGGACTTGGTTTTCTATTCTAATTCTGCAGAGACAAATAAATTCTCTGGTTTTTGCTGATTATGGTGCCTTCCAGCGGGAATTGTTCTTTAATTCGGCCAACTCCTTTAAAATCAACTCTATATCCTAAGTTTTCCAGCTGGGGGATGATGTTTTTACCGATCATTCCAACTACGCTTGGCATTTGCTTATTATTTACTGCTATTTTAACATTAGGCTCAATCAATTTATTGAGGTTTACCTTTCTGTCTACAAGCATTTCTTTTTCAATATTCTGAGGTGTTTTCAGGAATGTTTTTCCTGCAATTTCTTTAAACACCGGTGCTGAAACTGTACCTCCATAAAAGCTTTTTGCCGTATTAGGCTCACTGATCATCACATAACAGGTGTATTTTGGATTATCAGCCGGATAAAACCCTGCGAAAGAAGCTCTGTACTTCATGGGGCCGGGAAGCCAGTATTCAAACCTTGCTGTTCCTGTTTTTCCTGCCATTTTCAGGTTAGGCGTAAAAATGCTTCGTCCTGTTCCTTTTTCTACGGCTTTAGTCAGTGCACTGGTCATCATTTTGATGGCTTTTTCAGAGGCCATTTTGTTCACAATGACTTCCGGTTTTGCGCTGTACATTACTTTTCCGTCTTTCATGATCTTATCGATGAATAAAGGCTTAAGCATTTTACCACCGTTAGCAACCCCGTTATAGAAGGTTGTTAACTGTAACAGGTTGATGTTTGATGAATATCCGTAAGAAATAGAAGCTAAAGTGGCGGCATTCCATCTCTTATTCTGTGGGGTTACGATCTTCGGTTTTGTGATTCCCGGTAGCTCGATATCCATTTTATCGAATAATTTCCATCTTTTCAGGTGATCAAGGAAAATCTGTGGTTTTTCTGCGTAATATTTTGTGATCAGTTTTGCTGTTCCCACGTTACTTGATTTGGCTAAAACATCACTTATATCGTAAGTTCCTCCTCCGTGACCGTCTGAAATCCTTTGTTTTGCATAAGTCCAAACCCCGTTTCCAACGTTCACGGTTGTGTTTTCGTCAATAAAACCGTCGTCCATTGCTGCTAGGAGTGAAATGGTTTTAAAGGTAGACCCTGGCTCGATATTATCTTTTATGGCATAGTTGTAAGAATCTTCGTAATTGCCATCTTCATTTTTTCTCAAATTAACCAATGCACGCACCTTTCCTGTTTCCACTTCCATGACAATCACTGTTCCGTGTTTAGCTTCGTAAGTGATCAGTTGCTTCTCTAAAGCTGAGTGTGCAATGTCTTGAATTCTAAGGTCTAAGGTGGTGTAAACATCCTCGCCATCCACCGGTTCTTTTACTTTCCAGTAATCAATCGGCTTCCACTGTGAGGAGTTGATTCTTTGTTCCAATCTTTTTCCGTCGGTTCCGGTAAGATATTTAGAGAAAGCACCTTCCAGACCGGCTTTAACTTCTCCGTTATCCATGCCGATAGTTCCTGCCCCGATTTCCGAAGTAGCGAGTTCTCTCTTATAGTTTCGGTCTACGATAAAACCTCCTTTGTTTTTACCTTTTTTAAAGATCGGAAAGTTTCTTATTCTGTCGTATTCGTCGAAATCAAGACCTTTCACCAGGGTGTAGTACTGGTTTTTCTTTTTCTTCTGTTCATCAAACTTCTGTCTGAATTCTCCTCTGGATTTTCCAAACATTTTGCTTAGGGAATCCGTTAGCGCACCGATGTTGTTGCTGTAGATCGTATCCTTCATTGTTTTGAAATCAAGATAGATGTCATAGCGCATTACGGTTGTTGCGAGAATAGACCCGTCTGATGCAAACAGATTTCCGCGGGCAGCTTTTAAAGTGGCTTCGCGGTAGTTTTTATTAATGTAATCGTCTTTAATTTCCTGAACGTTAGTGTTTTGCAGGATTACTATTCTTGTCAGAAACAGCACAAATACGCACAGGACTCCTACTGCGAAGAGGTAGCCCCACCTTAACGTTTTTTTACGTTTGCTATCGTATTCATTTTGTTTTTGCATCTGTACTGTCTAGTTTTATGAGCAGTTTATGGGGATGATTTTCCAAAGTCATCAATGAGTCCTTTGCTACTTCCTTCCCCAGTTGCGATTCCATTTTCACTTTGATCAGCTTACTCTGGGCGTAAGCGTTTCTTGATTTATATTCTTCTGTTTCTTCTTTTAAAGCATTGACAATTTTAATCTTCTTGTTGACGAGGTGATTGCTAAAGATCATCGCCATCATCAGAATGAACAACAGTAAAAAATACTTATAATGAGTTTTGATCTCATCACGGTTCAGAAAGTTTCCTTTTATAATGTCTATAAAAGTGAGTCTTTTCTGAGGGCGGTTTGTTGTTCTTTTTGCCACGTTGTTTATAGTTGATAAATGATAATTGATGTTTTGAATCATTTATCATTTATATTTTATCATTTATACTTTTATTCCAGTTCTCATTTTAGCACTTCTTGCTCTTGAGTTTTCTTCAATCTCCTTGTCGTCTGGGATGATGGCTTTAGTCTTAAGCAATTCAAATACCTTTTTATAATTTCCGTAGATGTCTCTTTGCTGTTCTCCTTCAAACATTCCATTTTTAAGGAATCTTTTTACCAAACGGTCTTCTAATGAATGGTAAGAAATCACAACAAGCCTTCCTTCCGGTCTTAAAATATTGTAAGCTTGAACAAGCATTTCTTTCAATGCTTCAAGTTCCTGGTTAACCTCTATTCTTATTGCCTGGAAAAGCTGTGCATAGAATTTATTCACCTTGTGAGGCGGAAGATAGCTGAAAAGCTTTTTCAGATCCTCGGTGGTATTGATGATTTTTGTTTTTCTGTGGTGAACGATGTCTCTTGCCAGTTTTCTTGCTTCTCTCAACTCACCGTAGTAATAAAATATATCGGCAAGCTCAGTTTCTTCATATTCATTGATCACTTTCTTAGCATCAAGGCTCTGCATGACATTCATTCGCATATCCAGAGGGGCATTGTTTCTTGTAGAAAAGCCTCTTTCCGCTTCATCAAACTGATGGGAGGAAACACCAAGGTCTGCCAATACACCATCAACCTGAGGAAAACCATACATCAGCATGGAGTTTTCCAGAAATCTAAAATTCTGATTGACCAGGGTAAATCTCGGATCATCGATTGTATTTTTAAGGGCATCCAGATCCTGGTCAAAACTGAAAAGTTTTCCTTTCTCTGAAAGTCTGCTCAGAATTTCTCTTGAGTGGCCTCCTCCTCCAAAAGTGCAGTCCACATATATTCCGTCAGGATTCGTCACCAAATCATCAACACTCTGCTTCAATAAAACGGGGTTGTGGTACATACTTAATTGTGTTTTTTACCTTGCCCTTTACAGCAAGCGCGGTTTATTCTTCATCTAAAGAGCCCATTACATCTTCAGCAAGGCTGGCAAAATCAGCTTCATTGGTAGAGATCACCTTTTCATAGGCTTCTTTATCCCAAATCTCAAAAAGCTCTCCTGCGCTTGTAATAACAGTGTCTTTCTGAAGGTTTGCAAAATGAACCAGATCTTTTGAGATCTGAAGTCTTCCTGCATTGTCCAGTTCTACTGTTTTTACACCTGCCGTAAACATTCGAATGAAATCAGCATTCTTTTTAATGAACCTGTTTAGTTTATTAATTTTGCCCATCAGTTTGTCCCATGCATTCATGGGATAGACCTCCAGACAAGGTTGGAACACAGATCTCTTGACTACAAATGCCTTATCGTCGAAGTTTTCCATCTGATTGATCAGGGAGGAGGGAACTTTTAAACGGCCTTTGTCGTCAATTTTACACTCATATGTTCCAATGAAACTTTTCATTTGGGACAAATTTATATAATAATTTCCAAAATTTCCCACTTTTTCCCACTTTTTGACTTAATGTTAATAAGTTTTATTAAAGATTGAATTTCACTGGGGTAAGTATTTGATATATGGTATGTTGTAAAAAGTATTATTTAGGCCATAGTAAAGAGGTTTTGAAAAAAGTAAAGAAAAAGGATGATATTATATTATTTTTACTTTAAATTAGGGTAATCAAAAAATTTTTGAGGTTTAATTTGTATTTTTGCAGAGCTTTATTAAGGCATTTTATGATATTTAGTACAAAAAAAGAAAAGAAATATACTTTTATAGAGGCGGGAGAAGGACATCCATTGGTGCTGTTGCACGGTTTAATGGGTGGTTTGAGTAATTTCGATAAGATGGTAGATTTTTTTTCGGAAAAGGGGTTCAAAGTATATGTTCCTCAGTTGCCTATCTACGATCTGCCGGTACTCAATACTAATCTTACCACTCTTGCAAAATATATTATCAAGTTTATAGAGAGTCATATGACTGAACCTGTTACCATTGTTGGAAACTCCATGGGTGGGCATGTAGGATTGATTATGACTTTAGCAAGACCGGACCTGGTTAAGAATCTTGTTTTAACAGGAAGCTCGGGATTGTATGAAAGAACTTTCGGAGATAGTTTCCCGAGAAAAAATGACCGTTCCTATATAAGGAAGAAAACGGAAGAAGTTTTCTATGATCCTGCTATCGCCACAGAAGCTCTTGTAGACGAAGTTTTTTCTGTAGTGAACGACAGGATGAAAGGAATAAAAACGGTAATGCTGGCAAGAAGTGCCATCAAACACAATATGTTGCATGACCTTCCTAAGATTACGACGCCAACTTGTCTGATCTGGGGAAGACAGGATAATGTAACGCCACCTGAAGTCGCTGAAGATATGAATAAGTTTATTCCGAATTCAGATTTATTCTGGATTGAGAAATGCGGACATGCTGCGATGATGGAAAAGCCGGACGAATTCAATGAAATTCTGTACAGCTGGTTAAAAGATAAAGTTTAAAACAAATAATAATAAACCATTAAGAGCTTTTCTTAATGGTTTGTTTTTCTAAAAAATAGTCAAAAATGGTTATAAAAACAGCAGAATTTGTAAAAAGTAGCGGAAAATGGCAGGAATGCCCTGAACCTACGATGCCTGAGTATGCTTTTATCGGAAGGTCGAATGTTGGAAAATCTTCATTGATCAATGCAATGATGAATCACAAGGACTTGGCAAAGACCTCCGGAACTCCAGGGAAAACTCAGCTGATCAATCATTTTTTAGTGAATGAAAACTGGTATCTGACGGATTTACCGGGTTATGGATATGCAAAGGTTTCAAAATCGATCAGAAAGGATTTTGAAAAACTGATCACCAATTATATTTTGAACAGGAGAAACCTGGTAAACCTTTTTGTTCTGATAGATGCAAGACATACTCCACAAAAGATAGATCTGGAATTTATCCAATGGTGCGGGGAAAGCGGAATTCCTTTTTCGATTGTTTTCACTAAAGCGGATAAACTGAAACCGAATGTTACCATTCAGAATGTGGAAAATTATAAAAATGAACTGCATAAAACGTGGGCAGACCTGCCTGAAATATATGTGACTTCTGCAGAAAAGAAAACCGGAGGGGATGAGATCCTTAATTTCATTCAGACAACGAATGAATTTTTGAAAAATAACAGTGTAAGTTTTGAGGAGTAATGATTTGGAAAATTAAAACCTTTGATGAGTTTACGGTTCCTGAGCTGTATGCTGTTTTAAAAGCCCGTATTGATGTTTTTGTGATCGAACAGAACTGTCCTTATCCTGATCTGGATAATTACGACCAGAAAGGAATTCATATCTGGGCTGAAGAAGAGGGGCAGATCCTTGCTTACTGCCGTGTTTTTGATAAGGGAATCAAGTTTGAGGAAACTTCTTTCGGGAGAGTTCTTACCACAGAGCAGGCGAGAGGTAAAAACCTGGGCAGACAACTGATCAGGTATGCTGTAGAAACGATAGAAAACCGTTTCCATACTTCTGAGATCAGGATTTCAGCACAGGATTATTTATTAAGATTTTACTCCGAATTCAGATTTATAGATACCGGGAAAAAATATCTGGAAGATGATATTCCCCACACGGAAATGATCAGAAAATAAAAAAAGCGAAGAGAAATCTTCGCTTTTTTTATATATGGTGAATGTTTTTAGAGTTTTGACCTAAATTCAGGTTAGTTGCAACCAGAACAATAGGACCGATCTACATATTGTTTACTATTTCCCGTGTAGTAATAGCAGCCTCCTCTTTTTCCTACATACAACTGACTCCCATTATAAGTGCATCCTCGACTTTGTGAATAGGACTTTGACCTTTTAGAACTAGAGTTGGAGCTGCTCTTGCTCTTTTTCGATTTTTTCTTTTGTTTTTTGGATGCCAGTTCCGTTTTGGAAACAGTGTTGTTTACTGATGCTGTAAAGCTCGCAGGAGAGAGTAATCCCGTAGCTAAAAGGGATGTGAATAGTAGTTTTTTCATGGTGTTATTGTTTTTATATGATAAGAGTTTTCATGGTTATGAGTGTTTTAATCTATAATTTCAGAATCTTTGGATGATTCTATATTGTAATATGTATATTCATCATCACCCGAGTACCATTTGTATTGTGTCTGTTTAAATCTTAAGTTTAAGAGCATTTCATGAAGAGTTGTCTGTGTTTCCTGAATGTTTTTATTAGATGCAAAATAACCTGCCGTAAATTGAATAGTCTTATTGTTTGGACCCAAAATTTTAACATCAACATCATTTACCCAAAGTTTTTCTTTTATTAGTTCATAATAGATACGTCTCAGTTTTGGAAATGTTTTAACTTGAGAATCAATAACTTTTTTTTCTAACTTTTTTGCCAACTCCTGTTCATCATTGTTTTTGCTAGATTTTCCTTCATTGATAATGGAAGAATAAACTTTATAGAGAGCCAGTACTATTACTATTCCATCTAAAGATTTTACATTTTTTGCCAAATCCTGACCTTCATCAATTCCTTTAATATTGTTTTCCAGCTTTGTTTTAAGATCTATTTTTTCTTCTGATTTTTTTTCCGTCTGAATTGAAACTTTTTTATTTTGTGGAGTAGATGTATCTGTTTTTGTACATTTAATTAATAATAAGAGTAATATTCCAAAAGGAATTAAAAATCTTTTTTTTAAGAAAAAAGGTTTGGGCTTAACATCTATCTTATTCATGGAAGTGGTTTTTATAATTGTTGTTTAAATTTCTTCTTCAAAAATATCCCGAGAAAAAAGGTTTTCCTTACGGGAATCCGTAAAACAGAAAAACCTTTCAATGAAATTGAAAGGTTTGTAGATGAATTTTGTAGAATCACCCTTATATAATGATGGTACGCTTAGGGGAAATTTTATCGTTCGGAGAGGAATTCCATGTTAGGCCTGAAGCGGGCAAGGCTCTTTCTTTGCCCCAGTTTCTAATTGCTTCAATTCTTTCCGGGCTGGTTTTGCTCAGTGGAACAATATTCAGAAAGCATTTTTCATAGAGCTCGTCGCTGATAAAAGAATCTCCATTGATTACGGCCTGTATCGCGACATCTCTTACAGCTCCTTCCAAGTCAGATCCGGCGAAGCCTGCTGAAATTTCTACCAGCTTTTCAAAAGTCGGAGAAGAAGGTGGTGATAAAAGATTCTTTTTAACATAAAGATTGATAATATCTGCTCTTTCCTGATCCTGTGGAAGGTCTACAAAGAAAAGTTCATCGAACCTGCCTTTTCTAAGCAGTTCCGGAGGGAGTTTTGTAACATCATTGGCCGTGGCTACCACAAAAACTTTTTCTGTGCTTTCCTGCAGCCAGAATAGAAACTGACCGATCATTCTTGTGGTTACTCCTGATGAATCGTTGGCGTTAGCAGCTAATCCTTTTTCAATTTCATCAATCCATAAAATACAAGGTGCTGCATTGTCTGCTGATTCAAAGGCCTCTTTTAACCTGTTTTCAGACTGACCCACATACATTCCCTGAATGGATGCAAAATCTAAGCGGTACAATGGAAGATTCCATGTAGCAGCGATGAATTTTGCTGACAAAGATTTTCCACAACCGGGAACTCCCACCAATAATACACCTCTCGGCGGACGAAGCTTCCTTGATTTTAAATCTGCGGTTAATAGCTGTTTCTGATTATCAAGCCACTGATGTAAGCCGCTAAGTCCTCCTACAGATATTAAAGAGGGGTCTAATTTTACCTTTTCAAGACCGGAAATATCACTGAAAAGTTTATCTTTTTCCATGCTTAGGCTTTTGATGTCGTCTTTTGTAAGAGAACCTTTGGCCATTTGGGTTGCCAAAACATTTTCAGCTTCTATTTTAGTCATATTGGCCAAAATGGTTGCCGCCATTTTAAAGTCATTTTCTTCCCAGTCGATAGGAATAGAACCTTTGTATGGTACTACACAATCTTTGACAACGGTCAGCATTTCTTCTTCGTTAGGAGGGTCCAACGTAAGGGTCATTCCTAAACGTTGCAACTGCGACCACACGCTTTTTGTGGAGATTATACAGATACTTCCGCCTTTTTCAATAGCTTGGACCACACAATCATAGATATGTCTGGAAACGATGTTATCATCTTCAATATCACTTACTTCTGTGAAAATAAAGGTAAGGTTTTGTCTTTGTGAAATATTCTGCACGGCAAAATCGATTCCGCCGGCGACAGAACGGTCATCATTGACTGCTTTTTTAGTTTTGATATCCATTGTTCCATGCGATAAGCTATGGATGTAGATCGGAATATTAATTTCTTCCGATAGCTGCTGTATTATTTCTAAAACTCTAGATCTTTCTATGCTCCGAATCGAGATAAAGGGGATTCTCGCCCGAAACATTCTGGATAAAGAATTTTTAAACTCTTCTTTGTTTGCCATACTTAAAAAATAATTTTTCTTCCTGTTGAGAGATTGGGGTTAGGAATCTCTTCAGTAGATTCGTTTTGTTGGAATTTGCGTACGCTGAATGAATTGATCACTATCAGCATTCTTTCTCTCTCTTGATTGTCTTTTGGGGTATTGTCTTTTAAATTTTTTTTAAAGTCATTCACAAAACCAGTAAAATCTTTCGCAAAGTTTTCTCTCAGTTCATTGGGAAGACCTTTTGAATGAGCAAATTTTGCTAAAACAGACATGGTTTTTTTATTATTCTGAAGCACAAATTCCAATTCTTCAATGGTTTTAACGTTCTGAAGATTAAAATTTCGCTGATATTGGTCCAGCCATATTCTTTTCCTGGTTTTATAAGCTTCTTCTGCTCTTGTGTAAAAACGTTCCGCTGTTCCTGAGTCAAGATCAAAATGCCCGGAATCCATTTCATCCGATACATCTTCACCTTTTCCGAAGCGATCAAACAGCTCTGTCCAATCAGCATAGGTAACGGGTGATTTCATTATTGGTTTTTAATTCTAGGATTGATGATCCTGTTGGGTGGAAGAATATCCCAATCCGGAAATTTTGCGTTTCCTTTTTCGCCTTCAACTCTTCCCTGGAACAAATTCCGCCTTGGTTGCTGTGTTGGTTTATGGTTTTTGTTTTCCTCAGAATCGTTTTTATTGTCTTTCATAGCTGTGATTATTAAGAAGGTTGTAAAATGGTTCTTGTATCTCTGGAAGTGCTTGAAAAATTTTCGGGTGTGATGGACATTAAGGTCTGTCGTAAAATTTCAGCCTTTGCATCTTCTTGGGCAAATTCTTTTCTGTAATCTACAGTTTCAGCAATACATCCGCGCAGAACTTCTTTGGATTTATTTTTTCTTTCAGTGATAGTCTCTACCGTTTTTTTCTTTGCTTTTTTATGATTGCTGATAGAACTCCAAATAATTAGCCCACCAATCAAAGCGCCAATAATTCCAATAACTTCGAATTTAAAAATCATTAAACTTACCGCAGAAATTATAAGTCCAACTATAATTATTGCTAATGGATGAGTCAGTTTTTTTAATTCATTTTCGAGAAAATCAGCCCAGTATTGATCATGTTTTTGTAATTGTGCTGTTTCATCAGATCCATCGGGAGTAGAGGTTTTAAAACCATCAATAATTAACTCAACATTTTCCTCTATTTCATTTCTGTATTTTGCAGTAAAGGTATCATGAGCTTCTACGATCCATGGTTGGCTGATGGAAACTGCAAGAGCCTGCGTAACTTTTGTGGCACCGGATAGCACCGGATCAAATGCTGCATTCGTCAACATCTGAAGAAAATCTACTTTTTCATCAAAAATGTGCTTCTCTTGGTTCATTAAAGATTGTGCTGCTTTTTTATCTCCATCTTTCTGAATGATCAGCTGATTGAGTCTGACTTCATTTTGCAATGGGAGTTCTTCATCATCAAAGTTGGTGACCAATAAGGACAGAATTTCATCAAGTTGAATTTTTGTGGCTTTAGAATAATCTGTAGTCGTTTCGAAAATATTTTTAAAATGAATGTCTAAAGCATGATGAGATCTTGCCTGAATTACAGAAGCTTTCAGATCGTCCCAATTAGTGGCAAATTCTTCAAGCAAAGGGTACTTTTTGGAGGACAGGGATCCTTTTGTTTCAAAAAAATGAGTCCACTGAACTTTCTGTTTATCAATATAATTGTCCGTTTGAGTGAGCTGATTGATCCAGCTTTTAACGTTGGTCATCATCAACTGATGGGAAGCGGGCTGAAAAACTCCGGTGGTGATGGCTTCCAGAATAATGATAAATTCTCTGTCCAGATTGTGTGGGTTCTGATGGAGAAAATATCTGTTCATCCATTGGAAACAGGCTTCAGTTCTTCCCAATCTTCTCATGATAAGCATAAAGAAAAGGGTTGTTTTGTAATCGTCTCTTTTTAAACTTTCGGTCAGCGCTTTTTCAGTAGTACTTTTATCTTCACGAATCCAGGAAGCAAGTACAACTAATGCGGGAGCAAGCCAATAGTTCGGGGCTTTTATCATCACCTCCTCGGTCGTATGCCGTAATGTATCGTCGCTTATAATTCCGGTATCTACGCCCTGAAGAATTCCGGTGGCCATTCTACGGACTTCTGCATAGTATCCGAACTTGATCTGTAGGTCCTGTTTCAGATTTCCTTGGCGGGTTTCGGCGAGTTGTAGTGCTTTATGTTTTATATCTGATTCTACAAAATCAGAAAAGGATAGAATCAGCTGTAATAAATCGCTTTTCAGATGTTCGTGCTTTGTATTTAGGCCTCCCAATTCTATATTCACCTCTCTCATATCTATTTTGAGCGAGCTCAGGGCACTGTTGATCCTTGAAAGATCTGCGTATGAAATTACTTTTTGTGACATTATATTTAGTTTTTTCAGGGTTATAGTTTGGCTGCTGTTCCGTCTTCCCGAATGAGTATGAGTTTATCTTTATATACTTCTACAAAAAGATAAGCGTTATGCTTAGCGAGGATTCTTGCTTTTTCAAAATGATCGGGAAGAGGTTCTCCTATGGTATAATGCTTAATGATTTGTCCGGCACTTAAATCTAGAGTGTGAACTTCATGAGGATGTCCCAAATAGCATTTAGCTAAAATTCCCATGGGAAGATCAGCCAATTGAGCGGTGCCAAATTCTTCATGAATTTTTGCCATTATTTCTTCCTTTCCTCTCGTTTCACTGAGGAGCTCTGTGTCCATTGTTTTAATGAGGTTCAGGTATTTTTCCGAACGCTTTTTTAGAATATCCCTATCACTTAAAATCTGAGTGGAAGTGGACCTGATTTCTGATTTGCCGGTCACTGCAATATTTTGAAAGATTATTTTCGCCATTGTATAGGTTTTATACTAACAAAAATATTGGGTAGGAACAGGTTTTCCTTACGGGAATCCGTAAAACAAAAAAACCTTTCAATGAACTTGAAAGGTTTGTATATCATATTTAAAAAGCAAGATTAAATAATTCCCAGGTCTTTGCAGAAGGCAACCAACTGCTCATTGCTTGCTACATTAAGGTTTTCTTTTAAACTGTTCAGTCTTTTTTCTACACTGCTCAGACTGTTGGGTTTAATATTATTATTCTGAAGATAGGTGGGAATGTTTTTTTGCAACACTCCCTGAGAAAGAAGGGAAACGAGCGTAATGTCATAAGACGTAAACTCATAGCTGTTGAGCTTTTTCACCTCCTGCTTAAGATCAAGAGACAGATAGTTTTCATTGACGTATACGGATGCGATTGCTTTTTTCAGGTCTTTGGAATCATGTCTGGCTTTGCGGACAAAACCGTTGATTTTATATTCGTTAAAAAGAGAATCTATCACTCCTGATTTATGTTCTCCGGAAAAAACGATCACTTTGAGAGAAGGGATTAATTCCCGGACTTCAAGGATCAGTTCCTTTCCTTCTTTGATGTTTTGTTCACGGTGATCCTCTTCAAAAGAGAGATCGGTAATAAGTAAATCATAAAGGTCATTCTCGCGAATGGACTTTTTTACTTTAGCGACTGCATCATCACAATAATACACATAATCAGCATGAGAAATATTTAGATCTTCCAATGTTTTTTGTACAGAAATGCTGCTGCTTTCGTGGTCTTCGGCTATTAAAATTTTTTTGAACATTCTTTAGGTCTTTTTTTAAGAAACAGGAAATGAAATAATAATCTTCAGTCCTTTTTCGGATTTATTGTCAAAAATAATTTCTCCACGGATAGCGGCAATACGGGTTCCCGTATTTGTTAGTCCATTTTTGTAGATCATTTCACCGGGAATCCCAACTCCGTCGTCGGTGTACTGGATTTTGACCCAATTATTGATTCTTTCAAATTTAAAAATAACACGCGAAGCCTGGCTGTGCTTTTTCATATTAACAAGCAGCTCACGGATCACCTGATAGACATCTTCAAAGGAGGATGAGGAAATTCCGTTCCATATTTCATTTTCGTTTCCAACGATATAGGTGTCGGTCATATCATTTTTAAAAGAGGCAATAAGGGAGGATATTCTATCTTTATTGTCCTTTATATCATTTTCAAGATCTGGTTTTTCATAGGAAATGTCTCTGGATTTTTCGTAAACAAATTCCAATTCGTCCAGGGCTTCCTCTTTATCAAAATGTTCCTGATTTTCTATTTTGGTCATCACCTGGTAGATGCCGTTGGCTACAACATCGTGGACTTTTTTGGAGATTCTTAATTGGTCATTCTTTATCTTTAATTCATTTTCTTGTTTCAGCCTTTTCTTTCTTCTTTTGTACCAAAAAAAGCCAACAATTAAAAGTACTGATAAAGCACCTAAACCGATATTTCTTTTCAAGAGCTCCGCTTCATTTTCTGCTATTTCATTTTTCTTTTTTTCTACATCGTATCTTATCGTGGCAAACTGATTTTTAGCTTTGCTTCTGGCAATCTGCACACTATCATTAAGGGCTTGAAATTTTTCAAAATATACTAAGTAATGTTCTGGATCTAAGTTTATTATTTTTTGTAAAGCTTGTAATCGGTCTTCCGGACTGTGGTTTTTTTCGGCAGTATTCAGCATTTTATTTGCATAGTATAATGCTTTATTTTTGTCTAAAGAGAAAAAATAATTGGATAGTGCTGCATAGCTTGAATTTTCATCTTCTCCTTTTTTTTGTCTTATTTCAAGGGCTTGATTAAACTCAGGAAGAGGGTTATATTTTTGATCTTCGTAATGTTTTGCCCTGGCCATATTATTAATGAACATTGCATATTTTAAACTGTCTTTTGTTGGCAGTGCAAGTTTTATACTTTCCTGAGCTTCTTTATACTTTTCTAATGTTATCAGTGCAGCTCCCAAATTATTATGATACATATATTTATTTTCTGTATCATCAGAGTATTGAAGTGCTTTTTTGTAGTATTCAATAGTTTCATCAAAATTGTAAAGATAGGATGAGCAGATTGCCATATTATTAAAGCTGGAGGCTAGTATTCGTAGGCTTAGGCTGTCTTCATTTTTCTCCAGACAACGATTGGCTTCAAGTGAGGTTTCGATGCTTCCATAATAATCTCCTTTACCTTCTTGGATAATGGCCATATTTACCAATGATCTAGCTCCTTCTATAGAGTCGTTTGCTTCAAAGTATGAATTTTTAGACAGATTGTAGTAATAGAAAGAGGAGCCTGTTGTATCTGCCCTTGCTTTGTCAAAGTATGCTTTGGCAGTAGCAATTTTTTCAGATTTATTATTGTTGCAAGAAAAAAGAAAAATAGATAAAACGATGAGAAAAAACATTTTCATGGATGTTGGTTTTTTCTTACAAATTAAAAAAAAAGAACAGATTATACAATCTGCTCTTTTTTAATTAGTTTGTTACCTTATGGCTGAGTTGAAAATGGCGGTGTTTGTCCCGTATTTCCTCCTGTATTCCCGCCGTTTCCATGGCCATTCCCGTTTCCGTTTCCATCCCCCGGATCTAAACCTTCTCCCGGATCACCTGCCAGTTGCACTGTTGGCTGTCCTTGATTGTTGTTACATGCTGCCGTATTGGCGTTATTATTTGAAAATGCTAAACTTAATAGCATTAATATAAACTGGATCATTTCCTTAAAATTTTGAAGTTTTTAGACTGTTTTTCTTCCTCTCGTGGTTTTCGATCACGAGCAGTACACGTTTAAAATTTCGAAGCGCTTCTAATTTTTTTGGGAAGTGAACCTTCAAAAACGGAGGAGAAACATCTGCTTCCCAACCCGGAGTTTTCCTCCGTTTTATCTGGTGAGTTTGAAATCAGTTTTGTAAATTTGTTTTTGTAATGTTTTGTTTGTTACTGATTTCTGAAGCAAAGATGCGGCAAATGATGACGCAGGTGTTAGGCAAAACATGGACATCGATGGACAGGAAATGGACAGGAATTTCATTGCGGAAAACCGTAATGCGACATGGTCGAAAATCACCTATTTTGTAATTGCCTTAAAAAACTAATTATGTCCAAAATAAAACTACTAATCCATGAGATTTTCAAACAGGGGGAAATTGACACAGGTAAAAACAAAAAAAACGGGGTAGCTCTTTTTTTAAGTGTGCATTTGAAAGAAGTCTATAATTTGGGTATTGATGAGAGAACACTTGTTAGATATTATGACGCTTATATTGCCGGAACCAGGAATGAAATAAGCATTGAACCCTATAAGTTAGATATATTCAGCAAGTATATTGGGTATGATGATTTTGGACATTTCTCCAGAACCTTTATCAAAAAGAATGATGAAGCAAAATCAACTACTGTGAAAATAAGTGTTGATGATGAAGAAGTTATCCCGGGGGTAAATTCTGGTATTGTCATTACCCTAACAAATACAGTAGAGACTACGCAAAATTTCAGTGTGCCGGAATTCGTAAAACAGAATGGCTTGGGTATTATGGAGATTGCATTGCTTTTATGTCTCGTCACAGGAAATGTGGTTTTCTCTAATAATAAGAAAATCTCTAACAGCTCTTCGTTTCCATTAAGCCTTATGTCAGGTATAGAATCTGGTACAGACAAAAAATATATGTATTGGGATGGAGAAAGATATATTGCCACAGATAGTAGTTTTATAAGGCCCGGACTTGAAGTAAAAGCAATGGATGAGCATTTGTTTCTACATTTCAAAAAGAATACTAGAAAAGATACATTGACTGTTGATAATGCATTAGGTGTTACATGGTATTCGAAATTTTATGGAACTGTGGAGTTTTTTACAATGGATGGAGTAGATCCAGAAAATGGAAAGGAATTGAGAAAATCAACCTCTTTTATTCTTGATAAATATGCAGGCAAGCCAAAAGATTCGATAGACGTTGAAGAATAATTTAGACATAAAAAAAGCGAACATCCATTGTGGATATTCGCTTTTATATTTTTTACGCCTCATTCAGCATTCCCAGTTCCCCAAAATGTTTTTTAAACTTCTGGATCTTCGGGCCTACTACAGCGCTACAGTAAGGTTGGTTGGGATTCACGTTATAATACCCCTGATGATACTGTTCTGCAGGCCAGAATTTCTCAAACTGGCTAACTTCAGTGACATATGTTCCAGGCCATTTTCCTGATGCTTCAGAGGTTTTCAGGGCTTCTTCTGCTTTAACCTTTTCAGCATCATCTTTATAGTAAATAACGGAGCGGTACTGTGTTCCGATATCATTTCCCTGTCTGTTCAGTTGG
Source organism: Chryseobacterium antibioticum (assembly GCF_012927325.1). Classification (GTDB taxonomy): domain Bacteria; phylum Bacteroidota; class Bacteroidia; order Flavobacteriales; family Weeksellaceae; genus Chryseobacterium; species Chryseobacterium antibioticum. The sequence goes on along the minus strand of NZ_JABBGI010000003.1, from coordinate 72,027 downwards.
GTAGGATCGTGAAGGAAGAAGAAGACATCCATCAGCTGTGCATAAGAAATGATTGTAGGGTCAAAGGTGATCTGTACCACTTCCGCATGTCCGGTTTCTCCGGTGCAGACTTCTTCATAGGTAGGATTGTCTTTGTGTCCTCCGGAATATCCTGAAATTGCAGAATGTACTCCTTTAAGCATATTGAAACAGCTTTCCACGCACCAGAAGCATCCGCCTCCGAAAGTGATCTGTTCTAAATTATTATTATCCATTGTTCTTAAATTATGTATTTGTTGGTTTTACCGATTCAGCCGAGGCATAAAATGGGTAAAAAACCAATCAAAAGTAAGAAAAACTTTTTCATTTTGGATGAGAAATCCGATGATTTAAAACAGAATTGATCCCAACCTTTTTAACCACTGAAGATGTGAAAGTGATATGATTTATTCGCGCAGATATCACAGATTAGACCGATCATTGCGGTAATGAATTTCTGGAATAAAAGGAATTGTAAAATAAAGTATGGAAAAATCATATATAAACCTGTGTAAAGTTCTGTAGAATCTGTGTGGGAATTTTAAACCAGATCGACCCTATTTAAAACAAAAAAAGCACCCGAAAGGATGCTTGTATTATTATTTTAATGTCGTTTTTTAGTTATTTTTCCCAAACCAGGGCACTTGCTCCAAGAATGGCAGCATCAGCTTCGTCCAGTTCACTGAAAACCAATTTTACTTTATTTCTAAAGATCGGAAGAAGGTTTCTTTCCATATGAAGTTTTGCGGGCTTCAAAATAAAATCACCGGCTTTGATCACGCCACCAAATAAAAGAATGGCTTCAGGGGAAGAAAACATCACGAAATTAGCCAAAGCCTCACCCAGTTTCTGTCCCGTATATCTGAATACCTCGATTGCGATAAGGTCGCCTTTCAGTGCGCATTCATGAACCGTCTTCGAGTTGATGGATTCTTCAGGATACTGGTTCAGTATAGATTCAGGAAATTCAGCCCTCATCTTCTTAGCGGTGATTGCAATTCCTGTTGCTGAAGCATAGGCTTCAAGACTTCCTTCAGATCCTGTACTCCAGTGCTTTCTTCCGCCAGGTTTTACAATGGTGTGACCCAATTCTCCTGCGAAACCGTCGTGGCCGTAAATCAAGCTTCCGTTGGAAATGATTCCACTGCCAACGCCTGTTCCCAGAGTGATCATGATAAAATCTTTCATTCCTCTTGCTGCTCCGAAAAGCATTTCTCCAAGAGCTGCGGCATTCGCATCATTAGTAATGGTACACGGCAGGTTGAATTTGGCTTTCATCAGCTCACTGAAAGGAACTAATCCCTTCCATGGCAAATTGGGAGCCTGTTCTATGGTTCCTTTATAATAGTTGGCATTGGGAGCACCTACCCCGATTCCGTCAAAGTTGGTCTCTGTACCGTACTTTTCGATCAGGGGTTTCACCTGTTCATATAAAGCATCGATAAAGTCTTCTACTTTTTCGTATTCATCAGTTCTCAGATTTCCTTTTTCCAGAACTTCACCGCGGTGGTTAACCACTCCGAACTTGGTATTGGTTCCCCCGATATCAATTCCTAGAGCCACTTGTTTTGATAAATCTATTAATGACATTTCTATTTATAAATTCTAAAGGGTTAAAATTATAAAAAAGATTGTATTAATGGATTATTAACAAAACTTTTATTTAAAAAACTTTTAGGCTGTTTTGGCCGGTTTCTTTTTTCTTCTTCCCCACCAAACCATAAATCCGGTTACAGGAAGTGATGCACAGATAAGGCTGACAATGAATGCGATGATCTTTGTAGGCAGTCCTAAAATAGAACCTACGTGAATATCATAGTTGGCCCCTACTGCTTTTTCACCAAAGTTCTTGTCCTCGGGATCGTGGGTATGAAGCAGTTCTCCGGAGTTTTCATCAAAGATCAGGCTGCTGCTTTTATGATAAGAATAAGAAAGATGTTTCACATACACCTCAAAGTTCGGATGCTCATGATCATCCATATGCTTGTGGCCCAGGTCAATCGCAAAACCGAAAGCATCAGGATATTTCTGAATAACGGTACTGATGACTTTGTCCAGCGTTTCTTCTGTTCTTAACTCTATAGGTGCTTTTGTTTTGATATGAGAGAAGTCCGGGAATTTCGTTTCTCCCCCTGAGAATATAACGTAGATCATCGCCTGTACAACGAAGTAGGCATAAAACAATCCTGTGATCGTAAAGATTAAAGCAAAGATGGAGGAATAGAAGCCTAGTATGTTGTGAAGATCATAGTTCTTTCTTTTCCAGCTTTTGACATTCTTCCATTTGAAAGAAAGACGCTGCTTTCTTGCGGCTTTGTTTTTAGGCCACCAAAGCACAATTCCGGTGATGAGCATGATCAGGAATATGATCACGGGAATTCCCACGACATACGGTCCCCAGTCTTGCTTCAGCAGAAAGCTCCAGTGGATCATTTTTACAATATTGAAGAACCCGTTCTTTTCATCATAGACCCTGAGGACTTTACCCGTGTAGGGGTTTACATAAGCTGCTTTATAAACCGGAAGTTCATCAAAATAATTCCAGGCTTTGGTGTTGTGTTCGTACCAGTAAAATAGGTAGGACCTCTTTTTATCGATGGGAACGTTTACCCAGTGAACCGGATATTTTTCCTTTACCTGTTCAACAACAGATTTCTCCATCATTCTGATAGGAAGAACGTTTTTTTGCTCTATATTCTGCTCGTTATGATAGATAACATCCTTTCTCGTAAAGTTTTCCAGTTCGTCTTTAAAAACATAGAGTGCTCCTGTAATGGAAATAATGAAGATCAGAAACCCGATCCCCAGACCCAGCCAAAGGTGCAGTTTGGCAGACCATTTTTTAAAGAAGCCCGGTTTGTTTTTATGATGATGTTTTTTCTTCATATCGCAGTTCAAAGTATCGCAAAGATAAGTTTTACTTTTTATTTAGATTAATTAAAATTTATATTCAAGCATCAGGGTGCCTCTTCTTCCCGGTGAGTTCACGAATTCACTGTCACGGGCAGACCACCATGCAATCGCGGGTTGATACATTCTGTTGAATACATTTTCAACCCCTGCAGATACCCTCCAGTTTTTATTGACTTCGAAGCTGGCTTTAAAATTAAAGACTGTGTAGTCAGGAACATAGCCTTCTCCGTAGGCAAACAATCCGGTCTTTGAATTAGGCTGGAATCTGTCCTGCTCAAAAGCGTGAAGCATATCAACCCCAATAGATAAAGGCTGTATGGGTCTTGCCTGAATGTAAGCAAGTACTTTAGGTGCAGAAATCCGGCTGTTGTTGATCTTTGCGGAATAGTCTCCGTCGTCTTTGATGGAGGTAATTCCTTCCATCCAGCTGTAGCTTCCTCCGAAGTTGATCCATTTGGCGGGCGTAAAATGTAAGAATCCTTCTACACCGTACACGATTTCCGGAGATCTCTGTATCGTTAATGCTCTGTCCGGGCTCTGTACAAATGAAGCTCCCAGTTTTGAAGTACTTACATAAGAAGTGATCTCATAGTTGATCCATTTTGAAATCTGTCCTGTCGCCCCGAATTCATAGTTGTTGACGATGATCGGTTTGGTTTCCAGGTTTTGAATGGTTCCTTCTGTAGAGGTTCTCAGAATCCTTCCTAATTCATTAATAGAGTAGGACTGTGAGAAGCTTCCGAACAGATTGATAAAAGGTTCAATATTATAGCGGACTCCTAAATTGGCGACCAATGCATTGTATTTCAGATCTCCACCAGTCACAAAGATACTTTTGGTGAAGGTTCCGTCACTTTTAACCGTAGAAAGGGTATTAAAATCTCCGACTTTGACGCGCATGTTTTCGTAACGAAGGCCTCCTTTAATGGTTAATTTTTTTAATAAATCAATTTTAACCAATACGAAAGGGGCCAGGTTGGTCATATTCATATCCGGAGTCCAGTAGCGTCCGTCTTCCAGTTTTTGAACCGTCTGATCGTTGAGGATATCCATTCCGTACATCACTTCACCCTGTGAATTTTTAGCAGACCATAACTTAGTGTCAAAATTGAATCGGGCTCCATATTTTTTTGAAATCACATTGGACTGACCTCCTCCGAAGAAAGTATCGCTATATCCGTATACCGTCCTGAAATCCTGCATATAAGCATTAAAATTCAGTGAAGTAGTTCCACCAAAAAGATTCTGGTTGTCATAATTGATTCTGAAATTATGGTTTCGCGGGGTTCCCTGGGGAGTGGTTTCAAGATTTTTTCCTACACCTTCCCCAATGGTTGGGGTAATTCCATATTTTCCCGTTACCAATCCTAAGTTGAGGTCAGATCTGGATGCATATCCGATGTAAGAGGCTTCAACTCTCTGATCCTTATTGATATTGTATCCTACTTTAAGCATCCCGTTGTAGTTGTCCATTTTCGCAGGACTGTAAGTTGGGGTAAGGTTGACACCATCGGCATCTTTCATGTAACCGGTTCTTTCGTAGGCAAGAGAGAAAACATAATCAAACTTATTCACCTTTCCGGATAGCAGCTGGCTGGCTCTTACGCCAAGAGTTCCGCCATAGGATTGGCCTGTAAAACCAATCTGGGTAAGTCCGGAAATTTTCTTGTCAGATTTGCTTCTTCTCGTGATGTAGTTGATGATTCCGCCATCTGCCCCATTTCCGTAGATGGATGACGCTCCTTTGATCACTTCAATTCTTTCAATCACTGAGGGATCGATAGACCTAAGATCTCTGGCTCCGTTTCTGAGTGGAGTAGATTGAGGAATACCGTCGATCAGGACAAGAACCTGGCGACCTCTCAGGGTTTGACCTGTATTCGATGTTTGTCCTGAATTGGTTCCTAGACTGGGAACCGTATATTGAAGAATGCTGGTGATATCTGAATTAACGGTCAGCTGAGACTGGATCTGCTTTTCTGCAACGATCGTTACTGAGCTGGGTATTTCTTTAATATTTTCTTTTTTTCTGGAAGCAGTCATCACGACTTCATCCACGCTGTTGGTCTGCAGACTGTCTTTAACCTGTGCAAAAACGGTAGCTGAACCTAAGCATGCAGCTGATATAAGCGCTTTTTTCATTATATTTTCTTTCCTTGTTTTTTTTGTTTCCCACACCATACCATAAATCCTGTCACAGGAAGTGAAGTACAGATGAGTCCGGTAATGAACCATAGAATTTTTCCGAACAGGCCGAAGTAGGATCCTGTGTGGATGTCATAGTTGGCATTGGCATATTTTTCAGCATTGCTCAGTTTCTGATGAGGTTTTTCGGCCAGCAGTTTTCCTGAGTATTTGTCAAAGACCAATGCATTTCTTTCGCTAAACCTTCCTTCTTCACCGTAAATAGTAACCGGGATATTTTTCAGTTCTTTCCCTTTCTTGTTTTTTCCGTTCAATGGAATTCTGAAACTGGAAGATGTAGGATACCGTTTTCTGGTTTCCTGAGCGGAGAGGTCATAAACAGAAGCATTTTTCACCATCAGGGAATCAGGAGATTTTATTTCCTTTTCTTTTGGGAGCTCTGTGGAGCCTGAAAGTGTAAAATTGAAGGCGTTTTTCACATACGGATAGGCAAAATAGATCCCTGTGATGCTCATCAGCAGAGCCAAGAATGAAGCATAAAAACCTAGTACATTATGAAGATCATAGTTTTTGCGTTTCCAGGTTTTCACATTTTCCCAGCTGAACCAAAAGCGGCTTTTTCTTGCTTTTTTGTTCTTTGGCCACCACAAAATAATTCCCGTGATCAGCATGAAGATGAAAATGATGGTAGGGATTCCTACGACATATTTTCCCCATTCGGAGTTCAGAAGAAGGCTCCAGTGGATGAATTTCAGAATGTTGAAAAAGCTATATTTCTCATCGTAAACGGCCAGAATTTTCCCGCTGTACTGATCTACATACACAAGCTTATTGATCTTGACCTCTTCAAAATAGTTCCATCCTTTTTTGTTTTTTTCATAATATGAAAAACGGTAGGATCTGTCTTTATCCAAAGAGATTTCTACAGCGCTCAGCGGAAACTTTTCATTAAGTTCAAGACTGACTTTTTCCTTAAGAACGGCGATAGAAAGGGGTGATGCCGAAGGTTTCTGTACATACATCGCTTCTTTTCGGAGGCTGTTCTGTATTTCATCCTTAAAGACATATAAAGTTCCGGTAAGCGAAACAATAAAGACAATGATACCAACGGACAAACCCAACCACAAATGCAGTTTGGCAGACCATTTCTTGGTAAAAGAAACTTTCTTTTTATGGGGGTGCTTTTTCTTCATAGAAAAAAGTTAACCTCCGGAGAGGCTAACTTTTGATTATTTAAAATTTATATCCTATTGATAGTCTCCAGTTACGCGGAGTATTGTAGATCCATGCATAAGAACCGTCATCTGATCTGTAGCCACTGTAAAGCTTTCTGTTCAGAACGTTGTTCAGCAATAGATTAACATCGAATTTTTTAGCAACATAAGAGATCCCGAAGTTGGTGTCAAAATAATCTTCCAGACTCTGATCATATTTTGCCGTTGTTCCAAACCAGGACTGTCTTCCTCCCTGGTATTGGTATCCTGCAGATATACCAAATCCTTTTAATTGACCGTGCTCAAATCTGTAGCTTAACCAAGTGTTCTGTACATTTTTGGCATTTCCGGGAGCAGCCGTTCCTATTCTTGAAAGATCTGTATCTTCTGTTACTATTGCATCGGTATATGCATAGTTTATGACAACATTTAACCCTCTTACGATTTCACCTTTGATATCTGCTTCAAATCCTCTTGCTCTTTGTTCTCCAATTGCCAGTTTGAATGGATAATTATAGGTTAGATTATCAGGATTAAGTACGCCATGTTCTTTGTCATCTACACTTATGTTTTTTCTTTTAATTTCATAAACAGCAAAAGTAGAGTTCCATTTGCCATTGAACCAGTCTTTTTTCAATCCAAATTCAATATTTTGACCTTTTAACGGAGCAGGAATATTTGTATTGGTGTAACTTGCTACTGATTGAGGCGCAAACGTTTTATCAAAAACTCCATACACTGAAAAATCATCCTTAATAGAGTAGCTGGCGCCAGCTCTTGGTGTAAATTCTCCAGCCTGATCAGCTTTTATCGGATCTAAATTAGGATATCCCGAGAATGTTGTTCCGCTTGTATATCTTCCTGCCAGTGTAATACGTAGCTTATTATTAAGCATTTCTATTTGATCCTGAGCATAGTAAGAAGTGTATTTTACTCCCTGATCATTATAATAATTAGCATTTCTATTTAGATAATAAGCGCTTTCAGACGGCAATGTATTAGGATTTACACCGTAAACAATATTGTGAACATCAATAGATCCTCCATCACCTAAATAAGAGAAATCAGCCTGGTATTTTCTATTTCCATAATCGAATCCGGCAATGATTTTATGAGTAATATTTCCTGTTTGTAAACTTCCTCTAACGTAGGTCTGGAATATATTGTTTTTTCCGAGAGCCTGCCAGTTACTTAAAGATCTGCTTAAAATATTGGGGTCTGAACCATAGAAACCGCCCCACCACGAGCCACCGTCATAGTTCATGTCCATATAGGCATACTGTGTACTCCAAACCCAATCTTTGAATAATTTTTGATCTAAGCTTAAAAATAAACTCTGATCCTTCACCTCAGTTTTTTTGAAGTTAGGATCATTAAAGTTAGTGTGCACGTTTAATGAAGCATAGCCGTCATTAGACATTAGGTAGGCACCCGGCTGGTTGAATTTTAAGAACTGATAATTATACTGGGCCGTGAATGTTGTTGTTTTTGTAGGTCTGAATGTAATAGACGGAGCGATGATTATTTTACTTGTCTTGTCATTTTCTGACCATGATTTGTTGGAGCTTCCCATTAAGTTTAAACGGTAGTCTAAAACGCCGTCCTTCACGATAACCCCATCAAGATCTGCTTCTCCTCTGAAAAGATTGTAGCTTCCTGTTGTGAATCTTACACTGTTGGCAAACTTACCAGTTGGCTTTTTCGTTACCACGTTGTAAAACCCTGCCGGATCACCCATAGATCCCATGAATCCTGCCGGTCCTTTTACGAACTCTATTCTGTCGATAATGGATGCATCCGGATTAATTGGTCCCCAGGTAGAAGAGACATTCATTCCGTTCATATACGTAGCAATACTTGCTCCTCTCATAAAAACATTGGAATAAACGTTGTCCCAGTGTTCTACTTTTCTGGCACCACTGACATTACGGACAATTCCTTCGGACATATTTAACGTGATTTGATCATTCAAAACCTGCCCACTGATAGACTGTACGTTCTGTGGAAGTTCAATAAGCGGAGTTTGCAGTCTTAGAGAACCGGAGACCTCATTCAGTTTATATTTTTGATAATATCGCCCGCTGACAACAACTTCTTCAATATCATTAGATTTTATAGTATCTTTTTCCTGAGATAAAACCAGCATAGAACCTAGCAATGAGGCACAGATCAGTACATTTTTCATGAAAGTCAAATTTTCTGCAAATATATTGTTTTTAATTGTTCTAAATAAACAATAAAATTGATATTTATCATGAAATCATTAGGCGTTGAATAGCAAAACCCCGCATCAGACAGTGCTGATACGGGGTTTTTATGAGATTTTATTATAGATTTCTTAAGCCGGAATTTCTCCTTTATATAAGAAAGAAATAATTTCTTTGTTCATTTTGTCAACCATTTCACTGAATAAGTGGAATGATTCCTGTTTGTAGATGACCAATGGATCTTTCTGTTCGTAAACGGCACCTTGAGAAGATCTTCTCAGGTCATCCATTTCACGAAGGTGAAGTTTCCAGTTTTCATCGATGATTGATAAAGTAATGTTCTTTTCAAAATCGTTGATCAGGCTTTCACACTGAGTGTCATAAGCTTCCTTAAGATCAGCTACGATCGTCATTGTTTTGTGTCCGTCTGTGAAAGGAACCTGGATCATTTTGAACATTGAACCTTGATTCTGATATACATTCTCAATGATAGGGAATGATTTTTCTTTCAATAGGTTCAGTTTCATTTTGTAATCTTCCTGAGCTGCCTTGAAAACAAGATCCGTTAATTCCGGAAGCTGCTTGCTCTTGAAATCACTTTCAGAAACAGGAGATTCCATGGTGAAGAACTTAATGATATCGAATTCGAAATCTTTATAGTTTCCTGAAGCCTTTCCTTTGGCAACGATTGAATTGGAAACATCGAAGATCATATTTGTAATGTCATACTTCAGGTGATCACCGAATAGAGCATTCTTTCTTCTCTTATAGATTACATCACGCTGCTTGTTCATAACGTCATCATACTCAAGAAGTCTCTTTCTGATCCCGAAGTTGTTTTCCTCTACTTTTTTCTGAGCTCTTTCGATAGACTTGCTAATCATGGAATGCTGAATCACTTCACCTTCCTTATGACCCATTCTGTCCATCATTTTCGCGATTCTTTCAGAACCGAACAAACGCATTAAGTTATCTTCAAGAGATACATAAAACTGAGAGCTTCCAGGATCTCCCTGACGTCCCGCTCTACCTCTTAACTGTCTGTCTACACGTCTTGAATCGTGTCTTTCTGTACCGATAATAGCTAAACCACCTGCTTCTTTTACTTCTTTAGAAAGCTTGATATCCGTACCACGACCTGCCATGTTCGTTGCAATCGTTACAACTCCCGGTTGTCCTGCTCCGGCAACGATCTCTGCTTCCTTCTTGTGAAGTTTTGCGTTCAATACCTGGTGTGGGATTTTTCTTAACTGAAGGGCTTTGGAAAGCAATTGAGAGATTTCAACAGAAGTTGTACCTACCAGTACAGGTCTTTTTGCTGCTGTTAATTTTTCAATTTCCTCAATTACGGCATTATATTTTTCACGGTTAGTTTTGAAAACTAAATCCTGTTTGTCATTTCTTAAAATAGGACGGTTGGTAGGAATTACCACAACATCTAATTTGTAGATTTCCCAAAGTTCTCCCGCCTCTGTTTCAGCAGTACCCGTCATCCCCGCAAGCTTGTTGTACATACGGAAATAGTTCTGAAGTGTTACCGTAGCAAATGTTTGCGTAGCAGCTTCAATCTTTACATTTTCTTTAGCTTCGATCGCCTGGTGAAGTCCGTCTGAATAACGTCTTCCTTCCATGATACGTCCTGTCTGCTCGTCAACGATTTTTACTTCACCGTCTATCACTACATACTCATCATCTTTTTCAAATAATGTATAGGCTTTCAATAGCTGGCTCATCGTATGTACACGCTCAGATTTTTCAGCGAATTCAGAGAAAAGTTTTTCTTTAGCTTCGAATTCTTCTTCTTTGGATAAATTTCTGGCTTCAACTTCAGCGATTTCTGTTCCGATATCCGGAAGAACGAAGAAGTTGTTGTCAGAATTCCCCTGAGACATGTATTCTACTCCTTTGTCTGTAAGGTCTACCTGATTGTTTTTCTCTTCGATAACGAAGTAAAGGTCTTTATCTACGATTGGCATGTCACGGTTGTTGTCCTGCATGTACTGCGCTTCAACTTTCTGAAGCAAGGCTCTGTTTCCGCTTTCCGATAAGAATTTGATTAATTGTCTGTTTTTAGGAAGTCCTCTGTATGCCTGAAGCAATTTGAATCCTCCTTCTTTGGTGTTTCCTGCAGCGATTAATTTTTTCGCTTCATTAAAGATGGCAGAAACTGTTTTTTTCTGAACGTCAACGATTCTGTCGATAGAAGGCTTAAGAACATCAAATTCCTGTCTGTCTCCCTGAGGAACCGGACCTGAAATAATTAATGGTGTTCTGGCGTCATCTACCAATACGGAGTCAACTTCATCCACGATAGCAAAGTTTAATTCTCTCTGTACCAGTTCTGAAGGTGAAGTTACCATGTTGTCTCTCAGATAATCGAAACCGAATTCGTTGTTCGTTCCGTAAGTAATATCTGAATTGTATGCTTTTCTTCTTCCGTCTGAGTTCGGCTGGTGGTTATCGATACAATCGATAGACATTCCGTGGAACTGATAAAGAGGTCCCATCCACGCGGAGTCTCTTTTGGCAAGATAGTCATTCACCGTTACTACGTGAACCCCTCTTTCAGTAAGAGCATTCAGGTAAATAGGTAATGTTCCTACCAGGGTTTTACCTTCCCCTGTTGCCATTTCGGTGATTTTCCCGCTGTGAAGAATAACCCCTCCGATAAACTGAACATCATAATGGACCATGTCCCAAACTACAGGAGTCCCGGCTGCGTCCCATGAGCTTTTCCAGATTGCGGTATCTCCCTGAATTTCTACGAAATCTTTACCTGCCGCCGCCAATTGTCTGTCCCAATCTGTTGCAGTAGTACGGATTTGTCCGTTCTGAGCCCATCTTCTTGCTGTTTCTTTTACTAATGCAAAAGCTTCAGGAAGGATCTGGCCAAGAACTTTCTCTTCGATCTCGTATGATTCTTTTTTAAGAGTCTCAATCTTTGTGAAAAGAGCTTCTTTTTCATCAACGTTTGTTGAATTTTTGATCTGCTCTTGTACTTGTTCTATTTGAGCTGTGATTTTGCTGGTTGCAGTTTTGATATTTTCTTTAAACTCAGCAGTTTTCTCTCTCAAACCATCATCAGACAATTGCTGAATAGTTGGTTCAACAGCTTTGATTTTTGTTACAACTTTTTTTACTTCTTTTAGGTCCTGCGCTTTTTTGTCTCCCAAAAACCCTTTAAGAACTTTGTTTAAAAAACTCATAAATTTTTTGCTTTATGCTTAAAGTAATATGCTTTAAGCGTTGTATTGATACGCTTATCGTGTGAATTATATATAAAAAAAGGGCAAATAAGCTCTAAGCTACTGCTTAAAGCTTATTGCTTTAATTAATATTCGTCTTCGTTCCAAAGGAAATCCTCGTCGGTAGGATAATCGCTCCATACCTCTTCGATAGATTCATAGATCTCTCCTTCGTCTTCAATAGCCTGAAGGTTTTCTACTACTTCCATTGGTGCACCAGTTCTGATTGCATAGTCAATAAGTTCTGCTTTTGTCATTGGCCAAGGTGCGTCACTTAAATAGGAGGCTAGTTCTAATGTCCAGTACATAATTTTCTAATTTTTTTGCAAAAGTATAAAATTAGCTTATATTATACGCTTTTTTATACTTGATTTTCAATTCTTTTTATTAATTTTTGTTCATTGCACGTCATAGACTGCATTACAGCTGCGCCGGAAACTTACATGATGTCATTTTCTCAAAAACCATTCCACAAATTTTTTTATGCCATTTTGGAAGTCTGTGTCTGGTTTGTAGCCTATTAATGTCTTTGCTTTTGTGATATCTGCATTGGTTTTCTGGACATCTCCCGGCTGCATTGGCAGAATTTTTCTCGTGGCAGAGATTTTCAGGGTATTTTCTATGGTAGCCAACATTTCAGACAAGGTTACCACTTCGCTTTCCCCAAGGTTAATAATTTCATAGACCCCAGAATGGGTTTCTAAATAAAGGATAGATTTGGTAATTCCGTCTATGATGTCATCAATATACGTATAGTCTCTGGCCGTATTTCCGTCGCCGTAGAAAGGGATTTCCTGGCCTTCTGAGATCAGCTTGGTGAATTTATGAATGGCCAGATCCGGTCTTTGTCTCGGGCCATATACCGTAAAAAATCGTAAATGGATCATGTCTATTTGATATAGGTTATGATACACATAGCCTATAATTTCTCCACTTTTTTTTGTGGCGGCATACGGTGAGATAGGATTGTCCACATTATCTGTTTCCGCAAAAGGAACCTTTTCGTTGTTTCCGTACACACTTGAAGAGGATGCACACACGAATTTCTTGATATTGAATTCTTTGCAGAGTTCCCAAAGGTTCATGGTACCGCGTACATTCACCTCTTCGTATTCCAAAGGTCTTTCAATGGAAGGGCGTACGCCTGCAAGGGCTGCAAGATGGATAATAAGGTCTATCCTGTGGTCTTTAAAAATATGTTCAAGTCCTTCTTTATCACGGATATCCTGATAATATAGGTGATAGGTATCTGACTGGGAAATGTCAGTTAAACGTCTGATATCGGTCTCTTTGTCCGAAAACTCAAAATTCGAATTTTTATCAATAGACTCTAAAGTATTTTTAATTTTTATCTGATAATTATAGAAATCATCAAAATTGTCAACGTTTATGACAGAATGTCCATTTCTTAATAATTTTTCTATTAAATGGGAACCTATGAATCCGCTTCCTCCAGTTACAAGATAAGTCATTTGTGGTTTTTTAATGGCAAATTTATTAATAATACTTGAATGCTGTTTTCATACTTTTGTTAGAAAATATAATAATGATCAATTTCCGAAAACTATTTGTATTACCCAAGGAAGAAGATGAAGAATTTACATTTCATGAAATAGAAGAAGGAATTTATTTTCGGGGACACAATTTATGGCTTCTGGTGATTTCTATGGGTATTGCATGTGTAGGTCTGAATATCAATAGTTCAGCTGCTGTTATTGGTGCGATGCTTATTTCTCCGATAATGGGGCCAATTGTAGGAATGGCCTTTGGTCTTTCTACAGGAAACAAGAGACTTATAAAACTGGGAATTATCAATTGGGTTCTGATGATTGTTGTTGCGATTTGTTCTTCCGCCTTGTATTTTTTTGTTTCTCCTTTTCACTCAGAGACTTCACAATTGGAAAGTTTTAAAACAGCTACAATTTTTGATTGTTTTTTGGCTTTATTAGGTGGCTTCGCCTGGTTTCTGGGGATTGTTAGGAAGGAAGCGGTAAAAGTAATTGCGGGTGTTGCGGTTTCCACGGCATGTATTCCGCCTCTTTGTACAGCCGGTTTCGGAATAGCAAATGCAAATTGGGAGTATTTTTGGGGAGGTTTCTATTTTTATCTTATCAACTGCTTTTTTATAGGGGTGGGGACCTGGATATTAAGTATATTTTTAGGTTACCAGAGGTATTATAGAATGAAGGATAAATCTCACAACCGTAAAATTTCTGGTTTAATTAGCCTGCTTTCCATCGTTATATTATTTCCAAGTATTCTTCTGACGAAAAAGAAATGGGAGAAGGAAAGGCTAAAGGAGCGTGCGGAAAATTATATTAAAAACATTAAAGAAAACCACTCGGAATTGGCTATTATCAGTTATGAGGCTTTTAAAGAGAATGATCAGGATTTTTTGAGGATAACACTTTTGAATGACAGTGTTACTATCAGTAAAAAAAGGCTGGATGCCCACAATGATTTGGTAAAAGATATTCACCTGATATGGCAATATTCCCCAGGGGCAAGAAGTACTGGAAAATCGGAAATGCTGAGGCTCCAAAGTCAAATAACAGCTCTGAAAGATGAAATAGATCGTATAAAATCTCAGAACAAAATCAAATAAATTTAATTTTAATATATTTACGTATAAACAGAACAATTATGCAGTTTCAAGGGCAAATTTTAAAAATGACGAGCTACGACGCACAGCCGATCCAATATTATCTGAATCTTTCAGGAGATCTCATTCATATGAACGAGCTTTTCGGAAAAGAGTTACGTATAAAGCATGTCGGATTTCAGTGTGTCAACTGCGGAGAAAACAAGCCTATTTATAGGATGGGATTCTGCAAAAGCTGTTTCTTTGAAAGTCCTTATGCGAGTGATACAATCATCCGTCCTGAGCTTTCCACGGCGCATTTAGGAGTGGGTGAACGTGATCTGGAAGTGGAAAAACAAATCCAGTTGCAGCCTCATACCGTATATCTTGCCTATACAGGTGATGTAAAAGTAGGAGTAACAAGAAATACCCAGATCCCTACAAGATGGATCGATCAGGGAGCTACTTTTGCACTGCCGATCGCCAGAACAGAGAACCGTTATGAAGCAGGAATGATAGAAGTTGCTTTAAAAGATCATCTTCCTGACAAAACAAACTGGAGAAAAATGCTTCAGGATGATTTTGAGGGAGAAATGGATCTCGCCGATTTTCAACAAAAGATCAGGCAATATTTTCCAGAGGATTTTCAGAAATTCTACAGTGAAGGAGAAGATCTTTGGAGATTTGATTATCCTTTTGAAAAGCCGGAAAAAGTAACCTCATTCACGCTCGATAAAAAACCTGAGTTTACAGGAAAACTGACAGGAATAAAAGGACAGTATTTAAGTTTTCAAGGGGGTGATTTCATTAATGTGAGAGGACATGAAGGCTATGTGATAGAGCTGGAGATTAAAAACTAATCTTACTTTAAAGCTAATAACCACCAAATCAAAAATATGAAAAAATGGGTCAAAAAGTTATTAATAAGCCTGGGAATTCTGCTGCTGATTCTTCTTGCCGCGAATTTCGGTTTGAATATATGGCTTAAAACCCAGCTTCCGGATTATATCAAGAAAAATACAGATTACAAAGTTTCCTATAAAACCCTGGATGTGGATTTGGGTTCAGGAAACATTTTTGCTGCGGGAATTACCGTAAACAACAAAGATCCTCAAAATACGAATGTTATTGGCCTCCAGGGAACGATCGATACATTGAAAATCAGTCGTTTTGGGATTTATGATGCTATTTTTAATAAAAGAATCAGTTCATCAGACCTTCTGCTGGCGAAGCCTAATTTAAATATCAGCCTTGCAAAACCGGTAGACCGTAAAACCGGAAAAAAACGAAATCCTTTTCTGTTTGAAAATATCAGAATCAATAAAGGGACGATCAATATTTTCAAGCATACCAAACAGAAATTTTTATCTGTTCAGCAGCTGGATCTCTTTGTAGAAAATCTACAGATGACCGAAGAATCAGTAGAGGATAAACTTCCTGTGGTTTTTGACCGATATGATATTAAAGGAAAGAATTTTTTCTTCCGGCCGAATGAGGTGTATGCCGTCACGACCAATACGATCACAACTTCAAACGGGCAGATGTCTGTTGAGAATTTCCGGCTTATTCCGCTTCTGTCTTTCAGCCAGTTTAAAAGATTTTATCCTCAAAAACCCAAACTCTTTGAGTTTTCCATTCCCAAAATGGATTTTAAAGACGTGGTTTTAGCTAAAAATAAAATTTCACTGGCCAATGCTGATTTCCAAAATCCTGTCTTTACCGTCTATAATACAGGAGTAAAAGCCAAAAAGCGGGAGAAAAAGCTAAATTTTGAAGTTAATTTAGAAGATATAAAACTTACTAATGCCTCAATACTGATCAATAAACCTGATGGAAACAGGCTGCTATCCGCAAAATCACTGAATGTAAAAGTTAATCAGCTTAAATTGGATAAGGTGACTGCAGAAGAGGTAATTCCTGTAGGATATAAAGATTTTCATTTTTCAGGAAAAGATATTCAGTACTCCAATCATCAGAATTTTACGGTTGAAAGCATTGCATTAAACCCCAAAAGCGGCGAAATCAGGAACCTGATATTGTCTCCCGGGACTCCGGAAACGGGAAAAGGTTCGATGGATCTGAAAACCGGACATATTGCCTTTCATATCAACAAGCTTGAGTTTGTAGAAAAAAAACTTAATCTGGACCTCAAAGATGTCCTTGTTGAGAATGTAAGCGGAACCATAAAAGCAGGCGAGAATAAGCCCCAAAAGAATCCTCGTCCGGGAATTATAAATTCGGTCATAGTTCGGAAAATGTCCCTTAAAAATTCTGATATTGTTTATGACAAAGGAAAGCAGCCGCTAGCCTTTCATGATCTGAATGCGACGATCAATACCATTGAAATAGCACCTAAACCCAATAATCAAGGACTTTCCTTCAAAGTAAAAGATTATTTTCTGACCACGCGGAACTTTGCGTACAGAACACAATTTTACAATCTGAGTGCCGGGCTTTTAAAATTAAATAAAAACAAGATACAGGTTAATAATTTTGTGATGAAACCTCTCGTTTCGAGAGCCCAGTTTATCAAAATGATACCTGTGGAGCGCGATCTGTATGACATCAAAGTTTCTCAGATCGCAGCAGACGGACATTGGGATTTGTTCTCAGATCATCAGTCAATCAATGCCTCCAATGTGACGGTTCTTGGGGCAGATGCCAATATTTTCAGAAGCAAAATCCCGAATGACGACCCAAAAGTGAAGCCGCTATATTCTAAACTGCTCCGTTCCATAAAAATACCATTGACGGTTAATAATCTGGATCTGAAAAACTCAGTTTTAGTCTATGAAGAAGATACTCCGGAAAGTGCAGGACCAGGAAAGCTGACCTTTGCTAATTTTAATATGAACGTTAAAAACCTGAACTCTGCAAAGACAAAAGGAAAGCCGACAAAAGTTGATATCAGAATCAACTGTTCGTTTATGAATCTGGCACCGCTTTCAGTGAACTGGAATTTTGACGTAGCAGATCATAATGACGGTTTTGCCATTTCAGGAAAAACATCCAACCTCCCGGCAAGCGGCATTAATCCATTTATCAGGCCCTATCTACATGTAACGGCTACTTCCGGGACGATCCAGGAAATGTTGTTTAATTTCAAAGGTAACCCTGCAGGGCTGCATGGAACATTTAACCTGAAACATAAAGATCTTAAAATTGCAGTCCTAAATAAGGACAACCTTGAGAAAAAAGGAGTACTGACGGCAGTTGCCAATCTTTTTATCAGATCTGCTTCCGGAAGATTTCCGGAAGCCGTGGCTGTGGAAAATGTTGAACGCGATCCTACGAAGTCATTTTTTAATCTTTTCTGGAAAGGAATCGAGCAGGGGTTAAAGAAAACTCTGATCGGAAAAAATGTTGACAAAACAGAAAAAACCGTTAAAAAAGCAGTCACTTCTGTAAAAGAAGTGAAGCAGACAGTAAAAGATCTGAAACAGGAGATCAAAGCAAAGAAAGAAGAGCCTAAGCCACAGGAAGAGAAAAAGGAAAAGAAGGGTTTTCTAAAGAATGTGTTCAAGAAAAAAGAAAACCCCGAAGCTGAATAGTTTCGGGATGTATCTTGATGCTCTCATCGAAGTGAGATCAGAAATTAAATTCGTCGCTTTCCTGAACGGGAATATCTCTTAGAAATTCATCAAATTTTTCACCAGGATAGTTGCTGTCCGCTCCATAAGAATCTATGATCATTCCTCGGTTTCCGGCATTGTCTTTCACGACATATAATACCGCACTATCATCCGGGTTGCTATCACCTTCGAAACGGTATGTTTTTAAAATGGTAAGTTCAGAAGGCTGATACACTTTTTCTGAATTTTCAAATTTCATTTCGCAGTTTTCATTCATTCTGAATTCCCGGTGTATTCTTCTTCCTGCAAGGGTATTCATGACCTGGCTTAAGGTGGTCATTCTATCATTATAATCAGAATTATCCATAATATTATTTTTTAAGGTAAGTACAATAATTACACCATTAATCTTGTGAATTTAATTGAAAAAGCAATTATGTTTTTGATCAAAATAAAGTTTAATGTTAACAAAATTTATAATTTATAGCAAAGAAATAGGTATGCTTTTTGCAGTAACGATATTAATAAATCGGACAAAATATGAAAAAAGAAGTTGGCGTTTTACTGGCAGGAGGTGTTGGTCTTTTGGCAGTATTAGGTTTTATTGGACTAAAAAAGATATTGACTAAAAAAGATAAAAAATATAGTGATACCTACTCGGATTATCATAGACATTTTGATGAAAAAAACCACGAAGATGAATATCACGGAGTGGAGTTTTATGCGCTGAAGTAGTAAAAGAATATATTTTAATTATGTTTAAATCCGGTTCCTTTTAAAGGAGGCGGATTTTTTTTGTGGATAACTTTAATGTTAAAACTCATTATTTTATAGAAAAAGCATTCTAATTTTACATGACCATGCAGGACGAAAATTTCATAAAAGGACAGGGAGCACAGCGGAACGTTATTAATCGTTTCGACAGGTATACCTATGAACCTGAAGATGAAGATTTCGAAGCCGTAAAGACCACTTTTACAGAAGTTTTTCCTAAAACCATTGTCAATCAGGTGAAAAGCGAAGATCTTCCCATGGAATATTCTATGAATCCCTATCAGGGTTGCGAACACGGATGTTCCTACTGTTTTGCAAGACCCACTCATGAATATTGGGGCTACAGCGCAGGAATTGATTTTGAAAGACAAATCATGGTCAAGAAAAACGCTCCTGAACTATTGGAGAAGTTTTTCCAAAAAAGAGGCTATAAACCTGCACCCATCCTTCTTTCAGGAAATACCGACTGCTATCAGCCTGCAGAAAGACAGTTTGAGATCACTAGGAAATTGCTTCAGGTGTGTCTGGATTACAGACATCCTGTCAATATTCTGACAAAAAATGCACTTGTTCTGAGAGATCTGGATATTTTAAAACCTATGGCAGAGCAGAATCTGGTTTCTGTATCTTTAAGTATTCCTACTATTAATGAAGATCTTAGACGAAAAATGGAACCGCGGACCAGTTCGGCCCCTAATAAATTAAAAGCGATACAGGTTCTTACAGAGAACAAAATTCCTGTACACGTTATGGTGGCACCTATCATTCCGGGATTGAACAGTGATGAACCATTGACTATTTTAAAAGCAATTTCAGAGGCCGGAGCTTTGAGTTTCGGTTACACCCTGGTACGGCTGAATGACACGGTAGAACCTGTTTTTATAAAATGGATTGAGTCTCATTTTCCGGACAGGGCACAAAAAGTTTTAAATCTTATCCGTTCTATGCGGGGCGGAAAACTCGGAGATAAAAGATATTTTGAACGACAGAGGGGAGAGGGTAATATCGCTGAAATGATTCACAATACATTTAAGATCGGGAGAAAGAAATTTTTCGAAGGCAGAGAATTTCCCAAATTATCAAGTGCCAACTTTACAGGAGCAAAAGATCAACAGTTACGACTGTTTGAGTAATTTGAGATTTTCCGGGTTTGTATTTTAATAAGTAAAAGAAAACCACCCCAAAAAGATAGCCTTTTACAAATAAGTCGATTTTTTCTAATGAATAATGGGCTCTTCACCATCAGGACAAAGAAATTCACTGCGGCATAAGGCGCGATAAGTAATTCCGTCACTGCATACATAAAAACAGTCTCCGGGAAAAGGGTAACTTATTCCTCCTGAAATAGTTTTCAGTTTGCTTTTAGTCAGCTTTTTTAAATTTTTCATATTATTTTATTGGTAATTAAATGGTAGTAATGACTTTGGATTTTTTAATAAGATAAAAACCGCTCCAAAAGAAACGGTTTTATTTATTCGGTCTGATTTTCAATTTTACATAGTGTTATCCGGACATTTGAAATCATCACTGCAAGTGGCACAAACTACGGTGCCGTTGCAATAATACATACAGAATTCCGGTTCCGGAAGTTTAATTCCTCCTGCCCCGGAAATGCTTTTTAATTGGCTTTTGTCTAGTTTTTTTAAATTTTTCATATTGTTTTAATTAAAAATTTGATAGTAAAGTAAATATAATTAAAATATTTTTAACCAAAATCAAATTAGGTAAATTTTTATATAAATGTTTTCAGACAAAGAATTATCCACTATAAATGTCATTTTATAGTGAATAAAATGGTTTAAAGCTTTGATTGTTAATGAAAAAATATTTAATTTTAAATAAAACAAAGCGTTATCCGAAAAGCTGATAGAGTAGGAAACCCAAAAACAAAAACTATGAAAAATCTAAAAAAACTTTCCAGAGAAAACCAAAAGAAAATTTCTGCCGGAGATCTGACACCTTCTTTCTGTTTTGAAGGAGAAGGGCCGGGTACCGGAGGCTGCTCAGCAGGTCAGATCTGTTCGGGAGGCAAATGTGTACCCTATGTAGATCCCGGAACCGGAGGTGGTGGTGGAACTGGCGGCGGCGATACCTATACGTGTATCTGTCCCTGGGGCACTTTTACGCAGACCACTCCATGTCCTGAATTTTATTGTATTACAGGATAAAGCCAATTACAACAGATTATAACTGTGAAAAATTTAAAGAAAATTGAACGGAAGATCTCAAAAATATAAGTGGGGGATTTTGAAATAAGAGATACATTTGAAGACCCTTGTGAAGCACTGAACAGTGCGGGTATGGGATGTTACCGATTTAACAGCTGTACGCTATCCTGTGAACCAACGCCTTGCGGACTTGGTTTCTAGCCATTTGCCAGGATAAAAGATAAAAGTCAATAATTGATCTGAGAGTTACAACATTACGTTAATAACCGAAATACAGATCAATTATTGACTTTTTTATATTACTTTTTGATAAGACCTAATTCTATAAGTCTTTCATGTAAAAACTCTCCTGCAGTAGTATCTTCATACAGTTTAGGATTGTTTTCGTCAATACAGTTTTCAAGAGCATTAAGCGACATTCCGCTTACCGGGTGCATAAAGAAAGGGATTGAGTATCTTGAAGTTCCCCACAATTCTCTTGGCGGATTGACCACTCTATGAATCGTAGATTTTAATTTGTTGTTCGTATGTCTAGACAACATATCTCCAACATTGATCATCAATTCGTCCGGTTCTGCAATAGCATCGATCCATTCCCCATTATGGTTTTGAACCTGTAAGCCTTTTCCCTGAGACCCCATCAGCAGGGTAATCAAATTGATGTCTCCATGAGCTGCAGCTCTTACGGCATCATCTGGCTCCTGAGTGATTGGCGGATAGTGGATTGGTCTTAAAATAGAGTTTCCTTCTGCGATCTTATCGTCAAAATAAAACTCATCCAAACCAAGATACAATGCCAAAGCTCTTAGCACATACTTCCCTGTTTTTTCAAGCATCTGGTAAGTTTCTTTACCTACCTCGTTGAATTTTGGAAGTTCGTCAACGATTACGTTATCAGGATATTCCTTTTTGTATTTTGAATCATCGGACACATACTGTCCGAAATGCCAAAATTCTTTCAGGTCTCCTTTTTTGAAACCTTTTGCAGTTTCTTTACCGAACCCTACATAACCTCTCTGGCCTCCAATTCCGGGAATCTCATACTTCTGTTTAGTTTCCGTTGGAAGTTCAAAAAAGTTTTTCACCTCTCCATATAAGCCTTCTACTAATTGATCGTCAAGAAAATGGCCTTTTAAGGCTACAAAACCAATTTCTTCGTAAGCTTTTCCGATTTCATTTACAAATTTCTGTTTGCGTTCCGGGTTGTCCGAAAGGAAATCACGCAGGTCTACACTAGGTATTTTATCCATTTTTAGAAATTTAACGTGGTGCAAAATTACATCTTTTTTGAATTAAATGTTTTTAGAATTAAGTATTTATAAGTTAAATTTGCTGTATGAAAAAATATTCTTCAAAGAGAAGTATTCAGATACTTGCCCATCTTCTTCAGCAGTACGGAATTTCAGATGTCATCATTTCCCCGGGATCCAGAAATGCACCCCTGGCGATTCATTTTTCAGAAATTGATGCGTTCAACTGTTACAGTATTGTAGATGAGAGGAGTGCAGCTTTTGTGGGAATAGGTATGGCTAAGAGTGAGAAAAAACCAGTGGCAATAACTTGTACCAGCGGTTCTGCGGTGGCCAATTATTACCCTGCAGTCACAGAGGCTTTTTACCAGAATGTTCCGCTTTTGATCCTGACTGCCGACCGTCCTACAGATTTTGTAGATATTTTCGATGGGCAAACCATCAGACAGAAGGATATTTTTCATCAGCATTCTTACGGTGACTTTCAGCTCGTGGAAGACAGCAAAGAGAATGCAGAAGACATTAATTTTGACATTATTAAAAAAGCGATTGAGCTCTGTTTTGAAAAGCAGGGGCCGGTCCATATCAATATTCCATTGGAAGAGCCTTTGTATGAACTGGTTTCGGAACTTCCTTCTTTCCCTACCGTTGAAAAAACGATCAGGCATAAGGAGTATGAAGTTCCTTCCAACTTAATAGCAGACTGGCACACTTCTCAAAGGATCATGATTTTAGTGGGAACCAGAGATTACAGCCCGGAGTTGGAAAACCAATTGACACAGCTTGTGAAAAATCATTCTGTTGTTGTATTGAGTGAAGCAAACTCCAATCTGTATCATGAAAAGTTCTTCAGACATATTGACCGTTATATCTTCAATTTCACAGAGGAAGATTATAAAACCTATGCTCCGGATCTTTTGATTACAGTAGGGCAGAACGTGGTTTCTAAGAAAGTAAAGCAGTTTATGAGAAATGCACGTCCTAAACAGCACTGGCATCTGGATGAAGTATGGCAGCCGGATACCTATTTCTCTCTGACGGAAAAAATTGAGGTGAAGCCTGAAGTTTTCTTTTCTAAACTTTTAAAATTTATCAATCTTGAGCCAAGGCCTTATTTTAATCTTTGGGATGTTTTAAGGGATAAAAAAGATGCTAAACACGAACTTTTCCTTAACAAAGCGGAATTTTCGGATTTTTATTTCTTTAATAAAGCTTCGCAGACCATTCCTCAAAACTATAATATCCACTTCAGTAATTCTTCAGCGATCAGATATGCGCAGCTGTTTGATTTCGGAAAAAGAAAAATGTATTGTAACAGGGGAACGAGCGGTATAGATGGATCTACTTCTACAGCCATGGGGTTTGCTATAAAAAATGCCAATCCGACACTGCTTATTACAGGAGATTTAGGGTTTTTCTATGATATCAACGGACTTTGGAATCAATACATCCCACCGTTTGTGAGGATCATCATTTTCAATAACGGTGAAGGAAATATCTTTAAGATCATTCCGGGACCCGGCAATGCGAATCCTAATACTTTAGACGAGTTTATTGCAACCAAGCACCGCAAACATGCTGAACATTTGGCAAAACATTTCGGCTTCTCCTACATTAAAGTGGAAGATGAGCCTACGCTGGACAGAGTGCTGGAGAACTTCTTTAAACCAGATCTGCAGCCGAAGATCCTGGAAGTGAATACATACGGGAAAAACAGCGCAGATGTTCAGAAGGCCTACTTCGAATTCATGAAAGGAAATTAATAGTCTAGGTATTCTTCATTTCCCGGCAGATTGTTAATCTTGTCAATAGGATAAATAAACATATCATCAAAGTCATTCAGGGCATTAATCAGTTGGAAATGAGAAAACTGCTTAATGTTCTGAAGGGTGACTTCAGTTTCTTTTATTTTCTTGTGTTTCAGAAGGTTCTGTCTCTGTACTCCGTTCAGAAGGTAGGTGTTGGGCGTAAACCAGTCCTTCCCTTTTAGGAAAAGAATATTGGAAAAAGAAGTATCTGTGATGTGGTTATTTTTGATAATAATGATCTCCTCTGCTTTGGATTTCATCTTCATTTTCTCCAGCTCTTTACGGTCCTCAAACTTGAAAGAATAGTCAAAAATGTTATTTTCAACCAGTTGGAAGCTTTGTATCTCGGGAATCGCGTATGGAATCATTTGGGTTCGGACTCTTTTATCAAGATCATAAGAAAGTCTCAGCTTGAACAGACCGTCTTCATCGTGTTCAAGGTTTTTGAAGATCTTACCCAGATCAATAGAACCCTCTTTTCCGAAATGGGCAAACGTCTGGTTAACACGTTTTTGATGTAGTTCCAAAAGGAAAATATCCTGATCTTCTACCTTTATGCTTTCAATGAATTGGGACATAGATTTTATTTTTCATTTCCTGATATTCGTCTTCTAATTTACTCATGTGTGTTATACCTCCACCACTTTTGAAATAAAGGAGGTCTCCCTCTTTTTCAATAAAGCGTATCATAACGCAGCTGTCGAGGTTCTCACCGTCAAACCAGCCGCATACTCCGGTATAATATCCTCTGTCGTATCCTTCTGCTTCCAAGATTATTTCCAGTGTTTTGGGCTTTGGAGCTCCCAGAATTGATCCGGCAGGAAGCAGTTTTTTCATCATGCTTCCGATCTTTCCTTTAAACTCCGGTTTTACCTTTCCTGAAATTTCAGAACTCATGGCATACAGATCTTTCTGTTGGGTTCTGATGAGTTCTATATGCTGAAACTGATCAACTTTTACATCATCTGCTACCATGCTCAGATCATTTCGAAGAAGATCCACTACAGTATAATGCTCGGCTTTTTCTTTTTTGTCATTTTTCAAAACTTCAGCGGCGTTTTCCAATGATGCATCAATAGTACCTTTCATAGGATAGGTTAAAATTTTGCCGTCTATAATCTTTACAAAAGTTTCAGGAGAAAAAAATACAAAAAAATCTTTACAAAACACTTTGTACTTTGCAATTGAGTGATAAAAAATTTCTTCGAGGCTTAAATTCGTCTGGACTTTGGTCTTTCTGGTATAATTGGCAAGGTAAGAATTTCCGAGACGGATATTTTTCTGAACTTTGTCAAATCCTTCTTTAAAGCTTTCCAGCGTCTCAGGAAACGCCGTCCACTCAATTTTTTTATTGAGATTATGTTTCTGTTCAGAGTTTGAAAAGCTTTGAAAATCAATTAATAAGCCTGATTCTTTAATTTCATCTTCTCGATACACTTCTACATTTTCCGAAAGGAAATCGATCATGAAAAAATAGGGAACCTTCTGAAGGGAAAGTTCGTCCATTTCGAGAAATTTTTGATGATTCATTGAAAACATCCTGCAAAAATAATTAATGATGACTACTTTTGTGTAAAATTTTTTTGATGCAGAGTAAATATCCTCAGAAACCGGGAATAGATTTTATATTGAAGCAGGCTTTTTTCTATTGGAATAAGACCCTCTTCTTTCAACTGGTATTTTCAATCTTCTATTTTGGAATCTTTTTTTCAGTGCTTTTCTTCTTAGACGGAAGGTATGGGGTTTTAACCCAATATATAGAAGCCGCTAAAAATGTGAACCTGGGGATGAATGCCTCGGAACAGATGTTAAAGATGCAGTCCAATCCCGGACTCATCTATTTTTCCTGGGCTGTTATTGGAACAATGGTCTTTCTTTATCCCCTGAATATAGGCTTTTATAATATTTACAGGAAGATTGACCTGAAAGAAAAACTAGAGCTGGGAGATCTTCTTGTGGGATACAACGGGCTTAATTTTTTCAAATATATCGGATATTATATCTTCTGGTTGTTTGTCTATATCTACACATTTCAGACCATTATACTTGGTGTTGCGTGGGTGATGGTCACAATTTTTGTGGCACCGCTGATGTTTTTTACAGACAAAAGGATTTTTGAAGCGATTTCTTTAAACTTTCAGGCGCTCAGAAAGTACTTCCTGGAAATACTGGTATGTATCATAGTCGCTCTTTTCTTTAAATATATTGGCTTCGCACTGTTTTTTGTGGGAGGTCTGTTCACGTTTCCTTTTTGGAATGCCATGATTTATTCCCTGTATAAAACAATTTTCTCGGAAAAAAGTTAAAATTTACATAGGTTTAATATGTTTTTCTTCCAAAAAAAGTTAATTTTGAGGAAAATCATTAAATATTAAACTATGTCAGAATTTAACGAATTTGACCAACAGGGGTCTGTTCCAAACAAAGATACGGGATCTATTATTTCGCATTCTTTTGAAATGTATAAGGGAGTCTTCCTATATGGTATTGTAGCGATGGTAATTTACATGATAGCAGGTTTTGCGATCCAGTTTATTACCGGGTTCAATTCTGCTTCCATGATGGAAGAAATGCAAGAGGCAGGAGGGGATTATTCTTCCTTTAGCTACTGGAATGTACCGGGATTTTCGCTTTACCTTTCATTGTCAGGTCTTTTGGGAATCTTAGTAGCTCCATTATATGTAGGTTTAATCTACATTGTTAGTAAGTACAATACTAAAAGCCAGATCGATTTTGCTGATCTGTTCATTGGATACAAACAGAATTTTGTCAATATCCTGATCTACAGTATTATTTCAGGGATTATTTCCAGTGTTGCGATGGCCTTGTGTTTCTTCCCGTTCATTTTTGTTTACCCTTTCCTATTGTTGGGTTATCCTATCTTATTATTCGAAAATGCATCAGCTACTGAAGCTTTAGGAAAGTCTTTTAATATTGCAAAAGAAAATTATGGAACGTTTCTTGGAGCAACGGTTGTAGGAGGCTTGATTTCTATTGCAGGAGTTATTTTATGCGGTATCGGTATTATTGCAACAGCGCCATTCATGATGATTGTTATGTATTCTGTATACTGTGCATTTTTAGGCAAGCCCAGACAGATTGAATTTAAAAAATAAATAAGATAAATGATAAATAAGGATAAGCAGATAAGCAACGTTGCGATAAAGCAGGTCGCTTTGCTGGCTATAATTTTGGTTTTGGCTGGGTTAATCTGTTTTAACCTTTCTCTTTTTATACCGTCGGTTCTCGGAGCGATCACCATTTATGTGGTCTGCAGAAGGTATAATTTCTATTTGCAGGAAGAAAAAAAGTGGAAACCGTGGCTCGCAGCCCTTGTTTTGATGCTGGCAAGTCTTGTCATCCTTATTCTTCCCATCTATTTTATTGCCGATCTGCTGATCGAGAAACTGGGAAATGCCCAGGTTTATATGACTAAATTCAATGTATTTCTCGATAAAATACATTCATATATCTATTCGAAAACAAATTTTGATATTCTCAGCAAAGAGAATATGGATAAAGTAAAAAGTTCTGCCGGAAAGGTTTCTACTTCTGCGGTTAGCGGGACTTTCAACACTCTTACTGTGGTGATGTCCATGTATTTTATTCTTTATTTTATGCTGGCAAGTCCGAGGTTGTTTGAGAGAATTCTCAGTTCTTCCGCTCCATTAAAGAGAGCTAATATTTCTTTGATCGGCGAGAAACTTAGAAAACTGATCATGGCCAATGCCATTGGAATACCTGTTGTAGCATTAGGACAGGGGATTGTAGCACTTATAGGATACTTCATTTTTGGAGCACCAAGTCCGATCCTTCTTTTCGCATTGACGGCTGCAGCTTCTATGGTTCCGGTTGTTGGGGCAGCTATAATTTATGTTCCAGTCTGTATCTTTATGATCGCAGAGGGGAATACGGGACAAGGGCTTGGCCTTGCTGCCTATTGTTTGATTGTTGTAGGACTTACCGATAACCTGCTCCGTTTTACGCTCCTAAAAAAGCTGGAAAATATCCATCCGCTGAATACCGTATTTGGAATTATCATGGGGATGAATTTATTCGGTTTTATGGGGCTTATTTTCGGACCCATTCTTATCTCGTTTACCTTACTGCTTATTCAGGTGTACAGAAATGAATTTTCGGATGAAGATACACCGCCTGAGCTTGAGTTGCCCAATAGAGATAATGATCAGGAAAATAGAGTTGATTTAATTGTATAAAAGTGGAAGGAGTAAATTCAGAAATATTAAAAGAGATCTGTATCGTCAAGATGCCTTTTGGAAAATATCAGGGAACAATTCTTGCTGACCTTCCGATAAGCTACCTGGAATGGTTTAACAGAAAGGGAATGCCTGCTGGAAAGCTAGGTATGCAGCTTGCAACGGTTTACGAAATTAAGCTGAATGGCCTGATGGAACTGCTTATTCCGATTAGGGCTTCTTTGAGATAGTAGGTTTGTTCCAAAAAAGTATAAATTTAGGGGCGGCATCGAAGATGCCGCCCCTAAATTATTTTATATCAATCGATTATTCTTTTAAAGCCGCAATCTCATCTCTTAGCTTGGCTGCTTTTATAAAGTCAAGATTTTTAGCTGCTGCTTCCATCTCTTTTTGCTTCTGCCCGATGATTTTTTCAATGTCTTCCCCTCCATAGCTGGCTTTTGTTTCCGCTGCTTTTTGCAGGATTTCCTTTTGGGTATATTTTGGATCAGGGAAATCTTTGCTTCTGCCGACCAGATTTTCAGAGATCTTTTTATTTAAGGCTGTTGGAACCTTATTGTTGTCTTTATTGTATTGTATCTGCTTTTCACGGCGATAGTTTGTTTCATCTATCGTTGCCTGCATAGATTTTGTCATTTTATCGGCATACAGAATAGCCTTACCGTTAAGGTTTCTTGCAGCACGGCCCACCGTCTGAATCATTGATCTTCTGCTTCTTAGCATTCCTTCCTTATCTGCATCCAGGATGGCTACTAAAGAAACTTCAGGTAAGTCCAAACCTTCTCTCAATAGATTGACCCCAATCAAGACATCGAAAAGTCCCACACGCAGATCGTGCATGATCTGGATACGTTCCAGCGTTTCCACATCCGAGTGGATATATCTTGTCCTGATCCCGAATTTTACAAAATACTTGGTCAGTTCCTCAGCCATTTTCTTGGTTAGGGTGGTCACAAGAACCCTTTCGTCAGCATCAGATCTTTTCTGGATCTCTTCCATTAAATCATCAATCTGGTTTAAACTTGGTCTCACCTCAATGATAGGGTCGAGAAGACCGGTCGGTCGGATGATCTGTTCAACGTACGCTCCCCCGGATTTTTCAAGCTCATAGTCTGCTGGTGTTGCAGAAACGTAAATGACCTGATTTTGAATAGATTCATATTCTTCAAATTTCAATGGCCTGTTGTCCATCGCAGCAGGAAGACGGAATCCATATTCCACTAAAGCTTCTTTTCTGCTTCTGTCGCCGCCGTACATAGCGTGCACCTGAGGTACGGTAACGTGGCTTTCATCAATAACCATGAGATAGTCCTTCGGAAAATAATCCAATAAACAGAATGGTCTCGATCCCGGGAGTCTGCCATCTAAATATCGGGAATAATTTTCAATCCCGGAGCAATATCCAAGCTCTTTTATCATTTCCAGATCGAGCTCAGTTCTTTCCTGTAATCTTTTGGCTTCCAGTGGTTTTCCTATTTCGCTGAAGAAATCCACCTGTTTCACCATGTCATCCTGAATATTCTTAATCGCTCCGTTCAATGTTTCTTTTGAAGTCACAAAAAGGTTGGCAGGATAGATCTGAATTTGGTCAAAACTCGCAGTAACATTTCCTGAAACCGGATCAAAACTTTGAATTTTTTCAATCTCATCACCATAAAACTGAATTCTCACCGCATTATCTGCATAAGCCGGAAATACATCTATCACATCTCCCTTTACTCTGAATGTACCTCGTTGAAAATCGCTTAAGGTTCTGGAATATAAAGCATTAACTAGCGAGTGAAGAAAAGCCGTTCTCGTCACTTTCTCTCCAATAGCAATTGATATCAATGACTTATGGAACTCCGCGGGATTTCCCACACCATAAATGCAGGATACTGAAGCAACGATTAAAACATCCCGTCTTCCGGAAAGTAAGCTTGCAATAGCGGAAAGACGTAGTTTTTCAACTTCTTCATTGATGCTCAGGTCTTTTTCGATATAGGTTCCCGTTGTCGCAATATAAGCTTCCGGTTGATAATAATCATAGTAACTTACAAAATATTCTACAGCATTTTCAGGAAAGAATTCTTTAAATTCCATAAAAAGCTGTGCTGCCAATGTTTTGTTGTGAGCCATGACAATCGTTGGCTTTTGTACATTTTGTACAATATTGGCAACGGTAAAGGTCTTTCCGGAACCCGTCACACCCAGAAGGGTCTGGTATTTTTCGCCGATCTCAATACCTTCTGTAAGTTTTTCGATCGCTTGTGGCTGGTCGCCGGTAGGTTTATATTCTGACTGAAGATTGAAGTTCATAGGAAATGATGTATACAACAAAAATACGAAAGAAATTTTTAGCCTTCATAATGTATTTGGAGATGAATAGTTGGATTATCCATTTTTCATCCATCTGTGCTGAATACAAAATACCAAAAACGCTACACGGGTAGCGTTTTTTCTTATGATGAATTTACTGGAAACTCATTGTGGCTGGCAGCTTGTAGATGCTTGCTATAGCTTTCCCATTTCTTGTAGCTGGTTTCCAGGCAGCTCCATTATTTACTACAGTAATGGTCTTGATCATTTCTTTATTGAAATTTTCATTATCACCTGAAGCCGTTATTTGATTTACTTTCCCGGTTTCATCAATGTGTATAAATGCAGTTGTTTTTACGAATTTCTCTTTTCCGCTAAATATACTGGTATCAAGCATTGACCCAATTTTTGTACGAAGCGATTTTTCTCCTTCAGGAAATTCCGCCTGAATAACATCTTGGTTCTGTTGCGTGTTTACATTTGTGTTAATACCTTCATTGCTGGCTGTTTTTCTTGGAGAAATAGTATCCGAAACTACTTTTACCATTTCTTTTTTGGTTCCCATTGCGGACTGTGATTTTACGTCCACTGTTTTTTCGAAATAATTTTGGACAATTAAATTAGCTTGTGGCGATTGCTGTTTTTTTAGTGTCCCGGCATTGTTGGAGACCTGCATTGTTGATGAAATTCCTGTTTCTTTACTGTTGACTTTTTGAGTGTCTGCTGTAAGCGCTGGGCTGACAGCGTATGTCCTTTCTGCGAATAAAGCCGCAGCAGCCATCATTGCTGTGATTCCAGCCGCTTTTTTCAGGACAATGAATTTTGATTTTTTTGTGGTCATCATAATAAATCGTTTTTTGGTGTTGTTAAAATTAAATGAATGGGTGAGTGGCAGATTCTGACGGTTAATAATCTCTTTAAGGATTAAATTCTGATACTCTTTAATGCTGAAGCTGTTATTTAAAACAACTTCATCTGCAAGAAATTCATGATTGGTAAGGATCGCCTTCTTATAAAGAAAGAGAACAGGATTAAACCAGGTGAATATCTTAATAATATCCAGAAAAATGAGGTCCAAGCTATGTTTTTGATCAATATGGCCCTTCTCATGGAGAAAAATTCTTGTATCAACCCTATTGTTTTCTATGTAAGTCTCACCCAAATAAATGGTGTTCCAAAAGCTAAACGGCGAAATGTTTTCTTTTGTGACCATAATGCTGTGATTCTGATATATTCGTCTTTCACCTTGTATTCTTTTAACGGCTCTGATCGAAAGAATACTTCTTATCAGTAGGAAAAGTGTAACCACTCCATAAATGATCCATATGACAGTCATCCAATTGGAATTTTCCTGTTCAGGCTGAGCAAGGATGATTTGCTGTGCTGTATCTTCAAACAGTATTTTAACTTTGTTCTCAGGTTTTGGAAGATGCAATGTGATAGAGATGAACGGGATCACATACGAAACAATCAATGAAAGCAACAGATAAAACCGGTTGAACCGATACATTTTCTCTCTCTCCAAAAACAGGTAGTACACACCGATGAAAAGGGAAGAGCAAAGAATGATTTTTAGAATAATGGGTAACATGTTATTCCTTTATTTGCTGGTCTATAATATCTCGGAGTTCTTTCAGCTGCTTTTGACTGAATTGAGCATTCGTAGTGAAAAAAGAAGCAAACTGAGTCACCGAGCTGTTGAAAAAACGGTCAATCATAGAGGTCATTTCCTCGTTGAAATATTCCCCTTTTTCTACTTTTGGATAGTATTCACGGGAATTTCCATACAGTTTATAGCCTACCAGATCCTTATTCTGCATTCTCTTCAACAGGGTAGCGATGGTAGTGGCTGCGGGTTTCGGGTCCGGATAAGAATCCAGAATATCTTTCATGAAAATACGCTTCTTTTCCCAAAGGATTTCCATTAGATTTTTCTCCGAATCGGTTAACTTTATATCTTTCATTCTACAACATTGTAATTTGTTCTACAAATGTAGAATAAAAATTTAGACCTGCAAATTTTTATGGCATTATTTTTCTATCTATCTTTTTACCATCTAATCACAACACTATGAAATTCAATCCTATTTACGTACCAGCACTCAGTGTTTTTTTACTTTTGTCTTCGTGTAATAAGAACAATGCCAATGCCCAGCAGACGGGAATCGATGGCAGTGTAGAAACCGAAAAGCCCAATACAAACTATAGACCTGCCTTTAAAGGGCAGACCAGAATCAAGGCAGTAAAAACGTCTACCGCTTATAAGGTGGAAGTACTGAATAAAGATCTTGGAAGGCCTTGGGGGATTATCAATCTTCCGGATGGGAAATTCCTGATTACCGATAAAAACGGCCACATGAACGTAGTTTCTGCAGATGGAAAAAAGGTTTCTAAAATTGATGGATTTCCAAAAGTAGATGCAAAAGGGCAGGGAGGAATGCTGGATGTAGCCCTTGATCCGGATTTCAAATCCAATAATATCATTTATTTTAGCTTTTCAGAACCTTTTGGACAAGGGAATTTGACTTCTGTAGGGAAGGGTAAACTTTCGGCAGATCTCAAAAATATTTTAGAAGTTAAAGTTATTTTCCGTGCAGAACCTTCTTATGACGGAGATAAACATTATGGAAGCAGGCTTGCATTTGACAAAGACGGAAACCTGTTTGTAAGTACGGGAGAAAGATCGGATAAAGAAACGCGGGTGTATGCCCAGAAAACCGATAATTATTTAGGGAAAATTTTAAAAATCACTAAAGACGGGAAACCAGCTCCGGGAAATCCATTCATTGGAAAAGAGGGATATAAACCAGAGATTTATGCCTATGGGGTAAGAAATCCACAGGGAATGGCAATAGATCCAAACGGAGCGCTCTGGGATGTTGAAATGGGCCCTAGGGGAGGAGATGAAATCAATCTTATACAGCCAGGAAAAAATTACGGCTGGGGAGATGTGACGTACGGAATTGAATATTCCGGAGCCAAAGTAGGAAACGGAATTACCCAAAAAGAAGGGACCGAACAGCCTGTATATTACTGGGATCCCGTGATCTCTCCAAGTGGAATCGCGTTCTATACCGGAAACATCGAAGAATGGAAAGGAAACCTTATCATCGGATGTCTGAGTGGTGAGCACATCAACAGGATCGTGATGAAGGATAATAAAGTGGTGGGCGAAGAACGTCTTCTAGCCGATCAAAAGGAACGGTTCAGAGATGTTCTGAATGGGATGGATGGCAATCTTTATGCAGTAACCGACAGTGGAAAACTCTATAAAATTTCAAAAAAATAAAAAAATCTCCAGAAATTTTCTGGAGATTTTTTTATAGTGATTTGTTTCTAAAACTTAAAATTAAGCCTTGCAAAGGCCTGTCTTCCTGAAAAACCCATCTGTACAGGATCGAAGATTCCTCCGGATTCTGTATTGCCGTCTACAGCAGCAGTTTGTAGTGTTGGATATCGGTTAAATAAGTTCTTACTGCCAATAGTTAGATTGAAATTCTTGGAAAACTCATATCCGAAAGAAATGTCAGTGGTTACTTTAGCGCCATAAAGCTGGTCAGCATCATTATATCCTATTAATTTCACTTTATCAAATCTTACGAGCTGAAGATTAGCGTTGAACTTATCAATCTTATAATTTAAATTCAGATTGATTTTTGTTTTCGGAGCAGAAGCTAAGATAAATGCTCTTTCTCTCGGGCTCATGTAAATGTTTTCTTTTCCTTGAAGTTTATCTGAAGTATTGACCTTGGTAATCTCCATTTCATTATAGTTTCCTGCTAGAGTTGCAGAAATTTTCCCGGAACCAATATTATCAGTGTAGCTTAAAATAACATCTATGCCTTTTGTTTGGGTATCTATAGCATTGGCGAAAAATTGTGCTTGATCAATATAAGGATAAGCATCTTGAACATCTTGTGGTAGATCGGCCCGTGGAAAGTTACCAGTCAATACAATTCTGTCTTTTACTTTAATATAATATCCATCTATTGTCGCTGTGAATTTTCCGGTATTAAATGTAAATCCTGCACTACCATTTAATGAGGTCTCTTGTTTCAGCTGTGAAATTCCGGATTTTTGTGCAATATCACTATCATTAGACGCAAGTTGGATGGTAACCAGATTTCCTTCTTGGAAGTTGGTAAACTGCAGACTATAGTATTTCTGTGCCAGAGAAGGCGCCCTGAATCCTGTAGAAACCGATCCTCTGAACGCAAATTGAGGGGTAATCGCATACCGCGTAGCAAATTTACCATTCAAAGTACTTCCGAAATCATTGTAGTTTTCAAACCTTCCGGCGACACTGATCATCCAGTTTTTAGTAATATCAAGTTCGGTATCTACGTACGCAGCAAAATTATTCCTGTTTTTATTAAACTCCTGCGAATATCCTGGAAAACCTTGTGAACCGCCGGGACGTACATCTCCTGAAAGAGGATTGGTAACCAGAAGGTTTCCGGGTGTATTGGAAGTAACAATATTTCCATTGACATCATACATGGCATAAGAGGCTTCTTCTCCCTTAATGATCTCAAACTCTTCATATCTGAATTCAGAGCCGAATGCAACGTTTAATCCTTCCAGTACTTTAAACTGCTTGGAGGCATTGAATCCTGTTGTATTCTGCAGAAGAGAATGTCCTCCGGCATTAAAACCTGTTGGTGATTTTATTCCTAAAGTAGCATTAATCGTATTGTCGATTTGATAAGTAAACCTATTGCTCCCGAATGCATTGTAAAAATCAACATCCCAGTCTAATGCTTTAAATTTCAGCCCGTTGTCAAACGTGAAATCTGTGATGGTGGTATTTTCCATAGGATTAAAACCATTTGGGTACACCTCAGGAATATTTCCGTCTGCATCGGCGCTTCTTGTCCATGCATAGGCATTTGTCTTACGGTAGGAAAACCCCTGGCGGGAATAAAACTTCAATCCGTCAGATAATGGCAGTTCTACATTGCCAAAGAAATACATATTCTGAGATTTTGCATCTCCAAACTTCTCCCGTGGAGAAGAATAGCCCTTTTCCGGGTTTGCATTTCTTATGGTACGGTCTTTATTGATAAATTCTACAGTGAAATTACCAAAACCTCCTTTGTTGCCAATTTTTGTTCCCAGGTTTCCACTGAAATCAAAAGTAGTTCCGTCTATTTTATGATCTGATATGACATCTTTGTTTCCCGGGCTTTTAAAGAGATTCATTCCGTAAAATGCGTTGCCTTCAAAACCCTGATTTCTGTCGTTAAGGATAACGTTGATCACTCCGGCTATCGCATCAGATCCATATTGGGCTGAAGCTCCGTCACGGAGAACTTCAATTCTTTTAATGGCACCAATGGGAATAGTGTTCATATCCGATCCGGTATTTCCTCTTCCTTTTGTCCCGAAAAGGTTGATCAGTGAGGATTGGTGATATCTTTTTCCGTTCAATAAAAGAAGGGTCTGGTCTGGCCCAAGTCCACGAAGTGTTGCGGGATCTACTGAATCAGCTCCGTCTGACCCCGATTGTTTATTTGAATTAAATGAGGGGGCACTGAACTGAAGAAGCTGATTCACTTCGATCTGCCCTGTCGATTGGCTTACCTGCTTGATATCAATCACATCGACAGGGACAGGTGTATTGGTAACCGTTCTTTTTTTATTCCGGCTCCCGGTAATAGATACCTCCTCTATTTTTGATTCTTTGGAGATGGTATCATTGGTATTTTGCGAGTAAAACATTGATACAGTCCCTAAAAAAAGAACACTGGTGTATATTATTTTCATATTCCATATTGGATTTGGTGATTGTTTCAAAAATATTGAATTTCCTCCTCAAATCAATGTGAAATCTCGCTATTGTGTACGATTTTTTTAAATGAAGTTTATTTTTAGTTAATTTTAGTAAAATATTAATTAAATTGTTATAAAAAGTTAATTTTTTTAACCTTAAAAGCTTTTGATAATCCGATTAAGACCTTCCTCAAGGATTTCCTTCGACGTAGAGAAACAAATCCTGACGTGTCCTTCAGCTCCTTTTCCAAACCATCGTTCAGAACCGGGAACAATGGCTACTTTCGCTTCTTTTAAAACATGTTGGGTAAAGGCGTCACTTGAAAACCCGTTTTCAATTTTTGGGAAAATCACAAAGGTAGCTTCAGGTAAATTCGGGGTTAAAATATCAGAGTTGCTGAGTATACTGTAGGCAAGATCCCTGTTGTGCTGAAGATGAGTCAGGAAGTCATTGAACCAGGGTTTAGCCTTCTCGATAGCCACACTGGCGGCGATTTGTGATAAAGTGGAAACGCCTTCAATGGTTGAATTGAACTGGGATTTCTCTGTAAAATCCTCCAAAAGTTCCTGATCGTTACACAAAACAGCACCAATTCTTAATCCTGCGATTCCGAAAGACTTAGAAAATCCAAAAACGGTAAAGCTTTTTTTCTTGGCAGCTTCTGAAACTGAAGAGTAGGTATTGAATTCTTTTTTGTCAAAAACGATATCACTCCAGATTTCATCACTCATTACCCATAGATCATGAACTTCAGCTATTTCAGAAATCTTTTTTAAAACTTCTTTAGAATAGACCCTTCCTACCGGGTTGTGAGGATTACAGATGCTGATAAGCTTTGTTTTGGAAGAGATGAGGGAAGTCAGCATTTCAAAATCAATTTCTCCGGTTTTAGAATCAACAGAGCATAATTTGATATTTCCACCTGCTGCTTCAACTGTTTTTTTGAACAGAAAATCAACGGGATCGAAGATAATGGCTTCATCACCGGGTCCCAAAACATATTTTGCCACCAGAAACATACCCTGGGCAGCACTGTTGATTGCTAAAACATTTTCCGGGGTAAAGCTTCCATTTTTTTCCGTATTGAAATGGTTTGCCACACTTTTTTTGAATTCAGGAATTCCTGAAAACGGGCCGTAGCTCAGATAGCCGTCTTTTATATAGTCAATAATTCCCTGCTCGATCTCGGATGACATTCTGAAATCCGGATCTGCTGCTGTTAAAGGAATGATTCCGTCCTCCAGGGTTGCCCATCTTCCGTTGTAGGCTTTTCTTTTCAGGGCTTCGAAATTGATATCTTGATGTGTAAACATGTTATTATTTGTATGAAATGGGTAATGTATTTTTTTGCTGTTCGTTTAATGGCAGCAGGAATTGGTTCAATAATGCTCTTCCGTTATTGATATGAATTTCAATTTCAGCCTTTCTCTCCTCATTATACTTTTCGAAGGTCTGGGAAAGCGTATTTCCTTCCATTAAGAGATTGGTCAGCATAAAAGAGTCTTTCAGGGCTGAGGTAACGCCCTGGCTTGTAAAAGGAATCAATGGATGGGCTGCATCGCCTATGAATACCACATTTTCGTGATAAAAGGGATTAAGCTTTTCTAATTCATAAACCCTCCAGATGTGTGCATTTTCATAAGATGAATCATTGATAATAGACGAAACCAGAGGATTCCAGTCACCGAAATTATCGAGGATGAACTGTTTGATACAATCCGGGGTGTAATCTTCATTGATAAAGAATCTGGTAATATCAAACTGGCAGTACCAGAGAATTTTTGTTGTGGAAAGCTTTAGGACTCCGAAAGTCAGACCGCCATCTTCATGATGAAACTTCAAAAAATTATTGTCGAGTTTGCTGGCAATTTCTTCATTTTCTATGATATTTACCACTTCATTTTCCAGGACAGCTTTCATTTTTTCGTCTTCAAAAGTTTTTCTTCTTATCCTGCTTCTGGAACCGTCTGAAGCGATCACCACATCAGCTTCTAAAGATGCAGTGTCATTGATCGTGATGCACGCTTTTTTTTCGGAATAACCATTAAGGGTGACTGTTGTGTTGTATGATATCTTATCGGCAGGAATACCTTCGGCCAAAATCTCTATCAAAGTACTTCTTGAAACCACAAAAACATCTTCCAGGTCTTTTTCGGAAAGAATCTCACCGTTTTGATGGTAATGAAGATACTTTTTCAAAAAACGGCCCTTTGTGTAGAGATCGTTGATATCAATAATGTTGGAAAGAAATTCAATACCTTCTTTAGGAAGGATAAATCCATGTCCTTTGAGGTCATTTTGGGTTCTCCTTTCGTAAATATGGTAGTCGATATTGTTTTTTTCCAAATAATTGGCCATGCTTAATCCCGATACTCCTGCTCCAATGATTGCAACTTTGTACATCCTTATTAGTTTAAATAGTGTTATTAGTTTTTATTAAAAATCCAAAGATCTCCGTTTTTATACTTTTTGCGGGAAACTTTGTCTTCTTCTGTGAGTTTCTGAAGTTTTTCAAATGCTTTTTCGAAAGAAATATTTGAAAGGACTGCAAATTCCTGAGTGGTTAACGTGGGATAAATGGCGAATAGCT
Organism: Chryseobacterium antibioticum; assembly: GCF_012927325.1. Taxonomy (GTDB): domain Bacteria; phylum Bacteroidota; class Bacteroidia; order Flavobacteriales; family Weeksellaceae; genus Chryseobacterium; species Chryseobacterium antibioticum. The sequence goes on along the minus strand of NZ_JABBGI010000003.1, from coordinate 33,254 downwards.
GATCAGGTTCTAAAGAATATTCTTCTTTTTTAGCGTCAGCGCTTATTTTTTTTATTCTGTGTTCAAAATCTGCGTAAGGCTTCACTCCGTAAAGGATGTCTAAAATTTCATCGTCTTTGGTGAAGATCAGGGTAGGGAAGCCTCTTACCCCAAGCTGACGTCCAAGATCAAGGTCTTTTTTGAATTCGATCTGAGCTTTGGATTCATAATCTTCTTTCCATTGACTTACATTTAATCCGGAAAGTTCCGCCGCTTTTTCAAGATGTTCAAGTTTTGTGATGTTTAATTTGTCAAGAAAAACCATTTCACGGAGAACCCTCAGATAGACCACTGCTTTCTTTTTATCCTGCATTTGTGCAGCTTTAAAAGCAATTGACGGTGGATATGAGGAATTTAACGGGTCCGTAATCCAGACACCTCCTTCAATAGGCATTTGGTAATATGGGCTTACTTCTTCCCAATGGTGGGCAACATCACTGGGCTTACTGATTCCTCCGGAATTGTAGATGTCCCAAGACGGTAAAAGTCCTCCCATTCTATAATCTAATTCTACAGCATTTCCGTATTCTAATTTCAGTTTTCTTAACTGTGGCTCAATTCCCCAGCAGGAAGAGCAGATAGGGTCTGTATAATAAATAATTGTGATCTTGTCTTTGGTGCCGTGCAGCTGTTCTGCTGAAGATTCTGCATCTGGTGTTTCAAGGATTTCACATACACCTTTTTCGTAATCGCAATTGAGAAGAGGATTCTTGTTCATATTATTGGTATTTGAGTTAAATAAGTTAATGAATAAAAGTAGATAGGTAAAAATGTCCAAAATGATTTTTTTGGTTAACATAATATTTAAAAGGAATAGAGGAATAATAGCCGGATCAGCTATTATTGAAAGAGTCGCGGAGTAGAATTACTCCGGAGCTTTAAATATATTGTCGTCAGAATGGAACCCTGCTACACCACCGCTTACGGCAAACTTCATGGCAGAAGCCGCATTCATTCCCACTACAGGTTTGATGTTTTTTTCTTCAGTAACAATTACCCACCCTGAAATAGCGTAGGAATGAGGCAGATAGACTGCAACGTAGTTTTGCTTGTCAACGTCTGACATCTCTTTTTGGGTCAGAAAACCGATTCTCCAGATTTCCGGATTTTCATTTGTTTTTACCCAGACAGGATGGTTGAATTTCTTTTTGTCTCCTACAAATGAGGACATGACGTCTTTTGTAGGGGTATAGATATGTTTTACCCCCGGCGTTTTTTCCAGCAGGCTGTCCATAGTGTCGAAAAAGAATCTTCCCACTACGAATTTATTTCCCAGGTAGCCCAGAATGGCAGTCATCAGGATTGTTGAAACGAAAACCAGCCCGGGAATTTCCTTTGCAACGGATGGAATGATATTGTCAATAGCACTGACAATATACCAGATCACAAAGATGGTGAGCCCAATAGGACCAATAATAACCAGCCCCTGAAAGAAATTTTTCAGGAAAAAATTAGCAATATTTTCGAAGGTTGGTTTTTTCAACGTGGATTTTTTACTTTTTTATTTTTAACCGTGGATGGTTTCTTTGTTTCCGTAAGATTTTATGATACTGGCTTCATATTCCAGCCATTCTTCCCAGCGTTTGTTTACCTTTTCGATATCGCCCAACTGTCTTGCAAAACCAATAAAAGTTGTGTAGTGATTGGCTTCTGAAATCATTAATTCTTTATAAAATGTTTTAAGCTCTTCATCTTTGATATTCTCGGTAAGGACTTTAAACCGTTCGCAGCTTCTTGCTTCAATCATAGCAGCGAAAAGTAATTTATCAACAATTAAATCTTCTCTTCTTCCCTGAACAACAAATTTAGCCAGTTCGTTGACATAATCATCCTTTCTGGCTTTTCCGAAAACGAATCCTCTTTTCTTAATAATCTCATGAACCTGGCTGAAATGGTCGAGTTCTTCCTGCGCAATGGCAATAAGTTCCGTTACAATTTCCGGGTATTCTGGGAGCATATTGATTAAACTGATGGCATTTGTTGTGGCTTTCTGCTCGCACCACGCATGATCTGTTAAAATTTCTCCTATGTTTCCTTCTGCAATATTTGCCCACCTTGGATCGGTAGGAAGTTTCAACTTAAACATGTTTTGAATTTTTTGTAAAATTAAAATAAATTGCGATACTAAAGATTATTTTATTTCAAATTGGCTGTAAAAGTATTAAGAAGCCGTTTTTCTTCTTAAAAATTCCAGAATTCTCCATCCCAGATCGTCTACTTTTTTTAATCCTGCTGCAATAATGAAGGCAAGGATAATATTAATGATATAGATGAAGACCATCAGCGCCCACCAGGGCATATTTTCCTTTAGGGCTACAACAATGAAATAGACCAGCGAAGAACTTATTCCCTGGGCGAAATAAAAGAAAATCGCATTCTTTCCGATGTGGGTAACAAAGTTTTCTTTCGTGATTTTTAATCTGTTGTAAAGGACAAATAAGGTGGTAAGAGAGAACAGTGACCAGATGATGTAGGGAATCTTTGGCGGGAATTTGTTTTTATTGATTTTATAAAAAATTTCACTTCCATAATACCAGAACATCCATATCAAGGCTGCTGCGACCACTGCGTAAACGACAGGAATCAATTTTGCAGGAATTTTCTTACCCCGCATTCTATTGGCAATTAAAAAAATAGCCAGATAAAAAGCAACATACCCAACCTGCCCTGTAGGATAGATTTCGGGGAAAACGTTGAACAGTAAAGTTAAAATAAGACACAATCCTATAAACCAGGTGACGTGTTTTGGGAAAAATCTTAAGATCAGGACTCCGAAAACGGCAAGAATGAAATACACTTTCAAATACCAGAAGCTTCCCATGACGACAGGGAACGTATCTGCGTTGGTATACTGGTGAAGGTACCAGTTTCCGAGATTCTGCCATTGGGGAACATCAGAAACTCCGGTTGCGGCATATTTGGATCCAAAGGTGGAATAGAAACTCTGGAGCCATTCCATAGAGAAAAAGGTTAATCCAAATACTTTGAAAAAGTAATCCAGAAAGAACAGAAAGCTTACAAAGATCATATACGTGATCTGAAGTTTTAATAGCCTGTAGAATGTTTTTTCTATGTCCGATCCTGAAGTAATTCCACTCAGGGCGTAAAAAAGTGCCACATCAAATACCAGAGAAAATACCCTGACCTCCGTGGGAATGTAAAACTGTCCGGACCAGAAAGCGGTATGGATGAATATAATGGAAAGTGTGGCCATTCCCTTGGCAAAATCAATGTAGAGGTCTCTGTTCATTGTTGTACGATATGGGTCAAAAGTAAATAAACTTTGGGATATTTACTGATAAAAATGAAAAGAGACAGGACATCGCTGCCTGCCTCCTTTGTTAAATATGCTAAAAATGAATGTTTACTGAAGTTGTTTAAATTCTTCTGCAGAAATTTCTCCGGTCTGGATTTTTCTAAGTTCATCCATGTATTGGCTCATATAAGCATCGATCTCTGGGTTTACAGAGTTTTTGCCCATTTTATAAGTGCCGTTTAATACACCCTGGTAATAATAGAAGAAATTATAGTCGAAATTCGCGGCATTAAGATCATACTGCCCTAAAAGGAAACCTAAACGTACTGCAGATCTTCTTTGTGGAGGTGTTCCGTGGTGGTTTGCACTGTTGGTTTGATAATCTCCGATGCTCTGTGCAAATTCATATGCTGCTGCAATTTCTGCAAAACTCGTTTTGTTGTATCCGTTGGGTCTTCTTAAGTAATATCCCGCAAAACCATCTGCTTCCAGTTCGTTGGGTCTTGCGGTAGATTCATTAACAGTAGGCAGGCCAAAAATGTATTGTAACTGATGACCATATTCATGAGCAAGGATCATGGCATTGACAATGTCTCCGCCTTTGCTTTTTGCATCATAATAAATAGCATAGCCGTAATAGATCTTTCCTGTGGAATAAGAAATGGCATTGTACGTAGAATTGAAATTGGAAGGATCATTTACAAATCGCAGGGTAGGATTGCTTCTTCCCCACAGACTTGCAATTTTAGTCATCTGAGAATTCATAAAGTTGGTGTCTGTTGAATTCTGAAGGGTAGTGTAGAGTAAGGAAGATGAGCTCCAGTTCTGATCTACATATGAGCAGCTCTTTTGAAGATCTCCCGGCTGTTCGATCTTGGAGCTTGCAGATTGAGATTCAGGAAGAACAGATTCTTCCATTTTGTCATCACGGCACGCTGACAGTGAGAAAGCGGCAATGGCTCCTGCTAATAAGCAGAATTTGAAGTTTCTTTTCATATAAAATTTTTTTGGTGAACACGAAGGTATAAATTATCTGTTAAGTATGAGTACTTTAATGCAAAAAATTATTCAAAACATAGTGAATTTCTATTTTTATATTACTTTTTGTGAAAAAAATAAACCTATTTGTGAATATGGATAGGAATTTATACAGGCGATTTTCGTTTCTGCTTGGATATAACTAAGAAGTAGGCATGAATATACCTTTGAGTACTGATTTTAAACTGTAGGCAAGAAGAAAGTGTTTTTTTTCAAAATGTGTTTGCGATTGAATATTTTACTGCCGGGAATTCTTTAAATGACTGTAAATTGTTTTTCTTAAAAAATACAGATCTGATTGCAAGCTATTTAGAAATTTATTCATATATTTGCACCTCGAAATAACTAAAAATTTATAAACAATGTTTGCAATTGTAGAAATAGCAGGGCTTCAATATAAAGTTGAGCAAGACCAGAAGTTGTTTGTAAACCGTTTAAAAGGAGAAAAAGGAGACAAGGTTTCTTTTGATAAAATTCTTCTTACTGTAAACGGTTCAATCACTGTTGGCGCCCCAGCTGTAAGCGGTATCACTGTAGATGCAGAGATCCTAGACCATGTAAAAGCTGATAAAGTAATCGTTTTCAAAAAGAAAAGAAGAAAAGGTTACCAAGTTAAAAACGGTCACAGACAATCTTTAACTCAAATTAAAATCACTGGTATCACTGGTTTTGAAGGAGGTTCTAAGAAAGCTGCTAAAAAAGAAACTGTGAAAGCTGAAGTTCTTTCAGACAACGCAACTGTTAACTTTAGTGAAGATCACGAGCTGAACTATCACTTGAAGAAAAACAACTTGTCTCAGTCTAAAGAAAACAGAGAAACTTTAATTACTTTAGGTAAAGCAGTTAAAGTGGAATTAGAAAAAACTATTCTTACTCACGAAGAAGTAGATGCTGCTATCGTTAAGAATATTGATACATTTAAAGCACTTAACAAATAATCCAGTAATAAAATGGCACACAAGAAAGGAGTCGGTAGTTCCAAGAACGGTAGAGAGTCTCACTCTAAGAGATTAGGTGTGAAGATTTTCGGTGGACAAGAAGCTATTGCCGGAAATATTATTATCAGACAGAGAGGTACACAACATCACCCAGGTGAAAACGTGGGAATGGGTAAAGACCACACTTTGTTTGCATTAGTAGACGGTAAAGTAGTTTTCAGAAAGAAAGCAAACAACAGATCTTTCGTATCTGTAGAAGCAAACGCATAATTTAAGCGTTTTATAAAAATTTAAACCTCGGCATTTGCTGAGGTTTTTTTATGCCTATATGTGGCGAAATCAAAATATTTTCGTTAATATTCCAATTATTGTGAAATATTTATATATTTGTCAACTATCAAATAACAAATCATTTGCGGATGCCGAAAAGCATATAGAGTAGGCCAACAAATTAAAAACAAAGTATTATGAAAAATTTGAGAAAATTATCTAAAAAAGAATTAAGAACAATAGAAGGAGGCGCTTTAGCTTGTCCACCTCCGGCCACTACTTGCGTTCAATGGTGTAGCTGGACGGCACAGCAAAGGCTAAGGTGTAAAAATATGGTTATGGACCCGGATCCATGCCCATGTTAATATAAATAAAGTTATTGAAATGGCCTCAGCATAAGCTGAGGTTTTTTTGTCGATATTTTTCAAACATAAATGCTTTTAATAATATTTCAACTATGGTGAAGTCTGCTCTATGTTGATGAGGTTTGCGAATGCTAAGCGTAAGATCACGGATAGTCATTGTTCATGAACTTGAGGAATAGAATAATAAGAACGGGCTGCCTCATGGAAGATGCAGCCCGTTCTTGTTCTATTTTCATTTTCTGATTAAAACCCAACCTGGAATCCTGCTTTGATTCCAAATGTAGAAATACCCGGTCTGTCGAGGTAATTTCCTCTCCAGTTAAAGTCTACCCTGAATATTCTAAGGTTTCCGATTCCAATATTTTCAATTCCGAATCCATATTCAAAATAAATTTGCTCACTAGGGGCAGAATATTTAAATCCATCTACATTGATCGCTTTAGAGGCATCGCTTAAAGTTCCATAAGCACTTCTGATGAATGCGATCTCCCTAAGTTTCAGTTTTTTGATTAATGGGATGAATGAAAGTATTTTTCCATTGAAGTGATGTTCAAGGTGAAGGGTGGAATAGGTGTCAGCTACAAATTCATAATAATTAAGCTGTGCAAATGTGTTCTGCGCCAGACTATATGATTGGTTTCCGGGAATTACATTCTGGAGCCCCAAAGGAACATTGTCGAAAGTTTTTCCTGCCTCAAAGCTTATAAGCGTCTTACCCCAGCTTCCGATCAATACCGGTTTGTAGAACATAAACTGAAGTCTGTTATAATTAAAGTCTCCGTTGAAAAGGCCTTCAATTCCTCTCGTGTATTTCAATATAATGGTTGGTGCCAGTGTTCCGTGCTCGTAGCGGTCTACTCCGGTCTGGGAGAATTTTGCCCCGGGTCTTGCAATTAAGCTAAGGGTAACGTGAGAGTCGTTAAGTGTTTTTCTCAGATCACCGTCGCGGTAGTACATTAGGCTGAATTTCTCAGGATTGGCAGATTTTATGCTCTGCAGGGTTCCGTCAACTCTTACCTGGAAGTTTTTCCACGGTTCAATAGATGCAAAGATATTGGTCTTGTTTATAGAGCTCAAAGAAGCATTTTCTCCTCTTGCAAAAAGAGTGGATGATGCAAAAGTACGAGCCATAATTCCGTCATCGGTGGTAAGTTGTACTCCCAGCTGTTCGATGTCTCGTTTGGTTCCTGCTCCAATCATGAATCTGTTCACTCTGTTAAACATATAGCGGGCTTCAGCACCGTATTTAACCTGTTGATCTTTGAATCCATATGCGGTATAAAACTGCGCTCTCCATGGGTCGTTTTGTCCAAAATAGGTTCTGGCTCCAAGTCTTATTCTGTCTCCTTCAACTTCATTTTTACCGTAAATTGAAAAGATAGGTCCTATATCGATGCCTTTAAAAGCGTTGTAATAGCCTGATGCCAGTGTCTCATAGATTTTAACGATGCGGTTGAATTTTGGTGTCTGCTGAAGCTTATCAAGCATCTCGTAGACTCCCTGTTCCGATTTCGATAATGAATCCGGTCTGGCCTGAACCCAGTAAGCATCGTCTTTGTCTACAAACTTAGCGTCGTATTCTTCCTCTCTGCGGGTGAATACCTTATCATCAAGAGGTTTGTTGAATTCATATTGAGAATAATCGACCGACCGTTTGGCAATGATACTTTTTGAAGTCCTCTTTTTTGCAAAAGGAGTCAGTTCTATTTCTGTAATGAATTTTTTTGGAAGGAATGTATTCTCGTCGGGATTATCATATTCCAGCTCTGTGGAAATACTGTTGATAAAGTTGACATTGATCTTCTGTGTAGACTTTAAAGTAGCCCCCAAAACAGCATAGCTGTCTGTGTCTATATAAAGATATCCCTGGAAGGCTAATACGTCTTTTCTTTTGGGTTGGTATCTTATCTTGTAAGCATTTTCGCTATGGATAGAAATGGTATCTGTTAAATTATAGTCATAGGTACTGAATCCATTCGTACCTACAGGGCTCGGAAATCCAATGTCAAAATAATTTAACGTATTGTCGTAAATATTAATATCCCTGTAGAGGTTTTTGGCTGTAATAGTGATGACCTGGTTGTCTTGAAATCCTGAGGTTTTCTGAGCGACCAGCAGTCTTTTTATTTTTTTTCCAGGTTTGTTTTCCCCGAAATTTTCATAGATAGACTCATTCAGGAATATGGGAAGTCCTATCTTTCCGCTGGCTGTGGAATCTGCATAGTCAAAAATAAAATCCAGCTTATTGAAGATCTTTTTACTCATAAAAGCGCTGTCCAGATTATTGGCGTCAAACTGGATTTTCTCGTATTCTTTATAAGTATAGGTGTCGAACTTTTCTAAGCCGTTATTTCGTTTTCTTTTCCACACTTCCTGCATAATAGCGTAAGCGGGATTTTCCTTCTTATTTTTATACTTAGTTTTTTCGTTATGGATCACAATCTCGGCAATTGTGTTTTCCTTTTCCTGTGAAAGTTTTACGAAAATATTGTCTGCCGTTTCAGGGGTAATAGTAACGGTTTCAGGGGAATAGTTCTTTTTCGAAAATTTTAGTTTATAAATAATACTGTCCGACTGAACACTGAAACTCCCCCCGGAAGTTTTCAAAAAGGGCTCAGTACTGTCGTTGATAAAGATATCTACACTTGAAATTTCTTTACTGGTTTTTGCATCGGTGATCTTGCCATTTGCTGTGTTTTGGGCATACGTCAAGCAGGTTATAAAAAGCAGAAAAAATAGGTTGTAATATTTGGGGTTGTTGTTTAACATCATTTGGTTCTTCAGGCAATTAGCAAAACAAAAAGCGTGCTGTTTATTTAAAAAAGATCATATTTTTTTAACGTTTTCTGTGAAAAATCACAAAACTACAAATGTAACGAAAATAACAGTAAAAGATTGTGGCAATAAATGCCCTGATTACGGTGAATTTTAGAATAAGATAAACAAAGATGAATGGGTTGGTTGGGGAATTTATTTTTTTTACTATTCACAACTTTTCCACAATATATCCTGATTAAAAGAACGGTTACCAATAGACTTTTAACATGTTTTCGTCAGGGTATCCACATGATTTTAACATGCCTATATTGTGTTTTCCATGATGTGTTAATATCTTCTTAATAGTTTTTCCACAGGTTATTAACAATTATAAATGTTTTATTTCCATCAACTTACTTGTATTTTATGCTGTTTTTCCACAAGTAAGTAAAGTAATTTGTATAGATGAGATGATTGGTAAAATGAAGATCTAATTAACACCTTTTATTTTTTTTGTGGAAATAATTAATGGGGATGTTTTAAATAACTAGAGGTGATGTAAATATTGCTAATGTCTGTTACATCTGAAGTCTGGACATAAAAAAAGACCTACATTTCTGTAAGTCTTTTTGCTCCTCCTGCTGGGCTCGAACCAGCGACCCTCTGATTAACAGTCAGATGCTCTAACCAACTGAGCTAAGGAGGAATTTTCCTCTGTTTAAGGTGCTGCAAATATAAAAGGAATATTAATATCAGGCAAGTTTTATCCCTAATTAACGGTGATTTTTGAGCAAAAATGTTGAATTTCAGGGACAAATATTTCAACATCTTTTTTATTTAACGCTAATCATCTTCAAATAAATGCCGGAAATAGAGTTCTGGAGATTCTAAAAAATTTCTGGTGAGCTGATAGTGCTCTGTCTCTTTGTAATGGGTTCGTTGAATTTTGTCGTCCAATAAATAAATTTCGGCGCCGGGATAGCTCATTAAAATGGGAGAGTGGCTGGAAATAATGAATTGAGCTTTTCCTGCTTTTTCTAATTTATGAATAACGGATAATAGTGAAAGCTGCCTCTGTGGTGACAGCGCAGACTCCGGCTCGTCCAGGATATACAGGCCATTTTGGAAATGATTATGGAATAATGAAAGGAAAGCTTCACCATGTGATTGTTGATGCAGGGATTTCCCTCCGTAGGCGTCTAATACTCTTCTGTCTTCTTTGGCAACTTCATCGATGTAAGTGGCAAAGTTGAAAAAGCTTTCAGCTCTCATAAAGAATCCTTGGCCGGTTTTGGTTTTCCAGGATAAAATAAGGTATTCTGATAGTTCAGATTCGGTTTTATGGAAATTGTAGTTATGATTCCGGCTGCCTCCTGCGACATTAAAATCACACTTTTCTGCAATGGCTTCCAACAAAGTGGATTTTCCGATTCCGTTTTCGCCAACAAAAAAGGTGACATTGCTTTTAAGTCTTAGATCTAAACCTTCCTTCAGAAAAGGCAGATTGAAGGGATAGTCGTTTGGATGGTTATCCTTTAAATAAATCCGGGATAGGTAGGGCATCGTGCTTGTTTGATTAAATAGAGTCAACTTCCATCAAGCAAAATGTATGCAAAATAAAAAAGACCTACATTTCTGTAAGTCTTTTTTGGCTCCTCCTGCTGGGCTCGAACCAGCGACCCTCTGATTAACAGTCAGATGCTCTAACCAACTGAGCTAAGGAGGAATGTCCTTTGTTTTAAGTGGTGCAAATATAGGACGAATATTTATACCCTACAAATATTTTTTAGAAAAAAATTCAAAAAAATTATAAACTGCCGGTAACCGCTTTAAAGATATCACTTCCGAAGATCAGTACCATCAATCCTAACAGGAAGATAACCCCGATCATCTGTGCATTTTCCAATACTTTTTGAGGGACAGGTTTTCCCGTAATCACTTCCCATAATGTAAATAATACGTGTCCTCCATCAAGGCCTGGGATAGGAATCAGGTTCAGGAATGCCAACCATACAGAGAACATAGCTGTAAAACTCCAGAACATGCTCCAGTTAACCGATACTGATCCGTCTTTCGACTTCTCTACCGGCATATTCTTGATGATCGCCAAAGGACCGCCCACTTTCTTATATCCCTGAACTTTCTTGTTGAATACCAGTTTAAACTGCTTCACCTGATACGTCAAACTTTCAATACTTCTGGTAAATCCTCTTCCGATAGACTCTACAAAAGTAAAATGCTGTGTATTGACGAACTTTTGCATTTGCTTATAAGACGCAATTCCTAATGTACCCTCTTTAGAAACCTGAAGGCTTAAAGGCTGTAATGCACCAGCTCTTAATACTTCCATATTAATCGCTTTTCCTGCGTTTTTTACAACAACCCCTTGCAGTTCATCGTAATAACTGATTTTCTGACCATTGACTGAAACTACCTGATCACCTATTTTTAAACCTGCTTCAGCAGTTTTAGGATTCACAATGGTGTCAATAACAGGTGCATATCTTGGCGTAAGGAATGCTCTTGGGTTCTCATCTTTGAAAGCCAGTGCTTTTCCGTCGTCATTCGTGTTGAAAGTAACGTTTTTACCTTTTCTTAAAACAGTTACTTGATCACTCAATAAAATATCTAAAGACAGTTTATCCAGATTGTTCTGAACTTTTCCGTCTACTTTTAAGATCTTATCGCCGTCTTCAAAGCCCATTGCTTTCGCAATATTGGTATAATGCATCGGGGTATCTACTTTCGTGGTATCAAAAGAAGTTTCTCCGTTGAAGTACGAAAGGCTTCCGAAAATGATCCAGGCAAGGAAAAAGTTAACAGTAACCCCTCCAAGCATAATGATCAGTCTCTGCCATGCCGGTTTAGATCTGAACTCCCATGGCTCGGCAGGTTTTTTCATCTGCTCAGTGTCCATGCTTTCGTCGATCATTCCCGCAATTTTTACGTAACCACCGAAAGGAAGCCATCCGATTCCGTATTTTGTCTGCTCAGGATGTTTTCTCCAGTCGTTGTCAGAAAGTTTTGATATATCGATAGGAACTTCTTTCTCTTTTCCGTCTACTACGATAGTTTCTGTGTCCGGAAGGTTTTTAGAAAGAACCTTATACTGCCATTTTCCGTTGATTTTCTTCATGGAAAAGATAGAAAACCATGGATCAAAAAACAGGAAGAATTTCTCAGCTCTGGTCTTAAACCATTTTGCCGGTAAAAAGTGTCCAAGCTCATGAAGAACCACTAAAATAGAAATACTTAGTATGAACTGGAAAATCTTGATTGCTAATTCCATTAATAATTTTTAGATTTTAATTTGCAAAGGTAAGAATTATCAAAACTATGCCAAATAAAAAAGCCCCTCTAAATGAGAAGCTTTGTCATATATTGAGCTGATCTTACAGATTGAAAGAAACACCTATACTGCCGTTGTTGCCTACTTCTGCAAAAACGCCCACTTTCTCTGTGAAAAAGTAACGCGCTCCGATGTGGGCTCCAATCCCAAAATCCTTACCTAATACACCAACATCAACTCCCGGGTAGATATCCCATTTAGAAGGCAGGTCAAGGGCTTCCTGAAGATGAAAATTCACCCTTCCGAATACAAAAACACGGTTGTCTTTGTCATTATCTTTATAATCACTAAAGTAAGCATTAAGTCCTGCTCCCACTGATACAAGCTTATTCAGTCCATAGTCATAAGTTCCTGTCACTCCTGTTCCATATCCCCAGGCACTCAGTCCAAGCTGAATTTTCTGGTCACCTTTTCCGGTGTAAGCCTGCGCATTGGCTGCTGTTCCTAAAAATGCCATCATCAACACAAAAAACAATTTCTTCATAAATTTTACTTTTAAATGATACGAATGAAAAATATCCTCATCAAAAATAGAACCGAAATCATTGAAAAATCGTATTTTTAGTGAAGTTTTTTAACAAAGTTTATGAGAATTGCAGGGCTTAATTTAGATATTGTCTGGAAAAATAAGGACAAAAATTTTCAATTGATCGAGGATCAGCTGAAGGATCAGGAAGCTGATATTTTCCTGCTTCCTGAAATGTTCTCTACCGGTTTTTGTATGGATGCGGCTGAAGTTTCGGACAGATATGAAGAGTCTCTGGAGTTTCTGAAAAAGATGTCAAAAGAAAAAAATGCGGCCTTCTGTGGAAGTGCTCCGGTAGAACAGGGTGGGCATTTTTATAACAGGATGTATTTTGTACAGCCTGATTCCGAAAGTGTTTTCTATGATAAAAGACATCTGTTTTCTTTTTCAGGAGAAGATAAAGTGTATAGTCCGGGACATAAAAGAGTCATTGTGGATTATAAAGGAGTCCGGATATTACTTCAGGTATGCTATGACCTTCGTTTTCCGGTATTTGCAAGGAATAATGGTGATTATGATGCTGTTTTGTATATCGCCAACTGGCCTGAAAAGAGAGTAGGAGCCTGGGAACATCTTTTAAAAGCCAGAGCCATCGAAAACCTGTCTTTTGTTTTTGGGTTAAACAGGATTGGAACAGATGGAAATAACCTTTTTTATCAGGAAAGTTCACACTGCTTTTTTGCAGACGGAACGGAAATTTCTAAAAAAGAAGGAAATATCGTCTCCGCAGACTTGAATATGGATGAGTTAAAAGATTTCAGACAGCACTTCCAGTTTCTGAATGACAGAGATCGTTTTTCAATAGATTTATAGGTTTGAGAATAAGGTTAAGATTAAGACTGAGATTAGAAAATGTTCTACCTTAGTCTTAATCTTAGCCTCAACCTAAATAGTTTAAGAATATTGATTAAGCAGCTCTGTAAGTGTATTCACATCATGGACGCCGCTTTCTTTCCATAAAAGTTCTCCGTTTTTGAAGACAGCCAATGTCGGAACACCTCTTACACCATATTGTGCTGCCAAAGCTGGATATTGGTCTACATCTACTTTGATGATTCGGGCTCCTTCGCCGATATTTTCCTTTACGGTATTTAAAACAGAGGACTGTACTTTACATGGCTGACACCAGGTAGCAAAAAAGTCAATAAGTACCGGTCTTTCCGAATTGATGATTTCCTGAAATTTTTGTGACATAGTTTTAGTTTTTATCTAAATCATCAAGATTCACTGTGATCAATCTTAATAATTTAATTGTATTTTTATTTTCCGGATAGTTTCTCATCCTGAATCGCTTTTACATTTTTCCAGCTGGTTCCGTCGTATGCTTCCACACCGTTTTTATTTAGGATTTCCATAGCCTGGTCTGCCTGTATTCCTTTATTACAGAAAACAACTACTTTTTTGCCTTTCAGCGAATCCATCGTATTCTGTAGTTCAGCTAATGGAATGTTAATGGCGTTTTTTGCAGTTCCTGCTTCGTACTGTTCCGGAATTCTTACATCTACTAAGATAACATCCGAACTGTTAACTACTTCTCTGAGGTCTGCCTTTGGAGCAATATTGAGACCTGTTGTTTTACAGGCTGTTAGCACTAAAGCTGAAGCTAGGATAAATCCAAAAATCCTTACTTTCATTATCCTATAAAGTTTTTGACTGGCATACAAAATCAGTAGTTGGTAATTTTTCTGTCTTTTTAATACCGCCGAAGCCTCCTTCTATTTCAGTAAAGTTTCTGATTCCGTGTGCGTTAAGAATGCTTGCTGCAATCATGCTTCTGTATCCTCCGGCGCAATGCAGGAAGAAATGTTCGGAATCATCAATGGTCTTTACCCAATCACTTATTGTATCCAATGGTTTGTTGAATGCATTGTCAACATGTTCTGCAGAATATTCGCTTAGTTTTCTCACATCAATCACTGTAGCATTCTCTGTAAACTGCTCTGCAAATTCAGAAGGGGAAATTCTTTTGACCTCGTCAATTTCTTTTCCGGCACTTTTCCATGCACTGAAACTGCCATTAAGATACCCTACCACATTGTCGAAACCAACTCTGCTTAATCGGGTAATAACTTCTTCTTCAGTTCCTTCCTCAGTAACCAGTAAAATAGGATGTTTTACATCTACGATCATATTTCCAACCCATGGTGCGAAATCTCCTTTTAAGCCTATATTGACAGAATTAGGAATAAATCCTTTATGGAACTCTGCCGGGCTTCTTGTATCTAAAATCAAGGCCCCTGTATCTTCTGCGAAAGCTTCAAAATCTTCTGCATTAATTGGACTTAAGCCTTTATTCATCACGACATCCAGACTCTCGTATCCGCCTTTGTTCATCGCTACGTTCATTCCGAAATATTTCGGGGGAGCGGTAAGACCGTCAAGAACCTCTCTGATAAAGGATTCCTTGTCCGGTTGGTTAAGTGCGTAATTGGTTTTTTTCTGATTTCCCAGGATATCCACTGTTTCCTTCTGCATATTCTTTCCACATGCTGAACCGGCGCCATGTGCAGGATAAACGGTAATACTGTCGTCCAGTGGAATGATCTTGGAGTGAAGACTGTCATACAGAATTCCTGCCAGATCTTCCTGAGTAAGATTGGTTGCCTTCTGCGCAAGGTCAGGTCTCCCGACGTCACCCAAAAATAGAGTGTCTCCTGTGAAAATGGCCGTTTCAACGCCGTTTTCATCGATTAGCAGATAAGTTGTGCTCTCCATGGTGTGTCCCGGAGTATGAAGTACTTTTATCTTTATGTTTCCGATCTCAAAGATCTGGTTGTCTTCAGCAATGGTAGCCTCAAATGCAGGCTGAGCAGTAGGTCCGTAAACAATTGGAGCTCCTGTTTTTTGACTTAGATCCAAATGTCCTGAAACAAAATCAGCATGGAAATGGGTCTCAAAAATATATTTTAAAGTAACATTGTCTTTTTCAAGACGATCCTGATAAGGTTTTACCTCTCTCAATGGATCAATAATGGCAGCTTCATTTTCTGATACAATATAATAGGCACCCTGAGCCAGACAGCCCGTATATATTTGTTCAATTTTCATTGGGTCTTTTTTAAATTTTAGATAAAGATACAAAGTATTAGATGAAATGTAAATGAAATGTTAAATCCACGCGATAGTTTCTTTCAATATTCTGTGTGTGGCAGCCTTAAAATCCTTTGTTTTTCAAACGGAAAAGGTGTCTCGTGGAAAAGTGATTTAATACAATGTTTTTTATCATGTCCGGAAAATCGAAATAATTGTTTAGAGTCAATGGCTATAGAAATTCTATAATTCCTTCTTGTTAGTGGTTTAAAATTTGCAGATGATGGCTGTCAGGGAGATTTTCAGGGTTTATTAACTAAGTTTATTCTGGAATTTCACTTTAATGACCAAATGTTTTACAAAAACTTTTATATTTAGATGTTAAAAAAAGATCAAATGGCAGATAAAGCACAATTTATTGAAGAACTGAATACAAGATATACTCCAAAAGGAGAGCACATTATACTGGGAAAAGGAATGCTGAACGGGGAAGTGGTACCGGAAGTCAACGTAACGATTCCTTTGAAAACAATCAACCGTCATGGTCTTATTGCAGGGGCAACAGGAACAGGTAAAACAAAAACACTTCAGGTTTTTGCGGAACAGCTTTCTCATGCAGGAGTTCCTTCCTTGGTTTTGGATATTAAAGGAGATTTTTCAGGAATAGCAGAAGCTGGCCTGATGAATCCTGTGATTGAAGAAAGATATGCTAAAACACAGCTTCCTTATAATCCGCAGGCTTTTCCGGTAGAGCTGATGAGTATTTCCGGTGGAAAAGGGGTGAAACTAAGAGCTACCGTGACAGAATTCGGACCGGTTTTATTAAGCAAGATCCTGGAACTGAATGATACCCAACAGAGTATTATGTCTATTGTCTTTAAATACTGTGACGATAAAGGTCTTCCGTTAATCGATCTAAACGATTTAAAGAAAGTTCTGCAATATGTTACTGACAATGCACAGGGAAAAGCTGAACTGTCCGCCAATTACGGATCCATAGCTCCGGCTTCATTAGGTACGATCCTGAGATCTATTGTTGCCCTGGAACAGCAAGGTGCATCTGATTTCTTTGGAGAATTAAGTTTCGATGTGCACGATCTTCTTGAAACCAGAGATGGAAAAGGAGTGGTCAATATCTTAAGAGTTGCTGAAATACAAAGCAAACCGCAACTTTTTTCCACATTTATGCTTTCGCTTTTTGCGGAAATTTATATGACTTTCCCTGAAGAAGGAGACAGCGGAAAACCTAAATTAGTCCTTTTCATAGACGAAGCTCACCTGATCTTTGATGAATCTTCAAAAGCACTACTTTCACAAATTGAAACAATGGTAAAACTGATCCGCTCCAAAGGGGTCGGGATCTATTTTATTACACAGATTCCGGGTGATGTACCTGAGAATGTTTTATCACAACTAGGACTGAAGATCCAGCATGCATTGAGAGGTTTTACGGCAAAAGATAAAAAAGAGATTACTAAAGCTGTTGAAAATTATCCTACAACAGAATTTTATAATGCATCCAGCCTGATCCAGAATCTTGGAATTGGAGAAGCATTTATCACCGCTTTAGATGAAAAAGGGATTCCTACACCACTTGTACACACTTATCTGATCTCTCCTGAGTCCAGAATGGATGTTCTGAGTGATGCGGAAATTTCAGAACTGACGGGAAATTCTTCTTTAGTCGCTAAATACGAAGAGCCCGTTGATAAGGATTCGGCTTATGAAATGTTAACGAACAGAATGGAGCAGGCAGCCCAAAATTCTGCACCAACCCAAAAAACAAAACCAGTGAAAGAAGAACCCGGAATGTTTGAACAGGTGCTTCAAAGCAAAGCCGGAAGAACTTTTACCAGCACATTGATGCGTGAAGGGGCAAAAGCCATCCTTGGAATGTTCGGACTGGGTGGAAGAAGGAGATAGGATTTTAAAATTTATTCTATAAAAAATAATCTGCTATGAAAAGAGTATCAGCTTTTTATTGTATTGGAATGGCTATTTTGAATCTGGTTATGGACAGTATCAATACACGTTTTACTTTTTTTGATATATTTTTTGTTATTTTAGCCGCACTGCCTTTATTGGTAAATAAAAAATGGCTGTATCAGTTATTTGGCGGAATAATTTCCTTTATCAGCCTGTTTGTACTTTCTGCTGTATTGGGTTCCAATATCAAAGATGTGCAGCAGGCACAATTGCAGCGGTTATGGACATATGGCATGGGTTATGTACTAAGCGTCATAACGTTAAGCTTTGGATTGATGATGACCGGGATTATTAATATTAATATAAAAAAATTAGCAGTATAATTAAAAATTCAATGTATTCGATTATAGATATAGAAAGTAATGGTGCAGGTTATAGAGACGAATGCATTATAGATATAGCCATCTACAGGTATGATGGTCAGAAAATTACTGACCAGTTCATCTCTCTCGTTAATCCTGAAAGCGATATTACCCCTTTTGTGCAGAAACTGACAAGTATAACGCCCAAAATGGTTAAAACCGCCCCAAAATTTCATGAAATAGCAAAAAGAGTCATTGAAATTACTCAGAATACCACACTTGTGGGGCATAATATTGATTTTGACTACAGAATGCTCCGCCAGTCTTTTAAAAGGCTTGGGTATGATTTTCAGACCAATACTTTAGATACCATTCCTTTAGCAAAAAAAATGATTCCGGATGAGGTAAGTTACTCATTGGGAAAACTGGTGAAATCTTTGGGAATTCCATTGACAAATCATCACAGAGCTGAAGGGGATGCAAGGGCAACGTTGGAACTGTTCAAACTTTTGATCTCAAAAGATACAGAGAATGAGATCATCCAGAAACAGCACGACGAAACCAATTCGAAAACATACATCAATAAGATCAAGATCCTGACTCAGGATCTGCCCAATGAAAAAGGATTTGTCTATTTCCAGAATGAGGCCGGAAAAATTATTTTATCCGATTACGTTCAGGATATTAATAAGTTTTCAAAGAAAATCTTTAATTCCAAGTCCAAAAAGTGGGAACAGATCCAGAAAGATGTAGAGCAGATCAATTATGAACTTACAGGAACAGATATTATTGCAAAGCTGGTCCTGAATTCCAAAAACATCAAGAAAAAGGAAGTATTTCCGTTTGGGCTTTATTTTAGAAATAATAAATACATTGTTGAAAAGAATAAACTGAACAAAACAGAAAAACCCCTCCTCAAATTCAAAGCATTTACCCAAGGAACAAAAGCCGTTCAGTTCATTGGCCTTCAGGAAGAATTTAATGATATTAATGCGTTTATTAAAAAAATAGATTTCAGAAAAAGAAATGAACTCTGGCTCGGTCAAGGCCGAAAATTGGGCGAAAAAATGTTCCTGATCATTGAAAACGGAAAAATAATGTCGTATGGTTTTTATGACCTGTTTACCCAGATTCAGACCATGAGCAAGATCTCAAAACTGAAGATTGATCTTCCTTTACCTTCAACAGATTTACACAATGATCTGCAGCTGGCATTGCTTCGTGGCGATTTTGAGACCTTACCATTGCCAAAATAACAGAGAAATTTAGACTTTAGAAGTTTTTATCAAAAATAAGATGCTTTTAAATCAATTTTCCTAAAATAAAAAATAAATAGTATTTTTGTAAAAAATAAAATAGAGCAATGCAAAATTTTAAACATATTAAAACTGGAAAAAAGGGAACTATAAAGTTCTCTAAGGTTTGGAATATTTAAAAGACTTGTCTTGCATAAAAATAATTAATGTGGCAGGCTCTTTATCTAAGAATCTGCCTTTTTTTATGTTAAAATGAAATTATGAATTCAAAAGAATTATTAAAGATTGCCACTGAGTTTGGCACCCCGGTGTATGTTTATGATGCTGAATCCATCAAAGTGCAATATGAGAAACTTACATCTTCTTTTTTAAAACACACAAAGTTTTTCTATGCGGCAAAGGCGTTGACGAACATCAACATTTTGAAGTATGTCAAGAACCTGGGTGCTTCTTTGGATTGTGTATCTATTAACGAAGTTAAACTTGGACTAAAGGTAGGATTTCCGAAAGAAAAAATATTGTTTACTCCCAATTGTGTTGACTTGGCTGAAATAGAAGAAGCAATGACTTTTGGAGTTCATATTAACATAGATAACATTTCTATTCTTGAACAATTCGGGAATAAATACGGAAGTACATATCCTATCCTTGTAAGAATTAACCCGCATATTTTTGCCGGTGGAAATTATAAAATTTCAACAGGACATATCGACAGTAAATTCGGGATCTCCATTCACCAGGTTCGTCATATCGAAAGAGTGATGAAAAGTACCAACCTTAATGTAGAAGGTCTTCACATGCACACAGGAAGTGAGATCAAAGATCCTGACGTTTTCCTTCAGGCACTGGATATCATGCTGGAACTTGCTGAGCATTTCCCGAATCTTAAATATCTGGATATGGGAAGCGGTTTCAAAATTCCTTACCAGGACAGTGAAGAAGAAACAGATGTAAAAACGTTAGGGAAAAAAGTAGAAAACGTATTGTCTCAGTTCACAAAATCTACAGGAAAAAAGTTCGAATTATGGTTTGAGCCTGGAAAATTCCTCGTAGGAAAGAGCGGTTACCTTTTGGTGAAAGCCAATGTGATCAAGCAGACCACAGCTACTGTTTTTGTAGGGGTAAACTCTGGATTTAACCACCTGATCCGTCCGATGTTCTATGACTCTTATCACAAGATCGAAAACCTTTCAAATCCAAAAGGAGCGGAAAGGATCTATACCGTAGTAGGAAACATCTGCGAAACCGATACTTTTGCATGGGACAGAAAGCTGAATGAAGTAAGAGAAGGCGATATTCTGGCTTTCCATAATGCAGGAGCGTACGGTTTTGAAATGAGTTCCAACTTCAATTCAAGATTGAAACCTGCTGAAGTGTTATTCTTAGACGGAAAGGCACACCTGATCCGTAAAAGAGACGAATTTGAGGATCTCTTAAGAAATCAGATAGAAGTAATCTAAAATCAGATAGAAGCTATATAAACTCCGCAGTAATTTGCGGAGTTTTTTGTTTGAAAGAAGATAGGATATATTGGATTCTAACCATTGACAGTTAAGTTTTTAAGAAGATGAAGGTGAGTTTTATTTTAAAAAAACGTATTAGTTTAAAACTGTCTTTTTTGGATTATTATCAGGTCAATATGTTGAAATTTTAATAGTCTGTTGGCATAATAATTATAATTTATTAGCTAAATTTGAGAGAGGTAAGAATTTTTTTAATACTAAAAAATCCCTTTCAAACCACTTTCTCTTCAGTATTCTATAACAAAAATAAACACCAAAAAATAATAGTATGGCTAAAAACATAGCAGAGCAGATTGTTGAAATGCTCGAAAATGCCAATGTGAAAAGAATTTATGCAGTAACCGGCGATAGTCTTAATCACCTTAATATTGCCGTGAAAAAAAGCAGCATCGAATGGATCCATGTAAGACATGAAGAAGTTGGTGCGTATGCAGCAGCAGCAGAAGCGGAACTTGACGGTTTTGCAGTATGTGCAGGAAGCTGTGGTCCGGGGCATGTTCATCTGATCAACGGAGTCTATGAAGCGCACAAATCTCATGTTCCAATGCTTGTCATTGCCTCTACCATTCCAAGTGACGAAATGGGAATGGACTATTTCCAGGAAACTAATACCATAAAACTGTTTGATGACTGCAGCCATTATAATCAGATGATTACAAGGCCAGAACAGGTACAGAGAACATTACAGACAGCCATTCAGCATGCCATTTCCAAAAAAGGAGTTGCCGTGATCGGACTTCCGGGGGATGTGTCGGAGCTAGATGCCGAAGAAGGATCTACTTCTGCCCAAATATTCAGGACCAATCCAGTGATCAGACCTTCTGATGAAGAATTGAAAAGTCTTGCGAATCTGATCAATGCAAGTAAAAAAGTAGCCCTTTATTGCGGAATCGGAGCGGGAGAAGCAAATGCTGAAGTGGTAGAGCTGTCAAAATTTTTAAAAGCACCTGTCGGTTATTCTTTCCGTGGAAAAATGGCTATTCAGCCTAATAATCCCAATGAGGTGGGGCTTACAGGACTGTTGGGACTCCCGTCCGCTTACCACGCCATGCACGAAGCTGATCTTGTGATCCTTCTGGGAACCGATTTTCCGTATCAAAAATTCATGCCTGTAAAAAATAAAATTGTCCAGATCGATGAAAGCCCTGAAAGATTGGGAAGAAGAGCGAAATTGGAAATGGGATTGGCGGGAGATGTTAAAGAAACAATTAAAGCGTTACTGCCTTTACTTGAAGAAAAAACAGATATTCATTTCCTTAACGAGCAGCTGGCATTTTATGAAAAAGTGAAAGAAAACCAGCTCGAATATGTGAAAGATTTTGGAAAGGAAGATGCTATTCAACCAGAATATGTAGCGCATACCTTGGATCAGCTGGCCAAAAAAGACGCTATTTTTACGGTAGATACGGGAATGTGTTGTGTTTGGGGCGCCAGATTTATTACAGGAACCGGTGAAAGAAAAATGCTGGGCTCTTTCAATCACGGGTCAATGGCCAATGCGATGCCGATGGCTATCGGAGCAGCACTGGCTCATCCGGGCAGAGAAGTGATTGCTATGTGCGGAGATGGAGGCCTTTCGATGCTTCTCGGAGATATGGCAACGATCTTTCAGTATAAGCTTCCGGTAAAATTGATCGTTTTCAATAACAGAACCCTTGGAATGGTAAAACTGGAAATGGAAGTAGGCGGAATGCCGGATAATGAAACCGATATGATCAATCCTGACTTCGCAATGGTAGCACAGGCTATGGGATACCCGGGGAAAAATGTTCACAAACCCGAAGAAGTGGAAAATGCTATCAAAGAATGTCTGGCTTATGACGGGCCTTATCTTCTCAATATATTTACCAATCCAAATGCATTGGCTCTTCCTCCGAAAGTAGACTTCGACCAGGTTCTGGGAATGACCAAATCTATGGCCCAGCTGATGCTTGGTGGTAAGATGGAAGAAGTTCTGGACACCGTAAAAACCAATTATAAACACATTAAAGGGCTGCTGTAAGATGAATGCTTCCTTAAAAAGATGGTATGTCATTGCGTGGTTATTCGGGCTGGTGTTCTATTTTCTGGATTATGTAGTCCGTTCAGCACCGGCGGTAATGATCCCGGAATTTGTTAATCATTTCAGTACAACGGAACTGAAGCTGGTCAGCCTCATCGGAACCTATTATTATACTTATTCCACATGCAGTTTGATTGCCGGAATAGCTTTGGATAAATTCGGTGGAAAAAAATCACTTTTTGCCGGAGCTTTAATTCTTGGTATCGGCTGTTTACTGTTTCTCGCATCTGCCTATTCCGGCGGTGTGGCAGGAAGGCTGCTTCAGGGAGCGGGCTGTGCTTTTGCATTTCCGGGCTGCGTGTATCTGGCGAGTAAAGGATTTTCCTCTAAATCTCTGGCTACAGCCGTAGGATTTACGCAATGTATCGGAATGCTGGGGGGAACTGCCGGACAATTTGTGGTAGGACCATGGGTAGAAGAAGGGATGAACATCAATACCTTCTGGCTTTGGTCAGGGGTTATCACGGTGATTACAGCATTTTGCCTGTTCTTTGTAACTCCTGGAGAAAAACAGGCAGAAGCAGAGTCCGGCGATGCTGTTAAAAAAGTTGGTTATTTAGAACCCTATAAAATCGTTTTTACAAATCCTCAATCCTGGTTGTGTGGCCTTATTTCCGGGCTGCTGTTTGCGCCTACCACGATCTTTACCATGACGTGGGGAGTCGCTTTTTTTCAAAAAGATAAGGGATTTGTATTTCACGATGCAGCCATCACGAGTGCAATGGTCGCGTTTGGCTGGGTTTTCGGATGTCCGCTTTTGGGCTTTCTTACCGATAAGATCGGAAGAAGGAAACCTGTATTGGTTGGCGGTGCAGTTTTAATGATCCTGAGCTTTCTGCAATTGGTATATCTTCCTGAGCTTTATCCTGCTAAGATCAGCATGTTTATTTTCGGGCTAGGTTCAGGAGCTGCCATGATCCCATATTCGATCATTAAAGAAGCCAATCCGGATTATGTAAAAGGAAGTGCAACAGGGGCTATTAATTTTATCACCTTTGGAGTCACTACATTGGTGAGCCCGCTGTTCAGCGGATGGTTTGGGAAAAGCCTGGATATTTCTTCCGGAGAGATACATTTTCAGCATTCCATATTATTTTGGATAGGAGGAATTGTATTTGCTGTTTTGATTTCATTATTATTAAAAGAAACCGGAAGCAAAGCACAGACTCAGGCTCTAAATACGTAAGATCAATTTCAATAATTCATACAACTTCAGGTGAAAGCCTGAAGTTTTTCTTTTTGATAAAACATTTAAATAATTAACTTTGTTAAAGTAATTTAAATAACCAATGAATAAGGTTCTATGAAAGCTTTTACATTATTTGTAGCACTCCTTGTGGCGAATTTCACATTGGCCCAACAGGATGTTGAAGACAGAGATGATAATCCGATTACAGAGACGAATAAAAACCTCCTGAAAATAGACATTAAAGAACCCCTCCTGCAGATTGCAGTGAAGAATTGTAATGATTTTAAGCCTGCAGCATTTGAAGGGGGCGTATCTGTTTATAAGGAAACCCTTCAGAAATTTATGTATGATTATCTGAATTCAGATTTTTATGTCCTGAACGGAGATTTTACCTTTACCCTTACCGTAGATAAGACCGGAAAAGTAACGAATATCGAAGGAAGTCCGAAAGTTTCTAACAGTGCTTACTTTTTTGATGATATGAAATACGTAGTAAGACGTATCAAAAAGAACTGGATCCCGGCTTCCTGCAACGGTGAGCCTGTTACCTCACAGATCAAACTTAAAATGAATTTCTCCTCAATAGCAACAGATCTATAACCTGATCGGATGAAAAAATACCTTTTATTACTGCCTTTACTATTCATTGGAATTAAAGGATTCTCCCAACAGGCTCCGCAGACTGAAGTAACATCATACACTCAAAAAGCAGAATTTCCCGGCGGAGACGAAGCTTTTCGGAAACAGTTCATGGATATGCTTCATGCTTATGTAGATGCCCAGAGCTATGCCATCAACGGCAAAGTAACTTTTGTGATCAATATAGCTCCTAATGGTAAAATGGACCGTCTTGATATTCTTCCCAAGATCAAAAACAGCGAAATGTTTGTAGATGACGTAAAGTATGCCATGCAAAAGATCAAAGGAAAATGGAAACCAGCCATGAAAGACAATACTCCGGTAGATTCCAAAATGATTGTCAAGGTTAATTTCAGTACCCATGGATATGATGAAGATTAGAATGCTGTTTTTATTACTGGTCAAAATATCAAAATCATGATGAAAAAATTAATTAAGATCATTTTTTTTCTATCCATATCTGTTTTCGTCAAAGCTCAAACTTTTGATCTTCTGCCTGAAGATACAAACCCTTACGAAGGCGGCTCCGTTCAGTTTTATAAAGATTTGAACGACGTTTTGGTTAAAAATAATTTTAAGCCTTGCAGTAATAGACCATCTGAAATGTTTTTGGCTGACATCGAAATTGTTAATGGTGACGGGAAGATTGTGAATAAAAAGTTCAATGACGATTGTGTTACAAAACTTTTTCTGAATGCTTTTCAAGAAGTGAATAAACTGAAAAAATGGAATGATAGTTCAGGGAAACAGAGGAAATTTTCAATTATATTTTATCCAATAGATTATTTTTCAATTTTTAAAGAAGGCTATACGACGGAAGGATTAAAAAAAGAAGCTCATTTTCCTGGCGGGATAGAGGAATTTAAAAAGCAGCTAGGTAACAACTTAAAAAACCAAAAAATCAAAAATGCCGTTGGATTGAAGGTTATGATTAGATTTAAAGTTAATCAGGAAGGTATTATTAATAATATACATGTTGAATCTGGTGAGTTAGATTCATCAGAAAAAGAAAAAATAGTTAGAGCTATAGAAAAAATAGATAAAAAATGGAATCCGGAAACATTCAGAGAGCAACCGCTAATTTCAACTTATCAACTGTCTTTAAGTCTTTAACTTTCTCAAAATAATCCCCTGCCATTCTGTCACAATATTTTGTATCTTTGCAAATTAATCTGTTTAGGGGTAAAAATTCATGAATTGAACTTTTGGATCTTGAATCCTGAACATCAAATTGATTACAGTGCAGGAAAAATATATAGACGAAACAAAACAGGGAGAAGCTTTTGCCATCGCTGAAAAGCCCGAGAATTCTAAAAAACTTTTTTTAGAAAGCTATGGCTGTCAGATGAATTTCTCTGATTCTGAAATTGTTGCATCTATTCTTAATGAGCAGGGGTACAATACCACGCTGAAAGTAGAAGAAGCAGACCTTATCCTCTTAAATACCTGTTCTATCCGTGAAAAGGCGGAGCAGACCGTAAGAATGCGTCTTGCCCAGTTCAAAAACCTGAAGAAGGAAAAACCTAGCATGACGGTGGGTGTTTTGGGATGCATGGCTGAACGTTTAAAAACCAAATTCCTGGAAGAAGAACAGTTGGTAGATCTAGTGGTAGGTCCCGATGCTTATAGGGACCTACCCAACCTTTTGAAGGAAACGGAAGACGGAAGAGATGCCATCAATGTCATCCTTTCAAAAGAAGAAACCTATGCAGATATCAATCCGGTACGTTTAGGCGGAAACGGAGTTACAGCCTTTGTAACCATTACGAGAGGCTGCGATAATATGTGTACATTCTGTGTGGTTCCGTTCACCAGAGGACGGGAAAGAAGCCGTGATCCGCATTCTATCATTCAGGAATGTAAAAACCTTTTAGAAAACGGGTACAAAGAAATTACCCTTTTAGGTCAAAATGTAGACTCTTACTTATGGTATGGAGGAGGTCCTAAAAAAGATTTTGCCAAAGCATCGGAAATGCAGAAAGCAACAGCTGTTGATTTTTCTCAATTGCTTGATTTAGTGGCTAAAGCTGTTCCTGAAATGAGAGTGAGATTCTCCACTTCCAACCCTCAGGATATGAGTCTGGATGTATTCAGAATGATTGCGAAGCACGACAATATCTGCAATTATGTTCACCTGCCGGTACAGAGTGGAAGCGATAATATGCTTCTGGCAATGAACAGACAGCATACCCGTGAAGAATATTTAGATTTAATTAAAAAAGCAAAGGAAATTGTTCCTGATATTGCTTTTTCCCAGGATATGATTATCGGTTTCTGTAATGAAACAGAAGAAGATCACCAGGATACCCTGAGTCTGATGAAAGAAGTGGAATACGACTACGGTTACATGTTTGCTTATTCAGAAAGACCGGGAACACCGGCACATAAAAAAATGGAGGATAACATCCCTTTTGAAGTGAAACAGAGACGTTTGAATGAAGTGATTGAACTTCAGCGCGAACTGTCCAGAAAAAGGATGGAGACTTATGTAGGAAGAACGCATCAGATTCTGATCGAAGGAACTTCCAGAAAGAACAAAGATCAGTGGAAAGGAAGAAACTCACAGAATGCGGTTTGTGTATTCGATGTGTTGGAAGGTCAGAAAATTGGTGACATTGTGAACGTATTTGTCTATGACAATACACAGGGCACACTTTTAGGGAGAACAGCAGAATAATTGAAGATCTTGATCAAAGCGGTTTATCTTTTTGCTTTATTTTCTTGTATTCTGATGTCATGTCAGACAGAAAAAAGCATGGGTAAATATCCCGCAACAGTAGGAGACATAGAATTTGATGAAAAGCTGGATGATCCTGCGTTTAAAAAATGTAATCCTGAAAAACTGTTTACCCTTCAGTATTACCAGGGATCAAAAGAGTTTGCCTATAAAGGAGAGAAAATAGCCATTATAGAAAAACTGGAAAAAGAAAAAATATCTTCCGAAAGTAAAACGAACGGGTATATTACCGTAAGATTTTTAGTAAATTGTGAAGGAAAAACAGGATTGTTCAGAGTTCAGCAAATGAATGCAGATCTCAGGGAAACAATTATAAATAAAGAATTGGGAGAAAGGTTGCTTCGGTTTACAAAATCGCTGGACGGCTGGATCCCCAAAGAGATAAAAGGTTTTAAAATAGGCTATTATCAGTATTTAACCTATAAAATTGAGAATGGAAAAGTTTCAGAGGTATTACCTTAGCTTTTTGCTGCTTATCGTTTATACCAATACTATTGCACAGGTCAACTGTAATGCAGTAGAGGGTGAGAACTGCAAAAAAGCCTGCGAGTTATACAACTGGGCTTCAGACAGACAGGGCAGCCGGGAATCTCAGGAAGCTTTCGATAAAGCCATTGGATTGTGTCCCGATTTCTCCAACTCCTATATGGAAAAAGCCGTTCCATATCTTAAAAATGGAGATTTTGTAACCTGGAAGATTCTCATCGACAAAGCTGTTGCTGTAGATCCTAAAATGAATTTAGGGTACAGAGGCTGGTGCAAATTCCAGTTTCTGCGTGATTACAGGGGGGCTATTCAGGATTTAGAAGCATTAAAACAATATTATCCCGATGATCTTGGGAGATCCTTAAACGGAGATTATAACCTGGAGGTGGTGAGAGCCATGTCTTACAGTGCCTTGGGGCAAAAAGAAAAAGCTGCAGGGATCATTGAAAAGCTTCTGGCATCAAAAGGGTATTTCAAAGGAATGTACGATCACTACCAGCTGGGAGTGACCTTCTTTGAGCTTGGCAGATATGACAAAGCTTTAGAGAATTTTGAAAAACAGAGCAAGGAAAACAACTTTGCTGAAAATATATATTTTAAAAGTAAAGTTTCTAAGATCAGAAACAAAGATTATTTAGATTTAAAAAAGGGAGCATTAGCAGCTTATGATGAAGGAAAGACCATGAAGGATGTCTACACTCATCACTTTAACAAAGTCTACAGGAAACAGATCGAGGAACTGTAGATTATTATTAAATCAATAATCAAAAATTTACTTATGAGCAACGAGTTACAAAATATAAAAAACCGCTTTGGCATCATTGGAAACTTTCCTGTCCTGAACAGGGCTTTGGAAAAGGCAATCCAGGTGGCGCCCACAGATATTTCAGTTCTTGTCATTGGGGAAAGTGGGGTAGGAAAAGAATTTATCCCAAAAATCATTCATTCAGAATCAAAAAGAAAACATCAGCCTTATATCGTGGTCAACTGTGGAGCGATTCCGGAGGGAACCATAGACTCTGAATTATTCGGACACGAGAAAGGCGCATTTACAGGAGCTACCGCTACCAGAAAAGGATACTTTGAAGTGGCAGACGGCGGCACCATCTTCCTTGATGAGGTTGGAGAACTTCCTTTACAGACGCAGGTCCGACTTTTGAGAGTGCTGGAAAGTGGCGAATTTATGAAAGTAGGTTCTTCACAGGTTCAGAAAACCAATGTAAGAATTGTAGCGGCAACCAACGTCAATATGATGAAGGCTATTCATGATGGAAGATTCCGTGAAGATTTATTTTACCGATTAAATACGGTTCAGATTGATATGCCTCCTTTAAGAGAAAGAAAAGGAGATATTCACTTGTTATTCAGGAAGTTTTCCATAGATTTTGCAGAGAAATACAGAATGCCGGAATTGGAACTGGAGCCAAGCGCTGTTCATTATATTGAAAACTATGCCTTTCCGGGAAATATCCGTCAGTTAAGAAATCTGGTAGAGCAGATGACTGTAGTGGAAAGAAACCGCGAAATAAGAGTAGAGAAACTTGCTGAATATATTCCGATGGAAACCCACCTCCCGATGGTGGTCAACAATCAGAATGCTCAGAAACAGAATGATTTTGGAAGCGAAAGAGAAATTATGTATAAAATTCTCTTTGACATGAGAAGTGATATTAATGACTTAAAATCACTAACTTCAGAACTGATCAAGAACAAGGGAACGGCCGATTTGAGCAACCAAGAGAAAAATCTGATCAACAGGATCTATTCTGCGGAACAGGCTCAGCCGGTAGCCCAGAATTCACTGCTGTATTTCGAGGATAAATCTCCGGTAGCCCAAAATGCACCGACGATTATGTCAAATGCTGATGACAGCTACGAAGATATTGAAGATATAGAAATAGAAGAAAACAGACCAGAATCTCTGTCGCTTCAGAACAATGAAAAAGATTTGATTATCAAAGCATTAGATAAGCATAAAGGACGCAGGAACAGAGCTGCAGACGAGCTTGGAATATCACAAAGAACTTTATACAGAAAAATAAAACAATATAACTTAGAAGACTAATAACGGGAATGAAAAATTTAGAAGTGCTTAATGTAAAAGAATATGATTTTAATATTGGGAAATACCTATCCCAGGGAACTGAACTGTTCAAAAAAGATATCGGTGGGTTCATTGTAGCCACTCTGCTTCTTTTTGTGATGAGTTTTATCCCTTTCTGCGGTATTCTTGGACTGGGGAACTTTTATAAGATCTGCAAAAAAGTGGATGAAGGTCAGCAGGTTTCGGCAGGAGATATTTTCGACTTTACAGATTTCATGGTGTATCTGAAATTGTTTCTGCTTATTTTAGCAATATGTATCGTTGTTATGATTCCGATACAGCTTACGTTAGTTCCGTTTCTGCTTGCTGCCGACGTTGAAGGCGGGCAGGTATCAGATACCGGTGCAGCCTTACTGGCGGGTGGAATGGGATTGTGGATAATGCTGATCATGATCGTTTTCATGATTCTTTCTATATCCATGTATTTTATACAGCCTTTGATCTCGCTGTACAGAATAACAAGCGTAAGAGAAGCGTACAGGCTTTCGTGGAAAATTGCCAGAAAAAACTTTTTTATGATTTTTTTATTCTCAATTGTAGTAGGCATTATATCTCAGCTTGGAATGATCGTATGCGGAATAGGAATCCTGTTTACAATACCTTTGGGAATCTGCATGAAGTATGCTGCTTATAAAGATGTATTAGAGTCGTTAAATAAAAAAACGGTATGAGTAAATTAAAAATAATAGTTGGGTTTGTAATGCTTTCACTGTTTCATCAGTGTTACTCTTTTACAGGATCTTCGTTGACGGATGAGAAGACCGTTCAGATCAATGAATTTCCAAATAATGCAGCACTGGTCAATCCAACTCTTTCCCAACAGTTTTCTACGGATATCCAAAACCGATTTCTGCAGAGAACGACCTTAAAAGGAACAAAATCAAATCCTGATATTTTAATAGAAGGTGAAATCTCCGACTACGGCTATTCACCAACTACGATCAGCTCCAATACAACGACAAACCCTTCGGGTGGAGTAGTACAGCAGTCACAGAGTAAGCTGACGATTTCCGTAAAAGTACATTATGAAAACAAAGTACATCCGGATTCCAGTTTTGACAGAACCTATACGGATGAAGCGGTTTTTAACAGTAACCTGACCCAAAGTGAGATCGAAGCTTCCCAGGTGAAGCTTGTGACAGACAGAATTATTAACAAGATATTTAACGATATTGTAGCCAATTGGTAAGATGAATCCCAGAGTTTTAGAATTATTAAAGAACCCCAAAAATATTCAGTCAGAAGATCTCGGTCTTTTGAAAGAAGAAATCCATACTTTTCCTTATGTTCAGAACATCAGGGCACTTCACTTGTTTGGGGTACACCTTTATGATAAAGAAAACTATCAGAAAGAACTTTCTACAACGGCGGCTTATACCACCGACAAAAAGCTTCTTTATCAGCTGATCAACGGGAAGATCCAGCGAGAACCAAAGCCCGAAATGATAGAAGACAAAAAAGCTTCTAAAACGGCTGAAAAAGAGGTGAAATATTCCTATAAAGACAAGGCTTTCCCGATCAAAAGAGACCAACCTTCTGAAAAGGTGCAGGACAAATATGAAGCGGTGGCAAGCATAATGCCGCCAGTTCAGGAAATCAAGCACATCCATGTCAACGGAGAAAGAAATAGGATCCTCTTTGAAGGAGAAGAAAACTTCCTTGAAGAAACCCATTCTGAAATAATAGATCTTGAATCTACACTGGAATCAGGAGTAATCGTGACTCAAAAAACGGAACCTGCCACAGAAGATCTTCACGAAGAAACTGTACAGGTAGCTGAAACAGAAAAAAGCGAAGAACAGGAAGAGTTAGAAGTTGGAGCAGAACTCACTCCGGAATTAATTGTTGACGAAAATACAATTGAAAGCCAGACAGAAGAACAGGAAATCGATAAAGATGAAGATGTAAGTTTCCATGAAGTAGAAGAAATCATCATCCCGGAAGCAGAAGCGACTGAAGCTGCAGAGCAGGATGAAACGGCTGAAGAAACAATTGCTGTTGAAGCAGAACAGGATTCCATAATCGTTGCAGAAAACGAAAATGCAGGCGAGCCGGATGCCGAAATAAGTTTCCACGGAATGGATGAATTCCTGCCCGATGTTAAAATCCAGGGAAATAGTGATGATGAAGCCGTAGCTCCTGAAGTTTCTAAACCGAGTGTGAATAAGCATGAGGAAGAAATGAGACGCCTGATCGAAGAAGTCGAGAAGAAAATGAAAGAAGCTCAGTCAGCTCCCCAGGTTGAAAATGAGGAGCCTGAAATTGTTGACCATGAGATCAGTTTTGCAGAGACTCAGAATTTCCATTTCTGGTCCACTGAAAAAGAGGAAAATAAAGCCGAAGAACCTGCGCAAGAGCCAATAGAAGATAGTATAGTTCAGCAAGAACCACAGGAAGAGGCTATAGAGATAAAGGAAATAGAACAGCCAAAAGAAATCGTCCCACAAGAAGTTTCTGCCTGGAAACCCATGAGTCTGGATGCAAATCTACCGGATTCTATGATCAGTAAAGAGCAGACCGTTCCGGCGGCTAAGATTGAAGTTCCTAAACAGGAAGAAATTAAAGCCGTGGAAGATGTACGTGAAATAGCTGTACAACCTGTTGAAGAGCCTCAAAAAGATCTTGAAACTACCTCAGAAGACAATATACTGCCTGTAGAAGAAACGTCAGAAATTGCAGAAAAAAAAGAGGGAGAGGTTAAAAGCTCTGAAAATGGGATCGAAGCAAAAATACCGAAAGAAGAAGCACCAGTCATGAATGTATCTTTCTTCGGGACAGATATTTCAAGCCTATCGGTAGAAAGAGCTGAAAAAGAAAAAAAGAAAGACGAGCCCGTTCAGGAAGTTAAAGCTCAAAATAACACAAAAACAACGGATAACAGTAACGTTCCGGGATTTATCAATACATGGCAGAGTTGGCTTAAAATAGACCGACCTGTAGAGGAAGAAGTCATTGCTGAGAAAAAAGTAAAAGAAGCACCAATCCCGCCGATTCAGGAGAAAGTGATTGAAGCTTTCATTGAGAATAGTCCTAAAATCAGTCAGTTAAGAGATGAGAGTACCTATGTTGTCAGAGAAAAAAATGATGATATTTCCCATTTAATGACGGAAACACTTGCCAATCTCTACTTCGAACAGAAATTATATACTAAAGCTATTAAAGCATTTGAAATTCTGATCAAGAAAACCCCTGAGAAAAATGAATATTTCCAATCCAAAATTCAGGAAATAAAAGATTTCAGAAGCAAAAACTAAATAGAATAAAAGATATTAGAAGAGTCCGTCTCACAACCAGTGAGGCGGATTTTTTTTGTATTTATTCGTTTTTCTTTTGAAGTTTTTTCCAGTTTGAAAAGTGTCTCTTATGCCACTTTCTTTCTTAGGTTGTGAGCTAAAGCATGTA
>NZ_JABBGI010000029.1 GCF_012927325.1 Chryseobacterium antibioticum | reverse complement strand
TCCACAAATCACTGCAATTATTGCCATAACAAGGATGTCGTTTAATTTGTGAACCTTGCTTATATCTCGTCTATTGTCTTTTATTTCGCTAAAAATACTTACTAATTTACCTGACATAAAATAATGACTTAATTTATTGATTATCAGATGAATATACAATATTTTATCTCAACAAACTAATGATAAATTATTTATTATCAAACAATTATATACTATCTTATGTGACTTCTATCATGCGTTTGCCCTGGAAGATACCACGCCTATCAATAAAAAGACCCGAAAAAATCCGGGCCTATTTATAATCTTTAAATCTTTCAATAATTATTATTGATATCTCTTGTGTTCTTTATTCTTCGTAAACCTCTTCGTGATTGGTTTAAATAAAGCTTTGTACTTTTCAGCATCGAATAGCTGTGAGTCTGTAAGCGCTTTATACGTCATCCATATTCCGAATGGCAGTAGGATCAGATTGGGCAGCCAGGCTGCTAAATAAGGGCTCATACCTCCTCCCCATGCAATATTCTCGATACCAAGATTCATAACGTAGAAAATAATGAATATGATGATGGCAATAATCACCGGAAGTCCCATTCCTCCTTTTCTGATGATTGATCCTAAACTGGCTCCAATCAGGAAGAAGATAATACACGTTATAGAATAGGAAACAATTCTCTGCTGGTAAATGACTACTTTACTGAAGTATTTTATATTAGAGCTGAACTCGTTCCTTTTACCTGCTGCTGTTGATTTGAGGTTTTCAAGTCTGGTGTAAGAATTGTAGAGGATCTCCAGCTTTTTTTCTCCTTTTATGGTGTCCAGCTTTATCTGTTGTTTGGCCACAGCTTTGGACTTGGTTTTGTCCATATAGCTGATTACAGAATTGGTCTGGCTAAGCACGTCAGAGCTGATATTTGAAAAGAATGCCAGATTCTCTTTTTTGTTTTTAGCAACGGTTTCATTCAGCTGGCCATAGGTCTGAAAACGGTAGTCATCTGTGATCTGTTCCTTTTCAATACCTTTGTTAATGATTTCACTGATATCAAAGTGTGAAACCAGGGTGTCAAATTTAATGGCCTGATCAGGTTGCTTCAGTCTTACATTTTCACTTTTGCCGGCGAAATCGTCCTCAAATATATAACCGTTATAAAGCTCCAGTTTCAGAAAATGATTATTGGCGGCAGGAACGAATTTTCCCTTTTCTGCCACAACCGACTGCTGATTTTCATAGGTGCTGGCTTTTCTGTGTATAAAAACTCCCTCAATATTTTCTCCATTCTCACCATAGATTTTATCAAACTTAACTGTATATCCTGGAAGCTGATCAATAAACTGCCCCGGTGTAAAATTAAGTGCAGGCTTGGTTTGGGCAATATTGAAAAGCATATTCTTTGCTTTCTTCTGGAAATCCGGAATGATATTATTGGAGAAAAAGAAAAGCATGACTGCCAGTACGGTTGCTACTCCCATGAGAGGCGCCATGACCCGAGTCAGGGAAATTCCCGCAGCTTTCATCGCTGCAAGTTCATATCGTTCTCCAAATTCACCGAAGGACATAATACTCGCCAACAGAATCGTAAGCGGAAGTACCAAACTTACAACACTGATCCCAAGATAAAAAAGGAGTTTGAGGATCTGCCAGTAGCTTAACCCTTTTCCCATGAACTGCCCCAGCTGAACCCAGATAATGTTTACAATAAAGATGAAAAACAAAACGCTGAATATAAAGAAAAACGGTCCAAAGAAGGTTTTTATGATATATCGGTCTAGTATTTTTAACATGCGCCAAAATTAATCAAAAAGCCACAAAGTTTACTTGTGGCTCCTATAATTTTTATTACTTTTTATTTTATCGTCAAAAGATGAAAAGGTGAATCCGTTAATTTTTAAATTAACGCCTATTCAATTTCATTTTTTAAAGTTCCGTGATCACGTAATTTTTAAACTTGTTTTTATCAAAAACAAACATATTTGCATCCAGAGTTTGGTTTTCCTTGTATTCTTTGATCGCAATTACAGCTACGTCTTTATTGTTTCCGTGTTGTTCAAGTTTTACAATCTGTTTTTTCACGGAGTCTACAAAAATATAAACGTACTGTATGCCATTGGATTTTACAGGCGTCAGTTTAATGAAATCTGCATTGACTCCGTTTACAGTTTTTTTACCGTTATACGTTACATTATAATCATTTCTGTAAGTCGTAAGATAATTGATAGGGGAGAACATGCTGCCGCTTCCGTTAGGTTTTGCAACCGTTACTTCCATATCATCTGCATTGATATTGTAGATTTTGTTTCCGTCAAAGATCTGTTCCGTATCCATAATCTTCAACTTATATTTCTCTCCTGCAGAATAATAAATTCCAGGTTCTGTCTTGGTAACCTGACCATTTAGGCCTGTTCCAAAAGAAAACTTGAAGTAAGAATTCTTTTTAGATTTGTAGTTGGCGGTGATGTCGTCCAGAATCTTTTTAGCTTTCGCATCAATTTTCTGTGCCTCAGCAAATCCTACAGCACCAATGACTAAACTTCCGACTATAACTTTTGAAATAATATTTCTCATTTTTTTATTTAATAAACTTTAAACATTCTCATGCTTCCCGGTTAAACTTAGAAAGCATTTTTCCCTTTAACTACGCAAATCTTCCAAAAACTGTTCCAAAGAATGAAGGTCACTGATAATCACTTCTCTAGCTTTTGCTCCGTTAAATCCTCCTACAATCCCTGTCGCCTCCAGCTGATCCATAATTCTTCCCGCTCTGTTGTAACCCAATTTCAGTTGTCTCTGTAACATGGAGGTAGATCCCTGCTGGGTAGAAACAATGATTCTTGCCGCTTCTTCAAACAAGGCATCTTTTTCATTCGGGTCAAAGGCACCTACTGTACTTGTAGAATCCTCAGATACAAATTCAGGAAGTAAAAATGCTGATGAATAACCTTTCTGTTCACCGATGTATTCTGCAAGTCTTTCCACTTCCGGAGTGTCTACAAAAGCACACTGAAGCCTTAAGATCTCATTTCCGTTGAAATAAAGCATGTCTCCCTTACCAATCAATTGGTCCGCACCCGGAGAATCCAGAATCGTCCTTGAATCCACACTTGAAATTACCCTGAAGGCTGCCCTTGCAGGGAAGTTGGCTTTGATCATACCTGTAATTACGTTGACAGAAGGTCTCTGTGTTGCAACAATCAGGTGAATTCCTACAGCTCTTGCAAGCTGTGCCAGTCTGGCGATAGGAAGCTCAACCTCTTTTCCAGCTGTCATGATAAGGTCGGCAAATTCGTCTACCACCAATACAATATAAGGTAGATAACGGTGTCCGTTCTCAGGGTTTAATTTTCGCTCTGTAAACTTTTTGTTGTATTCCTTTAAGTTTTTACAGAATGCATTTTTAAGTAAATCATATCTCGTGTCCATCTCTATACAAAGAGAGTTCAGAGTATTGATCACTTTATTCGTATCCGTAATGATCGCTTCTTCAGAATCCGGTAATTTAGCCAGATAATGTCTTTCAATTTTTGAATATAATGAAAGTTCAACCTTCTTGGGATCGACCATAACGAATTTCAGTTCGCTCGGATGTTTTTTGTAAAGAAGGGATGTTAGGATGGCATTAATCCCTACAGATTTACCCTGTCCTGTAGCACCTGCCATCAGTAGGTGTGGCATTTTTGCAAGGTCGGCCATAAAGACCTCGTTAGAAATTGTTTTTCCGAACACTACCGGAAGATCCATATCCGTATTCTGGAATTTGTGTGAAGCGATCACGGAACGCATCGATACCATCGTAGGATTTTTTCTTGGAACCTCAATTCCGATGGTTCCTTTTCCTGGCATTGGGGCAATTATTCTGATTCCCAGTGCAGAAAGATTCAGGGCAATATCATCCTGAAGTTTTTTAATGGCAGATACTCTGATCCCGGCTTCCGGAACAATTTCATATAAAGTAACGGTAGGTCCTATCGTGGCTTTAATTTCAGAAATACCAACGTTGAAGTTCTTCAACAGTCCTACAATTTTATTTTTATTTTCTTCTAATTCTTCCTGATTAATGGAGATTTCTTCGTTCCCGTAATCCTTAAGTAATTCTACCGTCGGCATCTGGAAACCTGCCAGATCAAGTTTATGATCATACAGCCCATGTTTTTCTACAAGTTCCTGTGATTTTCTGTCCGAATCATCCAGTACATCAATAACAGGCGCAACCTCCACATTGAATTTAATATGATCCTGAGGCGGGGTGGAAATGGGTGGAACCGGACTAATAACCGGACTGATTGGTGTCAGGTCAAAAGCCTGTTCCGGAGATGAAGTAGGAACGGCCGGTTTTGTATTCAGATTTAAGCTGATCGGTTTTTCCTCTTCTTCGAAAGACGTATGATTAGGGGTTACGATAGTTTCTATATCTGTTGTAGGCTGAACTTCAGGAAATCCTTTAGGGACATTTACTGGTGTTTGTTCCTTCGTTTTTGTTTTATTGGAAACATCCGTAATGGTAACGTTGGGTGCGGTCTCCTGAACTTCCTCTTCAAGTTCCGCATCTGCTTCAAAGTTTTCCTCTGAACTTGGCATCATAGACTTAACCTTACCGATTGTATTATCGTTAATCTTGTCCAGTTTAGCTTTAATAGAGCTTGGACGGAGATTGAATTCCAAAATGAAATACAAAAGAATACTTGCAGCCAGAACCAGCCAAAGTCCTACAGATCCGATGATGGCATTAAGATAATCCATAATCTGGTATCCGTAAACACCTCCCAAAACACCCTGTCCTTTGGTCACAGCACCCATGAAAATAGGAAGCCAGCAGATAAAAAACAAAGAATGTCCGATAGTTTTCCATGGTTTA
Source organism: Chryseobacterium antibioticum (assembly GCF_012927325.1). GTDB lineage: Bacteria > Bacteroidota > Bacteroidia > Flavobacteriales > Weeksellaceae > Chryseobacterium > Chryseobacterium antibioticum. The sequence continues at coordinate 60,335 of NZ_JABBGI010000029.1, read as the reverse complement.
AAAGTTCTTTTTTTAAGGATAAGGGTTCCCACAACCAGAAATAAGAAGGCAATAATAAATGAGGCAATGCCTATACTTTCGAATATAAAAATATTGCCTAGCCAGTCACCAACCTTCCCAAATATATTTGAAGATTTAATTGTCTTGTCGGTCATAGTTCCTGCCTGGCTCTGGTCTGCCTTCCAGTTCATCAGATAAGAGACGAACGAAAATGCCAGAACGACAGAAAAAAGGATGAAGGTAAGCCCGAAAAATATACGAGGCTTAGATAATATTTTGCCTTTATCAGGCGATTCCGTCTGTTTTGTCTGTGTTTTTTTATCCATAATATTAATGTGGGCAAATTTAATGTTTTTTCAACATTAATAGAATCTTTTTTTTGTTCAAAAGATAGCGTAATTTAGGTTTATTTTTTAAAATTACATTGCGTTTTTTAGATATTTTTTTTCATTAAAACGTAATGCAACAGGTGTTTTTTGAACCAATTCAAATGCCAGTAACTAGAGCGCCACTAATTTTGTTCCAGAAAGTTTAAAAACTGTAAAAAAATGAAAAATATATTTAAAAGGATTCTGGCTTTATGTCTGACTTTAATTTTACAGGTAACCCATCAAGGCACAACAAAAAAGAAACATGGAAAACATAGTCTTGTTAATTAATTGATGTTCAAAATGCTGAAATAAAACCCAGCCTTTGAGATAGAAGCTTTCAATAACATGAATAGGTATATTGTATCTGGAATTTCATGATTTTAAAAATTGAATTTTCCTTAATGAAATTAACGTTATTAAGAATGATTCAAAATAACTGAAATGGGCTTCAAAGTGACAAAAAACAGCTTTTTTTAGCCCCTTTGTTGTTTATCATTCTTATTTTTGCATGTCAAGTAAAATAAATCATGAAGAAGCTCCAAGATATTCTTATCTCAACCAGAACAATGGCTGTGCTGTTACTGGTGTATGCATTTGCGATGGCCTATGCAACGTTCTTAGAAAACGACTACGGAACTCCTACAGCTAAAGCTCTAATTTATGAAGCAAAATGGTTTGAACTCATCATGGTTCTGCTCATTCTCAACTTTGTAGGAAATATCGCGAGATATCGACTATGGAGAAGGGAAAAATGGCCGGTTCTGGTCTTTCACCTTGCTTTTATCCTTATTTTCATAGGGGGTGCTATCACAAGGTACATCAGTTTTGAAGGTACCATGCACATCAGGGAAGGTGAAACTTCCAACGAGATCGTGACGGATAAGAACTTCTTTAAGATCCAGATCGAGGATAAAGGAGATGTTCTTAATTATCAGGATGTTCCTTATCTGATGTCTCCTCTGCACAAAGATTTTAAAGCAACCTATGATTTCCACGGAAAGGAAGTAAAGGTTTTCACAAAAGACTACATCCAGAGAAAAAAAGACAGCTTAATTGCTGAACCGAATGGTGCTGAATATCTTCACCTGGTTTCTACAGGAACCACCGGAAGACAGAATATTTACATCAAACCGGGAGAAACAAAATCTATCAACGGAACTTTGGTAACATTCAACAGAGCCATCGAAGGTGCTGTAGAATTTAAAAAAGAAGACGGAAAAATATTCATCAAAACACCTGTTGATGCGGCCTTTATGACCATGGCAACGAAGGCTACCGGAAGTACCAAGAAAGATGAATTCCAACCTTTGGTATTGAGAAGTTTATATACCATCAACGAATTGAAGCTAGTTGTTCCTGAAGGTCTTAAAAAAGGAAGACTGATGGCCTTTGAAGGGGACAAAAAGAAAGATGCTATGGTGCCAGATGTGCTTAGAATCGAGCTTCAGGGACCTAAAATAAAACAATTGGTTGATCTTTCTGTGGAAAAAGGAAATCCAAACGCATTCAAGCAGGTGACGATGGACGGACTGAATATTATGGTAGGTTTCGGGCCTAAAGTGTATAATACGCCTTTCGCATTGAAGCTTGATGATTTCGTAATGGAAACCTATCCGGGAAGTACCTCTCCAAGTGCTTATGAAAGCCACGTAAAGATTATTGAAGAAGGAAAAGAAACTCCATATAAAATTTACATGAACCACGTTCTTAACCATAAAGGATACCGTTTCTTCCAGTCAAGTTTTGATCCGGACAGAATGGGAACAGTACTTTCTGTAAACCACGATTTCTGGGGAACCATCATTTCTTATATAGGATACACACTTTTATTCCTGGGAATGTTTGTGATCTTCTTCTGGAAGGGAACTCACTTCTGGAAATTAAATAAAATGCTGACCGACGTTAATAAAAAGAAAACAGCAGTACTTTTAGTGCTATTAAGCTTAGGTTTAAATGCACAGAAAATTGAAACTCACGGGACCACTGACGGAAGCAGAGAACACGTACACGTAGAAGGTGACGGGCACACGCATGCACCAGCTCCTGAAGCTGCTCAGCCTAATCAGGGGACAGCTCCGAAACAGAACTCACTGGCTGCTCCATTAACCAAAATGAAAAAGATCTCTGCAGACGAGATCATTGCAAGAAATAAAATCAGTGAAGAACATGCTGATAAATTCGGATATCTTTTGGTACAGAATTTTGACGGAAGAATTGTTCCAATCAATACGGAAGCACTGGATGTTTTAAGAAAATTATATAAGAAAGACGCATTCAGAGGAACAGACGGAAAGTCTCTTACGGCTAACCAATGGTTCCTGTCGATCAATACAGATACTCCTAGCTGGACTATGGTTCCAATGATCAAAGTCGGTACAAAAGGAGGGGATGAATTGAAAAACAAAACAAAAGCAGATGAGGAAGGGTATACATCATTGATGAATCTTTTCCCTGCAGATGCCAATGGTAATCTGACTTATATCCTGGAACATGATTACAACACGGCTTTCCGTAAAAAACCTTCTGAACAGACCAATTACGATAAAGAAGTAATTTCTGTGAACGAAAGAGTACAGATCTTCAACGAGTTCTTCAGTGGTCAGTTTATGAGAATCGTTCCTGTGAAAAACGATGCCAATCATACATGGCACTCATGGCTTGACCAGAAATTTGAGCCGGATATGGAATCTCAGCAGGTAATGGGGCCTTATTTTGCAGAAGTTATTGCGGCACAGCAGACCGGAAACTGGAGCAAAGCAGATGCTGAATTAGCCAAGCTTTCAGAATATCAGCAGAAATGGGGGAAAGCGGTTGTTCCTGCAAAATCTAAAGTTGATCTTGAGGTTTTCATGAACACCGTGAACATCAACTTCAAGTTATTGATCTTCTATACTATAATAGGTGGATTGTTATTGATCTTAGGATTTGTAGAATTATTCAAGACAAGTAAAAATTTAAATAAAATCATCAAAATAATCATTGCTGTAGGTCTGGTTGGATATTTATGCCATTTCTTAGGCCTTGTAGCAAGATGGTATATTTCAGGACATGCTCCTTGGAGTAACGGGTATGAAGCCATTATCTTCATTTCCTGGGTGGGTATTACGGCAGGACTTGTTCTGTACAGAAATGCCAATGCACTGATTCCTGCTGCCGGATTTATGGTTGCTGTTATTATGATGGGATTTGCCCATGGAGGTTCAGCTCTTGATCCGCAGATTACGCCGCTTGTTCCGGTATTGAAATCTTACTGGTTAATTGTTCATGTAGCAATTATCACATCAAGTTATGGTTTCTTTGCACTGTCAATGATCATTGCGGTGATCTCTCTGGTATTCTTTATTATTTCAAATAAGGAAAATCATAAGCGTCACCATGATACGACATTAAAAGAATTGGCGATCGTCTCTGAAATGTCACTGACAATAGGTCTTTTTGCATTAACAGTAGGTAACTTCTTAGGAGGTATCTGGGCCAATGAATCCTGGGGAAGATACTGGAGCTGGGATCCAAAAGAAACATGGGCTTTCATCTCCATCATGGTATATGCTTTTGTATTGCACATGAGATTGGTTCCGGGATTAAGAAGCAGATGGGCATTCCACGTAGCAACGATGTTTGCATTCTGTTCAATGGTAATGACCTACTTTGGGGTTAATTATTACCTAAGCGGACTTCACTCATATGCAGCAGGAGATCCTGTTCCTGTTCCGGCATGGGTATACATCGGCTTGGGAACTATGCTTCTTTTATCCGCTGTTTCTTACTTCAAGTTTAAAACATTAACGAAGAAATAGAACGTTTACAATATAACAACTGAAATCCCGGATTTATTTTCCGGGATTTTTTTGTGCAGTATCACAGAGTTTGCATCAGGCACCCTAAAAAAACTCATCACGAATCATCCAGGATTCAAAACTTATTTATATCTTTATGATATCAAAATAATATCAAATTAAAATTGCAATTATGGAAAAAGTATTAAAGCCCATGTCAGGCTATCTGGCGCTGGTATTCTGTCTGGTTTTATTTGCCGGAGCTGTTTATTTTTTTATTTCCGGAGTTGAGCAGAGCATCACATTTGTGATCATAGCGATGCTGTGTTTTCTGCTGTTCTGTTTCTTCCTGAAGGGACTGATGATCATTCAGCCGAACCATTCAAGAGTATTGAACTTCTTTGGAAAGTATGTGGGAAGTGTAAAGGATAACGGACTCTTTTTTATCAATCCGTTGTACACATCGCAAAAAATGTCATTACGTTCTGAGAACCTTCAGGGGCAGACGTTGAAAGTAAACGACAAAATGGGTAACCCCATTGAAATCGCAGTGGTAATGGTTTGGAAAGTAGGCGATACCTATAAGGCGGCTTTTGATGTTGAACGGTATTCAGACTTTGTAAAAATGCAGAGTGAAGCCGCGGTTCGTCATTTGGCAATGAGTTTTCCTTATGATAATTTAGAGGACGATCATGCACCCATTACTTTAAGAGAAGGGGGTGATAAGATCAATTCTATTTTGGAGCAGGAGCTTACCGACCGTCTTTCAAAAGCGGGAATTATCATTCAGGAAGCGAGAATTTCTCACCTGGCTTATGCTTCAGAGATTGCAGGAGCGATGCTTCAGAGACAGCAGGCAACCGCAATTGTAGCAGCAAGAACCAAGATTGTGGAAGGAGCAGTAGGAATGGTAGATCTGGCATTGAAAAAACTTTCTGCAGAGAATATTGTAGAGCTTGATGATGAAAGAAAAGCGGCTATGGTAAGCAATTTAATGGTGGTTCTTTGCGGTGAAAAAGCAGCTCAGCCGATCTTAAATGCAGGAACTCTTTATTAAAATGAAGAATGTAAAGTGAGGAATGAAAAATGAATACTTAGATTTCATAACAAACTTAGCTGAGTAAAACGCTTTTGCGAACTGGGATAAAAGTTTATTTAAACGAAATCTTTGCATCTTTTTCGCGATTAAAAAAGAAGGACTAAACAGGTAACGAGAAAAAATGAAATCGGAAAAAACTCCAAAACCCTCCGAAAACAAAGGCAAGAAATCCTTTGTCATAAGGATCGATGAATCTACCTACAAGCAGGTGGAGAAGTGGGCCAATGACGAATTCAGGAGCGTAAACGGGCAGATTGAATACCTGTTGCACCAAAGCCTGGTCAATTCGGGGAGGAAAAAGAAAGACGAAGAAGGAATAGGGTAAAGCAAAAAGTCTAAATAGCAATTTTGCATATAATTAACCCAATAACAGAATAATAACTATTCCATTGACCATATTAAAAAAGAAAAGCAGAGAAATTTTCTCTGCTTTTTTATGCTTAAAATATCAGGTATTTATTCAAATAGTCTTGTGAAGTAATTACTGATTATGGTCCAGAAATTTTTCCCCAGAAAATAAATAAGGGTAGAGGTAATGATTCCCTTTACGGTGAAGAATATGATGCCACCAATGCCAAACTTCTTAACCAAGCTTTTCCATTTGGAGCTCTTCTTTTCCTCTACGGTATTACTATCCTCTACTGGATTATTATTTTCCATTCCTGAAATTCAAAAGATTACATCACAAAGATAAGCATGTTTATAATTAGTCCAAATAAAAAGCATGTTAAAAATTAAAATTTTGAGGTTCGCATAATATTTCTATCTTTAGAGGAAACGAAAAGTAAACATTTTATGTCTAAAAAAGTAAAGGATTTCGGAATCGAAAAAACACTCAAAAACCTTGGTATCAAAGAAGAAAATAAGGGGACTTCAGTGGGCGGAAAATATTTTGCTTCAGGGAAAACGATAGAAAGTTTTTCTCCCGTAGATGGCAGATTAATCGCTAAAATTAAGACTTCCGGAGAAAGTGATTATGACAAAGTAATTGAGACGGCTCAGAAGGCGTTTCAGGAGTTTAGATCCATCCCTGCTCCTAAAAGAGGTGAGATCGTTAGGCAGCTAGGCCAGAAATTAAGAACATATAAAGACGACCTTGGAAAACTGGTTTCTTATGAAATGGGTAAATCCCTTCAGGAAGGTCTTGGAGAAGTTCAGGAAATGATTGATATCTGCGATTTTGCAGTAGGGGTTTCAAGACAGCTTCACGGTTACACGATGCATTCAGAAAGACCTGGTCACAGAATGTACGAGCAGTACCATCCGCTTGGGGTTGTAGGTATCATTACCGCTTTCAACTTCCCGGTTGCCGTATGGGCGTGGAATACAGCTTTAGCATGGATCTGCGGAAACGTTACCATCTGGAAGCCATCAGAAAAAACACCATTATGTGCTATCGCATGTCAGAACATTATGGCTGAAGTAGTGAAGGAAAACAATCTTCCTGAAGGTATTTCAAGCGTATTGGTTGCTGACCATGAGATCGGGCAGAAACTGGTTGATGATAAAAGAGTTTCATTAATATCTTTTACAGGTTCTACAAGAGTAGGAAGAATGGTTTCTTCTAAAGTAGCAGAAAGATTCGGAAAATCTATCCTTGAATTAGGAGGAAACAACGCGATTATCATCTCTAAAGACGCAGATATAGACATGTCTATCATCGGAGCTGTTTTCGGAGCTGTAGGTACCGCTGGACAAAGATGTACGTCTACAAGAAGACTGATCATACACGAAAGCGTATACAACGAAGTGAAGACCAGATTGGTAAAAGCTTACGGACAGTTGAAAATAGGAAATCCATTAGATGAAAATAACCACGTAGGACCGCTTATCGATGTAGATGCAGTGAATCAGTATGAAGCGGCTATCAAGAAATGTAAGAAAGAAGGTGGAAAATTTGCAGTTGAGGGTGGTGTTTTAAGTGGAAAAGAATACGAATCAGGATGTTATGTTAAGCCATGCATCGCAGAGGTTAAAAACTCTTATGAGATCGTTCAGCACGAAACTTTCGCGCCGATCCTGTATCTGATCAAATATAAAACATTGGAGGAAGCTATTGCTATCCAGAATGATGTTCCTCAGGGATTGTCATCTGCTATCATGACCCAGAATCTTAGAGAAGCAGAATTATTCCTTTCTCATGCAGGTTCAGACTGTGGTATTGCGAACGTAAACATCGGAACTTCAGGTGCTGAAATCGGTGGTGCTTTCGGTGGTGAAAAAGAAACCGGAGGCGGAAGAGAATCCGGCTCAGATGTTTGGAAATACTATATGAGAAGACAAACCAATACAATCAATTATACGGCTCAACTTCCTTTGGCACAAGGGATTAAATTCGATCTGTAAAAATTCTAATTTAAATCATTTAACGATTTAAAAATTTAAAAATTAATAACCTGGAATGTTTAATCTTTTAAGCATTCAATTTTTAAATCAAACACAGTTAACTATGGAACAAACAATTGATATAAAAGCAAATAAAGTAAAAGAAACAGTAGGAAGACACGTTTTGGCAGACGGCTTTGATTTTGTGATGGATATTGAAAGATCACACGGATCATGGCTATATGACAAGCTTACAGACAAAGAGTACCTTGATATGTTCTCGATGTTTGCATCAGCATCTATAGGGTACAATCACCCGTATCTTGTAGAAAGATCAGAATGGCTGGGAAGAATGGCTGTCAACAAACCAACTTTGGCAGACGTGTACTCAGAGGAATATGCTCACTTTCTGGAAGTTTTTGAAAGAGTAGTGATTCCTGAAGAACTGCAGTATGCTTTCTTTATTGAAGGTGGAAGTTTAGGGGTAGAAAATGCAATGAAGGCGTGCTTCGACTGGAAAACGCGTAAGAATTTTGAAAAAGGACTTCAAACGGAAGCCGGAATCTGTATCCATTTCAGACAGGCATTCCACGGTAGAAGCGGCTATACATTAAGCTTAACCAATACTTCTGACCCAAGAAAATATCAGTATTTCCCGATGTTTGACTGGCCAAGAATCCTAAATCCTAAATTATCTTTCCCAATCACAGAAGAAAATTTAGAGGAAACCATCAGGAACGAAAATTTAGCTCTTCTTCAGATTGAGGAAGCTATTCTGATGAACCCTGATAAAGTAGCGTGCATCATCATCGAGCCTATTCAGGCTGAAGGTGGTGACAATCACTTCAGAGACGAGTTCTTGTTAGGATTGAGAAAATTGTGTGATCAGAATGAGATCTTGCTGATCTTTGATGAAGTTCAGACAGGTATTGCCATTACAGGGAAAATGTGGGCGTTCCAGCATTTTACTGCAAAACCTGATATTATTGCTTTCGGGAAAAAAGCTCAGGTTTGTGGTGTGTTAGCCAATAAAGAAAAATTTGATGAAATCCCGAACAACGTTTTCAGAGAAAGTTCAAGAATCAATTCTACTTTCGGAGGGAACTTTATCGACATGCTTCGTTTCCAGCTGGTGATGGAAGTGATCGAAAAAGAAAACCTGGTTGAAAATGCAAGAGTAGTGGGTGATTACCTTTTAGAAAGATTAAAAGAACTGGCTCAAAAATATCCTGAGAAAATTTCAAATGCAAGAGGAAGGGGCCTGATGTGTGCTATAGATCTGCCTTCAGCACAAGATAGAAACCACTTAATGAACGAACTTTTCAAAGACGGATTGATCATTCTTTCGTGCGGGGATCAGTCCCTTCGTTTCAGACCACACCTTAATGTAACCAGAGAAGAAATTCAATTGGCGATAGATAAAATCGAGCAGAATCTTAACAAAATTTAAAACCAAAGATTTGTAATTTTAAAAAAAACGTTGTACATTTAGATACTCAAACGATATAGAAATATGGAAAGAAGTACGAGAGTATCGGTTTTTGAAAGTGATAAGCCTTCAGAAATCCAGTTAATAAAGTCTAAATTGGATGATGCACAAATTACAAACAGCGTCGAAAACAGCTATCTTACCTTTACGACCACGCCTACCGCAACGTCGTTAAAAATCATGGTAGATCTTGAAGACGAGAAGAATGCATTCCAGGTAATAGATGCTTATCTTCAACAAAGTGAAAATCAATAAAACAATTTCATAATTTTAAATTTTACTACTTCGAACCGAAAATTAATTTTAATTAGTTTTCGGTTTTTTGATTCAAAAAATAAAACGATTCAAAGAGTTAAAAACGTAAGAATTAAAAGATTACGGGATTAAGGAATTATGAACTTTTGTTTTATGAGTAAGGTATTTAATAGAGGTGGGCTTTAGCCCGCCTTCAGAGTACAGATTATTCAAATCCGGCTTTAGCCAAATCAAAAAAACAATGAATCTCTTAATTTTTCAATCTTAAATCTCTATTTAAAAATAAACCAATAATGAATTTAGAAACTAAGCTTAGGAAAGCTGAAATTGAAGACAGGCATGAGATTTGGGCGATTATTCAACAGTCCATTGAAAGAAGAAAACAGGACGGAAGTACCCAGTGGCAAAATGGATATCCTAATATGGGAACAGTAGAAAGTGACATTGCAAAAGGCTTTGGGTATGTGATGACGGTAGACGGAGAAATTGCTGTATACGCAGCTTTGATCTTAAATGACGAGCCTGCTTACAGTACGATTGAAGGAGCCTGGCTAAGCGATGGCGAATTCGTGGTGGTGCACAGAGTAGCCGTTGACGGAAAATTTGCAGGACAGGGAATGGTGAAAAAATTGTTTGACCATATTGAAGATTTTACAAAATCCCAGGGAATTCAAAGTGTAAAAGTAGATACGAATTATGATAATATAGCCATGCTGAAGATCCTTGAAAGTAAAGGTTATTCCTACTGTGGTGAAGTTCTTTTGGCAGACGGAATGCGTAAAGCCTATGAGAAGATTATAATTTAAGTGAAAAGTTAAATCATCTTTCATTGAATTTTTAAAAGAGTCTGTATTTATAAACTCTATCATGTTTGTTCGTTTAGTTCTGAACTAATTTCTACTTTTGTCAAAATTTTTATATTATGCACCAAAGTATAGAAGTTGATGAAAAAATATTTCAGGATGCTGTAAAGTTTTATGGCACCGTTTTTAATCTACCCCCTTTAGCTTCAAAAATTTACTCCTACCTTCTTTTCGATTACGAGAAAGCAGGAATTACTTTTGATGAATTTGTCGAAGTGCTTTCCGCAAGCAAAAGCTCTGTTTCTACCAGTATCTCATTACTGCTAAATGCACAGTTGATCATCGACCATAACAAAATGGATGAGCGAAAACGCTATTTTTTCATCAATGATGAATACAAGAAGATCAGATTTGAAAAAATTGTTCAAAAAATGGAAGACGAACTCAAACTGCTGGATGACCTGAACAACTTTAAAAAAAATCATGACAATCAATACAACGAGCGAATAGAAGCTTACAAAGCACTCTTACACAAAAACATAGAAAATATTCAGGAATCTCTTAATAAACTTTAAAATGAATAATAAGCTAGTTATACTTTCTATTGCAGCGTTTTCACTGACAGCCTGCAAAAAAGAAGCTCCAAAACAGGATGGTGCAAAACCCTATCCTGTGATCAATGTAGAGGCGAAAAATATCGTAGGTTATCAGACATTTCCAGCTACCATACAAGGAAGGGTCAATAATGATGTACGTGCGAAAATACAGGGATATATCACTCAGGTTTTAGTAGACGAAGGGCAGTATGTTACCAAAGGACAGCCTTTGTTCCGTCTTGAAACCAATATCCTGTCAGAAAATGCAGCAGCAGCAAAAGCAGGAATCGGTGCCGCTGAATCTACGATTGCAGCTTCACAGGCTGCGGTAAATGCAGCACAGGTAGAAGTCAATAAACTAAAACCTTTGGTGGCTAAAAATATCATCAGTGATGTTCAGCTGCAGACTGCACAGGCTAATTTAGCTCAGGCAAAAGCTCAGTTGCAACAGTCAATGGCGGCAAAACAACAGGCTTCTGCAAACTATAAAGGAGTAGCCGCAAATATTGAATATTCTATCATTCGTGCGCCTATTTCCGGAGTTATTGGTAAACTTCCTTTAAAAGTAGGGAGCTTGGTGGGTCCAACAGACCAGACTGCTTTAACGACCATTTCAGATACTTCTGAATTGTTTGCCTATTTTTCTATGAATGAAAAAGAATATTTCGATTTCCTTGAAAAATCTCCGGGAGCTACCATGCCCGAAAAGATCAAAAACCTTCCAATGGTTGAACTACAGTTGGCCAACGGAAGTATTTATTCTGAAAAAGGTAGAATTGAAGCCATTACAGGACAAATTGATGCGACAACTGGAACTATTCAGTTCAGAGTTGCTTTTACAAACCCTCAAAAATTATTGAGTAACGGTAACAGCGGATCTATCAGACTTCCAAAAACATATGATAACGTATTGGTTGTTCCTGAAAGCGCAACGTATGAACAACAAGGTATCGTTTACGTTTACAAAGTTGATAAAGGTGATACTGCAAGAAATGTTGTGATTAATGTCATTGACAGAATTGACAACATGGCTTTAGTAAAATCCGGGATTAATAAAGGGGAAACTGTTATTGCTGCAGGAATCGGAGGTTTAAAACCGGGAACTGCTGTAAAGCCGAAACCTATAAAAATGGATAGCCTTGTACAATCTATAAAACCGAAATTCTAAAATGATTAAAAATTTTATAAACCGACCGGTTTTATCCACCGTAATCTCAATTTTGATTGTGATTCTCGGTGTTTTGGGATTGATTTCCCTGCCAGTCACACAGTATCCCGATATTGCACCTCCTACAGTAAGCGTTTCAGCCAACTACACAGGAGCCAATGCGGAAACTGTCATGAAAAGTGTTGTAGTACCTTTGGAAGAACAGATCAATGGGGTGGAAGGAATGGACTACATTACTTCCAGTGCGGGAAATGATGGTTCGGCACAGATTCAGGTATTCTTTAAACAAGGAATTGATCCGGATATTGCTGCGGTAAACGTACAGAACCGTGTGACCAGAGCAACACCGTTACTTCCAAGTGAGGTAACCCGTTCAGGAGTCGTTACACAGAAACAGCAGACAAGTGCCCTGATGTATATGTCTTTCTATTCTGAGAATAAAGACTTAGACGATGTATATCTTCAAAACTTCCTGAATATCAATGTTATTCCGAACTTAAAAAGAATTAATGGAGTAGGTGATGCCAACGTTTTCGGGGGTAAAAATTACTCCATGAGAGTTTGGCTGGATCCTTCAAAAATGGCAGCTTATGGGCTAGCTCCGGATGATGTTACGGCTGCGATTAATGAGCAGAGTAGAGAAGCAGCAGCCGGTTCTATCGGACAAAACAGCGGGAGTTCTTTTGAATACATCATCAAGTATGTCGGAAAATTCAACGAAAAAGACCAATATGACAATATCATCATCAAAGCTCTTCCGGACGGACAGAACTTAATGCTGAAAGATGTGGCTAAAGTTGAACTGGCAGGACAGTCTTATACAGGAGTCGGGGAAAACGGAAACAACCCATCCATCAGTATGGGGATCTTCCAGACACCGGGTTCCAATGCCCAGGATATCATCAGAAATATTAAAACGTACCTGAAATCAGCAGAAGGAAGCTTCCCTGAAGGTGTAAAATATACCTTTAACTTTGATACCAACGAATTCCTTGAAGCATCGATTGAAAAGGTAGTTCATACCTTAATTGAGGCCTTTATTCTGGTATTTATTGTGGTGTATATCTTCTTACAGGATTTTAGATCTACCTTAATTCCGGCCATTGCGGTTCCGGTATCTATTGTAGGTGCCTTCTTCTTCCTGAATTTATTTGGGTATTCATTAAACCTATTAACTTTATTCGCACTGGTTCTTGCGATCGGTATTGTGGTGGATGACGCGATTGTCGTCGTAGAGGCCGTTCACTCCAAAATGGAACACGGTATTGCCGATGCTAAAAAAGCGACCGTAGAGGCGATGGATGAGATCACAGGAGCTATTATCTCTATTACATTAGTAATGGCAGCGGTATTCGTTCCGGTAACATTTATTACAGGTCCAACGGGGGTTTTCTATCAGCAGTTTGGTATTACCTTAATTATTGCGATCATCATTTCTGCAATTAATGCATTAACGTTGAGTCCGGTTTTATGTTCATTATTCTTAAAACCTCACGATGCACACCACGCAGAATATAAAAACTTAAACTTTTTACAGAAGTTTTTCTATAAATTTAATATCGCTTTCAAAACGACAACCGATCGTTACGGAAGAGGATTTGTATTCTTATTAAGACATAAATGGGTTACTTTGATCATTTTTGCCGTGACAGGAGGTATTTTATTCTGGGCGAGTTCAACTATGAAAAAAGGTTTCGTCCCTACAGAAGACAGAGGGATCATCTTTACAGACGTACAGCTTCCTCCGGGTGCTTCAATGGAAAGAACGTACAATGCTTTGAAAACACTTCAGGCTAATGCCATGAAAGTTCCGGGAGTACAAAACGTTACGATTTCTACTGGTAGAGGTTTCTTATCAGGAAACGGAAGTAATAACGGTCTTGCTTTCATTAAGTTGAAACCATTTGACGAAAGGAAAAAAGGCGGGCAGACTTCCGAAGATATTACTAAAAAACTATTCGGTATCTCAGGAAAAGTTCCGGATGCGAAAGTGGTATTCTTCCAGCCGCCGAGTGTACCAGGTTTTGGTAACAGTGCCGGTTTTGAAATGGTATTGCTGGATAAATCAGGTGGAGATTATGCCGATCTTGATAACAAAACCAACGAGTTCATCGGAAAACTGATGCAGAGACCTGAGATTGAATTTGCTCAGTCATCATTTAATACAAAATATCCACAGTACCAAATGGACATCAATGTTCCTTTGGCCAAACAGGTTGGCGTTTCTGTAAGTACGATTTTAAGTACCATGCAGGGATATATCGGAGGAGTTTACACCGCCGACTTTACAAAATACGGAAAGCAGTTCAGAGTAATGGTTCAGGCACTTCCTGAAAACAGACAAAACATCAATAATCTAAATGAATTGTATGTAAGAACAGCTTCAGGAGTAATGTCCCCGATTTCTCAGTTTGTAACGCTGAAAAAAGCATATGGTCCACAATCCGTAAGCCGATATAACCTGTTTACTTCCGTGAAGATTACAGGGGCCAACTCTGCAGGATTCAGTTCCGGAGATGCCATTACGGCGGTTCAGGATGTTGCGAAAGAAACTTTAAATCAAAATTATGATGTAGAGTTTACGGGGTTAACAAGAGAAGAATTGAATTCAGGATCGCAGACCTTATTGATCTTCGGATTAAGTTTGGTTTTCGTGTACTTCATCCTTTCTGCTCAGTATGAAAGTTATATCCTTCCGTTGGTGGTGATTATTTCTCTTCCTCTTGGGGTAATGGGAGCTTATTTTGGGCAAAAAATAATGGGCTTGGAAAATAATATCTATTTCCAGATCGCTTTGATCATGCTTGTAGGATTGCTCGCGAAAAATGCCATTCTGATCATCGAGTTTGCTGTCCAGAGAAGGCATCATGGTGAAACTATTGTCATGTCTGCCATCAATGCAGCAAAAGCGAGATTAAGACCAATTTTGATGACCTCTTTTGCCTTTATCTTCGGTTTGTTACCATTGGTTTTGGCAAGCGGAATTGGTGCGGTAGGTAACAGATCTATTGCAACAGGTGCCGCGATTGGATTATTAATAGGTACAATTTTAGGACTTTTCGTAATTCCTGTCTTGTATGTGATTTTCCAGACTTTACAAGAAAAAGTGAAACCGCTTAAAAAAGAAGAGATCAATTTAGCAGAATAAAGTTTAATAGGATTTAGGGATTAGGATTTAGGAGGTAGTTTAAATCTAACTCCTAATCCCTAACTCCTAATTCCTAATCCCTAATTACAAAAAATGAAGAGTTTATTAAACATCATAAAAGGAATAACTTTTTCAGTCGCAATTCTGGCAGCCGTTTCATCTTGTATGGCGAGAAAAGAATATGAAAGGCCGAAAAATGTTGTAGACGAAAAGCTTTTCCGTACAGATATGCTTCCTACAGACAGTACCAGTATCGCGAACGTTTCCTGGAAAGAAATTTTCACTGATCCGATACTTCAGGGGCATATTTCTAAAGCTTTAGAAAATAATTTAGATATAAGAATTGCCCTGCAGAGCATCACTTCTGCGGAAGCCTATTTAAAGCAGAGTAAGGCAGCTTATGCACCGACAGTCACTGTTGGACCAGGTTATTCTTTCCAGACTCAGTCTTTGAATACCCAAACCGGACAGTTGTTCGGAGACAGAAGATATATCAACCAGCTTGATATCACAGCAAGTCTTGGTTGGGAAGCTGATATCTGGGGAAAATTAAAGGCTCAGGAAAAAGCTCAGCTTGCTACTTATTTAGGAACTGTTGCAGCTCATAAAGCCGTAAAAAGTGATTTGGTTGCCTCTGTTGCTTCTGCGTATTATCAGCTGTTAACGTATGATTCTCAGAAAAAGATCATCATGGAAACCATTGCTGTTCGTGAGAAAAATTTAGAAACAACTAAGGCTTTGAAGATATCAGGAACGGTTACAGAAGTTGCCGTTCAGCAAAGTGAGGCATTGGTTTTCAATGCAAAGTCTTTATTGATTGATATTGATACTCAGATCCAGTTATTGGAGAATACCATGAGTTTATTGATGGGAGAACCTTCTCATGCGATTGAAAGATCAACCTTGGAAACGCAAAAAATTCCAATCGATCTGAAATTAGGATATCCTGCTCAATTGCTTGCCAACCGTCCGGATGTGATGAGAGCAGAGTATACGCTGATGAATGCTTTTGAATTGACCAATTCTGCAAAAGCTCAGTTTTATCCTACCTTGAAGATTACGGGAAGCGGAGGGATCCAGTCTCTTGATATTGATCATTTATTCAGTGTGAATTCTTTATTTGCAAGTGTCGTAGGAGGATTAGCGCAACCTATTTTAAATAAGAGAGCGATAAGAACCAACTATGATGTAAGTGTGGCGAATCAGGAAACGGCTTATTTAAACTTCAGAAAGACTGTTCTTACAGCCGGAAAAGAAGTTTCTGATGCCATAAGAGTTTTCTCTGTTCAGGATTCTTTTATTGAATTGAAAGAAAAAGAATTGGATGCCTACAAAAAATCGGTTAACTATTCTCAGGAGCTTGTGAACTATGGTATGGCCAACTATCTTGAAGTATTGAATGCAAGTGTCAATTCGTTAAATGCAGAATTGAATATCTCTAATGCAGAATACAGTAAAATGAAAGCAGCTGTAGAGCTTTATCAGGCTCTCGGTGGTGGATGGAAATAATTATTTTCAACCGATAAATAGTAAAACGTATGTCAGTAACGGCATGCGTTTTTTTATTTCTGATTCTATTTTATATCTGCTATCAATCTTTTATTTTAGATTAAATAATGCTTCTAAAAGGAATAATAGTGTTAAAAGGAATATTTTGTTTGTATATATGTAGTAGACTACGTAGTTTTGTACTATTAATTTTAAAACAAATGAAAATACATATTCAACAGCTAGACAATACCTATTCTGATCAGTTAATTGATCTGATCCTGACGATTCAACAGAAAGAATTTAACGTACCGATAACGATAGAAGACCAGCCGGACCTGAAACAGATTGAAAGTTTTTATATGGAACCCGGTGGGAACTTTTGGGGAGCTTTTATAGATGGTGAACTGGTAGGCTCGATAGCGCTGGTTAAATTTGATGAAGGGGTAGGAGCGGTGAGAAAAATGTTTGTCAAAAAAGAATTCAGAGGAAAAGAGCTGAATATTGCACAGGAACTGCTGGAAGTTTTGGTCTCTTTCTGTCAGGAAAATGGCATAGACTCGATATACTTGGGAACCGTTACTATACTGAAAGCAGTCATACGCTTTTATGAAAGGAATCATTTTGTAGAGGTTGAAAAAGAAAATCTTCCTGCTTTTTTTCCATTGATGAGTGCAGATAATGTTTTTTATTATTTAAATTTAAAGCAAAACCATACGGTATGAATATCATAGATGAATCAGGGATGCTGGCCATATCCACAAGGCTTCAGCGTCTGAGTGAGCAGCTCAGAAAAGATGGTGCTATGATCTATAAATCTTTTGATATTGATTTTGAGCCTAAATATTTTCCGGTCATCTTTACCCTGCATCACAAAAAAATGCTGAGTGTTGTAGAGATCGCCAATGAAATAGGGTATACCCATCCTTCCACCATAAGTCTGCTTAAGGAACTGGAAAAACAAAAGCTGATTCAATCGAAAAAAGATAAACAGGATGAACGGAGAAGGCTTATCGTATTATCTCCAAAAGGCATTGAACTGATCGAAAAAATGAAACCGGTTTGGGAACTGGTATCAAAAGTATTAGGCGAAATCGGGGACAATAAAAACAATCTTCTGGCCGCTATCAATGAAGCAGAGGAAAAAATTGCAGAACAGTCTTTTTATCAGCGGGCTTTACAACAAAAAAAAGAAAAATAAATGGACTGATTGCCAGTTGAATGGGATGTCAAAATCTCATTGAAAATGTTTAAAAACCCTGTAATTATCTATAATTATAGGGTTTCTTATTTTTAGATCTAATCTTTGTTTTTTTGAAAATCACCTTTGAATTTTATCAAATATGCATAAATGAATAGTATTTAAATGAAGTTATCCATAATAATTAATAAAATCATTATGGATGTAAAAAAACACTAATTTTGTATAACAACACGGAGGATTGAAAATTTATGAACTTATATTACTATTTTAATAAGAGATTCCATCTTTTATTTCTGATTTTTGCTATGCAACTTACTGCACAAACTTATACTATTGCTGAGATCGACGGCTTACAAAGAAACGAATCAAGAAGACTTAAAAAGATTGGGCAGCATAAAGAAAGTATTTTATTAGATAAAGAGCTGATAAAAGCATCACAAAAGTTACATCATAAAGGAGGAGTTATCCTGGGATACATTAATATTGCAAATACTTTATGCACACTCAATAAGTATCAGGAAAGTTTATTTTATCTTTCTCTTGCCGAAAAAATGATGATAGAATATGAAGATAATACGCTAAAGTCAAGTGTATTTAATGAATATGGGAGAAATTATTTTCAGCTGGGTTTGTATAGCCAGTCTAATATCAATTTTAATAAAGCCATTAAATTTGCCGGGCAAATTGATAATAAGAAAGAGAGAGAAGGACAATTGTATTTTTCGTATGCCTGGAAATTAGACAATTTTGAGAAATTGAATATGACAGATTCTGTTAACGAGATGCAACGGAAATGTATGAGTTTATCTCCTGAACCGCTGCTGTTTGTTGCCATTTCGGAACGTCATTTAAAAAACAAAAAGTTTGATTCTGCTGAATATTATCTTAAAAAAGCTTTTTTATTCAGTGAAAAATATCCCATATACCAAAAATCAATGATTTTGCAGTCTTATGGCAAATTATGTACAGAAAAAAAGGAATATGAAAAATCCCTGACCTATTACTTTAAGTCTTTAGCCATTTCACAAAAAATAAACCGGCAGCAAGATATTCGGGACACTTATAAGCTGATTTATAATACATATAGCCTACTCAACAATACAGATAAGAAAAATGAATATTTAGAAAAATATACTATAATTAATGATAGCCTTAGTATCGCAGAAAAAGAAGCTATCAATATACCGCTGGAAAAAATATTAAATGAAAAGGATGAAGCAGAGAAAAGTAAAAATAACCTTGATTACATTTTAGCAGGTATTATTTTTATCATTGTATTGTTTATCATTATACGTAACAGATATGTAGCCAAACAAAAGAAACATTTCACCAGTAAAAAAGAAGAAAAAATTCTTAATCTCAACAAAAAACCTGATACGACATTTGAAGAAGTTGTACAACTTGCCATTCATTCAGCTCCTTTATTTTTAACGAAGTTTAAAGAATTATATCCTGAATTTTACAATAACCTCGCCTTACAGTATCCACAGCTGACGTCTAATGATATCCGGTTTTGTGCGCTGATAAAACTTAATTTTTCCAATAAAGAAATTGCACAGTATGATCATATATCTATTCGTACTGTAGAATCAAAGAAATATAGGCTACGTAAAAAATTAGGACTTCCTGCTGACTTAGATTTTAATAAATGGATCATAAAACTGTAGTTACTATCAATTATATTGAAGCACTTCTATTCATTTTTTATTTCGAAACCTGGGCATAAAAATAGATAATTTCGAAAATAACTCTTATAATTCAATCAATTTTTTACTGAATTCGCACTGCATTTGCACTGCATTCGTACTGTATTTGTACTTCATTAAATATGTTATCTTCTTAAAATCAATTAATTATGTTTTGGTAGTACGGATGCAGTATCATCTTTTTATATCTCATCTGTAAATTTGTCCCATAAATTTTGCTTAAAAAAAATGTCTCCGTTGCATTCATATTACAAATTTATTATTCATAGCATACTCAAGTTGGTATTGATACAATATAATTTTCTTCGTAAAATTAAATAAAGCACAAACTCTAACTAAGGATAAAATATACACATAATGATAAAAAAAAGATCACACTTATTGGGCTTTTTTCGGAAGCCGTTTTTTTTGCACGAACTAGTAAAGTTGGTATTGATATAAATCGATCGATCGCATCTGGAAATCTCACTGCAAACCCTAATTTTTATTCCATAAGAACACACCAAAATCTTCTGGTAAGTTTTGAAAAATTCTTACCCAATACAACTGTAATAGAAAGCAGAAACCTTCCAACGCTTGGATAGTCTATAATACACCAAATCCTAAAAAAAATTAAAACTCAATAACACATTTATGAAAAAAAATATCTTCTATTTTTCTGCTTTATTCTTTTTATCCGGGTTACTCTTTATTCTTATTCCGAATTTTTTTTTCTCTCAAAAAGGATCTACTCATTCTGATTCTCGAACAAAATATACAAAGAGTGAGATTGATAGTTTACAAAATAAGGTAACCAATGTATTAAGAGATAAAGGTGAGTTTCAGAAATTAATCCTGTTAAATCAGAAAGCGATTAAAGAGTCTAAAAAGATAGGGTATGGTAGAGGAATTACGAGAGGCTACATACAGATGGCCAATACTTTACTTTCAATAGGGAATAATAAAGAAAGTCTGCAGTTTCTGAAACTGGCGGAAAAAGAAGATTATGTAAAGCAGGATGATAGGTTATTATCTGAACTTTATGTAGAATATGGCAGAAATTATGAGATATTGGGGTTTTATAAAAAAGCAAACCAATGCTTTAACAAAGCCATATATTATGGATGCAGAGTAAAAGATGCTCCGAATTATTATCTTAGCTATGCCTACAGCTATAAAGCAATTTCAAATAGTGTAGTTACTAAGTTTCCGGATTCTGTTATTTATTATCTTCATAAAGCATATAAAATTGAACCTAGTCCTATAAATGCTGGAAAAATATCCTTTTGGCACAACGATAATAACAGACTTGATTCTGCAGAATATTACATAAAGCAAGCATGGAATAAAGCCATTACCCAACCGGATCTTAAGTATCAAAAAGGATCTGTTCTGTGGGGAATGGGGAATGTTTATTTTGTAAAAAAGGACTATGGAAGAGCCATAGAATATTATCAGCAATCGCTTGACATTTATACGAAAATGAAAAGAAAGGAAGACATGAGGACACTGTACCAAATGATTTCCAATTCTTATGACAGTATGGGTGAACCTAAGAAAGCTAAAGAATATCTTGCCAAATATGTCCCCCTAAATGACAGCCTGAATGCAATTCAAAAACAAGTATTAGATATTTCTTTAGTTCAATTCTTAGAAGAGGAGGAACAGCAAAACCAATCATCCAGACAAAACTTATATTATATCATCGGTGGAATTTTTATAATCAGTATTGCTGTTTCTTCATTAGGGTTCTTTTATTACAGGAAAAATAAGAAGAGAGGCTTTTTACTCAAAGAGAAGAAAATAATGATGGTGCAAAAAGATAAAGAAGTGGAGGTATTAAAACAAAAAATAAATGAATCATTTGAGGAGATCATCCAATTGGTTAAAGAAAATAGTCCTGAATTCTGGGGTAGGTTTCAGGAAATCTATCCGGAATTTCGTGAAAAAATACTGAAAATTAATCCTAACCTTAGAACTTCAGAACTCATCCTATGTGCTTATATATATTTAGGATTTAATACAAAAGATATTGCAGAATATACTTTTAAAGCAGTTCAAACTATAAAAAATAATAAATATAATCTGAGAAAAAGGCTATCTGTTCCTGCAAAAGATGATATGGTGCTGTGGTTTCGTAATAATATTGACGACTGATTAATAGGTGGTTACATATTGAAGTACTCCGTTGGTACCCCTTGTTTTTGCTTTCACGGGAATATTTCTATTGATTTACAACTGAGATATTGAGATATTGATGAAAAAAGAGGTTTGAAGCTTTATGGAAACCAGGTTTTATACCATATGAAATTTCAGGTTTACTTTCTTTAAAATTTTGACAGCCTCATAAGAAACACAACACTAATATGAAAAAAAATTAACACTTACCCATACCTATACGGGTATATATTATCCAAATCAGTCATAAGTTGGGACTGATATATCTTATCTATTCCTTCTTATTTTTTGATTAAACACATATTCTAAAAACATACACAATGAAAAAAAATGTAATTTCTTTAGGAATTTTCCTAATTTCAACCTTCTCATTGGCTCAGATTGGCATAAACACGCCAACGCCCAATATGGATGCAGCATTGGATGTTGTGTCTACCAATAAAGGGATTCTCAATACCCGTATAGCTTTGAGTTCTACAGCCAGTCCTTCACCTCTCAGTACCCATGTAGCAGGAATGATGGTATACAATACGGCTACCGTATCTGATGTTATTCCGGGTTTATACTACAACGACGGGTCAAAATGGATAAAAACAGGAGATTCTGCAGGAAACGTGGCGATTACCAATTCCCTGACCAGTACAGCAAATACCATTACCTCTACAGTCAATGGAATAGCTTCAGCTACTACAGCCGTGAACACGGTGAACAATACGGTTTCAGGAAATACATTGACGACTACTGTGAATGGAGTATCCTCAAGTGCCGTTACCCTTCCTCAGGGAGTCAATATTTATAATTCCGATGGTACTCTTACAGGTAACAGGATGGTTTCAACCAATAATAAAATGCTGTGGTTCCAGAATGGGACCAGTAATGTAAATAATCATATAGCATTTGATATTAATGTTGCAGTGCCGGGTAGTACAAGGATTATCAGCAGAGGGAGTAGACACTCATTAATTAGAGCATTGATTAACTCCAGCCGGACATTGGATATGGAGCTTTTAACTGATGGTACTTCCAGACTGCTATCTACCGGAAGTACTGAACTTTTCATTGGAACCAATTCATCGTCGGGACCTTTGGTTTTTGGAGCGAATAACAACAGAGCAATATTGGCAACCAATGGTAATTTTGGGATCGGAACAACCACTCCTTCCCAAAAACTACATGTAATGGGTAACATTCTAGCCTCCGGAACAATTACCCCGGATTATGTATTTGAAAAACATTTTGAAGGGGCATCAAAATTAAACCCTTCTTATAAGATGATGAGTTTAGACGAAGTGGAAGAGTTCACGCGCCAAAATAAACATCTACCGGGAGTTCCGTCTGCTTCTGATGTAGAAGGTCAGGGAGGCATAATCCTAAACCGGGCCTCAGAAATAAATCTTGAAAAAATAGAAGAACTATATCTCTATGTGTTTGAGCTCAGTAAAGAAGTGAAAATATTAAGGGAAAAGAGCGAACAATTAGAAAATAATAAATAGAAACTAAGATATTCAAAAAGATATTTTTTATTCCTAGTGAATAAAGCGTGACTTTTTTATTAAAAACATAAGTACAACACACAAGGAAAAGCCGTCATATCAATCACGGACATTAAGTAATAAAAATAGCATATCCAATAAGTAAGAATAATGAAAAAACTAAAACTTTTAATTAATTTTTTTACCATATGTTTATTCCTTTCCATTGGAACACATATAGTAAAAGCTCAGGATTCAGATAGTGATGGCATTACGGATGTCAGTGACTTGGATGATGATAATGATGGTGTTCCGGATGCAGAAGAATCACCGGACTGTTTTTATACGGTATATGAAGCCAATAGAATAGTTTCTGTTATCTCTCCTTTAAATGGGGGAGTCGGAGATCCTGCTGCCGGTACTAATATTCCATTGTTATATAATGATAACACCAATGATGGAACTACACTTACTGCGTATAATTTTGCAGCATTACAGGCCATCACTTCAGGGTCAGCTATATTTACGGTGCAATACCCAACTCCGGTTATTCTAAAATCGGTGGCAGTAACTCAAGCCGCTAATGGAATGGCGGGTAGTGGTTTTGCAAAATTATACGGCTCCAATGACGGTATTGGCTATACGCTTCTTACAACAGGCGCCGGAATTAGTATAGCCGGTACCAATCCAGTCTTTACCAATACTTCAACAACCCCTTATCTATATTACCAGATCAGGTATATAGGAACTGTTTCTGCAGGTAATGCAACCTCTGTAACAGCGGGTACCGCAGCAATACACGAAATCTCATCCCTTCTTTCAACAACAACGGTTTATACCCCTTCAGCACATCCGAAATCCGGAATTTGCAGTGTGGATACGGATGGAGACGGAACCCCTAACCATTTGGATACGGACAGTGATGGTGATACTTGTCCGGATGCATATGAAGGAGGAGCGACTTCCAATAAAACGATTAGCGTTTTGCCTGCACCTTATGGAACCAATGGTTTGGCGAATGCTGTGGAAACCAGTGCAGACAGCGGACAAGTTTCTTACGTTTCCACCTATGCAAAATATGCCAATAATAACAATCAAAACCTGTGTATTGATACAGACAACGATGGTGTTCCCAACCCCATTGATATAGATGATGACAATGATGGAGTATTAGATACTTCCGAAGGAGATTTTTGTGGAAAAATTAACAGGAATATCAGGGTAGGATATTTAGCCAGTGGTGTAGGAGACAATGGTTTAGCAACCAATTTATTATTAAATCTAAATAATTTTGGATCCCATGGTACTTATAATAAAACTACGGGGATTACCCTGGTTCCTTTTGCCACTGAAGCAAGCATTACTGAAGCAAGTTTACTTGCCAATACTATAGACGTATTTTTTGTTGGATCTTCAGCTAATGATGCCACCACCAG
The DNA here is from genome assembly GCF_012927325.1 of Chryseobacterium antibioticum. Lineage (GTDB taxonomy): Bacteria > Bacteroidota > Bacteroidia > Flavobacteriales > Weeksellaceae > Chryseobacterium > Chryseobacterium antibioticum. The sequence continues at coordinate 35,842 of NZ_JABBGI010000029.1, read as the reverse complement.
TGCAGATAAGGTATCTACAGCTCTCAACACCAGATTAATCACCTGGGCACAGAATAACAGCAAATCAATATTTGCCCTTCAGAATAATGCTATTGATTACGGGTATACCATTACCAATAATAATGTGAATCCCAACACGCCTTCGGGAACAATAGGAACGAATACCTACACCAACGGGTATTGGCCAACGTCTTCCCTGAATCAGTCAGGAGCAATTCAGATGACCATTCAGTCCAGTACCAGACCATTCGATATTCTGATGACCGACGCGAATTTGAGACCTGTAGTGATTACAGACAGAGGATATAATTTATTGATCTTCCCTGATGCCACGATATACAATACAGAATCTGGTATGGTCACTCCCACAACAAATGACCAAAAGGCAATTGCAGATACCTGGACCTACTTCTTTGACAGGTTTGTTGCTCCTCAATGCACGACAGTAGATACAGATGGAGATAGTACCCCAAATCATTTGGATCTTGATTCAGATGGGGACGGTTGCAGTGATGCTTTGGAATCGGGAGCAACAACTTCTTTAACTCCTAACTTTGCCTTTACTTCAGCTGCTGGTACGGCAACAGATACTAATAGCGATGGTTTGGCAGATATTGTGGATGCCAATACAAACAGGATTCCGGATTATCTAAGCACGTATGACCCTCATGCATTGGATAATACGATCAGGAAATGCCTAGACAGTGACGGGGATATTCTGCCTGATGCCGCGGATATGGATGATGATAATGATGGTATTTTGGATACGAATGAAGGTAATACCTGCAGCGGATTGGGAAGAAATTTAAGAATAGGATATTTAAATACTACCGTGGGGACAACCGGATTAATGATGAATATGCTAAGCAATACGGCTAATTTTAGTTCCACAGGGACTTATAATAAATTTTCAGGGATTACGTTTGTACCGTATGCTACCGAAGCAGCTATTACTGAAGCCCAGTTGCTGGCCAATAATATAGATGTATTCTATGTAGGATCTTCAGCGACTGATGCACAAACTTCGGTAGACAAGCTTTCAACGGCAGTGAATACCAGAATATTGTCATGGTCTGACAACAACAATAAAGGAGTAATTGTAATGCAGAACAATGCAACCGATTACGGGTATCAGATCACGAATAATAATTTAAATACAGATGTTCCTTATGGATCTATCGGGGATGCTGTTTTTACTAACGGTTATTGGCCGGAAAATACTTTCAACCAGTCCGGGACTGTACAAATGACTATTGCTTCTTTAACCAGAACATATGAAACAGCAATGGTGGATGCTAACGGTAAAGCAGTTTTTGCCCGGGATGCAGATAGGAAGATTGTATTTATTCCGGATGCAACTTCTTTTAGTGGTGCAAATCAAACCGCTTCAACAATTACAAATGCGGAATTAAGAATAGCAGCAGATGTCTGGGCTTATAGTTTTGATGTGTTTTTAGATGGACAGCAAACATGTACCACGATAGATACCGATGGAGATGGTATTCCAAATCATCTTGACCTGGATTCAGATAATGATGGATGTCTCGATGCTTTAGAAGGAACAGCCAATATTACATTATCCCAATTAGTTAATGCGGGAGGTAGTCTTTCTGTAGGAACAGGTTCTTCGGCTTCTAATCAAAATTTATGTGCAGGTTCTGTATGTGTTGACATAAATGGAATTCCTACAATTGTTGGAAATACAGGACAAGGAATAGGAGATTCTCAGAATGCTTCCGTAAGCTCAGGCTGTTTCTGCTACAAACCGGCCACATTGACTGGAACTGTATTAGACACAAAGTATGGTATAACAGCATTAGGAAGAGCAGGTGTAAACAGCGGTAACTGGCCAATGGTTAGAAAAGGAGCATGGACGGCTTTGGAAGCTAAGACCAAAGGATTTGTGGTCAACAGAATACCTACGACAGCACAGGTTAATGCTATTGCTATTCCTGTTGAAGGAATGATGGTTTACGATGAAGAAGCCGATTGTCTGAAAATTTATACGACAGTAGATAATGGAATGACATTTAGTTGGCAGTGCTTTAATACACAAGCCTGCCCTGATTATTAATACTACTTTAACTCATAATAATCTCAAAAATGAAAAAAACGTTTATATCAATATTTATCATTATTTGCGCCTGTGTTTCTGCACAGGTGGCAATAGGCAAAAATTCAGTGACCAATTCTTCAGTTTCATTGGAATTCGGGATGGACAATAGGGGGTTATTATTGCCCTGGGTAACTTCTGCAGGATCAGTAACAGGTGCTGTAGACGGGACAATGATTTATGACATTACCGATAAAAAAGTAAAATATAGAAAAAACGGAAGTTGGTTTGATCTGAGCATAGATAATACAGGTATCGTGAATACTACATTACAAGATGCGCTTGTGGAGCAAACTTCTGCAAAAACAGCAGTAGGCATAAATGCTGCCACAGATGGCACCTCAGGGATTTTGGTATTAACAGATACCAATAAAGCAATGATACTCCCAAAAGTAGATAGTCCGCATTTGAATATCATCAATCCTGCAGCTGGGATGATCGTGTATGATAATGTGAAACATCAGCTGGCTATTTTTAATGGAACGGTATGGTCCTTCTGGAAACCCTAGTGAAAATTTTAAATTAATTTACATGAAAAATTTATTATTTGCGACTTTACTGATATTGTCAAACGTTATGTATTCTCAAGCCTGGAATGCAGGGGTTAATACAGTATTACCTGGTAGTACTTTTACTCTAAACGGCTCTAAAGTATAATAAATAATCCCATGCACCTCAACAAAAGAGAAATAAGAAATTTTATTTTAGAGTTAATTGATACTAAACAAAAAAGCATTTCACAAATTTCCAAAGAAAGCAATATATCCAAGAGAACTATTTATAAATGGATGGTTTACAGGTGGATAGTAAAGCATGTTAAAAAAACTAATCTTCAATAATATGGATATAGATTTTAAAGACATACATATAGGAAACTGTTTAAAAGAACAGGTAAAGGAGCAGGAAATATCTATTGATCGTATTTGTAAATATTTCAAGATGCACGAAGAAGAGATCACCAAAATGTATGACCAAAAAAGTTTAGACACGGCTATTCTTCTTAAATGGTGCAAACTGGCAGAATATGACTTCTTTAGGTTATATGTGACTCATCTTTTGTTATATGACGGTATCTCCCATACCAAAAGGAATAAAGAGACAAAAAAAGTTAATGGACATATAATATTTAGAAAAAATATTTACACTAAAGAGATCAAGGAGTTTTTGGTAAGCTTAGTTTCTACCAATCAAAAGTCTGTAATAGAAATTATGGAAGAGTATAACATTCCAAGGACTACAATTTACAAATGGTTAAGAAAACATTAAATACTTATGATATGAAAACACCTAATTATCAGAAAATATATGAGGATCTTATAAAGTTTAAAGGTTTAGAAGATTATATGACAGTTCCAAAACTGGAAAGGAGTATTGACATCATCAAATTCAATAAATTAATTTCAAAACAAACAGTAAACGAGATCGTTACACGGCAGGGGAGATCGTATGATGAAGATTCTATTCTTGAATTACTTCATTATCAGATAAAATATGATATGAGTAATACACAATTGGCTTTGGAGTTTAAGCTCAGTAGAAATACAGTGGCAAGATGGAAGAAGATTTATAATGTTAAATAGTTCTACGAGTCTTTACACCAAAAACTGTATCCAGTTTTTTTAAACAAAGCTAAACATAATCTATTATTTAAAATTTGGCAGACATTTATAGTTATTTCTTAAAAAAAAATACCTGGATATAATTAAAATGACCTTTAATTCAGGTTGCACTGATTTCAAAAACGCTTGAAAGGCATTTAAACCCTTTAATTTTAAATAATTACAGGGTTTTTATTTTGGGAGTAAGTATCTTTTTAACTATATCGAATGCTTTGGATCTTAGATCAGCTGGGATTGTTACGAGTAAGGGGAGGTGTACAGAGTTTCCATTTATTGTGAAACAGAATCTGGAGATTTCAATATTTAATACCACATTGCGCATGCTCAGATTTTATCTTGGGATTTTCGAAGTGTATAGTACTTTTATATAACTTAGTATACTAATTTTTAACACTAAATACGAATGAAAAAAAAGATTTTTTTCTCAATCATTTTACCAATTATTTTATTGGTCCTCGTTGTAAATCCTGTTATAAGTATAACAGCACAAAGTATAAACCGTTCTGCTGATTTTGCCAGATATAAAATACTTAAAGTAAGACCTAGCGAAGCAGATCCCACTGTACGGAACTGGGACAGTGTGCATGTTGTTTATTACGACAGGGCTATTAAAAATAGTAAGGTGTTGTTATGGCTTACGGGTACTAATGGATCGACTAATAATGTTCCAATAACCTTTTTCAAAACAGCTTTGGATCAAGGATATAGGATTATTGCACTTTCTTTTATTAGTACTCCCGGTGTTTCACAGGTATGTGTGGGAAACAAATTAAGTGAAGATATTGATTGTGCTGCTGAATTTCGTAGAAAACGTATATATGGTGATACTGTTTTCTTATCTATTCCGGATGAGTCTCAAGATGCTATTGTACCTCGTTTGATAAATTTGTTACAGTATTTGTCGAAAAATGATAAAGAAGGTTTCTGGTCTCAATACTTAAATCAAAGTACAGGCAAACCTGTTTGGAGCGATATAGCCTTGGCCGGTCAATCGCAAGGTGGAGGAATGGCTGAATTTATTGCGCAGCATGAGTCGGTAGCAAGAGTCATCAGCTTTTCCGGCGGTTGGGATTACAGCGATTCAAAAACGAAAAAAATTGCTGGCTGGTATTTTAAAAAATTAATAACACGCCCGGAAAATGTTTTCGCAACTTATCATGTACAGGAAGTTGCTGCTAAACAGCTGGATAAAATAAACAAAGCATTACATATACCTGCCGATAATGTCTTTGCGCTAGACCAACCACTTTTGAAACAAAAGAAGGGTAATAATAACCCGTACCATACAGAGGGAATTAAGAATCCTGTTTATAAACCTATTTGGATAAAAATGCTTGGTTCCGGACTATAGAGTTTTTTGGATAAGGGTCGCATAAATAAAGTAAAGCATGCTTATCGACTTAGACCTAAATAAGAAATTCCCCGAGTGAATTTAAAAAACATAGAAACCTAAACATAAGTTAAAAAAAAATGACCTTTTAAACTTTTAGACCTATTTTTGGGCGGGTCGCATTTGATAATTTTGGGGTCGCAAAAAGTTTTAGAAAAAAATGGTTTTATTAAAATCGGAACGGACCAATTTTTTGACAATGCATGACAAATGGAAATAGAAGAATTTATCTATAAACTAACAGAAAAGACAGAGTAAGTTTAACCTAAAAAAAATAAAATTATGGTAACAAGTACCGTAAGTTTCCACAGAGTAATAAAAGCTCCTGTTAGCAGGGTTTTCAGGGCATTTTCCGATTCTAATGCAATGACGTTTTGGCTGCCGCCTTATGGGTTTTTGTGTACCGTACACGAAATGGATTTCAGAGTGGGCGGAGGCTACCGGATGTCGTTTCATAATTTCACTACTGAAAAGAGTCATTCTTTTGGAGGGCAGTATCTGGAAATAAAACCCAACGAATTGCTTAAATATTCAGACAAATTTGAAGATCCGAATCTTCCCGGCGAAATGACAACCACCGTTTGGCTGAAAGAGGTATTGTGTGGCACAGAAATCAAGATCACACAGGAAGGAATCCCGGAACAGATTCCTGCAGAATTTTGTTATTTAGGTTGGCAGGAATCACTGGAAAAGCTGATGAAGCTGGTGGAACCGGTCATTAACGACTAATTCATCCTATTTAAAATAAAAATCAGGATATGAAAACAACACCTGAACACGATCAGCGTATTGCTAAAATGATATTTGGATCTGTTTATCCGCACTACATCAAAAAAGTGGAAAGCAAGGGCCGGACTATAGAAGAATTGCATCAGGTCATAGAATGGCTGACCGGATTTGATAACAAAAAACTGCAGGAACTTATCGACGAGAAAGTGACTTTTGAAACATTTTTCAAAAGAGCCACATTGAATCCCAACGCACATTTAATAACCGGAGTCATTTGTGGCTACCGTATTGAGGAAATTGAAACCCCGCTAACCAAACAGGCAAGGTATCTGGATAAATTAATTGATGAATTGGCGAAGGGTAAAAAGATGGAAAAGATTTTAAGACAATAATCAAAAAAACCTGAGCAATGGCAAAGACCAAAACGAACTATACCGGAGTAGATGTAGTGGATTTTATCAACTCATATGTTGACAGTGAGCAGAAGAAAAACGACAGTTTTCGGCTTATAGAGCTTATGCAGGAATGGTCCGGCTTTGAACCCAAAATGTGGGGGCCAACGATTATTGGGTTCGGTAATTATCATTACAAATATGCAAGCGGGCATGAAGGTGATGCTCCCATTCTTGGATTTTCGCCAAGAAAAGCGGCATTCTCACTCTACGTTTATTCCGGAACCGAAAAAAGCGAAAAATTATTAGCCAATCTGGGGAAATTCAAAATGGGCAAAGCCTGTATCTATATAAAAAAACTTTCCGATATCGATATATCTGTATTACAGGAACTCTGCCTGGAATCGATTGTATACCTCAACGAGCATTACGAATGCGCGTGTAGAAAAAACTGAAGCACTAGAAACAAGATCTTCAGTTTTATTTCTTTTTAATGGTATAATAATGTATAAAATAAAATAGTTGGAAGATTTTTCTTCCAACTATTTTATTATGCAGGAGTAGGCAAGTATTACGACAAAGCAGGGTTTGATGTTTTAAGCAATACAAAAGCGGTGCTGATAGGAAATCCGAATTTGGAATTGGACGTTTTTCCACCTTATGCAGGCAAGGATATAGCGAAAATTTAAGTCTGTTTAGGTAGAAGATGAAACAACAGGTCTAGTAAAAGGTATAGGTTAACCACAGCGTGCGGTCTTGAAAATACTGAACCATATCCATTGCATCGGATTTCCGTTGTATGGAAGTTAGAAACCCTTTTTTATCATAAATCATCTCCAGCTCGCTTACTTTTTGCCCGTTCCATAGATCTTCCATCAGTACCAGGTTCTTGTTTGTGTCATAAGTATACCTTTCGGTTTTGGGCTCAAGGCTGGCAGGAGCATCGGTTATTTCCGACAAAAGGTCCTCTTTGAATCGATATTGCCCGGAAGGTATTTTCTTGGCAGCACAGCCATTGTGGAGAAGTAAACCTACTGGAAGACCGCTCAGATAATAATACGTTTTCTTTTGATGACAGGATCCGGATTGTCATTATTCTTCTGAAAATTGAAATATTCGGTGCGCTCTTCTGCCTCGAATTTCTGGTCTGTATAATAGCGATATTGCCAGGAAGAAAACTGATTTTCGGAGGTCATTTTCTTCAAAAGGCTTTCATCCGGTAAAGAGCCCCGGAGAATAATTTTGTCTGCACTGGGACAGGTCGCAATGCCACCAGATCTTTTGTTCCTTTTAAATACCTATTAACCTGTTATTTGTCTAATTTATCATTTAATGTATATTTTGTGTGTTTTAAATCAAATTGAGGGTGTGTTGAGTGTAAGTGAGGGTCTTTTTTTTCTAAACTAATTTAAATATTGAGTTAATATTGCAACACAATTTTAGAATTAACAATCGTATAAAATTTAGTGTAATGGACTGCATTCAATTTTTCACGATTGGAATTATGATTCTAATTTTTGAACACAAATGCCTTACATAAATTAGCTGGGATGTCATGTCCTAGCTATCTCATAAGTATTGAAATACAAAATTTTGAAATTACACGATGAAAAAAAATGAAACTTCTGAAAGAAATCAATTTCTTCACGACTCTTTTATAGCCCAAACAAGTTTTTATAAAAAGCTATAAAAATCAATTTTCCGGATATCAATTTACTTAGATATCCATCATACTCATTTTTCCATTCACCATTATAATTCTGAACTATTACCTAGTTCAGGCTGATATAACTATGACTAAATAATATAATTACTAAAATAATTTATGATGAAAAAGCAACTTATTACAACCTTTTCCCTTCTAAGTATGATAACCTTTGGACAGATAGGTATTAATACACCCAACCCGAACCCGAAAACAGGATTACATATCTCTGAGCGTATTGATCAAAACAGTTCTAATCCCGATAAACTCAATGGTCTTTTGATTCAGAGATATACGACTACGGAAAGGAATGATATCAACCCCGGAGAAAAGGAAAATGGCCTCACTATTTACAATAAAGAGACCAACTGCTACAATGTCTGGAATTGGAACGGCTCTAATTCTACAGGGGGTTGGGCACAGTTTTGTGGTGAAAAACAAGGGACTGTAATATTTACTGACTGTAATACTATTAAAGTGGTGGGTGTTTATAATATTGATGAACCTGTCACCAATCAAAATGTTCATATTGATATTCCAGTAAGGGTAACAGCTCTGGGATCATACAGCTATTCCACTGTAGTCAACGGAGTCAATTTTGTAGCACAGGGTACTTTTGTTAATATTGGGCAACAGATTGTAAGTCTGTATCCATCTTCTTTAGCAGGAACTCCTTCTACAGGGACATACAATGCTAATATCTCATCTATAGGCAGTTCCGGCGTAACATGTAATGTTCCGGTGAATTTCATCAGTAGAGCAACTTCTGTGTTAAAAATTGTAAATATTACAGGAACAAACTATTATACAGGGCTTATTTCAGGGTGTGGATACTATATCTCAGGTAATGCAGCAGCAAAAACAGGGGCATGGCTTGCTTCGGCTCAAGCTAAGACCATTGCAGGAGTAGCAAGCATAGAGATTGTATGTGTGAGCCCAACAAATATTGCAGATTTAAGTGATGAATTAAAAACAGCATCAATCGTATATTTAAACGGACGTTCAAGTGCGGAATCTAACAGTGGAACAATTGCTGTGTTGAATGACTGGTACAAAGCCGGAAAAGGAATTGTAATTGATCAGGGAGACGAACTTAACGAAACTCAATTTGCTCAAGGTCTAGGATTTTATATTGAAACGGGAACTACAAGTACAATTAATATTTATCCAAACGTACTGCCTCAGGTTTTGGTTTCTCCGGATGGATATACGCTTCCGGCAGTTACCCCTTCTTCAATTGCTACACAAGGTGCCAATGCAGCTTATGTAACTTCCACCAATGGAGTGGTATTCGGATCTAATGGGACGAGAAGATATTTGTATGCTGATATTACAAGCAATCTTGGAATAGGAAATGATAAAGGAGCATTTATTTTTGGAGATAAAAGCGGAGCTAATACAGATGCTGCTACGTATGATCTTTGGAGAAATATTTTTGCATGGGCTATCCACAATGCACCTATTCACTAATTTATTCTAAAAAAACACTAAAACCGTCATCACTGGCGGTTTTTTTGTAATAATTAAAACTAAAGTTTAAAATATGAAAACAAAACTGTTTTTACTTCTCGTTGGATCTCCTGCGTTGATTTTTTCACAGAATTTACTTCAGATGGAAGTCAACAATCAGAATAATGATGTTGAAATTTTGAATAATAACACCGCGAGTTTCTGGAGTTCAGATTTAGAGCTTGCAGGAAAAGACGGAGCCACGTTGCAGGAAACATTTTTGCGCTTTGATGGAATTTCGTTACCGTCTGATGCGATTATTAACAGTGTTTATCTCGTTTTTTACGGAGATGAAGCAAGTACAGCCTCCACAACAATGAAAATCACCGGAGAAATAGGAAGCTCACCCGCATATCCAACATCGACCGCTGCTTCAACGGGATTAAATTTAAAATCAAGGATATATTCCAACGGTTTTGCAGAATGGATCACTTCAGGATGTGTGATCAATCAAAAGTATCAGTCTCCTGATCTGAAAAACATATTCAGTGAAATGTTTCCTGCTGCTATTGATAATGCCAGTATTGCATTTCGTATTCAAGGGAGCGGACAAGGGGCATTTACTGTAAAATCATTTTCTGCAGCAGTGGGAATGAGACCTAAGTTGGTCATCAATTATTCCACGCAGACAACTACTGTTACCACATTAATTTCTTCGGGAAATAATGACGCTGAGCAATTTCTGACGAATGGAAATACAACTTTGGCTGAAGGAATTTTAGAATTTGGCGGGAAATTCGGATTGACCCCTCAAATCACAGGATTAAGATTTGAAAATGTTCAGATTCCTGCCGATGCTCAAATTACAAAAGCTTACATCGAATTGTATTCTTACGGAATCAATGCTAATAATGCAGAGCTTGTTTTCCGCACAGAATTGGGTAATTCTGCAGCTTATACAATCGCAAACAGTACTATTTCAGGACGAAACTACTCTCAACGTAAAGCCAAGTGGATTACCTCTCCCTGGACATCGGCAAACACATTATATAAAAGTATTGATTTAAAAGAAATCATAGATGAGAACCGGTTAAGCGGGTGGCAGTCCGGGCAGCCGCTTGCTTTTAAAATTGAAGGAAATCAAGGAAATGCCACAGCCTGGTCCAGAGAAGGATCTCCTAATTATCAGCCTAAATTGGTTATTGAATATAAAAGTAATGGGGCAGGACCAAGTGTAGGTCCGGTTCCTCAGGATGAAACCGTTCGTCAATATGTTTCCAATGGAAATAATGATGCCGTACAGGCTCTTATTTCCGGAGGAATGAATCTGGCAAGAGGAATTTTGGAATTGGGAGGGAAATCCGGAGTTGTACCACAAACTACAGGTATTCGCTTTGAAAATATTCAGCTTCCTGATCATGCGTACGTTACTGATGCTTATATTGAATTCTATGCTTTTGGAAACAGTACAAATGCACAAGTAAAGATATCTTCTGAAAATTCAGATGCTTTGGTGTATACTAATACAGTAGAGAATATGACAAAACGTAATTATTCATCAATTTTTGTAGATTGGAATACGGGAAATTGGGTGTCAAACTCTAAATACAGAACTTCAAATCTCCGAAATCTGGTTGATCAGGTAAGAATCAATGGCTGGCAGTCTGGCAGCTCATTAGCCTTTAAATTGGAATCAGAATCGGGAGGGGCAAATGTGTATTCCAGAAACGGTTCAGAACTTTATCAGCCAAGATTGGTCATTGAGTATTTAAATAATAACACAGGTCCTGTGATTGAAGGGATAGAAACCAATCCTGCGAATATGACCAAACTTTATATTAACGAGGTGTCATCAGAAGGTACTCTGAGCCAAGATACCGACTGGATCGAGCTTTATAATGATCATGATTATCCGGTTTATTTTAAAGATCAGAACAGCGGAGTTTATCTTTCCGATAAAAATGGAAACAGAACGCTAAGCGAATTAAAAGATATGTATATTCCCGCCAAAGGGTTTACAACTTTTATCGCTGACAGCGATCCTGCCAAAGGAAATAATCATCTGAATTTTGGATTGGGCTCCGACGGAGAAACCATTTATCTTTCAAGAAAAGTAAACGGAAATGTTCTTCAACAGGATGTTTTAACGTATCAAAATATACCTTTTAATCAGTCTTTTGGAAGATTACCCAATGGAACAGGAAGTTTATCCAGTTTTATTAAACCTACTTACAATACTTCAAATACTGATGGAAAACAACGTCTTGACCTAGGTTTCAGTAAAACAAGAGGGGTTTATGATTCCGGATTTGATCTGACCATTTCTGGGCAACCCGGAACCACAATAAAATATACTTTAGATGGAAAAACTCCATCTGCAACGGTAGGAATAACCTACACCGCTCCGCTTACCATCAGCAAAACCTCAGCAGTAAAAGTGTATGCTTATGATGCCGGCGGAAACAACTCAGGGGTGATTGCCCATACGTATGTTTTGAGAAATAATTATGCCAACGAAACTACAGCTGACGGATATTGGCAATGGTATTATAAATCCAATATTACTGCAGCTGAATATGCACAGGCGATTGGCGAAGTTCCTATTGTATCTGTCACAACCAATTCTGAACCCAGTACAATATGGGCAGAAGCATCTGTAGAATACATTGATAATAATGTGTATAGCGGAAGAAATAACTTCTTTAGTAACTCTTTGACGAGAAAATTCGGGCAGGAGAGTGTTGGTTTTTATAATCCTAATCTTAAGTTTAAATTTAATTCAGATTCGGGGGTGAAAAAAGCCAATTATAAGTTCTTTGATGATTATCCGAGCGATGCATTTGAAAACCCGGGTAAAATTCAGTCATTAGAATTGAAACAAGGCCAGGATAACGCTTCCCGAAATGTTTATAATATTGGTTTCATGCGATTTAGTGAAAAAATATCAATGAATTTGCAGAAGGAAATGGGGAAATATGCCTTAAATACACGGTATGTCAACCTATTTGTCAACGGGAAATACCGGGGTTTAAAGACCATGCGAAACGACTTTAACGCAAATAATCTTGAGGAAGTTTTTGGGGATGATGACAATAATTATACTAAAGTAAATCTACAGGACGGATATTTTACAGGCGGAATTGTAGAAGCAGGAGACGGAAGCCAAACTGTATGGAATAACATCAGAAATCTTGCATTAGCCAAGAAATTTCAGGAGTTTAAAAAAGTGGTAGATGTTGATGATTTAATCAAATTCCAGTTGATGTTTATGTTTACTGATACCGAAAACGAAGCGGTTGCCATTATGCATAACACCGATCCTAATGTGATAAAAGCTAAATTCATGATCAATGATACGGATGGTTCGTTCTTTGGCGGAATTACTTATTCTTCATCAGATACATCAATGCCTGCAAGAGGATTTTTCGGTGGCGGCGGTAATTATAAGTACAAATGGCTTTTGGCAGGCAGTATGAATGGCCCGGGAGGTCTATTTGGACAATTCATGGGCTCAAATACGAATACCACAACAGGAAATCTTGAATTTAAAACTTTGGTAAAAGATGCTGTTTTACAATATATAGGGTCGGCTTCAGGGAATTTTGAAGGAACAGATGGAGCGCCTTTGTCTGTGGCGCACGTGCAAAACAAAATTCAGACTACAATGACTGAGCTTGATAGACTGTATAAACTGGATGCAGCTTACATGGGGTATACAGGTAATGTTTATAAACAATGGAAAAATGTTGACGGCCCAAGAATTGTTGCTCAGGTTCCGGAGAGAGTTTCATTTAGTTTAAAAAAGTGGCTGGAATATAATATGGCACATACACTTTTAGCAAACGAAATTCCAACACCTGAAACGATTAAAAAAACAGATAATATCCAGATCAATAATCCAAATTCGGGAACTCAGGTTTATTATACGTTAAATGGAACAGATCCGATGGGAAATGATGGTGCAGTTTCACAGGAAGCCTATTTGTATAATGGTGCATTTAATTTGCCAGTGGGTACTTATGCTATTGTGACACGTCCTTTCGCAACAAACAATTGGGGACCAAAATTTTCAAAAACCATTAAAGTTGAAGAAGCAAATCCGGGGAAATTTGTTATCACGGGAATTAATTATAAACCGCAATCCAACGGTGATGCAGAGTTTTTAATGATTACAAATGCAGGAGGATCAGATTTAGATGTTTCAGGATTTGCTGTTGCGGATGCTGTTAGCTATACATTTCCGAAAGGAACAAAAATTTCACCAAATCAAACCATCATGTTGGTAAAAGATCCTGCATTGATTACAGGATTTGATCAGTTTAATAAATATCAATGGATAAGTGGAAGTTTGAGTAATTCCGGTGAGCCGATAACTTTTAAAGACCAATCAGGAAATACGGTTGATTATGTATTCTTTACCAGTACTTTACCATGGCCAATTCAGGCAAACGGGCAAGGATCTTATTTAAAATTAATTTCTTCTGATTTAAATAACGAACTTCCGGAAAGTTGGGAAGCCGAATCTACTTCGAATGGTTTTGTGAATGCTAAAATGGCAAAAGCGAAAGTTCAGGAGAAATCAGTAAAAATTACTGATGAAAAGAATACGGAGATTAAAATTTATCCTGTTCCAATGAAAGAGATTTTATTTATTAACCTTAATGATGAGTCTGAGATAACTATTTATAATATGACAGGACAACTTATTGAGACAAAAAAATTGGGTGCAGGAACGGGTTCAATTAATGTATCTAACCTGAACAAAGGGGTATATATGATAAAGATTCAAAGTGAAAAGGAATCTAAAGTATTCAAAGCAATTAAAGAATAACAGTTCGTATTAGAAAATTCAGAGACCAATTTTCACAAAAGTCACCCAGATTATTGGGTGGCTTTTATTTTATAGCTAACTCAACATATTTTATCATGTTAAAAAATTAGCAAAAAGTTCATGAGGATCACACCTGATTTTTTTCTGATGCTTTTAGCTTGTGCCCATTTCTTTTCTATAGGATTTAAATCAGGGGAGTATGGGGGTAAAAATAAAATATTATGTCCTTTGCTTTCTATAGCCTCTATACTATCAGAACGTTTATGGAATGTGGCATTATCCATTACAATTACGGCTCTTTCGGGTAGTGATGAGAGGAGCTGCTGGGTTACCCATGAATAAAAAACATCCGCATTGATATTTCCGTCAAATAAATAAACATTAAGCATTTTAAATCGATGAATCGCCCCTATTGCATTGACTCTTCCTCTGCTATGCCAGTCTTGGGCTCCATAGCATCTCGCTCCTTTCAGACTATACCCCTTGGGTCTAGGAGCATCCATAGCAAAACCACTTTCGTCAAGATAGATAATTGGCCTTTGATCAATAAATTCGTAGAAGAATATTTGCTTTTTAAATTCAGCCCTTGCCTGATCGTTAGCTTTGGGATGGATCAGCGTTTTTTTTATGACTTATCTTCAAGCGTCTCAAGGCATATAAGATGCAGTTAGGACTCACTCCAAATACTTCTGCACGTTCATACTGATAAGCATCAACATGTTTTCTTAAGGCTTCCATATCTATTTTTGTAGCAGGTTTGTTTCGCTTCGTTTTTGGCTCTATTCTGATCTTCCATCTTTTGAAGGGTACGCACTGGGATATTAAAATGTTCTCCTGTTTCACGTAAACTAAAATTATTTTCAGCTTTTACATTAAAGACTTGCTTGCGAAAATCTAAAGAATAACTCATTTTATAAAGATAAGATATTTTATAATGAGTTAGCTATAGCTTTTGTTTCCTGAATTTTATAGTCAGAGTTTAAAAAAATATCTCTTCAAAATGAATTGAAAGAGATAGTAAAATTGTTTTAACAAAACATTGCAGAAGTGAAGGCTCCTACAGAACTGTGTTTTATCATTTTCAATTATTTAATCAAGTGAGTTTTACAAATAAAGTTTCAATATAAAGCTTGATTTGATGAAAATGTCCTTCTAAAAAAGTACTGTGAAAGGGATGGACTTCACTTTTTGCAATTTTGTTTAGCTTATCATTGTGTGTGTTTAGAATCTTAGTTTAATCTTTGTGCCCTCATGTAGAAATAGTAATTATCTACATCTCTTGTGGCATGCCAGGTACAGTTGTACCATTCTCCGTTATTAAAAGTTACCATTGCATTTTACGTACTCTGCCTGATCTCCTGTAGAACATCCCAGATCATCTTACCATCAATATAATAAGAATAATATCCAGTCTTATTAATTGTATTTGCACCATGTATATTAGCATCATACGTAGAAAGAGACGATACATTATAGGTGAGATCAGTTGATAAAGTATTAAAAAACTTTGGACTTACATTACCATTGGTAGCACTTTCCAAGAAATCCATTCTTAAACCATTAATAAAAATGAATTTTGATTGATCAATTGCTGTTGCCAATTCGCAAGCTGCTTTTCTATTGGTCGTTGTTGTATTGTTTGTAGCTTTTCCATTCATCATATTTCGAGTTCCTCCGTTTGTTATAAATGGTGTTGCCGGAACTATAATTCTGGCGCTCTTTATTTTTCCTACAGCAAACAAAGAACGGTTATTTCCAATAATGGCACTGCAATTAGCTCCTAAAAAGCTCAGGGGAATTGTGGCAGTACTTGGAGAACTGAAATCAGGGGTTCCTGTTACAGAATAGGTAATCGTACCGTTGCCGCTGTAAAGAACCCCCGAAGTAAATTTTTGAGGAAATCCTTTAAAGGTTAAAGCTGCAGCTCCTGTATTATAAACAAGTAACCCCACAGCCGGAGAGGGAACTGTTATTTGATCTGTGGCGCTTGTAAGAGCGACTCTGGGAATAAGCAGACCTTTGTCAGACGCAACAACATCCAGCATAGCAGATGGATCAGGGGAAGGGGTGACTATTCCCACTTGAGAATACATGGTGACCGACAGTAATAATGTAATGGGTAATAATAATTTTTTCATCACCCAATACAACACTTAATAGACCGGCAGGATTTTTGGGTAGGAATAGATGAGGGAATCGAAATTTGCGACAAATTTTATCAAGCAAAAACATGGGAAAAGCCGAGAAGAATTGTCATTGTTAGACAAAAAACAGCACAAAGACCAAAGGCGGCAGGAAGAACTTTGAGCATTTTTCCAGAAGATGAAATTCATAGAAACTATCGCTATTCCACCTATATTACCATCCAACAGCAATCGGCAACGGATGTTTGGAGAACATACAGAAACAGAGGCGATGCAGAAAACAGGATTAAAGAGTTAAAGGCTGAAAGTTTTAATCTAAAAGGATTTTTCCCTACAGAAGCAGCCCTTATTTTTTCTATGATTGCTTAATGATGTCTGCTTTTCGTCTGTTGTCCTTCAGGGAAAAAAAAACAAACAACTTTATCCACACTCAGATATAGAACATTTGCCGTGGGTGCTTATTTTGAAAAAACAAACCATACCCTAAAACTTAAAATTGCTCTTACCAAAAAAAGAAGAAAGTGGTTTACTGGAATTTGGGATTACCCAATTGACCTAACACAAAAATCTCTATCACGTAATTTGGGTTTAATCTAAAGAATTCCTCGAGGCTCTGCCTCGGGGTGAAAAGAGGAAAAGTTTGAAAAACGGATGGTTTTTCAAAAGAATAAAAAGATGTAGCTTTGATTTATGGACGATCATATTTTGAAAAGACATAATAAAACCTTACTTCTTTACCATATTGTTTTTCCTGTGAAATACAGGAATTCGGTTATAAGTGAAGAAGTTGGAACTGGCTTGAAAGAAATATGTATTGAATTGTCTCATCGCTATGAAATTCATTTTTTAGAAATTGGTTATGAAGATAACCATGTTCATTTTTTGATACAAAGTGTTCCAAATTTGTCAATTAGTGAAATTTGTATGAAAGTAAAAAGTATCACAGCTAAAGAGATTTTCAAACGTTTTCCTGAAGTTAAAGCTAAGCTTTGGGGTGGAAATTTTTGGACAAGTGGTTATTACGCAAACACAGTAGGTCAATATGGAAACAAAGATGTCATTAAAAAATATATAGAAAATCAAGGAAAAGAAAAAGAATATCAAAAAGTGCATGAGGCTCAACTTACACTTTTTGACTTTTAATACTTCGGGGCTCTGCCCCGGGGTAGTTTATTATTTAAAGATTTAATAATTTAAATAGCGTAAAGAAGTCGCAAATTGATCTTTTTGATGAGACATATTAATGAAACTGCAGGAAAAGAATAATTTCTTCCCCTGCAGTAGTAAGATTGGATATATGGAACCAGCTATTGGTTCATCATTTCAAAAGCACCATCAGAGCCAGCAAAGAAATTGCTGTATAGAACTTCAGTGTTTCCAACACGAATTTCAAAGGTATCATTCATCAGGCCTTGTACTAAACTGTCAGCTACCTCTAAAGCCGGAATACCATTTTCCCTGCCTCCGATTTCTGCTGAAAGATCCGTATTGACAAGTGGCGGCATCAACTCAAAAACTTTAACAGCGGTGTCTTTGGCCAGTTCATACCTTAGCAATTTTGTATAGGAGTGGAGAGCCGCTTTAGAGTCAGAATAAGTTGGGACATGAGAACCCGGCGCAAATGCTACAATAGAAGAAACATTCACAACAGCTGCATTTTCCTGTTGTTTTAATAAAGGAAGTAATTTTTCTGTCAGACGTATCGGGGCAAAATAATTGGTTTCAAATTCTGCAGAAGCTTTGGTGTAAGTGTCGGAGGTATCGGAAAGCGTATAAGCATAGGCGTGTCCGGCATTATTGATCAGAATATTCAGTCCACCGAAATTCACTTTAATTTCCTCTGCCAATCGGTTTACATCATTTCCATTGGTGATGTCAGCCTGAATGGTAAAAACATTGTCAAGACCCTCTGCTGCGGCATCAAGCTTTTCTTTGTTTCTTCCGGCAATAATAATTTTGTTGGTTGCATGAAGTGCTTTTGCAATTTCCAATCCTATTCCTGATCCTCCGCCAGTAATTAAAATCGTGTTGTTGGTAATGTTCATAATATTTTTTGTTATTAAATGATTAGATATTTTTAAACTGTACTAATTGGTACAGAATTGAGTAAAAAATTTTAGTCCAGTATTTTAAGATTCAGTTCAATAATGCTTTTCAATATTTCCGGTGAGCTTTCCATCCTTTTTGTCACATGAATTCCGTTCCATAGATTGCTGAGATGCCATCCGATAATTTCCGGATCTTCAGTGCTAATGATCTGCCCGGTTTCCTGTGCGGTTCTGATAGTCTCAGCAAACAAAACCTGAAGTTTTTTCAGCATTTGAGCTGTGATCTTTTTTATTTCATCATCCTTTTCAGATAGCTGTACCAAAGCATTTCCCAAATAGCAACCAGGTTCTTTGTCGCATTCAGAAGTGTTGGCCAGATTCAGAAAAAACTTTTTGAGGAATTGGATTTTATTCTCAGATGCCGTGAGGCTTTCCGAAATTTTTTGATAAAAATGGTCTGAAAACTGGCTGATCGAGCGGACGTAAAGTTCTTTCTTCCCCCCTTTAAAGGTAAGATAGAAACTACCTTTCCCGATGCCCATGGCCCGAAGCAGTTCGTCAGCAGAAGCTGTATCATAGCCTTTGTTTCTGAAAACTTCAGTGGCTTTTGCTACCACGTCACGCTCGTCAAATATTTTAGGTCTTCCTGCCATTGGGATTCATTTTCTGGGACAAAGGTATATAATTGTACCATTCGGTACAAAATAATAAATTCAATATGTTTTATAGTTTCTGTCAATCATTAAACTTATTATAAGTCTAAAGTCATAAAAACAGCAGTTTCCTCAGGATTGTCGTACAACCTTGTATTCAGTCCCGTTATGCTGAAGCCCATTCTTCTGTAAAACTGTATCGCCGGATAATTGGTATTTTGTGTTTCCAGTTCGATAATTCTGCAGTTTAAATTTCTGGCTTCACGAACAGCACTTTTAATGAGCTGAAGTCCGGCTCCGTTTCTTCTGAACATTTCACTGATCAGTATATTTTCAATATAGAAACTGTTGTTCCAGGTCCTGTGCTCACCAATGATCCATCCCATGAGTTCCCCATTTTCAAAAACTCCGAAAGAATGTCCTTTTTCTATGATTTCATTAAGATCATTTATATCGCTGGAATTGGTTTCCCAGACTTTGGTGTAATGCAGCGATTTTTCTCTTAATGTAAACTCAAAAGAACCGCTGTATTCAACAAAGGAGATGGATAATATTCTGTCGGTGCTATACCCGTTAAGTCCCCAGTTTGGTGTAGGATTTTCAGTCAGTTTTTCTAATTTTTTTATTTCCATGAAAATAAAGAATGTGATTGTGATTTATTGAATTTCTGTACAAATTTCCACCAAATAATTGTCGAGATCTTTAATGTAAGCTACCTTTTGTCCCCATGGTTTTACAGCGATATCTTCATACGGGAGCGCTCCATTTTTAATGGCTTTTTCTACCAGTTTCTCTACGTCATCTGTCGTAAATCCTAATTCTATTCCGAAAGGTTTTTCTTCAGACCTGGAAGATAAAAATCCCTTCTTTACATTGGAGCTGGCCAGATGTACGGATGCGAAAGCCAGACTGGTTTCTCCGGTAATCAGTTCTCCGTAATCTTTTTCCGGTGTGATAAATTTTATAGGGGTATCAAATGTATTCTGGTAAAAGTTCATCGACTTTTCAACATCTTCAACGTATAAAATGACGTATTTGAATTTAATCATTATTAAGTTTTATTTTTATTTAAAATATATTCTTCATCTTTCATCAATTGCATATAAGGCCCATGTAAAGGATAGTATTCCATACCTCCGAAATGACCGAAATGAAGCGGATACTTTTCAGTTAGTTGACGAACCTTACTTCCGAATGAATTAATGCAAACATGCTGAACTGCATTCTCCATCTGCCTTCCGTTGGTGAAAACGAGCATCAGATTGCATTGATCTTTAAAGGTCCGATCAAAATAGTATAAAACATGGATATTCTCTTCCCTGCATATGAGGGTCAGATCATCAATAAGGTCCTTTTTGGAGGAAAGTGGGAGATTACAATCAATTCTTATAGAAAGATTTTCGGCATTATCTTTTTTGAAATCTGAACCGATGATTTGGATAAACCGATGTTCTATGGTTTCATATTTTACATTTTCCGGTCTTAAATTTCTGCTTGATCTTACTTCAAAAGAAGAGTCAATCAGGATTGCATTGGCAAGAATCAGCAGCTTCTCTATCTCTGAGACGAATTGAAAATGCTCATCAAAAAGGGTATAGTCACCCGTTGAAATCAATAACTGGTTTTCATTGATCTTAATATCTAGATACATTCTTTTAAAACGGAAATGTAATTCCTCCAGTTTTTTGATGAGGTTTTCAGGATGCTCTACTGAAATTCTGGCTTCCAGTTCGGCAAGATTATTGGCATGGCCTCCAATTCCTTTGAAAAATTTAAAAAACTGGAAACGGTATAAGTTTTCGGGAAATTTAAAATACCAGTATACGCCTAAAATCATAATGTTGAAAGATCACATGGTTAGATGTTGGTATGAATTAGTTTTTTGAACATATTTCGTTAAAAAGTTTTGTTCCTTCAGCTTGTTCAAGGTCTTTCAATTTTTTTAGAGCAGTACATGCTGTAGTCACATCTTCTTTATTCAGGCTTATAGAAGCCGTATTATACAGCGCATCTATATTGGTGTTATCCAAGTCAAATGCTTTATTAAATAGTTCTATAGCTTTATCTAATTTCTGATTTTCAAGAGCGTTCATGCCTTTATTGTAAGTTTCATTAGACAGCATTTTATCTTTTATTGTTACAGGGATATTATTTAAATCTTTATGATCACTTTTAAAAAAAGCAAATTTTATTGTGGAACCTTTAAATGTATTTATATACTTGATTTGAATTTCTATGCGATATGGAATTATAATCTGGTCAAATTTTTCTAAACCTGCCAAATTCCATAAATGATAACTTTTTTCAACAGTTGATTTTAAAAATTCTATATTTTCTAAATTCTTTTTAGATTGATCTTGGTTTTCAAATTGAAAATCGATCTTCTGTTTCTTTGGATGGATTATAATATTTCCGTTGATGTTGAGATTACGATCATTATTCGTCATAGATCGCTCTAAAACATCAGAGAAAATGTTCTTTTTCAGTGAAGGTGTAAAATATGGAGTGGCTATTACAATGCTGTCATTCTTTAATGTATTGAGATATTCATGTTGGAATTTTGACGTTCGTACAAACCACATCTTCTTTATCTTATCATGGCTGGTAATTCCCTCTGATCTGCCAATCACAACCAATGTATCATTGGTTAGCTTATCAATTTCATAGAATGTTTTTGGCGAAGTTCGGATACTTGTATTTTCTATTTTAATATCAAAGCATGTTTTCCGCTCTTCAAATATGGGATCTATGTATTCACAAATTTTATTGTCAGAAAGTTTCCATATTAAAAACCGTTCAGGACTTTCTGAAAGATCTCTGCTTCCGTCGAGCATACTGGATTTTACCCTTGCCCAATTATCAACTAATTGCTGTTTATTGATTTGGGAACTTGTTTTAATGAGAATGAAAATAAGAAAAAAGGAAATATACTTTCGCATAAATGAAACTATTAATTATCGCTGTAAAAGTAAGTAAATTTCTAATGCAATAAATCTTGCATTTCATATATACTTAGTGGTCTTAAACTATTCCTAGATATAAAAAACATTTTTTCTACATGAGATAAAATAATAAAAACTGAAAGCGTATTTGGTTTGATTAAATTTAAATAAAATTTCACACTCCAAAACTTTCAAAACCCGTAAATTTGTGGTCAACAAAAATTTACTAGATGCTTAGGAAAATTTCAATTGCGGCAGCAGCCCTTTTGTCCGTAATGACAATCAATGCTCAGAAGAACAAAAACTCTCAAGTAGAAAGACCCAAATTAGTCGTAGGACTGGTTGTAGACCAGATGAGGTGGGATTATCTGTACCGTTTTTACGGTAAATATGGAAACGATGGTTTCAAAAGACTTCTGAATACAGGATATTCTTTAAATAACGTCCACATCCCTTACGTACCTACCGTTACGGCTTTGGGACATACCTGCATCTATACAGGTTCTGTACCTGCGATCCACGGGATTGCCGGAAACGACTGGACGGATAAAGAAACCGGAAAAAACGTATACTGTACGGCAGACGAAAGCGTACAGCCGGTAGGAACCAACAACGCAAAAATAGGAAGTCATTCTCCGAAAAACCTTTGGTCTACCACCGTGACAGACGAATTGAGACTGGCTACCAACTTCCAGGGAAAAGTAATCGGAGTTTCATTAAAAGACCGTGCTTCCATTCTTCCTGCAGGCCATACACCGAACGGAGCGTTCTGGTTTGATGATAGTACCGGAAACTTTATTACAAGCACCTGGTATATGAATGACCTGCCTCAGTGGGTAAAGTCTTTCAATTCCCAGAATCTGCCTGAAAAATTAGTAGCAAACGGTTGGAATACTTTACTTCCGATCAATCAATATACAGAAAGTTCACCGGATAATTCTTCTTGGGAAGGACTGCTTGGAAGCGCGAAAACACCTGTTTTCCCTTACAGCAATTTAGCTCAGGATTATCAGACGAAAAAAGATAATATCCGCTATACTCCTTTTGGAAATACACTGACACTGAAACTGGCTGAAGCTTCTGTAGAAGGCGAAAAGTTAGGAGGTGATACTATTACCGACTTTTTAGCAATCAACCTGGCTTCTACGGATTATGCAGGGCACAAATTCGGACCGAATTCTATCGAAGTGGAAGATGTGTATTTACGACTTGATCAGGATCTTGCCGAGTTTTTCAGCTATCTGGATTCAAAAGTAGGAAAAGGAGAGTACACTGTTTTTCTTTCTGCCGATCACGGTGGAGCTCATTCAGTAGGATTTTTGAAAGAGCATAAGATCACTACAGGATTCTTTGGGGATGGAATGGAAAAAGATATCAATCAAAAACTGAAAGATAAATTCGGAGTTGATAAACTGATCAATGCAGTAGACAACTACCAGATTTATTTTGACAGAAAACTGATGCAGGATAACAAAATAGAGTTGGATGATTTGAGAGATTTTACAATCAAAGAATTGCAGAAAGATCCTACCGTTTTATATGCAGTATCTGTGGATGAAGTTCAGGAAGCTACGATTCCGGAACCCATCAAACAGAGAATCATTAACGGAATCAACAGACAGAGAAGCGGTGATATCCAGCTAATCTCCCACGATTCGATGCTTCCTCCATATTCCAAGACTGGAACTACACACAGTGTATGGAATTCTTATGACTCCCACATTCCATTGATCTTTATGGGCTGGGGAATCCAGAAAGGGGAAAGCAATAAAGCGTATCATATGACCGATATTGCCCCTACCATTTCATCATTACTGAAAATTCAGTTTCCAAGTGGAAATGTAGGAAACCCGATCACAGAGGTTATTGGAAGATAATAAATATTCCGGAACACTTTTTATCATGTACAATTAAAGAGATGCAGTTTTTGCATCTCTTTTTTTAATTTCAATCAACTATAAAGATATTATTTGGAAGGAGTCGCCCTTATATTAATGGTATCACGATTTCCTGAACCAAATGTCACTCTGAAAGCAGTTCCGCTTGCACCGGCGCCGTTTACCGTAAGGATATAATTTCCTGCTGGTAAATTAAGTGTAGTGCGGGGCACAAGATAAAAATTACCAGTGGTGATAAAAGTGGCAAAACTATTAATATAAGATAGGGAAGATATTCCGAATGCGTTATTGATAGGTATACCGGCTGGCGCAGCCGTAAATGAGTAGTACATATTACAAAGTTTCACTGCATTATCTGTTATTCCTGCCCCGGTAGCGCCTGGTGCAATACCAAAATTGGTGAAAATAGCAGAGATGTTGGAATTAAACTCCACTAAAGAAGGTTTGCTTAAAGTAAAAGATATTGTAGCCAGCGTAATGGTGGTAATAGAGCCGCTGGTTGTAGCTGCCGGAACATCCAGAGTTGTTGTAGCCAGTGCGTCTCCACCTATGGTCCCCCCTGAAAGCATTGTTTTTTCAGACCAGGCTGATTTTCTCTGCCATTGGGTTCCGTCATTATAATATTCTCCCGGATACACGGGATTGGTTGGTACAGAGGTATTGGTTACGGTATTGTATATACTCATTCCTGCCACATGTGCTGAAAGCGGTGACGAATTATTGGTCGCTGTAAGAGCTACTCTGGGAAGCAATATCCCTTTATTTGTACTGCTTACCTCCAGCATTGCATTGGTGTTGGGTGAAGCAAGGCCTATTCCCACTTGAGCCATCGTCTGGGATGAAATACCTAGAAAAGCAAGGACTGTCAGAAATATATTTTTCATGATTAGGTTTTAGTTAGTTCATATTAAAAATCTTACCGTTATTTTGTAGGCGTGGCTTTAATCTGGGCCATATCACGGATTCCGGACCCATACATAATTCTAAAAGCATTACTGCTGGATGCCACTCCGTTTAAATTAACCACATAGTTTCCCGCTGGCAATTGGAGGATAGCATGGGGAGCAGTATACAGATTTCCTGTAATGGTCGTTATATTGGCCGTGATGGCATTCATATAAGTTACTGTACTGTCTCCAAATGGAGCATTGACAGCTATTCCGGCTGGTGCTGTGGTAAATACAAAATTCACAGTTGCCAATTTTACTGACGAATCTCCCAGTGGCGTAGTGCTGTCACCACTCACCGTAAAAGATGTAGAAATATTACCTCCGAACTCTACTCTGGATGGTCTGTCCAGAGTAAAGGAAAACGTACTTAAAGTAGTAGTGGCAGGGGTGCCTGCTGCAACATCTACGGTGATAGGGGAAAGTAAATCAGCGATTGTACCTCCCGTTATCATTCTTATATCATTCAGCGCAGACTTTCTCTGCCATTGTGTTCCGTCATTATAATATTCACCCGGATACACGGGATTGGCTGCTACAGAAGTATTGGTGGCAGTATTGTATACCGTCATACCGGCTACGTGAGCTGTTAGCGGTGAAGAATTATTGGTAGCGATTAATGCCAGTCTCGGCAGTAAAACCCCTTTATTGGTACTTGTGATATCCAGCTGAGCATTAGCATTTGGACTGGCTAATCCCACGCCAACCTGAGCATTTGTCAATAAAAAGAAAAGCAGAAAGAACAGGATTGTATATTTAATTTTTTTCATTGTATCATATTTTAATGATGTTAAAAATAGACAGGCTTCCCATTACTGTAATGGGGTAGCTATGACTTGGATCATATCATGGGTACCTCCGCCAAAGCCTATTCTAAAGGCAGTTCCGCTTAAAACCGTCCCTCTTACAATCAGGACATAGCTTCCTACTGGCAAAGCGACTACGCTATACGGATTCAGATAAACATCTCCTGTTGCAGTCCCGGCAGCAGAAAGTGAATTCGTGTAAGAGGTGGAGTGATCACCAAAAAAAGCAGTCGTAGAAACTCCGGCAGGAGCTGTAGTGAACTGAAAGTTGACCGTACATAATTTTATGGCTCCGTCTGATAAAGGGGTTGTATTGCTTCCGGAAGCGGTATACTTTGTAGAAATATTGGCACTGAACTCTACGGTAGACGGTCTGTCTAAAGTAAAGGAAACAGTACTCAGTGTTATATTGGATGCTGTTTCGGCAACAACGTCTGTGGTGATCAGCGCAATAGGGTCGCTTATGCTTCCTCCGGTAATCATTCTGGCATCATTCCAGGTAGATTTCCTTAACCATTGGGTACCGTCATTATAGTATTCTCCCGGATATACAGGGTTGGCGGGTACTGAAGTATTGGTAGCTGTATTGTATACAGTCATTCCGGCAACGTGGGCTGAAAGGGGAGAGGAGCTATTGGTAGAAACAAGGGCAAGTCTTGGAAGGAGTAAACCCTTATTGGTGCTGGTTACATCCACTTCTGCATTGGCGTTGGGTGAATTTATTCCAATTCCTACCTGAGCTTCTGTAAAAGAAAAGCCGACCAATAATAAGGGAATAATAATGTTCATTGTTTTCATCGTTGTTTAGTTTTATTTAGGTTTATCAAAAAACGTTCCGGTAATTAATTTTATTCTTAATTTTTGTAATTATTTTGAATAAAAATCACTTTAAATGATTTTATGGTGTTGATTTAGTTTTTTTTGATTTAAACTGTATTTTGATATCTGTTTTTTATTAATTCTAATGTTTCTGTCGACGGAAATGCAATCATAGGTTCCGCGATGATACTTCATATGTAGGGAACAATGTAAGTCGAGTTACGTACATAACTCATCCAAATTCCTCCGCTTTTTCCAAAAAAAACTCGCAGGATTTTCTGCGAGTTTTGTTTTTATTCAGGTCAAATTATTCTTTGTCTTCAGCGACATCCTCATCCTCGTTTTCGTCTTCTTCATACTGTTCTAGGTAATAAGTGAAACTGAAATCCTCTCTTTCATCTTCCGCGTCCTCAAGGGTCGTCAGCAGATCTTCAAAGATCTCCAGTTGGTCTACCGTCATATTGACGAATTCAAGGTGAAGCGGCATTTCCAGCTCTCCGGTAATGACGTCAGACAGTGCATCAAGATTGTCTCCGAAATATTCCGGAAGAGTCACTTTTTCCTTTAATTGGGCGTAAAAATCCTCGTAGTCGCCAATGTCTGTAAAATCGATATATATTGTCTTCATATAGAATTAAATTTCCAGTTTTTATTAATTAAAAAAGTTTTGCATTTCTTGCAGAAATCTGTTTCCTCATCAGTAGGGTTTCCACCTTCGGCATCTCTCATAAAGCATGTTTTTTCAGGACAGTGTTTCAGTCCCTGTGTATGTCCAAGCTCGTGGATTGCTATTTTAAAGAACTGCTCATCCCTGTTTTTTTTATTCAGCCTGAATGTTGAGGCTATGCAGGCTTTCCCTGGTCTGTAACCAAGTCCCATGATTCCATAGTCCTTTATTTTTCCTTTAGTAACGCTGATGTCTTTTGAAGTTAAACCAATTGTAACAAAACCTTCTTTTGTGTGGTTATCCAAAAATTTTATGATAGAATCTGCGCGATAACGGTTTCTTGCTTTATAATAGGCATTTTCCGGAAAATCAATGGGCTCAAGAACTTTCACGCTAGGATAGATTTTCCTGATTTCTCCTGCGGTTTGTTTCACGTTTTCAGAACTGAAATCTTTGAACGGCTGAATCAGTATGGTCATCGGCTTGCCACTCTTTTCGGGCTGCTGTTTTTCCGAGCATGAAAATGCTAAGGATACTATTGCTGCCAGACCACAAAAACTACTGCTTCTCAAAACTTTTATAATGGTTTTTAGTCAGATAAACATCACCGTTTTTTGTAAAAATAATCCGGTCTGCATTTCGGTTGCCACAGCTGTAGTTCACATCTGCTTCATAATATTTTTCATCTCCGGGAAGTCTTTTCTCACGGTTGCTGAACTTATCACCACCAATGGCTTTTCCCGGCAATACATCGCAGAGGTTTCCTTTTCCCGGGTTCCAGCCCAGTTGTTTGGCTTCATTTTTAGTGATGTAATAGTCAGGAAGCCTGTGGTTCTGTTTTACATAATTAATAACCGTTTTTTCTGCTGTCAGTTGGCCTATGGACTGTGACGAAGAATTTCCATGGGTACTTTGAGAATCCGTGGAAGTACTTCCATAACGTGAATTTTCTGTTTTTTCGGTTTCTGTTTTTCCCTTTTTATCTGCAATAAAATTATTGTAGACATACATCACAGACATTCCGAACAGAAGCCCCAGGCAAATGAAAAATACCGATCTTATTTTACCGTTCATAAATAAAACTTATAATTTATAATTCAGAACTAATCATTTCTCCACTCCTCAGGAATATCACAAACCGGGATAGGATTGATTTTATGTTGAGCTGCTTTATGCATTCTGTCAAAAATTAAAAAGACTTCTTTATCGCGGCCTTCATAATCGTCAGCGGTTTTGGTTCCGTATTCTTTCTGGATCTTTTCCAGTTCAGGATAGGTAGCTCCGATCTGTTGTTCATCTGTTCTGTCTACATCCCAAAGACCATCCGTAGGAATCGCTTCCCGGATGTTTTTAACCAGATTTAAAGCTTTTGCCAGCGTATACACTTCAGTTTTGTAAAGATCTGCGATTGGAGAGACGTCTACACCGCCGTCGCCATATTTTGTATAAAACCCGATTCCGAAATCTTCTACTTTATTTCCTGTTCCGCATACCAAAAGACCGTTGATCTGCCCATAATAATATAGGGTAAGCATTCTCAGACGTGATCTAGTATTGGCGAAAGCCAGTTTCTCGTTAGGAAACAGATCGTCTTTTACATCAAATGTTTTATAAAGTTCTTCAAAAGCAGGAGTCAGGTTCACAGACATAGCCTCTACATTGGGAAACTTTGATTTCAGGTCATTCATATGTTCCCAGGCACGGTCTATCTGATCCGGTTTCTGGCGTATCGGCATTTCGATCAGAAGGGTTTTCAATCCTGTCATGGCTGCAAGAGTAGAAACCACCCCGGAATCTACGCCTCCGGAAACACCGATGACATATCCTTTTACATTAGCTTTTACAGCATAATCTTTTAACCACTGTACAAGATGATCTATTACTTTTTGAGTCTGCATTGTTTATATTTTTTAATCTATTTCAATTTTTTTAAGGGTATTTCACTACACCTTTTATATTTCTAATCCGTCTTTTGCTAGTTATACAACCATTCCGTTACCTTCAGAATTCCAAACGGAAAAGATATTTCAAAATTACTGGTTTTTTCGTAACCAGATTTAGGATGATAATTTTCGTACCCATCAGAATGACCGAGCTATAGCCCAGCTCTTTAGCAATTGAATGTCCTTGAAGGAGAAGCTGTCCTCTAATCCCCCGATTCTGAAAAGGAGCCAGAGCCGGCGATTCAAATGTTTCGACACCATTCACTATTTTAAGTTTTGGCAATAAAAATATGGCTGGCCATTTCACCGTTTTTGATTTCAGCAATTAGAGAAAGTTCAGGAATGAAGTTATCAGATCCCCCTTAGTCTTTTCACAAGGAAATGGTCACTGTATTCCATATCTCTGAAAGCTTCTTCAACAAGCTCAAAAACTTTTTTGTGATCTTTAACCTCTCCTGCAGCATAGTAAACATAAGTCTAAAGATATTTTTCGCTCTTCAGTTCATACCAGTTGCAGACTGCGTCAGGTTCTGTAAATTCACCAGTTTTCTCAAAGCCTAATTTTCTTAGTATATGATTGGATCCGTTATTCTCAGAATGAGCACAGGCATAAATGATTTCTGCATTCATCTCCTTAAACCCGAGATCAAGAGCCGCTTCAGCTGCTTCTAATGCATAACCTTTTCCCCAGAATTCAGGAAGGTAACGGTAGCCCAACTCTAGAACGTCTTTATAGCCGTTGATTGGCTGTGTCAGCAGTTTTAAACCGCTCCAGCCGATCAGCAGACCGGTTTCCTTTTCAATTACAGCAAGTCTTCCTGTCCCGTTTTCCTCATATTGTTTACGGATCATTCTGATCATATTTAATGATTCTTCCGGTTTTGTGAGTACCGGAACACCAATGTATTTCATCACTTCCGGGTTAGAATCCAGCAAAAACATGCGTTTAACATCTGTTTCTTCAAGTTTTCTTAAGATCAGTCTTTTTGTTTCTATTTTCATAGTCATAATTTAGGGCTCAGTTCCAAAAATAGTTACGTCGGTTTTTATTCCCTTATTAATATCAGTTTCTTTGATTTTATTTCCTCCCACATTCAGTGTCTGAAGGGCTGGATTTCCGGAAATATCAAGCTTTTGAATCTTATTATGTTCGACGTTCAGCTTTCGTAAATTTTTGAGCGCAGTGATATCGATGGTTTTTAGTTGATTTAAAGATAATGTTAATTGATCAATTCTTGGAGTTTCCTTTAATGAAATATTCTCCAGAAGGTTGTTGTCAAGATAGAGTGAAGCCAGATTTTTAAGGCTTTCTCCTCTGAAAGAAGATATCTTGCATCCCGTACAGGAAAACAGTTCAAGATGGGGAAGTTGGCTAATAGAAACACTGGGAATAGCATTGTCATCAAGCACGATCATTTTAGCATTGGGAAAATGGTGTGCATCTTCCGCTGATTGAATGCCTTTCTGAACCAGAAATAAATTAGTGACTGCATCTGCCTCCAGCTGTTCCAGTGAACCGTTTTTATTAAGGTCAAAATTTTCAAGCACAGCCTTTTCAAAGTTTTGATCTTTAAAATTAATTTTTTGGGCACAGAAAAGAGAAAATCCTGAAATAATCAGGCAGAAGGTTGTAAATATTTTAATTTTCCTCATCGATTGTGTTTTTAATCCTTATTTTTGTATACTTAAATTTCATGTAAAAATAATGAAGATTTTTAAAATTATTGCCCTTTCTTATATTTTAGTTCTCACTTTGGATTCTTGTAAAAAAGAGCCCGAAAATCAGTGGAAAGTAGAAGTGAAAAATACGGCAGAAAAAGTGGAGCTAACTGATATTTCCAAGGAGTTTTATAACCAGGATATTCCTCTGGAACAGTTTAAAGCTAAATTTCCATGGTTCCAGGGAACCGTTTCTGATGCAGATTTTGGAAAAAGAAGAGCGGATGCAGAAGAGATCAAGATCTATAAAGAAGCAGCAGGGAAAATAGATGAGGCAAAGCTTCAAAAAGAGCTTCAGGATCTGTTTGCTCATATCAAATATTATTTTCCACAGTTCAAAAGCCCTAAGGTTTATCTGTTTTCGTCCGCATTACAGATGATTCAGGATCCTATTTTTTATGATTCTAAAGGAAATCTGTTATTCATAGATATTACAGGATTTATGGGTGATGGCAATGCCAATTACAAAGGACTCGAACTCTATTTTCAGAAATCGATGAATCCTCAGAATATTGTTCCTAAAGTTTCACAGATCTTCGCCGAAAGTATTGTGACAGAATCTCCGGATCATCAGAAATTCATTGATAAAGTTATTCTGAACGGAAAAATTATGATGTTGCAGGATGCTTTCCTCCCCGATACACCGGATTATCTGAAAATGAATTATACCCAAAAGCAATACGAATGGGCTGTAGCGAATGAATCCAACATCTGGAATTATTTCGTAGAAAGTAACCTGATTTTCGGAGATGACCCAAGATTGGTAGAACGTTTCATTTCTCCCGGACCATTCTCAAAATTCTATACGGAAATTGATAACGAATCTTCGCCTCAGATTGGAATCTTTACAGGATGGCAGATATGCAAAGCCTATTTCAGACTGAAACCCGAAACCAAACTGGCGGATTTCTTAAAGCTGGATGCCACAAAGATATTTAATGAAGCGGTTTACAAACCTAAAAAACCGTAACAGTCAAAATAAAAAATAGCCTTCAAAGTAATTTGGAGGTTTTTTTTTAATTTAAAACTAAGTATTTTCCGCATCTTAATGAAGTGAAAAATTATTTACATTAATAAGTATTTCCTGATGAAGATAACTTCGTAGAAATTTTAGATAAGCTGAAGAAGTATTAACTTTGCGGAAAATTTTTAAATTGATATGAGAAAAACTCAGATTACAATAGATGTAGAGTTGGATGAGAACCACATTCCTGAAAGTATAACATGGAATGCTCAGGACGGTGGTGTGGAAAAAGAAGAAACGAAAGCAACGATGATCTCTGTTTGGGACGACAAAACAATGGAAGCTTTAAGAATCGATCTTTGGACAAAAGAAATGCCGGTAGACCAGATGAAGATGTTTATTCACCAGATTTTGGTATCTTTAGGAAGTACGTACCAGAGAGCTACGGGAGAAGAGGATGTAGCACAATGGCTGGAGCAGATTGCTGATGAATTTGCAGTAAAATCTGCCATCAGATTGTAATATCAAAACTCCACACCAATCACAAAA
This sequence comes from Chryseobacterium antibioticum, assembly GCF_012927325.1. Taxonomy (GTDB): domain Bacteria; phylum Bacteroidota; class Bacteroidia; order Flavobacteriales; family Weeksellaceae; genus Chryseobacterium; species Chryseobacterium antibioticum. The sequence continues at coordinate 3,515 of NZ_JABBGI010000029.1, read as the reverse complement.
TTATATGAAAAAAGTACTTCTAATCATCAGTACGGCGGTATTGTTGGCCGCGTGCGAAAAGAAAACTGAGGTAAAGGAAACAAAAACAGCAGATTCTGCTATAACGACAGAAAAACTTCCGGCTTCTGAAAATAAAGAAGTTTCCGGGACGGAGAATGTTTCTGAAAACGCGGATATGGATATTGCTTTATTCAAAGAAAAGGATATTCCAGCAGCGATGTTAAAGGGAAGCCTTCATCCTCATGATATGGAAGGTGAATCTGTGATGGAGCTTGTTCCCAGCATGGATGATTTCATTAAAGGAAACGGCTCAGATATTGCTTATATAGATGATTCCCTGAAAAAAATAATTCTCAAAATCAACGGAAAGTTTGAAGAACTTAAGGAAACCAGCACTGATAAATACGAAAACAGTGAATATCAGGCTTCTTTTACCACTACTGTTCCAGATAAAGTTCCGGAAGATATAGAAGTTCTGGCTTATGCTTTTAACGGAAAGCTAGAGGTGAAAAGAAAATCTGATAACGTTTCAAAGAGCCTTGATTTTTTTATGGGAGGCTTATAAAAAATAAAAATATTATGAATTTTAATACAAAAGTAATTCACGGAGGGCAGCACCACGAGTCTGCAACAGGTTCTGTTAATGTTCCTGTATTTTTAACGTCTACATTTGCACAGAAAAGTCCTGGAGTACATTCCGGATATGAATATTCAAGAGCTGCCAACCCTACAAGACAGGCATTAGAAGACTCTCTCGCAAGTATTGAGAACGGAGCAAGAGGTCTTGCTTTCGGTTCCGGACTGGCTGCTATCGACTGTGTTTTAAAATTATTGAACCCCGGTGATGAGGTAGTAGCGGTAGATGACCTTTACGGCGGTACTTACAGAATGTTTACAAGACTTTTTGAAAAATATCAGCTTAAATTTACTTTCGTGAATTTTGATGATGTTTCAAAAATTGCCGACGTCATCACAGACAAAACAAAATTGATCTGGGTAGAAACGCCTACGAATCCTCTGATGAAACTGGTAGACATCAAAGCTGTGGTGGAAATGGCCAAAGGAAAAGATATCCTGGTTGCTGTAGATAATACTTTCGCAACACCCTATATCCAGAGACCTATTGATTTGGGAGCAGATATAGTAATGCACTCAGCTACAAAATATTTAGGTGGGCATTCAGATGTAATTGCCGGAGCATTGATCGCAAAAGATGCCGAACTGGGAGAAAAACTTCACTTCATCCAGTTTGCGAGTGGTGGTATTTTAGGACCTCATGATTCTTACCTTGTTTTAAGAGGAATCAAAACGTTAGCATTAAGAATGCAGCGTCACTCAGACAACGGACTTGCAGTTGCCAAATATCTGGAAACTCATCCTGCAGTGGATAGAGTGATTTATCCGGGATTGGAATCTCACCCTCAGTACGAACTTGCAAAATCTCAAATGAGAGAACCGGGAGGAATGGTTTCCTTCACTTTCAAATCAGGAAAAAAAGAAGATGCCGTTAAATTCCTTGAGAAAGTAAAGGTTTTCACTTTGGCTGAATCTTTAGGAGGGGTAGAATCTTTAGCAAATCACCCTGCGTTGATGACGCATGCGTCTATTCCTGCAGATAAGCGTGAAGAATTAGGTATTACGGATGATCTTGTACGTTTAAGCGTTGGGATTGAAGATGCCGAAGACCTGATCGCAGATCTTGAGAGAGCTTTTTCTTAATACACTAAAATAAAAATATAATGAGAAAGATTCAATTTTTTTTGATCTTAAGTTTTTTCAGTCAGATGGTATATTCTCAGGTGAAAACTACTGATGAATTGTATAAAACGGCCAAAAAGCTGGACAGTCTGATCTTTGATATAGGATTTAATAAGTGCGATCTTTCTCATTATAAATCTATAGTCAGCAACGATCTGGAGTTTTACCACGATAAAGGAGGAATCACTTCCGGTGAGAAAGCTTTTACCGCTTCCATTAAAAATAATATCTGTGGCGGACCCAATAAAGTGAAGCGTGACCTTGTACCTAACAGTATGAAAGTTTATCATTTATACAACAATAATGTTCTGTATGCTTTCATAGAAGAAGGAGAGCATGATTTTTTTGAATTTTCCAATGGAAAATGGAATCAGGGGAGCAGAGCAAAATTTACTATTTTGTGGATTTTAGAAGATAAACAGTGGAAAATGAAAAGGGTATTGAGCTATGATCATCATTTATAATCCATATGAAAAATACCAGAAAGGCTACTTTTGAAGATGTGAATCAATTGGCGGAATTATTCGACCAATACAGGATTTTTTATCATAAAGAATCTGATATTCCTGCTGCTGAGAATTTTCTCAGAGAAAGGATCGGGAACAAAGATTCCGAAATTTTTGTGGCAGAAGAAGATGGAAAACTGACAGGATTTGTCCAGCTGTATCCCATATTTTCATCCACAAGAATGCAGCGCTACTGGCTGCTGAATGATCTCTATGTCAACGAAAATCACAGAGGGAAAGGTTATTCCAAAGAATTGATCGAAGAAGCCAAAGAATTGTGCCGATCATCAAACGCATGCGGGGTTCTGCTGGAAACCGGAAAAAACAATGATGTCGGAAACCAGTTATATCCGGCCTGCGGCTTCGAACTCTATGACTCTGTGAACTTTTATGAATGGACGAACAAAGGAAATTAAAAAATTAAAAATGAAGAATTAAAAATGTGAATGATTAATAGTCAATAAGAAATGGTCTTTTCTAAACCATCACCAATGATTTTTCATTCATCATTCTTCACTTTTCATTCATAACTGATAACTTATAATTCAAAAAAAATGTCTGATTTTCAAAAATACGTACAAAGATATCTGGACCAGATTCCTTCAGAGGACTGGATTGGAGAATTAAAAATATCTGGCGAGAAAACGGCAGAAATATATGCCGCTCTTACAGAAGAACAGTCTCTTTTTGCATATGCAGAAGGAAAATGGACCCTGAAAGAACTTTTACTCCACTTATCTGATACCGAAAGGATATTTCAATACAGAATTCTGGCTTTTGCAAGAGGAGATAAAGCGGAATTGCAAGGCTTCGATGAAGAAGAGTATGCCTCGGCTTCTTTTGCTAATAACAGATCTTTAGAATCTCTACTGGAAGAGTACAAACTTGTAAGAAAGTCTTCACAAATTCTAATTGAAACCCTTGAACCATCTGTTTTAAATAATACAGGAATAGCCAATGGAAATCAATTGGCTGTGGAAACAATCGGAAAACTGATTGTGGGACATAATTATCATCATTTGAGTATAATTAAAGAGAGGTATTTGCCAGTATTAGAATAGGTTTTAGATTTGAAGAATCAAGAACAAAAACCAAGATGACAGATCTTCAACGATATGTATAAAATTCAATAGGAACGGGCTTTAGCCCAATGTCATTAAGTTAGTAAAATATCACAAGCTATCCTTTTGATTTTTAGAGACTATGGGTTTAGCTCTTGCTCTATATTTACCTATATTTCTTTTGTTTGAT
>NZ_JABBGI010000028.1 GCF_012927325.1 Chryseobacterium antibioticum | reverse complement strand
AAAATAGCTCTCAATCTTTTGAAAAATGAGAAAACGCTCAAAGTCGGTGTTAGAGGAAAGCGCCTAAAAGCAGGATGGGATAACAGGTATCTTGAAAAATTAATTAATTTATGATGCGTTTGCCCTGTCCTGATATCAAAAAAGACTGCCCAATGACAGTCTTTTTTCCTTGTTTTATTCTTTTTCAATGGGATTATCAGACAGTCTAAGCTTTCTGGCGATTGCAGCATCCACATTGGCGCCGCTTTTCTTAAGCTCATTGTAGTCCAACTGGGCAACATAGCCGTCTTTGAGCTGCATTTCCATTTTCCCTGCTTTGGAATCTATATTCATACCTGCCACATCTTCTCCAGGGGAAAAACGGTAGCTTTTGATGATCTTTCTGTATTCTATATTGGTAACCTGTTTATTATTTTTTGGAATAAAAGCGGCTACAGCTTTAATTTTTTTGATTTGGATCAGATCAAAAACATGATCACTTTCAGAATCTTTGAGCATCACCACCAATCCGGGAAGTCCGCTGAATTTGTATGGCCCGTCATTCACCGGAAAATATTTACTGAACCACGCTTCCCATTGTCTGCCTTTATATTCTGCAACTGCTTTCTGACAGTTCATCGCATTGATCTTCCTGAAATCATTCTCTATTTTCCACTTGGGAACTTCATTATCCATTGTTACAAGACTTACATTTTTAAATTTATCGTAAAAATGAATGGTTTTTTTAGCGTAATCTTTTTCCACGGTGTAATTCAGGTTGCGGTCATAGTTCCTTCCCTTTAAGAGTGCCGGATAGCTCTTATCCACATTGTAGGCGGAATCCCTTTCATATTTTACGGCATTAGAGTAATAAGAATTCTTTCCATCCGTGTCCAGGTTCATATAATCTGTCACCAAAGAATCTTTCTTCCCGGCATCAGGTTTAAATTTATATTCATAAACAAAACGGTAGCTCTGTGCCGAAATAAGGGAAGCACATAATAAAAATAAAAGTCTGTACATTTTTTGGCTTTGATATAGTATTAAAATAGGATTGAAGTAAGCAGAAGCCTGCTATTCCAAATCTAGTGATTAAATTAAAACCTGACAAAAATCTTTTTTTCTGGTACCATTTTTATTTCCCGGCAAAACGTTTTTATTATATATTTGTTAAAATTCAAAAAAACCATATGGATAAACTTTCAGACAGAGTAAAAAGGTTAGGTTACTCACAGACTTTCGTAATGTCCAACAAAGCAAGGGAAATGAAGGCCGCCGGCATTGATGTGATCAGCCTTACCCTGGGCGAACCGGACTTTGATGTGCCGGATAATATCAAACAGTCCGCTTTTGATGCCATCAACCAAAATTACAGCCACTACTCTCCTGTCCCAGGGTTTCTTGAACTTCGTGAAGCAGTAGCAAATAAATTAAAAAGAGACAATAATTTAGACTATAAACCAGCGCAAATCTGTGTTTCAAATGGTGCCAAGCAAGCTATTTTAAATGTACTTGCTTCTGTAATCAATGACGGTGATGAAGTTCTTCTTCCAGCACCTTATTGGGTGAGTTATGACGAAATGGTGAAAATGATGGGTGGAAATTCTGTAATGCTTCCCACTTCTTATGTCACTGATTTTAAAATAACAGCCGAACAGCTTGAAGAAGCTATTACAGATAAAACGAAAGCGATCCTTTTCAGTTCTCCATGTAACCCATCCGGTGGATATTATACGTACGATGAACTTAAGTCTATGGCGAAAGTGATTGCCAAATATCCTCATGTGACCGTTATTTCTGACGAAATCTACGAATACATCAACTACGAAACCAAAACAACCTCCATTGCCCAGTTTCCGGAAGTATATGAGCAGACTGCCGTGATCAACGGAATGTCTAAAGCTTTTGCAATGACAGGATGGAGAATCGGATATTCTGCCTGTCCGGAATGGCTGGCTAAGGCTTGCGAAAAGATTCAGGGACAAATGACCAGCGGGGCAAATACAGTAGCACAGAGAGCTTCTATTACCGCTTTACAAACGGATCCTTCTGAATACAAATACATGATCGATGCTTTCCAGAAAAGAAGAGATCTCGTGTATGACCTGATGAAAGAGATTCCAGGATTTAAAGTACTGCTTCCAAAAGCTGCATTTTACTTCTTCCCGGACATTTCCCATTATATCGGAAAAACACTGAACGGTACAGAAATTAAAGATTCTGATGACTTCGCCATGTTTCTGTTAGAAAAAGCTCATGTAGGATGTGTAGGAGGAGTTTCTTTTGGAAGCCCTGAATGCATCAGATTCTCTTATGCAGCTTCCGAGGAAGACCTTAGAGAAGCGATGAAACGCATCAAAGATGTGTTGGCGCCTTTTAATTGATTAAATTAAAATTAGACTCCATAAAAATTAGTATAAAGTAAACAAAAAGCTCTGATTTCAGGGCTTTTTTTCTATAGATCCATTAAAAACAATTATAGATTTTATTTATCGATATTGATTTGTTCGATAGATGAAATGTTCATATATTTGCAGTAGAAAATTTAATATAAAAACAGAAAATTATGTCTTTAGTAGGAAAAAAATTCCCAAATGTAACAATCGATGCTATGTCTGAAATGGGTGACGATCTTAGAATCAACATCCTTGAAGAAGCTACTACCAACCAACAAAAAGTGATCTTATTCTGGTATCCAAAAGATTTCACTTTCGTATGTCCTACAGAGCTTCACGCTTTCCAGGATGCTTTAGGTGAATTTGCAAAAAGAAACACTAAAGTAATCGGTGCTTCTTGCGATACCAACGAAGTACACTTCGCATGGTTGAACACAGCAAAAGATAACGGAGGTATTGAAGGAGTAACTTACCCGCTTTTAGCTGACACGCACAGACAATTAGCCAACATTTTAGGAATCGTAGATCAGGATTTCGAATACAATGAGGATGGAGAAGAAACTTTCACAGGTTCTAACGTAACTTACAGAGCAACATACCTAATCGACGAAACTGGAAAAATTTTCCACGAGTCTGTAAACGATATGCCTCTTGGAAGAAACGTAAAAGAATATTTAAGATTGATCGACGCTTACACACACGTTCAAAAACACGGTGAAGTATGTCCTGCCAACTGGGAAGAAGGAAAAGATGCCATGAAGGCAGACAGAACTTCTACAGCAGAATACTTAGCTAAGAACTAATTAAAACAATATAACAATGTAGCAATTATAGTAATGTAACAATATAGCAGTGTAACAATGTACCAATACTTGAAATTCAATATTTTTAATTGTTAAACTGATAAATTATTAGATTGCTACATTGTTTATTTTTTCTAAAAATAAACTTATGTATACAGAATTAACAGAAGATACGTTACAAAATATCGTGAATGACAATGAAAAAGTAGTTGTTCAATATGGTGCAACATGGTGCGGAAACTGCAGAATCATGAAACCTAAATTCAAAAAATTAGCAGCAGAAAACGAAGAGATTCCATTTTTATATGTAGATGCTGAAAAACTTCCTGAAAGCAGAAAACTAGCAACGGTTGATAACCTTCCTACTTTCGCAGTGTTTAAAAACGGTAAATTGGTAAACCAGGTACAGAGCAACCAGGCTGAAAGTTTAATTAACCTTTTTAACGAATTACAATAATGAAGTTACCCGTAATCAGACAGTTTTATCAGAATCAAACCCCTGAGAATCTTGAAAAAACATTAGAAGTACTGGAAAGTTTCTGTGAATTCAGAGGAACCAGCGAAGAAGATTTGAATGTAGCAGGAGAATTGATCACCAATATCTGCGGTGCTTTGGAAGTACATGCCAGCGTTCAGAACGGAATGAGCGAAAAAGACGCTTTAAATTCTTTTGCACAGAAGGTCTTAGGATCTATCGATAAATAATTTTTTCATGTTTAATCATCGAAAGATTTAATCAGTAAAAGATTATAACACAGTACTACTGAGGCTTTCCTCGATACTATATTTTCTCAATTCTTTCATTTCAATTTCAAACACGTGCCACAAAGCCTCTGTAATATGCCATTGCTGATGCTGTTGCCGTTGTTGATTCTGGTGAAAGAATATTCAAAAAATCCCGGTGAATGTCATCAGGATTTTTTGGGTTTAAATGGGTGAGATTTAAAGATTGAAAAATTCAAGTGTTATAAATAAAAATGCAATACTTTTCTTTGTTTATTAAAACAACAATTACACTAATGCTTTGCACTAATTACACTAAACATACACACTCGTCACTAGTGATATTTGTGAAAACATTTGTGGCATTTGTGTTTATAAAGTTTAGAAGAGCATAAAAAATCCCAGTGAAAATATCACCAGGATTATTATTTATTAGAGATTAAATGTGAATTGACAATTTTTCATTCATCATTCATCATTCTTCACTCTTCACTCTTCATTTAAATTAACTTCTTCTGCTCATTAAGATTCTCAGAATATACCAGAACAACAGCATAATTGATGCGAAAAGCTGTAAAGAAGCTCCCACATACTGCCCTGTTGTGTACGTATTTTTAAGCTTACTGGTTTCATACAGAATACTTGCAGAAGCCAAAACCATCATTCCTACTGAGAACCAAAGCCCCAGGTTGAATCCAAAAATAGCTCCCGCCACAATCAGTCCTATCGAAAGAAAACCTCCAATAATAATGATGTTTCTTAAAAATGAGAAATCTTTTTTAGAGGTAAATGCTACTAATGAAAGTCCTGCAAACATCGCAATCGTAAGCATGGCAGCCTGGAAAATAATATTCCCCCCACCCTGCATTCCCGCAGCAATATAAAGCATTGGCATAAAGATCACAGCTTCCAGAATGATATAAAATCCCAATCCGAAATACTGGGTAGTTCTGCTCTGAGAAAGCGACCATTTAGACGCTAACATAGACGCCAGCCAGAAAACACCAATGATCAGCAACCAGGTATATTTCTGCCCGAACATCATCGCAATGATCTCTACCGGGACAGTTTTCAGTAAAATAGTTTCAACCCCGATAAAGGCCAAGATTGATAAAGCAACGTGCAAATACGTTTTTCTGTAAAAAGCTGCTTTCTCCACATCTGAGGAATGGGCAACTAAGACATCTGTCATCATAGTTAGTATTTTTTTTATTTTAATTTAAGGTTATTTCGTCTGTTTCGCCGGCATTACCCCAAGGATCTTTCCGTCCTCTTCAAATACAGCCATAATCACCTCTTTTGAAGAATCTCCTGCGTATTTGTAGTGGATGCTTGGCAGACTGGATCCGTCCATTAATTTATGGTAACCGGTTTTTAAAATTTCCAGCTTTTTGTTAATATCAAAGCCTTCCTTCACCTTTTTCAGAACATCATCCGTAACAATTTCTTTTACCTTGTCTGAAAGAAGTAAATCAATAGCAGGCCGGTCCGAAGATTTAAGAGCGGTAACAAACTTAAGAAAATTGTCATTATACAGATTGATTTTCTCTTTGCTCAACTGCGCCGGAACTTCCTTCTGAACCTTTTCAACCTTCGCTCCGGTCACTTTCTGGGCAAACATGAACTGCGTGGCAAGCACTGTAAGTCCTAAAAATATTTTTTTCATAATCTATTCGATATTGGGTAAAATTGGTAAGTGAAGATACTAAAATCAGACCACTTCCAAAAATTTCATCGTATCTACATTGTCCGCATAAGTATCAAGAGAAGGATGCTGTGCTTCTCCGAAAGGAATAGAATCCAGCCCAAGTTCTTCTTTAGCCACGATACACTGAATATCTTCTTCATTTTCAGCAATAAAGCTTTTAACTTCATCCAAAGATGAATATCTGCTGAAATTGATTACAGAAAGCGGACTGAAAAGTTTATCATCTTCTTTTAACATCACAAAATTATTATCCCAGAAAAGATCACGGTTCAGAAGATAAACCGCTCTGTTATAATCGTAATTATTAGCATACTTATGATGATTGATGATGTCCTTGAATCCTACAAAACTTTCAAACAGTCTGTCGATCACAAAATCCTCCGGAATAAAAACTCTCGTCACATTTCTGCACCCAAGCCCGAAATATCTGAAAATATCTTCGGCCAGAAGCTGAAGTTCCTCAGGAGTTTCATCCCCTTTTAAAACAGCTGCAGACGTTCTGTTTTTTCTGATGATGCTTAAATGATTTTTGAAATAATATTCAAGATATCTTGCCGTATTATTACTTCCTGTAGCAATCACTGCATCAAAATTCTCCAGTCTCTCAACAAATTCAAACTGAACGGCACCACCGGAAAATTCATTCCATTTCTCCAACAAGAAAGGAACCATCAGTTTATCCTTTGAAGACAGTTTGATCAACGGAATATGCCCGCTTAAAACCACGGAGATCACATCATGAAATCCTACCAGAGGAATATTTCCGGCCAGGATCAATCCTACTCTTTTTGAAACCTTAGAAACGGAATAGTTTCTGATCCAGTTATTTATATTGTCCTCCGTAAGCAGATTCATCCACTCGTTAAGAGCAAATTTCTGATTATCAATAGTAAACCATGGATTTTCTATTTCAGACCTTTTGAGTAATAATTCAAACTCCGTATCAGTCTCATTATCATCCTCCGGATTCTTTGTTAAATACTCTTTTATATACTCGCTTAACTTAATAAGTCCTAAAACTTGATTTTCGATATTCATAATTACTTTTAAATTGGGGAATATTTTGTAATTTTGTGCAAATTTAAAAAAAATTAGCGATGGCTATTAAAATAACTGATGAATGCATTAATTGCGGTGCCTGTGAACCGGAATGCCCAAATAATGCAATATATGAAGGGGCCGTAGATTGGAAAGCTTCTGAAGGTACCGCTCTGGCCGGTACTGTGACCATGACGTCAGGACTTACTGTAGATGCAGATTCGCCGCAGGAACCTGTGAGTGATGATGTATATTTCATTGTAACAGACAAATGTACGGAATGTAAAGGATTCCATGAAGAACCTCAGTGTGCAGCGGTTTGCCCGGTAGACTGTTGTGTTCCTGATGAAGATCACGTAGAATCTGAAGAAGCGCTGCTTGAGAAAAAAGCGTTCTTACACGGTGAATAATAAAGGCTCCGTCTCACCACTATGAGACGGTTTTTTTAACTATAAATCTCAAAGAATCTAATAAATATCAATATAAACCGCAAGCCCAACCACCTTGCACAACCAAAAAAGTAACAATATGAGCAAAAAGCACAACTTCAGCGCAGGACCATGTATCTTACCTCAGGAGGTATTCGAAAAATCAGCAGAAGCTATTTTAGATTTCAACGGTATTGGATTGTCTCTTCTTGAAATTTCGCACAGAAGCAAAGATTTCGTTGCGGTAATGGACGAAGCGCGTGCCATTGTGAAAAGACTGATGAACCTTGGTGATGATTATGAAGTCCTTTATTTAGGCGGCGGTGCAAGCCTTCAGTTTGCGATGGTTCCTTACAACTTGCTGAAAGTAGCCGGTAAAGCGGCTTATCTTGATACAGGTACCTGGGCGGCGGGAGCTGTTAAAGAAGCAAAAAAATTAGGGACTGTAGACGTAGTAGGATCTTCCAAGGAAGAAAACTATTCTTTCATTCCTAAAAACTATACGGTGGGTTCAGAATACGATTATTTCCACTGCACCTCAAACAATACAATCTACGGAACTCAGATGAAATCTTTCCCGGAGGTAGATACTCTGATGGTTTGTGATATGAGTTCTGATATTTTCTCAAGACAGCTCGATTTCTCTAAATTTGACATGATCTATGCCGGGGCTCAGAAAAACATGGGACCTGCCGGGGTAACACTGGTGGTGATCAAAAAAGAAATTCTTGGAAAAACAGGAAGAGAAAATATGTTGTCTATTTTGGATTATTCTCAGCATATCTCAAAAGAATCCATGTACAATACCCCTCCGGTTTTCCCGGTTTACGCATCTCTTCTTACGCTACAGTATCTTGAGAAGAATGGCGGAATCGCAGCGGCAGAAGCAAGAAATGAAGCGAAAGCAAAACTTTTATATGATGAGATCGACAGCAATCCTCTTTTCGAAACGTTCTGCGTAAAAGAAGACCGTTCTTTAATGAATGTATCTTTCCAATTGAAAGACGAAAGCAAAAAAGAAGAATTCGACAATGCATGGAAGGCTGCCGGGATTAGTGGACTGAACGGACACAGAAGCCTTGGAGGTTACAGAGCAAGCTTGTACAACGCTTTACCGATTGAAAGTGTACAGGTTTTGGTGGATGTTATGAAGTCAATAAAATAACTTATATTAGACGGCCAAAAAAATAAAAAAGATTTAAAGATTTCAGATGACTGATTTCAGACTTTAAAGTCTCGTTTCTAACATCTTAGGTCTACCATCTATTAAGACAATAACACATGAAAGTTTTAGCAAACGACGGAATCTCGAAAACAGGAGAACTGGCACTCACAGAAGCAGGGTTTGAAGTTCTGCCCAACAGAGTGGCCCAGAATCACGTTATCAATTTTATCAATGAAAATAACGTAGATATTCTTTTGGTAAGAAGCACGACGAAAGTAAGACAGGACGTGATCGATGCCTGTCCAAGCCTTAAAATTATTGGGCGCGGTGGTATCGGGATGGACAATATTGACGTAGATTATGCTAAAAGCAAAGGGATAAAAGTGATCAACACCCCTACAGCATCTTCAAAATCAGTAGCTGAGCTTGTTTTCGGACATTTTTTCGCACTGGCTAGATTTCTTCACGAATCGAACCGCTTGATGCCCCTCGAGGGAGAAACGCATTTCGAGGCCATGAAAAAGTCATTCAGTAAAGCGTATGAACTTTCCGGAAAAACACTTGGAGTGATTGGCTTTGGAAGTATTGGCCAGGAAGTCGTGAAAATAGGAATAGCATTAGGAATGAAAATTAAAGTATTGACAAAAAATCCAAAGACAAGAGTTCTTACCCTGGACTTTTTCGACGGACAGACTCTGAACTTTGAGATCACTTCTACCAACGATATGGATGCTTTTCTTAAAGACACGGATTTCATCAGTATCAATACGCCGAAAACAAATGAATATATCATAGACACGCCTCAGTTTGAAAAAATGAAAGACGGAGTCTACATAGTGAATACTGCAAGAGGAGGCGTCATCAATGAGGTAACCCTTATTGATTTCATCGAATCAGAAAAAGTAGCGGGAGCTGCACTGGACGTGTTTGAGAACGAACCTACTCCGGAACTTCCTTTACTGATGAACCCAGCGCTATCCCTTTCCCCTCACGTAGGCGGAAATACAGTAGATGCCCAAGAAAAAATCGGCGCAGAACTTGCAGAACAGATTATTAAGCTACAAAAAGAAACCATAAGATAAAATATGCCTGTTTTTAAACCTTTCCGTGGAATAAGACCTCATAAAGACTTTGAGAGCACTTTCCCTACACATCCGCTGGACAATTTCACCCAGGAGGAGATTGCAGAGAAAGCTCAAGTTGAAAATACTTACATCAACATGATTAAACCCTATGTGGTAAGTAAATCTAAAGATATTGACCGGAATCTCAGAAAGATCCGATCAACGTTTGAAGAACTTCTGGATGAAAAAAAACTGGTCCAGGACAGTTCCGCTTATTATCTTTATGAGCAGATATACCCCAGCAAACAAGTTTTCAGAGGCTTGCTTGGATTAGCGAGTATTGAAGATTTCTGGAGCGGAAAGATCAAAAGACATGAAAGTACCATTCCTCAGAAAAAGGAAAAGCTGGCTCATTATCTGGAGAAAGTAAACCTGCAGGCAGAACCTGTACTGCTTACCTACCCTTCCAATTCCAAGATTGAACTTCTGATGAATCATGAAGAAAAGAACGTTCCTATTTTCAATCATGTAGATTCTATCGGGATCAGACACAAGATCTGGAGAATAGACAACCGTCTGAAACTTCAGCAGTTCAAAGAAGTGATCGACCAGATCGACGCTTTCTACATTGCGGACGGACACCACAGAATCGGTTCTACAGCCTTGAATGCAAAGTTCCACAAGGAGAAAAACAAAAGGCATAATGGTACTGAAGCGTATAACTTTGTGTACAGCTTTATCGTGTCCAACCAATCGATTAAAATCCACGATTACAATAGAATCTTATCAGACCTGAATGGTCTTTCAAGTGAAGAATTTTTAAAGGAACTGGATCAGTATTTTCTAATTCATGAAAAAGGCGAAGCGTCTTACTTCCCTTCCCAGAAATTCCATATTTCTATGTATCTGGACGGTAAATTCTACTCACTTCACGTAAAGCATGACCTCCGTTCAACGGAAATGTCACTGGACAACCTTGATCATCATCTTTTAGATAAATATATTTTCAAGAATATCCTTAAAATTGAGAATTCTGACAGCTCTGAAAAGATTACGTACGCAAAAGGAACCTCTAACATCCAGGGAATTAATTCTTTAAAAGAAAAAATAGACAACGGTGAAGGAAAAGTCGGATTCGGAATCTATCCGGTGAGTTTCAATGATATGATCAAAATTTCAGACCTGAAACTGAGCATGCCTCCAAAATGTACATTCATCGAACCGAAATTGGTTACAGCACTGTTAATGTACGATATGAAACCTTAATAAATTCCTATTTTTTTCCTACTTTTATGAGCGGAAAAAGAAAGGTAAATAAAAAATGAAAAAAATCTTCATTATACTTCCACTCTTTTTGAGTGGATTTTTATTTTCTCAAAAAAAGCCACTGAAAAAACCGGCAAAAAAGGTCACTACGGCAAAATTCAACTACCATGATGAATTCAGGAAGATCTCGGATGAGGTCATGGACAATGGTACAGCCTACGATAATCTGGGAGAACTCACCAAAGGCATAGGTCCACGCTTTAGTGCAACTCCCGGCTATATAAAAGCTGTGGAATGGACAGAAAAAAAACTCAAATCTATCGGTATTGAAATGATCTGGAGAATGGAAGCTAAAGCTCCGGTCTGGATAAGAGGAAGAGAATCTTTGCAAATAAAAACAGCGAATGGAGATTGGAAAAATATCAGAATGCTGTCTTTCGGGAATTCTGAAGGAACAGGCGGGAAAGATCTTACAGGCGAAATTGTTTTAATCAATTCAACTTCTGAGCTTAATGCCATGTCGCTTGGACAATTGAAAGATAAAATCGTTTTCGTAAATCTTCCGATGGATCCGAAGATCATTAATACAAATGATTCTTATTTAATTACCGCAAAATCTAAATTAATTTCCGCTTCCGTGATTGCTAAAACAGGAGCAAAAGCTTTACTTATAAGATCTTTAACAACAGCTATGGACGATACACCACATGCAAAAATGGTGTATTACGAACCTGATGACAAAGTAAGAATTCCTGCCCTGTCCATTGGAGTAAAATCCGCTGATGAATTAGAAAAATTATTAAAAAATCAAAAAGTTGCCGCCAAACTGAATATGACAGCGCAATCAAAAGGCAATACTACCAATCCGAATATTATTGCTGAAATTCAGGGTAAAAAAGATTCTAAAGTGATTGTTTTAGGAGCTCAATTAGATTCGTGGGATTTCGGTGAAGGTGCTATTGATGACGGAACCGGTGTTGCACAATGCATTGAAGTTTTAAGAACATTCAAAGCGCTTGGGATCGAAAATAATCATACGATAAGAGTTGTTTTTTATGCGAACAGCGAAAACGGGGGACAAGGACGTGAAATGTATGCAGCCTATGTGAAAAAGAAAGGAGAGAAACATGTTTTTGCTTTAGGAACAGATGCAGGAGGATATTCTCCAAGAGGATTTTCCTTAGATATGCCGCCACAAAGACGAAGACAGATCTTCGAATGGAAAAATTATTTCCTTCCTTATGGTATTTATGATTTTGACCAAACTGAAGCTATTCAGGATATTTCTCCATTGAAAAAGTTAGATATTCCTTTAGCTGAATTGGTCGTAGATACACAACGATACTTCGATTATCACCACTCTGAACAGGATACTTTCGATAAAGTGAACAAAAGAGAACTATTGTTGGGTGCTACCGCAATGACACAGCTTATCTTCATGATTGATAAAAACTGGTAAAATGAAAAAAACCGTCACCTTTTCACTTTTAATGGTAAGCATGACTGTTTTCGGACAGTCTAAAGAAGATTCCATACAGTTCAGCAAGATTTCCACGGAAATACTGAACAACGGAAAAGGATATCTTGAACTTAAAGACCTTACTAAAAATATAGGAAACCGTTTAAGCGGGAGTCAAGCCTATGAAAAGTCTGTGCAATGGGCGGAACAGAAACTTCGCGATGCCGGGGCCGACAAGGTATGGCTTCAGGAAGTGATGATTCCGGTTTGGGTGAGAGGGAATGAATCTCTACACATTAAAACAGCAGACGGACAATGGAAGAAACTGAAAATGCTTTCTCTTGGAAATTCTGAAGGAACAGGCGGAAAAGACGTCTCCGGAGAGATGATTATGGTGAGATCTTTAGAAGAATATGATCAACTTCCTGCATCTCAAGTAAAGGATAAGATTGTGTTCTTTAACTACCCTTTTAATCAGTCACATGTACAAACATTTATTTCATACAGGGAAGCCGGAGTATACAGACGGTCTGCTGCAAATTTAACAGCCCAAAAAGGTGGAAAATTTGCCATCATCAGATCATTGTCTTCAGCTTTTGACGACGTTCCTCATACCGGTAATATGCGTTATGATGACAACATTTCAAAGGTCCCGGCCGTTACTATCGGAAATACAACAGCCGATGAGCTGGAAACATTATTAAAAAATAAAAAGGTTACCGCAAAACTCAACTCCAACTGCGGCATGAAGGGTGAGAAACTCTCCCATTCCGTTATAGGCGAAATAACAGGTAAAAAAGACCAGAGTGTCATTGTTGTCGGCGGACATCTTGATTCATGGGATGTAGGTGAAGGTGCCCATGATGACGGTGCCGGAATTGTACAAAGTATTGAAGTTTTAAGAACGTTTAAAAAATTAGGAATACAGAATAACCATACCATCCGGGCCGTATGCTTTGCCAACGAAGAAAACGGAACAAAAGATGGCAAACAATATGGAAAAACAGCCAAGGAAAGCAATGAGAAACATCTTTTCGCCATAGAGTCAGATGCAGGAGGCTTTTCTCCAAGAGGAATTTCCCTGGAAATGGATGATAAAAACAGAGGCCAGATTCAAAGCTGGACAAGTCTGTTCCTGCCCTACGGAGTGTATAATTTTGAAGGAAAATATTCACGATCAGACATTGCTCCACTTCATGAAATAGGTGTTCCTACCGCAGAACTGGTTCCTGACCCACAACGTTATTTTGACATTCACCACACCGAAGAAGACACTTTTGAAAAAGTCAACCGCAGAGAGTTGCTGTTAGGCGCTACGGTGATGACACAGCTTATTTATATGATCGATAAAAATTGGTAAACTATGAAAAAGATTATTGGAACTTCATTATTCTTCTTAGGGATGGCTGTTTTTGGCCAGTCTAAAGAAGATTCTATACAATTCAGCAAGATTTCCACAGAAATACTGAATAATGGAAAAGGCTATACGGAGCTTAGGGATTTAAGCAAAAACATAGGTCACCGTCTCAGCGGTTCGGAAGCTTACGAAAAGGCCGTAAAATGGGCAGAACAGAAGCTTCGTGATGCAGGTGCCGATAAGGTATGGTTGCAGGAAGTAATGGTTCCCGTATGGACCAGAGGTAAAGAATCTCTACAGATCAAAAACAGCAGATGGAAAATGGAAAAATCTGAAGATGCTTTCTCTGGGGAATTCTGAAGGGACTAGTGGAAAAGACGTATCAGGCGAGATCATTATCGTGAAATCTATGGAAGAATATGACAAACTTTCTACAGATCAAGTAAAGGATAAGATCGTGTTCTTTAACTACCCTTTCAGTCAGTCTTTTGTAGAAACATTCAGAGGCTACAGCGATGCAGCAAAATACAGGGTAACGGCAGCTTCATTAACGGCTAAAAAAGGCGGAAAATTTGCGATTGTCAGATCATTGTCTTCAGCTTTTGATGATGTCCCCCATACAGGAGGAATGCGTTATGAAGATAAAATTTTAAAAATTCCTGCCATAGCGATTGGAAGTACAACAGCAGACGAGCTGGAAGCTCTTTTAAAAATGCAGAAAGTAACGGCAAAGCTTAATTCCAACTGCGGCATGAAAGGCGAGAAACTCTCCCACTCCGTTATCGGGGAGATCACCGGTAAAAAAGACCAGAGTGTAATTGTTGTCGGTGGACATCTTGATTCATGGGATGTAGGTGAAGGTGCGCACGATGACGGTGCCGGAATTGTTCAAAGCATTGAAGTCCTGAGAACATTTAAAAAATTAGGCCTTAAAAATAATCATATCATCAGGGTCGTTTGTTTCGCTAATGAAGAAAATGGTGTTAAAGGAGGCATTCAATACGGAAAAACAGCCAAGGAAAAGAATGAGAAACATCTTTTCGCTATAGAATCTGATGCGGGAGGTTTTGCGCCAAGAGGCATTGCGTTGGAAATGGACGAGGAAAAGAGAAAGCAGATCAAAAGTTGGACGGGTTTATTTTTACCCTACGGCGTTTATAATTTTGAAGGAAAATATTCAGGAACAGATATTTACCCACTTCATGACATGGGTGTTCCTACGGCTGAGCTGGTTCCGGATTCTCAAAGGTATTTTGATATCCATCATACAGAAGAAGATACTTTTGAAAAGGTGAACAGAAGGGAACTTCTTTTGGGCGCTACAACGATGACCCAGATTATTTATATGATTGATAAAAACTGGTAGACTTTGTTTTAAGGTAAATTTTTATTTAAAAACACCTCTTAATTTAGGGGAAAATATTTCGTCAACAAGTTGATTCTCATGAAGCTCAATGTACATTTTGTACGCTTCTGCGAATCAACTTGTTGACTTTTTTATTTTGATTGATCAATTGGGATAAAATATACTGGAAATGTGATGCAATTGAACCACCCCGTCAAATCTTTGATTTGCCACCCTTCCGGAGAAGGGGAATGTTGTCCAGTGGATTGAATTGAATTGATTTAACAAGTTTTTGATATGATTTCGTAAAAATGTTTTTAGGTTTTCTTACTTTAATGTTGTCTTCTATTTTTTAAACTTTTTCATCATTCTTCTGCATTTGAATTCATAAAGAAAGCTGTACCAGTAGCTTCTCAGCCAGCCATCTGATTCCCAGTTAATGTCAAACTTATCTCCACCCAAAGCATAGCGGGGATGTGTAATCTTCGCATGAAGCATTGGTGGATCATGCCTTATTTTTTCGTAATAAGCAGATTCCATATTCAATTTTCTGAAATATTGAATTTCAATAACCGTTTCATTTTGTAATGCTTTATAAATGTAAAGATTAATGTCATAGAGATCATGATATTCATTTTTTAGCATTTTAATGGCTTTGTCTAACGGTAGAGGTGTTTTACATCTGTTCACTTTATTCCTCAACTTTCTTCTTTCATGAAAATTTCCTCCAAATTCGTTAAAATCCGAAACAATAAAAGTCAGATGATGAGAGATTTTATTCCAGCATTGGTCTTCTGCCAATTTTATAAGTTTGACAGCAATAATCTGTATATTTTCTTCTAGACTTTCCGGATTCATCAATTGTAAATTTATTCAAACTTAAAGCAACTTAGCGCTAAAAATAGGTTAAAAAATTCACTTTGGCATGATATTCGCAAGCTAATTCATTGAAAAAAAATATTTAAACACAAACGATGATTAAAAGTTGCCGCGGGATTTTCAGTTTCCGCTGGGCCGGATAAAGGCTATTTATCATATTTATATGATCCTTTTTCTTTAGATACCGTATACCACGGAAGAGATAATCCTCTTGTCAATTCCATTTACGATGTACTGTGTACGGTGTCATAAAGCTCATGAATCCCTTTCCGGATTCAACACTGCTTTTAATTAAATTTTTTCTGGGTCGCTTAAAGCATATCCTGAAACAGACCAACCCAACGGCCATACGATCATGACCTTAGCCAAGTTTAGCCAAGTTTAGCCATGATCCATGACCTGTTAATGTATAAACGGAAAATGATTCCGGACCGTTCTATGAAAGGACGGAAAACAGATGTATAACCCTTAAAAAGTGATTATGATGAGAGACTTTTTTGAAATGATTTTTAAGAGAAATGAAGATGCCGCAAAAATGAATATCTGGAGCCTTATGCTCTTGCTAAGTTTTGCCGTTTTTTCCGTACTAGTATATGCCTCAAAACCTAGTTTTAACAGCTTAATAGTATACCTTACCGCATTTGCGGCATACCTCGGCTTTGGACTTGTATTTATCAGCTCCCTTGCCGGAAAAATGAATTCTTCCCATATGAGGAAGAAATCAAGACACGCATAATTTTAATTTCTTTTTTTACTAGAAAACCGTTCAATTCATTTGAACGGTTTTTTTGTGGCTTTGTACTTATAATCTGTATAATATGAGAGATTTACTGATTTTTTCAACCACAAAAGTCGCAAAAAGTTTTTGAACACTTTAGTTTATTTTAAGTTGAATGTTTTGCGTATAAAAGTTCACTCAAGTCTTTTAAAAAATTAAAGATTTTTGTATTCAAAACAACAAAATCTGAGGAATCTGAGGAAGATATTTCACTCCCTAAAACTCTAAAACTCTAAAACACTAACACCCTAAAACTCTCAGACCCTAAACCTTTCCAACTCACTCTAGACTCCTAAAAACTCCTTCTTCTCAAGTTTCACCTCCATCTCCTTGCCTGCTCTCCTGATCTTCACGTTTATGGCATTCTGCCCGCTCTCTACCCTGTTAAGGAAATAATGACAGGCCCCGTCTTTGTCCAGGCTATCAAGATTGATATTATTGATGCTGATGATGTCATCGCCTACTTTCAATGGGAAATTCTCTTCCTGAAAGACAAAGGCTACTGTGGGTTTTGAGTCAACAAAGCGGTACCCAAAGCCAAAAGATTCCAGCCTGGCCGGTTCGTTTTTGATGCGCTTCATATAGATTTTGTTGCCGGACCAGTCGAGGATGAAAATAAAGTTTTTAAAGAATTCATTTCCGATCAGACTTGCATTTCCGGTAGCTATAATTTCATTTGAAAATTTTTTGTTTCCCAATGACAGATCTGCCGTCCTGAAAATATGCCCCGGCGCGGGTTTTCCGGCCCCATAAGCACCAACGGAGCTCGTTCCATAGACATCTACACTCTTTACTACTTTTTGGGCGTCAAATGCCTTGTCTGTGATCTTAAGTCTCCCTGAAAATCCGGTATCGAAGGTGAGATCTACTTTTTTGCCCTGCCAATCAGTTTCTACAACAGGGGTTTTCTGTGCTCTTGGGTTGAAAGGAATCACAATATCATACTCTTCAGGATTAAATTGAGCAAGATCTTTTGATGCTTCCAGTGAATTTTCTGAATAATTAATCTTCCAGAATAGCTTTGCCATTTGGTTCGCCCCCAAGATACCATCGATCCTGAAGCAGCTCAGTTCAGAAACGCTGAAATCCATAACTACAGCCCCTACATCTTTAAAAACGGCTTTATCAACCGTCATTTCGGGTAAAATGGTAAAGATCTGTTCGTGTTTATTTTTCTGTGAATCCTTTACGGTACTTTTATGCTTTTTCTCAAGTCCCAGCTCAGCATAGACGGCCGTAGAAATGACGGTCGGAGCTCCGGTATCAAAGAGGAAATTGTATGATTTCCCGTTGATCATCACCTGTACAAAAGGTAAATCATTGGCATATCGCAAATTGATCTTTTCTACCGGATTTTGAAGCTGTACCTCTCCGCTTTTGAAGAATTTTTTCCCCTGAGCGGAAAAAGTAGTTGTGGAAAGTATGAGAAGGCTGTAGAGGATTTTTTTCATGTGGATAATTTACACGAAAATAACATATTTTATTCCAATTAGTAAATAAATTGCAACCTAATACATTATATAAAACTTCTCTAATTTTTTCTTGTAGCTCAGGCCAATTATTAATTCAGTTTTCAACCATACAATTATAAATATGAGTACATCATTTTCTACGGAAATCCAAATTCTATCTTTATTTTCAAATAGTTAACAAAAAAAAGCCGTCCTCCCGGACGGCTTTCAATATCTTAAATTCTCAATTACTGTACTTTCACAAGCTCAACATCGAAAACTAACCAAGCGTTTGGTGGGATAACACCTCCTGCTCCTCTTTCTCCATAAGCCATTGCTGGTGGGATCAATAAGGTAGCCGTTTCGCCTTCTTTAAGCAATAGGATACCTTCATCCCATCCTTTGATTACTCTTCCCATTCCGATTGGAATTTCGATAGGCTCGTTTCTTTTGAATGAAGAATCGAATTCTGTACCGTCGATTAATTTACCTGCATAATGTACAGATACATTATCACCAGATTTAGGAGCTTTTGCACCTGCCACTGTTTTTGTGATTTTGTAATATAATCCGGATTCAGTTTTCTGCATTCCAGCTTTAAGGTTTTCAACCATTTTATCCTGGTTAGCTTTGAATTCCTCTTCTTTTTTCTTTTTGTCAGCTTCTTCTTTAGCGATATAAGCTTTATTGTTTTCTGCGATTTTAGCTTTTCCTTCTGTGAAAGTTTTTGCTGCATCGTAGTTCTTGTATGCATCACCTTTACCGAAAACAGAAACTTTCTCTAAAACGATATCTGTTTTAGGCTTGTCCTGAGCTCCTTTTTCTACGTTAGCGATTGCATCGATTACATCGTTACCTTTCACTATTTTTCCGAAGATGGTGTGTCTTCCGTCTAACCAAGGTGTCGCCACTTCAGTGATGAAGAACTGAGAACCGTTGGTATTAGGTCCGGAATTCGCCATAGAAAGGATTCCTTTACCTGTATGTTTAAGGTCGTTTTTCTCGTCCTCGAATTTATATCCAGGATCTCCCATTCCTGTTCCCTGAGGATCACCTCCCTGGATCATGAAATCTTTGATCACTCTGTGGAAAATAGTTCCGTCATAAAAAGGAACTCCTTTCGCCTTCGCTTTGTTGTCTATTTTCCCTTCTGCAAGACCGATAAAATTGGCTACAGTTACTGGTGCTTTTTTGTCTTCGAACTGCACGATCAGGTTTCCTTTAGAAGTCTGAAGATTTGCATAAAGTCCGTCATTAAGACCTTCGTAAGTTTCTTTGTCTACGTTCATTTTTTTATAGATTGGGGTACAACTCATCAGCGAGATACTTGCCGCTGCCAGAATTATATTCTTGTTAAACAATTTCATTATTATAGAGCTTTTAATTTTATGATTAATGGTATATCGTTGTCTATATTCTTTTCATCTCCAAAGGTTCCATAGGCCAGTGAAGAAGGGACTAAAAGCGTTACTTCCTCTCCATCATGCATAAAACGCAAAGCATTCTCTACCGCTTTCAGTTCATCAAAATGCCCGAATCTGGCATCTCTTCTTTCAAAAGGTTTATCGTAGATCTTGGTTTCATCAAAATCATACAGATCATAAGAATAGGAAATTGGTGTATCATCCGCTCTTCTTGTTCTCTGATCAAAACCTTCAACAGTTACCCAGTAATTAAGCTGTGTAGGATAATACTTTACAGACTGCCCGGTGATCCAGTCCTGGATCTGCCCTCTTTCTATGGTATTCAGATTCCTCATCCTTTCCTTCGAAACATCCAGGTCTTTCTGGCTCAACACTCCACCTACAGGAGGATGTGCCGTGGGGGCATTCCGGTTACAGCTTAACAGACTTATTGCTGATATGAAGAGTAATTTTTTCATAAACTTTTGCGAAAATACGCATTTCGGGGAAATATTGTTCAATAGGTTTTAAAAAAATTTGGAGAAAATGGTGAAGTATTTCCGGAGGATGAATTTACAGGAGATTTAAAGATTAAAAAAATTCAAATATTCAAAAATTTCAACCACAAAAGGCACAAAAGTTTTGAAACATTTAAGTGTATTTAAAGTTTAAAATTCAGCTGCAAAAAAGTACACTTAAGTTCTTATGAAAATCTTTGATTTTCTACTTATGTGATCTATTGTTTGCAAGATGATAAAACTTTTAAAATTACAGTGCTTAACATTAAAAACTTTTGTGCCTTTTGTGGTTAAATAAATGGGTTATTTGAAACAAAAATCACCCTGTGAAGAGATGATTATATGTTTTGATTTTGATATTAAAATATTATTGAATAGTCACTTTGATCATCTGTGGCAATGAAGGAAGTCTATTAAACTGATTGGGGTTAGCTAGCTGCTGTACCGGCTGGCTTTCAGCCTGCGCCGGCTGAGATCCGATATGCGCTCCGGGATAAGAGCTCTGTAGCGTTCCACTATCAAAAAGCCCCATAATTGAAGAAATATCTCCTCTCGTTAAGCCATCAACTCCATTATTAACAGCAGCAATAAACCAGTCATTAGACTGTCCGTACATCGTTGCCAGTGCAATACGGTCTCCTTTGCGTGATGATATGGTTTGTGAAGCTTTACCCCCATTGTTCCCGTTTATTCTGGGCTGCAAAATAGTTGTTGTTGGGTCTTTAAGCACATATACTTCTTTTACCCCTGATTTTGTTTTAAGAAAAGCGGCTAAAATATCAGCATTTCCCTGTTGAGACAGTTCCTTAAGGCCCTGTCCACGGTCATTCTCCCCTATCTTAAATATAGGACTATCATTACCGCTGTAGACTACGACCAATACCGGAGAGAATGGAGAATTGGGACCTGTGATGCCCGTAAGATACTGTTCGAGAGGCGTAGTTTTTCCCAATTCAGCAAGATCTGTTAATCCGTTGGCTGACAATTTACCCGGTGAAAAAATAGGATCTTCTTTCAAAAGAGTTGATCCTGAAATATGAGAAACAGCCCATACTCCTGCACTGATAGGAGTTTCATTGGCTGTACCGCCTGAGGTATTGGTTAATTTCAAAGTAAATTTTGTTCCTCCTTCATAGGTAAGTTCAGCTTTCAACAATTGTGAAGCAGGAACAGCTAATGCAATTTCTGAAACATTCAATTGAGGAGATTCCGCTGTCCCCGGATGATTAACTGAGGGGCCTGTAGGTTCATTTTTACGCGTCCCGTTATCCCAAAGTCTCATCTGTGATGAAACATTCCCGGTTACCGGATTCCCATTATCCTGATACAGCTTGATTCCAGGATTGGCAGGAGCGAAAAATAAATCATTACTATTTCCGTACATCGCGGCAAAGCTTATCGTCTGACCTTTTCCTGCATAAAAAGTAAAAGAAGTCGATTCTCCGGGATTAAGAATTGGTGATGAACCCGCATTCTGGAAAGTTCCGAATTGGGTCAGTGCTTTACTATCAATTATATTTTCTACGGTTATTACGGCTGAATCATTTACCGCCTGCTCTGTATCATCATCAGTGCTGCATGAGGAAAAAGCTAAAACGCTGATGACCGAAAGCAGACCAAGAGGTAATTTGAATTTCATGAATGGCATAGTATTCTAAATTTTCTGAAAAATTACCAATATTTCGCGAGAAAATAAAAAAACCGGCAGAATAAATTTCCGCCGGTCGTATTAGTGAATCAAATAATGTTAAAATTAAACAGTTTCCAGAACGTCTTTTTCAACGACTACTCTCCATCCGAAAGCATCTTTGCTAAGGTTGTTCTGAAGATCTGTAAGATCTTTTTTAAGGATTGCTGCATAGCTTTCCTCATCTGACAATCTTGGAAGCTCAAGTTTTACGCCTTCATATCCTAAAGCCTGGAATACGGTAGTTACCACTGCAGTTCCTACTCCCCAAACTTCTTTCAATGTTCCGTTCTTCTGAGCTTCTACCACAGTTTTCACTGCTACAGGCTCTATTTTCACTTCAATTCCTCTTTTCTTGGCCAGTTGGATGAAGCTGTCTCTTGTTACTCCGTCAAGGATTTTTTCAGAGGTAGGCGGCGTATAGATTGTATCGTTAATTCTTACGAATACGTTCATTGTTCCACTCTCTTCAAAATATTCGTGAGTTGCATCATCTGTCCAGATAATCTGCTCATATCCTTCTTCGATAGCCAGCTGTGTAGGATAGAAAGAAGCGGCATAGTTACCTGCTGCTTTAGCTGAACCGACTCCTCCGTTGGCAGCTCTTGAATAATGATCTGAAATCTTTACAGAAACAGGTTCTGAATAGTAACTTTTCGCTGGTGTTGCAACGATGGCAAACATATATTTATTGGCAACTCTTGCTTTCAGAGCTTCCTCCGTAGCAAAAATCAATGGTCTTATATATAATGACATTCCTTCTCCTTGTGGAATCCAATTTCTGTCGATATCCACTAATGCTTTTAATCCGTCTAAAAACATTTCCTCAGTTACTTCCGGCATTGCCAGACGAGTTGCTGATTTGTTGATACGCTCAAAATTCTTTTCTGGCCTGAAAAGGAAAACCTGCCCGTCTTTGTCTTTATAAGCTTTCATACCTTCAAAACAAGCTTGTCCGTAGTTTACACCCATCATGGCCGGCGTAAATGGTATAGGACCGTAAGGAACCAATTTTACATCACCCCATTTTCCATTTTCATACTCACATATCACCATATGGTCAATAAAAGTACTTCCAAATGAAAAATTGTTCGGATCGAATTCCGAAAGTCTGGAGTTTTCAGTTTTTTGAATTATCATTTTTAAAAATTTTTACGATGTTCTACAAATTTAACATAATTTTCTAAATATAAAAATTTTGGAGTAAATTTGACAAAAAAATAGCTTGAAAAGAGAGATTAAAACCACAAACGATGGGAGTAAAACATTGTTTATCAATGACTTAAATGAAAACTACCATTCTCATCATGGAGCGCTCCAGGAAGCAGAACATGTGTTTATCAAAAATGGGCTAAATCAGTTAAATGATTATGAAATTAATATTTTAGAACTCGGTTTTGGAACAGGTTTGAATGTTTTAGTGACAATTAATGAATATTTAAAAACTGACAAAAATCATGTCATCAACTATTTTTCCCTGGAAAAATACCCCATAAATGAATCCGAAATTAATGATCTTGCCTACTTTGAGCATTTTGATAACCCGGAATTCAAAAATATTTATCAAAAAATTCATCAGGCAGACTGGGGAAAATCCGTTGAAATCATTACTGGTTTTAATCTGAAAAAGATAGAATGCGACTTCTTCTCCCTGAAAGACATAGACTTACCAAAAATCAACCTGGTTTATTACGATTGCTTTGGCGCAAGAGTACAGCCTGACTTATGGGAAAAACCACTATTTGAAATGGTTTCCGACAAAATGTCCGTTAACGGTTTATTAACAACCTACTCTTCAAAAGGAAGTGTAAGGAGAATTCTTCAGGAGCTCCATTTTAAAGTAGAGAAAAAACAGGGACCTCCGGGAAAAAGAGAGATGATGAATGCCGTGAAGATGGAAAACAATGAGAACGAAGTAAACGAGGAAAGCTAAGAACGGGCAAAAATTAATCCTAAAAGAGCCAAGCAGAGAATGGCAAATTTGTCTTTTTGGTTTCGCCTTTTCCACTTATTTCCTTATTTTAGCTATACAAAATATTATATATGATTGATAAGGTCAACATTAGAGTATATGCGTGCGCAGTAAAAGATAAAAAAGTACTGACCCTTTTTGAAGAATATGCAGGTGAGCCGTTAATGAAGTTTCCGGGAGGCGGTCTGGAATTTGGTGAAGGACTTCTGGAATGTCTCCACCGGGAATTTGATGAAGAGCTTAATGTAAAGATAGAAGTGGTGGAACATTTGTACACACAGGAAGACTTCCTGGTTTCCCGTTTCAGAGAAAACGAACAGCTGCTTACCATATATTATATAGTAAACATTACGACCGAAGAAGATTTCCTTATTCTGGATCCATGTATTGAGAAAACAGAATGGCTGGACATCGACAGACCGGATAATCCCTTTCCGCTTCCTGTAGATAAAATTGTCTTCGATAAATTAAAAGAAAAATTCCTGTAAATGATTTACAGGAATTTTATATTTATTTTCTGACTTTGAAATCTCCGGCTCCAGGATAAGGTTGAAGATACCCGGAATTCCAGTTGGACTGAAGCAGGGATTCTATAAACTCATCCGTTCTGTTCTTATGTGGGTTGTATTGATCTTTCAGGTCGATATCCGCCATTTTACCTTTTACATTCCACCAAAAAGCGCTCCATCCGCCTCTAAGTTCTTTAATGATCTCATATACATTCTTGCCGGTAGCCCTGTTCATCAGCTTGGCAAAAACCTGACCTTCCGTAGTGGTAAGATCTCTTAGTTGCTTTTCATACTGATCGGCAAGCATATTCTGTCTTTCTTTTACAAATTTCCTTTTTGCTTTACTGTCCATGTCGTTCATGTCGGCCTGCATGTCTCTGTACTGCTGAAGAGCAGTAACAAACAGTGGATAGACTCTGTTCAGTTTTTTATTAAGGAAATAATAGTAATTTTTATCCAGTTGGTTATTAAACCTCGGTTTATTCACCAAAACCAGCTCATCCAGCACCACCACCGGCTCGCCGTTAATTTCATAAACCTTCATCTTCTGACGTTCGTCATAATAATATTTATTACCGAACTCATCTACTTTCAATGATTCCGCAGGATATTGATTGAGAGGTTTTGCAACGATAGAATCCTTCTGACCAAAAACACTGACTCCAAAAAAGAAGATAAAAAGACAGACAATCTTACTAAAATTCATTATTTTTACACTTATAATAACAAAAATTAAACGCAAAAATCATTCCTTTTTATGAAATTTGAAAAGAAATCTTTAAAATTTTTAGAAAAATATTTAAACACCTCTTCTCCAACAGGTTACGAACACAAAGGCCAGGAAATCTGGATGGACTACATCAGACCGTATGTAGACACCATAGAAGTGGATCATTATGGAACATGCTATGGGATAATCAATCCCGAGGCCGAATTTAAAGTAGTGATTGAAGCACATGCTGATGAAATCTCATGGTACGTGAATTACATTACAGATGACGGGTTGATCTATGTAATCAGAAACGGAGGCTCGGATCAGACCATCGCTCCATCCAAAGTTGTTCACATCCATGGTGAAAACGGAATTGTAAAAGGGGTATTCGGATGGCCCGCCATTCATACCAGAACCAATCAGAACGAGCCTGTTCCGAAAATTGAAAACATCTTTATCGACTGTGGAGCTATTTCTAAAAAAGAAGTAGAAGAAATGGGAATTTATGTAGGATGCATGATCACCTACCCTGACGAATTCTTTGAAATGAACGACCGGTATTTTGTCTGCAGAGCACTGGATAACAGAATCGGAGGTTTTATGATTGCGGAAGTGGCAAGACTTTTAAAGGAGAACAAAAAATCGATCCCTTTTGGGCTGTACATCACAAATTCAGTACAGGAAGAAGTTGGATTATATGGTGCCGATATGATTGCTGATACCATTCAACCTAATATCGCTATCGTAACAGACGTTACCCACGACACAACCACCCCAATGATCGAGAAGAAAAAAGAAGGCGACCAGAAGTGCGGTGACGGACCTGTGGTTTTCTTTGCTCCAAGCATCCATCATACCATCAGGGAACTCATCATTGATACGGCAAAAACTAAGAAAATCCCTTTCCAGAGAGCTGCCGCAAGCAGAGCTACAGGAACAGATACTGATGCTTTTGCCCATTCCAATGGCGGAGTACCAAGTGCGCTAATTTCCCTACCTTTGCGCTACATGCATACAACGGTAGAAATGGTATCTAAAGAAGACGTAGGCAACGTGATCAAATTGATCTACGAAACGCTTCTGAAGATTAAACCGGAGATGAAACTAAAGTATCATTAAGAGAAACAAGATGCAAGACACAAGATTCAAGACTTTTGCAAACAGAAGATAAATTAATCCGACAGTTCCCATCTTGGCTCTTGATTCCTGACTCTAAATATCTAATATAAAAGTAAAAATGAAAACGAAGCTTATTGCTCCTTCCCTTTTATCCGCAGACTTCGGGAATCTGCAAAGAGACATTGAAATGCTGAACAACTCCCAGGCAGACTGGTTCCACATCGATGTGATGGACGGAAGATTTGTACCCAACATTTCATTTGGTTTTCCTGTGATGAAGACCGTTCAGCAGCATGCTAAAAAGTTTGTAGACGTTCATTTGATGATCGTGGAACCGGATAAGTATGTGGATGAGTTCATCAATCACGGTGCAGATCTGATCTCTATACATTATGAAGCATGTACCCATCTTCACAGAACAATTCACCATATTCAGAGCAGAGGTGTAAAAGCAGGCGTTGTTCTGAATCCTTCTACTCCGGTACTCATGCTGGAAGACATCATTGCTGATGTAGATCTTGTTCTTTTAATGAGTGTTAATCCAGGATTTGGAGGACAGAAGTTCATTGAGAACACCTACAAAAAGATTGCGGAGACCAAGGATCTTATTTTGAGCAATAATTCAACTGCACTGATCGAAATTGACGGTGGGGTAAATCTTGAAAATGCGTCCAAACTTTTTGAAGCAGGAGCAGACGTTCTAGTCGCAGGAAATGCAGTATTCTCTGCAGAAAGCCCGGAAAGAACGATAGAGCTTTTAAAGATCTAAAAAATTCAACTTTAAAATACGAAAAAGGCAGCTCTTGAGGGCTGCCTTTCTTCTTGCGGAATTTGAGCTTATGTGGTTATTAGTTTTTTGTTGTAAGACTTAATGCTTAAGATTCCTTGGGTTATTGCTGACGTAAAATTGCAAATAAAAACACATACCGCGCATCCGTAGAAACACTGAATCTCCATTAAGTATTTCTACTTAATCACGGACATCATTAGGGCAGCTCTTTGCGCCAAATACAGGCACAAACCACCAAAATAATACTTATGACTGAAAATACCGTCCTGATCGTATTCAAAAGATCCCACCGGATCTCAAAGCTTTCGCGCATCTGCTTAACCGCCTCTGCTGTCGAGCTGCTGATATCAAACTTGTCAAGCATATCATTCAAAGGGACATTTCCTGCAACCGTCACCCCAAATACACCGATCAAATAAGCAGCAGAAGCCAGCAGAAGAAAGATAAAAACAGGTTGTTCACCGCGAAACAGAAAGGTCGTCACGGGAAGCAACACAGCAGTTCCCATAAAACTCATAAAAAATACCGGATTAAGGATTTCGCGGTTAATGCTCTGCATAGATTTCAGATATTCCGTGTCAGAAAGTTTTCCCAATCCGAGCACTACAGAACATGAGTAGGCATAGAAAAGCCCAGCGATCAAAGCCGTAAGAACGGCAGTAATTAGTAAAAATACCGTTGTCATTTTCATATATTTTGATTTGTGATATAAAGCAAAAAAAAATCCTAGTAAGGATTCCATTTTTTGATGATTTGCTGTGCGGTCATGATCATTTCTTCATCCCAGTTTTCCGGTTTGAAATAATGAAACTTCTGATTTTTAACAGATCCTACACCTTCCCCATCAAACAGCAGCTTTGTCAACTTTGTCTGTTCATGATAGAGCATCAGATCTTCAACAGGTTTTGAGTACTCCCCTTTCTTTTTGTTCCAGACTTTCCTATCTCCGGGAAGATCATCTGACATTTCAATCATTTCTTTAACCCGATTAAAATCAGCAAAAAAAACCTGCTTTTCAGACTCCACATTTAATGTATGCCCAAGCCTTTCGATAATGACATACTCCAGGTTGGGGCATTGAGACAAAACTTTAGGTAATATCTCTACTATTTTATCGGGAATGCGGTCATCGTGGGTATCTCTTCTGACGGGTTTCTTTCCGTAAGCACTTTCCTGCCAGCTCCCTCCGGAGAGATGTATTTCTTTTACTTTTTCCAGTGGATAAAGCTTTATAATCTCCTGCATGTCTACTTCAAAATTACAGGACTGGCAGTAAATATTGTGGAGATCCAGGATAAGAAAACCGTCAATATCCTCAACGAGTTTATCAAGAAACTCCCCCTGCTCTTTCACATCATTGATAGAAAACGAAAAGGCAAGATTCTCCACACCAACCGGAATATCCACCACATCCTGGAGCCTTCTAAGTCTATCTTTCCCAATCTGAAGAATCCTGGAATGCATGGGAACCGGCAACGGAACACCCTGGTGGAAATTTTCGGTATTCATAAATCCGAAGTGCTCAGTGATATGATTGTATTTTCTATGTCGCAGTTCTTCTTTTAATTTCTTAAGCCAGACGTCCTGCCTGTCGGTCCATCTGGCATCAAAGAGTGAATAGTAAACTCCGTGACCGAGGAGTCTGTTATTTTCCGCATAAAAATCAAGAAGGCCCGAAAGCCATTCCGGTTCGTCTGCATCATAAAATGTGTCAAAGGACCATTCCAATACATCCACAGAATTATTCTGCAGGATAGGGAGTATCGCGGAAACAAAATCTGCTTCCGGCATCATTGACAATCCTAACAGCGGCCTGCTCATAGGTTATCCCATTCCACAAGCCGGACAGTTGCCACCACTTCTTAGAATGGTATCTCTCTTAGGGACAAATTTTGTCTCTGCTGTTTTTACAGACTTGGGAGAATCGGCTTTTTTGACTTTAGTTACTGACTTTTTTGCCTTTTTTACAGGTTTTGAAGTCTGCCCTGATACGCTTATAGCCATTAAACTGGCCATTACTAATGCTGGAATTTTCATATTCTTTTTTTTAATGAAACTTACAATAAGTATTCCATTCATGATTTTGTTAAAAATACAACAAATTATCATAGAACATTTCAAAATTTAAAGTTCGGCTTTCGTATTTTATTATTGAAGCAGAGATTCATTGTTATTATCCGGAAATTTGATCTTCTTTATTTATATTTAACGTTAAATTATAAAGGAACATGAAAAACAGGTTGATCAAAGCCGTTTTCTTAGGATTAATAGCAACATTACATGGTATTAACGCTCAGACCACTTCATCAGATACTCAAAAAATGGAATGGTTTAAAAACGCCAAACTTGGTATTTTTATCCATTGGGGAATCTACTCTGTAGACGGAATCTCTGAATCATGGTCGTTCTTCAATAATTACATCAACCACGAAAATTACATGAAACAGCTGAATGGCTTTTCAGCTTCACAATACCGACCGGACGAATGGACCGATTTGATCAAAAAAACCGGTGCTCAATATGCTGTCATTACCACCAAACATCATGATGGTGTCGCACTCTGGAACTCAAAAGCTGAAAAAACAGTGACCATACCCACTCATTCTTTAGCTAAAAAAGACGTTTTAACGCCTTTTGTGACGAGCCTTAAAAAGTCAGGGCTCAAAACAGGGCTTTATTTTTCTCTTCCTGACTGGAGCCACCTCTATTATGATATCAATACACGAACAAAAAAGCGATACGAAATCAAAAATGATCCGAAACGCTGGGAGCAGTTTACCGATTATTATCAGACACAATTAAAGGAACTCTCCTTACAATACCATCCTGATCTTCTATGGTTTGACGGTGACTGGGAACATTCTTCCGGGGAATGGAAAGCTCCGCAGACCTTGGAGATTTTAAAGAAATACAATCCTGACATTATTATCAATTCCAGGCTTACCTACCACGGAGACTATGATACTCCAGAACAGGGAATTCCTGTCGTAAGCCCGCAAAGCCAATATTGGGAACTCTGCTATACGATGAATGATTCGTGGGGATATCAGCCCAATGATCATCATTATAAAACTCCGAATATGGTTGTCAGAACTTTGGCAGATGTGATTAGCATGGGAGGAAATTTACTTCTTGACATCGGACCAAAACCGGATGGCACCATCCCTGAAAAACAGGTTGAAATTTTAAAAAACCTGGGAAGATGGACTTCAAAAAATAAAGAAGCCATCTATGGAACTACCCGTGGGCTTCCGTTTGAAAACTTTAAAGGAAAATCTTCTGTTTCCAGAACCCAAAAATCTATATTCCTTTATCTTGAAGAAGCCAAAGATTTTGTGAAAGTGTATGGTTTGGCCACTCAACCAGATGCTGTGAAAATTGTTGGTAACGATCATGCTAAAGTCAATTTCAGCTTTACAAATGAGGGTACCATGACCATTGACTTATCTAAGATAGCATTTGATCAGGATGTTACAACAGTAGAGCTTACCTTCAAGGATTCTCCTGTTCTACTGAAAAATTTTAAAAAGTATTCCCATACCCTCACTGAGGTACTGGAAAACAAAAGCGTAAAGATGGCAGCTTATAACATGGCAGATCTGCTTCATAGCGGAAATAATCTACTGAATGGGTCAGGGCTCACCAGTGACGGACAGGAAATGAAAATTCCCAAGACTGCTAAAACCAATCCAGAAACTTTGCAATGGATCAGTAAGCACGCGGAAGCTTTATACGAAACAGGAAAAGGACTTCCGGAAGGACATTATCCGGGAATGAGTGCACTGTCAAAAGACAGACAGACCATCTACCTGTTCGTTGAAGGAACTCCTACAGGTCCTATTGCTCTGAAAGGAATAAAAAATGGAATTGCAAGAGTCAGAATTGTGGGTGAAGGATCTATTATTAGTCATGAAATTTACAATAAACTGTATTGGAGTGACACCCCGGGAATTATCTATATCGACATCCCTAAGGAAAGGCTTGACAAATATATGACAGTCATTGCCGTATTGCTGGACAAACCTGTAGAACTGCACAGGGAGAAGGTTGGAGCTATAGAAAACAATTTATAGGCTCATATTTCAAGACATTTTGGCACAAAAAAATCCAGAGAATTTTTCTCTAGATTTATATTTTTAAGAGTATTTCCTTAGAAAATCTCCCTTCCTGAAAAATGGAATTGAGCTTCGATAAGAGCGTTCTCGTCAGAATCTGAACCATGAACTGCATTTTCTCCGATGCTTCTGGCAAACATTTTTCTGATGGTACCCTCTGCTGCATCTGCAGGGTTTGTAGAACCGATCAATGTTCTGAAGTCTTCAACTGCATTGTCTTTTTCTAAAACAGCAGCTACGATAGGACCTGAACTCATGAATTCTACCAACTCCCCATAAAATGGTCTTTCAGCGTGTACTTCATAGAATTTTTTAGCATCAGCAACTGTAAGCTGAGTTAATTTTAAAGCTTTGATCTTAAAACCTCCTTCTGCGATCTTACCTAATATAGCACCGATATGTCCGTCTGCTACTGCATCAGGCTTAATCATAGTGAATGTAATGTTAGACATAAATGTATATTTTTTTTAATGCCGCAAAATTACAAAAAATATCTTTGATTTTTATTTTAATTTTTTTTAACATAAAAATAACTTTTATTAAGAAACTCAAAAAAAACTTTGGCACAAAAGTTGTTAATTCTATTACGATTCTCATGTTTAATTTGAGTTTTCATGGTTATTAGTTTTTACCCAGCTTCGGCTGGGTTTTTTATTTGTAAAAATTCAACTATTTTATTGAAGATTCAATAATTTTTAAAACCCATTAAAATCATATTAATACATTATTGCTTCTATTTCAATCAATGAGGTAAAATTAATTTTCTGATATTTTTTCTGTGTTTGTTTTTGAACAAAATTTAAAATACCAAAAATTGTCATTTCTGTCGAAATATTAGATTCAAAAAGTGGAGTTATTGTAAAAATGGAAATGTTTTTAGCCCGGGGAAACCGTCGTTTTAATTTTTTTTCAGGAATAATTGCAAATGTTGGAGTCTGTAGATGCATAGAAATAGCAGGATTTCTATTTTAGATTTACACAAAGTATTCATTTTAACTCTGCCTGGAAATCATGGGTGCAAATAATACTTGACTGATTTGAGCCAGTGAATTTCTTATTCTTCTACTCTATGAATATAAGCGGGAATAAAGAATCTATCTTTCCTGTCCTTTAAAGTCACGGAATACTTCCAATTGAATATATAATCCAAGGGAAATGCAGAAATCTGATTGCAAGTAGGAAATATTCTTATTGTTTGGAAGCTTCTTCAGCCTCTTCCATCAATTTTGTATAGTTTGCATAGCGTGAATACTGGATCTCTCCGGTTTCAAGAGCATCAAGAACGGCACATTTTGGTTCATTAATATGAAGGCAGTTATGAAATTTACACTCCTTCCTTTTCCTGAAAATCTCTGGAAAATAATGCTGTACTTCTTCTTTTTCAATGTCTATCATGGCGAATTCACGTACACCCGGAGTATCAATAACATTTCCGCCAAAATCCCAGAAGTGCATCTGAGCAAAGGTTGTGGTATGTTTTCCTTTCAGGTGAGAATCTGAAATTTCAGAAGTTTTTAAATTTAACCCAGGCTGCAATGCATTCACCAATGTAGATTTTCCACATCCTGAATGTCCGAAAAATACAGAAGTTTTACCTTTGAGAAGTTCCTGAAGCTGATCGAAATTCAATTTGGAATAGGATGAAATTTCCAAACTGTCATAGCCTATTTCCTGATAAAGAAATTCTATATCCTTTACCAACTCTATTTCTTCTTCGTTCAGAACATCAATTTTATTGAATAAAATCAATGGTGTAATATTATACGCTTCGCAGCAGGCCAGAAATCTGTCCAGAAATCCAAGTGAAGTTTCCGGATGCTTCAGGGTAAAAATAAAGCAGGCCAGGTTTATATTGGAAGCAATAATATGGGCTTCTTTTGAAAGGTTTACGGATTTTCTGATCAGGTAATTCGTACGTGTTTCAATTTTGGTGATCCACGCCACGTCATCCTGTTCTAACTGAAATTCCACAAAATCTCCTACAGCAAGCGGATTAGTAAGTCTTGTTTTGATGAGTTTGAATTTGCCACGGATTCTGGCTTCGAAAACTTTATCTGTTCCGAATTCCATGACCTGATACCAGCTGCCTGTAGATTTAATGATTTTTCCTTTCATATGATAATTGACTGCAAAGATAAGCAATTAGGGCTTAGGATTTCGGTATCAGAGTAAACTCTTCCCCTATTTCCCAAGCCCTGTTACTTATTATTGATCACTTATTGTCTATCGATCATAATACTGTTCTGTACTTCAATAGATTCTTCGTGAATCGCTTTGAATACTTTCTCAATAAATTCATGAGACATTCCTGTTTCCTTTGCTTTCTGATTTGCGTATTCGGTGATTACTTTCCATCTTTCAGGCTGGAAGATCGCAATGTCATTCTCTTTTTTAAGTTTACCGATCTTTTCAGAGATCTTCATTCTTTGGGAAAGAAGTTCAATCAGCTGGAAGTCAAGATCAGAGATCAGAGTTCTGTGTCTTCCCATTTCATTATCAAAACCTGCCAGACCGGAATTTCTTACTTTTAAGTTTCCGATCAGTTCTGCCAATACTTCAGGGGTGATCTGCTGTGAGGCATCGCTCCACGCTTCATCAGGGTTACAGTGCGTTTCAATGATAGCTCCCTGGTATCCAACGTTAAGGGCTTCCTGTGTAATGTCTGCAAGACCTGTTCTGTTTCCACAGATATGGGAAGGGTCGATCAGCATTGGAATATTGGGAAACTGGCTTTTGAAATCAAGGGCAATCTGCCAGTTCGGGTTGTTTCTGTATTTTGTTTTCTGGTATGTTGAAAATCCTCTGTGAATCACTCCCAAGTTTTTAATATCCTGTCCTAAAAGCCTTTCCAAAGCACCAATCCATAAAGCAAGATCCGGGTTTACAGGATTTTTCACGAATACCGGTTTATCAGTTCCTCTTAAAGCCATAGCAATTTCCTGAACGGTAAATGGGTTTACTGTAGAACGTGCTCCGATCCAAAGAACATCTACATCTGCTTCCAGAGCAGCGAATACATGGTGAGCGTTTGCTACTTCCGTAGCGGTCTTGAATCCGTATTCTTCTTTTACTTTTTTCAGCCAGTTCAGACCTATTACCCCTACTCCTTCAAAACCGTTCGGTTTTGTACGCGGTTTCCAGATTCCTGCACGGAAAATAGAGACGTTAGCATTGGTTTCTCTTATTCTTTTAGCGGTTTCAAGCATCTGAGCTTCACTTTCCGCACTACATGGTCCCGCGATCATTAATGGCTGCGAAAGCTCATTGATCCACTCGTTCTTTACATCGATTAAATTCATACTTTTAAAATTTATTGTTTTTTTTATTTTTCAAATTAACAGCAATAGTCCTTTCATTATAAAATTTACTTTATAATTCTTTTCAAAAAATGTCGTTCAAAAATGGTTTAAAGGAATCAGGAAAATAAAAGGACTTTAATTCTCCTGTATTTTTTGGAAAGAAATTCAGTTAGCAGTACCAATAAAATCGATAATACGTTCTGAAATTTCTATAATAGAAAGCAGAAAAACTAAAATAACCGCTAAAATAATTAGCGGGTGCAAAATGAGACAGATATGGGAGTAATAATTTTTCCACTTGAGTTCTGAAACTTCTGTTTATTTAGCTTTTTAAATCTAATTTGTTTTTGTCAAAAAGTTATTTTTCACAAAATTATTTGACAAAGATATAAAAAAACTCATTCTGACAAAAAAAAATTGCCATAAATACAAAAACTTATGTCAAATCAAACTTCATCAGATCGTCAAGGTCTTTTAAAATTGGATTTTTTTCAATGAATTTTTCAAATATTTTTCTTTTGGTCACGACCTCTATCTTGAGACTATCGAAGTCCCGCTGGTAGTCTACTTCAATGGCATGGTTATGAACCTTTGTTTTAAAATGATTAAAGAATTCTCCGGCTATTTTATCAAATTCCACTTTGGCAGAATCTGAAGGATATAAAACTTTAATGGTATTTTCCCCGGACTTTATCAGTTTAAATGCTTTTACGGCATTAAAGATAAAACTGCTTCTGGTCTGAAGCTGCTTCAACATAAGGTTCCATTCCATCTGCAGATCTGTTTCTGTAAAATGGTTTTTAGGAAGGCTTTCTGTTCTTACAGCTACGGTTTCTTCTTTAACCTCTTTCTCTTCTTTATTCAGGAAAGAATTGATGCTAAAGCCTGAAGAAATCCCCTGTCTTGACAATGGTTTCGTAGTTTTTACAGCAGTTTCCTGTACAACCTCAGGCTGGACAGGTTTTTCTACTTTTACTTCTTTTTTCTCGGGAGCTTTTTCGGGAATAATCCTCACTTCCTGTTTCTCACTGAGAAACGGGGCCAGTATTAAGAACTTTTTTTTTTAGTATCGCCTAAATTAGCTGTCAGGGAAGACAGCTGCATCAATGCAATTTCTACTGTAAGTCTTGGATTCTTGGAATTCTTATAATTAATATCCGCATGGTTGCAGATTTCAACGCCGTCGATGAGTTGCTGGGCATTCCATTTCTGGCTTTGCTCTACGAATTTCACTTTTGTCCTCTCCCCGACTTCAATGAGTTCTATTGTTCTGGCATTCTGGGCCATCATCAGATCTCTGAAATGATTTCCTAATCCTGCAATAAAGATATGGGGATCGAAACCTTTTTTTACAATATCATTAAAGGCAAAAAGGACTTCGGGAATTTTATTCTCTTTGGCCAGGTCCACTATATTGAGATACTGGTCATAATCCAGAATATTGAGAACTTCGGCGGCTTTGGCCAGCGTGATATTTTTCTGGGAGAAAGTAGAAAGTCTGTCGAAAATGGAAAGTGCATCTCTTAAAGCACCATCGGCTTTCTGGGCAATTAAATAGAGAGCATCGTCTTCATACTGGATATTCTCCTTCTGAGCGATGTTTTTTAAATGTCCCTGAATATCTTCTATGGTAATTCTCTTGAAGTCATAGATCTGGCAGCGCGATAAAATGGTAGGAATTATTTTATGCTTCTCTGTAGTCGCCAAAATAAAAATAGCATGTGCCGGTGGTTCTTCAAGTGTTTTAAGAAAAGCATTGAAGGCGGCAGAAGACAGCATGTGCACCTCATCGATAATATAAACTTTATATTTACCTACCTGAGGCGCAAAGCGGACTTGATCAATCAGTTCCCTGATATCATCCACGGAATTGTTGGACGCCGCATCCAGTTCATAGATGTTGTAGGCGAAGCCGTCTTCTGAAACAGAACCATCCTTTTCATTGATTTTCCTGGCCAAAATTCTGGCGCATGTAGTTTTGCCTACACCCCTGGGACCGCAGAAAAGTAAGGCCTGAGCCAGTTGATTTTCTCCAATAGCGTGTTCTAACGTATCCGTAATATGAGATTGCCCTACTACAGTGTCAAACTGCTGTGGGCGATATTTTCTTGCAGATACGATAAAATTTTCCATTGGTCAAAAATAAGAAATATAGTTTTAATTTGAAAATTAAAAGTTTTCAAATTATCAACAAAAATTTATTTTCGGTAAAATTGGAAAACTCTTAATCATTATTTTTTTACGTAAGACAGATCAATTAATTCAGCGATAGCGTCCTCAATAGCTTTTCTTCCTTCATCACTTTTCAGATCCACACCGCAGAATTTGTTGGCATTGTATCCTGTGTAAAGGTTTAGGTAGTAAGCTCCTGAAACAAGTAATGCCATGATAGCTCTTGTTCTAATTGCCTGATCTCCGAAATAAGGATCGATGATGTTTTCAAACAAAACTTCTCCGGCCTCTTCTCTCTGCTCGTTTAATTTTTTAAGAATCGGTTTACTTTCAGAAAGTTCCCAAAGGATAATTTTCTGTAATTCCTTATTTTTCCTAAAACTTTCGAATTGGGCAAGCACCGCTTTCTTACAAAGCTCTTTTCCACCGTCTGACAAATCTACATCTACACTGTCCTGGCTTATTTTGCTCCAATAATCCTGAGATCTGATATATTCATCAATAAGTTTATCTGTACTGCCGAAATACTCATAGATCAGTTTTTTGTCAAAACCTGCTACAGCAGCAATTTTACTCACCTTTAATCCAGAATAACCTTTTACTCTAAGGATTTTACCAACTGCTGCCAGCAGTTTCTGTTTGGTTTTTTCTTTGTCCCTGATGGGACCTTGCACTACTTTTCTGGGCATAATTTATTATTTTTTTGCAATATGCAATTTTGTATTGATATCTTCAAATATATTTAAAGTTTTATCCAAATGTTCCTTCTCATGTCGGGCCGTTACACTCATCCTGATTCGTGCATCTTTTCTTGATACAGCAGGATATATGATAGGGTTTGTATAAATCCCTTGCTCCATCAATAGCCTTCCTACATCGCCTGTAATATGGGGATCCCCAATCTTTACGGGAACAATGGCTGAACAGGTAGTTCCTGTATCAAGTCCCAGATCATCAAGTCCTTTTTTAAGATAGTTGATATTGCTCCAAAGCTTTTCTCTCCAAACAGGTTCTTCATCTATTAAGTCTATAGCTTTAATAACTCCTGCTGAAGAAGGCGGCGCTGTAGCTGAAAAGATTTGCTGGCGGGATTGGAATTTAAGGAAAGTGGCTATTTTTTTATCTGCAATAACGTATCCTCCTAGGTTACCAAAAGTTTTACTGAAAGTTCCTGTCATAATGTCCACTTTACTAAGCAAATCTGTCTGTTCTAAAGTTCCTCTTCCTGTTTCTCCCAACACCCCTATACCATGAACATCATCTACCATTAGAAAAGCGTTATACTTTTTAACAAGGTCATAGATCTCTCTGGTATGCGAAATATCACCATCTTGGGAATACACTCCATCGATTACAACGAGTTTTGTACGGTACTGATTCTCTGATGTCTTCAAAATGTGTTCCAAATGTTCCAAATTATTGTGTTGAAACGTTTTTTTATTGGTATATGCACATCCTTCATGTACACTGGCATGAACTGCCATGTCTAAAATAGCCAGATCTTCCGCTTTCATAAGGCATTGTAACATGGCACTGTTTGCAGTATATCCGGTGGTAAAAACCACTGCTTCGTCACCGTCTCTTCCAAAAAAATCTGCAATTCTTTTTTCTAATCTGTCATGATAATCAAAATATCCTCCGATAAGAGGTGTGGCTCCGGTACCTGTTCCGTATTTTTCTATTCCTTCTATCGCAGCCTGCTTTACTTTCGGGTGCTGGGTAAATCCTAAATAATCACTGGACACGAAACTTACATATTCTCTGCTTTGGTTGGCTATTTCTACATTTAATGTTGCGTTGGTTCCGGAAGTATTTCTCAATCTGTAGTGCAAACGCCCATTAGATTTCATGTAATCCAGAAAATCGCTAAAGATTTCTGCTCTTTGAAGAATATCATAATCGGGAATATTCTCAAAATCTTTAAAAGTTGCTGTTGTAAAATCGATACTCATCCTTAATGTTGTTAGTTGTTAATGTTAGTTGTTTGAAGAAACAAATATATGGTTATTTAAAGCTTGTAAAATCTATCTATTATATTAAATATTATACATCATATAGGACTTTTACGTTATGATCTGATAATCATATTACTTTACTTTATGGATACATTTATTTATCAGTTTTAACAGTTAGTTAGGTTTT
The DNA here is from genome assembly GCF_012927325.1 of Chryseobacterium antibioticum. Classification (GTDB taxonomy): domain Bacteria; phylum Bacteroidota; class Bacteroidia; order Flavobacteriales; family Weeksellaceae; genus Chryseobacterium; species Chryseobacterium antibioticum. The sequence continues at coordinate 28,296 of NZ_JABBGI010000028.1, read as the reverse complement.
TATTGACATAAATTTAACAAAAAAAAGGCAAGCATAAATCAATATATCTAAATAAATCACAAAAAAAAGACAAATGTTTTCACAATTGCCTCATTTCTAAAATATTATTTTTTTTCTTTAATAAACAGCTATAAAAATTCTGCCAAATTCTGAAGTCAAAAAAGGGACTTATCCTTCTATATTTTTTTCAATTTTCGACTTCTAACTTTAATGGAATTTTTATCATTTTAATTTACTCTTCTTCCTGAATTCTCCCGGTGTAGTCCCTGTCATTTTTTTAAAGAACTTAGAAAAGTTAGAAGGATCGTAGGTAAAGACTCTTGCAATTTCTGCAATGGACTGATCTGAATCTTTAATGACAGCCTTTGCTTCATTAATAATTTTCTCATCATAAAAGTAACAGGGGTGCTGTCCTCTTTCTTTTTTCACAGTGTCCGTAAGGTGTTTATGTGAAACGGCAAGCTTGCCGGCAATTTCGTTGAGCTCCATAAATTCGGGAACTGCTCCGGAAATCACCTCCTGAATATGTTTTTCGAGAAAAGCAAAATACTGCATGGTAATCTCTTCACTTCTTTTCATTTCCTAATCATCAATTTAAAGTAAAATTTTAATCTGTAAAATTAAAGATAAGAATAAAAGAAACGCGGTGAACTTTTCGGGTATTTACGATTATCCTATTATTAATAAAACCCGTCTTTAAATGCCTGTACAGAGTTTTTCACATTTAGTTTTTCAAGGATGTTCTGGCGATGCCGGCTTACGGTATTGATACTTATCGAAAGAAATTCTGCGATCTGTTTGCTGGCATAGCCTTCGCCTATGTATTTCAATACTTCCAATTCTCTTCGGGACAGTATGTTTTGATAATCCAGCTTGTCTTTTACGACCACTTGCCCCTTCACAGTATTAATGATCATAAAATTGGAAACAAGAGGTTGCGTCTTATCCAGTGCGATCTGATAAAGACAAAGTGCCAATCTCAGTTTCCCGTTATTGGGAGAGTACATATAAAACATCCGGTGTTTTACCATTTTGTAATTATTGTCTTTATCTTTCATCCTGATTGTTGAAAGCACACAATAGTCTGACCGAAGTTCTGAATTCAGAGAGTCCATCAGTTCATAAAATCTCAATTCATGGATGTATTTTTTGAGTCTGTCATCCGGATGTATTTTTTTGATGATCTCCTCTTCCCAGATCGAGTTGATTTCTGCTGGATTTTCTTCCATATTCAAGCCCAATTCCAACGCACTCTTTGGTTTGTACACATAGCTTTTATCAGCCTGCATATCACTTAGGACCGATACGGCACCTTCCATCTGTGCATACATCAATGCCCTCTGCTTATATATCTCTATGTCGAGCTGGCATTTTCCGGCCGTTTTACCGAGAAGCCGGTTGTTCAGTTTTTCTATGATCTCCATAAATGGTTATTTATCAGTATTGGCAGAATATAGGTTTAGTAATATTTTTGCTAAAGTAATAATTTACGTTCAGCTAAAGAGAAATGAAGAGATTGGTTTTAAGTTTTTGTGTTATTTTCCTGGTTCAAAAAACGTTTTCACAGACATTGGAAAAGATGAACTGGTTCAATGAACCGGAGAAATGGGAAATTAAAAATAATAGTTTATTGATGTTTGTTACTCCCCAGAGCGACTACTGGAGAATTTCCCATTATGGATTCACAGTAGATGATGCTCCTTTTTATTATACAACTTACGGTGGGGAATTCGAGGCAAAAGTGAAGATCACCGGAAATTACAAAGCCAGATTTGACCAAATGGGCCTTATGTTGAGAACAGACGAAAAGAATTACATAAAGGCAGGCATTGAATTCGTAGACGGGAAATACAACCTGAGTACTGTGGTAACCCACGGAACAAGTGACTGGAGTGTTATTACATTAGACAAAGTACCTTCTACAGTCTGGATAAAAGCAATAAGAAGACTTGATGCTGTGGAAGTATTTTATTCTTTTGATGATACCCACTATACAATGATGCGCAATGCTTATCTGCAGGACAATACTCCTGTAATGGTTGGCTTAATGGCCGCATGTCCGGACGGAAACGGCTTCACTGCAGTTTTTGAAGGGTTTACAGTAAAACACCTTCCCGACCAGCGCAGGCTGAAATGGCTTGAAGACAACAAATAGCGATTGAGTTTTTAATTCAATATATAGTCAATTTTTATTCACCTCCCTCTTTTTGGGGAGGTTTTTTTGTTTGATGATGTGAGGGTTCTGTGGAAATTCCGAACTTAAATAAGAGAATCAGTCAGTCGTTCTATATCTGAGCTTTTTGAATTTTTCTAAAATTTCATCGTTTATAAAATTTTCCTGGAAAAATTTTCATCAATTTCTATTGTTTCATTGGATAAAATTCAGATCAAATATCTCTCACTATGATAATTTATGTGCATAAAATCACTAATTTTACAGCTCAGAATCAATCCACTTAATGACAATACACAAAACGCAACTATTAATGAAAAAGAAATGTATTCAGTTATTCCCAACACTTATAAAAACTTCGGCTTGTACAATGACTATTATTAATAAATTTCCGGAATAATCAAACGGAAAGCATAGATCATTTATGCCTATATGAAAGCCTGGACATTGTTTTTTGTAATTTTGTTTTCGAACATTTACAGACAACGTCATACTTCCACGTGCTCATTTATTGACAACAACCTTATGCAACGAGCAGAGCCTATTGTCAAGCATTGCTATGACTTTACCTGGACCTCTGAGGAAATGTACAAAGAAAGAATTACAGCAATAATTAACGACTCCAAAAGCGGAGCTTTTTACATGATTAATCTAAGTATTTTATCCGGTTGCGCCTGTCATATCCTGAAAAGTTCTGCACAAAAGATATTTGATGGAGTGTCCCACTTGATATCATCGAAAATAATAAAAAAACTAACTATAATAACCACCGATACGGGAGCGAAAATCTACACTGACCAGATAAATAACAACAGCAGTCTATTAAACAATCCAAAGCTTGAAAATCCTGATTTTAAAAGGAAAAGCTTGAATGCTGTATATGATTTTCTATCTGTCAAAGTTCATTTCAGCTCCAATTTTACCAAAGTAAGTATCGTAGAAAAAACTCTTATTAGAGCCCACTTTATATGAATGAAAGAATCTTAGTCGCTGATGACCACTATGTAGTAAGAGCAGGCACTGCTTTAGTGTTAGAATCTATCCATCCACAAATTAAAATAGATTTTGCAGAGAATTATGATCAGGTAAAAAACCATGTGACCGCCCATCAGTATGACCTTATTCTCCTAGATATTGATATGCCGGGAACAAAGTATAAGAAAATGATTCCTGAGCTTAAGAAAATTCAGGAAGGTCTGAAGATCCTTGTATTTTCAAGATATGATAAGGAAGTAGCCATACAGTATATCAGGGAAGGCGCAGAAGGTTATCTGAATAAACAGAGCAGTGAGGAAGAAATCAAAGAAGCCGTAAGATCTGTCTTAGAGAAAGGCTACTATTATCCGGGTGAGCTGATCGGGCTTATCATCCAGAATAAAAAAAGTAATCCTGCTGAAAAGCTCTCGACCCGGGAATATGAGATTTTTAAGCTGCTGGCCAACGGTACCGGAAATCTTGAAATCGGTAATAAACTGGATATCCAGATGTCTACCGTAAGTACCTATAAAAAAAGGATCTTTAAAAAGCTCAATGTCTCTAATATCGCAGAACTTATTAAAGTGCATGAAATGATGCACTAGTGCTTTTTGAAAGCCTGTCAATATCATTTTTATGTTTTTAAAAATTGAGGCCGGATATTGTATTTCAACATCCGGCCCCCGGTACACAATAAGCTCCTGATCTGAGCAGCCTGCTTCGAGCATCCTACCCCTATTTTTATACTGTTAGGATGATCGTCTGTTTTTACCAACTCCAAAGAGATCATTCATTTTCCCCATTTTTAGTTATATTTGTGTTTTATTTATATGGTAAAATGCGGTCGGAACATTGTTTAAATCGTACTTCAACACAATGGTTATTGATTTTTTAGTGAATCTGAAGGTAAATGCATATGTAATGACCTATCAACTTTATAAATAAACAATGAAAACGGGAACATTTACCAAAAAACATAACACAAAAGACAATAGCTTAATATATTTATTTTCAATGTTCAACCGCTCGTATAGGTATTGAAACCAATCTCATTATTCTCGAAACACAAATGACAGCCGCAAAAAACATAAAAACTGAAAGAATAGAACATTACAAAAGACAATTGATCCACTATTATATTATTCTGATGTCAATCACTCTTTTTGTATTTGCTCTTATCTTTACTTTTATTATCCCTGATAAAAGCATGTCATGGTATCTTTACGGTGGGTTGTTTTTCATGACGTATACCTACATTATTGTCCGGAAAAACTATTCGGTGAATACTCTGGTTCACTCATTTATGATCCTGGCTTCCTTTTATAATTTTTATATTATGCTGGCTTTCTGGAACAACTCTGTAGCTAGTTTCGTATGGCTAATGCCAATTCCACTGGCCGCCTATGTTTTTTTCTCAAGAAAATATGTCCTTATTTACATCATATTTATTATTTTGAATATTGTTATAGGCTATCTGATCAATAAAAATTTCGACTTTAATTTTCCAAAACATAGTCCGGAGGATGTAAAAATGACCGATATCTTTCTGGTCATTGCCAATGTAGCAGTCATATCGCTCCTGCTCTATTTTAAAGACAAAATCAGGAGGGTGGAAATCTACAACGAAATTGAGGAAAAGTCACAAGTGGAAACTAAAGCCACGCCACCTTCTATAGAAAATAATCCCTTCTCAGAGGAACTGTTTGAAAAAATTGAAAATATCATGAGGGAGAAACATCTGTATAAGGATGTCAATTTTAATATTTCCAGATTATCTGCAGAAATGAATATCAACAGTGGCTATATTTCAAAATCAATCAGATGGAAAGGCTACCCCAATTTTAATAACTACCTTAATCTATACAGAATCAACTGTGTAAAAAAGCTTCTTGATGAAAATGACCTCGAGAGAATTACTTTAATGTACATTTATACGGAAGCTGGATTTTCCAATCAGTCTACATTCAACCGGGTCTTTAAGCAGATCGAAGGAATTACCCCTTCGGAATATATCAGCAAAATGTCTCAATGATTGGTTTTGCCAATAAATCTTATCGAATAAAGTATTTTCAGGATTGAAAAAATATCGTGAACTTTACGGGACCTTAATTTCTATAAAAACCCCGGTGTTTTTAATCGTAAAAAATCATGGATCTATCTGAAAAAGCGGAAAAAGGAAGCCAGAGGTTCCGCTCTATAAAATTTTGTATTTTCTTTTCGGGACTTTCTGTTTTTGCACAGCTTTATCTTTTTCAGCCGATGCTTCCCACAGTGGCAGAATATTTCAAAACAACGGCAGGAGACAGTTCTCTGCTGGTATCCTCTTCTACTATTGGCATGGCAGCCGGCTTACTGTTTTTTGCTTTTAAAGCAGACAGCTATTCAAGAAAGAGTCTCATGACCTTTTCACTGATTTCATCCGCGTTGCTTACCATTATTTCAGCATGGATGCCCAGTCTAAGCCTGCTTATCGCAACGGGATTTTTAAAAGGTTTGTAGTATCCAGAGTTTCTGCCGTGGCACTTGCTTATCTTACGGAGGAAGTACATATTTCTGTGGTTGCTCTTGCCATCAACATGTATCTCAGTGGCAATACGATCGGAGGAATGAGCGGGAGAATTCGGATGGCGAAATGCAGTTCTCATCATTGGAATAGAAAGTCTGATATTAGGTCTTGTTTTCTGGAAGCTATTCCCGAAATCAAAGTTCTTTAATCCGCAGAAAACAGATTATTCTCTCAAGTTAAAACAGATGAGGCGTTTCTTTACAGATCCCTATATGATGCGTTTATATTGTATTGCAGCCCTTCTTTCTGATGGGTACTTTCGTCAGTGTATACAATTACCTCACTTTCAGACTTGAAGACCCGCCTTTTTCCTTAAGCCATTTTGTCATCGCTTTTATATTTCTAATGTATATTTTCGGGGTATTCGGTACGGTGATCACGAGCAGATTATCCAAGAGATTCAGCCGTAATCTTATTCTGAAGGGTTCTGTGCTTTTTATGCTTTCCGGTGCTGCCCTATTGTTCTCAGAGAATATTTATATGATTATTTTCGGTCTGGGAATCTTTACGCTGGCTTTTTTTGCCGCTCATACAATGGCCAGCCAGATGATTGCGCTTCATGCGAAACACGGAAAATCCTCGGCGACTTCTATTTATTGGCTTTTTTATTATTTCGGATCCAGTATTCTTGGAAGTGGTACAGGCTATATTCTTCATGCGTTCTCGTGGAATATTTTTATAACAGCACTCTTATTTTCCATAGGTATTTCATTCCTGCTTGCTGCAAGAAATAAAGACATTAAAGTTCTTTAACGAAGAAAATATACCACACAGGTACCACATTATATTTTCTATTTTATCCCAATTTTAAGAAAAAAGCATATTATTTTAACACATAATTAATTATGAATAGAAAAAATTAATATAACATTCAAAAACACAGGACGTTCACTATAATGCAGGGCATAATATTTGCAAGTATAAATACAACACACACCTTTCTAAACTCACAATATTATGAACGCAGCAGATCTTAAAATTAAAAACTTAGTTGAATACAAAAAACAGACTTACACGATCACTGAAATATTTCACGGAGCCAACCAAGATTATTTCGTGAAAATTGAAAATGATTTCCATAGTATTTCAGTTCCGGCCGATTCTATCAGACCTATCCAGATCACGGAGGAATGGCTTGAGAAATTTGGATTTTTACGAACGTACACTTCTGAGCAGAGAATCCGTTATGAAAGACCTGAAATATTTATCAAATATGATATTGACCTAAGTTCAAAGAAAATACTGGAGGGCCTGAAAATTTATGGAAACTCTATCAGATGTAAGTATATTCACGAATTTCAAAATATCTTCTCCTGCCTTTTCGGAAAGGAGCCTGCAACGTCTAATTTTGGACTGCTCAAGACAGAATCTTAGTTTATTATATGTTTATTATAAGGGAACCGCTGCTTTTTTTGCAGCGGTTCCTGTTTTATGTTGTGATGTCATTTCTAAGACTAAAAACATTCGGATGAAAGGGCTAACTTAAAATAATTCCTCACCAATGTTCATGTTATCTTTGTTCTCTTTCTGCAAGCTGCTCCATTTGTTTTTGAAGTCTTTTCTTTTTAGCATTTTCACGCTGTTCTTTGCGGAAATCCCAAGGGGAAATAGCTTTTTTATCCTGCCATAGTCCCAATTTTTTGATTTTTGCAGTTTCCTGCATTTTCCCTAAATCAGCATCTTTAGAATAAGAATAATACCACCATCCGTATCCGGCTTTTATAATCTCCGCTGAAAGATACTTTCCGTTATCGTAATATACTTTGGCTACCGAACGTCCGTAGCGATCCTTATTAGTCTCTGTGAATATGATTTTTCTTGCAAAAACCTGGTCTGATGTAAACTGTTTGGCATTTTTACCAAACGGCTGTCTCTTTTCCGGACAATCTACTTCTGCCAGGCGAAGTTTCTTCTGTACATTTCCGTCTAATAAAACCGTGATAGTGTCTCCGTCTGAAATCCCAACTACTTTTGCCTTCGTCTGTGAGAAAAATGAAAGAGGAAAGCATAACAATGCATATAGAACTATTCTCATGCTGCGAAATTATGTATTTATTTCGAAAACCCTGAATCAGCCGTAGTTTTTTTATGTATTTCACTTTTTCAAAACCCATCAGTCCCAAACATTTTTACAATCCGGATTTCAGGACTTTCAATAATTCAGTCTGCTGAATAACGTCATTTTTACTGCTGATCAGATTATAATTCGCCTGAAGCCAATTGTTTCTCACGACAAAGAAAGTATACGCATCCATCAGGCCTTCTTTGTATTTTTCCTCTGATTTCTGAAAAGACAGTTTCTGATTTTCAAAATTAGATTCCAAAAGGCTGTACTTCTCCTGAGCATTTAAAAACTGGGCTTTTATGGAATTGATGCTTTGGGTAAGATTATTAACAATCAGTTCTTTATCATAATTGGAATTAATCACATTCAGCTTTGCAATTTCCACATTGTTTTTTACCTGAAACTTATTAAAAACAGGAATATTAAGTCCAAAAGACAGGGACTGGTTTTTATTTTGAGTAAACTGGTCTGAAAAGCTTACGGTAGAAACATTGTCTTTATTTAAAAATTTATTATAAAAAGTAGACCAGCTGTAGCTTCCATTAAGGGTAGGCAGATACGCTGAACCTGCAAGATTTACACTCTTTTCCTGAGCTTTGATTTCTGCAACGACAGCCTGATAGGCCGGATTGATTTCCAACAATCTTTTGGTAAAATCAGACTGATCAAAATCTTCGTCTGGTAAAGTCTCTTCATTGTTCATTACAAAATCTACAGAATCCTGAGTGAGAACTAAAGCGTTAAGAAGATTAATTTTCGCTAGGTCTCGTTGATTTTTCGCAGTCACCCACTGTTCCTGCAGGGTTCCTAAATTGGCTTTGATGTCATAAATATCACTTTTTGACCGGCTTCCTATTTCCACCTCTTTTTCTGTTCGCTTAATTTGCTCTTCTATCCCTGAAATCTGAGTTTCCAGAACATCAAGCCAGCTTTTACTGTTTTGATAGATAAAAAAGGTTTGAATTACATTCAGTTTCACTTCATTCTGAGCCTTTTTTAGTTTGTAGGTACTGGTTTCTTTGTTGAGTTTCGACAGGGAAATATTCACATAATTCCGCCAGTTAAAAAGCTCGATATTGGCCTGCGCTATAAACTGGTCATATTGTGTATTGAGTACTTCTCTCTGATTGTTGGATTGATTAATCGATGATCCGAAACTATAGCTATGATTAATTCCGGCCTCTACAGAAGGTAATAGCATTCCTTTTGAGGCTGCAATCTGGTGATCATTTTTCCTGATGTTTACCGTTGCCTGTTTTACAAGCGGATGATGGGCAGCAGCATAGTCCAGACACTGCTGAAGATTCCAGGATTGCTGCGCAGGAAATAACCCCACAAAAAATATGAAAATAAGATTTTTCATGTACAAGATGAATTTAAATATATTTTAAAGAAAATAAGTACTTAGAATGAAAATCATTCATATTTAAGATACTTTACAAGACTTACTTTTGTCGCTTTATACGCTTTAATACTCACGACCACGAATGTTAACACAAGTAGGGTAAGAAGACTTATAATGAATGGCAAAACAGGCATATCAATTCGGTAAGCGAAATCTTTCAGCCATTCGTTCATCACATAATAACTGATCGGAATGCTGATAAGAACAGCAGTAAATGTAATCCAAAGAAATTGTCTGGTCAGCCCCATGATTAAAATTCCGTCTGAAGCTCCCAAGGTTTTTTTAATCGCCACATCTTTCAGTTTCTGTTCGATCATCAATGAAGATAATGCGAATAATCCTAACAGTGCCACCATAAGTACCATTGCGTTCAGAATGGTGAAAAGGGTTTGCTGTTTCTTGTATTTCTCAAAAGTTTTGGCAAATTTCTGATCAACAAAGAAATAGTCGAAAGGATATCCCGGTTCTACTGATCCTGACCAGTATTTTTTAACTCTTTTTAGAGTGCCATCAATATCATCCGGTTTTACCTTGAGCTGAATATTATAGACATTTAATCTTTTCCATTCTGTTTCCCTGTAATGAAAAAACACAATGGGTTCTATGGCTGTTCTCAAGCTTCTGATGTTGAAGTCTTTTACAATCCCTACAATATTATATTTTTTGTTATCAAATCCGGGACGGATTTGATTCTTAAAAACCTCGTCATCCTTCCATCCGAATTTTTTCACAAAAGCTTCGTTGACCAAAACATTATTGATGGTGTCTGATGAAAGATTCGAATCCAGCCAGCGCCCTTTTTTCAGCTTCACATTCATAAACTGAAGGTAATTGTAATCCATAGATCCATGTTGAGCCTGGATACTTTTGTCCATAAAATCAACATTTGAGCTGCTGGATCTGTTGCTTCCGGGAACAACTTCTCCATAAGAAACTTCGGCCACACCTGGGATTTTGCTCATCTCTGTTTTAAGTCTTTCATACTTCAGCCAGGGTTTGGGATTAAAATCACTGAAGTTGATCATCAAAATCTGTTTCCCACTGTACCCAAGATCTTTGTCCATCATATATTTCACCTGCTGATTCACGATTAGTCCGCCAATAATGAAGAATGAAGAAATAATCAGCTGTAAAGTAAGAATCCCGTTTCTAAGCCAAATTCCATGTTTGCTTCTTGCGAAATTTCCTTTCAGAGTCTCTATCGCTTTGAAGTTGGACAGATACATGGCCGGAATCAATCCTGAGATCAATGTTACCAGAATCACCATTGCAAAAGAATAAAAGTAGATATACCAGTCATCTATCTTCATTTCCTTATCAAAAAACTTGTTGAAGCTTGGTAAAAGAAGCTCTGTCAAAGCCAGTGAAAGCAGATAGGAAGCGATGCAAATCATAAAGGTTTCCAGTAAAAACTGAACAATAAGATTGGATCGTGTGCTGCCAATCGCTTTTCTTACTCCTATTTCTTTTGCTCTCTGAGAAGCCTGTGCTGTTTTCAGGTTAATGAAGTTGATAGCCGATAAAACAACGATCAAGACAGAAAGGGTAAACAATATCATGATGGTTTTAAAATCAGGAGTTCCAAACCAGGATGCTTTTGCGTGAAGTTTTATTTCATCAAGCGGAGTAAGTACACTAGCGGTAGGGCCATATAAATCCAAATATTGTTCGGTTGTCATACCTGATGAGGGAGCCTTATCAAGTTTTGCTCTGTATTCGAAAACCTCTTTTCTGAATTTTTGCTGTACAATAGCAGGATCGGTTCCTTTTTTCAACATAAAAAAGGAACCATAATTGAAATTCCCCCAATTCTTTTCATCATTTTTCATCTGTTCCACCGGATTGATAATGAACTCGGGCTTGATCTGGCTGTTTTCTTTCGGCAACTCATAAACAGCAGTTACCACGTAATTTTTGCCATCAAATTTGACACTTTCTCCAGCGGCATTCGTTGTACCAAAAAGATTTTTAGCCGCAATTGTTGACAACGCAATGACCCCTTCTCCCTTCAAAGCATTTTTGTAGGTTCCGGAAACCAATTTAAAGGGGAAAAAATTAAAAAAACTCTCCGAAGATGTCATCCCTTCCCGCTGATAAACCGTTTTGTATTTGGTCGTCATCTTAATTCCTATTCCCGAACCGTTGAACAAAACATAATCCTGTACTCCCGGAATGACTTCTTTGGCACGTTTTGCCATTGGAATAGAAATATTATTCCCGTAAGAATTTTCTTTCTTATGATAGGTTTGGAAATAGTAGATATGATCTTTTTCTGGATTCCATTTTTCGAATGATTCTTCATCATTCCAATGCAGGAGAATCAGCATAAATCCGGTAAGACCCACTGTAAGTCCGAATAAATTGATTGCTGTAGACAACCAGTTTTTTTTATAATTAATGAAAGCTATTTTAAGCCAGTTATTTAGCATGGTAGTATAATTTTGTAAGTGATGAAGGCATATTTCCAAACCCTGTTCAGGTCGAAAATACACCTGACATCAAAGAAGCAGAGCTTCCACGGTTACTAGTTTTTTACAATATAATTTAGTTAAAGAATGTTCTAACTACTGGAGTTCCTGAGCATCTGCTTTTTCAAAGACATCTCTTCTTTGGGAAGCATGTTCTTCATTAAATATTTCACCGTCTTTCATATTGACAATTCTTGAAGCAAACCCTGCATCGTAAGAAGAGTGCGTTACCATTATAATGGTGGAACCTTCTCTGTGAAGTTCTGCCAGGAGATTCATCACTTCGTTTCCATTGGAGCTGTCCAGGTTTCCGGTAGGTTCATCGGCAAGAATCAACTGCGGTTTTGTCACCAAAGCTCTTGCAACGGCTGCTCTCTGCTGCTGACCTCCCGAAAGCTGCTGTGGATAATGCTTCGCACGGTGACCGATATTGATTTGCTCCATAATTTCCTCTACCCTTCTTTTTCTTTCAGAAGAGGAAACTCCGTTATAAATTAAGGGTAATTCTATATTTTCATATACATTAAGCTCATCTATCAGATTAAAATTCTGAAATATGAATCCAATATTTTTCTTTCGGATAGTAGATTTCTTTTTTTCTCCAGCTTTTACAGTTTCCACCTCTGCGAATTTGTAAGATCCTGCAGAGGCATCATCCAGCAAACCCAGAATATTAAGAAATGTAGATTTCCCACAGCCTGAAGGCCCCATTATGGCTACAAAATCCCCTCCTTTGATGTGAAGGCTTACATTATTTAAAGCATTGGTTTGTACGTCTTCAGTTTTATAGATTTTAGAAAGATTCTGAACATTAATCATTTTGATTCTTATTTAAATGTGAAGGTTAATTATTTTTTATTTTTAATCTCAAGGATTTCATATTTTTTAATATCTGAATAGTCAGATGTAATCACTGTTTCCCCGCTTTTTAATCCTGAAACTACTTCGTAAAATAAAGGATTTTCACGCCCTAAAGCAATGTTTCTTTTTTCTGCTTTATTTCCTTTTACCACGAAGATCCATTTTCCGTTGGTATCTTTATAAAAATTACCTTTAGGAACCATTACACTCTGGGTATCGGCGGAAAGTTTCAGTTTAACGCCAAAAGTCATCCCTATTTTGAGGTTTTGAGGTTTCACATCTGTAAAGTTAAGCTCTACAGAAAACTGACCGTCCTTTACTTCCGGTAAAATTTTTGTGATGATCACGTTATAAGATTTACCGTCATTATCCAGACTTCCCTTTATTCCGATTTGAAGTTTATTGATGTAGTATTCATCTACTTTGGCAACCAATTTATAACCATCCATCAGATCGATTTTACCAATACTCTGCCCGGTTGTCAGATTTTCTCCTATGGAAACATTAAATGATGACAACCTTCCTGAAGCCGGAGCCATAATCAGGAAATTGTTTTTATTGGAATGCAGGATCTGAAGGCTTTTCTCCATCTGACTAATAGAAGAATTAACGGCAGACATTTGTGAGCTTCTGGATTTTTTTTCAGTAAAAGCTCCCTTTTCTACGATTGATTTTCTTTGTTTCTGGTAATTCAGATTCTGCAAACTGACGTCATAATCTGTCTTTTTCCCAATTTCAGCGTCATACAGTCGTTTTTGCAAATTAAATGACTGCAAAGCGGTATTATAATCATTCTGGGACTGCAGTAATTCCTTATCCTGAGCGAATTCCTGATTTTTAAGCTCAAGAAGCGTACTCCTCATCTGGCTGATCTGCTGCATAATTCCCGTTTCCTGGTTCAGATAATTAAACTCTGTATTAGGGTTGTACACCCGTGCAATAGGTTGGCCTTTCGTTAACATCTGCCCGTCTTCAGCAAATATTTCTTTGATGGCACCGCCTTCCAAAACATTAACCAAAGAGGAATTGAGAGATTGCGTCTGTGCGGTGAGCATCAACATGTCTTCAAACTTTCCCCGGGTGACTTCATCCATCTGGATGTCTTCTGCCGAAATATTATACGTCTTTTTTTGTTTCATAAAATACAGACTGAATAGCGATCCTGCCACTATTATTATCAATCCGACTAAAACAATTTTCAATTTAGATTTCTTTTTTACTATTTTCGTATCCATAATTAAGATAACTCGTTTGCTTACAATTAATTACACAATCCAGATGCCAGTAAATTATAAATTTGTAAGTCTCTGACAATCTGAAGTAAAGCTTTAAACCTATTTTTAAAAACTGTTCATTATCGGACACTTTTTGTGCGAAAATGAACACTTAAGCTTTAATTTTGTGTATTGAGTTCTCTGTTTAATTAATTTTTTAAAAATAATATGCGTAAAAAAGAAGCTCATATTTTGATTGTAGATGATAATGAAGATATTTTATTTTCTGCAAGGGTTTGGCTCAAGAAGTTTTTCTCAGAGGTAAGTTGCCTTAGCCATCCTACAAAAATTCTGAAATTTATAACTGAAAATCAGATCGATGCTGTTGTTTTAGACATGAATTTCCGGAAAGGATTTGAAAATGGTCAGGATGGTCTGTATTGGATGAATGAAATAAAAACACTTGAACCACAGCTTCCTATCATTCTAATGACCGCTTATGGTGAAGTGGAACTTGCTATTGAAGGCTTAAAAAAAGGAGCTTCAGATTTTATCCTCAAACCATGGAATAACGAAAAACTGTATGCCTCAGTTAATCTTGCCGTTGATATTTCACGAAAGAATAAAAAGCTCAGTCAATGGGAAAACATCAATCAAAAAAGCAATCAGTATCAGCTGGACAGTCATTCTCAAAAAATGCAGGAGATTCTTGACCAAATAAAAAAAGTCTCTCCTACTGATGCCAACATCCTTCTTTTGGGCGAAAACGGAACGGGAAAATATGTTTTGGCGGAATCTATTCATGAGCAATCTGACAGAAAAAATGAGCCTTTTGTTCATATCGATTTGGGAAGTATTTCTGAAAATCTTTTTGAATCTGAATTATTTGGATATAAAAAAGGAGCATTTACAGACGCTCATCAGGATTATGCCGGAAAAATAGAAAATACCCAGAACGGAACTGTTTTTCTGGATGAAATCGGCAATCTCCCGCTTCAGCTTCAGACTAAATTATTGAGTCTGATCCAAAACAGAAAACTCTCCAGAATTGGTGAAACTAAGGAAAGGATGCTGGATGTGCGTTTTATTTTTGCCACCAATGAGAATCTGAAAAAAGCAGTGGCGGAGAACCGTTTTCGTCAGGATTTATACTACAGAATAAATACGGTGGAAATTAATATTCCGGCTTTAAGGGAAAGACAGGAAGACATCAATATTCTTGCTGTATATTTCTTAGACCGCTACAAACAGAAATACCATAAACCCAATTTGGAATTATCTGAAAACTTATTATCTCAGCTAAAAAATTATCCCTGGCCCGGAAATATTCGTGAACTAGACCACTGTATCGAAAGAAGTGTAATTTTATCCAATGACAAAAGTCTTCAACTTTTGATGCCTCAACTGGAAGAACAGGAAAACACGATCACCAATCTTAATATTGAAGACATGGAAGAAATGCTCATCAAAAAAGCCCTGAAAAAGCATCAGGGTAACATATCTTTGGCAGCTGAAGATCTGGGACTTTCAAGAGCCGCTTTATATAGAAGAATGGAAAAGTTCGGGTTATAATTTTAATTATATTTACTTTAATGCATAAAAACAATTATATCTGGTTGATTTATATTTCGTTGGCTATCGTCTCCGGAATAGTATGCTATCACTTTTTCGTCAGAGAAAAATGGATGAATGTGATCTTATTTTCTTTACTGACGTTAATTTTGGTGCTTTTAGCCAATTTCTCATTTTTATCTCAGATTGCAAAAACAGAGAAAATTATTCAATCCATCATTAAAAAAGACTTTTCATTGTTTCCAAAAGAAGAAGGTTCTGATTCAATTGACGGCAGTGTACAGTTATATTACCAAAGTAAAAATGAGCACCTCTCTTTATCTTCCTACAAATTACTGTATGAAAGTATTTTGGACCAAATGGACATCGGTCTGATGATTTTATCTGAAACAGATAAGGAATGGAAAGTATTTTATGTGAATCCTACCTTTCTGAATATCCTGGAAATCCCCAAATATAATTCCTGGAATCTGTATGCCACAAAAATTCCTGAATTTTACAGAATTATTGAGGAGACGAATTATGAAAGCTCGCAGGAGTTTCTTGATATTTCTATCCGTCAAAATGCGAAACAGTCTTTTTCTCTGAGAACGAAACAAGTGAAAAATGTTCAGCATAGTTTTTACATTATCACTTTAGAATCTGTTCAGAAAATTATTGAGCAGAAAGAAAAACTGGCCTGGAATAACCTTATGAAAGTGATTTCGCATGAACTTTTAAATACATTAACTCCGGTCAACAGTCTTATTCAAAACCTTGAATACATTAGTAATCAGGAGACAGTCAACAAGGAAGATCAGGAAGAAATGAAAGAAAGCCTGATGATCATCACTTCAAAATCAAAACAGCTCCTCAATTTTGTTGACAATTATCGCCAAGTAGCAGAATTGCCAAAACCCATCCTCAAAAATGTCTCTCTAAAAAAAATTACAGAATCTGCCATTGACTTTTTAAAACATGAATTTGAAAAGAACAATATTCAGGTCGTTTTAGATTTGGAAGAACATTTTGTTTCTGCAGATCTGAAAATGATTGAACGAAGCCTTATCAATCTCTATCTCAACGCTATATTTGCTGTCTTGGAAAAGGAAGAAAAGATCATTAAAACCTCTATAAAATCTCGAAACAACCGGGTTATTTTAACATTAACAGACAATGGTTCAGGCATCACCCATGAAATTAAAGATAAAATATTTCTTCCGTTTTTTACGACCAGAAATGGAGGTTCCGGAATTGGCTTAACCCTTTCAAAAAGTATTATGGAAGCCCATCGGGGATATCTTATCTATCAGGCACAGGAAGAAGGTAGCTCTTTTGAAATGTGGTTTTTAAAATAAAAAAAGAGGTTGATCCTTTTGGATAAACCTCTTTTTATTCTGTATTTAATAACCTAACGACCTATTTAACTTCTCTATAGTAATTTGTGTTTTTTTAAGAGTGGCTTTCAAGAAGTCAGGCCAAGGTTACGCATACACTTATATTAATTTCATCATTTAGTTTTTTGCAGCCATAATGTGTTATTTTTACAGCTACCATCATTTGTGTGTTTGTACAGAACTTCTAAAGCATAGCAGCCTTTTCTGTTCAGATACGTTTTCATTTGGTTTTTTTCTCTGGTACAAAGTAACAACATTGAAGAATATAATATCCTACAATCAGCATCGATATATATCGATAAAAGCCTAGATGTTTATCGACAGAATGATTTAAACATTCACCTTAAATCATACTAATTTTTCTGAAATATGGAGAAACTTATACAACAAAAAAAAGAGGTTGACCCTTTTGGACAACCCCCTTTTTCTCTGTATTTAATACCCTAATGACCCATTTAACTTCTTTATTGTAATTTGTGTTTTTTTAAGAGTGGCTTTCAAGAAGTCAGACCAAGGTTATGCATACACTTATTTTAATTTCATCATTTGGTTTTTGTGCAACCATAACGTGTTATTTTTACAGCTACCATCATTTGTGTGTTTGTACAGAACTAAAAAGCTAAGTCGCATTTTCTGTTCATATACGTTTTTCATTTGTTTTTTTCTCTGGTACAAAGTAACAACATTGCAGAATACACTATCCTATAATTGGTATCGATATATTTCGATAAAAGCCGAGATGTTTATCGGCACAATGGCTTAAACATTTACCTTAAATCATACTAATTTTTCTGAAGTATGGAGACACTTCTATAACAAAAAAGGTTGACCCTTTTGGACAACCTTTTTTTTCTGTATTTAATAACCTAACGACCTATATAACTTCTTTATTGTAATTTGTGTTTTTTTAAGAATGGCTTTCAAGAAGTCAGGCCAAGGCTACGCATACACTTATATTAATTTCATCATTTGTTATTGTGCAGCTATAACGTGTTATTTTACAGCTACCATCATTTGTATGTTTGTACAGAACTTCAAAAGCCAAGCAGCATTTTCTGTTCATATACGTTCTTCATTTGGTTTTTTTCTCTGGTGCAAAGTAACAACATCGCAGAATAAAATATCCTACAACAGGCATCGATATATGTCGATAAACACCTAGATAATTATCCGCAAAAGATTGGGACAATGGGGAAGTAAAAAAAGGACTTTGAAAATCCTACATTTTATGATGGGTTTTGACGAGATCAACCAGCTCAACGAGATTTTCAATTTTCAATTTATCGAAAATATTTTTCTTGATCGTACTGACTGTATTCTGTTTGATATCCAGATGATTGGCGATTTCCAGGTTGCCAAGTCCTTCCGCATACATTTCGGCAATTTGTAATTCCCTATTCGATAAGCGGCTGAGAGGATTGATTAAATCCGGATTGTGAACAAACTGCACCATTAAATTCCGGGAAAGGGCAGAAAAATACTCGCCTTTGTGTACGATATCTGAGATCGCCAGTCTTATCTCATCCTCTTCACTTAATTTACTTACATATCCATTAGCGCCGGCTTTTATAAATTTGAGCACATGCAGATCTTCTTCTAGACCGGTGAAGACTAAAATTTTAATATTGGGATTGGCGATTCTCATCTTTGGCAAAACATGCAGACTGTTTCCGTCCGGAAAATGAGCATCAATGATGGCGATTTCAATTTCCTTTGATTGTATCAGTTCTACAATCTGTAGTAAAGATGAAGTGTGATATACTTTAGCATTGGGCACAATTTCATCGATCAGGATCTCCATTCCTTGTCTTACGATACTATGATCATCCGCTAAAAGGAATACAATCTCTTTATTTTCCATTGATATTCCCATTATTACTGATATTTAAATTAATACTGAATGTTACTTTTGTTCCTTTATGCAGCTTACTTGAAACAGATATTTCACCATTGAAAAGTTCTATAATTTCCTTACATAAACTTAGTCCCAGTCCTGCACCAAAATTATCAATTTCATCAGATATCATTCCCTGATAATAGGGTTCAAAAATTTTCGCCAGGTCAGAATCAGATATTCCTACCCCAGTATCCCCTACTGTTGTGATGAGGGAAATTCTGTTGTCATCTATCTGTTCCGTTGCCATGGTAAGATCAATCTGACCGTTTTCTGTAAACTTGTTGGCATTTCCCAGAATATTCATAAAAATCTGGTTGATTTTTATAGGGTCTGAATTCACCACAAGGTTTTCAGGTATCCTGTCCGTCACCAAAAATTTATTATTTCTGGTTTCGATATAGGGTGTAATGGCTTTTACAATAGAATTAATTTCATCCTTAAGATTAAAGACAGTTTTTGTCAGTTTGTTTTCAGCTTCCTGATTCTTTGTGTATTCAAGGATCTGTTTAGACTGTATCAGCAAGGTACTGTTGGTAAACTTAATGGACTTCAGATAGTCTTTTGTAGTTTCATCCTTGGTCGTTCTGTTGATCTTATCGATAAAAATATTAACAATTTTCAGCGGGGACATTAATTCATGGCTCAGCATTCCCAGAATTCTGTTTTTGAAAGTAAGACTCTTTTTAATCTCGTCATTCGCTGCATTCAGTTTCAGTTCATAGATGAATGCCATTCTTGTAAAGTACATGATCAGAATGGATACAAAGAACATTAAAATCATTAATCCCAGTACCAGATAGGTTCTGATTTTATTATTATCTGAGCTTTGCTTGTTGTATTCTTTTTCTAATTCTGATTTAAAGTCTTTAATGGCATTTTCGTACACATTGATCAGCCCGTTGCTGTACACCAATAATTTGCTGAAATTACTGTAAAAATGAGCATTATTCCGTTGATTTTTAGCGACATGCAACTGAACCTTTTTCACCTCGTCCGAATAATGCTTATCCATAGATTTTATGGCATTATCCATTTCTGATTTTATGTTAGAAAGATCTAGTGCTTTATTGTTCGTCATTGTAATGACCGTGCTTTCTTTCTGAACCTCCACCTTTCCGGATATGGCATCTTTTAAACGTCCCATAAAGCCTTTCTTCTTGATGGTATCAGAATAAGTACGCGTTTCGATATTCAGATTATCGAAATTATTCTTATACTTTTTCAGTTCATAGGGTGTATCCTTAACTTTTGCGGGTGGGTTGAGAGAAGACTGATAAGCGGAATCTATTAATGTTTTCAGCCTTTTAATCTGCAGCGTATCTTTTTTCTGCAGGGCCAGATTGTTTTTCAATCTTGGCTTTATGCTTTCATAGGCTCCTATTTTATCAAAATTACCCTTCAGTTTTCTAAGGGACTGAAAGTATAATTTCAGATCTTTGTCATCCTGGCTGACCATATACTTTTGAAGGTAGTTCTGCGCATCCATGAAATCTTTTCGTGAATCGTCCGTCAGCCCACCCAAAGCTCTGCTTTCCTCCAGTTGGTCCTTGATAAACTTCAGTTTCTTTTCATTCACAAATTCGTTATAAAAAAAAACGGCGATAATGACCTGTATCAATAGAATACAGGCGATCAATGAGTAATGAACAATTTTCCTCAATTTAAAATTTAAGAATTTATTTTTCATATCTGTTTATCAGCTAATTAATTTTCTGATTATTTAAGTCTTTCCGGTATTAGTTTTAAGGATATAACAGTACCACCAAAAATCAGGTAACGCTGGTATATCATTCGTTTAGCAAAGTTAAAGTAATTTTTGTCTTTTTATAACAGTAAATACATGATAAAACCAAGAGAATTTAATTTCACTTTACATCAAAAAACTTCATAAAAATTGAGGATTTCACTCAGTGTACGTATTTTTAACATGATATTTTAAATTTCAGCCTGATTATTAACAAATTCCTTACCAAAATTTTTTGTTATCCCCCCGAAAATTTGTTCAGAACATGCCAACATAAAGTATATTTGCATCATAGTATTACGATATGAATGCAAAAGAAATTCTGAGAACACATATGAGTAAAGTGGTTGATCTTACGGATGAACAGTTTGATTATTTCTTTTCGTTATTTAAACCTAAATCTTTTAAAAAAGGTGAAACCCTAATTACCGAAGGCGATGAAGTAGATCACGAATATTTCGTTCTCGATGGTTGCTTAAAAACATTTTACACCAACGATAGCCTTAAAATGCACATTCTTCAGTTTGCAACAAGCATGTGGTGGGCTTCGGACTATAATGCGTTGTACAATGATGAAAAAGCCACGTTCAGTATTGATTGTGTCGCAGATGCTCACACCCTGTGCCTTTACAGTGAAGACCGGGAAAAAGCATGCAGAGAAATCCATGAAGTGGAACATTTTCTCCGCTGGCGCTCAAACAGGGGCTATGTTGGGTTACAAAAACGAATCCTCTCTCTTTTAAATAATAATGCACGCAGCCGATACGAGGAATTAATGATGCAACATCCTGAGCTTTACAATCTCGTCCCCAAACAGTTAATAGCAGCATACCTCGGTGTTTCAAGAGAGACCCTGAGCCGTCTGTATCAATCTTAGTAAAGTGATCTATATCACAAAAAACAGTTTTTTCCCGTAAAGTGATGTAGGTCACACCATCATCTTCTCTTTTTGCCCCAAATTCGTATTGTTATTTAAAGACAGTAAAAATGGAGGCATACGAAGTCAATACCACCAATTTAAATCGTTCAGACGCCCTAATTGAAACAGAAGGTTTCGTTTTATGATATTCCCTGCTTTAAATTCTGTCTTTTATACCTCAAAATAATTTATAAATTTTAAAATTAAAAATAATGAATACAACAGATTTTAAAGTACTTATCGTGCTTACATCACATGATCAGTTAGGGGACACCGGACTTAAAACAGGTTTTTGGTCAGAAGAGTTTGCAGCTCCCTATTACTCCCTTACTGAAGGAGGTGCAGAAGTAACTTTGGCTTCACCACTGGGTGGCAGACCTCCACTCGATCCTAAAAGTGAACTGCCCGACTTCCAGACAGAAGCAACCAGACGTTTTGATGCAGATGAAGCCTTACAGGAAAAACTTTCCCACACCTTGAAACTTAGCGAAGTGAAAGAGGAAGATTACGATGCCGTATTCTACCCCGGAGGTCATGGGCCACTTTGGGACCTTACCAATGATCAAAATTCTATTGCGCTGATTGAAGCATTTTACAGAAAAGGTAAACCTGTAGCAGCCGTTTGCCATGCTCCCGGAGTATTAAGATTTGTAAAAAATGAAGATGGTTCTCCATTGGTACAAGGAAAACAAGTGACCGGGTTTGCCAATACAGAAGAAGAGGCTGTGCAATTGACCGAAATAGTTCCGTATCTGGTGGAAGATGAATTGAAAAAACTAGGTGGAATTTACAGTAAAACGGAAGACTGGCACAGCTACGTTTTACAGGATGGACATTTAATTACAGGACAAAACCCAGGATCATCGATAGCCGTTGCTCAAAAATTAATTGACCTGCTGAAGAGCAAAAAATAATTAGATATGATTCAACAATAGAGGCCTGCCTGCTTTTCGGGCGGGCTTTTATTATTATGGGCCTAAATTAGTCAGATGGCAGACTGTAAATGAATGCAGTGCTCACTTAATCATCTTCTTCTTTCTCCAGTCAGCAGCTGTTGCAACAAAATCTGAGAGCTATTCAGGTTCACGATCAGATGATATATGACCATTCAATCACTTTATTTTTTATATTTGGATTATGGTTAAAAAAATAATTTCTTCGGTTATCCTACTGAATCTTTTTTATTCGTGTCAGTCTCAGGATTCCAAAGTTGTTTTAATTGACAAACTGGACAAAACATTTGATGTTTCAAGCTTTTTTAAACCCAGGTTGCAGAAAACGGATGAGCTTTTATCCACTGACGTCAAAAAGTTGGATAAAAATGCAGCAAAAAAAGCTCTTCAAACAGCTATGTTTGCAAAAGACACGCTTGCTTTTTATCAATCGAATGGAAGATTACCAACCGAATTCTATCTGGAATCAACTAATGACTGGATGTCCAGAAAAGAGAAACCCGTCAAATATTTTGGGTACAAATATCACACGGTTGCGTACGATGAGACAAAGGATACTTTAGCCATTTTAAATAAGGTTGCATTTCCTGCTTTGGACATGACAGAAAACAATAAAGGAGAATTTGTTTACTTAAATGCCCATAAAACTTCAAAAAATAAAAATGACACTTCAAATCTTCTGAGTTTCCTGCAGAAAAATTTCACCCGTGTTACTATTGAAGATAATTCCTCAGACGAGATAAGCTGTTGGGAAAATAAAGATTTTTATTACATACTGTCTAAAGAAGACGGACAGGAAGAAGAGATCCTATCGTATGACCTTTCAGGAAATAAAAATTCGAAAATCACAGACATTACTGATATTCGCTTACAGGTATATTCCAAAGATTTTATTCAGACCCTGAGAAATGAGCATGCCTACATTCCTGATTATATACCAGCTGCCAATAAATAATGGCCATCACGGTCTTATTGAAATTTAGAAAAGAGCTTCTCTAATTAAAAGAAGCCCTGAATTCCAAAGGGGAAAGACTCCTCAATCAAATTATATGAAACAGCTTGATGAGCTAAAGGCACTCAAGCGCATCAAATCTAAAACCTGTCTTCCTTTTGTCTTTGCTGATCCAAGGAGAATAAGAGATGATCATACTTATTTTGACGTGATCAGGAACTGTATAACCAACGAGGGATTCAGAGGAATTAAAACCTATCCTGCCCTTGGTTATTATCCTTTTGACAAAGATATACTCCCATTGATGTTATGAGCCTGTGAGAACCAGATCATTCATCAATATGTAGAATAAATTAATAACGGCTGATAATTAAATTTTTCATTAAAGCTATATCCCATTTCATATCGCTGTTATTAGTATTTTCTATTTTTCATAAGGTGTTCCTGATGTGATATTCCCTAACTTGTATGCTTAAATAAAGTAAAGAAATACAGACTACCTGCAGGTAAGTTTTAAGCTCCAGCCTTATATCTAAAAGGTTTAAAACAGGTACCTGAAAACAGCAGCAGCATCTTATGAAGAATAAAGATTTTAACTTTCAAAAAGGATTTACGTTCAGTAAACACATCCCGGAAGATATTTCGCATTTTGACCGGGTCTTTGATGTTTTCAAAGATTTGCTTACCCATACTTCCGGTGATATTGAGGAAGCCTTCGAATGGCTTGATATGCTTGATAAAGAATATGACATTTTTAGCGACGAATATACGCTTCAGGATTTTGAAGAGGATTTAAAAAAACGAGGATACATCAAGGAGGAAGATGATCCTAAAGAAGGTAATTCAGGAACGGGAAAAGGCAAAAATATATTAACCGCCAAACTGGAGGCTGCTTTACGTGAGTATGCCCTTGACCAAATTTTCGGAAAACTGAAAAAAAGTGGTGCAGGAAATCACCGGACCACAAAAACCGGGGTTGGTGATGAACGGGATGGTGAAAACCGTTCTTTTCAATATGGAGATGATCTATCTACCGTGAATATGACTGAAAGCTTAAAAAATGCACAGATCAACAACGGAATTTCAGATTTACGACTAACGGAGGATGACCTTATCGTAGAAGAAACCAAGCATAAAGCGCAAATGAGTACTGTGCTGATGATAGACATCAGCCATTCCATGGTTTTATACGGAGAAGACCGCATCACCCCTGCCAAAAAGGTAGCGATGGCCCTGGTGGAATTAATTAAGCGGAAGTATCCGAAAGATTCTATCGATATTATTGTTTTCGGAAATGAAGCATGGCCAATTAAAATCAAAGATCTCCCCTACTTAAAGGTTGGCCCTTACCATACCAATACAGTTGCCGGATTAGAACTGGCGATGGATATTCTCCGCAGAAAAAGAAATACAAACAAACAGATTTTCATGATTACGGATGGAAAGCCAAGCTGCATCCAGTTGCCCACCGGAGAATTTTATATGAACAGCAACGGCCTTGATGAAATGATTGTTTCCCAATGCCTTAACAGAGCAGCACAGGCCAGAAAACTGAAAATCCCCATCACGACCTTTATGATCGCCCAGGATCCCTATCTGCGAAAATTTGTGGAAGCATTTACAGCCCAAAATAAAGGAAAAGCCTTTTTAACAGGTCTGTCAGGTTTAGGACAAATGATTTTTGAAGATTACGAGAAAAACAGAATAAAGAGAATATGATTAATGCTAGATGCTAGATGCTAGATGCTAGATGCTAGATGCTAGATGCTAGATGCTAGATGCTAGATGTCAAATTTACAATCTATGTGCTATAATTAAAAAAATTCTCATTACATAATTATTATTACTTAAAAAGAAAATGAAAAACGATATTACATTCAAAGAATTAAAAAATTCCGGATATACAGATCAAACGATTAATCAGGAAATCCAGGCGAACTTAATTGCCCGGATTAAAGCTAAAGAGCCTGTATTTGAAGGCCTTTGGGGATATGAAGATACGGTAATCCCTCAGTTGAAAAAAGCTATTCTTGCCGGTCATCATATCAATCTTCTGGGGTTGCGCGGACAGGCCAAAACCAGGATTGCAAGAAGTATGGTGAGCCTTCTTGATGAATATATGCCTATCGTAAAAGGATCTGAGATCAATGACAGCCCATTTCAGCCTATCTCAAAATACGCCAGGGATCTTATTGCGGAACATGGTGATGAAACCCCGATTTCGTGGGTACACCGCTCAAATCGTTTCTTTGAAAAACTGGCTACACCTGATGTGAATGTTGCGGATTTAATTGGCGATATAGATCCCATAAAAGCAGCGACTTTAAAACTGCCGTATTCTGATGAGCGTGTTTTGCATTACGGAATGATTCCCCGTGCCAACCGTTCTATATTCGTTCTGAACGAGCTACCGGATTTACAGGCCCGAATTCAGGTTTCCTTATTTAATATTTTGCAGGAAGGTGATATTCAGATTCGTGGATTTCAGCTGAGAATGCCTCTTGACATTCAGTTTGTCTTTACCGCCAATCCTGAAGATTATACCAATCGTGGAAGTATTGTAACCCCACTGAAGGATAGAATCGGGTCGCAAATTTTCACACACTATCCAAAAACTATTGCGCTTGCCAGACAGATTACCGAACAGGAAGCTATGATTTCGGCTGAAGATCAATCACAGATACACATTCCCGGTTTGGCAAAAGATCTTTTGGAGGAAGTAGCTTTTGCAGCCCGTACGAGCGAATATGTAGATGCGAAAAGTGGCGTAAGTGCTCGTCTTACCATCAGCGCTATGGAAAATTTAGTGGCTGCAGCAAAATTGCGTCTGATAGAATCAGATGCTGAAAAAACTACGGTTCGCCTGCTAGATTTTATGTCGATTATTCCATCTATCACAGGAAAAATTGAATTGGTGTATGAGGGTGAGCAGGAAGGGGCAGATTATGTAGCGAAAATATTAATAGATCAGGCAGTGATGATCCAATTTGAAAGTTTATTCCCCCGTATCTCCAAACTGGAAAAAGAAGGTATTAAAACACCGTACACCGACATCATCAAATGGTTTAACAAAAACCACCTTGAACTGAATTACACCGATACAGACGAGGAATTCTATGCTAAACTCAACAGCATAACCCCTTTAGTTACCGTCGTGGAAGAAAATGCTTCAGAATTAAGTGTAGAAGATCAAAATTTCTGCAAAGAATTGGTTTTATGGGCGCTGACGGTTAGTAAAAAACTAGACAAATCTGAAAATCAATCGGCTTTTACTTTTGACTCTTCAGACATTGGTCAGTTTTTACGTAACTAAAACAATATATAATTCTTACTAAAATAAGGGAGGGTCAATAATGGCCCTCTTTCTTATATTGGTACTGTACGATATTATACTTGAACCAATAATATAAAAAAATAAGATTCGCGAAATTCTAAAGTTTTCTCCGTACGAAAGCATTATGTAACTTTATGAAAGCAAAACGATTGATATGGCCTTTGACAAAGAAAATTACCTGACCGAAATGAAATCTATGGTGGATAAAGCGATAGAAAGGCTGAAAGCAGAAAAACCGGAATTTGTCATTTATACGGTCAGCATCTGGACAGATCCCAATGCAGCTGCAAGTGCTATCAGCTTCGACAGCCAACAGAATTCAGTGCTGCAAGTACGACAGTCAAATGAATTTGATCAACAACAATATGAAGAGTTGATCGCAGAAGGAGATTTCGACAGTGCCCAATTATTTAAACCGGAAACATGGATACAGCGAAACTGTAATCCTGCCGATTTTGAACTCCGAGATTTCGAGGAAACCCATCATCCTGATATCCCCATAAACTGGGCGTATGAAAAGGGAGGAAGATGCTGGCCCCAGTTAAAACCTGCCCTAACAGAAATTGGGAACTATGCTTTCAAAAAAATACAAACAATGCCCATTGAGCCCGCTTTTGAGCTAGCTATCAACAGTAAAAAAGATTGGTATGACAAGATATGGAAAATCAAATGATCTGGATCTTTCTCCAGAAACAGAGCGATTATAATGGAGCATCTATTACGTCTTTTAAAATTTTTTAATACTATAAAGGATCAATATTTTCAGAATTATTTCACTTAGTTGAGGAAAATTTATTAATTTCGAATAGAACTAAACCTTATTTTTATGAAAAATTTAAAGAAA
Organism: Chryseobacterium antibioticum; assembly: GCF_012927325.1. GTDB lineage: Bacteria > Bacteroidota > Bacteroidia > Flavobacteriales > Weeksellaceae > Chryseobacterium > Chryseobacterium antibioticum. The sequence goes on along the minus strand of NZ_JABBGI010000028.1, from coordinate 978 downwards.
ATCAACAGACAGGAAATGAAAACCATTAAAGGGGGTATCAACTGCACGGGTGGTCAGCTATGCCTAATCAGCGGAAAATGGCAATGCAGGCCATACGACGGATGTGGCGGCGGAAACCAGCCCTAAATTTTAATGTTAACCCAATTACTTTATTATGAAAAATTATAAGAAAATTTCAAGAAATCAGTTGAAAAGTATCAATGGCGGAGCATTGAGTTGTTCCGAAGCATGTTGCCCACCTCCGGGAATAAAAAGATGCCCCTGGGTGATCTGTATAGTACCGTGTGATATATTAAGCTAAAAATTACAGAAATAATACTTGTCATTTAGAAATAAAAAGCCCTTAGAATCAAAGATTCTAAGGGCTTTTCTGTGGAGAGACCTACTTCAAATTATAAAGTATCTATCCAATTGTAAAGATCTATATCAGCAGATATTCCGAATGATTTCCTCAGTCTGCTTTTCCTTGCCTGAACTGTTCGCACTGAAATATGGTTGTATTCCGCTATGTCTTTTGTGGTAAAACCCAGTTTGAGAAGAGCACATAATTTGAACTCATCAGATGTCATAGAACTGTTCATTTCCAGGAGGTTATCGGTTGTATTTTCAGCGTTGGTATATTTTACCATTACCGTATTTAAGTTTAAACTGGCATTCACGCATTGTCCTTCATCAGCATTCCACCAATGAAGACCTTGGAAGATTACGTCGGGAAAACTACCTGCAGTAGCGGTATTAAAAACCATAGTACTCATAGGAATTGTTGTTGCAAGCGGTGCTGTAGAGGCTCTGGATGAGAGAGCTACTCTAGGAAACAACATTCCCTTATTAGAAGATTCTACCTGAAGCGTAACCCCATCTTGTATAACAGAGGTGTTAATTCCAACCTGGGACAAAGCTTCGGCAGCAATTATAAAAATAAAAAGGGTGGTATATAAATATCTTTTCATGGTTATCTAATTTTTTCAATGGATATGG
>NZ_JABBGI010000027.1 GCF_012927325.1 Chryseobacterium antibioticum | reverse complement strand
ACGAATCAATTCAATCAAAATACTCTTTAATGTCAACAGAACTCATCAAATTAAAAGGTAAATACTGCTTTTTGAATTGGAAGAGTATTAAAAGAAAAAAGTCGAGTGTCCTCGAAACCCAATCAATCAATCAGAAAATTTTACAATCGGCAAAATACAACTAAAATATTATCGAGTGAAATATTAAAAACGAAGAAATCAACATGAACTGATTGTGTCTTCTAAAGTATTAAGATTATTGTTACGTTAAACTATATATTCAATTTTCTGATTGTAAAATAATGTTAGCTGACTTTCTTTTCCTAATTTTAGGAATTAGGAAGCTTAAAATTTCAATTGTAAATAATGCTTATCAATCTGTTATAACGGACGTAAAAACAATTATAACCCAAAATCGAAGTAGAAATTAATATCTAAGTATAATTTTCAAATTTTTAATGAAAGATAATCTCAATAAGCAAATTGACATATTTTGTTCCTTATTCCAAGGCAGGGAAGACGTGTTTGCAATTCGTTGGGAGAAATCGGGAAAGTCCGGCTATATGCCCGCCTATCAGTATGACCCATATCATTATCGGGTACATAAAATGAATGGTGGAACTTTTCAGAATTATCCGCATAAAACCTATTTATCACTTACTGATAACGAAATTCAAAAACATTTAAACGGTATCCAGCAAATTGGAATTTATCCTTTATTAGTGGATAATACTTCGTGGCTTTTAGTTGCGGATTTTGACAAACAGAATTGGCAAAAGGAAGCTGTAAATTTCTTAAAAGCCTGCAAAGAGAGAAATATTCCAGCATATTTAGAACGTTCTCGTTCTGGAAATGGCGGACACGTCTGGATATTTTTTGACAAACCCTATCCGGCTATCCGAAGTCGCAAGATTTTTATTTCTATTTTGGAAGAGTCGGGAGCTTTTTCAATGTTTGACAAAGGTTCAAGTTTCGATAGATTATTTCCTAATCAGGATTTTCTTTCGGGAAAAGGTTTGGGAAATTTGATAGCGCTGCCATTTTTCAAACCTGCAATGGAAAATGGAAATAGTTGTTTTGTCAACCCTGAAACATTTGAACCCTATCCTAACCAATGGTCGTTTTTGAATGGAATAGAAAGGGTTTCGATTGACTTAGTTGATAATTTCTATCAAGAAGTTTCTACAACAGAAAATCTACAAATTTCTAAGAGCATAAACGGTAGACTTACCATTACACTTCAACAAAATGTCTGTATTCAAAGAGATGGGTTGACAACTCCAATAATCAATTTTCTGAAAGAAGAATTGAACCTTGCTAATTCAGAATTCTTTATCAAGAAGAAATCGGGTAAAAATACTTTTGGAACAGAGCGCTATTTTAAACTGATTGAAGAGACAGAAAACGAAGTTATTATTCCACGAGGTTATATTGGGAAATTGCTTCGATTTTGTAAAGAACAAAACTTCGATTTTGATTTTCAAGACCATCGAAAACAAAAAGAAGAAGTTGGATTTTCATTTAATGCAACATTAAGAGATCATCAGAATAAGGTCATTGATAGTATTTCAAAAAGGGATTTTGGAGTAATTGTTGCTCCGCCCGGTTCGGGTAAAACAATTATAGGCTTGAAAATCATTGCAGACAAGAAACAACCAGCTTTAATCGTTGTTCATCGCAAACAATTATTGGAACAATGGCAAGAAAGAGTTCAAGCTTTTATCGGAATTCCTAAACATGATATTGGTATCATCGGGCAAGGAAAAGCAAAAATTGGAAAGCAGATTACAATTGCTACCATTCAGAGTTTGCCAAAGCAAATTGAGCAAATTCAGAATCAATTCGGAACCATTCTCGTTGACGAATGTCACCACATTCCTGCCGAAACTTTCCGCAATACGATTGAAAAGTTGGAAACATTTTATCTATATGGACTAACAGCGACACCATTCAGGAAATACAATGACGATAAATTGATTTTTGCCTTTCTTGGAGAAATAATTTCAGAAATTGCGAGTAATGAAATTGAAAGCTTTAGACACGCTCAAATCATTGTCAGGAATACTAATTTGGATATTCCATTTAATTCAAAAACTGACAATTTTGAAACACTTTCAAAAATTTTAATTCACGATTCGGAACGAAACAAACTTATTCTGAATGACATAAAGACAGAACTTTCCAAAGGAAAGCGAATTGCGATTATCACGGAAAGGAAAGAACATATTGATACGCTTTACCTTTTCCTAAAGCAATCTTATGAAGTGATTACATTGAGTGGCGATGATTCCGAAAGCAATAGAAAATTAAAATGGCAAACTTTACAGCAAGGTAATTTTCAGATATTGATAACCACCGGGCAGTATTTTGGAGAAGGTTCGGATTTATCAAATATCAGTTCTTTGTTTCTGGTATATCCGTTTTCATTCAAAGGCAAGTTGATTCAATACATTGGTCGTGTACAACGGTCAGAAATCCACCCGACAATCTATGATTATCGGGACATCAAAATTGATTATCTGAACAAACTATTTTTAAAACGAAATACCTATTATCGTCAAATAGCAAGACAAGGAAGCTTGTTTGATGAACCAACAGAGGTTACTCCTGAAAGACAAAGTTTGGTCATAGAGAAACAAATCAAAATAGCTATAGAAGATTTGGATTTCAGATATGGTAATATTGGTTTTAAGTACATAGACAAAGAAAACGATCAACAATTAGATTTTGAAATAGAAAACGAGGAATTTAGACCTGAGTTTGAAGTTTTGAAACCTTATTTCATTAAAATTTTGAAATCAAAATCTGTTAAAATTGATATTTGCAGCGAAATAGAAAATGGTGTTATTTTATCACAATTAGCTACATCATCCGATCTTGAAAACATCAATAAAGAAATAATAGAAAGTGTAAAATTTCAATTTCTCAATAAAAATTTCATCAGTCAGATTCCGACATCGAAACAAAACATTCTTACAACCGATGAACTACCAAAAAACCAAAATATTTATACCAATGCGGAGAGTATTTTGGAAAATTTATTAAATGGAAAACAGTATAAACATTCCAGCCATATTCAGTACTTGGCAGATAAACATGAACGAAATATTATGAAGTTAAGGTTTGTTTTACAGCCGTTTTCCTTTGTTTTTTTAATTGCTGGAGAAGAAAATTATCACATCATTTTAGAAACCTTAGATACAGAAGAAGCAACCTACATTTGGCATACAGACAAAAATAAATCGGTGCTAATGGAGACTGTAAAGCAAATAGACAAAGAACTCAATGTTATCCGAGACAAAGGACGGCAAGCCTACTTAGAAACCAATCCACAGAACTTTTCAAGAATTATGCACGATTATTCTGATGCTAATAGAGGCTTTATGGTGTGGAAGGGGCAATTAGAAGAACGATTAGTTTAAGCATATAGAAACTGTTAACTACATCTTTTTTTGTCAGATAATGATTGCTTGCTTATATAGTTATTGAATTTAAGCCAGTCGAATTTCGAGAAACTTGTTAATATAGTAGGTCAACGTCTGAGTCTGAATAAAAATTATTTATGTTTTCCTTACAGGTGAATGGCATTTACTCATCTTATTGTAATACCTGAGCAAAATAGCATCAGGTTATATTATAACCTGTGTAAAATGAATACACCCTTATCCTCAACACCTGCGTCTGAAATAGCTACAGGTCAGTACCTAAACTGGTGTAAATAAATATACCTTTTTTAACCTGTGTAAAAAGGGCACAGTCCATTCATTTGACCTGCGTAAAATAGATACAGGTATAATGCTAACCTGCATAAAAATTACCCACCTTTTCTTTAAAGCTGCGTAAAATAACTACAGGTTACTTCTGAACCTGCGTAAAATGGATACAGGTCAGCTTATTTTTTCTTTCCCTAACTCACCATCTTTTTTTTCTTTCAATAGCAAAAAATATTTTAAACAATATAGATAATTGATTATCAATATGTTGTATTTTTTTTAGCTTTATTTTTTCAAAGCTCTGAAAAATTAGCATGCTTATTATAGCAAGATGTGTCTTTGTACGTACAAACTTTTCAAGTTGTACTCACAAAGACGATCTTGCCTTTTTTACAAAAAGGGGGGAAAACTTCGGAACTCAGTTTTTATTTTTTTGAAATCTTAAAAAGGATCCAAATTAGCCCAGTATATTCTTTTTTAATCTTTTGAAATTCTATATGATTCCAGAATACTCTTATTTGAGTTGAACATACTCATTACTATTGACTTGTTGCTGTTTTAGTACTTAATTTGTCTTAGAGTTTTTAATCAAATTATTATAGTACAGATGAAAAATAGAGAAAAAGAGGAGCGTATCTTCATAAGGATTCAAAAACACCGGAAAGAAAGCTGGAAAAAGCTCTGTTCCCAAAAACGAATTTCTTTGAGCAGTTTAATTATTGACTCAGTGGAGAGTAGAATTTTTGATGATGAAAGAAGAAAAATACTGGCATTTATTGAAAAACAGGACAATATTTTTGTGAAGATTGAAACTAATATAAACCAAGTAGCAAAAATAGTCAATGCTCAAAAATTTATGAATGTCGAAGCTTTGAAAGGGTTTAATGAAAAACTAAAAACAATTACTGAACTGAAAGAACAGCAAAACAAGGTTTTTACAAAAATTTATTATTTAATTGCTAAAAATTGTTAATCTTCTCGGAACTAAATCCATTTCTAATAATGAAAAAAAAGAAAAATGGAGCTATGTTTTTTAGAAAGCAATAGCTCCAAAACTTCTTTGATAGTTTTAGACATGCAAACTAATTTTATTAATAAATAGTTAGTGTTTGTTAGATTCTATGGTACTTAATACTTAATATTGCATAGATACAATAAAATTAACGACTGCTATTTATGTCAAGTAAATTAGATAATACAGAAATTGAAGATAAAGCTAATTCACTTCTCAATGATACTTTATCTGAATTGTTTAGGTCAAAAAATTTTAAAATGATCAAACATGAGTCTGGAAGACGGGAAATTGGAATCGACTTTTTCTATCAAATCGTTGATAGAGAAGAGTCCGTTGATGAATTTATTTTTCTTAATCAAAATAAGGGCAAAAATGCAGTTGTAAAATCAAAAAAAAATGCAGACGTTATTTCTTATCCCTTAACAAGTTTAAGACATCCGATTTCGTGGTATAATAAAATTTCTGAACCTTTTGTTTTTACCCTCTGTGATATTGTATCAAATAAAATTTATTATTATTTTATTCAAAATGATGACACTATTCTAAATAGGATACGTGAACAAAAAAATAAAAAGGTAAAGAGTTTTCAAATATACATACCGAAAGATAATATTCTCAATGAGGAGAATTTTGATAAATTTCTTGATGAAATAAGTACAGCAAAGATTAAACAAATTGAAAAGTTACATGGAAATCTATTTGAATCTCATAAATCGGATTACTCCATTTTTAAAAAAGAAACGGAAGGACTACATACCATTGATAAACTTAATTACATAATAGAAAAGTTTGAGTGTATAAAAGTTATCCCTAAAAATATTCTAAGCGAAATATTGTATCATACTTTTGGAGAAAATACATATCTTAATGATATGAGTATATCTACAAATAATGAGGAGTTTTATAATACAATAAAAGATTTCGATGTTAATAGAAGAAGAAAGACTTATAAAATTTTGAGTGGTCATACTTTTGTAGATAAACAGGAAGAAAAAATAAAATCTATAGTTAGTTTCTTTCGCATAAATGCAATTGAACATATTTATTTTCGAGGCAGAATATTAAAGGAAGGAAATAGATTTTGTATCCATAATCTTTTTCTTTCGGGAACTTGCAACTGTGAAAGGTGTACTTTCGAGAGATTAGATATAAGAAAAACAGAAAATCTTTTAAAACTTAATAGACCTGAGTATTCGAGTTATGAGAAACTAAGAAAGGCATATACCTCATTTTTATTTGGAAATGTCGAACAATCAATAGATATATACAGGAATGAAAACAAAAATAAGAATCCTATCACCTATCTAATTGCAAAATTAAATTTACTAGAATTAAAGCAATTAAGCGAAAGTAGTTTTTACTTTGATGATGAAATAAAAAAGAAATTCAAAGATATCGATGACAAATCGGAAGAAAAATTCATTTTAGATAAAGCACAACATTTTTTAGATATATATAAGACTTTAAAAGATTTTCGATTTGTTTACCGGAATATTGTGTACATAGACAATTTGCTTTTTGAATTACAAAAAACTTGGTTAAGAGATAGAAAAGGGGGATGGACATCAAACACACAATTACTTGAATTACAAAGTAATTTCTTGAGAATTCATAATTTCTTTAAATTTAATTTTGTTCTTCTCAATCAATACAACGAATATGAACAATTATGTCGAAAAATATTAGAAGGTATACTCATTATTTATACATTAAGAAACCCTGACTATGAAAAGTATGAATTTGATTTTAAAATACTTGAAATGTGGATGTTCTATGTTAAAAGTGAAGATGCTGCATTTTTGTTAAATAAGTATGAAATAAAAAGTATTAAAATACAAAGTTCCAATCTTATTTTAGGACAGTTTAAGATTTATATAGATAATTTGATAAAATCAGTTAATAATCTTAAAAGAAATAAAGATAAATATAGATTAGTTCAGAAAATTAGTAATATTATTCAAAATATAGTCATCATTATTTCTAAAGTTGAAATTGATAAAGAAAGCTTAAATATTCTTTTTTCAAAACTTTTAAAATTCATCAAAATAAACAAGATTGAAAGATTATCTCTTGTTTCAGATTTAATGAAGGTTGTTTCAGAAAAAGAAGATATAATCTCTAAGGAGAACTTATTTGAACTTATTAAACTTGGTGTTGATGATAATGTAAGAATATCTAATTTTTCTTTTCTTGCAAAACTCTATTTTGAAAAAGCTACCTCAGAAGAAATTATTGATATAATCAAAGGTATTAATGATGTTTCAAATATTGAGGATATTGATTTTTCCAAAAAGGATAACTATTTTAAATATTGGTATGGATTAAGTTTTTTAGATGATGAACTACAGAATACAATCAAACAAAAGGTTTGTAAAGAATTAGAAAACAATTTTAATTCTGAATTATATAGTACAGCAGTTGTTTTAGATACTATTGTTCCTCGTTTAGGAGATCAATTATTAGAAAAATTCATTGAGGGAATTCCTAACTTATCAAAAGAAAGAGATGCATTTGGTTCACCAGAGAATTATAGATTGGATCAGGCAATTAATATTTTTTTTAAATTAGGATTCTCTCTAAAAAAATTAGAAAAGTATATTGATTATAATGTTTCATCTAAAAAAAATTATTACGATTGGCTAGTACATTTGGATACATTTGATTATTCTAAGTTCAATCCTTACTGGTTAATAGGAAACAATTTAAAATATTATATTAATACTTTTAAAAAATCAAAACCTCTTCTTGATTATTTGAAAGAGTATCTTAAAAGCGACTATGATAATGAAATTGGAAAATTTTATTTAGAAAACTTGGTGGACTGATTGTGCAAAAGAAATAGTAGTCATTACTTTGAACGGGTAGCAAACTTTATAGGGTGCGATTCGATTGAAATAACAAATGCTAGGATACATAGTTAACCACTAAGATTACAATTACCTCGCTGCTTCTTCAAGATTAAAATTCCTCATTGAAATATGATTTTTTTTAGTAATTACTTCGTAGTTACCTAGCAGTCGAAACAAGGGTTTAGGCTTGGGGGTAAATAATATATTTCATGTATGAATATTCTAACTAAGTTTTGTACAAAATGCAAGACTGAAAAACCCATTTATGATTTTGCTATTAGCAAAATAACTAAAAGTGGTCGTAGGCATCGTTGCACGAGTTGTAGAAATGCAAGAAGAAGGGAAACTTATAAAAATCCTGAACTGAGAAATTGGAACAAAGTATGGACATTCGATAAGTGCAAAAAAGAAGCACTCAAATATACAAATCGAACTGATTTTGTACATTATTCTTCATCCGCTTATCATCGTGCGATAATCGATGGTTTTTTAGATCAAATTTGCTCGCATATGATTTCTCGGCGGAAGCCATATAGATTTTGGAATTTTGATCAATGTCAAAAAGAAGCACTAAAGTATACAACCAAAGTTCATTTCAAAAGAGATAATTCATCAGCTTATAGTATTAGTCTAAGAAAAGGTTGGCTTGCTCTTATTTGTTCTCACATGCATGCAGTTGGCAACCAAAATAAAAGATTGGTATATGCTTATGAATTTCCAAATAATGCTGTATATGTTGGTTTAACCTGTAACAAGGAGGGGAGGCAAGCACAACATCTAAAAGAAAAAACATCACCAGTATATAATTATTCTTTGAAAAATAACCTTAATCCGGTGTATAAATCAATTTCAAAATCATACATTGCTGCTGATAAAGCTCAGAAATTAGAAGAGAAGACAATTAAAATCTATAAACAAAATGGTTGGATCATATTAAATAAAGCAAAAGCAGGTGGACTGGGGTGGAGCGAAAAAAAATGGACGTTTGAAAAGTGTCAAAAAGAAGCACTAAAGTACAAAACCAGAAGTGATTTTCAAGATAATAGTAGTAGTGCTTACAATGCGGCTCATAGAAATAATTGGATGCAAATATGTGACCATATGATTTATAAAAGATCGCCAAAAGGTACTTGGACTTATGAAAGTTGCAAACAAGCCGCATTGCAATGCAAAACTAGAAGTGAATTTCGATCAAGATTTGGTGGGGCATTAAGTAAAGCAAGTGCAGAAGGTTTTTATGAAGAAATTGTTTCACATTTGAAGAAGTGGGAAAATAGAACAAAATCAATATGAGACTTATCCATTTTAGTTAACAGAATAAAAGAGATTATCCTTTAAAGAATAATTGACAGTTTTTAGTAACCGTACATCCAAACTGTCAGATCGAGTAGTACCTATTACACATAATACTTAATCTATTTAAAGTTATTTAATTTGATGATAAGTGTTCAGATTAGATCGTGAATAATTCATACTAGCCTACTATCGGCATTATCCAATATCTTATCTGTTGAAAGATAAAAATATGCATTTTCCTGTTTAAGAATATTTTTAAGAACATACTGATTAAAGTAACTTAGTTCAATATACAATAAGCGATTATAGTCTTTCAGGTTTTTATGATCTTGATATCTTAAGATGAGTTCGTTCATCCTATTTCTGAAATAAGAATTTATTTTTCTTTCATTTGTAGTATGATCCTGAATATATCTCATAGAAGAATTAACTGCAAAATAGATTAAAGCATAAGCCTTTGATAGTGGAAATGTTGGTTGTAGAAAATCAACGATTTGTTCAATAACTTGATCATCTATAACCGTTTTTAAATATTTATTTGATAATCTATATAACTTTTGATTTCTGACCAATAAACTTCTCTCCATAAAATTTTTTTGTCTTCAACTGAGTAAGTCCTTTCTTTTAAGATTTTATCTAATTCTGAAACTGAAAGTAAAGTACCGGAGGTTTTAATTATATTTGGAATCCAGTTTATTTTTGTAGAGTTGATCGTTGGAAGAGAGGGTTCTGATGAATAAATATAATCATACGAATCAAAATAGTATATGTTGGGAATCAGAATCTTTCTGTCAATAAGGTTGTTTATTACAGAATAATATTCATGAGATGATGCATGAACTTGAAACCTAAGTTGTTTAAAATAGGAGAAGTCCAATGTATTCTCAAATGTACCTTTATATGATTGGATGAGTAATACTAAATATATTTCATCAAAAATACTGATATCATTTAGTGTATAATTTAGATTATAGTATTCAGTATAAAAGTTTTTCCAAACAATTTGCAGTTCTTTCCTTTTTTCTTCGAGAGCCACATTTGTATTATGAAAGCACTGTTCACAATTACAATTTTTTGTGTAATCATGGTTACAATAGATACATAATTTAGCTAAATCATTACCATAACCATTTTTTCTAACTTTTGTGTAAATTTGATTATTACAATATTCACATTTCTCTTGATTAAGTTTGTATGGTAGTTGTTTGTAAAAACTACTTACTTTTAATTTAGGATATTTCTGACAAATCTCTGAAATTTTAACTCCATTTTCATAATCTGCGATTGCGGCTTCTATCTCATCCTCTGTTAGAGATCTTATAGAAGATTTGGGATTTTCAAAATAATATTTTTCCTGAGTCATTTTTGTGTAATTTGGGAAGATTCTTACCTGAATAGATTTTCATTTGTTTTATTAAATATACTTATAAATTTCATGCATCAATCATTATTTAGGGTAAGTAATAACAGTCAATTATTCTTTTGTAACAAGCTTTTTAAATTCTTCATGTCCTCACTGACTTGTTTATCCAGAATTTTAGCATAATGCTGAGTTGTTTTAATACTTTTATGACCTAACATCTTGCTTACGCTTTCCATGGAGACATTATTTCCTAAAGTTACCGTTGTTGCAAAGGTATGTCGGGCTGCATGAAATGTAAGTTTCTTGTTGATTTCACAATTGTCAGCAATGGTTTTCAAATATTCATTTATTTTCTGATTGGTGTAAACAGGAAGTAATTTACCTGCTTCCAAAGCTACAGGATGATTTTCATATTTTCGGATGATTTCTTCAGGGATAGGCAATAAAGGTATATTTGAAACAGAACTGGTCTTTTGTCGGTTAGTCATAATCCACAAGTTGCCATCAATTCCCGTAGAAATACGATCTTTTGTTAAATTATAAATGTCAATATATGCTAGCCCTGTATAACAACTAAAGATGAAAATGTCTCGAACCAGATTTAATCCCTGACCTGCAAAATCTTTATCCTGCATAGTTTTAATTTCTTCTTCTGTAAGAAAATTTGCAGTAACCTCATTAAACTTTCCCTTGTAATACATTGCCAAGTCTTTTTCAATCCAATTGTTATGATAACATATTTTCAGAATCTTTGATAGGTTTTTGGTATGCTTAACTGTCGAATTGTTATTGCATTTTGCTACCGTTCTAAGAAAGAAATCGAAATCATTGAGGAATGCAGGCTCTATTTTTTTGATGTTAATGTCTGATTTTTTATAAAAGCTCCATAGAAACTTTTTTAAATGGGATAAACAGGTTTTATAATTTTTCAGAGTAGCCAATGCATATTCTTTTCCAATGAGTTTTTCCATTCTGTTATTATGCTCTTGAAAAATTGGGATTAGGTAACGTTCGGTATCCTGTTTTCCTGTTAAAAGATTCCTGACATCCGTGGCGTCAAAAGATTCAGCAGATAAAACAAGATTTCTTTCGATTTCAAGGATCTTTGATAACAAAACATCGAAATACTTGTTTATTGTGCGTGCCTCTTCAGAATTGCCTTTTAAACGGCTCATTTTTGAACTCCATTTAGAGGCATCCACCGTTTTACCTGTTGAGAATTCAGCTCGTCTTCCATTAACTGTAATTCTTAAATAAACTGGTACACACAAATTACTTTTTGCTTTAGATTTTTTAGCATAGAATAATACTGAAATTTTAGTGTTCATGATTATTGATTTTAAAGGTTAAATTACTTTTCGGTGACCCTTTAGTCAAGATGTTCAAATTTTGAACAGGCTTGCTTTGATAGTGGGACTTTTGGAGAAATTCGGTTACCTAAAAAATTAATATGCTCAGGTAACCGAAAAGGTCACCTTCAATTTGAGAGAATTTGTCTTATTTTGATATATGATCAAAAAAAATAACCCCTCAAATTGTACAATTTGAGGGGTTTTGTTAGAAATTGTTTAATTTCCAGTGGTTTCTCCAGGAATCGAACCAGGGACACATGGATTTTCAATCCATTGCTCTACCAACTGAGCTAAGAAACCATTATATTTTTGTTTGACTTACTTCGTTGTTTTAAAGTGATGCAAAAGTAGTAAGTTTTCTTATATGAAGCAAGTATTAACCGTGCTTTTTTTTGATAAAAATAAAACTTACTGATTTTCAGCCGAATTATTTTCTTGTTCTTTTCTGATATGGTCGCTCATCTCTTCTAATACAGGCTTGATCGTACTTTCCGGAAGATCACTGATTCGGATATACATCAATCCGTCGATCGCATCATTGAAGTTCGGGTCCACGTTAAAAGCAATCACTTTGGCATTTTGCTTAATATATTTTTTAATCAAAACAGGCAGTCTTAATTCCGGTTCAAGGTCGTCAATAATCTTATCAAGCTTATTCAGATCAGACTCCATTTCCTCAAAAAAGATATTCTTATCTCTGTCGCGCAGCTTTACTTTATACTCGTTTTTAGGAGTAATATATTGTGCCACGGCGGAATCGAAATAGTTCGAGCGCATGAATTCGATCATCAGAGATTTGGAAAACTCCGAAAATTTATTGGAAATACTTACACCGCCCATCAAAAACTTATGGTCAGAATTTCTTAAACATACATGCACAATTCCTCTCCATAAAAGGAAAAGCGGAAGTGGTTTCTGCTGATATTCCTCGCTGATGTAAGCACGGCCCATTTCAATCACTTTCTTAAAGAATGGGTGAATGTCCTGTTCAAACTCAAATAAAGAGCTTGTATAGAATCCTTTGATACCGTATTTCTTCATGACATCCTTTCCTAAAGCCATTCGGTAAGCTCCGGCAAGTTTCTCGGCACTATTGTCCCAAAGGAAAAGATGATGATAATGCTTATCGTATTCATCAAGATCGAACGGTAGGTTGCTTCCTTCACCTACAGCACGGAAAGTGAGTTCCCTCTGGCGTCCGATTTCTCTCATTACGGAAGGGATTTCCTCGTAAGTCGTGAAATAGATCTCATAGTTTCCGTTACTGAAAAGCATTTTATCAGTGCCCCTCAGTCTGTTGATGTCTTTAAGAATATCCTCCTTTGGCGTTTCATCAATGATATTCTGAACGATATTTTCTTCTCTTAAAAGTGGAAATTTTACCGTTAAATTTTTAAGGTTAATACTTTGCGCAAGTGATTTTCTCTTTTCGTAATATGATTTCATCATATACACTTTACGCTTCAGGAATTCGCCAAGTTCTTCAATGGTTTCCATCTCGTCCATCGCTTTTACAGTGATGGGCTTTCCTATCCTGATTCTGATCGGTTTTTCGCGGTCATTCATCATTTCGGCAGGAAGCATCAGGGTTTGTAAACTTGGATGAAGTTTGGCAACCTGATAAAAAATACGGCTGTTTTTGGCGTGAAAATATAACGGAACGACCGGTACTTTGGCCATTCTGATCAGCTTAAGGGCCGGTTTTTCCCATTCTCTGTCGAGAATTTCCCCGTAAGGATTATTTTTATTGGATACTTCTCCTGCAGGGAAGATACCGACGCAGCCTCCGTTTTGAAGATGCTTCAGCGTTTCACGCATTCCAGAAGTACTGCTGTAAGCTTCTTTTCTGTTTTCAAAAGGATTCACAGAGATCACGTACGGCTCCATAGGTTTGATCTTTTCCAAAAGGAAATTACCCATTACTTTAAAGTCCGGACGTACTTCTGAAAGGATTTTACACATTAAAATTCCATCAATAGCACCCAACGGATGATTCGAAACCAAAATAAATGGTCCCGTTTTGGGAACTTTTGCGAGATCTTCTTCAAAAGCGATGTAACTTAAGTTTCTTTCTCTTACAAATGAGTCGAAAAAGTCTTTGCCTTCCTTATCTTTTAATTTATCGTATAATCTATTGACTTCGTTTATTTTGGCAATGCTCATCACGGCAGATGCTACCGGGTTTTTTAGGAACCCGATTTTGCTTAAGCCGGAAGCTGTGATAAGATCGTTTTTCGAAATTAAACTCATAGGTGTTTAGTCGCAGTTAAAATTATTGTGTTACCATTTGAACCGTATTTTTGGAAATCTGTTCCAATAATACATTTTTTTCCTGGTAAAATTTATCAATATGATCCATCTTCGCATTTCTTACTGTGAATAAAGATACATTTTTAACTGCTTTGGTTTTAAATATTTTTTGAAGTTCATCATTAAGCTCATCCACCTGATTGAATTTGTCTTCCAGACATAAAGCCAATGAGATGGCAGAATTCTGCATCAGAGATACCTTGATCTTATATTTGGAAAGGTATCCGAATATAAGGCTCATATGATCTTCAGCAATGAAAGAGAAATCTCGGGTTGAGATCTTTAAGAGAACCTGATTTTCTTTTAAAATATAAGATTCTTCATGTTGGTTTTTATCTGAAGCTCCCACTTTAGTTCCTTCTTTGGTAGGGTCTACGAAAGATTTTACATAAAAAGGAATAGTTTTCTGCTGCAGCGGCTGCAATGTTTTCGGGTGAATAACACTTGCCCCATAATAAGCCAGTTCGATCGCTTCTTCATAAGAAATATTAGAAAGAAGAGTCACATCACTGAACTTTCTTGGGTCTCCGGTCATTACTCCGGGTACATCTTTCCAGATAGTCATAGCTTCAGCATTCAGGCAATAGGCAAAAATAGCGGCAGAGTAGTCAGAGCCTTCTCTTCCTAAAGTAACCGTAAAATTATTATCATCAGAACCTATGAAACCCTGTGTGACATAGCAGATTTCTGTATTTAACGTGGAAATAAATTCCTCTGTTTTTGCCCAGTCTACGTTACCTTCTCTGTAAGAATTATCCGTTTTAATATAATCTCTGGCATCTAACCATTGATTTGGAAACTGAATTTCGTTTAGATATTCGCTTAAGATCTTTGTAGAGATCATTTCTCCACAGCTTACTACCTGATCATACACGAAACTGTAATTAGGAGATTTATTTCTTCTTAAAAAAGAATCGATATCATCGAAAAATACATTAATCTCTGCAAAAACTGCATGATTTTCAGGAAACAGACCTTCCGCAATCTCGATGTGTTTTCGTTTTATCTTTTCAATCTCAGTTTGATAGTTATCCTTCTTGAAATAAAGTTCTACAACCTTTTCCAATTCATTCGTCGTCTTACCCATTGCTGAAATAACCAGCAAACACTTGGTAAATCCCTGGCTTTGTAAAACCATAGACACATTTTTTACACTCTCAGCATCTTTTACAGACGCTCCACCAAACTTGAAAATTTTCATTAATTTGTTTAAAATAAAATTGTTAGATTAAAAAATACATGAGTTTTTTACGGAGGTCAAAATTATAAATTTACAACGAGATATGAAAGAGTCTGGCGGTTGGAAGGAATTAAGATTTTATTAAAATTGAGACTTGATGAATATTATCAGAATTTCATTGATTTATTGTCATCAAATGGGGATTAATAATAGAGTGGTATTTTTAAGTGTACAGCTAAAGGGTTGCTGTATCGTTTTGGAATACAGTGATTAAGGTCTTTTATAATAAAAGCTTTCTTTCTCCGATAAATTTTCCGAAATTTGGTGAAAACGTAAAAAGAAAAATATGTCAAATCAACCATTACAGACTTTAGGGGAATTTCTTATAGATAAACAGGATGATTTTCAGTATTCTACAGGTGAATTTTCTCGTCTTCTAAGTGCAATAAGATTGGCTTCGAAAGTGGTAAACAGAGAAGTAAATAAAGCCGGAATTGTAGATATAACAGGAGCTGCCGGCAACCAGAATATTCAAGGGGAGGAGCAGCAGAAACTTGATGTGATTGCCAATGATATCTTTATTACGGCTTTGTCTCAAAGAGAGGTTGTTTGTGGTATTGCTTCAGAGGAAAATGATGATTTTATTGACATTAAATGTGGTGAAAACGGTCATTTAAGTAAATATGTAGTACTGATCGATCCTTTAGACGGATCTTCCAATATTGATGTGAATGTTTCTGTAGGAACTATTTTCTCTATTTACAGAAGAGTAACAGAGCCTGGAACTCCGGTTCAGTTAGAAGATTTCCTTCAAAAGGGGATCAATCAGATTGCGGCAGGATATGTGATCTACGGTTCTTCTACCATGATCGTTTATACTACCGGAAATGGAGTAAACGGGTTTACTTTGGATCCTTCACTGGGAACGTATTATCTTTCTCATCCTAATATGAAATTTCCGACGATGGGGAAAATTTATTCCATCAACGAAGGAAACTACATCAAATTCCCACAAGGTGTTAAAAACTATCTTAAGTATTGCCAGATGGAAGAGGGGGACCGTCCTTATACATCGAGGTATATCGGTTCTTTAGTGGCAGATTTCCACAGAAATATGCTGAAAGGAGGAATTTATATTTATCCTTCTTATTCCCAGTCTCCAAACGGAAAACTGAGATTACTGTATGAATGTAATCCTATGGCATTCCTTGCTGAACAGGCTGGAGGAAAGGCTACAGACGGATTCAGAAGAATTCTTGAAGTGGAGCCCACAGAACTTCACCAGAGAATCCCGTTTTTCTGCGGAAGCATTCAGATGGTAGAAAAAGCAGAGGAATTTATGCGGATCGACAGTGTAAAATAATGAAAGCAACATATTCTAGATATTTATTAGAATTCAAACGCCCGAGCGGAACGTCTCGCGGCGTTTTGCATGAAAAAGAGACCTTTGTTCTCGAAGTTGAAGACAACGGGAAAAAAGGAACAGGAGAATGTGCTCTCTTCAGAGGATTAAGTTTTGATGACAGACCTGATTATGAAGAAAAGCTACAATGGCTCTGCGAAAATATTAATCAGGATCACCTCTATTTAAAAGAAGAATTGAAAGAATTTCCATCCATATGGTTTGGATATGAACAGGCTATTGTGAATCTGAAGCATGGAGACCATCTGTTTTTCCCAAGTGAATTTACAGAGGGAAAGTCAGCTATAAAAATCAATGGACTGATCTGGATGGGAGATATCCACTACATGGAAGAGCAGATTCGCGAGAAGCTTGAAAAAGGGTTCCACTGTATTAAACTGAAAATAGGGGTTGATTGGGAGTCTGAACATAAAATTCTTCAAACATTAAGAGAAAAATTTTCAAAGGATCAGCTTGAACTTCGGGTAGATGCCAATGGCGGGTTCAGCAAGGAAGAAGCAGAAACGGTTTTACAGCAGCTCGCAGATCTTCATATTCATTCTATCGAGCAACCTATAAAAGCAGGCAATTGGAAGGATATGGCATCATTATGTGTCATAACTCCGACTCCTATTGCCCTGGATGAGGAATTGATTGGAGTTACAGATCTTATTGAAAAGAAAAAGCTTTTAGAAATGATTCAACCGCAATATATTATTCTCAAGCCAGCTTTGGTTGGCGGTTTTGCAGGTTCAGATGAATGGATCTCTCTTGCAGAACAACTCAATATAGGCTGGTGGATCACTTCTGCATTGGAAAGCAATATAGGCTTAAATGCGATTGCACAATATACCTTCACAAAAAACAATCCGATGCCACAAGGTTTGGGCACCGGATCTTTATTTGTCAATAATTTTGAATCTAGTTTAGAACTGAACAATGAATTGCTCAGGTTTAAAGCCAGGTAGAGAGAGTTAATTAAAGCTCAGGACAAGCAGGCTTGTCATCCCTCGCTTTGCAACATCTTTGTTTTGGATCCCAGCTACTACAGTCGATTGGGATGATTCCTCCTTTAATTGTTTTTAAGTTTTCTCATGTTGTCAGTTAAATTTTTATAATAAAAGATTTTAATGTGATTGGTAAAGTAAATATCAACCTCTTTTTTTATTGTACAAGAATTTAACTAAATTCACTCTGATGGGATTTGAAATTCGTGTGATATCATTTTGTTTACTGAAGAAATTGTGAAGCATAAACAATTTAATCTTCCATAGATTACAATGGAAGATAATGAGTATTCGAAAGTAAGGGGTAGAGTAGTATTAGGGTCGGATAGTGTTTTTTTAGGGTTTATGTTTTTCAATTAAATCACATCTTTTACGAAAATTGCTTTCTTAATATAGCTTAATAAATAAGAAAACCTGCTTTTAAATCTTTTCATAATAAAAATTTGTATTTCTCAGTTTAATGAAAATTTACAATCTTTGTGCCAAATTAAACATTAGTTTGAAGTTTAACATATGATTCATCTCATAGTATGTATTTTAATAGAGTGTTAAGAAATAATTGTGAAAATATTTTCGTTATCCTTTGATCTTCCAGTGATTAAGTTTCGATCTACGCCATATAAATTTTGGAAAATATCTTTCTGTACCATCGAACTGGAAAGGTATCCCCAGTGATTTCCTATTTCATATTTAAAACTGTTCAGGACATCATCTTCTACGAAAGTACAGTCGATTATAGAAACAATATCTTTAAGTTTTGCAATGTCACTCGGTCCGTTCTTACCTAATCGCGGAGTTAGAATATTTTTAGTGAATTGTGAGATTCCCAAAATAGTATCTTTTCTGTTTAGATAAATAGAAACACGGTTGGCCAACAGCGGAAGCTTATTGAATGAGTCTTCCGAATCTTCAAAAACCTTATACGTTACATCTGCATTTAAAAGAAGGACCTGATCGATTACGCGCAGAATGTTTTCCTTTTTAAGACTGTACAGCATACTTTGCAGCACCCTGTTTCCCATGGAGTGAGCCATGAGATGGATCCTCTGATTGCAGGGAATCAGATCACGGTTTGAAAAAATGTCTTTTAAAAACTGGGTGTAAAAATAAAACAGCCTCATCAGCGATGATCCTGAATTGATACTCGATGCCTTATCATCGAAATAAGTAAGTGGCACAATGCTGCTTGAAGCAGGCCAGCTAACAAATAAGATATGTTCTACGGGTGAAGCCGGATTGTCGATAAATAGTTTTTTAAGATCGATGATAGCTTTTAATTCATCATCAAAATCGTAAGCATATCCATGGATAAAGATCAGAACATCGCTTCGGTCCTTTGTGGAAGACATATTCTTATAAAGTTCATAGAACAGTCTTTGGGTTCCACCCAGGTTATTGGCGGTCAGCGCAGATTTCTTAAGGCCTTTTTCATTCTGTAAGACTTCCAGGACTTCTTGATAGCCTTGCTTCTCAGGTTCGGAAAATAATTTGTAGTTTAAAATGTTTCGGTTAGTGTAGTCTTTTTTCTTCTTGGCGGCTGCAGTTGGTTCTTTATAGGAGTCAAAATCACATTTTGCAATCCTGAAATTGGGAATAGAGTATTCATCATTAGAAAATGAATCTACTTTTTCGCCCTTATGCCGGACGATCTTACGATTGCTTAGGATATAAACAGCCATAGTCGGTAATTTTTGGAAACGGTTTTTAGTTTTCTCTAAATTAATAAAAAAATATTGAATTATCATCAGTTTAGCTTTTAAATTATCATTTCCGTAAGCCCCAAATTTTCCGTAACTTTGTAAAACTTTTTTTGCATACAATAAAAGCTAATTTAATAATGGAAGAAGAAAAAAAATCACTCAATTTTATTGAGCAAATTATTGAAGATGATATCGCAAACGGTCTGAAAAAAGACCAGATTCGTTTCCGTTTTCCCCCTGAACCTAATGGATATCTGCATATTGGCCATACAAAAGCCATCTGCATCAACTTTGGTCTGGGCGAAAAATACAACGCTCCCGTAAACCTTCGTTTCGACGATACGAACCCTGAAAAAGAAGAACAGGAATTCGTAGATTCTATCAAGAAAGATGTTGAATGGCTAGGCTTCAAATGGGACAAAGAGCTGTATGCATCCGACTACTTCCAGCAACTTTACGAATGGGCTGTACAGATGATCAAAGAAGGAAAAGCTTATGTAGATGAGCAGCCGTCTGAAGTGATCACCGAGCAGAGAAAGAATCCTGCAGAACCGGGAGTTGAGTCGCCATACAGAAATCGTCCGGTAGAAGAATCTCTTGACCTGTTCGAAAGAATGAAAAACGGTGAGTTTGAAGAAGGCGCAATGTCTCTTCGTGCTCAGATCGATATGGTTTCTCCCAATATGAATTTGCGTGATCCTGTGATGTACAGAATCCTGAAAAGACCTCACCACAGAACAGGTACAGCCTGGAAAATTTACCCGATGTACGATTGGGCACATGGTGAATCTGATTATCTGGAGCAGGTGTCTCATTCATTATGTTCATTGGAATTTGAAAACCACAGACCACTTTATAACTGGTACCTAGAGCAGGTGTATGACGAATCTAAAGTAGCGCCAAAACAGAGAGAGTTCGCAAGAATGAACGTTTCTTACATGATCACTTCCAAAAGAAAATTGCAGAGGCTGGTTGCCGAAAATGCAGTGACAGGATGGGATGATCCAAGGATGCCTACCATTTCAGGAATGAGAAGAAAAGGGTTCACACCGGCATCAATCAAAAACTTCATTGAAAAAGTAGGGGTGGCTAAAAGAGAAAACCTGATCGAAATTCAGTTGCTTGATTTCTGTGTACGTGAAGACCTGAACAAGGTAGCAAAACGTGTAATGGCAGTGGTAGATCCGGTAAAACTGATTATTGAAAATTATCCTGAGGGTAAGGAAGAATGGCTTGAAACTGAAAATAATCCTGAACAGGAAAATGCAGGGACAAGAGAAGTTCCTTTCTCAAGAGAATTATATATTGAAAGAGAAGACTTTAAAGAAGAAGCTAATAATAAATTCTTCAGACTGAAATTAGGTGGAGAAGTTCGTTTAAAATCAGCATACATCATCAAAGCAGAAAGGGTAGAGAAGGATGAAAACGGCGAGATCACTACGATCTATGCTACTTATGATGAAAAGAGCAAGTCCGGAAGCGGAACGGAAGAAAGCTTAAGAAAAGTAAAGGGTACACTTCACTGGGTATCTGCTACTCATGCGATTCCGGTAGATGTAAGAATCTATGACAAACTCTTTACTGTTGAGCAACCCGATGCAGAGAAGGATGTAGACTTCCTGAACTTCATAAATCCTGAGTCGGTAACTACGATTAAAGGATTTGCTGAGTCAAGCTTAAAAGATGTAGCTGTAGGAGAGCCACTTCAGTTCCAGAGAATCGGGTACTTTACAAAAGACCAGGATTCTACGGATTCCCAATTGGTATTTAACCGTACAGTAACATTGAAAGATTCTTTTAAACCGGAATAATCTTACAATTATCATATATAAAAGCAGGACTTTCACAAGTCCTGCTTTTTTGTTTTTGATTTTCGGTAATGAAGAAGAATAGGATGATTTTAATCTAAAGAATTCCTCGAGGCTCTGCCTCGGGGTGAAAAGAGGAAAAGTTTGAAAAACGGATGGTTTTTCAAAAGAATAAAAAGATGTAGCTTTGATTTATGGACGATCATATTTTGAAAAGACATAATAAAACCTTACTTCTTTACCATATTGTTTTTCCTGTGAAATACAGGAATTCGGTTATAAGTGAAGAAGTTGGAACTGGCTTGAAAGAAATATGTATTGAATTGTCTCATCGCTATGAAATTCATTTTTTAGAAATTGGTTATGAAGATAACCATGTTCATTTTTTGATACAAAGTGTTCCAAATTTGTCAATTAGTGAAATTTGTATGAAAGTAAAAAGTATCACAGCTAAAGAGATTTTCAAACGTTTTCCTGAAGTTAAAGCTAAGCTTTGGGGTGGAAATTTTTGGACAAGTGGTTATTACGCAAACACAGTAGGTCAATATGGAAACAAAGATGTCATTAAAAAATATATAGAAAATCAAGGAAAAGAAAAAGAATATCAAAAAGTGCATGAGGCTCAACTTACACTTTTTGACTTTTAATACTTCGGGGCTCTGCCCCGGGGTAGTTTATTTAATGGCTTCCTGTAGTTTATGCAATTAAAAAGTTGAATGTAGATTGTGTTACAATATCAATCATTTTCAACTTAACCTGATGTGTTTTTATTTCTATTGATGTTATTGATAAATAAAGTGCCTTTTGAAGGATGTTCCGGGCCATTTTGCTTAAATTTGCAGCTTACCGGGTTTTCTCCCAAAAAATAATAGTGTGAAATTAATTAGCGTATATACGGGTTCTTTTAAAGGACTCTCGGAAGAAAGTTGGATGTTGGCGCTGGTCATGCTCATCAATCGGGCAGGTTCTATGGTGCTTCCTTTTTTGGGAGTCTACATGACGGGTCACCTTCATTTCAGTATAGAAAACTCAGGAATTATTCTGAGCTTTTTCGGAATAGGGTCTGTTTTGGGGTCATGGCTGGGCGGATTGATCACGGATAAAATTGGAGAATACCGTGTTCAGAGTCTGAGTCTGCTGCTGAGCGTGCCCTTATTCTGCCTTATTCCTCTTTTTAAAACCGAAGTGGGACTGGCGGCTATTATTTTGATCCAGAGTATCGTGAGCGAAACTTTCCGACCTGCCAACTCAGTTGCGATTACAAAATATGCTAAACCTGAAAATATTACGAGAGCTTTTTCACTCAACCGGATGGCTGTAAACCTTGGGTTTTCGATAGGACCTGCATTGGGCGGGATATTATCTGCTATTTCTTACGAATTTTTATTTTACAGTAATGCTTTGGCAGCACTGCTAGCTGGTTTGATGTATATTAGATTTTTCGGAAAACGAAATAAGATGGCTTTATTGAAACCGAAAAAAGTAAAAGAAGCCATTGCTGTTAAAAAAGAAAATTCCCCATATCGCGACGGAAAATTCCTGATTTACAGTTTCTTCTGTATGCTGTTTTCGATCTGTTTTTTCCAGTTATTCAGTACACTGACTATTTTCTATAAAGATACAGCTCACTTAAGCCAGCAGAATATTGGGTATATCCTCGGATATAGCGGTTTTCTCATCGTTCTGCTTGAAATGGGCTTTGTACAGATTGCAGAAAAATATTTCAGTCTTGCCTTTACCTTACTTATAGGAACCATATTATGTGGTGTTTCCTATGCAATGCTAGCCTTTGATTATTCCATTCTGACGCTTATTGTTTCGATGACATTGCTGTGTATTGGCGAGATATGGACTCTTCCGTTTATGTCTACGATAACGGCTTTGCGCTCAGGAGAAAACAACAAAGGAGCGTATATGGGAATGAATGGAATATCCGTTGCTTTAGCCTTTATCATTACCCCTTATGTGGGAACAATGACAGCCGACAAACTAGGCTTCAATACTTTATGGATCGGAACAGGAGTATTGGCTGTTGGTATCGCTATTGGGTTTTATTTTGTGATTCCGTGGATGCTGAAAAGGAAAGCGGGGAGTTAAGTGTGGGTTCCGGGGATTTGGGGATGTGAAGTTTGAGAGTTTTAGGGTCTGAGGGGTTTAGAGTTTTTAGGATGGAAGGTGGAAGCCTGAAGATGGGGGTTATGGAGGTGTGTAAACGATTTCTGATGTCTGAAATCTCATATCTTTAACTCCCGCAGATTTCACGGATCGGGCAGATTTTGCAGAATAAATTATCCCCAATCAATTTTATCTTTGATAAAACCCTTGCGCCTTACCAACATTATATTTTTAAATATCTTTGCGTCTTTGCGATTAACCAACAACCAGCTTTTAGGATAAAAAGAAGGTTGGTTTGATAATCTATAAAAAGTTTTTTAAGTTAGCATCTCAAGTCTCAAGTCTAAAATCTGATGTCTGATATCTAACTTCTACAATCTTGATTCTCCCAATACAATATTCCTCACAATCATCTCCGCATGAATCCTGGAGTTTTCTATAAACCACAGATGGGTGTCTTTTCCTCCGCAAACAACGCCCGCAAGATATAAATTCGGAACATTGGTTTCCATGGTTTCTGGATGGTACAACGGATTCAGGCAGTCGCCCTGCAGTTCAATTCCGGAGTTCTTTAAAAAATCAAAGTCGGGGAGGTAACCGGTCAATGCCAGAACAAAATCATTTTCAATCTCATAGATCTGTCCGTTTTCATCTTTAAAAATAACTGTATTATCTGTGATTTCTGCTATTTCGGAATTAAAATAGGCTTTGATGCTTCCTTCTGCAATCCGGTTTTCAATATCAGGTTTTACCCAATATTTTACGTTTTTTGAGATTTCAGAGTGACGGATGATCATGGTTACATTAGCACCTTTCCGGTAAGTTTCAAGGGCAGCATCTACTGCGGAATTGCTGGATCCTACTACAACCATTTTCTGCTGGGCATAAGGATAGGGCTCTGTATAATAATGCTTCACTTTCGGCAGGTTTTCTCCCGGAACATTCATCAGATTCGGGATATCATAAAACCCTGTAGAAATGATGACGTTCTTTGCTTGATAAGTGGCTTTTGAGGTTTTAATATCAAAGACATCTCCGGTTTTGGAAACTTGCAGCACCTTTTCATACAAATTAATATGGACTTCCTTTTGTCTTGCAATTCCCTGATAATATTCCAGTGCTTCCTGTCTGCCGGGCTTGGGCGCCGGGGAAATAAAAGGAATACTGCCAATCTCCAGTTTTTCTGCTGTTGAGAAAAAGCGCATGTATAAAGGATAATGGTATAAGGAATTGACGATGGTTCCTTTTTCTATGATCAGGTAAGTCAGATTATTGTTCTGAGCTTCAAGCGCACAGTTGAGGCCGATTGGTCCGCCTCCGATGATGAGGATATCTAAAATTTCCATGAGACAAATTTACTTAAAACCATTATATTAAGAAGGAAATTGGCAACAGAACTTATCTATCAGGCATATGGTGTTGGCACCAGTTTTGGTGTTTCTTACCTATTAAAAAAATTGAAAAAATGAAAAACCTGATTATTCCAATATTTGCATTGACCTTATTGACCGCTTGTAAGAAAAATCCTGAAAAACCTGTTCCGAACGTGATAGATTCTATGGCTCAGGCGAAGGAAAAAAACATTGAGAATACAGCGCAACAGAAAAAAACGGATGAAGTCGCTGTAAAGAAAGCAAATGATGACATCCTGCAGGCTTTAAAAAGTAAAGATTATAAAACTTTTGCCTCATTGATTCATCCGGAAAAAGGAATCAGTTTTTCAATGTATGGATTTGTCAATCCGAAAGAAGACAGGCATTTTTCCAAGGAAGATTTCGAAAAATATCAACCAACAAAAACGGCATTTACATGGGGTGCTCAGGATGGTTCGGGAGATCCGTATAAAGCAACGATTAATGATTATTTTACGAAATGGGTTTTCTCCAAAGATTTTACCGTATCGCAATATTCATTAAACAAATTCCAGGGTGGCGGAAATTCACTTAATAATTTAAAGGAAATATATCCCGGTAAAGACTTTACTGAAAACTATATAAAAGGTACCGAAAAGAACGGCGAAATGGATTGGAAAACCATTCGTTTTGTCTTTGAAGAATTTCAGGGTAAGCAATATCTGGTGGCCGTTGTCAACGACCAATGGACGATTTAATCTAACCTGAACTAAGGGAAAGGCTGGAAGCTGGAAGAGGTAGGCTGGAAGCTACTTATATCCTTGTCAAGGTTCAAAACCTTGACAAGGATAACGACTAATATTATCGTAGAATTTCAACAAGATTTTTAGTCAGATTTCTTCTTGAGAACTGTTCAATATTCTGAGTATTTTCGAGAAGACTTCCTTTTTTCCATTGCTCAAATTTTTCCAGAATAAAATCTTTAATCACTTTAGAATCTTCGTAGCTGAAATGTTTTCCGGCAGCCGTTTCAGTAAGAATTCTTGAAACATCAGCTTCATCCGGACCGAAAGATATGATCTGTTTTCCAGTGGCCAGATATTCAAATATTTTTCCCGGAATAATTCCTTTAGAAGATTCATTCGGAAAATTGGTGATCAGTAAAAGATCTGATTGGGCCATCTCTTCCACTGCTTTGTCGTGAGAAATATACCCAAGGTTCAGAATATGATTTTTCAGGTTTGAATTTTCTATGGCCAGAAGGATCTTATCATCAATTCTACCCGCAAACTTCAAGGTGAAATGGTCCGCAAACTCTTTATTTTCCTTTACTAATTCATCAAGGATTTTCCAAAGGTTTTCAGGATTTCTTAACTGCTCAAGAACCCCGATATAGCTTAAAGTAAAGGCTTTTTCTTGAGTATTTTTGCCTGTCACATCGTGTGTGGGCGAAGCATCGCTTTCATCAAATCCATTCGTAATACAAACGGCATTGGCTCCAGCTTTCCTGAAGTTTTCTGCGTCTGTATAGCTTGTGGCTAATGTGATATCGGCAGTTTTAAAAACCGCACTTTCAAGCTGACGGTGCTTCCTGTCTGAACTTTTAGTGAGTTTTAAATGTTTATAATAAGAGATCTCCGTCCATGGATCACGGAAATCGGCGATCCATTTCAGATCCGGAAATTTCTTTTTCAATCCGAGACCGATCATGTGAAGAGAATGGGGCGGCCCGGAGGTCACCACCACCTCTATTTTATTGTCTTTTAAGTACTGCTCTAAGAATTTTATGGATGGTTTTACCCAAAATACCCTGGCATCCGGAATGAAGAAGTTTCCTCTTACCCAGATTGAAAGTTTGGATTTCCAGCTCTGGTTTTTGCCTACATCAAACTGTCCGGCTTTGAATTTTTTATTGCTTTTATTCAGTTTTTCAGCAAGCTGATAAGGTTCCCAGATCTTGGTTTTTACAATCTCCAGATGTTGAGGAACATCTTTTAGAAGACTTTCATCGAGTAGGGGATAACTTGGGTTCTCGGGAGTGTAGATCACGGGATTCCAGCCAAATCCCGGCAGATATTTGGCAAACTTCAGCCATCTTTGAACACCAGGACCTCCCGCAGGAGGCCAGTAATAGGTGATGATCAGTATTTTTTTTTGTTCCATTAATTGAAGATTTGAATCTAAGTCTTAATAGTCTTAACAGCTTAAATAATTCTTAATGTTTTAAAATTTAACCATTAAGGTTTGAGTTAAGGATTAAGAGTATTAAGTGTTAACTTCGTTTTAGGCTTTTTCTTCAGTTAAAGTTATCTTTTTCTTATTTTTATACATCCAGAAGATTCCGAATGCACTCAGTGCGATAAACAGCCCAAAGCATAAAAGCGATAGCCATTTACCTTTTTCAATCACTTCAGGTTCAAAGACCATTCTAATGTTGTGGTTCCCTGCAGGAACATGTACAGCACGCAGAAGATAGTCAGCCTTGATGTAAGGAACTTCTTTTTCGTCTACAAACATTTTCCAGCCGTGAGGATAATAGATCTCAGAAAATACAGCGAGCTGAGGTGTTTTAGACTGAGACTTAAATTCAAGCTCGTTCGGCTGATATTTCGTTAAATTGATGAATGCCGTAGAATCTGCCTGAACAGGTTTAGTGCTGAAATAGGATTTATCTGATGATGCAATAACAGCTGTTTTCTTGCTGTTGATCACCCCGATAGACTTGATCTCTTCATTTGGTGTATTCACGAATTTAAGATCGCTTACAAACCATGCATTTCCGTTGGCTTTAGGGTTCGGCATAGCCTGAGGCTTTTCCGGTCCGCCCATTACCCAATATTTTGCATTAAGAAGATTAAGAACATTCGGTACTTTTACAGAATCCATGATCTGGAAATATTCATTGATCACATCGTCATATCTTCTCAGTTTTACGGCATGATACCCCCCGATTGAAGACTTGAAATAAGAGGTATTCGTCTCACTGAATGTTCCTAAAATATTATTGAAAACTCTATAGTGCGTTTTATCTTTTTCGGCGATGGTTTCAAGCGTTTTATTCACGTTGACATTGGCTAAAATAGATTCTAAATTCGGATTTCCCTGAACTTTTTCAGCCAGAAGATCTGAACCTTCAGTCTGAAACGGGTGTTCTGCAAAGATTTTGTCTACATAATTCTCATCATTCAGATAACGTTTGTTTACGGTCCAAAGATCAAATAAACTCACTGCTCCAATGATGATCAAAGCCACATTCTGACTTAGTTTTTTCTTCATAGTCATGAAAAGGACTGCTGCTGTAATAGCAACGTAGATCAATGCTTTGATCGCATCAATTCTGAATAATTTGAATCTCTCCTCAGCCAGATAGTCTAGAAGGAAAGGGGGAAAATATGTTTTTTCTCCATCTGTATAAAAACCAAGCAGTGATTTTCCAAAAAGAAGAAGGATTAGCAATAGACCCAAAGTTCCACCACTTACATACATTAGGATTTTCTTTTTGTAGTCCTCTGTCAGTTTCTCATCGGTAAAGAATCTGTAAATTCCAATAATGGCAATCAAAGGGAATAATAATTCTACAACCACCAGAATAGAAGATGGTGCTCTGAATTTGCTGTAAAAAGGAACGTAGTCGATAAAGAAGTCAGACAGCGGCATAAAGTTGCTTCCCCATGCCAGTAAAACGGTCAAAATGGAAGCTCCGAGAATCCAGTAACGGTATTTTTTCCAGGCAAAGAAGAATCCTAATAAAGCAAGGAAACATACGACGGCCCCCTGATAGGCAGGCCCTGAAGTTCCCGGTTGGTCTCCCCAATAGGTTACCCCGTTGAAACCTTTGGAAATTCTGTCCATTTCTGCCTGTGAACCTACATTTTCCTGGATAAGTTCCTGCACTTTATTCATCATTTCTTTGGCCTCAGGTTCCTGGCTTCCGCCACCCATTAGCCTTGGAATAAAAAGATTCAATGTTTCCAATTTTCCGTAGCTCCACATCAAAATGCTGGTTTTATCCAGTCCTGATTCTCCTGAAGTATGGCTGTCATTGGTCAGGATTTGTTTTCCACGTACAGTTTCTTTGATGTACTCGGAATTGGCCATAATCCTTTGGGAATTCATCCCGACACCAATCAGGCATGAAGCGGCAATAATTCCTGATGAAATAAGGAAATGCTTCATCGAAATCTTTTTCTGAATCGCTCTTACCAGTTCGGAAAGGAATAAAAATCCTAACGCCAGAAACAGGTAATAGGTCATCTGCGGGTGGTTGGCTGCAATCTGAAGTCCCATAAACAGGGTTGTTGCAATGAATCCCCAGATATATTGTTTTCTGATATAGACTAATATAATTCCGGCAAGCAATGGTGCGAAATACTCGATTGTATTGACCTTACCGTTGTGCCCGGCCGCAATAATGATATAAAAATAGGTGGATAAGCCAAAGAAAGTGGCACCCAATAAGGCATACTTCCAGTTTCTGACGGCTACCATTCCAAGGAAGAAGAATCCTGCAAAAAGCAGGAAAAGATAATTAACCGGTCTTGGCAGGAAGTTCAGATTGCTGTCTATCTTTTTGATAATGTCACCTTTGAACTGGCTTCCCATCTGATAGGTTGGCATTCCGCCAAACATGGAGTCACTCCAGTAGGTTTCGTTTCCGGTATCGGCTCTGTAGTCCAGGAGCTCTTTTGCGCCTCCTCTGTACTGTACGATATCATGCTGAAAAAGCTGTTTTCCTGAAAAAACAGGGGTGGAGTATAAAAATGCTAAAACTATAAATACAACTAATGAAATTGCAATATAAATTAAGTTTTTATTTTTAGCCATGCTGGTTATTATCTTTTATTTCTTTGGATTTTACCTTTTGTCTTTACTTTCTTTTACCTCTTCATAGTCAACTGTTTCTGCATCCCAGTTGAGGTTCTGTTTATTCTTATTCGAGCTGTTGATATCCTGCTGCTTGTTCGTATTGTCCTTATTATTGTTAAACCTGTAACTATAAAAAGTTTTGAAAAAGAGCCTTCTCAGGATATTCCAGACAAAGAACATAATAATAGCGGTGAGTACTAACTCAAGAATGTACTTCATAATTTCTAATTTAAATTCAAGTGTATGGTTTAAAGTCTGAAGTTTAAAATTCAAGGGTATAAAATGATCCTGAAAGTAATTATCAATAATAAAAACCCCCTCTCAAACTCTAATACACTTTCACTCTCAAACCTTTTGACTTTAAAACGTCTTTAATTCAATTATTTTGCAGAAGGATTTACCATTACAGAAGATTTGGAAGTGCTTTTCATAGACTGTGACTGTTTTCCGTCTGAAATAGTCTCAACCTGTGTTGTTTTTACATCGATATTCTGGTTGGCGATCCATCCTGTACTTTGGTCAAACTTAATGGTTCCGTTCTGAACAAGCTCGCTGCTTAGGCTGTGGGTAATCGGTCCCTGTGTTTTCTTTTCAGTTTTTTTAGGAATTCCTCCCGTTACTGAAATTTCCGCAGTTCCATTTCCTACGCTTTTTAATACATAGTTGGAAGTTACTTTAACGGTTCCGCTTGCATCAGCATTTTCAGAAGTAGTCCATTTTTCACCGATTTTCACTCCTTTTTTAGGAATAATCGTTAAGTTTTTATTAAGCTGATCTTTCAATACTTTTTCATTGAAAGTTTCTTTAAGACTGGCTACAACGCTTGCCTTCTGGTTGGCATCTTTGATCAGCGTTCCTACTGAATTGGTCACTTTGGTATACACCGCATCAAAACCTGTAATAGAAACTACATTTCCTTTGGTGTCCATTTTCATGTTCAGCTTGTTTCCTGTAAGCGCCTTGTTGATATTCCAAATCATTTTCAGATCATCTTCTTTCGGAATGGGCTGCTTGGTATCAACAATGATGGTTTTACCCTGAGCACTTTGTGAATTTCTTTTTGCTACAAGATTAAGGGTCATATCATATACATTCCCTTTGATATCGTTCACTGTGAAATTCATTTCGTCCGTAGATTCGCTGGTTGCCGTGATGGTTTTTCCCTGAGGATCTTCCATGGTTTTTACGTCTCTCTGGTACGTGGTAAGAGGGTAGGTCTTTCCTTTTTCCAGTTTAAAAGTCTGAGTGAACACTCCGGCAGAATCTTTGATTGCTGGATTTTCCGCCACTTTAGCTACAGAATCTGCAGGAACTTCTACGGTAATTGTTTTTCCGGTTTTAGGATCTACTTTAGTGATGGTTGCTGTTTCTTTTTTACAAGAAACTAGAGCTATAGATGAGATGAGCATTAATGCTGCTACGTTTTTCATTTTAATTTTTTTAAGTTTAAATTTTACTGATATTTCTGTTCTGTGCATCAATAACGATACCATAAAACAGAACGATAAAATACTTATATCCTGACGGCTGATTAAAGATTGGGAGCTGCAACGATTTTCTGTCTTACCGCTTCATATAAAATGGCCCCACATGCTACAGAAACATTTAGCGACTGTGTTTTTCCTTCAATCGGAAGCTTTATTTTTTCGTCAGAATGGTGCATTACCTCTTTAGAAATTCCGGTTTCTTCATTTCCCATAACGATCGCACAAGGTTCTGTGAAATTTACGTCATAGATCAGTTTCTGAGCCTTTTCAGTGGCTGCAAATACAGAAATACCACTCTGCTGAAGGAAATCTACTGCGTGCGCAAGATTGGGTTCCTTACAGATCTTGATATTGTAAAGTGCTCCTGCAGACGTTTTGATAGCATCTGAATTGATAGGCGCCCCTCCTTTTTCAGGAATAATGATGGCATCTACCCCTACACATTCTGCTGTTCTGCATATCGCTCCGAAGTTTCTCACATCTGTAAGTCTGTCCAGGATCAGCAAGAACGGTGTTTTTCCTTCCTCGAACAGCTGTGGAACAAGATCTTCCACTCTGTGAAACGGAACATCTGAAATAAAAGCAACCACACCTTGGTGGTTTTTTCTTGTAAAACGGTTCAGTTTTTCAATCGGTACATAGTTAGGACGAATTTTATGTTTAGCTAAAATAGTCTTCAGCTCAGCATAAATAGGACCCTGAAGTGCATTCTGCACAAAGATCTTATCAATCGTTTTTCCCGCTTCAATGGCTTCTATTACAGGACGAAGTCCGAAAATGAAATCGTCTTTTTTGTTTTCGTTTGTCAAAATTTATTTTTTCTGTTGTTAAACTTAATCAAGGCAGGGCGGCTCTTCTACAGTTTTGTATCTGCTTTCAAAGCGAGAATCTGTAGTAATCTTCAGTAAAATATTAATATTTTTCGCCTAATATTGCTCTTTTCTGTGCCATGATGTAGCCATAATGAAGGCTCTCATGCATATTGTTAAAGATAATGGCATCCTGAATGCTTTTCAGATCCATCCCGAAACTTGTGGTGTACGGAGTATAATCTGAAAAGAAATCGCCGTCATAATCTTTCATCAAAATCTTTGAAGTTTCGGTGAGTAAAAACTCAAGATCTTCCACTTCAGATTTTTGTACATTCAAGTTGGGAAGAGTGCCTTTTTTGTAGGTTTCGATCCAATATTTATCAATTCTGAAAGGATTTCCGCTCAGATAATAATGCAGCAGCTGCTGAGTAGCAACCGTATGGGCAATATTCCAGTACATATTGTTGTTGAAGCCGTCAGGAATCAGCAAAAGATCTTCGTGGGAAGTGTTTTGCAGGACCCCTAAAAGGTTCTTTCTCACTTGTCTGTGTGCTTGAAAATGATAATTCATTTTACAAATTTTTTTAATCACCAAAAATAGTCTAATAAACTGGAAGTGACAATTTTTTGGATAGGGTATTAAATTAAATGTTCTTAAATCGTGAAAAAATAGGTTAATTCTTATCGTTTTAATGTCAATAAAAACAACAGAATGGTGGTCTGTTTTACGAATCATAAAAAACTCCTCTGAAGATTATTCAAAGGAGTTTATTATTGTTTTTCAGATGCACGTGATCTGAATATGATTTTATAGTGATTATGGTTCAGGCTTTATCTAGGTAAATTGTATGTTTTGAATGCTTATTTTTTAATGATTTTATGCTTGAAAGTTATTCCACCCTTTAAAACGATATTGACAAAATAAATTCCTGTGCTGTAAGGAGACAGGTCAATCCTGCTTTCTTGATGGGTTTCAGCTAATTTTTTTCCGTCTATACTGAAAAGGCTTATTGACACAATATCTTCTTTTGACTTTATATTCACAAAATCAGACGTAGGATTAGGGTATATGCTTACATCTACAGTCTTAATATCTTTTATATCCAAAGCTGCATTGCTTTTACCCTGCATATAAACTGATAAATAAACGTCTCCCTGCTGTTGATTGAAAACGGCGGTTGGTATGGTGTGTTTCAGAGTATGATTTCCGGCAGTGATATTGGGTAATGTAAATCCTCTGATGGGAACTGAATTTCCCGGACACCAATTGTTCCATGAGGTCCATTCGTTGAGGGTTTTTGGAACTGTCCCATAGATTCCGTTACCCTGTGTGTTGTACACTCTGTAGGGCTCACAGGAAATTCCTCCAGGAGTATAGGTGAGCATCTGTACGTCATCTATATAGGTGTAGTTTTGTCTTCTTACATATTCTTCACCGCCACTGTTTGCTCCGTGTGGAGTAGATATTACGTAGAAACGGGCATTAGTAACAGGGTTAGGAAGATTAAAGTTGACAATTCTTACTGTCTCACCCGGAACGTTCGTACTATTATAGTTATTAAGTGTATTATAAGTCAGTATAGGAACGATAGTATTGTAATCTGTAGGCGTAGCTCCTGTATCTGTTGAAAAGAAATTCAGGGTTCCGGAAAAAACATCAATCCTGCCGGAGCATCCTGCAACCTGGGTTTGTGCTGCATAAGGAACTCCAAAAACATCAAGTTCCATATACATATCATAAGCGTTACGCAGTCCGGTATCATGAAATACACTATAAAGATTACTCAAATCATAAGTGTAAGGAACTTCAAGAGGAGAGCGGTTTTTATTCATAAACGGGGTGATGTATCTGCCTACTTCAACTCTTTTCACATTGGCATCATTTAAAGTGTAGGTGGGCTGATTTTTAGGGATCATCGCCAGAAAAACACTTCCCAGACGGTCATAGTTGTCACACAAGGCACCTATGGTTACCCTCATGGCAATTTTTGCTTTGAAGGAGTTGAGTTCAGCATCTGTAAGTTTTCTGGCATATCTTGTATTGGAAAGCCTGATGAGACCTGCCGGCACCGGATCGGATACCGTGGCTGCATAGCCGTCATAATACGTTGCCTGAGAGATCACATTCACCTGAGTGGTTTGTGACTGAAAAAGGCCGGCCAATAAAATATTCAGAAAAAATAACTTTTTATACATATTGTCTGTATTTATCACAAATATATTAAATATTCGTTTAAAGTATTGATAAATCATATTGAAAAATCACATTTGTTTGAGAAATTAAAATTTTATCTTTAAATTAGCGCAATGTTCAATATTAATTAATCAATGATGAAAAAAATTTTACTTTTCTCTTTGTTATCGACAGCATTAATGTTTAATGCCCAAATCAATTTAAACATTGGAAGCACAAATGTCGGTACGGCACCGGTGAGTAGCTTTTTTTCGTATTCTTATGTTCAGCAGCTTTATCCTAAACAGGAAATCAATGCCAATGCTGCAGGGAATATCACAGGTCTTGTATTTTATATAGACCCTTCAGCAACTATTTCTGATTCTTCAGACTGGACGGTTTATCTTGGACATACTTCAAAGACAGCATTTGCGTCCGGTACAGACTGGATTCCTGTTTCACAGCTTACTCAGGTGTACGCAGGTACCGTGGTTAAGAATAACAATAGAGTAGAAGTTACTCTTACAACGCCATTTGCCTATAATAATACCGATGATTTAGTCGTTGCTGCAAAGGAAAATTCTCAGAGTATTGATATTAATAATTTCGATGAAGCCTTTCGTGTTTATCCCTATACACCCAATTCAACCCTTTATTACAAGGGAGACCGTATGATCGTGGATCCTGCAGTTCCTCCAGGTGGAATAAGAGCTGATTATAAATCAGCGATCACTATTTCAGGATTGACGCCAAGATCTACTCCTGCTTGTCCTTTAGTGAGTTATCCTTTAAATAATGCCCAATCTGTTCCTTTGTCTCCAAACATCAAATGGTTCCCTGTTTCGGTAGCAGATTCCTATAAAATTTCATTAGGAACAAGCCTTGGAAGTACAGATGTTATCAATCAGCAGGTTGTAACGGGTACTAATTTCACTCCCTCAGCTCCTCTTAATGCGAATACCAACTACTATTTAAAAGTAAGTGCTGTTTCAGCGGGTATTGAATCTTCAGGATGTGCCGATGTAGTTTTTAAAACGATACCTTCGGTTCCTTTAAATGATGCTTGTTCCGGTGCTTTAGTGGCATCAGTTTTCCCATATGAATATACCCAGATTGATGCAATATCTTCTACTAATAATAATGGATTCATAACCTCGTGTGCCGACGCAATGAATGACGGGACGTGGTTTAAATTTACCGGAGACGGAGGTCAGTTTACCGTTGGTATAACAATGCCTGCTGGCAGTACCTATGATCCTCAGATGGATATATACAGCGGCACATGCAGCAGTTTAGCGTGTGTGAAAGCAATGGATAACGGTGGTGGCGGTGCTGCAGAAACCTATACATTCACAACTACAGCAGGAACCGAATATTTTATAAATGTTGGAGCCTATGAAGAAACAGTCGATATGCCGGAAAATGTTTTTACCATTAAAATTATTAAACTTTAATAGAGGTGGATTGTCAATAGTGAATAGTGAATTGTCAATAATGAATAGTAAATTTTACTAGTAAGAAACCATTCGCAGTTGACTTGCGTAGCAATATTGAGCATTTATAAAAAACCTGATTTAACATACTGTTTTATAAGAAATTATTACCGTAACTTTCACTGCATGAATTGATCTTGTGCAGTGAAGTCCTTGTTATGTCACTCCGAGTGCTTTACTAATCCCGGAATATTTAACAAACTTTAACTCAAAAATGGCATTCATTATGTTGATTAATGCCAGTATTTATCAGAAATTTACCACTTATTTTAATTAAAGCTATGTCAGATACATATCAAGCCGAAGATATCCGCCAGTTGACGGAAAAAGTAAAAGAAAAAAACTACTTATTTTCCCTTCTGAGGCAGGAAATCAACAAAGTGATCATTGGACAGGAATATATGATAGACCGCCTTTTGGTGGGGCTTTTGGGGAACGGACACGTTCTTTTGGAAGGGGTACCCGGACTGGCAAAAACTTTGGCGATCAAAACCCTGGCAGAAGCTGTTCACGGACAATTTTCCAGAATACAGTTTACGCCGGATTTACTCCCTGCAGATGTTGTCGGGACCATGATCTTCAATATTAAAGACAACGATTTTTCCATAAAAAAAGGTCCTGTTTTTGCCAATTTCGTATTGGCAGATGAGATCAACCGTGCGCCGGCAAAAGTACAGTCGGCACTACTGGAAGTAATGCAGGAAAAGCAGGTAACCATTGGTGACGAAACCATGAAGCTTCCAAAACCGTTTTTGGTACTGGCTACTCAAAACCCAATCGATCAGGAGGGAACTTATCTGCTGCCGGAAGCCCAGAGCGACCGTTTTATGCTGAAATGTAAGATCGATTATCCGAATTTTGAAGATGAAAGAACGGTGATGAGAATGGTTTCTACCTCTCATCAGCCTGTTGTCAAGCCTGTTATCTCACTACAGGATATTGTAGATGCTAAAGAACTGATCAATCAGATTTATCTGGATGAAAAGATCGAAAAATATATTCTGGATATGGTTTTTGCGACCCGTTATCCTGAAAACTATGGACTTTCTGAACTTAAAAATTACATTGGTTTCGGAGCTTCACCAAGAGCATCCATCAACCTGGCGATTGCATCCAGAACGTATGCATTCCTGAAAGGAAGGGCATTTGTTATTCCTGAAGATGTAAAAGCATTGGCTCAGGATGTACTAAGACACAGAATTGGTCTTACTTTTGAGGCAGAAGCAGAAGAAATTTCATCAGAAGAGATCATCAACAGAATTTTAGCAAAAATTCAGGCTCCGTAATGAGTGAAGTGATCATCAGAAAAGGGGTTCAGGAAGATTGTGCTCCCATGCTGGAGCTCATCAGGGAACTTGCAGAATATGAAAAGGCACTTCATGAAGTGACTTTAACTTTGGACGAGTTTACAGAAGACGGCTTCGGAAAATCTCCGGTTTGGGGAGCTTTTGTAGCTGAACTGAATCATGAGATCGTAGGAATTTCACTATATTATGACAGATTTTCAACTTGGAAGGGAAGAAGACTGTATCTTG
Source organism: Chryseobacterium antibioticum (assembly GCF_012927325.1). Taxonomy (GTDB): domain Bacteria; phylum Bacteroidota; class Bacteroidia; order Flavobacteriales; family Weeksellaceae; genus Chryseobacterium; species Chryseobacterium antibioticum. The sequence continues at coordinate 31,071 of NZ_JABBGI010000027.1, read as the reverse complement.
AAGATCTGGTGGTAACAGAAAAAATGAGAGGGAAACAGATCGGAAAACTTTTGTTTGATGCCACTTTGGAATATGGAAAATCTAACCAATACAGCGGAATGGTTTTCCAGGTATTGAACTGGAATGAACCCGCCATTAATTTTTATAAGAAATACAGCCCCAAATTTGACAATGAATGGCTAAATGTTTCGATTGAATTGAGAGATTAGAAGTGAGAGGATGAAAGTAAGGAAGATGGGAGATGGAAGCGCAATTTGAACCTCGAAACCCGCAACGCATTTATGGAAATAAAAGATATTGTAAAAAAAGTAAAGCAAATTGAGATCCGTACCCGAAAGAAGACGGAAGCTTCGCTTATGGGACAGTATCACAGTGCTTTTAAAGGACAGGGGATGACGTTTTCGGAAGTTCGTCCGTATCAGTTTGGCGATGAGATCCGCAGAATCGACTGGAATAAAACAGCTCGGTTTCGTGAACCTTTCGTAAAAGTGATGGAAGAAGAAAGAGAACTGACCATGATGATTCTGGTAGATATTTCTGCTTCCATGGATTATGGAACCAAAGGCCAGCTGAAAAGGGAATATGTAGCAGAAATTGCTGCCAGTCTGGGGTTTTCAGCCGCAGGAAACAATGATAAAGTAGGAGTGATCCTGTTTGCAGATAAAGTGTATAAAGTGATTCCGCCGCAAAAAGGCAGAAAGCATATTCTTTCCATTATCAGTACTATTCTAACGGCTGATTACGTGCCAGCTGTATCAAAGATCGATAAGGCTATGGAATACATGATGGGGATTTTCAAAAGGAAATCTCTGGTTTTTCTGTTTTCGGATTTTGAAGATACTTATGATTCCAAAATGCTCCGGGTAGCTTCAAAAAAGCATCAGCTGCTGGGGATGAGAATCTATGATGAAAAAGATAACGAAATTCCTGATGTAGGCTATGTTCTTTTGCATGATGCTGAAACAGGAAAAGAAGTCTGGGCCAATACTTCCAATGCAAGGTGGAGATACACCTTCGCGGAAGCCCAGAAACAGAAAGTCCGTGCTCTGGAAGAAGATTTTGCTACCAGTTCGGCCAGCTTTATGAATATCAGCACAGGTGCGGATTATTCTAAAATGCTGTATAATTATTTTCAGAAGAAGTAAATCTAAATAACAAAGGCTCCGGCCTTAACCACCATTATTTGAAATTGAAAAAAATATTATTCATACTGTCTTTTCTAATCTGTGCAAATGCTTTTTCACAGATATTGTCTTCGAAGCTTGAAAAGAAGACCCTTGCTTTGGGTGAAGTTAATCGCTTGATTATTAAAATTGACAATGTCCATGATCTGCAGGTGGTTGCAGCCCCTAAAAATGAGCTGCTTCCTTTCCATTTCGAGGAAATCAAAGATAGCATTGGACAGAACCAGAATTTCTACGAAAGAAAAATTGAGTTTTCAGTTTATGATGAGGGAAAATTTACTATTCCTGAACTGGAATTTAATGTAGGAGGGAAGATTTTGAAAACCATTCCTTATGAAATTGATGTGATCAATACAGCTCAAAAGGCAGATCAGATCAATGATATCATGAATAATAAAGAGGTAAAACTTGAAACTAAAGATTACTGGGAACTTTATAAATTTTATATTCTGGCGGCTCTTGCAGTTATTGCTCTGATTATTGCGGTCATTATGTTTATCAAATGGGGCAGGAAATCTAAAAGTTCACCGGTAGTTGCAACCAATCAGACTTTAAAGGAACTGGATTCTCTGAAAAAGAAAAAATACATTGAAGACGGAAATTTCCGTTCGTTCTATGTTGAATTAATAGAAATATCAAGAACATTTATTGCCAAACAGTATCATCTTCCCGCAGATGTTCTTCTTACCGACGATCTTATTGACGTCATGAAAAAGAATAACACCATTTCTCAGGAAAACGAAAAAATAGTGGAAGATGTATTCTTAAGAGGAGATCTTGTAAAGTTTGCCAAGACCTTCCCAGACCAGGTGACTATGGAAAAAGATTTTGCAGACATCCGGGATTTTGTGAAGAGATCATCAAAAGATTTAGAATTTGAAAACTTAAGAAAGGATGTTTAATTTCGAATTTTACAGTCCGTGGTTCCTGCTGCTTTTTCTGCTGTTCATTCCGCTGTTCATTAAAGATGCGGGCGGAAAGAAAAAGAAAGGAATTAAAGTTCCCACTGTCCAGAATATGGAAGATAGTGGAGGAATCCGTGCGGTGCTTGTTCTGCTTAAACTCTCGAAGTATATCATTCTTTCAGCGCTTATTGTTGCCATGGCGAGACCGAGGACTTTTACGGTCTCTCAGGACAGAGATGATACCAAAGGGGTAGATATCATGCTTTCGATAGATGTTTCCCTGAGTATGCTTGCGAAAGATCTTAATCCGGACCGTATTACGGCACTAAAAGATATTGCTGTGAAATTTGTTCAGAAGCGTCCGAATGACAGGATAGGAGTAGTGGCATATGCAGCAGAAGCATTTACCAAAGTACCGGTGACTTCAGATCATCAGGTGGTGATTGACGAAATTAAAAATCTTAATTCTGCAGGTCTTGAACCGGGAACAGCGATCGGAGAAGGACTTTCTGTGGCGGTAAATCATCTTATCAAAAGCAAAGCTAAAAGTAAGGTAGTGATCCTGATGACCGATGGGGTAAGCAATATTCAGAATGCAATACCTCCACAGCTGGCAGCAGAACTGGCTAAGAATAATAATATAAAGGTATATGCGATCGGGATCGGAACCAACGGTTTTGCACTGATGCCAACCTCTCAGGATATTTTCGGGGATCTGATTTTTACCGAAACGGAAGTAACGATCGATGAAAATACGTTGAAAGAAGTAGCACAAGTTACTGGCGGAAGATATTTCAGAGCGACTTCCAACAGCAGTTTGGAGGAAGTTTATGACGAGATCAACCAATTGGAGAAATCGGATGTCAAAGTTTCCAAGCTGTACAACTATGATGAATATTTTAAAATCTTCCTTTGGATCGCGCTGGGGATGCTGTTCTTTGATGCACTGCTGCGATGGGTATTATATAAATTTTTAAGCTGATGAATTGGTCTTTAGGAAATTACTGGTATTTACTTTTGCTGCTGCTTTTGCCGTTGCTGGCTTCCTTTCTGATCCGTTTTTTGAAATGGAAAAAGAAGAAAAGGGAGATTTTTGCTGAGAGCCGTTTTCATGAAAGCTTATTTGAAAAAAGGTCAGGATTTACAAAATTCTTTCCCGCTTTATATCTTTTGGGAACGCTGTTTCTGATATTTTCCATTATAGACCTTCTGAACGGTTCGGAAGAAGTGAAAACCAATCAAAGGCTTAATAATGTCATCTTTATGCTGGATGTTTCCAATTCCATGAATGCGGAAGACATTGATCCAAGCCGTCTTGTGGAAGCGAAAAATTTGATGGTGAACACCATGCAGAAGATGAAGAATGACAAGATCGGTATTGTGATTTTTGCTGGTGAAGCAGTTTCTATCATGCCGCTTACCACTGATTACGGTACTGCGGAAACCTACATAAGTGCTGTAGAAACAAATTCCATGAAGATCCAGGGTACGGATTTTTTGAAAGGAATGCAGGCAGCAGCAGAGAAGTTTAAAAATGTAAGCAAAGGCTCAAGAAAGGTGATCCTGCTGAGCGATGGTGAGGATAATGAAGGAAATGACAATGCCGCTATCAGGCTGGCCAATAAAGAAGGTATCTCCATAACATCGGTAGGCATAGGAACGGATGAAGGTGCGCCGGTACCGGAATATGTTTTCGGACAGCTGATGGGCTATAAAACGGATATCGACGGCGGAACGGTAATCTCTAAAAGACAAACAGAAGCCCTGAAGAAGATGGCAGAGTCTACAGGTGGGGACTATATTGATGGAAATAATGTGAACGAAGCTCCCAATAAGATCATCGATGCCATGAATAAAAAATCTTCATCTGCACAAACTTTGGTGAGATCCCAGAACGCGAATCACTACTATCAGTATTTTTTAATCGTCTCTATTTTCTTCTTCTTTTTAATTTATATATTGAACCCGAAAAAAGATTTCAATTTATAATTTTTTACACTTTGTTTATCAATATTTTAAATCAATACTTTAACCGAACTTTAACAAATAGAAGTCTGTTTATTAACATATAAACGAATAATTTTGCAGGTAATGAATACTAAAATCATTTTTTTATCGTTTCTTATTGCTTTTTCGTTCTCAAGCGTAGTGTTTGGGCAGGAAAACTATAGAACGTTAGTATATGAAGGTAATCAGAAATTCAATGGTAAAGACTATGATGGAGCGTCCTCTAAATACATGGAGGCCGTAAAAACCAATGAAAAAGATTTTACAGCTCATTATAATCTTGGGAATGCATTGTATAAAAGCAAGAAGTATGAAGAGGCTAAAGCAGAGTTTGACAAAGCACAGAAGCTTTCGCAGACACTGCCCGATAAAACGGCAGCTCTCCATAACCTGGGCAATACTTATATGCAGATGAACCAGCCGGAAAAGGCGGCGGATTATTATAAGCAGGCTCTGAAGCAGAATCCTTATAATGAGGCAACCCGAAAGAATTATGAAATTGCCAAGCTGAAAGAAAAGGAAAAAGAACAGCAGCAAAAAAACGAGCAGAAAAATTCAGGAAAAGGCGGTGGCGGAGATGATAAGAATAAAAATGATGATCAGAAAGGCGACAAAAAAGATCAAAAGCAGGATCAGGGTAGTGGCCAGCAGGAAGAAGGGAAGAGCGAAAAAGGAGATACTTCTAAGCAGGATCAGAATGATGAAGGGAAAATGCCTAAAAACCTTGAAAATGCCATATTAGATAAAGTAAGCGAAAAAGAAAAAGAAACCGCCAAAAAAATATTAAACAAGAATTCTTATTCGGTGCCCCAGAGCAACGAAAAAGATTGGTGATGCAACAGAAATTAATTTACATATTATTCATTTTTGCATCCGTAATTTCTTACGGACAGGTTAACCTGTATATGGAGTCTGATAAAGCAGAGTACAATGGAAAGGATGTTGTCAACCTTACGATTATTCTGGAACTTAATGGCGTTGATCTTGAACCACAGACCCGTTTTCAGCTTCCTGATCTTTCAAAATTTACCATCATAGGAAGCGGATCCGTAACCAATACGTTGATTGATCCCGCAACCAATACACTTGTTACCCAGAAAGTATCCAGAATTGCTCTTGAACCTAAGAAAAAAGGGAAAATTAAAATAGGTTCCGTTTTGGTAACGGTTAACAATAAGATCTACAAGACAGAACCTTTCGACGTCAATATAAAAGATATCATTGAAAAGAGATCTCTTGCGAGTAATATGTCCAGCGAGATGTATCTTAATATGGAGATAGAAGACCGTGAGGTATACCAGGATCAGCCAACCATAGCTGTATTGAGGGTATATTCTAAAAACATGGACAACTTCAGAAAAGTGAAAGATGTTCGTCTTCCGCATCAGGATAATATTAATGTCCATCCTATAAGCTTCAGCAAGTCGGAGATTGACCCTTCAGGGGCCGGAAATATGGCTTCCCAGATTGTAGCAGTATTTATGGTGTTTCCTAATGAATCAGGGTATGTAGATGTTCCTTCGGTCTCAGCGTCTGTAAGCTCTTACTCCAACAAGAATAAAATTGTTTCCAATAAAGTAAAACTTAATGTAAAAAAACTTCCCGAGGGATCGCCTGAATACTTTAAAAATGCAGTCGGGAATTTCACTGTGAATGTTTATAATGCATCAAAGGATAAAATAGAGGTTGAAAAACCAATTAACGTAATTGTGAAAGTTTCAGGAGAGGGGAACCTGCCCGATATGTATCTTCCGAAGATCATGTCATCTCCGGATTATGAGGTTTTTACTCCAAAAATCACTTCCAAAGTGGCTCCCGGAACTACAGGAATGAAAGGGGACATTTTCGCTCATTATGTGGTGATTCCTAAAAAAGCAGGACCTATTTCCATCCAAACCGAGCAGTTTGCTTTCTTTGACCCGGCCAGCCGCGAATATGTAGACCTTGGACAGAAAATCCTTGCACTGAATGCATTTTCTCATGATCAGATTCTGGAATCACGTACGACCGTTGAGAAAGTAAACGAATATACCAATACTCTTTTAGAAACAGTAAATACGCCTGTTCTAAAGACAACAACATTTAAAGTAAAAGAAAAGAGTAAATTCCACTGGAATATTCTTTTAACCAATATTGCTATTCTTGTAGGATTATTTATTGTCTATCTGTTATTTAAGACTTGGCAAAAAAAGCGAACGTTAGTTAGAGAAACAACATCTCCGAAACCACTTGGCTCTGTGGCTGAAACAGAAAAAGAAATCAGAGAAACGCTGAAAACGGATATTAACGATTACTTCAGCTATCTTGAAAACCTTAAAGATAACGGAGATTATGAAAAGTTCTTTGATACTGTAGAGGATATGGACCTGGATGTAAGAAAACATTATTTCCAGAGCCCTTCAGAAGATTTCAGAACATTTTTGGAAAGTTATAAAGGACCTGCTGTTGCTGAGGAATACAGAAATCTATCCCAAAGAATTCAAATGGAGAAATACTCACCTTTGAAATCACCTGAAGGAATGGAGGAACTTTTGAAAGCAGTTGTTAATTTGTATTCACGAATTAGCAAATAATCACTTTTTTTTCATATTTTTGCGAAATTATTAATTACAAAGAGATGGAAATACTTAATGATTTCTCTATTAAAGAGATCGTTACCTGCTTTATGGTTCTTTTTGCGGTAATCGATATTATCGGTTCTGTTCCTATTGTGGTAAGCCTTCAGCAGAAATTCGGAAAGATTGAAGCCGGAAAGGCATCGATTACTGCCGGAGTGATCATGATTGTTTTTTTATTCGTAGGAAACAAAATCCTTAAGCTTATTGGAGTAGATGTCAATTCATTTGCCATTGCCGGAGCTTTTGTGATTTTTATCATAGCACTGGAAATGATTCTTGGAATTGAAATCAACAAAACGACAGAAGCAAAGGCTGCATCCATTGTCCCTATTGCGTTTCCGCTGGTAGCTGGAGCCGGAACCCTGACCACAACGCTATCTCTTAGAGCTGAATTTCATGATATTAATATTATTTTAGGAATTGTTCTCAACACAATTTTCGTATATTTGGTGCTGAAATCAGCGAAGTGGCTGGAAAACAAAATGGGAGAGGCTACCCTGTCTATTCTTCAGAAGGTTTTCGGAATCATCCTTTTGGCTATTTCAATAAAATTATTCACCGCTAACTTTGCCCAATTGGTGCAGAATTATATTAATTTTTAAGAATCATGCAGAAGTTTTATAAAGTATTTCTAGTTGTGTTTATCGTTTTCATTGCCATCAATCTTTATGCATTAGACTGGCAGACGGATCTTTTATCAGAAGATAACCTGAAGTTTGTATTTTCAATTGCTTCAGCAGTTCTCGGTTTGATTTTGCTTTTTGTGTTAGATACATGGAGCAGAATTGGAGTGAAGAAATAATTTAAGAATCACATTATTCTATATACTAAAACCTCTTTCGTTTGAAGGAGGTTTTTCTGTTTGTATGAGCTAATTATGGTATGTGGCTTCGAGAGCCTCAGCCGCCCATGATTGTTTTATATTATGATTTAGAAATAGAAGGGGGTGTATCGGTTCCGGTGGCTGAGGTCCTCGAAGGCACCTTTACCTGGATTTTAATCCTAAGAAATAATAAGATTCTTTAAAATTGCTTCTGATTTGAGTTCTGTCTCCCGCCATTCTTTTTCAGGATTGCTTTGCGCTGTAATGCCGCCTCCTACAAAGACGTGTACGGAATCTTTATATAGCCTTGCACATCTGAGGTTCACAAAATACATGACCCATTCGTCTGTTTCCACTTTAATAAAGCCGGCATAGAATTCACGTGGAAATTTCTCAAATTGCTGAATACTCTTTTTACAGAAATCCTTTGGAATTCCGCAGACAGCGGGAGTAGGATGGAGGTCATGGATCAGATTGTCCAGGTCTTCAGGCCGGATACGGGCTTTGAAATCCGTTCTCAGATGTTTGATGTTTCCTGAAATATGATCGTGTGTTTCTGACAACTCTATGTTCTCCGAATAATCTTCAAGAATGTCTTTAATGTAAGATGTAACGGGTTTCTGTTCTTCAATCTCCTTTTCTGTCCATTCCTCGGATACCGGAAGTGTTCCGGCAAGGCTCATAGTTTCAAACTCGTGAGTGGTTTTATTGAATTTCCCAAGGGTCTCCGAAAAAGCACCCATCCACGCGTTCTCTCCATCATTAAAAATATACCTGAATGCGTTTGGGTACGTAATACAAAGCTTTTTGAAACTTTCCTTATAATCGATTCCGTTAAAACCAGTGAATATCTTTCTTCTTGAGTACACAAGTTTAGGAAGCTGATGGTCTTTGATAACATCAATAACCTGCTGGAGAGTATTTGTATATTCGTCTTTGGTTTCTGCCTTGAAATGACTTTCATCTTTCAGCAGTGTTTCATTGGTCATCGCTGTCTGCTCAAATGGTTCGGAAGCTTCGGTGATATTGCTTTCGAAACTGATGTGCCTCAAGAGATCAAAAGAGTGAAAACTGATGGATTCTCCATCTTGTTTTTGATCGGTTGAATATAATGTTTCGTCGAAAGGAAGTTTGAAATAAATCATGAGCTGTGGATAGGTTTTGAAAATTACCACCCGGAAATAGTGTAGGAAATTCCCAAGTTGATTTTCCTTTCAGCAAAGGTATTATTAGTCTTAAAAATGTCAAAATTAAAAGAGCTGTTTTTTAGCGAAATATTTCTCATTTTATATTCCTGGTATTCTAAAGACAGAAGAAATTTCGGCATGATTCGGTATTGAATTTTGAACAAATAAAAAAAGACTCAAAAAAATTGAGTCTCATATTTTTTAGTTGGTGTTTTAAAACTATTTCAGAATAATATTGTTTGTCATCGTGGTATGGTTGATGAGCGTTCCTTTTTCATCCCTGATTTCAATTTCAGAAACATGCATTGTCTTTCCTTTTCTGATGAAACGTGCCGTAGCCGTTACAATTCCATCTTTTTTACTTTTGAGGTGGTTAGAATTAATATTCGTTCCTACCCCATAATATTTACTGCCATCGATAAAAATATTAGACAGGCTTGACCCTAAAGTTTCTGCCAGAACACAGCTTGCACCACCATGCAGAATACCAAAAGGCTGATGTACCTTGGGCTCAACCGGCATGGTCGCAGTAAGGGTTTCATTGTCAATGTCGATATCGATGAATTGTATTTCAAGTGTTTTTGCTAATGTTACACCGTTTCCCCAGTTGTTTAAGAACGTAAGGAGCTCTTCTTTAGTCTGACCTTTCATTTTATAAGTGATGAATGATAAATAATGAATGATAATTGATGATCGGATGAGTCAAAGTAATTTCGCTAACTTCTAACTTCTAACTTCTAACTTCTAACTTCTAACTTCTAACTTCTAACTTCTTCCTCATTGTCTGTTCCCATAATATTCGGGTTCCAGTTAGCAGGGATTTTAGGTCCGATGTCATTTTTAATATAATAATCCTGAATCTCGTCCATGATCTCAGAAAAAGGAACAGAAGCAATCCTTTCATAAGGAATGGTATAGCCTAAATAAACAATATTTCTTTTAAAATCACCGGCTGCGAGAACGATAGGAACTTTTGCAGCTAATGCCATATGATAGAATCCTTTTCTCCATTTCGGAACCCAGCTTCTCGTTCCTTCTGGGGTAATAACAAGACTGAAATCTTCTTTTTCAAATTGCCTGGCTACAAAACTCACCAGATCATTTTTCTGGGTTCTGTCGATTCCAATTCCTCCCAGGCTTCTTACCACACTACCGTACCATGCTTTTGTGTGGGCATCTTTGATGATAATTTTCAAAGGTTTCCCCAAAGACCAGTAGGCAAGATTTCCCAATAGATATTCCATGTTGTGGGTATGTGGTGCTACCACAAGGATACATCTGTCCAGGCTTTTTGCATCGCCTTGTAGAACGACTTTCCAGCCCAGTATCTTTAACATTATTTTACCTATCAGTTTTCTCATATATCTTTAGATTAAAAACAAAAAAGTACAACCAAACAGGTTATACTTTACAAATATATTGAAATATTATCGCTCTTAAAACAAACCGCTGATTAAATCTACGATTTTCATTACAATTTCTAATGCAACTTGTACCATGGTTAGGGTGTTTTTTATTGATTTGGTTAATTATTTTTAACTATACGAATGTATAACATTTTTTTAACATAGCGAACTAAATACTCTTTTTTTTTAGTTTTCTGAGAGAAGAAGAGTGTGAATTTCAAACGGTTGCCTTCCATTCACACCTCCTGCACTCTCTGAAGGTAATTATTTAGTTTGTATGGAAATTTCGTCTTTTCCGTCTTTGATTTTGATGTCTACATTTTTGTTCATCTTTTTGATGGTAGACTTCATAGAATCCATTACTTTGTCAGCCTGGGAATTCGGAACTTTTTTCCCATTGATGATAATACTGTCTTTATCGTCAGAGTTATATTCAATTGTAGAACCATTGACAGAAATTTTGTTCTTTTCAATTCTGATTTTTCCGTCTTCATCTTTTTCCTGATCACTGTCGTTGATTCCGTCCCCGTTTAGATCTCCGTCAAAATTGATTCCGTCTTTTTTCACTGGAAGGACAATCATATTTTGAGGAACTACCAGTTCGTAATTAATACTGTAATCTCTGAATCTGTGTTCATAAGGATATTTGATATAATTTGGAAGAATAACTTTGTTGTTAACAATTTCTACCGGAACGTTTACGTTAAGAGGAAGATTGTATCCTTTAGCTTCTTTCTTAATAATCAGGTAAGGTGTTTTAATATCTGCCTTTCTTGTAACTTCTACATGTACCCAGTCTTTTTCAAACACAGAGACTTTGTCAGAGTAAAGATCATCATCGTATCCTGTAAAGTTTTGTGGAATAGATATCTGTTTCATATCTACATATAAACTATCAGAAGCTGTATTGATAGAAATCTCTTCCGTATCTTCCTTATGTCCTTTCAAGAACATTTCTTTTTTCGCCATACTAATTCCGAAATAAGTAGAAATTGCAATTAATGTAAGGAATAATGCTCCTAAAACCCATCCTGTATTTCTTAATTTAGTTTTTGGTGAAATAAGTTTAATACTTAACAGTGCGAATATCATTGCCGGGATTAAACTTCCAATAATGATCATTGCCATCAGTACATATTTCATGTTCCCATCATCAAACAGGTAGTTCATATGATTGATAGGAGGAAAATCGTTATTTCCCATAAATCCAAATGCTACAAATGCACCTAATAAGCTTCCGAATGCCATTAATGCGAAAATTCCTCCCAGAATATATCTTATTACATTCCAGATTCCGCTCCCTGCATTGTTGATATAAGGTTTGTTTTCGATGTAAATTTCTCCAACTCTCTGAGTAGATTCATTGGCAAACTGAACCAATTTATTAGACTCATTCTTAAGATTGTCGAAGTTCATAGGCTTTCCCTTCATTTTCAGGAAGTCTGCAGCTGTTTCTGCTTTAGGAAGTACGATCCAGAGAATTACATAAAGAAGGCCAATCAGTGAAGAAGAGATAGCTGCTGTGAAAATACCTAATACAAAGATTCCAAGCCAGATAGCTCTCATCGCAGTAATGTCCATTCCTACATAGTAGGCAAGACCTGCACATACTCCTGCTATCTTTTGTCTTTCAGGATCACGGAATAATTGCTTTTTATCTGTATATTCAGTACCTGAAGTATTGGTTTTTTTAGTGTTTTTCTCAGAAAAATATGCTTCTTCCTGCTCTTCGATCTTTTCAGGAGTTCCGATTTGAGCAATTACTCTTTCTACATCAGAATCATTTACCACTTCACGTTTTCCTAAAGAATCTCTGAAGATTTCAACCATTCTTATTTCTATATCATGCATTACCTCCTCCTCCTCTGAAGCATCTAATGAGCTTCTCAGTGCATTCAGATAATCGCTGAGCTTTATATATGCGTGTTCTTCTATGGTGAAAGAAAAACCTGCGAGTCCTATTGAGAGTGTCTTGTTCATAGCTTTGTTTTTTATATTTTTTGAGTGATTTGATTGACTGACGCTGTCAGCTCTGCCCAGGTATTTTGAAGTTCAGTCAAGAAAAGTTTTCCTTTTTCTGTGATCTGGTAATATTTTCTTGGTGGTCCTCCTGTAGATTCTTCCCATCTGTAGGAAAGAAATTCTCCATTTTTCAGTCTTGTAAGGAGAGGATAGAGGGTTCCTTCCACTACATCCAGTTTTCCTTTTTTAAGTTCATCAATTAGGTCAGAAACATACATTTCACGGTGATTGATGAGACTTAATATGCAGAATTCCAGAATCCCTTTACGCATTTGCGCTTTGGTATTTTCAGTATTCATCTTTAATAAGTTTTGTTAATTAGTTATGTTTTAAGAATAATACTCCTAGCTAGATGAGCTTCTTCTTATTTTACATTACAAAGATATGTAATTAAAATGGTAATATGCAATACAAAGTAGTGAAAAAATATAAATAAACAATATAACTAATTGATAATCAGTATAATTATTTTTATTGATGAATTTTAAGAAATGAAAATTTTAAAGAAACCGGATCAAATTGTTATTAATTTTCCTTTTAAGCTGGTTGGTCTTAGAGTAACAAGAGCTTTTTTTTCTAATTCTTTCTGATAGGATATAAAACTGAATTTTTTGTAGAATTTACGGATGATAAGAGCCATTTCCATCATGGCAAAGTGCTCACCAATACAAAGTCTGGGCCCTGCACCAAAAGGGTAGTATGCAAAATTCTTGGCATTTTCATCATCAAAACGCTCCGGAATAAAAGAGTTTGGATCTTTCCAATATTTAGGGTTTCTGTGGAGACCAGTGATATAAAGGATGATCAAAGTATCTTTCGGCCAGGAATATTCTTTGAAACTGTCATTTTCCAAAGCCTGACGATCAATGGCCCAGGCTGGAGAATGCAGTCGCATAGATTCTTTGATAATATTTGAAGTAAAAGATTTTTTCATTAAGCTGTCAGAAGTAAAAACCATTTCATTTTCTTCTGTGATTTCTTTTCTTAATTTTTCCTCGGCTTCAGGATTCTGACCGATCTCGAAAAAGATAAAACTTAAAGCATTAGCAGTTGTTTCGTGGCCCGCAATGAAGAGAATGAGCATTTCATCGACCAGTTGTTCATCGGACATCGGAAGCTGCGTGTCTTCATATCTTGTCTGGATAAGCATGTCCAGCAAATCATTTTTCTCTTCTCCTGAACTTCTTCGTTTATCCAAAACCCCTTGAATAATAGCCTTTGCTCTTTCGCTTTTTTCAAGAGTCTTGTCAAGCACTCCAAACATTTTTAATATTTTAGAATAAAAAGGCAAACGGACTTCTTTCGCGAAAACTTCCTGAACTTCTGTAATGATTTTACCCAGTTCTTTCACCCGATTTTCATCAATATCAGAACTGAAAAGGGTCTTGGCTACAATGTTAAAAGCAAGCTTGTGAAAGAAATCATACAAGTCCAGATCCTGTTCAGGTTTAAATGATTGAAAAGCTTTATCAATTTCTTCTTCCATAATGGAAACAAGGTTGATGATTTTTGTTTTACTGAAACCGGGTTGGATCAGTCTTCTTTGTTTTAGCCAATCTTTTCCGTTGTTAGTGAGCAAACCGTTTCCCAGATACTTTCCTAAAGTGATGGATTGGATCTCGGATTTGTAATAGTTTTTGTGATTCTGTTTTAAAATATATTCTGTGAATTCTTTATCCTGAGAAAAAATAAAGTTTTTATTCGTAAGACTGTCTTTGATGCAGTAGTTATCTCCTGCAATGTCATGGTTTCCGGTAATCACCAATAGCGGATTTTTCAATCCTTTCAATAGAGAATACAACTTTCTTGTTCCTTTAATTTCCGTTGGATAATTGAATTCTGGAGCCATATTATATATTTTCACTAAAAATACAACTAATCTATTATATGAAATAGCTTTCAACCAAAACCCTTATTTTTGCATAGAATTTGTTTAAAATATTCAATCAATATCCAAATCACACATGATCAATACATCCCTGTTTTATAAGTCTTTATCAGCGTTGATGCTGCTTGGACCTCTTTGTTTCGGACAATACCGCTTTGCCATTGAAAATGCATCCAAAAAATATAACACTGAAATTGATGTGGAAGAATGCCTCACTGATCAGTGCAGATATAAGGCAAACGTAGTCCTTTTCAATAAAAACGGTGAAAAAATACAGACTTTGGTTTCAGATGATCTGGTTTTATCTTTTAAGGAAAAATTTAAACCCTCCAAAGTAAATGTAATACCGTTTACTTCAGAAATGGTCTATGAAAGTCCTGTGGTATTCGGTGATTTTAATTTTGATGGGACCGAAGATGTTGCCATCAGAAACGGAAACGGAGGAAATTATGGGAGTGCTTCATATGATGTGTATGTCTTTAATTCGACACAGAATCAATTTGTCCCAAGTAAAGAACTTACCGAAATTGCCAGCAGTTATCAGGGAATGTTTGAAGTAGATTACGCACGCAGACGATTGATTACTTATGCAAGGTCCGGAGCTTCTTTACATTATACCTATGAATATCAGGTGATTCCTAATAAAGGGATAGATCTGGTATATGAAAAAATTGGAGATGTAAGTGAAGAACCATCAAAAATAACCATAAAAGAGAAGATCAATAATAAATGGGTGGTTAAAAAATCATCTAAATAATAGTATAATAAGAAAGAAAATGAAGATACAAAAGGAGATCGATTTTATCCTGGCCGTAGATGCCCTGAAAAATGTACAGAGGAGAAATTACAATGCTGATGATTCCAGAAGGGAAAATACTGCCGAACATTCATGGCAGATCATTATTCTGGCACAGATTCTATATCCCTATGCTAAAAACCGCACAGATATTGATCTTTTAAGGGTGATCAGAATGCTGTCCATTCATGATCTGGTGGAGATTGAAGCAGGAGACACATTTCTATTTGATGAAGCTGCCATGGTTGGGAAATTCGAAAGAGAAAAAATTTCTGCACAGAAGATCTTCGGAATCCTGAATGAGCCTTTGCGTACAGAATTTTTTGAGCTATGGCTAGAATTTGAAGAAGAAAAAACTCCGGATGCTATTTTTGCCTGTTCCATTGACAGGATCATGCCGTTTATTCTAAACTCCCACACGTCAGGGAAAAGCTGGACAGAAGCCGGGGTTACCGAAAAACAGATCAGAAATATGCTCGAAAATGCAATTACAAGAGCATCTGATGAAATGGGAGAGGCTTTTGAAACATTGCTGAGCAGAAGTTTGGATACTGATAAGGTAGTTAGATAATTTTACAGAGAAGCAAGACAGTGGTTTTTAAATCGCTGTTTTTTATAATAGTTTCGGGCGGCCAAAGGCCGCCCGAAATCATATGAGTTAATGAATTCTATCTATTTTAGATGGCTACCTTAAGTTATTAAGAGGTCGACCTAAGAAACTGTAACGTTAAGAAACTGGATTCTGTGAACGTTAAGAAAACTCTTATGTCTGAGTGCGGGACAAAGTATGATTCTTAATGTAGATAGCTACCGCACGAGTTTTAGAGTTTTTAGAGAGCAGATTTCATTTTTAGTGGAAGTTTCTAGTCTTGAATTTTTGGTTCATTTTGCTTCAAGGCAAAAGAACAAATTAAAATAATTATAGTATAAAATGGTTTCGGGCGGCCAAAGGCCGCCCGAAACTTACCAATTATAGTATTCTGATTGGCTTTTTCTCTTCATCAATAGCCACAAAAGTAAAATCACCAACGATCGCTCTTTCTCTTTCATAAGAGTACATCTGCTCCGTATAGATCTCTACATTTACCTTCATACTTGTTTTTCCCACATAGGAAACCTTTCCGATCAGTTCTACAATGGTTCCAGCAGGGATTGGTTTTTTAAAGTCGATTTTATCGCTGCTTACAGTTACCACTCTTTTTCTTGCAAAACGGGTTGCTGTGATAAAGGCTACTTCATCCATCAGCTGCATGGCTGTACCTCCGAAAAGAGTATCGTAATGGTTAGTGGTGTTTGGGAAAACCGCTTTAAAAATTCGGGTTTCGGATGCTGCAATTCTTTCTTCTGTAGTCATATTTCATTATTAATTAATGCGAAATGAAATAGATCAAAATAACAGAACAGTGACAAGAATCATAGGAATTCCTGAAGCAGTCCGTCAGATCAATAAACTTCAAATCGCGAAAGTTTTTTGTTTAAAGAAATAGGCAGGTCTCCTGACTTGTAACATCATTTATCTCCTTCCCGTGCCCTGCACAGTGGATCCTTGATAAAGACTTCAGTTACTTACAGTTGCGCGACAGTCCGTGATTTTCACACGGTTCCCTTTTAATCTGCATTAAGCAGAACCAGTTTCTGTGATGAATAAGCGTTAAACTTTTTCAGGGCAAAAATAAGAATATTACAGAGAAAAACGGCAATTATTCCGGACTATTGTAAATAATCTGGCTCATCACCCTTCCTTCCTTGATGGTCCAAAGCGTGATATACCTGTTCTCACCGGAACCATTAATCATATAAAGATAGATGTGATCGTTGTCAAGAGCGGTTACTCCGACATTGTTGAAATCCATAGTAGGCTGGAACATATTTTTAATAGCTTCCCTTACAAAAACAGAACCTCTTCCAGGTTGCTGAACCCGGATCGATTTGATCTCCGTCATGCCTTCCGGAAGTCCGTCCTTGATTCCCCAGGGTTTTACTTTATCTATCGTAAGGATCTTTCCATCTGTATCTTTTTCCTGTTTTCTATAGCCAGCATTCGACGGATAAACATCGATCACCACCTTGGTTCTTTGGGAAGTCGGTATCTTGGGATTGCTGTTGTCTGTAAAAATAAGTGATTTTCCGTTTTTGGATTTAGAAGGGGTAAACTGAGGAAGCTGGTCGATAAAAGCAATACGCCCTTTATTCACCATCCCTTCCTTTTCAAGATTTTCATATCTCACAAAAGGTTTTTCCTCATCCTGTTTTTCAGGATATTTGATCCAGATCCATTCTGTTTCTCCCGGAGCAGGCTTTACATAAACAAATACATCACCTTTACGCATCCTGATCTTGTCTACGATTTTTCTGTAGTCATCCTTGTGGACACGTACATTGGCGTAGCCTTCTTCAGCCTTTACAACACCGAAAGGAACTTTATTCTGTCCTTTAACAAATGCTAAGGAAAAAAGACTGAAAGCGGATAAGTACAATGCTCTGTTTACGGAAATCATTCTATGAAATTTTTTGATCCCTCAAATATATAAATTAAATGTTTTTTTGATTAGTAAAATGTAATGGTATTTGATTAAAATTGTCAATATACTCTCAAAAGCTTGTAAAATTCTTCATTGGGAGGCTGATGCCGATTATTTTTAAATCAATTTTTAATTTTTCGGAAGATAATTAAATTGTTGCAGTTCTTTAAGGTCTTTCACCTTTCTCAAATGGGTATCCGAGAGAAGATAAATATCATCAGCCATATTGAATAAGGTCATATAATTATGATCGGAGATGATCATTCCTTTATAGGGTACCTGCCTTTTAATGATCATTTCCAATTCATCAACGTTTTTAGGAGAAACACCGCTGAAAGGTTCATCCAGTAAAATAAATTCCGCGTCTGAATAAGTAATGATCAGGGTTTCAATAATTTTTTTCTCACCGCCTGAAAGGTTTCTTGGTGTTTCATTCAAAAAGGGCTGTATCATTTTTAAGTCGTAAAGCTTTTCCGCATTTTCTTGGGTACAGAATAGTGGGATGAGCTTCCTGATCTTACATTCTTTAGGGAGAAATGAAGAACGCTGAGGCAGATAAGCAATTTTATTTTTCCTGTTGGACAGGCTTTTAAGAATAGTATCATTTAATTTAATAAACTGCGTATCCCCTTTAATTGTTCCAAAGATGATCTCTAATAAAGTAGATTTTCCGCCGCCCGCCGGACCAAGAATTCCTGTTATTTTTCCAGTTTCGCAGCCTAAATAGATATCCTGGAGGATTTTTCTTCCGCCGAAAGATTTGGTAACACTGTCGATGTGAAGTTTATTCATAAGAATCGGGTAATGACTTTAATAATTAAACTTAATGATCCGGTGAAACCCCACAAAAACCATTTTGAAAATCCAAAATTGGCGTAGAAAAAATATTCGCCTTTCAGCCTTATATCATAAATAAAAAAGTGGAGAAGGGGAAGAATCAGGAAAAAATAAAGCCCAAAGTTTTCAAAAGTAAATTGAGTACCAAAGCATAACAACAGAGAAAATAATACCGCAGGAATCATTAATTTTCTATAAAAAATCCAAAGGACAGTAAAGCTTTTATCCATGATCCAAAAATAACAAGAAAATTTGATCTGTATGCTTCAACATGCAAATGTTTAGTAGTTAAAATAAAATAGCGCTGAACATTCAGCGCTATTTTTATAGGATTAAAAGGTATACATCATTAAATTCTTTCAAGCTCATCCGCATTAATCGTGGTCTTAAAAGTTCCATAGTTGACGATCACTTTATTTTTAGAAATCTTTTCAATTGTTCCTACGCTCGTACTTCCGGGAATACGGACACGTTGTCCCTCCTTCATCCATACGGCGCGGTCAGTTTTACGTTTCTCCTCCATTTTTTCATTGGTTTCAGCGATTTTTTCAATCACATCATCCTTTTTGAGTTGCTGGGTGATCTTTCTTTTAACCACCTGAAGACGCTTAGTTTCGTCTTTATCAGCGCCAATTTTCCTGAATTTTTCCTGTTCAAGAATTTTCACAAAATCCTTGACAACATCTTTTCTCGATCTACCTTTTACGTAACTGTCGATGAACGTTTCAATTTTATTTCCAAACTGAAGCTTACGGTGTTCCTCTTCATACAGTTTTTGGAAATTGAACAGTTTTTGTTGCAGCTGCTCATTAAGCTTCTGTAGATTGTCACGTTTGTCTTCCACAGATTCCTTTCTTTCCGCAAGATCGGTTTTCAGCTTTTCAACTTCAAATTTTTCCTGCTGAAGCTTCACAATTGTTTTGTCAAGATTCACAATGTCATGCTCTACCTTCTTTTTTGCCGCATGAATGATAAATCGTGGAATCCTGTTTTTCTCCGCAACCTCAAAAGTGAACGAACTTCCTGCCTGTCCTACCTCCAGCTTATACATCGGTTCCAGCGTTTCTTCATCAAAAAGCATGGCTGCATTTTCAGCATTCGGAAGCTCTTCGATTACCAGTTTGATGTTCGTATAGTGAGTGGTAATGATCGCAAAACTTTTTTTATCATAGAAATACTCCATGAAACTTTCAGCCAGTGCACCACCAAGCTCAGGATCAGATCCTGTTCCGAATTCATCAATAAGAAGCAGAGTATTGGCATCTGCCTCACGGATGATTCCCGACATTTTCTTAAGCCTTGAAGAATAAGTCGACAAATGATTCTCGATAGACTGGTTGTCTCCGATATCCGTCATCATCTTTTCAAAAAAGAACATTTCAGATCTTGGATGCACAGGGACCAGAATTCCGCTTTGGATCATCAGCTGAAGCAGTCCGACTGTTTTCAGGGTAATGGATTTTCCTCCCGCATTCGGTCCTGAAATACAGATAATTCTGTTTTGGTCCGTCAATGACAGGGTTTGTGGAAAAATAGTCTTGTTTTCAATTTTATTTCTAAGCCATAACAGCGGATGGAATGCATCTTTCAGCTTCAGCGTTCTGTGACGGTTGATCTTCGGAAGTATTCCGTTGACCTGTTCAGCAAATTTTGCTTTCGCTCTCGTCAAGTCAAGGTCAAAAATATATACTTGGTATTTCCATAATTGAGGCTGGAATTCCGCGAGTTCAGCCGTAAGTTTTCTAAGAATCTTGTCGATTTCTTTCTTCTCTTCCTCTTCACTTTCCTTCAGCTTGAAGTAGGGTTTTACCACACTGTCCGGCTGCATATAGGTAATAGAACCTGTTTTTGAAATTCCTAAAACCCTTCCCGCAACTCTCTTCTTAAACCCTGATTTTACAGCTAAAACCCTCTGGTCTTCAATAATAGTTTCCCGGATATCATCCAGAAATTCGCTTTGTCCGTAATTGAACAAAGCACGGTTGAAGTTTTCCTGGATTGCTTTTTTAGCAAGCTGGATTTCTGCCCTCAGTTCTTTTAAAATGGGTGAGGCATCACTTTTTATTTCCCCAAAACGGTTAAAAACTTTATCTACTTTATCAATGATCTCTTTCTTAAACTCCAGCACAGAAACATCACCTACCAAAGTAGGGAAGGTATCCGGCATACTGGCAAAAAACTTCTGAAGTTTTCCTATCTGTTCAGTTAAGGTTTTTATTTTAATAAAAGCATTGTTTTCCAAGCGGTAATTCTCAATCAGCATTACCTTTAGCTCGGTTTCAATATCTTCATACTCAGCGAACGGAATTGCATTTGAACTCTCAAAACTCGAAAGATATTCCGACGTTTTTTTCAGGGAAAGTTCCGCCTCGTCAATTTCCATGGGACGAAGTTGAAGAATTTTTTCTCTCGTTTTCGGAGAATACGCAAATGGAGAGATCTCCGCGAGCAATTGCGGAAACTCTAATTCGTTTAAATCTTCTTTATTTATATACACACTGCAAATTTAGTGAGAAAATGTGAATCTCTTGACGGACAATTTGAAAATGAGTTAATTTGAATAGTTGACAGCATCTATTAATGGGGGAGATGAGGTGATTTTCGACCGTCTGTTTTTAGTACATTTGAAAAATGAAATTAGAAACCGAAAGATTAGTTTTAAATGAAATTAATGAAAGTCACGTTGATGATATTCTGACGATCCGCAGCAATCAGGAGATCAACAAGTTTGTTAAAAGAGTGTCTCCAAAATCCAATTATGATGCGCTGGAATTTATTTTAAGCATCAAAAGAAGGACTCAAAGTAAGGAAATTATTTTCTTCGGAATCTCTTATAAAGGCCAATCTAATCTTATCGGAACCATTTGTCTCTGGAAATTT
Organism: Chryseobacterium antibioticum; assembly: GCF_012927325.1. Classification (GTDB taxonomy): domain Bacteria; phylum Bacteroidota; class Bacteroidia; order Flavobacteriales; family Weeksellaceae; genus Chryseobacterium; species Chryseobacterium antibioticum. The sequence goes on along the minus strand of NZ_JABBGI010000027.1, from coordinate 9,996 downwards.
TCTGAAGACCGGGAAACAGCTGAAGTCGGTTATGAATTGTTACCTGATCATCATAGAAAAGGAATTATGTCTGAGGCTTTGAAAGTTGTTTTAAATTTTGGATTTAATGAATTACATCTGCAGGAAATTTTAGCTTTTACTAATAAATTCAATGAAAACTCAAAATCACTTCTGGCAAAACACCATTTTATTTTGGAAGAAGGCAGAACAGATGATGGTTTTCCTGAAAATATTATTTTTAGTTTAAAGAAAACAATTAAATTGTAATTATTGATCTCTCTACTACATTGTTTTAGCATATGAAAAATGAAATAAAATCATTAACGGGACTTAGAGGCATTGTTGCGCTATGGGTCACGTTTTTCCATTTCAGTTACTTTAAAAGTTTTTGGATTCAGTCGGTGAATGGGAAGGGATATGTAGCAGTAGATATTTTTTTTGTATTGAGTGCTTTTCTGCTGACTGTATCTTATTCCGGAAAATTTCAGCACCTGACTTTTGAAGGAGTACAGACGTTTTATAAAAAAAGAGTCAACAGGATCTATCCCGTCTATTTTTTGTCTATTGTTTTTATCATCTTTTTTATAGCAAAAGATCCTTCATGGTCTCAATTTTTAGTCAATGCAGCACTTCTACAGTGTTTTTTTAATCCAAATTATTCATTAAATGAAGTGTACTGGTCATTGAGCACAGAATGGATCTGTTATCTGATATTTCCCTTTTTGCTATGGGGCATACTTAAATATAAAATAAAAAGTTGGTTCCTTATCATATTAGGTTTAGCTTTAAGAGGTATTGTTTCTTATCTGCCGGACATGTATTTTGATGATGCATCGCTTGAGATAGACAGATCTTCGCAATATCTTGATGTAGTTTTTGGGATAAGCTCTTTAGTACGAACAGTATCATCTTATTTTTTGGGAATAGGCATTGCATTTATACCGGAAATAAAAATAAAGAAGAATAATTTTTTTGTTTATGGTGTAGTTATTCAATCCTTTTTACTGCTTTACACTGGAAGAGGCTTGTTTTTTATCCCACTTTTGTCGGCTGTGATCATAAAAAATTTATATTCAAAAAAAGAAAGTCTTGTGAAAACTTTTTTAGAAACAAAAGCAGTTTATTTTTTAGGAAATATTTCATATTCATTATATATTATCCATTATATCGTAAGGAGACAGAAAATAGTCATTGTAGAATCTTACCATCTTAATAATTTTCTGTTGATTGGATTTTCCATACTATTGTCCTATTTCTCTTATATACTTATTGAAAAAAGAGTGAAAATATTTAAAACGTAGCTCGCCCAGCCATGTCAATAACTAGATCATCCAATCATTATATTACCAGATTTGGCCATCCAGGAATTAAAGAATATTTTTGTAATATAGTTTCCGGTAAAGGAAGAATTATATCATATTAATACATTTTCAAATTATCATATCAATCCCATGACCATGACCTGGACAGACGTTTTAGCCCCCATAAAAAGCACAACCTATTTTACAACCCTGTGGGAAAAAGTAAAACAGGAATATGCTACAACCAAAGTTTTCCCTCCTAAAAATCAAATATTCAGAGCCCTGGAAATCACACCTTTTGATGATATTGAGGTGGTGATCATCGGGCAGGATCCTTACCATAATGATTTTCAGGCAAATGGTTTGTGCTTTTCTGTTTCAGAACAGGTAACAGCGCCACCTTCCTTGAAAAATATTTTTACTGAACTAAAAGATGATCTGGGTGTTGAAAGAACTTCAAAAGAATTAGATGACTGGGGAAAACAAGGGTTTTTATTATTAAATGCAACCTTAACTGTACGTGCCCATTCACCGAATTCTCACAAAGACCTGGGCTGGGAAAAATTCACAGACTTTATCATCAAGGAAATTTCGGATAAGAAAGAAAATGTGGTTTTCGTTCTTTGGGGAGCTTTTGCACAAAAAAAAGCCGAACTTATTGATCCGGCTAAGCATTTTATTTTAAAATCGGCGCACCCTTCACCGTTTTCTGTGTACAGAGGTTTTTATGGAAGCAAACCGTTCTCGAAGATCAACGAATATCTGGTCTCAAAAGGAAAGAAACCTATTTCGTGGTAGGATCTCCGGGACCTTCTGTTTTTTTTATTTTAATCCCGATTTTATATTTTCCTTCCAGATCTTTTCCTCCGGGTTCAGCTTTCCGGGAAGGAGTCACTTCTTCCAGTGAAATACTGTAACCGTTGTATACTTCTGACCGGCGGTAATTTCGCCCTGCATTGTCAGAAGTAGCGAGACTTAAGACCATAGGCCGGGAGTACGTTCCCATCATTTCTATCTGTGCTACGGCTATTCCCGCCCAGACACATGCAACCCCTTCGGGACAGCGGCTGTCTTCAGAAATACCTTTGAAGGTGACATTCATTTGGTAGTCTTTCAGGAATTTATTTTCTCCCTGATTAAAATAAATGATGCCTCCTTTTTGTGCTGAATTCTTAGTGTCATTCATTGGAGCGGTTGTTCCGGAAGTTTGTTCCGGTGTTTTCGTTTTCTTTTGGGCATTGCATCCCGCTAAGGTTAGCAATCCAAGGCTGAATATGATGGCTTTATGGAACATATCTTTTTTTATATAATATTAAGCATATCTAAAACTACTACCAAAAACATTGCCACACCTACCACAAGACTGAAACCTGTTCCGTAAATGAAGCCGATAAATGCCCCTTTAGTAGACTGAAGTGCTTTGTTCATATCCTTGCTGTCATGAAGAAGCTCCCCGATAAATACCCCAGCAAACATTCCTATCAGAAATCCTAGAGGAATAGGAATAAAGATCCCTACAATTGTTCCGATAATAGATCCAATGCTTCCCCAACGGGTTCCTCCATATTTCCTGTTGGTTTTTGCGGGAATAACGTAGCTCAGCACCACTGAAATAACCGTAAGAATTCCGAATGCCCAGATATAAATCATTGGCAGATCGGCATCCGTTCCGAATTTATAGATCAAAAGACCGCAAATACTTAGTACAAGCCCTGGAAGGACTGGCAGAAAAGTTCCCAGCATCCCAAGGAACAGTAAAATGAGGCATAGAATATTAATTAAGGTTGTATCCATTCTTTAAAATTATCAATGCAAGATAGGAAAAAAGAAGATTTACAAAGACGTTTTAAATATTTGGGATGAAAATTGATTGTTAATAGTGACATCATCATTCTTAATTTTATAAATTTGCTGTAATGAAAGACGAAATACAGGACACTAAAAACTTTTTACAGGAAATAAGTGATCAGCTTTACATCTATATCAGCCAGGTAACGCCAGGCGGGATGGATTGGATTGTTCATATTATGATCAAACTGGCACTGCTGTGTGCCGTATTTTTAGTGGTTGATTTTGTTTTTAAATTCGCCATCAACTTTATATTCAGGTTTTTCCGAAATGACGAAAAATATCCGATCATCCGATCCATTTATCAGTCTAAAATAAGCAATTCTGTTGCTCATTTCTCTGCACTTTTGGTCGTAGGAGCGATCCATCCCTCAATATTTCCGGCAACAGCACTCCCTAAAACGAATATTTTCATCAACAGATCTATCAATTTAGGTTTGGTAATGATTCTTGCAGGAATGCTTTACCGTTCACTCACAGGTTTTAGATATTACTTTACCATAAAGCAGGACTTTTATAAAATTATGGCACTGAATGCCATTTCAGAAACCGTAAAGATCCTGGGAATCTTTGTCTTTTCTGTAGTGGGTCTCTGTGTCATATTCGGGATCAAAGGAACCACGATTGTCGGGAGTTTGGGAGCTATTACCGCAGTATTGGTACTTGTTTTCAGGGATACGATTTTAGGTTTTGTGACCGGGATACATGTGGCTACCTCCAAGAACCTGAAAGTAGGGGACTGGGTAAGCATTCCGAAATACAGTATTGAAGGAAATATTACAGATATAAGTCTTCTGACCACGAAGATCACCAACTTTGATAAAACCGTTTCAACGATTCCTACCTACGACCTTCTGACCACGGAGATCAAAAACCTTCAGGTGATGTCTGAATCCAATACAAGAAGGATCAAGAAATCTGTTTATTTCAATATCAATTCCTTTAAATTTTTAAATGAAGAAGATATTGAACGTTTAAAAGATATCAATCTGATCTCGGACTATCTGGAAGAAAAAACACAGGAAATTAGACAGGAAAACCAAGGGGTGGAACATAATGATAAAACCATCAATGGCAGGCAGTTAACCAATATTGGCGTTTTCAGATATTACGCACAGAAATATATAGAAAACGATCCGGACATCGATGAAAATGGAACAAGAATGGTCCGTCAGCTGGATATTACTCCGCAGGGGCTTCCTCTTGAAGTGTACTGCTTTGCTAATGATTCCAAATGGGAACATTTTGAACAGATCCAGGCTGATATTTTTGACCATTTGCTGGTTGCTTCAAAAGAATTTGACCTTCAGGTGATGCAGATAAGCGTTAGAGTCTGATGCAGAAAAAGTAAAAGGGGAAGTCATAGAACTTCCCGTAAATTTTTAAATTAAATTTTGATAATGATTAAGGAATAGAGAGATTGATAAACGCTGAATTACTTCAGGCTTCTATCTTCAAACTTCCCTCTTTTATTATCTAACATCTAAATAAAGAAATGACAAAACTAAGCGTAAACATTAATAAAATTGCGACCATAAGAAATGCAAGAGGAGGCGAAACGCCAAGTGTAACAGAAGCGGCAGTGAAAATTCAGGAATTCGGTGGACAGGGGATTACCATTCATCCAAGACCTGATGAGAGACACATCACCAGAAAAGATGTGTACGATCTGAAACCGTTGGTTACCACTGAATTCAACATTGAAGGAAACCCACACCGCTCTTTTATTGATATGGTTTTGGAAGTAAAGCCGGAGCAGGTTACGCTGGTTCCTGATGCAGATGATGCCATTACATCCAACGCAGGCTGGGATACCAAAAAACACTTCGATTTTCTAACAGAAATTATTGCAGAATTTAAAAATGCAGGAATCCGTACTTCAATTTTTCTGGATCCTTTGCCGGAATTGGTAGAGCACGCTGCAAAAACAGGAGCTGACAGAATTGAACTGTATACAGAAGCCTACGCGAAAAATTATCTTACGAACAAGGAACAGGCAATAAAACCTTATTATGATACAGCACTTGCTGCTACAGAATTCGGATTAGGAATTAATGCAGGACATGATCTGAGCCTGGAAAATGTAAAATACTTTGCCGACCATATTCCCAACCTTCTTGAAGTATCCATCGGACATGCTTTAGTTTCTGAAGCCCTTTATATGGGACTTGAAAATACAGTTCAGGCTTATTTGAAGAGACTGGCAAAATGGTAGCTGATTAATACAATGAGCGAATTTTGTACACATTTACCTGAAGACAGGAAAAAATATATTAAAGATCTGGGAAGCATTCTTGTAGATGATTACGGCAAAAAAGATTTTTATAAACCTGAAGAAATAAAAAAGGCTAATCAAAAGGCTCCATGGGGTAGTGGCAGTGATTATTCCTGTTGGGGGATGTCTGTTTTCTCTTCACATGAGGATTTTGATTCTTATCATAAAGCTTCGGGAGAAATCTGTGATTATGCTGAAATGAAGCAAACCATGCTTGACGGAATTTCTTCAGAGGGGTTAAATTTCGTTCTTCCTGAACTTTCTGACGCAGAAATTGATTTATCCTGGTTGGATCTTGGAGATCTTTTTCAGGCAGTCGGAGAGTTTTTTTCATCATTTTTAGACTAATACATTATGGATAATAATATACTTAACTCAAAAATATTCGGCGAAAACCTTAATGTTACGCCACTTCTTGTATTTCACGGACTGTTTGGAATGCTAGACAACTGGGGAAGTTTTGGAAAAGACTTAGGTGAATACCTTCCCGTACATCTTATTGATCTTAGAAACCACGGGAGAAGCTCTCACTCGGAAAGCATGACCCACGATGATCTGGCAGATGATATTGCCCGTTATATGGATCATTATGGTATTCAGAAAGCTCATGTTTTAGGACATTCTTTAGGAGGAAAAGCGGTCATGCAGTTTGCTTTGAAATATCCTGAAAGATTAGAAAAACTAATTGTGGTAGACATTTCGCCAAAAGCGTATCCTCCGCATCACCAGGGCATTATTAAGGCTCTTGAAACTGTAGATTTCAATACGGTAAGTTCAAGAGGTGAGGTAGAAACTGTTTTGAGTCAGTATATTCCGGAGAAATCTACCATCCAGTTTTTAGCAAAAAACTTATACTGGGATGATGATAAGAAACTGAACTGGAGATTTAATCTCAAAACGTTATCTGAAAAATATAACGAGTTTGTGTCGAATGCCGTAAAATTTGGTGTTTTTGAAGGTGATTCTTTATTTATTGCCGGTGAAAAATCAAATTATATCCTTCCACAGGATGAATATGGGATCAGACAGCAGTTTCCAAAAGCGAAAATAGTGACAGTAAAAAAGGCCGGACATTGGGTTCAGGCAGAAAATCCTGTAGACTTCGCGAATGTTGTCAAGGAATTTTTGGAATTGCATTGATTTAATTCCGTCTATTTGATTATTTAGTTAAAATTTTCTTAAAATAAGATTATATTTCCCCACGTGTTGATATTTTTTGTACTTTAGTTTTACATAAAAACTAAATATAATAACTTATGGAAAAGAAAAACTCAAAAAAACCTTTCTTTGCTTCATTTTTAGAGAAACAAATTAAGGATCCTGAAGCTATTCAGGGAGGAGGAATCACTACACCTACTACAGATGTTCTTACGGTACCAACGAGAGATATCGTGACCACTTCACCGCTTGTAGACAATGCAACACTTCCTGTAAGAGATCAGGTCGTAACGATGAAGTATCCGTCTGACAGCGATGAGTCTGGAGAATTGGAAATTTTATAATCAAGCTAGAATAAAAACTATTAATCCAACTCAATCACAATGAAAGACGAGAATTCAAAAAAGAAACCTTTTTTTGCTTCATTTTTAGAAAAGCAGATTAAAGATCTTGAAACCGTTCAGGGAGGTGGAATCGTAACCACGCCGGATATTGATGTGATTACAGTACCCTCTATGGATAATGTAACAAGACCTATATTAGATAATGCAACTTCACCTAGCAAGGATCTTTTGGTGACCATGAAGTATCCTTCAGATGGCGATGAATCTGTTATTTAAATTTCTATCATAAAGGAAATTACAATTATACTTTTAACCCAAACTAAATTATTATGAAAGACAAAAATTCAAAAAAGAAGCCGTTTTTTGCGTCATTCTTAGAAAAACAACTTAAAGATCCTGAAACTGTAAAAGGAGGAGGAGTCATTACAATCCCTGAAAGAGACGTGATCACAAAACCTGTAGTGGATAACGTAACATCTCCTCAGGATGATCTTATGGTTACCATGAAATATCCATCTGACGGAGATGACGATTCTCCATCTGTTCCAGTAGACTAATACATTAAAAATTAAATATTAATCGTATTAATACAATCATATTCAAAGGAAACTTACCATTAAGTTTCCTTTTTTAATAAAAAACGGCAAATGATTCTCTGCATCACCCACTCAAACGATTTTTACAATATCGACATCTTTTTTGAATATCTGGCCTCTAAAAATATTTCATACTTCAGACTCAATTCTGACCGTATGAATCATTTCCAGAAGATCAGTGTGAATGAAAATTCATTTGAACTGACAGATGAATTCGGAAATACGGTTCATTCCAAAGACATTCAGGGAGTATGGCACAGGAAAGCATGGGGGATAAGTACTCCTGAAGAACTGGATGACGATTACAGAAAAGTATTCCTGAGCGGGTACGGAAACCTTCGTTACAACCTGATCACTTTATTAGAAGACGTTCCGTGGATCAATCCTTTTGAAGACGAAAGAAAAATCGACGGAAGTAAAATGCTTCAGTTAAAATTAGCCAAAGAAAATAATCTGAAAGTCCCACCAACTATTTTTTCTAACGACGAGGAAAAGATCACTGCCTTTTTTCATGAATTCTGTGGCGGAAAAGCGGTTGCAAAACTTCACAGTCTGACTGCAAAGACCATGAACGGAGAGAATCTTATCTCAACAATGATCATTGAAGAGGATACTTTGGAACATATTTCAGACATTGCTTATTGCCCAATGATCTTCCAGCCGTATGTGGACAAAGAATATGAATTAAGAATTGTCTATATCGCGGGAGAATTTTTTACAGGAAAGATCAACAATAGTGATAATGTCGACTGGAGAGTAGCACAGGGAGATTATTTCTGGTCAGCCTATGAGCTTCCTGGAAATGTCAAAACCGGTCTTGCCTCCATGATGGAAGAAATGGGACTTTATATCGGAGCCATTGACATGATCAAGGGAAAAGACGGAGCCTATTATTTTCTGGAAGTAAATCCTCAGGGAGAATGGGGAATGCTGCAGAAAGAACTGGGCTTTCCCATTGCAGAAAGAATTGCCGATAACCTTATAAAAAGAATCAATATCCATGAATAAAATACTAATCATTACGCATACTGCAGATAATTTTTCAATCGAGAAAGTAACAGAATACATAGAGAAAAACGGTTGTGAGGTCATCCGTTTCGATGTAGACCTGTATCCTATACAAAATAAACTATCGACCATTTTTCAGGATGGAGAATGGGTAAGTATCCTAGAAACCAAAGATGCACAATACCGTTTGGACGATATTGCCGCCATTTGGTATAGAAGAGCTTATAACATTGGAAACGGGGTGAAAGAAGAAATGGATAAAAAATTCTATGGTGCTGCTATGGGTGAGATCCGCAATACGCTTTTCGGATTTATAGAGTCTGTAGATGCTTATGCGCTTGGAAAGCCCGGGGTTTACAGAAGATTAGACAGTAAAGAAGAGCAGTTAAAAGTTGCGGTTAAATTAGGACTTAAAATTCCTGAAACCTGCCTTACCAACAACCCTGAGGAAGCGAGAAAATTCATCCTTAAACATCAGAATGTAGTCGCAAAAATGCAGACCGGTTTCGCGATCTATGAAGACGGTGTAGAAAGTGTCGTTTTTACCAATGTGGTTGGTGAAGATAAACTTGAAGAACTGGATTCATTGGTGTATTGCCCGATGCAGTTTCAGAAAAAAATAGAAAAGAAAAAAGAGCTTCGCGTTACTATTGTAGGACAGGACGTGTATGCTTTCGAAATAGATTCCCAGCAGTCTGAAGATGCTAAAGTTGACTGGAGAAAAGACGGTGTCAACCTTTTGACCAAATGGGTGAGAACAGAACTTCCTGCAGATATCGAAGCAAAACTTCTTGAACTTTTAGATATTTATAATGTAGATTACGGGGCAATAGACATCATTGTTTCCCCTGAAGATGAATATTATTTCATCGAAATCAATGCAGCCGGCGAATTTTTCTGGCTGGATAACCTGACCGAAGACAATTTTATTTCAAAGAGTATTGCAGACGTTCTTTGCGACAAAGCTCCAAGAAGAAACAATATGGTCATGGCTTAAAACAACATGACGATCTAAATCATAAAAGTCCTTTTGTTAATCTAAAGGGCTTTTTTTGTTGGTTAAAGTGAAAGTTTTTAAGTAAAACTCCCTTTAAGAAACGCTGAAAAAAATCATCTGATTTTTTCTTAACTTGCCTTACCTCCTTCACTAATCTTAATGTTTCAAAAACCACTCAAATATTTATCTTCCGCAGATTAAACAGATCAGACAGATTTTTATCACAGCAAATGAAATCTTTGATGTTTAAAACTTAAGTGTACTTCCTACTACGCAATACATAAACTTAAAGAAAATTACTTAAGTGTTAAAAAAAACTCTTGTCCCTTTATGGTTAAATTATTGAGGTCATTTAAACTTTTTTAGATTTATAAAATTTGTTCAGAGCTATAACCATAAAAGCGATATAATTAAAAGACTTCCAACTCGATACTGTTGTGTCAAAACGATTAAGCAATGATCGAAAACT